>JALQCR010000035.1 GCA_023336205.1 Pseudanabaena sp. Salubria-1
CTGACTGTTGCAAACATTTTACTGGTCGTCATCTTCAGGATATTCATTAAGCAGTTTGAGTGTATCCATTCCTGCGAGTCTTGCTAGAGTTTCTTGCAAGTTTGTATCAATCGGTTTTACTGAAGATGCAAGAGTCTCAGCTTGTTTTCTGGCAGTTGCGTCAGTTTCAAAGATGATTTCAGTACTTCGATCATAATTCTCGTAAGCTAAAGATATAAATCTGCCACGCTCAAACTCAGGTAATGATTGTGAGGTCATCAGGTGTCTGCTCAAATTAGTCAGAACTTCATCCTTAAGGCGTACAAATTCTTGGGCTGTGGATTTTTGCCAATCCATGATCAATAAACTCAATTTGGCATTAGTAGCTTGTGCCAGAAGCTTTAGCTCTACATCAGTTCGCACAACGTCTTGGACAATATTCATCATGCCTTGAAGGATTCTCAAGTTTGCCTCTCTTGTCTTGATGTCAAGGTTTACTTCAAGTTCTAGAGTTTTCCTTGCTTCATCAGCTTTGATTTGTAATTCTTCAAGAGCTAGTTTCCTTTCTTGACGAGCCATGTGACCGCGTATCAAGTCGCCTAACAATCCAAAACCTGAATTGACGACGTTGCCAACAGAATCAATTAGTTGACCGACAACTGGAATTGGTAAAGCCATGATATTTCTCCTTAGCTAATAGAATTGGTTTGAAGGTTTTCTGTGAACTTGTAAATTTCGTTCAATGAGGTGATCGCTTGTCTTGTTAAATCTAGATCTGTTTCAAGCTTCTCGATTTCAGGCAGCACATTATCACCTAAAGATTTTCTCTCTTGAACTGACTTGTCCAGATTTGTTTTGATGATAGTAATGCGTCTGTCAATTTCTTGCTCAATTTGGTGAGATAGTGATTCAATGCCAGAACGCACTATCTCACCAGCTTTAGCCTTGCCATTAATTACAATGGTCTCTACAGTTCTAATTGTTTTACTCTTTAAAAGATTGGAGTTAATAGAGATAAATTTTATATAATCACTGTCATAGCTACCACTAGCCCCATATGTTCGTTGTTCTTCAGATCTTTGGTCATACACTTGTGCGTTGACCATATCTCGAATAGAAGTTAGTTCTGCGAAAGTAATCTGGTCAAAAATTATAGGATTTTCAATCTTAGGAATGCCCAAATCTTGGTTTAGATCTTGATTTAAACGAAGCAGGATTGATTCTGCTTGTCCATTACTACGCTTATAAATCAGAGACTGTTCCTTATTACAGAAACTTTTTAGCTCTGACTCAAAAACACTATACATACTACGAACTACATCATTAATAGTTACTGTGTAGTTATTGAGTGTTGTTTTTGCTCTAGATTCGCTGGATGTTTCTGTAAAGAAACGCACTGAATCAACAGCTTGCTTTAGCAGTTCCCATTGTTGTGAAGTTAATGCTCTTGTACTAGCCCCAGAAAAGTTACGAGCAATAGCTTGAGAAATAGTGTTTTTAAAGCCACTCCCATCATATTTACCATCAAACATATCAGAGATAATAGTCTTGAACTCTTCTTTAAACCGCGTATAACGGGAATTTATCTTGTCTGTTAGAGCATCCTGATCGCTTGATAAGGACTCAGAAATCAACTTTTTTCTATCTCCAGCCTCCTGAAGGGATTCAGTGAATTTTTCAGTTAGTTTTTTCAACTTCTCTAAGTCAGTTCTAAAAATAGCAAGCTTTTGCTGTACGTCTTGTTCATAGGTTTGTAAAAAGGTTAACCCCTTTCTAATTGCATCTAGAACAAGTTCTTGAGTTTTGTTGTTATGACTTAGATATTTCACAAGCTCAGTTTCAAGTGATTCAATATTTGACCAATTTAGAACTTGCTCCTTTGCAGCGTTAGCATCCTCACGAGAGATGTTCAGAAAATCATCATCTAGAAATCGACCTACATAGCCATTAAAAGTCTGTCTCAGTTCCTTTTTTGTCAGTAAATCATTCTGACTCATACGATAAAGTAAGGCTGGTAGTGCAGCAACGCCAATGACTCTTTCACGGGGCAAATCAAAACCATAGTCATTATTTAATGTGCTATGAATTGACGAGATCGAATCTTGTAAAGTTTGACCATTGCCATTGTCTTGATCAATTTTATTCACAGCAAAAAAAAGTTTGTCACAGAAACGAGAGTTATACTGCCTCTGTCGGCGAATTTCTTCTAGCAATAGAGCATCACTTTCAGTAAAACAAGTAGTAAAGTTGATTACATAAACTACAGCGTTTGCTTTGTCGATAAAGTCAAAGGTGATGCGTTTGTGATCAGCATGACGAGCAGAATTTGTTCCAGGGGTATCAACAAATTGAATACCTTCTAAACGTACTTGCTTAGTTAAATACTTAACAGGAGCATGAATTTTTAACTCTTTGACAGCATCATTGTTAATAAAACTACCTAATTCAATTTGACTGACATCGGTAAGACTAAATGAGGAATACCCCTTATTTAAAGTCAGCCTTGCTTGGTTAGCGTGAATGTCATTGGTCTCACTCACAGGGGCAAAGGCAGACTTAACAAAATCAACTGGACTGTCAAATTGTAGTGATTTCTCCTCAGAATACACCTCAGCTTTTCCGATCCATCCATTTCTCAAATACTTATCGAGATATTTTTGTAAATCTTGAGGATCTCTATAAGAAAGAACAATCATTCGTTGATTGCCCTTTTTGGAAACTTCAACCTGTGCATTGACATCGCCTTCACGATCATTGATGAAAGTCAGGTAGTGGTAAATATGTAGTGATAATAAAATTAGGCACTACAACAAGAATTATAATGATGAATAAAATACCAGATAGCACCAATATGATTATCTAACTTTTTAGAAAAGGACAAAGTTTTTCTGACCAAACGAGAAATTCTTTGACGCATTGTATTATTAAAGCGTTCAATATGGTTAGTCTTGCCACTTTCTTTCCCGACTGCCTGATGACGTTTGCTAGGAATAACTTGTGCGTAAGCTGCCCAAAAATCTGTATAGCAAACAGCACATTGACGATAAACTGGTGGTAGAGAATTCCATAATCGCCTAGCGCCATCTTCACTGCGATTGCCTATGTAAACTCCAACTATTTCTCTAGTTTTTTTATCCAAAGCTAACCAAATCCATTGCTTATTGCCCTTATGACCTACAAATGACCAAGCCTCATCACATTCAATAGTCAATTTACCTCTTGGTTTGGCTGAAACATTCACCTGCTGAGGAATCTGGGCATATTTATTATTCACATATTTTTGCAACCAAGTCTCTGAAACAAGAGCAGCACGAGCAATACCGGCTAGAGGTATTTTCTCAAGTAAAAGTCTATCAATCAGTTCTATAGTATCTTTGCTAATAACTTTATTAGTGGGATTTTCTATAAACTGTCTTTTGCAGTTTTGACACTGGTATTTTGGTTTTTGATTATGAATCTTCCCATTTTTAACAGTGTGTTGAGAACCACAATTGGGGCAAGTAGGTCTGGAGATTGACATCAAAGCTGAAATAGTTGAATTTAAAAATACTGGTACTTCACTACATATAACACTTAACACGTTCTAATGAAATCATATATTTGGAAACTTTATACTTTAGATAATTTTCAATTAGTTAGTTAAATATAATTAAAATTTCAACAGCTACAAACGAATAATTTAAGTTGGAAAATATGAGATTTCACTACATATTTACCACTACCATGAAAGTCAATCTACCTGTGGTTGGCTTTGCCATCGAGGGTAAGATGTCATTACCCAACATTGCATTAATCAGCGTTGACTTGCCAGCGCTAAAAGTAGCCACAAAAGCAATTTGGTAAGTGTTGTCCCTGAGCTTAGTGACTTCCTTAGAAATATCTTCAGCCTCTTTAGTTCTTCCTTTTTCATTCAAATATTTCTGCAATGCCTCCAACTGCGCGATCGCCTGTTGTCTGACTTCATCCAAATTAGTCGCTGTATTCATCTTAGGCTCCACGATTGATTTACCGATAAACTCGCTCTGTTGTTGACGCATCAAGCGATCCGCATAGCTTGATACAAGATGATTACTCATCCTGATTTCACCCTTTCGATAAGCTAGAAGCCGATCAAACTGATCCAACTTATCTAAAACCTTTTTGCGTTTGCGCCGCGCATCGTCTAAAGCTTTACGATAGATTTTGAGTTGCTTGTCGTCATAATCATTTAGCTCCCGAATAGAATGCTCTGGAATTACAAGCTTAATTGCTGCAAATCGAATATTAGAATGACTTTCTACATACTCTAGTAACTCATCTTCAGTCTCTTTCTCAAAAACTTCTAGATGATTGCTAATCACTCGTACAGTCTTAGACTCAACATTACCAATATCTTGCTGCTCCTGAAGAACTGAAGCAAGTCCTTGAGTATCAGTAAAAAAGGATCTGTATTTTCTACGCTCATCCTTTAAGATGTCAAAAAGTGATGTAAATACATTTGGGCTATCTACAACAATCCCGTTCTTAGATGATTCTTCGATAATATCAATCAGAGTCCAGCTTTTACCAAGACATTGATCATGACAAGCTTTTGCTAATCCTAAATAGTTAGGTATTACTTCAGGATAGATATTACGCGATCTCAAACTACTTCTGATGTCGTGCAAAACCCATAGAAAGTTTTCCCGCTCTGACAGTAGCCCTTGTTGAATACTGGCGAAATAGACAGAATACTCAGACGAATCAGCCATAGGAGTATCTCCAAAAATGATAGAGATAGGTGAGATTTGTTCGTTTGTATTAGGCAGAAAGTGAATCTTGAGTGCATAACCTGCACCCGATGCAATTTTTGCCAACGTCTCAATTTTGGGGAATTGTTTACCTGATTCTATTCGCGCAAGTTGAGATTGATTCATACCAATGCGCTCGGCAAATTCTCTTTGCGTAAGCCCACTAGCAGCCCTCAACTTAGCGACTATGCCAGTTGCATCAACTTCAAAGTTAAGATTTTCAAATGTCATGGTGAGTCAACCTCATACAAGTTGTAAGATTACTGTATAGATTGACTAAACTACATTTCAACTTGATAACAGAAATGTTATATCGACTAATCTATATTTGTCAATACCCCTTGCAAAATATTTTTGTTTCACTTTTTATTCGTTAGAGAATATATGACTATAACAAAAAAGTTATCGGACGTTTTAGCAATAAACCCAAAAATTGGAGCCGAGCATCCCTATGATTGGCTTGGAGCATTTGACGTAGACGAATTGAATGAATTTATTAATGAAGTGATGTCAGCCTATCGCTCAGTTGCCTTACAAGAACCAAAAAATCACGAAAAAGCATGGAATGAATTAGAAGCAATTATCCATGAATGGTATGAGAGCGCCTTAGCGATAGCTAATTCAGAATTAGAAGTAGCCTTTACTCAAATCAAGCAATGAAACAATCTTTATTAAACTACAAGTATAAAAATGACATTCTCTTATAACATCGATTGGCAGCATGAGGAGCATAAAGTACAGTACAGTTTCACACAAGAACAACTTGCTCTCATTGCCACCTATGAAGCACCTTTAAAAATAAAACTAGCTGAAGAACAGGCTGCAAAATACAGAGAAGATCCTGATAGGTACTGTAATCTATCCTCAACAGCATCTATGGTAGCTCAAGGTAAGTACGAACCTTATACAGGAGCGATCGGAGAAGTATCAACATTTCTTTTCTATCTTACAAGTGATGATGAATATATCGTGAAATATCAGTATGCTAATTATGAACCTATCTGCTTGACAGCTTTAGATTCACCTACGACTTCTCGTTTATATAAGGTTATACCTACAAGTTTGGGTTATCTTGTCTCCTATTCACTAGATGGCGAGATAGTTTGTGAAATATTTGATGATCTATGAGAACTTGAAGGTTAATAGAGATCTCACTCACTATGGGAAATGATCGATCAGAAACTTGCAAATAAGCTTGCTTATCAAGACAACTTTTTAGGACGAGACTTAGCCACTTTACCCGCCTGTTTCGGCTTCCCCTGAGAAACTTTCTTCTCCTTCGCAGTAGCAACCTTACCCAAATTCGGCTTAGCCGCTTCATCTAGATCGCCAAACTTCTTCGACCACCACTTCTCCTGAGAAGACCAGAAAAAGACCACATCCGCATGATCCTTGCGTTGACGTGCCTGAACATCCGCACACTTCAACATCACCTTATCCACACCATCCTTATGGTAAGGAAACTTAGCCAAAGGCTTACCACAGACAGGACAAGTAAAACTAGTCACCTCCGCCGTCACTGCATTCTCACCCTTCGGTTGAGGAATCTCCCACTGATTACGGCGATCGCTCCAAAACATCACCAGATTCTCACAGCCATGCTCACACTTGAGAAAATGCCCACCACTGACCTTTTTTGAAGGAATCTTACTGAGAGGATGATTACAAGTAGGACAAGCCACATCTGAAAGCTCATTTTTACGATTACTTGGCTGTAAATCTGCACCAAGATTTGTATAGGCACGCGCCAACATCGGCTGAAAATAGGACTGATGCCAACCAATCAAATAACTTTGCCACTCCAACTTACCCACCGAGATTTCATCCAAAGTCGTCTCCATCCCTGCGGTAAAATCGGCTCTGAGTAAATCAGGGAAAGTTTTATGCAATACATCATCCGTAGACATTCCCAAAGCCGAAGGTTCGAGAACCTTACCCTTGAGTAACACATAGGTACGCTCCTTCAGCGTCTTGACGATCGCTGCAAACGTACTCGGTCTACCCACACCCTGACGCTCTAGCACCTGTACCAACTTCGCCTCGCTATACCTAGCAGGAGGTTGAGTTTGTTTCTGTGTAAACCCCGCATTTGCCAAAGCCAAGGTCTGACCGCTCGTTAAAGCAGGAATATGTTTATCCTTACTCAAATCATTCCAATAGCGCGTATAACCCGCAAAGGTGAGAATACTACCCCTAGTCTGCCAGAGCGTCGAACCAGCTTGAATAATCACCCGACTTTTCTGAATCAAGGCATTCGCACATTGAGAAGCCACGGCTCTACGCCAGATTAACTCATAAAGTTGATGCTGTTTGGCACTGAGATGATCTCTAACCGTTTTTGGAGTAATACTCAAATAGGTAGGACGAATCGCTTCATGGGCGGATTGAGCATTCGCCTGTTCGCGATGACGAGTAGTTTTCTTAGGGACGTTATCAGGATCGTGTTTCGATAGCCATTCCTTTACCTCGGCACAAAACTCAGGAGCGAGACTCGTGCTATCAGTGCGGTGGTAGGTAATCAAACCCTTACGACCGTTCGGCAAATCGACACCCTCAAATAACTCCTGAGCTACCTTCATCGTCTCTTCAGGCGATAGCCCTAATCTCACTGAGGCAGCTTGTTGGAGCGAACTGGTTATAAACGGCGGCAACGGTGATTTTTGAGCAGTGACACCCGTAGCTTCACGAACGACATGGGGATGATTACGCGCTACTTGAATAATTCGGGCAGCTTCCGCTTCCGACAATACCCGTTTTGACTCAACCGTAGATTCCGTATTCACTTCCGCCGCATCATCGGTGACATCCTGATCATCAAGCACAGGTTCAATCTCACTGCTCCCCGCATAAAAAGCCGTGAAACCTTCAGCATATTCCGTCCATACCGACCAGTAAGTAATTGGCACGAAAGCAGTAATTTCTCGTTCACGCTGACAGACGATATGCAAAGCCACCGACTGCACCCGACCCGCCGAGCTACCACCACTAGTACGACGCACAAGCGGCGAAACTTTAAACCCAATCAACCTGTCCAAACATTGTCTAGCGCGTTGCGCTGAAATCAGGTTCAAATCTAACTGATGAGCATTGGAGATCGCAGATTTAACCGCCGCAGGCGTGATCTGATTATAGACAGCACGTTTGGGATTACGAAGATGAAGTTGCTGTTGTAAATGCCAAGCAATCCCCTCACCCTCGCGATCGCCATCGGTAGCAAGTACGACTTCTGAAGCATTCTTCACCGCCGCCCGAAGTTTAGCGACTACCTGTTGACCTTTACCTTCCGTCAATTGATAGCGGCATTCAATTTTGTTGGTATCCTTGTGCATGGTAAAGCCCAAGCTATCTTCACCATCTTTAGCAAGTTCCGTAAAATGTCCAAAGGAAGCTTCTACTTGCCATTCACTGCCAAGGATGGCTTGGATGGTTTTGCACTTGGATGGAGATTCAACGAGTAATAGCTTTTTCATATTTTTGTACCTGTGTAAACTTTATCGTTAAATGGAACTATTTCTGATTTTCAAGAGGTTTGGTTTGCTGTGCATTCAACATGGCGACAGCCTTAGCAATATTGGCTGCATCTCTGTCAGTGACATTGGATTCAATGATTTTGCCTTGCGACTCCACAAGGATCGGATTAACAGGACGATCCTTTGCCTTTAAAGTCATCGTATCCGATGCTTTTTCGAGACTGAACTTGTAATTCCCCTTGCCATCAGGACGTTCAAAGATAAGATTATTGCCATCTTCTTTACCCTGAACTTGCAGTAATTCCCGACAATCACGCGCCAGCTTGAGGTCACGTTCATCATTAGTTGCTTTATCAGTAGAAGTCTGCGAAGTTTCCTGTTCAGCACCATCGCATTTATTTTCGTTTTTGTCTTTACCCAGTTTAGCCAAACCATCAAACATTGATAGAGCGATCGCTTGAATTTGGGCTGCGTAATTAATCTGATTCTGCTCTTGAATAGCAACACTCACCAATTGAGCTTCATTACTATCGGAATCGGGATTACTGCTTGGTGCATACGCCAAATCCCATTCTTCATCGAATACATCGTCTTTATCTTTCATCGTAAAATCTGTCAAATTAATTGGATAATTCTCTCGTTCAGCGATCGCTAAAATGTTGACGATGTGAATATCGACAAGCTGATTAAAAGCCGTCACAAACTGGGCGATATTAACATCAGGATTAGCGGTAATCATCGTGTTTTCCTAGCGCTCTAGCTGGGGTTGAATAGGTTCTATTTTCAAGCGCGGCAATTTATCGGCAACCGAGGCAGGTTGACCCATGCGTTGAAAGATCTGCTTAAAACTAGCCAAATCCTCTGGAGTCATTGACTGAGCAGTGATTTGTCCTTTGTCAGTCCGCAGAATGTTTTCCCCCCTATCGTTGGCGATCGCGATATCGCCAACTTCATTCCTTTGCAAGGTATAGTTCTCACCCTTAAAAGTTTCTCTTCCCGTCTGACTGAGAAAATTATCGACAACGACAACCGCTCTAGAGCCAGCAGGAACCAAATCTCCCATCTTGGCAATCGCGACAGGATAGCCTTGCTTTTGAGTTAGGTCAGCCAGATCGATATTGGTGGTCTGCACAGCAGTCTGCGTAAAGTCGATTTGCTGGTCGAGCGTGGTGTAGTCTGCACTAAAAACAGCACGATTGTTGGCTAACTCAAACTTAGCAATTTCACTGCCACCTTGCTCAGAGATCGCATAGACATTATCTTGAGACTGAATCCTATAGGCTTCAGCTTCGTATTTACCATCAACCCCCAATTTAGTAACTAGAGCCACCGAGACAGCCGCCATCACCTGTTGCCGAAAATCATCAAACAATAAAGGATTAGAACGCCCCAACTCATCAAGATCGCTTACACCATCACCATCCGTATCACGACTTCGAGGGTTTAACCCCATGCGGATCTCGTCTACATCTTTTATGCCATCTCCATCTGTATCGCGACTGAGATCGGCTGATTGCTCTTGTTTATTAGTAATCTCGCGTGACTCAACATCGATGTAGTTTTTCTTAGCCAAAATTGGCATTGGCGGCTGTGATGATTGCGAAAGTGGATGGCGATCGCTACCAGATAAAGGCGATGGCTTAATTGGCGAGTTCGGCAACATCGCAAAATCAGGTTCATCTTTATCGCGATTGCGTGGATTGGCGATGACAATACTGGTATCTGTCACAGGGTTAGGAGTATTGGAAAGATCGGGTGCAGCCTGATATCTGCGCCACCAATCATCCATGATGTCCTGATCCCATTCCTTAGAAACCTTGTCCCACGCCGCATCACTGAAGCCAGATGGTTTCGCCTCAGCTTCTTGTTTACCTGCATCTCCTTTTTGCTGTTCATCCTCTTTCTTGGCTAGCAAAAGTTTCAGCAACTCCGCTAAAGCCTCAATCGTAGTTTGAGCGATCGCTAGTTGTTGGGAATTTGCTTGTGATGCTTCCGATGATTGAATAAAGACCATGATGTACTCCTATAAACCTTCAGCCCAAGCAGGAACAGACTTGGGAGTTGCAGGAGCATCTTTCGCAGGTAAAGGAAAGTTGTCCAAAAAGTAATCCTTACGAGCCAAGATCGCCGCGTCCGTAATCGGGATTTGATGTCCTTCCTGTTCTAGTTCGACTTTTAGAGCCTCCCATCTAGACTTGCTGTTTTCCGCCCGATCCGCATCAACTTTAGGGATTTTGATATTGCAGCGACGGGGGACATTCGCCTCTTTCTTGGAGCTATAACCAGGGGAAATGAGGATACAGTTACCTTGCGGTAATTTGAGAAAATCCTCTGGGGCAAATAGTTTGCGAGTTCTTTCCTGATCCGATGTACTGGTGCTAGTTTTACCGCCGCCCGAACTCCGCGATTTTGACTTGTATTTGAGATGTTCGTCACCGAGATAGTCAGAGAAAATCTTTGCTGATTCAGGTTCGAGAGGATTGAAAATTGCTTTAGTGGCACAACCACCGAAAATTGCCCTAGACACCTCTTTGCCATAGGTTTCTTCTAACTGGACGAGGTTTTGGAAACCCAACATACAAGAAAGTCCATCTTCTCGGTGAACGTTCAGCCATTGGACAAGACTCGGTAAATAGAGGGTCGGCAACTCATCGATCGCCACAAGGAGAGGATCTTCACGTTTGCTAGTGACATTGCGGGTGACAATCATGTGCAGGACAGTCGCTAAGAGCGGGGCAACCACATCTTGCTTTTCGCGTTTCATGCCGATTACTAGCAGATGTTTGCCTTTCAAGTTCATCGGAATCGTGGTCTTGCCACAAAATACGCTGAGAATATCAGGAGACATGAAACGACTGAAGAGAATACTCGCCGTTGAGATTACGGAGGCAACTGTTTTCTCAGAGTCAGCCATTGAAATCAACTGTCCAAAACTGGTTTCTACCCAAGTCGGTAGATTCGCATTTTGAACTCTGGCGGGAAGATTATTTGCACCCAGTGCTTTGGCACAGAAAATAATATCGGGGTAAGGCGTTGTCTTGGCTAGTAATAGCACGGCTTGAATCAGTTGATCGCCGCTATTGGTAAAGAAAGGATCTTCATTACCTTTGCCTCCTGATTTAAAGTTGCGATTCAGGACAATCGCTACCTGTCTTGCCATATCTACGTCAGTCGCATCGCGAATAAAGTCAAGGGGATTACAGATCCCACTTTCAGGAAAGCTAGGGGCAAAGATGCTGACCTTGTATCCTGCATCCGCCGCGATTCCCGCAATCCGTGAGGACTGCTCAGCATATTTGTAGTCGTAAAGAATAATCGGAAATCCTTGGTCGATCGCACTCCGAATCGCAGGATCGATTACTCCATAGGTTTTACCCGAACCAGTGCCACCCAGCACGGCAATGCCGCGATTAGCATCGGGTAGCCAAATTGTCCGATCTGTTTTTGACACCTGAATAACTTTGGGCTTTTCGCCCTCGGTTGGCTTTTCGTGATTGGGTGTCGCCACGCCTGGGGTGGAGATTAGTTCAGCAGGAAAGACTAATTTGGGCTTAACCACAAACAAAGTCAGCTTATTGCGTTCGCGACGGTTAATTTGCTCCTTAGCTTTTTTTCGCGCCGCCGCAATCTCTGTCCCACCAACCCAATGAGCATGAGCCAATTTGTTTTTGCTACTACCACCTGTCCGACCCAGTAAAACCATGCCGACAATACAAGCCGCAATAATTCCACCCGTAGGCGTAAATAGCTGACTGGTAATGAAAGCAATTTCGGGCGGTAATCCTGTGGAGTTAGACTTTTTCTGCTCTACAGGAGCAGCGCTATCAACTGTTGATGATTGAGCAAAAGCTGATGGACTTACACAGGTTGCCAAGACTGCGATCGCCAATAACAACAAATGCTTTTGCCAATTTAATAATTTCAAAATATGCATGACTATTTGCTTTTGTTTTTAGTGGGAGAAAGCGACAGGTTGGCGGTGGCATTACTGGGAACCACGTAAGGAATCGTATTCTTTTCGCGCAGGACTAGAAATGGCAAGGGCGGCGTAATGTAGGGAGTACAGCCTAAGTCCACAAACCAGCCGCGTTGACACCAGCGAAACCGTAAGCCAAGCGTGACCGTGCCTGAAGCTTCATCCAAGGACTCAATTGTTACCCGAAATGCATCACCAAACGGATGATTGCCAGCCGGGCCGCGATTGCCAAACAGACCACCTAAAAATCCATAACCGTCAGGAACCTGTTGCGCTGCTGTCATCCATTGTTTGCCCGTATAGTAACCACCTAAAAAGTCGGTCACTTCAATATGCGGACATTCTGCATAGGAATCATCACAGGCTACCGCTTGAAATCCTGATGCTGTCATGCCACCACTGATCGGATTAACTCGATTTTTTTCTTTAGTGCCAAGGGCAATATCGACAATGCCAAAACGGACATTAGGTAACAAGGTCGGTGCATTGGGAAATTGCGAAAGGCTGAGTTTGCTCAAACCCGCCGCATTCAAATTCGATAGGAGAACACTCGAAGCGCCGTCAATATTTGCTAGGGGCAGTTGGGCAAAGCCTGGAATTGCATCAAGGCTGTAGGTATTAAGCTGAGAACCAAGACTGCTCAAGGAGCTATTGCCAAATTCGGGAAAAGCATTGACTAACTGCCCGACCGTAAGTTCAGGGCCCAGACTTGCAAGGTTGGCAACTCCAGTCTGTTGTAGAGCCAGATCGAGAATTGGTTTGACTTGGCTTAGAGGTTGGTTACTGAGATCAGGTAGCGATCTCAACAAACTAGTAATCGTCAGTTGTGAAGCGAGATCGCCGAGTTGTCCGAGACTGACATTACCGAGCGCCACACCCGATTTATCCGCGATCGCCTGCAAACTCATCTGCTCTAAACCCATCGACTGAAACGAACCCACGGTCAGATATCGATCTGGACTGACCAGGCTCCCAACTGTGAGATTATTCAATGCCGATGGTGAAAGTAGCTGTGATAGTTGTTGACGTAGCTGTGGGGTGACTGGAATCTGTGGCAAGTTTTCTAAACTAATTCTCGTAAAATCGGGAATCTGCGGAGATTGCACATTCCCAGTATTTTGAGCGACCTTGGGTAAAGATTGCGCGTAAGCGATATGGGGATTGAGAATAGCGATCGCCATAAGGGGAATCGCTAATGCTGTCAGTGGCAAGATATGTCGAAACATATTAAAAATCCAAAGAGGTTTTACTAGATCGATTTAGGTGTGCGGGTTTAAGCGGTGTAAGGCGGGGGATTTGGGCATCAGGCACAACTTCTAAAATGCTGTAGGCGGGTGTCGGTTCGTTCAGCACTAATTGAAATTGGTATAGATTTCTTCCCCCACCTGCGCCTGTGGTAATCACAGTTAGGGAGGTGAGATTTCCCCTTGCGGAATTTGGTAAGTTCATCTCCAAATCAATCGGTTGGGCAAGTTGCCGCAGATTAATTACAGTCGCACCGCAATTGCTATCCTTTGCACCGTCTCTACAGAGGGGACTGTCATAGTCCATCACCACTTTAGAAGGATTGCCCAGCCACACTTTTTTGATAGTCTCGCCCGTTTTGATGAAGCTGATATTCAAAGACTGCATCGGCGATAGGCTGACCACCGAGGTCACACCGCTTACACCCATCGCTTGACTGACCCCGACCTGACGCTTAGCTGGAAATATGGGATTAGCTTGAGCGATCGCGGGCAAGGACAGGACTAGAAAAGCGATTAGTCCTGAGATGGAATATTTTTGACATGGTAAAAAGCTCATAACCATAGAACTCAACAACTGATAGAAGTTAATTAGAAAGTCACAGACTGATTCACAAATACCTGTAGTTCTTTACCTGCGGGGATAAAGAAGACATTAGGACGGGTTTTGATTTCTTCGAGCGCCTGTTGACTACGACGATTCAAAGTTTCCGAGAGAATGCCAAAGCCACCACTGAGCGCCGCTCCAAGGTAGTTCGGTGGTGGTGCAGTATTAACCGTAGAACTACCGCCAAGCGTAGATATGCTGCTGGTACTAGTCGGACTGTTGGTGAGTTTGCCGACTTCAGCAAGGGCAGAGGTCAGAAAAGTGCCTACGTCCATACCGCTAATCTCCGAACCACGATCGAAATACTTGTCCGCAATCAACGGCGCACCCTCCGCACCACGAATCGTAATCGCATTGAGAGGAGGTGTAAGCTCTCTACCATTGATCACAATTCCAACCACATCTAGTTCTGATAATCCTGATTTAGCATCCAAGGGACGCGCAACCACAATTAGAGAAGCATTCGCAGGAATCGCAACTTTCCCATCCGCCGTTGAAATCGCTTCTTGGAGCGTGACAATAAATTTCGGGATTAGTCCAGGTGCAGAGCCAATTACGCGACTACCATCGGTGGAGAACACTAATGCTGTTTTCAATGATGCTCTTGCGGTAGTCCCCACTAGCAAAGTATTGGCACTGATAGCCTGAAGTGACTTTTCAGATTGGGCGAGATAACTGGTTAGAGAATCTGAGCGCGGTTTCTCAATCACAAGACTTTGGGTGCTGACATTACTAGTGATCGTAGGATTAGGGAAGATCGCTTTCGGCATTTCGCTGGGAGCAGCCAGATTTCCATAACTACCAATGCTTGCCAATCTCTGCCATTCTTCGGCAGGATTCTTGACTTCCGCAGGTGGACTAGCTGCAAAAATACGCGAAGGCATCACCATCGGTTCGACTGGCGACATGATTTGTCGTACAGGATAGATGGGCGCTGCCAATGGCGGCGCTGATAGGTTGCTCATTAGAGGTGACTCAAGAGTGCGATCGCTAGATCTCGCAGCATTCGGGTCTGGCTTGTCTTTATCTTTGGCATCGAGTTTAGTGTCTGACTTCGGTAAAACCGATGGACGCAATGTTTTCGATTTACCTGCGGAAAGCTGACTGCCCAAAGCCAAATCGGTTTTGAACTTAGCGATTTCCGCATCTTTGGGATCGAGGGTAGAAGCGATAACAGCATTCGCATCTTTGCTGCCAGATTTCGCATCTAAGGGCTTGGCATTGGATGACATGACACTATTCATGAATAGTCCGACTAGCAAAAAGCCGAATAAGCCCGCGCCGCCGACTAAAGCGATTTTAGAAAAAGGACTACTAATCAATCCCCGTATGGTGCGATGCTCCTCTGGATCGAAATCGTCATCGTCATCAACATCGTTGGTTTCACCACCAGTATCAGGCGGTAGATCAGGCTGAAAACCAGTTAGATAGGCAAAGTCAATTTCATCAGCTTTTACATTAGCTTTTTCAGTGGCTAATGGCTGTTCGGCAATTTCCGTAATCATGGCAACTCCTGTCACATATTTAATCCAATATCGAGAAACGAGAAAGCCTTATTTCAGATCGGTTCTGGCAAGGTCACGCATGGCATAGATTTCTAAACCAGAGGCTCTAACTTTGAAAATGGCTTGCTCCAATGGCGAAGCATCTGCTTTGAGATTCGGGACATCGATCGCCTGAATGAAGATTTCTTTGTTAAAGGGAACCGATTCACCAACTTGATTGCTGGGACTAAAAGTAACCAGATTTGCCACAAGGTTGACTTTCCATTTCCCCTTTTCAATCTCTTCAGGTGCAGTAATGCTCTGAGGCACTAAAATCACCTTGCTCCCACCTGAAAATACTTCTGTCGGTGTTAATTCCGCGATCGATGAAAGTAAACCTTTGCGGAAGTCTTCGGAAAAGCCAAAACTTGCTTGCCAAGCGATCGTCGTAATTTTCTTCTTCAGTCCTTGAGCGGAGGTAACTTCCACACCAGGATCGAGAACGGGTTTACCATTCTGAGCATCTGAGGGCAATTCACCTGTCCATGTCATCAAAGAAAGCAATTGCTGAGTCACAAACTGCTTCACAATTTCAGGAGATCTCGCTTTGTTCTCCATTGAGATCGCCGTAATCGCTTTACCGCCAACTAGCTGCACCAATGTTGGTGGTTTCTGGGAGGCAAGGGAGAGATATGCCCCCGTCAGGGCGATTAGCCCCAAGCTATTGAGTGCCGATAAGCCCAATATGCCAAACAGGATGGAGACGACCAGTACATCTTTAGGAGTTTTGGCTTTACTGGGAGAGGATGGAGCAGGAATAAAACTATGCAAAGCAGTAGTTTCATCTGTTTTATTTTCTGTATATGAATTCATTTTGATTACCTACTTAGAAATTCGTAGCCCGATATTTAAACCTGCTGAAGCCGCCGCACTTGCTGCCGAGAGAATGGCGCTAAAGATCGCCATGCCACCACCAGCCGATAGGGCGAGGGCAAGAATTGGCGCAAGCAGTCCAAGGGTAATTGCGATCGAGAGCGTATCCAGTTGTGCGGAAGCAGCGATCGCTGTGGCGGCAAGTCCTGTAATGATGTTCAAACTTAGCTTTGCCATGCCCAATGACCAGAATCCTGTCATCCATGCATAGAGTGGCTTTGCACCGATGGGTAGCAATGAAGCACCGACGGCAAGGGGACCGAGTAAACCTGTGAGCAGAAAACCGACTTCGATCAGCGCCTGAAAAGCTGACTGCATGGCGATCATAAAAGTCTCGATCGCCGCCAACATAATCGAGCGGGCAATGATTGTGCCGGGGAACAGATTCGTAACTGCTTCCAGTGGGTTTTCGCTTGCCTTATCGATTTGTTTTTTTAACTTGCCAATCAAAGCCGCCGCCACCGCACCGTAGTTTGTCTCATAGCCGCTCAGCAATGCTTGGGCTTTGGTATTCACCTCTTGCAAGCAAGCTTGCATTTCCGTATTTTTAGTGATGCTATTGCATTGCTGGCGATAGGCAATTATTTGCTCTTGGGCGACAGAGAAATCGGCTAGGGCGGATAGGGTTTTCTCTAATTTGGCGGTTGAGGTAATCGCACCCAACACTGAGTTATTGGCATTGTTGATTACTGTTCGCATCCCATTGGTTAGCCCAATCAGGTTTTGACCACCATTGGTGAGCAGCACAATCACGATGATCGGCCAGATTAATTCACCGAATTGTCGATAACTCTGATCATCAATCAGGTTCTTGGTAAATTGGATCGTCCATAGCAGCAAAGAAGCTACGGCAATAATGAGTCCGAGATTGGTAAGAGCTTTGTAGAGAGTGCCATTGAAGGCAAGTTCCCACGTATCTTGCCATGCTCCTTGCACGGCTAGTGATACCTCCTCTGAATTGTTGACAATAACTTGAGCAATCAGCATGGTTAATCTCTTTAGCGTAGGAAGGTATAGGGCATCCGTTGTTGAATCGTAGAGTTGCGTTCCATCACCCGCTCTTGGCGATCGCCTTTGAGGGCAGTATTAATCTGGTCAAGATTGAGCAGGGAGGTTGCACCTTGCTGAGTTTGTTGTACTTGCAAAGCAAGTTGCTGCGCCTCGATCTGAGTGCGTTGGCTATTTTGTTCGGCGACTTGAGCATTCTGGTCGGACAGCACACCAATTTGCTTGGCAACATTACCAAGCTGATTGGCATTGTTACCAAACTGGGAAGCAATATTCGAGAGAATTGCCGAATTGCCCGAATTTTGTTGCGCTACAATTTTCAGCACATCCTGTGTGGCTAACGCTCCTTGCGCTTGCTGCGATAGCAGATCTACCTGTTGAGCGCTAGAAAATGCACTCTGAGCAAAGCTGACTGAATTGGCGGCAATTTGTTGGGCAGTATTAGCGATCGCGGCATTGGTTTGAGCGCCTGTAGATGTATTTAGCGATAGCTGTCCGACATTCTGAGCGTTGAGCATCATCTCTTCGAGGGTTTTCTTCAGCCGCGCTTGCCCTTCTTCTCCCAAGACATTTTGGACAGAAGCATTGGTAACTGAAGCAGTAACCATCCCTTGATTTGTAAATGTGCCATTTAACCCAGCGCTGTTAAATGCGCCTTTAATCGAGGCAAGTACCGCCGCTTCAGCTTTGCTAGGGTCTGGGATGCCTAGTTGTCCGATTGATTGGGTAATTGCGGATTGGACATGGGGCAGGTATTGTCCCAGCGCCTTGTCTAGTTGCGCTTTCAGGAAGTCACCAGAGTTAATCGAGGTAATCAGTTGATTGACCTGTGTGATTAATCCTGAGAGTTCGGTAGGGACTGGTAATTGCAGCGCACTTGCATCTCTTGGACTTGTCAGAATTAGCGAACAAGTAACTAAACTGATGGCGATCGCTTTGTAGGTTTGACGATTAATTTTCATAGTGTTGTAGAAAAGTTTCTCAGGATTGATAATCAAAGGACGGCTTCAGGTAATTTGAGCTTGCGCCCATCTCTTAAAGCACTAGCCATCTCTCGCGAAAAGGCAGCTAATCCTTTGTATGGATCTGCTAGCGAATCCATGTAAGCTGTACGCGCTTCCTGCTCGTCGGGGTTATTTGCCACAACTCCAAGCTGGATATAGCTGGGGAAGAACCGCACGAAGGTATAAATCCCGCCATCGTCCAGTAACCATTGCGAGTAAATCGATTCCCGTTTCGGGTAAAACCGCTCCTCCGCATTCTGAGCAATCACGGCTCTGGGATATTTGAGGATGCTGACAAAGCTATCCACTGCCGAGGGTTGAATTCTGCCAATCAATCTCGTCGATAGATTTTGAAGAATCTTGGAAGCCGATGGCGATCTGGCGATCGTGTCAGGGTCTTGGGCGGAAATAATTACCTTGATACCTGCCTTAGCTCCATTGGCACAGAGCCGCGCTACCATTTCCGAGATCGTCGGATATTCAAACAGGATCGGGGCTTCATCAATAAACAAAATGCTGGCTGGCGATGATAAAGCGCGTCTGAGGGCTGCTGAGTAAGCTGACAAAGCTAGAATTGCCGCGTCTTCCGCTTCCGATAGGTTTCGCAGCGCAAATACCAATAGTCGCGCATCACTGCGAAAAGTTGATGGACGCGAAATCGCTTGACCAATGCGAGAGTTCAGCCAAAACCGTAATTGAATTGTGATTTGATTGGTAGCCTGATCGATCTGTTCGCTGCTTGCCACATCCGCCTCAATCTCCGATTTTCCTTGATGCAGAAAATAGTCCAAGAAGTCTGACAGGGTGGGCATCTGACTCCACGCTTCTGTACCGAACCCATCGGCGATCGCCCGATCGTATCTGGATTTAATTTGCTCGTCGTCAAAGAAGGCATTGACCACAGGCACTAGTAAAGCCCTTATCAATTGCCGCAGTTGTCTTTCCGATGAGGATAGGTCATGCTGACTTGCTCCAAATACCATCGTCATCAGTGCTGATTCCACAAAGGATTTGAAATCTCGCAAACGCTCTTCTGCTTGCTCAGGAGCAAATGCTCTTAAATCTGGCAGTTCGAGCAGGTTTGATGACTCTTTACTGATATCAAAATATGCGCCAATATCACCAATAAAACGGGTGTAGTCCGTAAACGTACTCGTACCATCAGGTTTCGGGAAATCAAGCGCGACAATTTGCTGGTTGTTGCAGAGGGCTTGCGATATAAAGGCTGATACCAATACCGACTTACCCGCACGAGTTGTCGCAAAAATACCGATATTTCGATGCTTGCGTACATCCAGATACAGAGGCATACCGCCTTCTTCGGTAATCAATTCAAACCCAGTCTCATCGACCGATCTGGGCATAACGCAACCCGTAAAGGCAACCGCTTCATCGGATAGGTAAACATGACGGCGGGGAAAGGGTTGAGCTAGCAAATTACCAACCGTAATTGGTAAGGTTTGCTTCCACATCAACCATGCATATTCAGTTTCCCGCTCTACCCACGCAGGACGCTGAAAACAACTGCAAAAATAACGACAGGCCTCATCAAGGGCATTGGGACTAGGACGGCGAATTAAAATAGCTACAGCCACGTTGATTGGAATTGCGCCTTCATAAAGTGCTTCCTGTGCCTTGACGGCTCTCTGCTGTTTTAACGAAGCATTGACATTGATGTTATTCAAAGAAGCGGATTGCTCTTGCGAGACAATGCTCTGCTTGGTCACACGTTGCATATTCGCTTTGACAATCGTTTCATTTGCCCTTGTGAATTGACAAAAAACTTCAGTATTTGATATCGCATCACGGGCGATTGCTTCCCAGAGATAGCGCATCTGTTTACCCTTCGATACCCAACCGCCTGGTTTATCCATGAAAGTGAGTACACCAATGTATTCGCCTTTCAAATGCACGAAACCATTATCAGCAAAGGGAATTGAATCAGGACGCTCTAGCAATAATGTTTTCATATGCACTTGCGTAGTCACCTGTTCCTGCACACCGCGATCTGACATCACCAGTAATTGCGGAATCGGTGGTGCTTCACTGCTGTTAAATTGCCGCCAGAGATGTTCCCATAGTTCCCGATCTGTCAAGGGTCGCAAATCCAAACCCATGCGATTAGATAGAATCTGTTCCCAGTTCAGAAACCCATCGGTAAAGGCTTTGGCAAAAGCAATTTCATGACGCTCCTGCTCTGCTTCTTTTTCTTGTCCCACCAATTGCTGATACAGCTTCTGTACCCAAGCCAGCACTTTTTCTAGAGCATCATTGCCCTCGGCAGTCGATCCGCGAATTGTATAGGTTGCATAGAGGCGTAGAAATTTAGGTTTTCTCAAACCAGCCTTAGATAGCTCCTGTACCCTTTGCTTCTCACCCATCACCAGAAACTTTAACTGCGGGGTATCGGCTTGTTCGTAAAGTTCTTGGAGTTGATTTTGGCGATCTCGATCGGAGCTAACCGAACCAAAATGCACCGTCAGCTTTTCACCATCTGGGATATCTTTCAAACCCGATTGGATCGCGTCAAACATCGATGTTTCTTGTTCCGCAGATAGGGTGGTATGAATACCTTTCGATTCCCAGCCAAACACGAACTGCAATGATTCTAGGGATGAGTTACCTTGTTTAAGGACAAAGCAACTCACCGTCCGATCTCGTAGCTCGAATTTGAGGATACATTCTACGGCAAGCTCTTTCTCAAAGTGCTTATAGCCTTTACGATTAACTTTTGGATTAGCGACGGACATATCTTTTTGGCTCCTGTTTGCTCATGTCTCTGTACCGATACGCGCCTCGCGTCCATCTGGGTACAGGGATGAATTTTGATAGAAACCGATAGGGTTTAGAACCCGTTAAAATCCACCATGTCGTATCCCCCCAGGCCACGATTATTGATACCCATAGCCATGACATATTCAGAAACACGTAGCAAATCATAAACAACGTAAAGCTGATGATTGCCCAAGGAATAATCAGTTCGGTGGGAAACGGTCCAATCTTCGGACTTGCCCCCAGAATGGCATTGACCTTACGGAATTTGTACTCATCTGACATGGTTCCTAAACCCCAGTAATAACTGCGGCTAGGATGTCACCCATAGTCACTGTCACCACCAAAATCAACGGAGTACGAGCTAATTGCTGCCAATCATCATCGTTTCTAGCCGATTGAATCACTTTTACTAGTCCAATCCCTAGATAAATCACAAATAATGCTCGCAGCACGTTAAAGATTAAGGCAACTAAAGCTGCATCTATCCCAGGAATCGCACCACCTAACCATGTCTGAGTTTTGTTAAAAAACTGGGCTTGGGCTGGCTCAATTGTAAAAATCAACAGTAATCCAATCAGGAAGCCAATTCCTGTTCCTAGCAATAAAACTGGACTGTACTTGCGATTTCGTAAATGCTGCTCAACTTTGCCATACAGCATTAGTAAAGTTTTTGGAAAAGCCAACAGTAAGCCAATCAAGGCTAGTAATGCAGTCAGGTACATACTTCTAGAACAGGAGAAGGCAATGACGATTCCGACTACCGTGGCGGTTAATGTGGCAATCTGCGGGTCTTGGATTCTGTTGAAGAACTTGGAACCATTGCGATGAGGAGTATAGGTAACTCTCATCCCATCGTTTGGAGATGTTTTCATGTTTTCAATTTGGGAGAAATTGGGCTTCTTTGCTTGACTGCATCTTGCACCATAGCCACGTTTTGGTCAATCACCGAAGCTCGACACAGTACTGATTTAGACTGTATTTGCAACATCACGCTTACGGCGATGATCTGCTAAAGCGTCATTTAAACCACATCGAAGATATTGCTTTCGCAGTCGCCATAACCCTGTCCTTTCGATACCCAGAACCTTGATTATTGCTGGGATATCGGCTCCATTATGCATAGCTAGTAACACTTGAGCGCGATTGAGCATAGAGATGTGGCTAGTCCCCTTGCGACAAAGCTTTAGGCATTGCTGATAATCAGCGTTTGAGAGAGTTAGTTTTAGTCTTTCCATGTTGCAGATGACGTTTTGTTAAGTTGTTTGTAAAGTAGAGCCAAATGCACATTTTTCGTTAGTTTTTTAGTCGTTTAGATCACTATTCATTTAGTTGTCGGACAATTAGCAGGTAATTTATTTGGCTTGAATGTTTAACATGATACTGTACATTCTCTTTTTCATTCATATCGATGATCTATTTGAAAGAAACTAGATGGAGCCTGATGCGTTCAGCAATATATCTATTGTCTATATAGTTCAGAATTCACTAGAGCAATTTGAGATAGAATCTTGCTGATTGAATTGACAATCCCAAGTCCAAGGATGAGCAGCTAACCCAGCAAGTTGAGCAGCCGTATTATATTTTTCGTTCGACTATCCTTTCATATTGAATTGAAATAATTAACCACTAAGTGGGCGATCTCTTAGGTCTAATCCTAAATGGGATTATAAAATCATTCCCATTTAGGGGTGTAATCAGGATACGTGTAATTTAGTGCCACGAAACGCTAAGATGATTAGCTGACTTAAGTTCTAGAAATTGTCTCAAAGATCTACTCTGTTTCAGGATATTGCCCAGATAGCAATTTCAGAACGAACAAATCAGCATTTCAGCCACCAGTTTTAACGTAAGAATGAGGATTTCAGACCATCACTTTTAAGCGATATGGTCCTGAGCAGGATACGTGTAATTCCGTGGCACTAAATTATACGTATCCTGATACACTCCTACTAAGGATACGAATTGAATCGAAACAACACAATTAAGGAAAAAAGTATTATGCATTTAGATAGAGGTTTCGTTTCTCCTTATTTTGCAACAAACGCTGAAAAGATGATTTGTGAGATGGAAGATCCTTTTATCTTGTTGACTACTAAAAAAATCACTAATATCAATCAAATTCTTAAAATTCTTGAAGGGGCTGCTAGGCACTGGTCAGTTAAATCGTGAGGGAGTGAAAACCCCGTAGTGAAAGCAACTCCAGCATGGAAAGCGGTCGATGATATAACCCGATCGCCATAGCTGGAGTCTTGTTCTTTCCTAAGCCCATATGGGGTCTCACCCAGTTGTGAACTAATCGTTGTACCGTAACTGTGCGTTGCAATCCTTCGGTATTCTTAGCATACAGGTTTTGTCTACGGCGATAAGCGCTACATCTCCTTCTCAAAGCACTGTTGTTGGATTCATTGTGATTGGCATGAACGTCACTCTTGTCGCTGATAGCAGTATAGGGATGCTCAGGTTTGAGCCATTCAACACGACGATTTCCCTGTGAACCTTCGATTTTGATGGCAACTTCCAAGCCATGTCGCCATACTTTCCGATGTCCATACTCACGACTTACTTCGGTGGATTTGAGGTATACACTTGCCATTTGCCACAATTGTTGGGCATATCTCCTTTCTCCATCGGTAAACCATCGGATATACTGACTCATTTTTGCCCATGGCACTGCTGTTTTTGTGGCTTTAGCAAATAGTTCAGTATCTTTGAGTCCTGCCCTGGCAACAATCCAATAGCGACTTTTACGTTCGATGAATGTCACTGTCCACCCTTTTGATTTTGAGGGGGGGGGAAGGTTCTCGCCTACGCGAGTGTAAACCTCATCTCCCTCGACTGTTATATCTGCTTCTGCTGGGGCTGGGGGACTCCATTGCTCTGACTGGGCTGCCAATTTTTGCTCCCATCTCATGATGCTTGTATGAGATTTTTCCAGTACTCTCCCACTCCCTCTGATTCCCATCCCCTCACTCCTCATCTTCAGTGCAAACGAAACTATACTTGCTGGTGTTCTCATCCTTGACATTGCGGTTCCTGTACGTTCGTTGAACCTTTTGCCACACCCTTTGCATAAATAATTCTGGACAGCTTAGCCATCTTGGTGGTAGTCTCTGCCATTCTTGACGATCTTAGGGCTTTGACAATGCGGGCATTTCATACCTTTCTCCTTCACTCTCCTCCTCTATTTTATACCTCACGCCTTAACTGACCAGTGCCGATGCAATCGTGCTTTTTTCCTTGCTCTCCCATCATCAAAAAATGCGCTTCTCGTCCAACCAAGGGCAACAAAGACAACCCTAATTCCTAATCCTAAATATTCTCCTTTGCATGGGTGTAATTAAAAGTGAAATGGGAGAAATAAAGTAGGTTAGAAAGTATGATGGATAACAGTTCTAATCCAAAGAAGTCATAAAATTGAGCCGTGAATATAAAAACAAAAACAGCATCGTCCAGTAAAAGCATAGAAGAAAGACTAAACGATTATCCTGAATTGAAAGCGAAAATCGAAGGATTATTATCCGTTGTAGAAAATGCAGAAGGTGATCTAATCAAAGCCGACGCAGCCGAGGAACGAGTGATAGAAGAAATCCGTCAGTTAGGACAAACAGCACTACAAACATGGGCAACGCGGCAAGAAATCAAGCAAAGCGAAGCATATATCGCCGCGAATCCATCTTCACACCGAGGTGGTAAAAAAAACTCTATTGGTACAGCCGATATGGACGCATCGAAGTACTAGAGCAAAGGTACATCGAATTTGGAAGAGAGTCCAAACAGGTAGTGAGACCATTTCAAAAAGCCGCCGAAGTACATTGCCGAGGATATTCACGCCCATTGCAGAGAGTGATTACCGACTTTGGGTCAGATGTAGCGTTTGGGAAAATCCCAAAAAAAATGATGGAACATCATGGAATAAGCATCCCAATTAGTGCAGGACAGGAGATCACAGAAAGTCATGCCCAGCGTATATTAGAAACGCAGAGTTGGGAAACAGGATTCCCAGCAATCGAGGGTGTGGAGTTTTTAATAGCGGAGATGGATGGGACAATGATTCCGATTGTGGAAACAACGGCAAGCGAAACTGATGGCGAAGAAGTTGACCGTCGTAAGACGCGTAAAATTAGCTGGAAAGAAGCGCGTCTAACCTCGGCGCGTACCCCTGAGCAAGAGCAGCCTATTTTCGGAGCAACGATAGGCTCGACTGATGATGCAGGAGCAGCATTACTTGATTGTGCTATCCGTGCTGGATTGGGAGAAGAAACCTTTGTGCATGGGGTTGGCGACGGTGCGCCTTGGATTGCTAGCCAAATCGAGCAGCGTTTTGGTGTACTTAGTCGCTACTTACTAGATTTCTATCATGTATGTGAATATCTAGCCGATGCAAGTCGCGTTTGTTCCCCAGATGCTCCGAAAGCATGGATGGATGTGCAGAAGCAACAACTCAAATCCAATCATGCTTCGGCTGTCCTTGAAGCTCTTAAGCCGTTTCAAGAACCTGAATCTGTTCCTGACAATCTGGCTGTGGTTAGATCCGCTTATCGCTATCTTTTCAATCGTCCTAATCGTCTAGACTATCAGGGCACGATTGACTCCAATTTACCCATTGGCTCTGGTGAAATTGAGAGTGGTCACCGCTATGTTATTCAAAATCGTTTAAAGCTTGCTGGCTCTTGGTGGACGATTGAAAATGCTAAGGCTATGCTTGCTCTTAGGATCTGCCGTACTAATCAAGATTGGGATGCTTATTGGCTTAATCTTTCTTCCATTTCTTATTGAGCTGAACTTTCACTTTTAATTGCACCCCCTTTGCATTTCTTTGGATTAGCTCAGTTCTCCATTCTCTGAGTTGCTTTTTCCTTCTCTTTTTCTGATTTTCTTAATCAACTTCGCCTAAACTCCAGCAAAATGAAGGAATCGTTGTCGTACCCCAGTTTGGCGATCGCTTCCCCCTCTAACCTTTTTTTTACAAAATTTTATTGCCAGATCCATCGGTAGAGAAAGGCAGAACTTGCCCGACCCGCTTTGGATGACGGCAATCTCATAGAGAAGCAAGACGGTCGTTACATTTTATGCTTAACTTGCTCCTTATCCGATGAATAGCTTTTTTTTGCCTTTTTTTAAAATTTTCCAAGTATTATGTAATTTAATGATATATGTATTACAAGGAATAGAAAGCAATTTAAATCTACTTAAAGTATTAAGTTGCTCATTCAGAGCTTTTTGTTTTATCCAAAGCAGAAAGCATATATCTGTACCAACTGTATTAGATTACTTTGGTTTTTACAAAAAATCAAAGTAAGGGAGGGAACTTTTTTACTATGTCATCAAAACAAGATTGGGTTAATTTCGCGCTACAACGTCCAAACTATTTCCCTGGACAGTATTTATTAGATGAAGATTTTGAACTTGCCCACCGCTATCTTAGCGATCGCCAACGATATGTCAACAGTCGATTACATTTAGCAGGCATTGTTGAAGGGCTTGAGGTGAATGCAATCGCAGGGCAGCCTGAGGTTAGCATTAAGTCGGGAACAGCCATCGACGGAGAAGGGAATTTAATTATCCTCAACGAAGCTGTGACCAGAAAAATTAATAGTTTGGGCTGGCTATGTCTCCGTTATCACCAAGAACCCAAACTATTACAACAGCCAGAAATTCCAGATAGTTATACGCGCTTTGAAGAGACACCTCTTATCACTCTAGAAGCCATTCAATCCGATGATGCCAAAACGATCACATTGGCTAAGGTAATGCTTGTAGATGAACAAGTAATAATTGACTCAAGTGTGCGTCAATATTCTGGCGTGCGTCTTCCTGGATCTGATGAAGATATCACTCTCCGCAGTGATGGAAAGGACTTGGGCATTAAAGGCAATTTGACGGTGGCAGGTACGTTGCAATTGGGAGATACCCTCATTGAAGGGATTTCCCAGAGCATTCCCGCAGGAGCAGATCGCTCTAATGTCATCCCCTCAGAAAGGGCGGTCAAAGACCATATTGCAGCAGCTCTAGCTAATGCAGGCAAACCTACGGGAGAAGCCCCCCCCGTTCGTCTTGCTGAGAAAGATGGCAAAATGGTGGGTTGGAAGATTAAGGGTTCAGAAGAAGAAAATGACCCGACGGCTCTTCTAAGATTGCTTGCTTCGGAGGATGGAGTTGAAAAGCCTCGTTTGACCATCGAACGGGCTACTGGAAAAGTCATAGTCCATGAAACACTTCGGGCCAACCATCTGGAGATAATCAACCCGATGCGCCATCGGATGTATCCTGCTGGTTCCACTGATCCCCAAAATCCGACTATATATCAAGACATTTTTGCTGCTGAAAAGGCAGGAGTGATCACTAAGTCAAATGATCTCCCTAATACCTCCTATGACAATACAACTTGGAAGGTAAAAGGGAGTTATGGGTGGCGTGAGGCGATTCGTTATGGCGTAGGTAAAGAGGACATTGGAGGCGCAATCGTTAAGATTCCCTCTGGCTACGACACTGTTTGGGTGAGGCTCGCCAATGCTCACGAGTGGCATATTGTGAATGCTCAGTTTTCCACAGATGGTCAAGTATTCCGAAATTTGGGCAATTGGACAGGAGGACTCAGAAATGGCAATTGCTATTGTCCAGATGGGTCATTGGGGGACTCATCTCGACCCTATCACCAGTGGCTGCCAATTCCCGTAGGTCAGTCGGGGCAAGTGAAGCTAATTCATAAAGGTGATAATGGAAAGTGGTTTATGCTATCAGGGGTTGCCTTTAGCCAAAATCCATGGGGTCATGCAACTCAATCGGCACTAGGTTATCACTGGGCAGATCGCGTAAATCAAGGAGATCCTGTGCCATGGGACAAGCAAGATTATAACGGTGATATCTTAGCGTGCTTCGATAATCTCATGGCTTACGAAATTAGAGTTCCCGTTGTTCCTTCTAGCCGGGATAAGTTGTTGTATCTGATTGAACATAATGCTAGTTGGAATGGATGTTTACATACTGGGCTTTCGATCAAAATCGGGGACACCTATCAACCGATTGAACGCTTTCTTGCCAGCTATGACAATCCTTTTGCGAGGCATTGGAATAGTAAGGCAAATAACCGTTATATTGCGGCGCGTATTCCCGTCGATATGATTACCAAGGCATTAAACCTTACTAATTCAAGAGATCGGATGACCCAACTGATCAGCATTAAGGTCGATCTAACCCTACAAGGGGAAGAACGTGACAAATTTGAGGACAGGATCTATTTTCGTGAAATTGGCACTCATGATCTAGAACTTCCCTATTTTATCTAATGATTATTCCCGCTTGATTTTCACTATGTCAGGTATTTTCCTATGCAAGAACAATTGCAAAAACGACTTCAATCTCTAAAAGCTGAATATGAAGCAGGGCAGCAAGTCTTGGCAAATTTAGAAGCTAAAAAGTCGAGCTTGCGTGAGACTTTGATTCGGATTAGCGGGGCTATTCAAGTGTTGGAGGAAGAATTGGCGATTGTGACTGAGAGCGGGAATGAGCAACCCACCGAACCTTTAGCCAAGGAGGAATAACTAAATGTTAGACGACTTGGACAGTACCCTCAAAAAGTTTCTGATTCATAAACTGCCAGATTTACAAAATTCGGCGGAAACAAGTGTTTCCATTAGTTTTGAACTGCCAACAGAAGGAGGGATGCAGCAAAAGCCCGCAATTAATCTTTTTCTCTATGATGTGCGAGAAAATTTAGAATTGCGGAGTCGAGAATGGACGATGCAACGTCGTGACAATGGCACGGCTGTTAAAACCCAACCTCCAGCAAGGATAGATTGTTCCTATCTAATTACCGTCTGGGTAAATGCTGATGATCCGCAACAAGAACACCATATCTTGAGCAAAATCATGAAATTGCTGTTAACTCATTCAGTTATACCTCCCGAAATGTTGCAGGGCAGTTTACAAGACCAAGAATTGCCAGTGGTGCTAACTGCTATGCAGTCTGGCTATTTGCAAAGTCCAAGTGAATTTTGGCAAGTAATGGGTGGAAAGGCTAAAGTTTCGTTACATTGGACTGTCACCATTGCTATACCGATTGAGAAAGATACTGGAGAATTTCCTCTGGTCTTGGAAAATGTTCCTCGACTCTCACGGCTGTCCTAATTTCACCCTGTCATGGGTTTCATTTTGCTTACTGCAAAGTGAAACCCGCAAAAACTGAATGGGATTGATTTTTTGTTTTCAAATGAGCAAATACTCATTTGAAAGCTGCTATAAGTCCACAATTTTAATGGTCATTAAGCCCAGATGTTAAAGCAAAAACGCCGCCATCAAGTTGCATTAGCAGGACAAGTAATCAATGCTCTCACTGGTGATGCGATCGCGGGGGCAAGGATAAAAATCGTTCAGGCTCCAGATCAATTTATTGATGTTGTGATTTTCAAGGCTCAGCTCTTCGGATTACCCGAAAGTTTATGGGTAAAGCAGTCATACTCAAGAATACTGAATGCTCCTCTTGAATATTTATCACCAAAAATTCAAGAGTTTCACGAAGGAATAATCGATCCCAAAATCAATAATAGAGAGAAACTAGAGACATTCAAAATACTAATTGCCGATCCTTCTCTAAATAATCGCCAAAAGTTTCAAGCATTACAGAATATTCTGGATTATTTTCAATCCGATAAACTTATAAATGCTGAATATCCAGAGCGAAAGTATTCCACTTTAGATGGTTGGTTTTATTTTACTGATTTGCCAACAGGATCTTATCAATTAGAAGTGTCACTTCCTATTGCTGGAATGCGTTATGCAAATACTTCAATTGAGGTGAAAATCCTTGACATAAAAAATAATGTTGAATTGGATCCAAATACTTCTTTTTCTGATAGACTAAAACTAGTTCTAAAACTCAATCCAACAACAGTTTTTGGAAAGGTCACTGATTCAATAACTAATGAATTAATTGACATGGCAAAAGTCGAAGTTTATCAAAATGAAGACTATGCTATTAGTTCAAGAACAGTTAATCAAAACGGGGCGGGGAAATGGAATTATCGTTTAGTTGCGGTAGAGCCAAATAAGCCTTTTACAACTTTAATAGTATCGGCTCGAGGCTATATAACCCAACGGCACGAAGTCTATTTACAGAAAGGAGATATTAAACAACTTGATTTTCAGTTAGTTTCTCTGTGATCGTTGATTTAGTTTTGTGTAATCAATCATTACCAGTTTCAGGTAAAGGAATAAATAAGAATGCCTACCTATTTATCGCCGGGTGTCTACGTAGAAGAAGTTGCTTCTGGTCTGGCTCCTATAGCAGGAGTCGGCACAAGCACAGCTGGATTTATTGGAATTGTTGCACTTGCTGCTCCATTGCCTGCACCGACTAGAACAAAGTCGAAGAAAGAGCAGCCTGATGGCGAGGATTTAACAGCCCCTGTTTCACCAACAGTAGAACAAAATTCTCTTGCTAAGAAAGGAGATTTTATTAGTGGAGATGATCAATATTCAGTTGTCCTGCAAGATCAAAAGAAAGCTGAGGATGCTGTTGTACTTGCCACATCTATCAAGGTAGGTGAAGTCAAGCTTTGCACAAACTTCAGTGAATTCAAGAAATATTTTGGGGATTTCTCTACTAATCCCAGTCACAATGTTCTTGCCCATGCAGTCTATGGCTTTTTTAGGAATGGCGGAACACGCTGTTTCGTTACTTGGGTCAAAGCCGAAAAAGATATTGATGTTTCCCTAGAACGATTTGAAGCAATTGATGAAATTGCGATCGTTGCTGCTCCGGGAGTAACCACAAAATCGACTCTTGCCAAGATTGACATTCACTGTCGTTTATTAGGCGATCGCTTTGCTATTTTGGATACTGAAGAAGAACTTGAAGTAGATCAAGAGCAACTCGCACCTGGCGGCCCCAAAATATTGGGTAACTCTGACTACGCAGCAGTATACTTTCCTTGGATTCAAGTCTTCGATCCCATCACCAACGCACCGAAATTTGTACCACCTAGTGGCTATATTGCGGGGATTTATGCCCGTGTCGATAATCATCGTGGAGTCCACAAAGCCCCTGCTAATGAGCCTGTATTGGGTGCAGTAGGATTGAAGCAAGAAATTAGCAAAATTAAACAAGAACCCCTAAACCAAATGGGGATTAACTGCATCCGCAATCTTAACGGCAATATCCGCGTTTGGGGAGCAAGAACTCTAGGGGCTGGCAAAGATAATCCCGACTTTAAATACATCAATATTCGGAGACAGTTCAACTATATCCGTGAGTCGATTGATGAAGGGACACAGTGGACAGTCTTTGAACCCAACACCCCAGAACTTTGGGCGAGAATTCGCCGTAATATTTCTGCATTTCTAACTAATGAATGGCGTAAAGGAGCCTTATTTGGTACAACTCCCCAAGAAGCCTTTTTTGTTAAATGTGACTCTGAAACCAACCCAATTGACGTACGGAAATTGGGACAGGTCGTAACAGAAATTGGTGTTGCTGTTATTGAACCTGCCGAATTTGTGATTTTCCGTATTACACAAATCGTGACAGAAGAAAAAGCTTAAAGCTAAACAAAACGCCCATACTTATCACGGGAAAGATTGACGAGTGAGTCCCTTTAATTCTCCCTATCCAACGCTAACTGCTCCAGGGGTAATCCTTCAGGATATTGCCTTAATTCCGAGAGATGCCTTAATGACTGGCGTGCCAATATTTTTGGGTGTCACTCAATCTCATGGCAATCAAATGCTTGAGGTTCCTTCAAATCCCCAAATGCTCACTCTCTGGCCACAGTTCTTACAACAATTTGCAAGATATGCAGTAAGTGATTACTTCACCCATGCGATCAGGGGCTTTTTTGAAAATGGTGGGCGTTTATGTTATGTCTTGCTGTTACCGAATGCTTTCCAAAATGATACTTCTTTCTCTTTGACAATGGACACCCTTGGTCAGGGGCTACAAACCATTGAAGCTCTGAATACTATTGATCTCATTTGTGTGCCTGACATCATGCAATTGACTTCAATCAGTGAGATCATGCAGTTACAAGCCTTAGTGCTTGAACACTGCGATCGTATGGGCGATCGCTTTGCGATTCTAGATAGCCTTAACACCGCTAATCTGGTAGAAATCAATCAACAGCGACAACAGCTCGTTGGCAATAACGGCGCAATTTATGGGTCTTGGATTATGGTTGAAACACTTTCAGTTCCTATTCCACCCTGTGGACATATCGCTGGGATTTATGCCCAAAATGATCGAGAAAGTGGTGTGCATCGCTCTCCAGCTAACTATGTACTCAAGGGTGTTCTAGACATTAATGTTGCCTTGTCGGCTTCAGATTGGCAAAGTCTTAATATCGAACATGGTGCTGGAGTGAACTGGATTCATAGTTTTAAGAGTCGAGGTATTCGCGTTTGGGGAGCGAGAACTGTTAGTCAGGTTCCAGGCTGGCAATATGTGAATGTTCGTCGTTTAATTATCACTGTTTTACGATGGGCTGAACATAATTTGATGGGAATTGTGTTTGAACCCAATGAAACAACACTATGGACTCGGATCGCACGCGAACTGACCGTTTACTGTGAATCACTTTGGCAAAAAGGTGCACTTCAAGGTCAAGAACCAGAAGAAGCTTTTTATGTCAAATGTGATGAGGAAACCAACCCTTTAGAGGTTCGTAATGCAGGGCAAGTTGTGGCGGAAGTAGGTCTATCACCGACAACCCCCGCAGAGTTTATTGTTATTTCCCTGATTCATGGGAGTAGCGGTATTACATTTGCCTAGACTGTTATTGATTGTTCACTTATTTTACTAAGGGAGAATAGATTCCATGCCGAATATTAAAGATACCCATGATCCTTATAACAGTTATAACTTTTGGGTTGAATGGGATGGCATTGTCCATGCTGGATTTCGCGAATGTAGTGGTTTAACAGGAACTCGGACTGCTAGTACCTATCGTGAGGGGACAGATAAAAACTTGGCTCAACGTCAACTTCCAGGTTTGAATAGCTTCGGCAACATTAGCTTGAAACGGGGCTTTACAGATAATGATGAGTTGTGGAAGTGGCATCGACAATTGCTTGATGGTGAGCCAGAAAGGAAAAATGTTTCGATTATCTTGGCAGATGATAAAGGCGAGGAAAAAATTCGTTGGAATTTGGAGAACTGCTGGCCGACTAATTGGAATGGGCCTGAATTTAATGCGACGGGTAGTGAAGTGGCGATCGAGTCATTAGAACTAGTTCACGAAGGCGTAACTGTTGGTTAATGAAGTAAAAAATGTATCAAACTGAATTTCCATTTACTTTGCCGCACGGCTATATTGACTCTGAAGGATGCTTGCATCGAGAGGGCGTTATGCGACTCTCCAGAGCTACAGATGAAATTACGCCACTCCGCGATCCTAGAGTACAGAAAAATTCAGGGTATCTAGTGATTATTCTATTAGCAAGGGTAATCACTAGAATTGGTACGATTGAGCAACTCAACACTAAAATTATAGAGGAGCTGTTTTCTGGTGATTTGGCATATCTTCAGGATTTTTACCAACGGATTAATCGAAACGGCCATACGAGATTTCGAGTTGCTTGTCCCCATTGCAACGGTGAATTTGAGGTAGAAACTGCCTCAGTGGGGGAGTAACATGCTACCCCCACAAGCGTTTGCTAGAGGAGGTAGCATATCTTTCCTATCATTTTCATTGGTCTTATGACAATGTACTAAATATGGAGCATTGGGAACGGCAACAATGGGTTTCGCAAGTTGCTCAGATTAATCAACAAATTAACCAACAATCAAATCACGGTCGTTCATGAATTTGAGATTGATTTTTAAGATCACAAATCTATGATTTATACCAATACACGAAAGTGTCACGAAATAGCGATTACACTTTTGTTGAGTTAAAAACCGATGCCAATAAGGTTCTCAAAACTAAAAATGGCTATGCCATTTTTAGTTTTGGTATTACTCATCGATTAGATTTGGAACGAGCAAAGTCTAGGGACTTGCGATTAATTAAAGTACCTACGGCTTCGACTTCGCTCAGCCAACATTGGCTGAGCAAAGTCGAAGCCATCCAAACTCGGTAGTACCTTTTTTCTCGTCACCCTATTCCAGATCTAGCTGGAAACTAATCAACTCGTGCGTAAGTCCTAAGATTGTTGTTTTTCCCTTATTGTTTGTATAGAGGTTAGGAAATGGCAAAATCTCAAAAGAAAGGAGGAAAAGAAAAACCTCGTGATCCCTATATGGCTTTTAATTTTGCGATCGAAATTGAAGGCTTGACCGTTGGTGGTTTCTCTGAAGTGATTGGTTTAAGCGGTAGGTTAGAGCTTGAAACCTATGTAGAAGGTGGAGTCAATCATCACATTCATCGCTTTCCTAAACAAATGGATTATCCAAATTTAGTTCTAGTTCGAGGTTTAACTGAAAGGGATGATCTTTGGAAGTGGTATGAAGATGTGACGAGGGGTAAAATTCGTTTGCAAAATGGCACGATTATCTTAAAAGATAGTCAGCAATCGAAGGTAATCGCGTGGAACTTCAAAAAAGCGTATCCTGTAGCATGGGAAGGACCACCACTAAATGCTAGTGGCTCAGAAGTTGCTTTTGAAAGGATGGAATTAGTCCATCGAGGTGTGTATAAAGCTTAGAGTTTGATAGGTTTAACTTTTTAGTCTTAATTGGTTTTGTTGGCATCAATCAATATATAAATTTTGAAAATGTATGAATTTTGATCCTCTGCTTGTACAACGTTTGACGCGACCCTTAAAGCATCCTGGTGTAACTAATCATCGGATGGTTGGGGGGTTGCTTGAACGTTTTCAAGCTTTGGAAAATCGGTTGCCCCTGTTGGATCAACAATTGAGCCGTTGGTCAACGATTGTTGAATTGGATGCCGAACAAGTGCCTATTGTTTATGCTCAAAGTCCTGAATTAGACGATCAGGTAGGAGATAATTTTCGGGGCGATTTCGTAGCGAAAAAAGAAGAGGTACGATCGCCTGTTCAAAAAAGCATCAAAAGCATAACAAATGCTGAGATACCAATAGTTGAAAAATCAACAGTTGAAAAAGGCTCAATGGATGTGATAGTTAGCCCGATCACTACTGAAATTGATAATGCACTAGATGCAAGTATCATCCAACAGGAAACACAACAGGAAATACCATCAAGTCCGATAGCCTCCGTGGAAGTATCTAGTTCTATTCCTGCGATCGCATCCTCTTCAGTGCAAGAATTATCCTTTGTCCAATTGTCCCCACAGAACTCAGATTCGCCAACGATAGCTCAAGGATTGCCCATAGCTTCGGAAGCCTTGCCTAAAACATCTGTTTTGCCTACGGAATCCATACAAAAAGAGCAATCCTTATCCTTAAACCAGAGTTCTGATTATCTGCATTCCCCGAACATCTCTACTGTCCAGCCAGTTTCTGATGCTCAGCCTGAGCTGGTTCAGCCTTTGGTTATTCAATCTGTTAGTGAGGGTATTATTCAAGCTCGGCATGATCAAGTTGCCCCAAGTAGCTTTTATGCGTCAGAAAATGCTACAGAAAAAGCGACAGCGGCAACAGAATTAACTATCGCTAGTCCTGTCAATAACCAGATCGCTATTGAGGGGGATACTGCATCAGATGTAAGGCATATGCTGCAACAGGAAATTACATCAAGTCCCATAGCTTCCGTGGAAGCATCTGTAATGCCATTGATGGCGATCACGCCAGAAAAATCACCTGCGATGATTGGCGATCTAGATATGCTGATACTTCAAGCACAACGCGAGACTGGAACAACTTTGAGTAAGATGATCTCAGACTCAGAAAACCCAAAGGAGTTGATCAAATCCAAATCGCAACCAACTAAAAACAACAAGCGATCGCTTGACTCAAAGAATTTAAAAAATGCTGATATATCAATCAATCAAATATCAACACCTCGTCATCCAAATATCAACAATCAAACCTTAGCAACCTCAGTATCAGAAAATAAATCAACTTCAGATGATTTTGTCGTTAACCCGATCACTACTGAGGTTGCCTCCGCCTTAGATGTAAGCCTCGTAATGCAGGAAATCTCATCAGACTCATCCAATTCGGTAGTAGCACCTGTAACTTCAATTCAAGCCGCTTTAGATACAACCCCAATTACAATCAATGCGGTCAGCGATCCAGTAATTCAAGCTAAGGAGGATGTAAGCGCTAGGGCGAGATCCCCAATTAATCCCGTATCTGAGTCGATTGGGTTTACTTCAGCGATCGCAACTTCAGAGCCAGAACTTTCCTTTGTGCAGATCCCACAAAACTTAGATTCTTCCTCAACAGATCAAGGGGCATTCATAACTTCAGAATCCTTACCCAAGGTATCAATTCTTTTCAAAGATTCACCCCAAACTTTGTCCAAAGAGTCTACGCAAAAAGTACAGCCCTTGTCCTATAATCCCGATCTTCCGCAGATTCCGATTATTCCGATATCAAATCCACTATCTACGTTATTGTCAGAACCTTTAAGTTTTGCTCCAAACATATCCTCAGCGTCATCAGAAAACCAACTTTCCTCCTCACAAATTCAGCAAATTACTCCTGTTAATACCGAGAAATCTGAACATTATCAACCAACTGTGCAGATAGTTTCTGAAGCTCAGCCTGAACTCGCTCAACCCTTAGTTATTCAACCTGTGAATGAGGGTATTATTCAAGCTCGGTACGATAGCGCTGCACCAAGTATTATCAATGCTCAACCTGTGATACCTACGATTGCAGATCCTTGGTTGGGGAGTTTACCTGAAGTTTCAGAAATTTCATGGACATCTTCTTCTGAAAATCCTCAGAATCTCATGCCCATAGTTAGCACTGACCCTATTACCTTACCTCTACCATCAATAAACACAAGCATTGAAAGTTCGTCTGTTGAGTCTCCGACTCTCATTAAGGTTCGCAAGATTGATGCCCAGATTACTCAAAACTCGCCCGATTCTCTAGTTCAAAAAATTATTCAGGAGCCAATCTTTTTTGAGCAAAAACTGGAACCAACATTTGAGCCAGCAAATTTAGAAGTATCTACAGTTTACCCTAACTTAGCAACTCAAAATATAGACAATCCAACGGTTGTAAATGATACTCTGACCTATACTCAAGCGATTTATCCATCTCAAGATAGCTTGGTGTTTACACCATCAAATCCCAATCCAGTCAATGAAAACATAGCAGTTGCTGCGCCAATTACCTCAAAAACAAACAATCCAAAAACAAACAAAGCCCCTAATTCATCACTAAGTAACGATACTCAGCAGCAAATCAACTCTTCTCCTGTAAGAGTCCAAATAGTTAGAGAAAAAGTTTCTACTTCTAATTCTTCACTACCCCTAGCAAGGGAGACTGCTCAAGATTCTCAGCTCAAATTGACATCAGTTAATGACAATTTGGATAGATCCTCTCCTGCTCAGTCTCCTGTTGTTCCGACAGTGCAGGCAATAGTCGAAGTATCTGAACAACCCTTTGAACCTTTACTGTTATCCCGTCGTAGCTCTAATGCTACAGCATCGGATATGACAGGAAATTATCCAAATCAGAGTCACCCCAATTCAAAGGCGATCGCTAATTCTAACAATATCACTACTTACCCTACTTCAAACTCATCAAACCAGAATCATCTATCTACACAATCAGCCCCAGCCCAGTCCTCAACTGTTACCAATCCTTCTCATCAAGTTCCGAGTACAGTAGTAAGACCTCAAAATATCTCAGAATTAAAGGAGTCAAACAGTGCAAATATAATTAACATGGACTTACTAGTAGACCAAGTAGAACGAAAAATAATTAAGCGACTTATTGTTGAAGGTGAACGCAGAGGAAAACGAAAATGGCTCTAGAGAAATTAAAAATTAAGGCTGAAAAAGATCAAGAGGGCGACTTCGCTGAGGAAATTGAAGTGTTGTTTAATCCTAACCAACTCCAAATTGACAAAACGGGTTGGCGACTAGGTGACGGCTACCCTGTTGCAGCTAATGAACTAGCAACTTTAACAATTAATCTCTTTTTTGATACAACCCTGAGCGGATCTCCTCCAGAGAACGTCCAGAAGTACACGAAAAAGATTTTTAATTTGACCCATCCTAAAATTGGCACGGATACAAAACGTCCGCCCCGATGTAAATTAACTTGGGGGAAAATTGGTGGTAGTGACAGTGTTTTACTGCCCGATGGTTTCTTAGAAAAAGTGAGTAAAACCTTGACTCATTTTTTAGAAGATGGAACACCAGTTCGGGCCACCTTAAACTGTACTTTTCGAGAATGGGCAGATTTAGAAAAACGGAGAAAAGAAGCCAATTTAATCGATGACCCCGTACGCATTGTTCGCCGAGGTGAAACATTAAGCAGTATTGCTAATGAAGAATATGGAGATCCAGCATTATGGCGAATTATTGCCAATGAAAATAATCTCATCAATCCTCGATCGTTAAAACCAGGACTGGTTTTAACGATTCCACCATTGAGGATTTCATACTGAAAAGTTTATCTATAAAAATCAGAAAATTATTAATTAATAATAGTAATAAATAGTAATAAATGTCTGAATATTCTGGTGTTAAAACTCTATCTCCTAATGTCGAAGTCCTAATTCAAGGACAAAAATTATCGACAAAAGCTGATGCTGATCTTCTAGAATTAACAGTATTTGAAGATATTGATGCTCCAAGTATGTTCACTTTAGAATTTCTGAGTTGGGATCTAGCAAAAAGTAAGTTTACATGGGTTGACGATAGTTTATTTGATATTGGAAATGAAGTTGAAATAAAAATGGGTTATCAAAATACGCTTAAAACTATTATTTTTGGTGAAATTACAGGGTTAGAACCAGAGTTTAGTCAGGGAGACACGCCTAGACTAGTAGTAAGAGGACATGATCTCAGACACCGACTTTTGCGAGGCTCAAAGACTAAATCGTTTACCAAAATGAAAGATAGTGATATTTTTAGTGATATTGCTAGGGGGAGAAACTTAACACCCAAAGTTAAAGATAGTGAAGTAAAGCATGATTATGTTTTACAACATAATCAAACGGATTGGGACTTTTTAAAAAGTCGGGCTGAACGGATTGGTTATGAAATAGTCATTGAGAAAAAAAATATATTTTTCCAACCTCCTCAGATTGATAGTCAAAAAGTATTAACCCTAAAATTTAAAGAGGGTTTAAGTGAGTTTTTCCCTCGATTAAGTACGATGAATCAAGTTGAAAAGGTAGAGGTGCGAGGGTGGCTACCCGATGATAAAAAGGAGGCTATAGGAAAAGCAGCAGCAGGAAAAGAGGGCAGTAAAATGTCAGGAAAAAAAACGGGACCGCAAGTGGTTAAAGATTTTGGCTCTTCGATCGCGACAATTGTGCATCAACCGATTAAGACCAAAGCGGAAGCCGATCAAATTGCCCTAGGACAATTTAAAGATATGGCACTTGCCTACATTACAGCCGAAGGAACCTGTGCTGGTAATCCTACTTTACAAATTGCCAAAGTTATAGATATTCAAGAAGTAGGAAAACGTTTTAGTGGACTCTACTATGTGACTTCAACGGAGCATCACTATAGTCACAAATCAGGCTATCAAACATCATTTACCGCAAGGAGAACAGCATCATGATGGGATTGGATTTATTAATTCCTGAGGATCGAACAGCCAGATTTTATGGAGTCACGATCGCTATGGTTACAAATATTAAAGATGATGATGGTTTAGGACGTGTAAAGGTTAAATTTCCTTGGTTGACTGATGATGATGAAAGTCCTTGGGCGAGGGTGATGACACCAATGGCGGGGGATGATCGGGGTTTTTATTTTTTACCTGAAGTAGATGATGAAGTATTAGTTGCCTTTGAACATGGTGATATGGCTTTTCCCTATATTTTAGGCAGTCTATGGAATGGTAAAGATAAACCTCCTGAAAAGAATGATGATGGCGAAAATAATAAGCGGTTTATTAAATCTCGTAGTGGTCATATGATTATTTTCGATGACACTGAGGATAAAGAAAAATTCATTATTCAGGATAAAAGTGGCAAGAATAAAATCACGATTGATTGCGAAAAAGACTCCATGCAAATTGAAGTCGAAAAAGATTTAACAATTAAGGCTAAGGGAAAAGTTTCGATTAAAAGTAGTGACGATGATATAGTCATAGAATGTAAAAACTTGGAGCTTAAAACTGAACAGGATGTCAAGATTAATGCTGGATCTAATTGTAATATCCAAGCAAAAATGAAAGGAGAATTTAGTTCAAAATCTGGACTAGAATTGAACTGTTCCGCAGGGGTCAAGGTTAATAACGGGGCGTTGGAGGTGATGTAATGGATATTGATTTTTTAGGAGTTGGTTGGTCACTACCGATTCAACTAGATAAAACCAAGCAGATCCAAATTGCAAAATACGAAGCAGCAGTACGCCAATCAATTTGGGCAATCCTCAGTACTGCCCGTGGAGAAAGATTGATGAGACCTGAGTTTGGTTGTCGAATTCATGATCATGTCTTTGCGCCGAATACAGCAGGAACCGTAGGGCAAATCATTAGTGATGTACGGGCTGCCCTAATTGAATGGGAACCGCGCATTGATGTCCTAGATGTTGAACTATTGCCGCAATTTACTCACCCGAATTTGTTGCAAATTTCGATTAATTATCAAGTCCGCACGACAACGAACGAATTTAACCTTGTCTATCCCTTTTACCTTCAGTAAATCGTCTTCAGAAAATTATCTCCAGTAAAAGATATGTCCTTGGAATCGCCTAAGCTAGATCAACGTAGTTATGAAGATATTGTCCAGCATAGTGTCAAGCTGGCAGAATCCTACACGGATTGGCGATCGCCAGAATCTAAATCTTCTCAATCTGGTGATGTTGGTCTGGCGCTGATCCGAATTTTTGGTCACATGATGACGGTAGTACAGGATCGCCTCAATCAGGTTCCTAATCGCAACCAGCTTGCATTTATGAATCTGATCGGTACAGAGTTGATCCCACCGCAGCCGTCACGGGTTCCCGTCACCTTTAATTTGGCGGCAGGGAGTCCTGTGGAAGCTTTGGTTCCAGCCCAGACGAGAATTGCTGCTCCACCACCAGAGGGGGACGATGAAGAGGTGGTGTTTGAGACAGAGCGAGAGTTACTGGTTACTGATACTCAACTCAATTCAATTTTTGTGATTGAAGATCGCGACTACTATAGCGATCGCTATGTCGCGGCAGTTGTTGATGCTGCCCATGAGCCATTCCATATCTTTTATGGTGACAAGCCAGTCGCCCATGATCTGTATATACATGGGAAAGATCTCTTTGATTTGCCGAAGTTGACGACAATCACGGTGACCTTTGAGACGAACTCTCCTGAGAGTGCCGCACAACTTGCTTTTCGGTTGCGAGATTGGAGGACATGGGATGGCAAAGTTTGGCAACCTTTGACGACGGTTGCATGTGCGTGTGGTGATGAAGCGGCACGATCGCAGCAGGTACAAGTCACGCTCTCGCAATTGCCGAAGCTGAAAGAGGTAGAGGTGGATGGCGTTTCTGCAAAATGGCTCCGGGTGAGTTTGAGTCCCCATCATCGCCAAAATTTACCTGAACTGCGTTCCAGCCTTGTAACCACCCATATTGATCAAACGGCTCTCCCAAAAGAGTGCTTTTTCAATACAATTAAGCTAGATCTCAGCAAAGATTTCTATCCCTTTGGGACAACGCCGCAATATAACGACACATTTCTGATGGCGTTAGATCCCAGTCTGATTCAACCAAGCATGGCGATCGCAGTACAAGCGCAGTTAAGCCAAGTACCTCGCTATACAGATGATTTGGAATTACTTTGGGAAGTGGGCTGTGGTCAGCAATGGCAGAGCATTGAAAATACAGAGGATACTGAAAAATTTCGGTGGGTATCGGATACGGCTCCGTTGCGATTAGTGGCAGGAAATGTGACAGGGACATTTCAATTTCCTGCGAACCTACCGCCATTGCCTATGGGTGAGGAAAGTTATTGGCTAAGGGCGCGGATTGTGCAGGGCATATATGGAAGCCGAGGACGTACCCGTCAATATGTGATGTATAACGATGTCACCATGCTTTCGACCGCGATCGCGATCGGTCAAACGGAAATAGTGGTGGATAACATTGACGCTTTGGAGATCGAAGATACCATCCGTCTCCAGTCAGGACTAGACCCAACCCGTCAAGAGGAAGCCAAAATCGTAGCCATTCGTCCTGCCACATCTGTTGTTGTTCTCAACCGCCCCACCCGTAATGCTTATACTGCGGGTAGTCGTATCCTTAGCAAGTTTGCAATCACCGAACAAACATCGGATACATTTGAGCCGCCGATTATGCAATCGATCGCTTTGACCTACCGCTGTTTTATGGAACGCACAGCCAAGATTAAGGCGTATAACGATTTTATTTTTGCGGATAATGATGCCCTAGAGTTATTTCTCCATCGTTCTGCATTCGCTGGCGAAAGGATAGTGCAGTTGAATGATGTCAGTGCGTTAGCGGTTGGGGAAATAATCAGGTTTATGGGACAGTCGGTCGAACAGGGACAGATTGAACTGATTGATCGCGATCGCCAACAGCTCATTTTAGTTCAGCCCTTAGCCTATGACCACCTTAACGCTTCTAGGGTGTTGAGAGCATTCCACCCCCTCACTCCCCAACTTAATCGCGATTCTTCCCTTTATCTAGGGTTTAACCGTCCATTCCCCAATCGCGCCAATACACTTTATCTGCAAATCCAACCACCACACCCTGAAAATGTTGCTCCAGGAGTAAACCAAACTAATCATCTAAGTCATGCCCAGCGCTTGGCATGGGAATATCCTAGTCCTAAAGGTTGGCTATCCTTAACCGTAAGCGATGAAACCCAAGGATTTTTAGAAAAGGGGCTGCTCCAGTTTGTGGGGCCAACCGATTGGATGGCTTCGCCCCATTTCGGGCAGCAGCGTTATTGGTTACGGGTACGGCAGCAGCCGTTAGATTGGCAATCCTTACCGATGGTGCTGTTTTATCTGTGGCAGTGGGCGATCACCTTTGAGCTATATAACCTCTACAGCATGATGCGTTACTTTGCGCGTCTAGTGGCTCGCGCAGGTGATTTCCCTGTGCCGCCTCGTCTCTGCTCTGTACGCACGAATACGACTTGGGCAAATCAATCGATCACATTGAATGGAGAAGTACTGGGATCGAGTAATCAAGAACCCCATCAGGTATTGAAGGTAAGTCAATTTCCAATTTTGCGAGGTGAGGTCTTAACGATTGAGGAGGGATGCTTGCCGTCGGAGTCAGAACAGCAATATTTACGGCAGGACTTTGGTGATGAGGCGATCGCTGCTCGCTATGATGAAACAGGTCGGCTAGAAACTGTCTGGGTGCGTTGGCAAGAAGTGCCAGATTTTCACAGCTCAACTGCCAACGATCGCCACTATGTAATTGATCGGCAATTGGGACAAATTCGCTTTGGAGATGGTCAAGCGGGAAAAATCCCTCCTCGTGGGCGCAATAATATTCGCCTGAATACCTACTACACGGGTGGTGGTATTCGAGGCAATCAAGCGACTCAAACCATTATCGAGCTAAAGACAACGATTCCCTACATTGCCCAAGTGATCAATTGGGAAGCATCCCAAGGCGGCAGTAACCAAGAATCCCTTGAGCGTTTGAAGGTGCGATCGCCTAAACGTTTGCGTCATGGTGATCGCGCTGTGACCGCTCAAGACTTTGCCGATCTCACCTATGAGGCATCCATTGATATTGCCCGTGTACAGGTGATTACCCCTGACATGATGGCTCCCAACTTTAGCCCCCTCCTTGAGGAACTCTGGATTGATCCTCACCCTGACCCCAATCATCAGGCGATCGCGGGCAATGAGATCGATGTCTTCAAAAATGACCTCCATGCAGGATGGGTGCAAGTGATCGTCGTCCCCCATAGCACCGACGATCAACCCACTCCCAATCTCGCCCTCCTAAATCGCGTTACCCAATTTCTCAAGGCTCGCCATGTCTCCACCCTGAAGATCCGAATTTCTGGTCCAAAATGGCAAGAAATTCGCGTTAACACCGAGATTGTTCCCCAGAGCGTCGCGAATGCGGGAACCGTGAAAGCCGATGTACTGAGAGCTCTCCAACAATTTTTCCATCCCTTGACAGGGGGACAGCAAGGCAGTGGTTGGCTATTTGGTCGTCGCCCTCACCATTCTGATGTCTACGCAGTCCTCGAAGCTGTTCCCGGAGTGCGCTACGTCCATGCCCTCGATATCCAACCTGCTGATGTGATCATCGATCAGCAAACCTTAATCTATTCGGGAACCCACCAAATTGAGCTAAAACTACCTGAAATTAGTGCCTAAGCTATGCCTATCCCTCTCTCTAATCTCGATGATCGTACCTATGCTGACCTTGTGGAAGAGGCGATCGGGCGCATTCCCCTTGAAGCTCCCGAATGGACAGATTACAACCCTGCCGATACAGGTATTGTGCTCATTGAACTACTGGCTTGGCTGACCGAAATGGTTCTATACCGCCTTAACCAAATTCCCAACGCCAATCAAGCTGTTTTTCTTTCGCTGCTCAAGGGTAAACCTTGGACAATCCCCAGTGGACTCTCTACTACTGCCCAAGTGAACTTACTTCAGCGTGAGACCCAAAAGACCCTAGCCCAACTGCGCCAACCCTATCGGGCTGTTACTACCTCTGATTTTACGCAACTCATTCTTTATGACTGGCTCCAAACCAAAACTGCACCAAGGGAATTTGGGGCAAATGCGGAAATTGCCCGTGTTCATTGTCTTCCTGAACGAGATCTAGACAATGCCGATATCGATCAGGTCATCGAGGCTCACATTAGCCTTGTCGTTCTGCCCCGACATCCGCAAGAGGATACAACCCTGTTACGGCATACCCTCAAGCGGTTCCTCAACCAACGGCGCTTGATTACCACGCACCTACATATCGTTGAACCCCATTACGTTAATGTCACATTGTCCGCCACGCTCTATCTAGAAGATAGTGCCAACTTCAGGATTGTGCAAGATCAAGTGGAACAGCGCATTCAAAATTTCTTTGCCGACCTCGATTCCCATGAATTTTGGGATGGACAAGGCTACCCCTTTGGTACTGACATCTACCTGTCGGAGCTGTACCAACTCCTTGATGGTATGGCTGGGGTTGACTATGTAGAAGATATAGAATTGACTGGTGTTGAAGGCGATCGCCAAAAATTCAATGAGCAAAATCAACTAATTGGGCTGTCAATTCGCGAACACGAATTAGTCAAGATCCAGATTGGCAAAATTCAAACCTTGCAACGGTTCGGAACAACATGGAAACCAAACATCTAAGCAGTTATTTAGAATATCTCCCAGCCTATCTGCAAAGCGATCCATTTTTGGGTCGCTTTCTGCTCGCCTTTGAGCAGGGTTTGAGTGGGATGCCCTCCCTTGAGCCAGTTCCCTTTCGTCCCCATATTCTGACATCAGGTTCAGAATCCCCTGTCGGACTTGAAACTGTCATTTCACAAATCCATACCTATATTGATCCGCAGCAAACACCTGCTGACTTTTTGCCTTGGTTAGCGGAGTGGGTGGCGCTAAGTTTGCGAGAAGATTGGGATGATGCTGTAAAACGGCAGTTTATTAGCCAAATCGTGCCATTATATCGACTGCGGGGAACCCTTCTCGGACTCAAAAAAATGCTCACAATCTACCTAGAAAATTCTGGGTTGAGCTATCCTGAACGCACAATTTCCATCTTTGAGTTTCCTAATCAACCCCATTATTTTCAGGTGCAGTTAGCATTGCCTAGTAGTCAGGTGATTCAGCCCGATCGCTACTGGCGAGAATGTCGAGCGGCTCAAGCAATTATCAACGAAGAGAAGCCCGCCCACACCTTCTATGCCCTCCGTATTTTAACGCTAACGATGCAACTGACCCAAACTTGGGGTTGTTGTTATCCTTTTGCGATGTTTGAAGCCCCGTCAGGTCAGAAGGTACAGGTAGAAGTATCTGTTGCCCTTGATCCAGAACTGTTTGAACCAGCATTAGCGGAACAGATCTTAATCCGTATTCAGGGCAAAACCGAGGTATTAGAGCCGAACGGCAGTCAAATGGGGCCAGTGGTGAGGCAGACGGTCTTCTATGAAAAGTTGTTGGTGAATCCCAATGGTTATTTTGTGGCGTTGGCAAATCTCAGCGATCGCTACCTAAGTGGCACGATGACTGTCCAACTTAACTTCAATCTCAATCATCAACGCTTCTCTGTCGTTTTCTTAACTGCGCCCTTTAGGCTTGAGCCAAACCTCAGAATTTATCGACCTTGGCGACCTGTCGAGGAGATGTCTGGTAGCAGCCGACTCACCGATGATCCTCAGTCTACTCTGCGACTACAGAGTGAGCCACCTATAAGACTCCATCAGTACCAAACCCATTATATTGATGGCAATACGCACTTAGGAACGCGCCGAGGTCAGACTATGCGCCTTGTCCATGATGCGCGGCTTCGCATCTATAAACCCCGAACCCGATGGGATCAGATGCAGGGCAGTACCCGTCTAGGTTCCAGCCCAGATCAAACAATGCAACTACCTACCGGTCCTGAAAGCTTGACACTTCAGGTGTATACCCGTCACGCCGAATATAAAATCGGCAATACGTTTCTGGGTTCAGCAATCGGTGATACCTTGCAGATTGTTCCTAATTCCCAATGGTTAGAAAGAATTTATCGCTTTCATCTCTTTGATCCACCCGATAAACGTCAAATTGAAATTGAAGCCTTAATTGAGCCAAGGTACTTTAGTCCAGAGGAGTTGCCCAAAATCATTCATCTTTTAGTAGTGCGAATGCAGTCCCAAACTGCTCCTTTCCCTCCCTTTACTCCTAACTTGGAATTTTTAGAGCAAGGAATTCGCGCTACTCACCATATGCCCTATGAGCGTTTTCTCCAAAATATTCAAGGATTTTATCTGGTTCTTCAGAACCTGAATAATCAGACTGTAACGGGGACAGTGACAATTCGGATTAATTTTAATCTCAATCAAAGACCGATTTCTTTGATCATTTTGGTCGAGAACTTTGAACTAAGTCCCAGGGTTCATGCCTTAGAAATTTGTCATCCCCAGAACGATGGCACGTTGGGTGGGAATACCATTCTTGGTCGAGTTACTCCCGCAATGCTCCGAGCGAATACCCAAGAGGATGACTGGATTGATTAATTGGAAGAGGTTCAACAGCTATGGCTGACTTTATTTTAACAATGGGTGATTTAGCGATGTTTAATCCTGCCTTTGGGGCGGCGATCGTCACAGTGATACCAGGTAATTTAACGGGAACAGGCAAAATGATGATTAATAAAAAAATGGCTTGTATTGATGGGGATGAGAAAACAGTTATGGTTCCCGGTTGTCCTTATATCACTGCCTCGCATCCTATCCCCGGAGTCGGTATGCTTAGTATTTCTTCCCTCGCACCAAACCAAAAAGCTGTCCGCACAAAATCGAATAATAAGCCAGTTTTACTAAAAGGAGGAACCTTTAATGCAAAGTTTCAAGTGCTTGTGCCAGCCCAACAGCCGACACCTGCGGGACCAGTTCCTGATGCTACGCCGCAGTATTCGGGTACTGGTACTTTTATGACTACAAATATGCGTGTTAAAGGTACATAAATCGCAGATAATGAGTGCAACATCAAAGTTCTATTCGATCGGTTCTATTCGATCAATTTATGTATTGATTTGGTGTTGACCCGAACTTCAGTAAGTTAAGGACGAAATCATCATGGGTAATTCGCGACAAGGTCAACATCAAACAGTAAAAACAGCTTCTTCAACAAATACAGATAGTAAACAAGAGTCTACTATCTTATGTGAAGAGCCGCAGGAACTTTTGACTAATCAGGCTTTGGGGCGTGTTTTGCAAACTCAGAGGAAATTGCCGCAATCATCCTCTATACCTATGGACAGGATACAGAGGCAGAGTATTCATTCATCTGGCTTTAGAGGTTTATCCCAAGAATTGACACGGAGCGGTTCTCAAGGTTTAGTAGTGCAGCCCAAGTTAAAGCTGACTAAGGCTGGCGATCGCCATGAACATCAAGCAGATCGGGTAGCAGCCCAGGTTGTCAAACGGCTCAACACAGATCCCATCCGCAAAGCTGAGCCGATAGATAGTAAACGCATTATGTCGAAAGCAGTTGCTCCGACAGCACCCACTGGCACAGCCGTAACTCCACAGTTCGAGACTACACTTCAGCAACAAAGGGGACAAGGACAATCGATTCCAGAGGATGTGCGTGAACCCCTTGAAGAAGCATTTCATGCTGATTTCAGACATGTGCGTATCCATACTAATGAAAAATCTCATCAGTTAAGCCACTCGATTCAGGCGATCGCTTTTACCACAGGAACTGACATCTTTTTTAAGCAGGGTGCGTACCAGCCTCGCAGCCGTCAAGGTCAAGAACTCCTAGCCCATGAATTGACCCATGTGGTTCAGCAAAATTCTCAAAAAACTGCCATTCAACGGAAAGGAGCAGGGCAAATCCAGTTTAGTAATGAACCGTTTCCAGAAATTGCAACCTTTGTTCAGGATGTTACTCAAGAAATCCAATCATTTTCAGACACATGGCTAAATTCGCCTCCATCGGAAATCGAAATATTTCCTTGGTTTAAGCTCATTAAGCCAAGTATCAAGTTGGAGCAAACAACAGATAATTGCAGTCTAGATCTTCAAGGGGAATTAAAACTGAATTTTGGGTCTGATTTTGGTACTATCCAGCCGAAGGGAGGCTTCAAAATCAATTACCAAAGCCAAACCCAAAAATGGGATTACAAGAGTGAAAATGTTGGTGTAGAGGTCACGGTTTCCGAGATTCTCCAGTTCAAGGCAAATAATATCCAATATGATCGTGCCAGCAAAGCTCTCAAAATCGAAAATGCAGATCTCACTATCCCTAAACTGAATAACGCTACAGCTAAAGTCACGGATACAAAAATCAATAGTGACGGACTGACTTGGAACAAAGCAACGCTCAATGCTGAAAATATTGCCTTAGGGGAATATGCGAACATCACCAAAGTTGCGGCAACCGTTGATGGAAAATCAAAACCATACACAATTGCAATTGCAGAATTCGGCATCAAAATTCCGAAACTGAATAATATTGAAGCCACAGTCAATGCTGCGACTATTGATCAAGATGGACTAGATTGGCAAACAGCAACCATTAGTGCCACTGAGATTTCCTTAGGCAGTTATGCCAAGATCTCTAATCCTACCGCGACCATTGGCGGACCAAAGGGTGGTTTTATCTCCAGTTTCACGGGTGGTTTTAACGTTAACTTGGGACAGCCAGATTTGCTTCAAATTAATGGTAGTGGCAACCTTTCTGTCACCTACCAAGGTCAGAAATGGGGATGTACACAGGAAGACGTTAAACTCGAAGGCACAATTGCTAATATCCTCAAATTGAATGCTTCGGGTATTCAGTACGATTTCGATAAAACAGAGTTCTCCATTGGCACAGCCAGTGTCACTATCCCTAAACTGAATAACGCTACAGCTAAAGTCACGGATACAAAAATCAATAGTGACGGACTGACTTGGAACAAAGCAACGCTCAATGCTGAAAATATTGCCTTAGGGGAATATGCGAACATCACCAAAGTTGCGGCAACCGTTGATGGAAAATCAAAACCATACACAATTGCAATTGCAGAATTCGGCATCAAAATTCCGAAACTGAATAATATTGAAGCCACAGTCAATGCTGCGACTATTGATCAAGATGGACTAGATTGGCAAACAGCAACCATTAGTGCCACTGAGATTTCCTTAGGCAGTTATGCCAAGATCTCTAATCCTACCGCGACCATTGGCGGACCAAAGGGTGGTTTTATCTCCAGTTTCACGGGTGGTTTTAACGTTAACTTGGGACAGCCAGATTTGCTTCAAATTAATGGTAGTGGCAACCTTTCTGTCACCTACCAAGGTCAGAAATGGGGATGTACACAGGAAGACGTTAAACTCGAAGGCACAATTGCTAATATCCTCAAATTGAATGCTTCGGGTATTCAGTACGATTTCGATAAAACAGAGTTCTCCATTGGCACAGCCAGTGTCACTATCCCTAAACTGAATAACGCTACAGCTAAAGTCACGGATACAAAAATCAATAGTGACGGACTGACTTGGAACAAAGCAACGCTCAATGCTGAAAATATTGCCTTAGGGGAATATGCGAACATCACCAAAGTTGCGGCAACCGTTGATGGAAAATCAAAACCATACACAATTGCAATTGCAGAATTCGGCATCAAAATTCCGAAACTGAATAATATTGAAGCCACAGTCAATGCTGCGACTATTGATCAAGATGGACTAGATTGGCAAACAGCAACCATTAGTGCCACTGAGATTTCCTTAGGCAGTTATGCCAAGATCTCTAATCCTACCGCGACCATTGGCGGACCAAAGGGTGGTTTTATCTCCAGTTTCACGGGTGGTTTTAACGTTAACTTGGGACAGCCAGATTTGCTTCAAATTAATGGTAGTGGCAACCTTTCTGTCACCTACCAAGGTCAGAAATGGGGATGTACACAGGAAGACGTTAAACTCGAAGGCACAATTGCTAATATCCTCAAATTGAATGCTTCGGGTATTCAGTACGATTTCGATAAAACAGAGTTCTCCATTGGCACAGCCAGTGTCACTATCCCTAAACTGAATAACGCTACAGCTAAAGTCACGGATACAAAAATCAATAGTGACGGACTGACTTGGAACAAAGCAACGCTCAATGCTGAAAATATTGCCTTAGGGGAATATGCGAACATCACCAAAGTTGCGGCAACCGTTGATGGAAAATCAAAACCATACACAATTGCAATTGCAGAATTCGGCATCAAAATTCCGAAACTGAATAATATTGAAGCCACAGTCAATGCTGCGACTATTGATCAAGATGGACTAGATTGGCAAACAGCAACCATTAGTGCCACTGAGATTTCCTTAGGCAGTTATGCCAAGATCTCTAATCCTACCGCGACCATTGGCGGACCAAAGGGTGGTTTTATCTCCAGTTTCACGGGTGGTTTTAACGTTAACTTGGGACAGCCAGATTTGCTTCAAATTAATGGTAGTGGCAACCTTTCTGTCACCTACCAAGGTCAGAAATGGGGATGTACACAGGAAGACGTTAAACTCGAAGGCACAATTGCTAATATCCTCAAATTGAATGCTTCGGGTATTCAGTACGATTTCGATAAAACAGAGTTCTCCATTGGCACAGCCAGTGTCACTATCCCTAAACTGAATAACGCTACAGCTAAAGTCACGGATACAAAAATCAATAGTGACGGACTGACTTGGAACAAAGCAACGCTCAATGCTGAAAATATTGCCTTAGGGGAATATGCGAACATCACCAAAGTTGCGGCAACCGTTGATGGAAAATCAAAACCATACACAATTGCAATTGCAGAATTCGGCATCAAAATTCCGAAACTGAATAATATTGAAGCCACAGTCAATGCTGCGACTATTGATCAAGATGGACTAGATTGGCAAACAGCAACCATTAGTGCCACTGAGATTTCCTTAGGCAGTTATGCCAAGATCTCTAATCCTACCGCGACCATTGGCGGACCAAAGGGTGGTTTTATCTCCAGTTTCACGGGTGGTTTTAACGTTAACTTGGGACAGCCAGATTTGCTTCAAATTAATGGTAGTGGCAACCTTTCTGTCACCTACCAAGGTCAGAAATGGGGATGTACACAGGAAGACGTTAAACTCGAAGGCACAATTGCTAATATCCTCAAATTGAATGCTTCGGGTATTCAGTACGATTTCGATAAAACAGAGTTCTCCATTGGCACAGCCAGTGTCACTATCCCTAAACTGAATAACGCTACAGCTAAAGTCACGGATACAAAAATCAATAGTGACGGACTGACTTGGAACAAAGCAACGCTCAATGCTGAAAATATTGCCTTAGGGGAATATGCGAACATCACCAAAGTTGCGGCAACCGTTGATGGAAAATCAAAACCATACACAATTGCAATTGCAGAATTCGGCATCAAAATTCCGAAACTGAATAATATTGAAGCCACAGTCAATGCTGCGACTATTGATCAAGATGGACTAGATTGGCAAACAGCAACCATTAGTGCCACTGAGATTTCCTTAGGCAGTTATGCCAAGATCTCTAATCCTACCGCGACCATTGGCGGACCAAAGGGTGGTTTTATCTCCAGTTTCACGGGTGGTTTTAACGTTAACTTGGGACAGCCAGATTTGCTTCAAATTAATGGTAGTGGCAACCTTTCTGTCACCTACCAAGGTCAGAAATGGGGATGTACACAGGAAGACGTTAAACTCGAAGGCACAATTGCTAATATCCTCAAATTGAATGCTTCGGGTATTCAGTACGATTTCGATAAAACAGAGTTCTCCATTGGCACAGCCAGTGTCACTATCCCTAAACTGAATAACGCTACAGCTAAAGTCACGGATACAAAAATCAATAGTGACGGACTGACTTGGAACAAAGCAACGCTCAATGCTGAAAATATTGCCTTAGGGGAATATGCGAACATCACCAAAGTTGCGGCAACCGTTGATGGAAAATCAAAACCATACACAATTGCAATTGCAGAATTCGGCATCAAAATTCCGAAACTGAATAATATTGAAGCCACAGTCAATGCTGCGACTATTGATCAAGATGGACTAGATTGGCAAACAGCAACCATTAGTGCCACTGAGATTTCCTTAGGCAGTTATGCCAAGATCTCTAATCCTACCGCGACCATTGGTGGACCAAAGGGTGGTTTTATCTCCAGTTTCACGGGTGGTTTTAACGTTAACTTGGGACAGCCAGATTTGCTTCAAATTAATGGTAGTGGCAACCTTTCTGTCACCTACCAAGGTCAGAAATGGGGATGTACACAGGAAAACGTTAAACTCGAAGGCACAATTGCTAATATCCTCAAATTGAATGCTTCGGGTATTGCTTATAACCACGACGAGAAAGAGTTCTCCATTGCCACTGCTAGTGTCTCTATCCCTAAACTGAATGATGCTACTGCCGAGGTTAAGAATACAAAAATCAATAAGGATGGGCTTGATTGGGACACAGTAACAGTTAAAATAGAAAATGATATTTCTCTAGGAGATGTTTTATCAATTAAACAGCCTGCTTTTACTGTTGAAGGAAAAGATAGTGGCTACAGTACGACAGCAAGTGGTGGTATAGGGTTACATTTTGGAGAATATCTGAATGCTGAAGGTAGCGGTAAGATCAAACTCGATCGCAGCAAAGGTAATGGCGAAGGAAAAATTCTAGTTGAACATGCAAATCTTACAGCTAAGGGAGGTATTAAACTTCCTGGAGAGTCTTTCCCTTGGCCAAATATCGATATCAACTATCCAATTGTACCTGGGGTCGAAGCGGGGATTGGACTATCAATTAAAGGTGGTATTGGGGCTAGTTTACAAGGTTCAATCGCCAAAGAAGCTTCAAAGGATTGGAATTTAGGTGTTAATCCAGAGATAAATGGATTTTTAGAAGTTGTTTTAAAGGCGAAGATTGCGGCAGGAAGTGCTTATTTTGCCGCAATTCAAGCATTTGTCGAGGGGGGCTGTAAAGCTAACTTTAGGGGCGGATTAGAACTTAATGGCTCATTGAAATATGATGAGGAAACTCAGAAAATTGATGCAAGTCAATTAACATCCAAATACTATGCAAATGCTGATTTTAAAGCATCAGTTTCCGCAGGAGTCCAAGCTCAAGCTCTCTACTTCTTCACCAAAGATCTATATCGAATTCGGGCGACATGTAGCTTAGGTGCTGGCAGATTAGAAGGGAACCTAGAATTTGATCAAGATGGTAAATTCCACATAGGAAAGCCTGATTTTAGTGGTGTAATTGCGGGAGAGTTTGATAAAAAATCTATAAAATTAGAGGAAAAATCATATGTATTAATTGCTTCCGAAAACGCCGATGCAATTTTAAAAGAGGCAGCAATTAAGATTGCTGGTAGCGGAGAAAAGCGCAAAGATATTATTAATGCAGTTAAAGCTGGATTTATAAGATCTCTTAATGATGCCAAACAAAAAATCAATGAAGAAACAGCAAAAAGTCAAAAATATATTGAAAAATTAGCAAAGACAAATATGAAATTGTCTCGTTATCATGAGTTGCTTGAGATTGCCAATCACATTGAAAAAATGGAAGGAGAAGAGAATAGTGAAAACAATGATCTAGAGCAGAAATTAAAGGAAGAAGAAGCCGCTTTAAATGCTCAAGAAGCAACTGAGGTTCAAGAAGCAACTGAGGCTCAAGAAGTCGATGAAGTCAAGGCTAATAAAGAAAAATCAAAAGATAATAAAGGGATATTGAGTAAAGCAAAAAATATTGCAAAAAAGGTAAGTAGGACAGTGGAAAATACTAAGGAGATATTCCAAAAGGTGATTCCACAGGATCTAGTAAATAAATATAAATTACTAAAACAGAATTCTGCAGATCGTATTCAAACAAAAAGGAATGCAATAAGAATAAAGTATACACACTTCAAGGATGAACAGAAGAAATCTTTTTCCTCTTTAAAAGAAAGTTTTCCTAAGATCACAGACAAGGTATCAGGGATAAAATCTGAAGCATCGGATTTAAAGAATAAAGCATCAGCTTGGAAAACTAGAACCATGGAAAGCATCCAAAAAATATCCTTAAATAAATTGACAGAACTTGGGATCAAAGATTCACAAAGCTTTGTAAATCGTATTAAAAAATTGACGGAGTTGCAAATCAAATATTCTGAAAAACATGAGAAGCATTCTACCTTTCTGAATAGCGCAATAGAGGCTAAAGATAAAGCAAAAATAGTCTTGAAAAATGTTGAGGCAGCGATCGCCAATCAACAACAACTCGAAGATGGTACAGGTATGAACAAGCTTACCGAAATGACAGAGCAAGAAAAAGTACTTAAAAATGTTCAAGAGGACTTAAGCAAGGATGAGGTTAAGCTTGATGATGATTTTATGAAGCAACTAGCTAAAATTGAAATGGAAGAAGCTGAGGCTTGAGAATAACTCTTGAATTATATTTTTACTTTATTGAAAAAAGTAAAAATATAATTCAAGAGTTTTGAGTACAATAAATTTAGACATAATAAACTGAGTCAATTACTAATGCTTTTACAGATCACCGAATCCATTTTAAAGGAACAAGAATGGCAATTTTATCGCCTTGAGGACTCATCTCTCCGCATTGATGTGAACGGACAGTCGGCAAGGTGGATTACATTGATAAAATGTATTGATGAGCATCAACAATTACTTGTTTATTCGATTTGTCCAAATAAAACTCCTGAAGCAAAGTTTTCTGAAGTTCAAGAGTTTTTGACTCGCGCCAACTTTGGGTTAAAATTTGGAAATTTTGAGTTTGATTATAACGATGGTGAGATTCGCTTTAAAACGAGTGTTCAATTTGAGGGAGACTTTGATTTTGCCCCAATGATTGGGGAATGTCTGTCATTAAATATAGCGATATTCGATCGGTATTTATCAGGAATTCTACAGGTTCTCTTTACTGAGATCTCGCCCAAAGAGGCGATCGCCACCATTGAATCAACATTTGAATAATACTAATTAACCAAAGAAATAATACCTAATGGATGATTTGATTCATTTCTTGCATCAGTTGGATCAGTGCTTGGAGACAGCAGTTAAGACTGCCCAAACATTATTTGCTGGGGGGATAGATGCCGATCCGTATCGTGGTATTCAGATCGGTGAACAAGAAGTAGAACGTTTGTTAAAACAAACTCCGTCTGAACCTCTTTTTTCGTCTTCAGTTTCACCATCAGTACAAAATAATCTCCATTTAGAAGTCTCTGGAACTGCGGAAACTTCTAAGTTTGTTTGGCTACAGGAGCAATTTGGGTTAGATAGCTTTGATCTAGGCGTTTTAGCGATCGCCCTAGCCCCTGAACTTGATCGTCGCTATGAACGCCTATATGCTTATCTACAAGATGATGTGCGAGCAAAGCGACCAACTGTCGATTTAAGCCTCAACTTATTGAGTGGTTCCGCGCTAGAAAAACTTGAACATCGAGTTCATTTTAGTCCAGATTCATCTCTTATTCATCATGGTTTAATTCAGTTAATTCCTGATCCTTATCAATCCTTACCTTCACTTCTAGCCCATAGCATTAAACTTGATCCCCTCGTTGTTAATCTACTCTTAGAGCAACATAGTTTAGACAATCGCCTGAGCCATTTTTGCAAGATAATTACACCTAAACAGAATGGGAAAAATTTACCATTAGCCGACAAAATTAAGCACACATTACCCAAACTTGTCCAGCATCATTGGGATGCTCAAACCCCATTAACATTATATTTTCATGGCTCAGATCAATCCATCAAACAGGACGTAGGCGAAGCGATCGCCCTTGTACTCAACGTGCCACTTTTAATTGCTAATCTGAACAATATTTCAGATGTGAAGTCAGAACTGGTATCAACATTTAGTATCCTTATAAGGGAAGCTAAATTTCAAAATGTATTACTTTATATCGACAAATTAGAGCGATTACAACAGCCAGACCATGAGAATCAGTATCAAGATATTCTTAATCTATTAGCTACTCAAAATAGAGTAGTTATCTTAAGTGGATCTACTGCATGGAAAAATATCAATACTCAGCTTCAAGGCGTAGTTAACCTTTCTTTCCCAATGCTCGATGTTGAGCAACGTCACCATTTTTGGCAAAAGCATCTCGAAGCGGCTCACATCAATTTAGATAATGATGATCTCATGGACTTGAGCGATCGCCTCCGTCTAACTTCCGATCAAATTGCCAATGCTGTGGCGATCGCGACAAATCAGCAACAATGGCAAAACTTAGCCAAAGAGGAAGTATCTGCATTATCTTCTGAAAGCATCCAAGTCAGTCATCTCTTTAATGCAGCCCGAAGTTTATCTAGTCAAAATCTTAAATCTCTCTCTCAACAAATTCATCCCAAATATGTCTGGGATGATATAGTCTTAGCCAATCATCAAGAAGCACAACTTAGGGAAATTTGCGATCAGATCAAATACCAAAATCTAGTTTGGAATACATGGGGATTCAACAAAAAGCAGTCATTAGGTAAAGGCTTAAATGTCCTATTTTCGGGGATATCTGGTACAGGTAAAACGATGTCAGCCGAAATCATTGCCCAAGAATTACAACTCGATTTGTATAAAATTGATTTATCCCAAATCGTTAATAAATATATTGGGGAAACAGAAAAAAATCTTAATCAGATTTTTACTGCCGCCGCTGATGCGAATGCGATTTTACTTTTTGATGAAGCAGATGCTTTATTTGGAAAACGAAGTAATGTCAAAGATGCTCATGATCGCTATGCTAACCTTGAAGTCAGCTATCTTCTCCAAAAAATGGAAGAGTATGAAGGATTAGCGATCTTAACAACAAATCTCCGTAATAATATGGATGAAGCCTTCACAAGACGGCTACAATTTATTATTGATTTTTCTCTGCCAAATGAAAAGCAGAGACATCAAATTTGGCAGAAAGCATTTCCGAAAGATACCCCCTGTGAGGATGATTTAGGGTTCAGTTTCTTGGCTCATAACTTCGAATTAACGGGAGCGAATATTCGTAGTATTGCCTTAAGATCTGCTTTTTTTGCGGTGAAAGAAAGCAGTATAGTTGAAAGGCGTCATGTTATCCAAGCTATTCGGCGAGAGTATCAGAAAACAGGTAAAATCTTAAAAGATAATATAGAGAATGGTTATCTCTAAAATTTAGGATAGTATAGCAATGTAGGCAAAGCTTACATTCGGGTATGACAACGATTCGTGTAAAGCTGTATCACGACAGGCTTAAAAGCAATATATAGCAATACTTTCAGCGATTGATTTAAGAAAAATGCATGAACCGTTTTACAGCCGATCTGGAATCAACTCTCAGTTTGCATAGACAGAGTATATTCAATACTCTGTCTATGCAAGTAATACACTCCAATTAGTTGCTACTTGCATAAGCAAAAAATCTTAAAAGTATATTTTTTTGATAAATCATTAATAGCAACATAATGAAAGCTTTTTGATCAGCTTTATTAGTTTATCGCGATATCGCTTTTTTATTTCGCAGACTGGCAAAGACTACTCAATTCAAATAAAGCTCCTTTTCAATCCTGATACGTTGTTCGATAGCTAGGAGGCTAATTTGTAAAGAAATTGGCGTACTTTACAAAGCTGGAATATTTTGGATATCGAGTGTATTTTAAGTGAATTCATGATTCGAGAATAACTGTCACAACAGTGCTAAAACATGAGGAGACAGTGTCGTAAATAGCTAGAAAGTCGCATACTAAATAACAGACTAAATATACTAAAAATGTGCATTTATCATACTTTTTAATACTTACTTTAATAAATATTTTTATGCATCTTTTTGAACAAGATAAAGTGCTACAAATCGATAAATCCCTGACGTAATGTGGACAACAACTTCGCAGAATATCTATCGATCGCAGAGGAAAGCAGTCTTGAACCCAAGGACATATCCTCACAACTTAGGAAAATCAAAATGAGAAAGAATGAAACCACGTGAATGACAATGCTCTATAGGTGTTTCGTGGAGATCAAACATAATAAACAACTCAATGTTTTTAGCCTCAGATATCGCAGATCTCTGAGGCTAAAAACATTGTGCTTCAAACATTTCAGCCATTTAAGCTAAAGCACCTCCCCGAAACACTTATAGAGCTTATCGCTTTAGATGAAATGTGAAAATGTTCATGCACCTTTCTCAAATCAATCGCTGAAAGTATTGCTATATATTGCTTTTAAGCCTGTCGTGATACAGTTTTACACGAATCGTTGCCATACCCGATGAAAACCGTCGCTCTAAATGGTTGTCTGCGGAAGATCTCGATTTAAGCTTTATGAGCGATCGCTGGCGACAATTAGTGGTGGTTGAATCTGATGGTATTTCAAAATTAGTCCGTCAGCAATTCGAGGTCTGTGTCTTTACTTATTTGGCAGCCGAGTTGAAAAGTGGCGATGCTTGTGTGGTGGGTTCGGAAAACTATGCTGACTTCCGCGAACAGTTATTGTCTTGGGATGAGTGTCAGCCAAAATTGGCTGATTACTGCCAGCAAACAGGTATGGCTCTTACAGCTCCAAAATTTGTTGAACAACTTCAATCTTGGTTGACTCAAACTGCTATTGCTGTAGACCAAATCTGTAAGGATGGTACACAAGTAACGATTAGTGATGCTGCTGTACCTATACTCAAAAGGATTACGGCGGAGCCGCCGCCATCGGGTGCGATAGAGTTGGAGTCGGCAATTTTACAACGGCTCCCTGAACGTAGTGTTTTGGATATTCTCTGTAATGTGGAACATTGGCTCAATTGGGTACGCCACTTTGGTCATGTTTCTGGTTCTGAGCCAAAGATTGAGAATCCGTCTGAACGTTACATTTTAACGGTGTTTGGCTATGGTTGTAATCTTGGTCCTAATCAAACTGCTCGTCATACTCGCGGACAGGTCAGTTCAAGGATGTTGGCTTATGTTAATCGTCAACATATTTCGACTCATCAACTTGAGGCGGCGATGCGAGATTTGATTAATGCCTATAATCGCTTAGAGTTGCCGAAGTGTTGGGGGACAGGCAAACGGGCGGCGGCTGATGGCAGTAAGTTTCAGCTTTATGAGAATAATTTAATGTCTGAGTATCACATTCGATATGGTGGCTATGGTGGCATTGCTTACCATCATGTTTCTGATACTTATATTGCTCTGTTTACCCATTTCATTAACTGTGGAGTTTGGGAAGCAGTTTATATTCTTGATGGATTACTCAAGAATACTTCCGATATCCAACCTGATACTTTGCACGCTGATACCCAAGGACAGTCTACTACTGTGTTTGGGTTATCTTATCTGTTGGGAATTAAACTCATGCCTCGGATTCGTAACTGGCAGGACTGTAAATTCTTTCGTCCTAGTCTGGACTCTGTTTATGAATATATTGACCCCTTGTTTAAAGATGTCGTTGATTGGTCATTAATTCTTACTCATTGGCAGGATTTGATGCGGGTTGTTTTATCAATTCAATCAGGTAAGTTGTTGCCTTCGACTCTATTGCGAAAGCTCGGTAGTTACAGTCGCAAAAATCGCCTCTACCAAGCTTTCAGGGAATTAGGACGGGTTGTTCGCACGGTATTTCTACTGGAATATATTTCTGACCGTGGTTTGCGTCGTGAGATTACGGCTTGTACGAATGTGGTGGAGGGCTACAATCATTTCCTTGATTGGATATTTTTTGGTAAGGAGGGTGTTATTACGGAAAATGATCCTGAAGAGCAGGAGAAGCGTCTCAAATATCTCGATCTGGTTGCTAATGCGGTCATTCTTCATAATGCTGTTGATCTTTCTCTCGTGATTCAGCAACTCAAGGCGGAGGGTTTCAAGTTTGATCGGTCGATGTTGGCGACTCTCAGCCCTTACTTGACACGGCATTTGAAGCGCTATGGCGATTTTGTGATTGATTTGCAATCTATTCCCTTTCCCCTGGAAGGTGCTATCTCAATTCCTCTTGATTCTGAGTGACTGAAATGTATGTCTGGTCTATGTTTAAAGGCTATCTTGCAGGTTTTTACACGTATCCTGTAGCTACCCCTAGTAACCGTAGTGTCAAAGGCATAAATATCCTCAACTGTATTTATCACAACGAAGCTATCAGCTTACCTGTCGCCTTTGAAATTGTCCAAAAACTGCAAGAGGTAACCGACACAAAAACAGGTAAAACAAAATTCGTATCTGAGGAAAGCAAAAATGAGATGATGCGAAACATGCTCCATGTCTGCTGTCAGAATCGACTAAAGTTCAGTTATGTATTAGCCGATAGTTGGTTCAGCAGCAAAGAAAATATGCAATACATTAAGCTCCGAGTCAAAAAAGACTTCATCATTGCTCTTAAAGGCAATCGTTTGGTTGCATTATCTCCAGACGATAAATGTCAGGGACATTTCGTTAATCTTGAGTCAATTGAGTTAAACCCAGATTCCTGTTGCAAGGTGTTTTTAAAGGGACTTGATTTTCCTGTCTCGATCACCAAGCAAGTTTTTAGAAACAAAAATCAATCCACAGGGATTTTGTATTTAGCTTGCAGTAATCTCGACTTAACCGCAACTGACATCAACACAATCTATCAAAAACGATGGAAAGTTGAAGAATTTCACAAGTCTTTGAAATCTAATCTCGCTCTTGCTAAGTCTCCTACTGGGATTGCTCATACTCAGAAAAATCACATCTTTGCGTGCTTTTTTGCTTTTGTTAAGTTAGAGCGCCTTCGTATCAATACTAAACTCAATCACTTTGCTCTCAAGGCTAAACTCTACTTCAAGGCAATTAGAGCTAGTTTCTCTCTTCTCCAAAAACTGACTGTTCCTTCCACGTAACATCAGTAAATAACTAAAGTTGGCTCTGGAATCGACATATCAACTTGTATTAAATTAATGGTTTAGCCCAAAATCAAACCTATTCTAAGGCTTGCAAAAATTGGCAGAAGTTCTCTATGTCTCTAACTAATAGTGTGTAACTTGTCATAAGCTTATCCGTTAGATCGGCAATTCGACTGCTTTCTAATTCAAATCCATAGCGATGAATAGCAACATGCCGAAACCCACGATATTCATTTAAATTGTGTAGGGTATCACTAAGAATCACTGGAGGTCTTGTATGAGGAATCTCTAATGACATCTGTTCTAAAAGTAACTTGTGGGAACTCGAACCTGTGGGCAAGTTATTTTCCACCTCCTTGGCAATATCTTCAAAAATGCGTTCAACACCCATATAAAAATTTTGCAGACTAAAAGCAGTTGCATACCAATAGTCATCATCTGCTGTTGTTTTTGCTTTTTGAGCTTGTGAGATGGCCAATTGCACAGTAGTAGCAACTTTGGTCAACTCGTTATTCAGCCTTGCAATCAGGACATTATAACCGTTCATAATTCCATACCTTGAGCGATCGCCTCAACAATATAATCAGAAGCATTGTCTGCCTCAATAAGATCGATTAAAAATTCACTAAGACCCTGTAGTTTACCAACTGCTTGGAAATAGTCAGATTTTGTCAAGTTCCATACAGCAAGATCTATATCTGAGTCTGCATGAATTTTTGGTTGTAGCATTGACCCAAACAGCACTACTCTCGTTGCACCAAACTCTTGGCGTAGGATTCTTGCTGCCTGTTTAGCAGTCTCAATACCACGACTTTGTAAATGCTTGAGACTTTCTTGCCTTGCTTGTTCCTTTTTTCTCGCTGCGAGAATGTAGCCATACATTTTGTCAGCATCAACAACATTTTTGCTTTCTGCCTTTCTCTCAGTTGTAGAAAAGAACAAAATGTGAGAGGAAAGTTCATTACTAATCATAATTATCTCCTCTAAGCCAGCAACGAATTTCATATAGGATCAAATATACAGCACAAGGCACTATGTAAGCTTGATCGATCCACACAGAAGATACTATTGTTTCCAGTAATATGATCTAAATACCGAAAAAATCTATGTCTACGAGAGCGATAATTGGCAAACAAATTGATGATGACTCTTATTTATCCGTGTATTTACATCGTGACGGCTATGTTGATTATTCAGGGGTACTCTTACAAACACATTATGTAACAACAGAGCAAGTTGATCAGCTTCTAGCTTTAGGTAACATGAGTGTGCTGGGAATCTCGATCAACAATTGCTTATTTTATAACCGCGATACCCAAGAATCTTGGGGAACAGCAAAACCAATACTCAGAAATCTGCAAGAGATTTGTTCCGAAGAGTGGGTATATATTTGGGATGGGACTGAATGGCTAGGCAGTGAATCTAGCTCGTTTAATCTTATTCCCATACAAGAACTATTGGTATCTCAGTTTAGCTAAACCTCTGCATCCTAGTTTTTTATCTACATACTCATGACAGAACAATTATCAAAATTAGCTTTAGTGTAGAAGATGAGAGAAAGATGCCTAGAAAAAAGCCTAAAGGATTTGCAGGAGAAAAATCTAAGCACAACCAAGAAATGCAGAAATTAGATCAAGGCGACAATACAAAAGGCAATAACCCACCATTCTGGGTTGAGCTTTTCATTAATGTCATGATGATATCTAAACTCATTTCGGCGATCGCAACATCAATTTTTCGTAAGCCTAAAGACAAATAAATATTTAACTAACGGGCAGATACCCCTTCAATATATCGCAACGCGCCAAGCAAAACCCTCAACCCTTGAAAACACGTTGACTGTACTGAGCATAAATACTTATTCGCATAAATTTAATGGCAAATAATTGGCACTTATCTGTTCTAAGACTACTCTGAGACAAATTAGGAATTAGATATCCATTCCAAGGCAATAAAGCTTCAATAAACCGATCGCTACTTTCGTGCAGTGAAAGCGGTGACATAAGCTCTAAAGGACACTTAATGTAGTGAAGTACGTCGATCGCCAACATCTGCAAGCAAGCGTTCAAAAGTTTCCCAACTCACTCCATGTAGCAAGACTCGATTTTCAGATAGTGATCTGGACTTCTCAATTACGGCTGTAGCAGTTTGCTCTCTTCATAAAGTTGGAGTGTTCATCATAATTGTTTAAACAAGAATACAGGCAGTAGCAAACCTAAGATCTTTAGCTGTGTGATGAGATCTAAAAATTTAAGATTTAATCTAGCTTATCAAAGATTACGAGGCGATCGCACATCTGGTAAAGTTAGCAAGAAGCCTAGTGAAAGTTGAAACGATTAATGCAGAACCTTGAACAACTGATTGCCAAAGAACTTTCGCTACGCCCCGAACAAGTAAAAAATGCCTTAGAGCTATTTGCCGAAGGTGCAACCCTCCCCTTCGTTGCCCGTTATCGTAAAGAGCGCACAGGGGAAATGAACGAAATTCAATTAAGAGATCTGCAAGATCGCTATGCATATCTGACCGAGCTACGAGATCGCCAAGTCGTAATCATTCAAGCAATCTCTGAGCAAGGCAAGCTTACGGATGTTCTGCAAGCTAAAATAGAATCGTGTTTGCAAAAGACAGAACTAGAAGACCTATATCTGCCCTATCGCCCCAAGCGAAGAACTAAAGCGGCGATCGCTAGAGAAAAAGGTCTAGAACCACTTGCTGAAGCCATCAAAACACTCAATCGTCCTAACATTAATACAGCCTCATTGCCTCAAGAAGCCGCCAAATATCTATCTGAACAAGTGAAAACGGTCGAAGAAGCTCTTAAAGGTGCATCAGATATTCTTGCCGAGGAAGTCGCTGAGAATGCAGAATATCGAGCCTACAGCAGAAACTACTTGATCCAGACAGGAGTGTTTTCCTCAAAAATCAAGGCAACGCACCCAGTTGGTACAACCAAGTTTGAGATGTACCGCGACTATCAAGCAAAAGTAAAAGCGATCGCCGCTCATAATCTCTTAGCCCTATTGCGAGGTGAAACTGAAGAAATCCTCACTCTCACTCTAGATTTTGACGAAGACCATTTATTAACCTACCTAGATTCGCAGCAAATTCAGGCTAAAACCCCAGCCATCAGGGTTTTCTATCAAGATATGCTCAAAGATAGCTTTAACCGCCTGATGAAAACTTCGGCGATTGCCTCAGTAATCGCTGAAATGAAAGCATGGGCAGAGGTCGAGTCAATCAAAACCTTTGAAGCCAACTTACGAGATTTATTACTAGCGGCTCCCGCAGGCATGAAACCGACTCTCGCAATCGACCCAGGTTTCCGTACAGGCTGCAAAACTGCGGTAATTAGTGAGACAGGCAAATTTCTAGAATATCAAACTATCTTTCCCCATCAAGCCATCGCCCAAAGAGAACAAGCAGCCCGTACCTTAAGAACTTTAATTGAGAAGTATCAGGTTCAACTAATCGCGATCGGCAATGGTACGGCTGGACGAGAAACTGATAGCTTTGTAATGGAAGTTATTCAAGGATTAGAGACACCTCCAATCAAAGTAATGGTTAACGAATCAGGTGCTTCAATTTATTCGGCAAGTACCGTGGCGATCGCCGAATTTCCTGATTTGGACTTAACTGTACGGGGCGCAATCAGCATTGGCAGACGACTACAAGATCCACTTGCCGAACTTGTAAAAATCGATCCAAAATCAATTGGGGTGGGACAGTATCAGCATGACGTAGATCAAAAACTATTGAAAAAGAAATTAGAGGAAACTGTTGAGAGTTGCGTTAATTTTGTCGGTGTAGACCTAAATACAGCTTCCAAAGAACTACTTACTTTTGTGTCAGGACTGAGTGCTAGTGTTGCCAATAACATCATCACCTATCGCAATCAAAATGGCGCTTTTCGCGATCGCCGTCATTTGTTGAACGTGCCAAAACTAGGCGCAAAAGCCTTTGAACAAGCGGCAGGATTTTTACGGATTCGTGGTGGCGATCACCCTTTAGATAATACAGCCGTACATCCCGAAAGTTATAAAGTTGTAGAAGCGATCGCCCGTGACCTGAATGTCTCTCTCTCAGATATCTCACAAGCAGCCGATAAACTGAAAACGGTTAACCTGAAGCAATATGTAACTGACGCGATCGGCGAACCGACTTTGCGGGATATCCTACGAGAACTAGAAAAACCAGGAAGAGATCCTCGTGCCGAGTTCAAATACGCTACCTTCAACGATGCTATCCAGAAAATCTCTGATCTGCAAATTGGCATGGAGATAGAAGGTATTATTACCAATGTGGCAAACTTTGGAGCCTTCGTTGATATTGGTGTGCATCAAGATGGATTAGTTCATATTTCGCAATTAGCTGATCGCTTTGTCAGCGATCCGAAGCAAGTAGTTAAAGTTGGACAGGTAGTAAAAGTGCGCGTTTTGGAAGTAAATGAATCATTAAAACGGATTAGTTTATCGATGAAATTGTAGATTTTATACCTTCTCTGGCTGTTTTGAGGTTGCTAGCTGAATAAATAATTAGTCATGCATCTATCACTTACCAATCCCCCTCAATCTCAACTTCGCAAAGTTCGCAGGGACGAGTTGGATCGTCAACATCAACTACTAAATAAAGCCGATTTGTATTTTTCTTAGATGCACATACGCCTTCAACTTTATTGGTAAACAGAGAACCATCTAAAGTACGGAGTTCAATCCAACGAGCCTCTGTATCTAAGATACCTAGCACCGAGCCAGCCACCATTCCATCGGAGCTAGCATCTGGAGAATTCTCTGCCGTCGCTGAAAAAATCACGTTTTGTTTTGTCACAGTTGCATCAGTAAAGGTCAAACGTAAGTCCTCTAAAGTGCCTAATTCATACTGGCAAATCCGTTGCAGTTGAGGGACTGGCTTTTTGTGTGGTTCTTGTAAATAAGCAGCGAGTTCATCCCACGCAATATCGCAGGTAGCATTCACGGGCAAATATCCTGCTTGAGGTTTACCATTACCGCGATTAAAGAGACGTACCCAGCCATTACAGAAGGTTGCTCCTTCAATGTTGAGTTCGCTACCAGTAAACATAGTATTGTTACGGAGTTGCTCGTATAGGGCTTCTGCTTCTATCAGAATAGGTGTTGCCGTAATAAACTCTTGTAGAGTGACAATTTTCTGTCGATACAGAGTTGAACCAGATCCAAAAGCGAGAAGCAGATTTCCCTCTTCTGTAGGAATAGTGACACAGGCTTCCAAATCTAGTTTAAACCGCTTATTTCCCCGTAAATCATCAAATTCGCGTAGTCCCCCTTCGCCTACAGGCAAAGAAATTGTATCAACCTGAAGGGTATGTGGCTCAATTAGTACAAGGAAATTGGCATCGTCTTGAATCAAGGCTAGCCGATCGCCAAACCAACTTAGACTAGATCCTGCCCGCACATGAGCCGAGCGATCGAGCGTTAGATTTGCTCCTTCGCTATAAAAGAGCGGCGTACTCTTTTGCACGATCGCTTTTAATGCAGGATCTCGCACAGCCTGAATGATGGGAACTATGACATTACTCAACTCTCAGTGGCTCCTGTGATCGCTATAACTTTTCTTAAAATACCTCAATTTGCTGGTAAGTTTACGATAAAAGCTTGATTGCCGCAGGTTCACTTTCTAAATAAAGTTTTGCAAGAGTTTCAATTTTAGATCTTAGGAAAGCAACAAAGGTCAGATCGATTTCAAAAGTGAGATCGATCCGACCTTCGATTTAATCCGATCAACCCGAAACCAACGGGCTTCTTTTCGCAAATGATAAAGACCTGTCACATAAGGATTAGAGCGCAAAAAATGCAAGACATAAGGATAGAATTGACGTTCAGAATTGATACATATTTACAGCTATAGCCACCTGTATCAGGACAAATCAAAGCCCAAATAGTGTGAGGGGGGGGGGGGGGGGGGGGGGGGGGGCGGGGGGGGGGGGGGGTGTGGGGGGGGGTTGG
>JALQCR010000036.1 GCA_023336205.1 Pseudanabaena sp. Salubria-1
AATAAAAAAAAAAAAAAAAACCCCCCCCCCCCCCCCCCCCCCCCCCCCCCCCCCCCCCCTCTCACTATTTGGGTTTTGATTTGTCTTGAAAAAGTGGCTAAGGCTATACCAAAGAACAAAAAAATTTTTGAAAGTGTTGCTTTGTAACACTTTCAAAATTTTTTTGTTCTTTGTGCGGTAATTGCTGTAAAACAACTTCCTCACATGAGCATATTTTTTATGTTCGTTTAGAATTACTTCTTGGCTCTTCGTCAGGGGGGACTATTGGCGGCGACAAATTAACTAGTACTTTATCTACGCGGTTGCCATCCATATCCACGACTTCAAAACGCATTCTCTCCCAAGTGAAATGTTCACCAACCATGGGAATATGTCGGAGATAAGTCATCATCAGCCCGCCAAGAGTGTGGTAGTTATGCTCTTTTTCATAGGGTAGCTCCTCGACTTCGAGAATCTCTTTGAGGCGATCGCTAGAAATCATGCCATCGATTAGCCAAGAACCATCTTCTCTTTGCATAGCATCGGGATCGCCTTGACGATCATTAGATGGCAGATCCCCAACGATCGCTTCGAGTAAATCTGTAAGAGTTACGATCCCCTCAACACCACCATACTCATCGGTCACCATTGCTACGCGATCGCCAGATTGTTTAAACTGCTCCAAGACACTCAAAGCACTTGCAGTCTCGGCAACATATAGAGGAGGACTACTGGCTTTGACTAAATCGATGGGAGTACCATTGAGACTAGCGTTGAGAAATGCTTTTATCTCGACAATACCTACACAATCATCAAGATTTTCTCTTGCAACAGGAAAGCGGGAATGCCCACTGTTTAAAACTTCGCGCTGTGTTTCTTCAAAAGGTGCATCAACATCGAGCCAGTCGATTTCTGTGCGCGGAGTCATCAGAGATTTAATGGGGCGATCGCCTAAACGAAATACACGCTCAACCATGTCATGTTCTGCCTCCTCAAACATGCCTGATTCGGCTCCCTGAGCAATCATTACCTTAATTTCTTCTTCTGTAACTTGAGACTCTTCAGTCACCTGAATCCCTAGTAAGCTAAGTAAAGCTTCAGTGGAAATACTTAGCAAATAAACAACAGGAGTACCAATATTGGCAAGAAATCGCATTGGCGGCGCGACTGCACAGGCAATCCGCTCAGCATTGCTCATCGCTAGGCGCTTAGGGACAAGTTCGCCAACTACTAGAGACAGGTAAGTAATGATACCGACCACGATCGCAAAGCTAAGGGTTTTGCTATAGGGCTGTAACAAAGGGACGGTATCGAATGACTGCTGCAAGGTTTGAGCGACGGTTGCACCACCCAATGCACCGCTTAAAATTCCGATTAAGGTAATCCCAATCTGAACGGTTGACAAGAAATTGGTGGGTGAAGCAATCAATCTTAAAGCTGCTCTGGCTTTTGCATTTCCTTCCTTTGCCCATTGCTCTAGGCGCACTTTGCGAGCAGATACGATCGCTAGCTCGGACATCGAAAAAACACCATTGACAAGAATTAGTAAAATGATGAGTAAAGCTTCAGAAGCGACGGAAGACATTGTTTTGGGGCAGAACGACTTTATAGGAATCGTTTGTGAAATTTATTAATAGTAGATATATATTCTCATACCAAATTTTGTGTCAAGTTTCTTAAGACTAATAATAAAGGTCAGCAATTATAATTTAAAACCCGATTTTGTGGTTTGTATAGCTGTCGCCAAGTTTACTAAGACATAAAACCCAAGAATTGGTTGGCGGCGCTCCGCGCCGCTAACCAATTCTTGGGTTTTGATTTGTCCTAGAAAGGTGTGTCACAAAGTGACACACCTTTTTTTATTGGGTTGAGGTACTTAGCGGCTATAGAGTTGGGTAATTTCGAGTAGGCGATCGCTAAGCTCTTGATTGAGCAAATTGGGATCGCTATAGCGCCAGCCCCAATTTCCTGTCGCAGTTCCTGGTGTATTCATGCGACCACTGTTATCTAAGCCAAGGACATCTTGTAAAGGCACGATCGCAATTACTGATACTGCTGCCATCGCTATACGGATCAGCACCCAGTTAATCGGCTCACCTGCGGCAAAACCTACTATATATTTGTAAAACAATTCTTTTTCGTATCTACTAGCTCGCTGCCACCAGCCCACTGCCGTGTCATTGTCATGAGTTCCTGTATAAACTGCACAATTACGGACATAGTTGTGGGGTAAATGAAAATTGTCGGAGCCACCTCCAAACGCAAACATGAGGACGCGCATCCCAGGAAACCCAAAATCATCGCGCAACTTATCAACTTCAGGAGTGATCACACCCAAATCTTCGGCAAGAATTGGCAACTCACCCATCACCTCATTCAGCTTTGTAAATAGCTCAGTTCCTGGGGCTGTTTCCCATTCGCCATTGATGGCAGTTTCTTCACCTGCGGGGACTTGCCAAAAAGCTTCAAACCCTCGGAAGTGATCGATACGAATAATATCTACATACCGATTTAAAAATCTAAAGCGATCGATCCACCATGCAAAGTCAGTTTCTTGCAGATATTCCCAGTTATAGACTGGGTTGCCCCATAGTTGACCTGTAGCGCTGAAATAGTCTGGTGGTACTCCTGCCATTTGGGCGACTTCATAGGTTTCAGGATCAAGCACAAAGTTTTTGGGATTAGCCCAGACATCAGAGCTATTGTGCGATACATAGATGGGAATATCGCCAATAATTTGAATGTTTCGTATATTGGCATATTGCTTGAGTTTCAACCATTGATCAAAGAAGATAAATTGCACAAATCTCTGAAACTCAATTTGATCATGCAATTCTTCGCGTTTTTGTTGTAGTGCTTCGGGTTCCCGTCTAGCGATCGCAGGTTCCCAATTGTTCCAAAGGATTTTAGGATTTTGTTCATGCAGTGCCATGAATAGCACATAGTCTTCAAGCCAATCAGCTTCTTCGTAGCAAAACTTTTTGAATTGCTCTTGCAATAGATACAGATCATGATGGTGTTTAAGATCTTGATCGACATATCCTTGTTTGAAGCGAATGAAGGCTATCTCAAGCAATTTCCGTTTGTATGGCATCACGGCGGCAAAATCAACTCGATCTTGATTAAACTCAGGAATATCTGCCCAATCTTCTTCTTTGAGTAAATATTGCTTTGCTAAAAGCTCTGGGCTGATCAGATACATGCTACCTGCGATCGCGCTGAAGCTCATATAGGGAGAATTGCCATATCCTGTTGGGCCAAGGGGCAGCACTTGCCATAGCTTTTGTCCACTACGCGATAAAAACTCAATAAACTGATAAGCCGTCTCTCCTAAATCACCGATCCCAAATTTACTGGGTAGTGAGGTTGGATGTAATAAAATTCCACTAGAGCGTTGAAAGGACATAAACACAAAATAAAAGCTTTTAGTTCTGGCTTTACTTTACCGCCTTATGTAGAGAAGTTTGCAAATGAGCATATGCTCATTTGCAAACTTCTAGCGAACTTATAGTACTTAGCGACTTACACAAAATAATCGATCCCCAAAATATAGCGACGGGCTATGCCCGTCGCTATATTTTGGGATTTTATATGGATCATTTTTCCTTGGAGTTCCCTTACGAAAATAACCCAAGAACTCAAGTTCTCAGGCAAAAGCTCAATCAAGTCCACTTCAGTGGGCTACAGAATACTTTAATTAACCCGTTTCAACGGGTTTGAGCTTTTAGCCCGCACTTGAGTGCAGGGCTGCGTAAGTCCTGCTTTATTCAAAAATCTGGACTAAAGGACAAGCAAATTCTGGCAATAATGGTGAAGTAAGAGTATCACTAACAAATAGAGTCATTTCTAATTTGAGAATTCCATTTTCACGGCGATAAACTTGAACTTGCTTATTTCTCCAATCAGCGATCCAATATTCCAAAACTCCCCGTGATGAATAGAGCTTCAACTTAACTTCACGATCGCGTTTTTCGTTTTCTGTCCCTGCTGATAGTACTTCTATTACCAGATCAGGTGCACCACGAAAATGACCAGAATCATCAATCAATGCTGCATGTCTCTCATTGCTCAGCCAGACAACATCAGGAATGACATCATCATTATCACCAAAAACCACCCCTGCGCCAATCTCGGCTTCACCTAATTTTGTAGCTACCGACCAAATATCTAAAACAGTAAAAAATCTGCCACAAGTTTTTTGATGTTTGTTGTGGGGCGCTCTAGTCACGCAAAGTTCTCCATTAATAATTTCATAACGGTTACCGTTTTCGGGTAGTAGCTCTAAGTCAGCACTTGTCCAGAGAAGTTTGTCTTCAGGGGCATTATTTGAGAGATTGGGAGGTGCGATCGCTGGAGTCATGATGTTTTCCTATGCAGCGCGATAAGGTGATTATAGCAATCAGAGCATGGAAGCGATTTAATTAAAATAGCTAGAGACTATTAGCTGTTAGTCTATAATTTTATATAAACCCTTAGCCAAGAGTTAACTATGGTAGCTATCACCGAAGAGCGATCGCTGTCTAGCACTACCCCAGATATCATCTATCCCAGTTCAGATGGAGAACCATTGGCGGAAACCCAACAGCATGTTTCAGCAATCCTCTTCACCTTCGGATTGTTGCGTCTATATTTACAAAATCAGCAAGCGGTCGTCTTTGCCGATCAATTTTTCTATTACATCGAAGGGAATCCCAAGGCAAGAGTTGCCCCTGATGTGATGGTAGTCTTTGACATCACTAAGAAACTTTATGGCAATTACAAGATCTGGGAAGGGATGCAAAACCCAGCAATTATCATCGAAGTGACATCCGCAGGAACCAAGGATACCGATCTCAACTTCAAGAAAACCCTCTATGAGCAACTAGGTGTCACGGAATATTGGCTATTTGACCCCTACGGTGAATGGATAACTGAACAACTGCGTGGTTATCGTCTCAATGCAGCAGGTATATATGAGCCAATTACCGACCATTGCAGTCAGATACTGCAACTGAGGTTAGAGGCTGATGAATATCTAATTAGTTTCTATCGTCTCGATAATGGTGCAAAGCTGCGAACCCTTGAAGAGTTAGATACAGCCATTCACGAAGCAGAGCAGAGAGCCGAGCAGGAGAGCCAGAGAGCTAATCGCCTTGCTGAAAAATTACGTCAACTAGGGGTAGAGATAGATGAATAGGCTTTGCCCTTAGAAAGCATTTAAGAATTGACAGCAGTAAGATTTCTAAGCATTTTGCGGATCAAAGCTAGGTAAATAAAGGACTCCGAGGTATTCTCATAAAATTCATGATCCTTGCTGAGTCTGCGATATTTGCCTATCCAAGCGAAGGTTCTCTCCACAACCCAACGCTTTGACTCAACAACAAAACCTTTCTGCGCTTCCGCCCGTTTGCTTACTTCCCAAATGCAATTAAAGTTGTCTTTAACCCACTTGGTTATGTCGTCACCAGAAAATCCCTTGTCAACTAATATCTTCTGCAATCGTCTCATTGGATACTTCAAACTTTCTAATAGTTTCATCGCCCCTGCCCTCTCGCCAACGTTTGCAGGGCATACCATAACCCCGATGGCCAAACCCAATGTATCAGCCATGATGAAGCGCTTGCGACCATTAATCTTTTTACCGCCATCAATACCACGACTACCTGCACTATCCATTGTTTTAACACTTTGACTGTCGAGACTTGCTAGACTCGGTGTTTCTTCTCGACCATCCGCCAAACGTACTTGTGCACTTATCTGGTGATTGATTTCAGCTATAACTCCTGTTTTTGTCCATCTTTGGAAGTAGAAGTAGACTGTTGAATATGGTGGGAAATCATGGGGCAGATTTTCCCATGTACAACCATTCTTGGTTATGTAGAAAATCCCATTCATCACTTCCTGAAAATCTGTTTTTGGTGGTCTCCCCAATTTTGACGGTTTTGGCAGCATTGGCGCAATTATTTCCCACTCTTTGCTTGATAAATCGGTATTATAGGGTTGGCGCATCTTGACTGGTTGATACTAGACTTCATCAGTATTTATACCTGTTTTGGTGCGCCCTTGCATTCTTAAATGCTTTCTTAAGTTCACAACGCAGGGGCAATTTATCGGTGAAAGCGAAGAGGGTTAAGCATTTGCGGATTGAGATTTTGGTATTGAGATTTTGGTAGGGAATTTGGAAATTGTGGCGCAAATGCTTAACCCCTACCTCATTCTGAATACTTCTCAAAAATATTGTTGTTCTGATTACGCGCGTTGTTCCTGTTGCGATTCGCCGAGCGGCAGTTCCTAGCATTGTTGTTCCAAGAACCGCCACGGAGCAGGTTGTAACTCAATCCCAAACTATGTGCCACAAGCTCTAAGACTTGTAAACAAGGATAGCTGCTCACAGTGTAGAGCGTGATGGTCAATTAAAAAAAATTTGATCGCCAAAGGCGAAATGGGGGAATGCAAAGGGCAAGAGGGAAAAAGAGTAAAGGGTAAACGAAGTCCTCACGAAGAAGAAGCGAGAAGCAGACGAAAACCAATGTCGTTGTTCTGACCACGCGCGTTGAACCTGTTGCGAACGTCAGCACGACAGAACCTAGCATCGTTGCCCCAAGAACCGCCACGGAGCAGGCGAGAACGATTATCATTATCATCTACATTAAGATCACCCCAAGATTCATTACCGTTACTTTTTAATTTTTCTGGCTTGTCAGCATAGCTATCGTGCCACTCATCTAAGCACCATTCCCACACATTACCGCTCATGTCATAAATACCAAGCTCATTAGCCTTTTTCTGCCCCACAGGATGCGTATTACTGCCAGAGTTATCTTTATACCATCCCACCTCATCGAGATTGTTACTACCTGAATACTCATAACCTTTACTCTGATTAGCACCCCTTGCCGCATATTCCCATTCAGCTTCAGTAGGCAGTCTTCCCGCCCGTCCTGACAGTTGCGATACCTTTGCACAAAAGGCTCTAGCCTCATGCCAAGACACACCAACAACAGGCTGTAAATCTCCTTGAAATTTTTTGTCTTTATTTGCCGAGCCTTTAGTTTTCATCACAGCTTGCCATTGAGCATTAGTCACCGCATATTTGCCAATTAGAAATTTTTTTAAAGTTACCTGATGTACACCCATAGCAAAACTTCCCGCAGGAACGCGCACTAGCTCTAAGATGGAGCCATTACCAAGATCAATGGTTAAGTTTTCTTCAGAGACATAGCCAATATCAAAACTCAGATCTAAATCTGGCTCAAGTAACTCCATCACAGGTACTTCGATCGCTTTAAGATCATCAAGCTTCAAATCCAAAAATTCACGAATATTTCCCAAGCAATCGGTGATCGTAATACCCTTACCAGTTCCCATCATCTGAGCTTCAAATTCCGCCCCTGATTGCACATTCCCCATTTGTCCCAGCACATCCTGAAGCCGATCTTTTTTGATTTCACCTGTTGCCAAAAAATCAGCAATGCGCTGTGACTCATGGTCAGACTCAATACTCCGAAACTGTTGCGCCTTAGTGGTGCAGAAAAATCTGAAAAGCGTTGCTAGGCATAGAATCTCATCATGAGACAAGAGGCAAAAAGGGGCAAGAGATGAGATACTCAAGTTCCTCAACAAAAGATCTTATACAAATGACCCACCTATATCTTCAGCTACAAGAACAACTGCGTCAATGGCTCAAGCCAAAAGATAAGCGACATCTCCAAGGATTTGCGGAGGCAGTAGCCGCGATATTGCAATCAGGAAGGGCAAGTCTGAGTCATTGGTTGCCCTATTTGAGCCATCGAGAGTGCCAAGCCAGAAGTCAGATGGAAAGACTAAGCTACTTTGTGCATAATCCACATATCATCGCCGAGAGATTCTATAACCCATTGGTGAAGCACTTTCTCCAAGCATTTGCAGGAGAATCGTTGGAACTAGCCTTAGACACAAGTATGCTGTGGGATAAATTCTGTCTTATAGAAGTATGCTTGATTTGGGGAGGGAGGTCGATTACTCTAGCTCAAGTAGTACTAGAGCATGGCAGCGCTACAGTTGGCTTTGAACATTATCGTCCCGTCTTAGAACAAGTACGCTCTCTATTGCCGCCACAAAGTACGGTGACCTTGCTTGCCGACCGAGGTTTTGAACATGGGGAATTAATCCGATGGTTACAGCAAAATCACTGGTCTTGGGCAATTCGCGCAAAGAGCGATCTGCTAGTGACTCTGCCAACAGGTACAACCAAGCGTGTTGAACAACTGATACCTCCCGCAGAGCAAGCTTATCTAGTTCCCGATGTCACCGTACTCGGTGATGTTAATTGTCATTTAGCGACGGCTAACCTAGACATGGCTAACGGTTCATGGGCTGTCCTTAGCGATATTCCCCCTTCATTAAAGACTTTTGCTCTCTATGGCAAACGCTTTGGCGGTATTGAACCTCATTTTAAGGATTACAAGTCGGCGGCTTTTAATGTGGTTAGCTCGCATCTCCGTGATGCTCAATCTCTTACCTGTTTGTTTATGCTCCTTGCCACGGCTAACCTGATTGCTGTAATTCTTGGCATAATGTTGGTGCGTTTGGGGCAAAGGGCGGCTATTGATTGGCACGATCATCGCGGCTTGAGTTTTCTGCAACTCGGTCTCCGTCAGCTTCACACCCTTCTTTACCAACAAAAACCTCTTCCTCTTTTGCAGATTTTCCCTAGAACTAATCCTCCCCCTGCCTGTGCTTCTATTGCCAAACGCGAAAAGTTAGATTTTCGTATCGAATTTGCTCGTATTACCATTGTCTCATCTTGAGACTCTCCTGAGTTTTCTGCACCACTAAGCTGTTGCGCTTCTAGTAGATTCGCTATATTCTGAATCTCACCCATCGCCTTGGATAGCTCCTTATCTACCTTTGAGACATTGGACAATAAATCCTGAAAACTGCCCATAAAAGGCTTCATATATTCCTCAAAATTGAGGGCAATATCCACAAATTCGGCAGTCTTAGCTTGCAGTGCATTAATTTCTAGTTGGAGTTCATAGAGATCCTTTTGCGATCTGATTTCTTCAAGAACTTGAGCCAATAACTGCTTCTGAGAATCCTGATCACTAGCAATTCGTTTCAAGCTCTCACTCATCAAATCCAATTTTTTGAGCATCAATACGGCGGCATATCCTGTTGATTTAGCAATTTCAAAGAGCTGAGACTGCATATTGCCCAGCATCGCTAGAGCTTGTGGATTCGGATTTTCTTTCTGCCGTTCTTGCTTTTCTTTGAGCAACCGCTTTTGTTCTTTTTCGGCGATCGCATTGCAGTTTTCACCAATAGTTTCCTTGATCTCTTTGGCTAATTCCTGAAAAAACTTCTGATAGTCGTACTGATGATGCTTGAGAACTCGTACCATTTCATCATAATTTTGGACTATCGCATTTAACTCCCGATAGCGTTCCTCAAAGCTAAGAGGCGATCGAGTTTTATGCTCAATGGTTTTTCTGCTAAATATTCCCCGTTGTTCTTCCTTTCTAACAACCAATTTACCCTTAGTCAAATGCTCATTGCGTTGACGAATCTGCTTTTGCAGTTGATCGAGCTTGCCCCCCGATAGCGCTGGCAAACGATAGGTTTTCTTATAGATCTTGATCTCGCGCTTGCCGTCATTATTATTGCTATTGGTCATGGTTAAGCAGAGGGATTTGGCGATTATTCTCTGCTTATTATCATACAAAAAACAAAAAGTAGGAGGAAGCGCGATGCGCTTCCTCCTACTTTCCAAAAAACTATTTCTTATTCAACCAAGCTTCTAAATCAGCCAAACTCTCAAAATCTAAAATCGCCTCAGCAAGATTTTCTAAACGCGATATCTTTAATCTGGCAAATCTTGTCTGAATCTTGGGCGACACATTCCCAAACTTATGCATCAGCAAACGTAAAATCACCGAAACCAATCCTTGCTTACGCCCATTAATTTCGCCTTTCTTAAGTCCCTCTTGGCGACCTTCTTGGCGACCTTCTTGCAAAATTTCTTGATAAGTAACTGACTCGCGCATGGCATCTCTCCTCAAAACTTGCTTGATTACATCTTTGTCCAAAACTAGACCTGCTAACACATAAGTTGCCGCAGCTATAGTCTGACGAGTATTTAGCTCAGGGATCTGATCGATTTTTTGAGCTATCTCTTGGAGCAAATGTTTTTTGTCACTGTCTTTGACCAGTATAGCAAACGGCAACATCCCCACATTTTCTAAAAATTTATCAGCAGACTGTTCCCATAATCTGATTACCTCAAATTCGTGAGAAGTTTTGCTTCCTTCAAATTTGTGCTGATAGACTACATCCGCACTTGTTTCTTTCAGGTAAATCACAACTTGGTGGATGTTTTTATCAGGGAATCTCCTTGTTGCGCGTACCCAATAGTCCAGCATCCGAAACGGGATTTGGCGATCGGCTTTGGTTTGAAACTCTAAATGTAATAGCAGTCCTTCAGCTTCGAGCAAAATCAAACTATCTGCACGAATTGGCTCCACTGCCAACTCTTGAGGTTGCACTTGAGTAAGCTGAATTGCTTCACCAAGCAGCCATGTGGCGATGTCAGTAGAATAGGTCTCAGCAATAAATTTGCAGATGTTATCGAACAAGGTTTCTGAAATTAGCTATATATGGCTATTTAGGATATAGCAAAAGTTCCAAATTGCAATACGATAATTTAAAGTATTGTGGCAAAGATGCACCATTTAAAAGGGTTATTTTCTACATATTCAAATAATCCCATCGGCTGCCATTTCTTCGCGAGTGTAGTTAATAGAAAAATCTAAGAAAAAGCCGTAAAGTTCAATCTCAGCAACCGCAGGAAAAAGACGCAAAGTACTGATACCTAAATTTTTAGGATTATCTGCTAGCCAACCAAATGCCTCTTTAGTATGTGCTCTCACGGTTAAGACTTCACCATCTGCGGTATGTCGAAGAGATAGCTCAGCATCCCCTGGTTTTAAATACATTTCACTATAAATTTGTCCCAGCAGTCGCCATTGCTGCCGCCAATAAGTCATCCCTTGCCTCTCATGCTCGATCGCATATTCAGCCAAGTTTGCAATATTCTGCCAAGTAATATCTTCTCGCTGAAAAATTAGACGCAGCTCGCTGATAGCTTGTTCACAATCCGCCTCAAATTTAAGCAATGGGATTGGATCGGCTAAACGACGAGGTGTTTTGCCCAAAGTCATTAGAGATTGAATTACGGTTGATTCTATCTGCCCAGATAGCTGCTCTTTTGCTTTTTGAGTTTGCCAGATTACGCCTTGTTGAGTAGTGGCATACAATGCAGGTAGACGATTCAGTACATATGCACATACATCATCAACCCCAACTTTGCGCGGCAAAACATTTGCCATATGGATCAATTGATTTTTTACTTCTTGTTTTGCTAAATCTTCTAAAACATTGATTAGGAAGTAAGAAGCTGAAAGGATATAGGAGTTAAGTTCAGGATTTGGCAGTTCAACGTTATTATGCCAATCCCGATGCTCATGCTGATGAACATCTTTACGATTTAAATAACCTTTAATTTCTTGCAATCGAGTGCGATCATTAATGCTCAAACTTAAATATTCTGGTGTGTGACTGACTAGACTGAGTGCTTCCTGAAAAACCTGCGGCACTTGATGCCACTGCATAGTAGGCTTGCTAAAAAGTTTTTGTAATCTAGTCAGAATATGAGCAGGTGTCTCGACCTTGCTAGCCTCAATTTTTGTCGATTTTCGCAATGGATCGCGCTTTACTCCTAGCAAAGCCTGCTGAACAGCACTGACAATCTGTGGCTGGAGTTCACTATGGGTGCGTTTGCGTTGCTGCAACCATCCTCGGCTTGTACTTGCATAAAGTGTAGGTAATCGATTTAGCGCAAAAGCAGCTACCTCGCTAAGGTTAATTGCCTCGCGGGCGGTTTGACTGAGATGGTTGAGTTGTTCTTGTACTTCGACGACAACGATTTCCTCAAGAACATTTTTGAGGCTAGTCATAAGCTTTTACTGCTAGAAATTTTATGTTTGATAATCCTTATACATATTTACTAAGTTGCCCAAAATTAAAGTAATGCATAGCAATCGTTAAAAAGCTCCAAAACTAGAGAATAGCGCATTTTGCAAGGCTCATCGTGGTTACTCTAGGGAGAATTAGTATCAAAAATTGTCATTTGTGCTTCATTTCGTGTCTCTTTGCTCGGTCGTGATACTGACTTTGCCAAGCGATCGCCTTTAGTCGATCCACCTGTGCGCAGCCCAGTGGCAATATGGCTATTTTTTGCGATTTGTTCTAATACCTGCTTAGCACGACTGATCACACTCGCGGGCAAGCCTGCTAAACGCCCCACTTCAATTCCATAGGAACGATCAGCGCCGCCTTCTTGGACTTGGTGCAAAAAGATGATTTCATCTTCTAGTTCTTTGACAGTCACTTGGAAATTTGCCACATTGGGCAACAAGCTCGCTAGCTCATTAAGCTCATGGTAATGGGTTGCAAAAATCCCGCGTGCTTTGATTTTATTAGCGATATACTCCGCAACTGACCATGCGATCGCCATACCATCAAAGGTCGAAGTGCCGCGTCCAATCTCATCAAGCAGTACTAAGGAATGATCCTTAGCATGATTGAGAATATTTGCAGTTTCATTCATTTCCACCATAAACGTAGATTGCCCTGTGGCTAGATCATCGACTGCGCCAACACGGGTAAATATGCGATCGCAGATTCCCAAAGTCGCCGATTCCGCAGGGATAAAACTACCAACTTGAGCCATCAGTTGAATTAGTCCAACTTGTCGCAAATAAATACTTTTACCGCTCATATTGGGGCCAGTTAGCACGATTAAGTCTGGACAATCAGGAGCTTGATTGTCATTGCCTAAATAAGTGGAATTGGGAACAAAGAAACCTGCGGGGAGAGACTGCTCGACAACGGGATGACGACCATTACAAATAGCGATCGCGCGATCGTTGGTAATTTGCGGACGGCAGTAATTATAGGTAACGGCTACTTCAGCTAGGCTACATAAAACATCAGCGGCAGCGAGGGCAGTAGCGAGGATTCGCATTGGTTCGATATGCTTAGCCGTAAGTAGCCGCAACTCCACAAATAGGTCATATTCCAACTGCTTTAATTCACTATCAGAATTAAGAATCCTTGTTTCTCGTTCCTTTAGTTCTGGAGTGATATAACGCTCTTCATTAGTGAGAGTTTGCTTGCGGATGTAATCAGCTGGAGCCTGTTCACTTTTGCCCCGCGAGATACTGATGTAATAGCCAAAAGCCTTGTTAAAACCAACTTTGAGCGTGTTAATACCCGTGCGTTCTTTTTCCTGCTTCTCAAAAGAGGCTAGCCATTCCACATCATCACGGCTCTGTTGACGCAGACGATCGAGTTGTTCATTTACGCCCGAACGAATGATATTGCCTTCGGTAATATAAATCGGTGGTTCTTCAACGAGCGTGCGTTGTAACTGCGAACCAAGTTGCAACAGTTCCGATGGCACTGACTGTAAAGCTTTTAAATAGCGAGAATTAGATTTGGCGACAACATCAGCAACATCGCGCATTCTTTCTAGTGACATTGCTACAGCAATTAGATCGCGTCCATTTGCTGTACCTGCTCCAATCCGACTGCATAGACGTTCGATATCATAGATTTGGCTCAAACAACTTCGCAAATTTTTGCGGAGAGAATGTTGTTTGAGCAATTCGGTAATAGTATCAAGACGTTCATTAATGGCGGCGATATCCTTGAGAGGTTGCAACAGCCAACGGCGTAGAGCACGGCTACCCATGCCTGTTGTAGTTTTATCGAGAGACCATAATAGCGAGCTATAGTAAGTACCATCGCGCACAGTTTGGGTAATTTCCAAATTGCGGCGCGTTTGGTTATCGAGAATTAGATAATCTGCGATCGCATAGGTATAAATTCCTTGCAATGGCATTTTTACACTTTTTTGAGTAGATTCTAAATACTCTAAAATGCCACCTGCTGCTCTAATTGCCAAGGGCAAGGCTTTACAACCAAAACCCTCCAGCGATCGCACTCGGAAAGTATCGAGAATCCGTTGTTTAGCTTCTGCTAAGGCAAAAGGAGTTTGCGATCGTGGTGTATAGCAGAAGCTTTCAGGCAAAGCGCTATAAGGCTCAGGTAAAACGGATTGTTTTTTCTGCGAAATTCCTTCCCAAAATGCTCCAGTTTTCTCAGCTTTAGAACCACGAAATAACTGCGGATTTGGCACATCGATGGGAATGAGAACTTCCGCAGGTTGTAAGCGCAATAACTCTTGAATTAAATGATCGGTGCTATTTAACTGCGTGACCGAAAACTCGCCTGTAGAAATATCAGTGTAAGCTAAGCCCCAATTCTCACCGCCATTTGCGATCGCTACCAAAAAATTATTTTTCTTAGCCGCCAGCATTCCCTCTTCGATCACTGTGCCTGGGGTAATCACTCTGGTAACTTCGCGACGTACTAGCCCCTGCGCTTCGGAGGCAGCTTCCATTTGATCGCAAACAGCGATCGAGTAGCCCTTTTCAACTAATTGATTGGCATAGCGATCGAGGGCATGGTGAGGAATTCCTGCCATGGCAATGCGTCCAATCGTTTTGCCCCCATCGCGACCTGTTAGTACTAATTCCAATTCCCGTGAGATTAGCTCTGCATCTTCAAAAAACGCCTCAAAAAAATCTCCCAACCGATATAACATCACTGCATGAGGATACTGCTCTTTCATCTCAATATAGTGCTGCATCATCGGTGTGAGAGCATCTCGATTAACTAGAGCAGACGATAGAGCTAATTCAGCCATTCCAATTTTGGTCATAAAACAATGTTATCCAACCATTGTAAATGGCATTTTGACTCTATTACATAGCAATTACAGCGCTTTGCGCTCAAACCCAAACCAAGAAACTTTTTGAAAGCGTTTCAAAGGAAAGCTTTCAAAAAGTTTCTTGTGGATTGCTATAGCTGAGATGTGGCGCTTCGTGCCACATCTAATTTTGGGGTTTTACCTAGCTATAGCCTATAATCAAAAGGTAATTATTCATGGTTTGGATCTAGGTGGCACTTAAGTTTAAATTTGCGATCGCCTCCGATTTGCATATCGCATTGCCCCACACGATTTGGCAGCATCCTTCGCGATTTCATCTCGTTGAGTACAGTATCCCCGCATTTGAAGAGGTGCTGTCGCAACTGGCTACCCTAGATTTAGACTTTCTGCTTTTACCAGGCGATCTCACTCAACATGGTGAGCCAGAGAACCATCAATGGCTATCGGATTGCCTCGCTCAACTTCCCTATCCTGTCTATGTGATTGCAGGAAACCATGACGTACCAAGAATAGAAACCTTTGATCAGTTTGCTCCTCACTATACTAAGTTTGGGTTTGAGGATGGTCAGAGCAAACCAAATAAACTCTATTATGAGTGCGAAGTACTGCCAAATGTCCGCCTAATTGGATTGAATTCTAATCAATTTGATGACAATGGACAACAAATTGGTTGGATTGACGAAGAGCAGTTAGACTGGTTGCAATTGGTTCTAGAAAATCAAGATTATGAATTGAATCTAGTAACCATTCATCATAACGTGCTGGAGCATATGCACGATCAGTCACGCAATGCACTTGGTAAACGCTATATGCTTGGTAATACTGAGCGTTTATGCAAAATTTTACATCAAGCAAATGTGAAGCTAGTTTTTACTGGACATCTGCATGTGCAAGATATAGCCTATAGCGATCGCTACGATCTTTATGACATCACCACAGGCTCTCTGGTCAGTTATCCCCATCCTTACCGAGTCCTGAGCTACATTTCTGATGCATCAGGCGATCGCTTAGAGATTGAATCTTTTCGGGTCAAATCAATTCCTGAACAAGCTGATTTATTGCATTTTTCACGGGAATGGATGGGGGATCATTCACATCCATTTGTCCTAAGATTGTTAACGCATCCCCCTCTTAGTTTGCCTTTAGAACTTGCCGAGACGCTCACTCCTGAACTTCGCTATTTTTGGGCTTATATTGCTGATGGCGATGCCAAGTTTGAGTTTCCCAATTTCCCATCAGTGGCAAAAGAATATTTTGAAGCATTTAGTGATATTCCTCCCAAGGATAATAACATTACGCTAGTTCTCAAATAATACCAAAACACAAAATGTCTACGCCATTTTGTGTTTTTAAAACCTTTACGGGGTTTAGTTTTTAATTGGCAGAAGTGTTGCCACACTTTTGTCAATTGGTATAAGCCGAAAAAAGTCGGCACGAAGTGCCGACTTTTTTCGGCTTATTTGAGGGTTTAAGAAAAATTTATTGATTAGATAAACTAGGCTTAACCCGATAGTGTCGAGAAACACATAGGATTACAAGTGTGTACCTCACGCTCTTATGACATATACGTTCTCAAGTTTCAATCTTAACTCCACAACTTCGGTAACTGACTGGAGGCGATCGCTCGAAGAAATTTATCGCGGTCGCACCATGCACACTTACAAAAGTGGACAAATCATTCCCATGTATCCCCATGAAGTATGGGTGGTTTGTCGTGGAGTGGTGCAACTCAACACCTTGCATCCTTCAGGTGATGAAGTTTTGGTTGGCTTTGCAGTGCAGGCTATGCCCTTTGGCTTACCTCTAACAAATCTCGACCCATATCAAGCGATTGCCCTATCAGATATTGACTTAATGCGTTTCACTTTGATTGAGTTAGAGAATTCTCCGTTACTTTATCAAGGGATTTTACAACACCTCAATCGCCGTCTTCAGCAAACCGAGTCTTTGTTAGCACTGGTTAGTAACAAGCGGGTTGAAGAGCGTCTTCGTCAAATTCTGCTTTTGCTTAAGCAAGAAGTAGGTATTCCTGTTGAAGGTGGAACTCGCCTAACCGTGCGCCTTACACATCAACATCTTGCTAGTGCCATTAGCAGTACGCGGGTCACTGTAACTAGAGCAATGAAGCTATTACAAGATGAAGGATGGCTGAAGGTAGATCGAGATCGGCATATAGTTCTTGTGTAGGAAACAAATAGTATTGTGGCGCTTTGCGTCACAATACTATTTGCTTGAACAAAAAAAAGAAAGTGTTGCGAAGCAACACTTTCTTTTTTTGTTCGGGTTTAAGCGCTTAGCGCCCTTTATTTATTTCTTGAGAATAGTAATAACAAGAGCCGTGGTTTCCGTTACAGGCTTAACACCCTCAGGATACGCGATTTCACTAACGTGGACACCCTTACCGATATCAAGATTGGTAATATCGATCTCAAAGCTTTCAGGGATATTGCTAGGAGCACAAGCTACACGTACATAGTTCTTGATTGTGTCAATAGAGCCACCACCAACTTTTACACCAACTGGTACACCGACGAAGTGCAAAGGAATATCTACTTCGATCTTCGACTGAGACTCGATCGCAAAAAAGCTAAGGTGATAAATAGAGGGTTTGTAAGGATGATTTTGAACTTCGCGCAATAGTGTTTTGCCTTTGAAGTCGCCATCAGTTACATTTACTTCGATCATTGTGTTATTGATCGTGGCTTCACGCAACAGAGTAGTTGCTTCTTTAGCATCTAAAGTAATCGAAATCGATTCAGCGCCTTTATGTCCATAAACAGTTGCAGGGATTAGACCATTACGACGCAGAGCGCGATTGTTGGCTGGAGGACGAGTAGTAGCGTTTATTTGTAGTTGCATTTTGATAATTTAGTAATTGGTAATTTGGTGGCTAATGTTTAATTTTCGTTTTTTACAAAAAACGAAAATTAAACAACTAAACTCTCAACAAACCACGTTTGGGCCCGTGAATTGGGTCTTCCACGATGATTGTTTGCCCTCGGCTTGCGCCTAGAGAGATGATCGCGATCGGAGTGCCCGTCAGATCAGCAAGAAACTCAAGGTAGTCTTTTGCTTCTTTGGGCAAATCCTCAACGACTTTGCATTCACTAGTTGATTGCTTCCAACCAGGAAGGGTTTCGTAGATGGGGATTGCTCTAGCAAATGCCCGAGCATCACTTGGGAAGTCGTGGACGACTTTGCCATCAAGTTCGTAGGCAGTACAAACTTTGATTTCTTCGAGATCGTCGAGGACATCAAGTTTGGTGACAGCAAGGCAATCTAGTCCATTAATGCGAACCGCATAACGACCAATTACGCCATCAAACCAACCACAACGGCGTTTGCGTCCTGTGGTTGTGCCAAATTCTGCACCGCGCTCACCGATGTGATTGCCAATTTCATCATGTAACTCAGTGGGGAAAGGTCCTTCTCCAACACGAGTTGTATATGCTTTGGCAACGCCGATCACGCGATCGATGCAAGTTGGACCTACGCCCGCTCCAATACAAGCACCGCCTGCGACAGGGTTTGAGGATGTAACATAAGGATAGGTTCCATGATCGAGATCAAGTAAAGTTCCTTGTGCGCCTTCAAACAAAATATTGCGCCTTTCACGGATAGCTGCGTCAATTTTTAGTGAAGCATCGACCACATGAGGACGCAAGCGATTTGCATAGCCGCGATATTCTTCGATGATTGATTCGACATCAAGCGGTTCTAAATTATAGAGCTTTTGTAAAACAATGTTTTTTTGCTCGATCGCCCAACGTAGCTTTTTAGGCATACGTTTTTCGTCCATCAGATCAATTATACGAATACCTACACGCTCAGATTTATCAGCGTAGGTCGGACCAATACCACGTCCCGTTGTACCTATTTTATGCTCAGCTCTTTGTGCCTCAGAGGCACGATCAAGCTCGCGGTGGTAGGGCATTGTGACGTGGGCGGTTTCAGAAATAAACAGGTTTTCTGTCGATATACCCAAATCTTTGAGTCGATCCACTTCTTCAAGAAGCACCTTCGGATCGATCACAGTGCCATTGGCAATGATGCATTCCGTTTTGGGATACAGGATTCCTGAAGGAATCAGGTGTAGCTTAAAGGTGCGATCGCCAACGACGACCGTATGTCCTGCATTATTACCGCCTTGATAGCGGACAACGACATCTGCGGAGCGGCTCAGCAAGTCGGTAATTTTGCCTTTACCTTCATCACCCCACTGCGCCCCAATAACAATTACATTAGCCAAGGGTCTTTATGCTCAATCAATAAAATCTCACAATCATCAATCATCTCAAAAGATTGTATTGATTGTCAATATCTACAGCAGCTTTTTTAAAATTTGACCAATCTTGCCATAGCGATCGCCTATTAGCCCCTCTAACTCATGCTCAATATCTTCGAGTGCGCCAAGTTTGCTAGTCCATTTCCCTGTGGGCAATTGCCTTGCTGCATGAACAGGTATTCCATCTTCATTAACATACAAGGCAATTTTTGCATAACCTAACTCAAATTTTGTTTCGTCACATGGCTTATAGCCTAATGTTTGATAAGCCTGAATATAAGCTGATAGGGTTTCTTCCATTGGCACGTTATCAACCCAATAAAATTCATCTTCGGGCGTTGGCTGCCACCAACGCTCTTGATCTCCTACTGCCCAAGCAAAACAGTTATATTCTTGAGATTTTGGACTGGTGACGTTGTAATCGGTAATTGCTAGGTTGGGGTAACGTAGCTCTAAGTGAATTGCTTTTCCCATCAGTAATTTAGACGATGTAACCTTTTTCTTTACCCCAGTTTAACCATGCGTCAGCCATTTGTTTGATTTTGCCTCGTTGTTCGGGTTGTACAGGATTTTCTTGGGTGATTTGACGCAAAGCAGGAAGCCAGTACAGTGGGTTGTGACTTAAATCTTTTAGCATCAAAGGAATTACGGCTTGCCCCATGTTAATAATTTCTTGATAAACGGGATGTTTAACCATTTCAACAGTTGATGACATACCTTCTACGTCTTGAGTCCATTGATCAGCAAGTTCATGAAACTTTTCTTGGATCTCATTTTCTTCATTTCCTAGAATTGCTGTATCAGGATCATAAACAATTGCAATTAAAGCAACGGGTACAGGTACAAAATAACTTGATTCTTCATCTAGAAATTCATCACCACCCAGACTAAAAGAATTTTGCACCCATTCTGAGACCTGTCTTCCTGCTAATTTCGCATGAGCAATTACTTCAGATGATGGAGATACCCCACCTTGAACAGCTTGTTCTTCTAAAAATGTGATCATTTTGTGTACATCATTGGCAGAAGCACCATTAGGATTTTCTGGCTGACTGAGATCAGTGACAAAAGTATAGTAAGTCAAATATTTAGCTGAGTCTGATGATCTGTTTTTTTCTAGTTCGCGTAGTGGATGGGTTGCAAACATTAGATAAGAGCAACCATTGAGATTTGGGAAACTTTCATACAGTTTTTGTGCAGAAACAGCTATAAAATCTGCTTGTTTTTGTCTAGCAAGCGACTGGGCTAAATTTCCAATAGGATCGCTCTCGCGAAGAGGTTGATGCTGCCTAATGACTTGATCGTTTTCCTGAATATGTCTTTCTCCCACGCACCAAGGCATCAAACCCGCAAGTCCATTAAGATTTTTCTCTTGACTAAAAAGCGCAAACTCTGGATCAAAGTTAAATCTAGTTTTTCTGTTTTTAGAGTGGGTGATCGCCATAATATCGGAAACAGCAGACTCCATCTCTGTTTTTTCCTCTCCAAAAACAGGACGTTGCCACTCTTTTGTTTCAAAAGCCAACTTGTGTTTATAGGAATCGTATTGAGTAACGCCCAAGTCGTGCCAAACTTTGAGACGTTTTAGCAAATCATCACGATCTAGAACTGAATCAAGTTTTAGCTTGGCATTCAAATCGCTAAAAACGTCCTTCATGGCTTGTCCATTCTGTTTTGCCACCCTTAAAGATTCATCTACAGTGTTAAAATCCTTAGTCTCAATAGCAACTCTAATTTTTTCCTGTTGCTTACTATCAAGTTGTCCCAGAATTTTTAATTGCATCTGAGGCTCTGTAAAACCTGCTTCTATTAAACGATCTACTAAAAAAGTATCTCTTCTTTCAGCCAATGTTCCTTCCAGAATAAGATAGTAAGCGGTAACATCAGAAATTTGCCCCAATCGAGCGACTCGCCCATTACGCTGCATTAAAACCGCAGGATCAGGACTGAGATCCCAATGCACAACTTTATTTGCTACTTGAAAATCTAATCCTTCATCAGCAGCAGATGTCGCTACAAGAATACGGTAGTTTTTATTTCGATCATAAAATTTCTTGACTACTTCTTTACGCTCATCAGTACTCATAGAGCCAGTCAGCGCAAGACTTTGTTTGTCGAAAGTTGCGGTAATAATAGTAGTAGTTTGTAAAACCTCAGTGAAAACCAAAAAGCGAGAATCTGGATGCGCTTCAAGCATAGCTTTCAACCAATTTAGCTTGGCATTCTCTACACTACTATCCGATCTCAGTAAATTTAAAGCTAGTTCTGTTAGCTCTAGTATTTCTTCAGGTAATGCTTCTAAATCGGTGTCATCATCATCATCATCTTTATCTTTTTTGGGCTTAACATTCTCCAATAATTTCTTCTGAAAACTAAAAATAGCTGGGACACTTCCGTCAGCTAAGTTTCTGGCTGAAAAAGAAAAGTTGCTATCGGAAGGGAAAACTACTTCTTTGGCATACTCAAGTTCTCTATTTTCATCAAACACTGATAGATACTTAGAAATTTCTCGAATTAATGTTCTCAGAATTTCTGTACTAGCTGAATTGTCTGCCTTGTAGGCTTTTTCATTTTGCCACTTAGAGTGATGTCGAACACACCAGCGAAATAACCAGCAAGCACCCGCTAAAGAACTACTTGTCAAACGTGTTTCAAGATGAGCGCTAGCAAATCCGCCAAGACTTTCACCGTGATCTCTATGAATTCGCTGTACTGTTCTGATAATTTTTCTGAGTGTTAACAGATACTCTTCACAAGTCTTTTCAAGGTGAGGCTCGCCTTCACGAAGACTTGGATCATCTTCACGATGAGGGCGAACTATAGTTAATTTTGGAAACAGCCGTTTGCCTGACCAGTTACGAATTTCATCTTGTTGCCGCCAAATTAATGCGATTGGTGAATCTTCTTTAGATATTTCTTCTAAAAGTCGTTTCTGGTCAACATCTTTTGCATAAGCATCTTTTAAAGCGGTTTTGTGTGCTAACAATCGCAATAAATTTGTAAATCGATTCGCGGAACGGAAAGGTGTAGCACTCATCAAAATAACTAACTCTGGCGGTTCGGAATCTTGCCAAAATTTACCTGAAATCATTTGATATGCAGCTTTGTAAGCCTGTGTTGTATCGGCTGCTAATTCTGGCGATTCTCCGTTTAGGTCAGCATCGCTTGAACAGTGGTGACACTCATCAATGATGATGATATTAGGTTTAATATGACTGGGTAAATCCTTCTTGTCACCGCTATCAATATAACGTTTAGCAGCGTGCATACTAGCAATCCGAATACCTTTTTGACTGATGCGATCGCCATATTCCCTAAAAGAGTCCACAACGCTGATAATGCTCTCATCCCCGGCACTAACTTTAATCACACTACGCAGCTTTTCTTTAACATCTTCTGTCAATCCTCCCGATGTTAAGTAAAGACAACGAAGATCATCTTTTTGCGTGATTAGTTTGTCCCTAAGAATCAACCCAACCTCGATGGTTTTACCTAAGCCAACCTCATCAGCGATCAGAATCCGCTGAATGCGAGACTCATGATTTTTGAGGTATTGCTGCAATGCTAGTTGATGAGGAAATGGATCTTTATCACTTGCAGTAATACGACCAGAATAAATATTTGTTAGTAGCTCTAACGCACCAAGTCTCAAAACAGTTTGAGCATGATGGTTAGGGTTTAGATAATTGGCTTCAAGGACGCTTTCCCCTACATAGTAAGTATCCTTTTCTTTTAGTCGCGACCATACAACAGGAAATTTGCCCTTGATTTGATGCCAGTCGCGTAAGTTTTTGCAACGGATACCACGCCGACTAATTACGCTATCTTCGCTGTCAGTTGTTTCGATCGCATAAGCCAGATGTGCATAGGCATCTTGAGTCATGCCATCAATCCAGACGATATCTGTATGACTGCCACTCTCAGAGGGGATTTCAAATAACTTATAAGTCATGAACCTAACTTACCACACAAATTTTACAACTATTAAATATCCCTGCTTCTATTATATTAACAATAATTTTAGGTAAAAGACAGTTTGTGTCTTGCTTTTAAGTTTTAAGCAACTCGATCGCAGATTCAGCCGCCGCAAGTCCAGAATGATAGGCAGCTTCGATATTTTTGCCCGCACACCAATCCCCTGCACATACTAGAGATAAAGGTATTGACGTGGATAAACAAGAAACACCTAAAGACTCTTCAGCGAGGGCATAGCGCCAACGATGAACTTGCCACCATTCAGGACTTGCTAACCATTTTTCTAATAATCTGCCCACTTGATTGAGCAGTGGTTTCCCAGCAATTTCCAGATCTGGCTCTTCCATTGATTGCTTGGCAAATTCAGCCGTACTTTGTAAAACGAAAACGGGTTGCACAGCTTTATCTGAATGTTTGCTGCTATCGTAGCTAATCCAGTCAAGGATCGGATCATCAATACATCTAATTGCTTGCCATTCTACTGGCACAGAATTACTAGCATTATACCCAGCCATGATCGTTACACTGGGGGCAAATTTGACCGACTGCACAGCTTGCAAAAAACTTGGTGCTGGCGCTAGTACTTCTTCAAATATTGGCAAAAATTGTGGTGCAGGGATAGTGGAAACGATCACCGAAGTTTCGAGGACTTCTTGACGATCTGTCACTAACTGCCATTTGATATCGTTGTGACTAACATCTACAATACGGGCATTGTTAATTATCGGAATTTCATTTGCAAGATATTTTGAGATCGCGGTCATACCCATCGGACAGCAATATCGAGGATGACGCTCATCAGCATTGGGCGGACGCAATCCAGATGCTGACAGTTGATAAACATTGCGTGTCCATTCTTGGACGAGGTTCTTTTCTTGCAGTTTACGAACGAACCTACCAAAGCTATCACTTTTAACTGAAAGCAGTTGTGCGCCATGATCGACCCAAGTACCTTGTAAGCGTCTAGTTGCCATACGTCCACCTACACCTGCGGATTTTTCAACGATGGTGACATCTAGCCCTGCTTGCTTTAGTTGTTGAGCACAGGTTAAGCCTGCCATCCCTGCGCCGATCACGATTACATCTTTCATACAGTTTCAGTTCATGCCTCTTGAAGAGCTTAGCTCATCTTGATCGCGATTTTAAAGTTATGGTGGCTCACGACCACCATAACTTTAAAGTGTATCTTGCATTTTTTCGCCATCATGATATGCAGCAAACAATACAGGGCAGGTTTTACCCCATGCGATCGCCCCAGTAGCATCGAGACAAATAGCACCAAAATCGCGATCGCGACTTTTCGCTTCATTAATCGATTTTTCGACCGCTTGCTGAAGGGTCATGCCATCGGTAACGCGCACCACCACTCTAGTAGCAAAGCCTTCATCAAGAATGTCTTCGCCCACACCAGTACAGCTTACACCTGCAAACTTAGTCGCATAATTACCCGCAGGAGTTGCTGAGTCGCTGACTCTACCAATACGCTCAAAGCCACGTCCACCTGTGGATGTCCCCACGCAAATACTGCCATATTGATCCAAGACCACTGCGCCGATTGTTCCCATCGCCACATCTGCCATTTTGCGAGTGAAGTTGGTTTTGCGTTCTTCCACCCATTCGGCAAGGCGTTCATCCGTGAGGGGATTGTAGATAGGAATGCCTAATTCGCGGGTGAGCTCCGCCGACCCGTAATCAGATAAAACGCGATCGTCACTAGTTTGCAGATGTTTTGCGAGATCAATAGGGTTTTTGACTCGCGCCGTATTGATGACACCACTAAAACTTTGGCGATCGCCGTCCATAATTGAGGCACTCATCCGCACCTGACCATCAGACTGTAAAACCGATCCAGTTCCCGCGTTAAATCGCGGATCGTCTTCGAGCATTTGACAAGCCTTGACGACAGCATCGATCGCCTTTGCTCCATCAAGTAGCATTGGATAAACGGTTTCAAGTACGGCAAATAGAGATTTGCGGACAGGTTCATAGCCGCCTTTACTTTCGACAGTGCTACCTGCGCCGCCATGAATAATGATTTTTGGTTGCATTTTGTTTGGGGATGGGTAATTGGTAATTGGGGATGGGTAATTGGTAATTGGCTTTTAGCGATTAGCTTTTAGCTTTTAAAGATTGGCTTTTAGCGATTGGGAAGCTGGGTTTTATTCTTAAAGAAGACTTTTAAATCTCAATCACCAATCATCAATCATCAATTCCTAAAAGCCAACAGCCAACAGCTAAAAGCCAACAGCTAAAAAACATTACAACTCTCCAAATCCCTTTTTCTTTTTCTTTTTCTTGCCATAGGTCGAATTACCAGATGGCGCATCATTACCCATACCACCCATACCAGGGAAACCGCCGCCGCCCATGTTGGGCATTCCAGGGAAGTTAGGCATTTTACCCTGTCCCATTTGTTGCATAAGCGATCGCATTTTCTGGAAATCAGCGACGAGCTTAGTTACATCTTGGAGCTTGTAACCAGCACCACTAGCAATCCGTTGTTTGCGACTGGGACTCTTAGCGATCAGGTCGGGATCTTTGCGTTCCTGTTTAGTCATGGAACTGATCATTGACTCACAACGCTTAAGTTGCTTTTCCGCCTCTTGAATTTGTGCGTCATTGATTTTCATTCCTGGAAGCATTTTCAACATCCCGCCAAAGGAACCCATGTTTTTCATCATGCGGGTATTTTTGAGGAAGTCGTCAAAATCAAACTGAGCTTTAAGAATTTTTTCTTGAAGTTGAGCTGCATCAGTGATGTCGATTTCTTCTTGAGCTTTCTCCACCAGAGTTAGAACATCACCCATACCCAAAATCCGTGAAGCCATCCGTTCAGGATAAAAGGGTTGTAACGCTTCGACCTTTTCGCCAACACCGATAAATTTGATCGGCTGTCCCGAAATTTGCCGCACCGATAGCGCTGCACCACCACGAGTATCGCCATCCATCTTTGTGAGAATAGCGCCCGTAATCCCAATCTCCTCATGGAATGTACGTGTTAATGTCGCCGCCTCTTGTCCTGTCATCGCATCGACAACTAGTAGCACTTCATCGGGTGCGATCGCATCCTTGACGCGCTTGAGTTCATCCATCATGTCGCGATCGATCTGCAAGCGCCCCGCCGTATCCACGATTACGGTATTAACGCCTAATTCTTTCGCCTTTGCCAAGCCTTGACGGGCAATCTCTACAGGGTCGGCATCTGCACCCATGTCAAAGACTGGCACATTAATTTGCTTACCGAGAGTGATCAACTGATCGATCGCCGCAGGACGATATACGTCAGTGGCGACCAGTAAAGCAGTACGCTCTAGTTTGCGTAAATGTAAAGCTAATTTAGCGGTAGCAGTCGTTTTGCCAGTACCCTGCAAACCTGCCATCAAAATTACTGTTGGTGCGTTGGTTGCCTCAGCGAGTGGCACATTTGCCTCGCCCATCGTCCTTACCAATTCGTCATAGACGATCTTGATAAATTGCTGATCGGGGCGTACACCTGCAATCACATCAGCGCCTTGCGCCTGTTTGGAGATTTCTTCGACAAATTCTTTGACAACTTGTAGGTTGACATCTGCCTCTAATAGCGCCCTGCGTACTTCACGAATCGCGCCCTGTATATTGGAGTCAGAGATTTTGTCCTGTCCGCGTAACTTTTTCCAAGCCGCCTCAAATTTATCGGCGATTTCATCAAACATATCTAGTTTTGCTTTTGCTGTTTTTGGTTCTACCTACTAATTTACATTCACCACCGCGACATTGATCGCGATCTGAGAAAATTGCGGTAGGGAATTTCTCTGGATTCAGACTGTTCTGTGAAATAAAAAAGTAATTATTACAGAGCTTTGCGCTGCAAATGGTTTCTTAACTATCCACAAAAAAGGTGAGTACAGTCTCATCAACTCCTTTTAGCTTAAGAGGTTCACGCTTGCGAAGCTCCTCATCATTGAGATAATCAGCAACCGTCGCAGATACAAGAATGCAATCAGGTTCCGCTGCCGACTGGATACGTGCAGCAATATTTACCGTGGGACCGATCGCAGTGTAGTCCGATCGCTCCGCACTGCCAAACATCCCCACCACGGCTGTACCTTGATGAATACCGCAGCGAAATCTGACTGTGGGAATGCCCTGCAATGCCCATTGCTCATTGAGTTGAGCAAGCGATCGCTGCATATGTTTCGCTGTCTGAACGGCGCGGCGCACTTGTTCGTTAGGGCTACAATCCTCAGGTGCACCAAACAGAGCCATAATGCCATCGCCCATAAACTTATCAACCGTGCCACCATTGGCAAAAATTGCTTCTGTCATTGCACCTAGATATTGATTGAGCAACTCAGCAACACGACGCGATCGCAAAGTATTCGCAAGGGATGTAAAGCCGACAATATCTGTAAAGAGAACTGTAATCATCCTTGGTTCAGGACGCAAATCAAGACTAAGGGACTTGCGAAGAAATAAGATACCAAAGATTATAATAAAATTCTTGTTTTCAATTTATATAGGACTAAGAGAGTGATTTTCAGCGATGAAATCAAAGCCACAGTTAAAGATGCAGCACAAAAACTAACAGGCTATCGTAAACGAGACTTCATGGCTAAGGTTGCCGAGGATTACTTTGCAGGATCGGCGCGTAAAGCCGAAACAGTTTTTGGATGGAGTCGGAAAAGCGTGCAACTAGGACTGCATGAACGGCGCACAGGGCTAAGATGTCTTGATAATTATGGGGCAAGAGGAAGACACAAAAGCGAAGTAATGTTGCCGAATTTAACAGAAGATATAAGCGCAATGGTGGATATGAAATCTCAAGCAGATCCCAAATTTCAATCGACATTTTTGTATGCGCGGGTCAGTGCCAGAGCCGTAAGAGAGGAGTTGGTGAAAACAAAGGGATACGATGAAGCCAAGTTACCATCAAGGGAAACGATTGGTGCAGTGCTAAATCGGATGGGATATCGCCTAAAAAAACACAAAAGACAAAACCCTTAAAAAAGATTCCTGAAACCGATGCAATTTTTGCGAATGTGTTTGAGCAAAACCAAACATCAGCAGATAATCCAAGGTCTTTGCGAATTTCGATTGATAGCAAAGCAAAAGTGAAGATTGGTAATCTTTCACGGGGTGGCAAAGCCCGCACGTTAGAACCCCAAAAAGCTGACGATCATGATACCGAATGGTCATCAGTTTTAGTTCCCTTTGGTATCCTCAATACCAATAATGACCAATTGGCAATCTATATGGGGCAGTCTGCGGAAACCAGCGATTTTATCGTTGATTGCTTGAGCGATTGGTGGCAAAAGAATCAATTACTATCTTCAGACTTTGACGAATGGATGATTAACCTTGATAGCGGTTCGGCAACCCGTAGTGATCGCACTCAATTTATCAAACGCATGGTTGAGTTATCCAAGAAGATTGACTTGAAAATTCGTCTGGTTTACTATCCGCCTTATCACAGTAAATATAATTCTGTTGAACGCTGTTGGGCTGCCCTAGAAAATTATTGGAATGGTACGATTCTGGATTCTGTTGATGCGGTTGTAGAATGGGCTAGTAACATGACGTGGAAAGGGATTTCACCAATTGTTCATTTAGTTGAAACAACCTATGCAAAGGGCGTAAAAGTTCTACCACAAGACTTGAAACAGTATTTCCCATCTTGGCAACGTTCTGATACTTTACCCAAATGGGATATAACCATTGTTCCTTATTGACTGGTATCTTATTTCCTCGCAAGCCCCTAAGTTCACCTGTGGCAGCTTTGGAAACAAGACTGGGAGGAAGAAAACGCTTAAGAACTGATTCGGTAAGATAGAGATTGAGTTGAGCTACGCGGCGCTCATTGGTTTTGAGAGCGAGTAAATTCCGAACTTCTGCTAACAATTCGCGATCGTTAAAAGGCTTGGCTAGATAAGCATCAGCACCCATTTCTGTACCTTCAATGCGAGTCTCTTCATTGGCTTTAGCAGTTAACAAAATCATCGGAATTCCCGATAATTCAGAATCTTGGCGAATCATGGCAATTAAGTCCAAACCAGAGACTTGAGGCATCATCAAATCGGTAACGATTAAATCAGAGCGATGTTCTTGAGCTTGAGTATAGCCATGAGCGCCATTATGAGCCGAGATCACACTATAGCCAGCCTGATTAAGAACCCGTCGCAAATATCCCCGTAGATCACGATTGTCGTCAACGATTAAGATTTTGCCAGTAGTAGTATGTGGAGATTCTTCATGTTCACTATCAGTAATGAAACTATCTTCTTCTAAACCCAAGTCAGTTTCTAGATCCGCCAGCTCCACTGAGGCTCTCGATATTTGGAGATCGGCAGGTAAGTTGGTAACTTGATCGGCAGGTAAGTGTTTTTTACCTGTGGGAATGGCGATCATAAAGGTAGTCCCATAGCCATAATCTGAGGTGACGGAAATGTTGCCACCATGCAGATTCACCAATTCTTTGACCAACGATAAACCTAAGCCGCTGCCCTCATAACTACGATTGACGGAACCTTCAGCTTGACGAAAACGATCAAATAGAAATGGAATTTGATCTTCACGTATACCTATTCCCGTATCATGCACGCCGAGGATACATTGTTTGCCATCAGGATCGGCAGAAATATTAACTGTAACGCTACCATTACTAGGCGTGAATTTCATCGCATTAGATAGCAAATTGTAGAGCACCTTGTCAAACTTCTCTAAGTCTAGATAGATTTCTGGACATTTGCTAAACTCACTAAATAGATGAATATTTTTGCGATCGCAGTAGGGACGAAAAGCATCGATAGTTTGGCTGGTGAATTCGACCAGATTACAAGGACGGAAACAAGCTTGCATTTTGCCAGCATCGAGGCGTTGTATATCCAAAAGTTGATTAACCAGACGCAGCAACCGACGACAGTTTCGGAGAGCAATCACCGATTGTTCGAGTGGAAGTGATTGGGCTTTCTCGATCGCTGATTCTAATGGCCCAATGGTAAGGGTGAGGGGAGTACGGAATTCATGGGAGAGATTTTGAAAAAATTCGGTTTTTTGGCGATCAAGTTCAAGAAGTTGCTGTGCTTGTTGGCGAGTTTTTTGAAAGAGATTAGCCTGTTGCACTGCGATCGCCGCTTGAGCCGCCACAGCTTGCACTAAAGATACTTCTTCGGGTTGCCATTGTCGTGGCAGACTATTTTGACGCATAGAAATACTGCCAATAATCTTGCCATCAGATAGCAGTGGAACCATGAGCAGCGATCGAGCAATGGAACGTAATGGCAAATCAGTGATATTCCATTCTGGATTTTCTTGTAAATCCGAGATGGCGACGGGTTGCTTGGTTTCAATTAAAGCTTGAAAGACGGGATTAACGGAGATATTCGCAATCGATTGCGGTAATAAGGGTTCGTTCGGATTTGACCGATCATGAACTACTTCATTAGGATCGAGTAAATGTAAGCCGACACAGCGCAAGTAATGCTCATCCTCTGTCCATAAAGATAAAGCACAACCTTCCGAATTTAAGGCTTGACCTAATTGCTGGGTAATTGACGCAAAAATCTTTTGAGGATCGAGACTGGAGCGGATCGTACTTGTAATCGTATTGAGCAAAGATTCCCTTTTCGCAAGTTCTTGAATGCGATCATAGGCTCTGGCACGAGAGCTCACGATCGCAGCTTGATCGGCTGCTAACTCAATCAAAGCTAATTCATCACTACTCCACAAATGCGGACTTTCGCAATGATAGAGAGCTAACATCGCCAAGCATTCTTGCTGGACTTCGAGGGGAACAAATAAAACTGATTTGATGTTTGCTTCAGCATAGATAGATTTATCAGTTTCTGAAACACGCTCGTCATCCCCAATGTTACTAATTGCGACAATCTGCGATCGCTGGGTGAGAATCTTCGATAGCTGAGGCAAACTAGCCATTGGTTGGCTGCAATAGGCAAAATAGTCTTCTGAAAGTACTCTCGCCTCAGACAGCCGTAAAATGCTACCAGAAACTTCAAAATTACGGGCTATAGATTCGGCGATCGCGGCAATAATTTCCCGATATGGTGCGGCACTATCTACTGATGAGGCGATCGCGTTCAGGAGTGATTGTTGGCGCAGAGTGCTTCGTAGCTCAGCAGTTCGATTTCGCAGGACATTATGAGTATCAATGGCTTGGCTTACTACATTTCTGAGTTCTACTTCGTCCCAAGGTTTGGTGACGTATTTACAGCAAATACCGATCAAACCCGCCACAAAAGGAGCTAACTAAAAGGGTCGAAGCAGAGCCCACAATGATGAAACCAATTAAGAGCATCTTCATCAGTAATAGAATTAATAGCCATAGTAATTGCGTCGTCAAGAGCCGAAATTGTGCGAGCTTTAGCCGAGCGAATAATCTCTTTTAATTTTGACCAACATAACTCGATTGGCGATAAATCAGGAGAATAGGGAGGGATGAACTTAACCTGAGCACCAACGGATTCAATTAGGGTTTTAGCCATTGCAGCGTAATGTACAGGCAAATTATCCATAGCGACAATTGCCCCAACCCATAACCGAGGCAATAGTATTTTCTCAATGAAAACCAAAAAACTGGCGGTGTTGAGACTACCAGCAAAAGTCATCGCAGCAATCAACCCTTCATCACTCATGGCTCCAATTAAAGTGATGTTTCTACCTTTGTTACCTGGACGGTCATCATATACCCTACATCCTCCTTGACATCTACCATAAAGCCTCGTCATCGCTAGATTTAGCCCTGTCTCGTCAATGAATACAAGGTTTTTGACATCTATCGTATCTAGCCAACGACGAAACTCATAACGCAATTTTTTCACTCTTTCTGTCGCTTGTTCGCTGGCTACTAAAGTTTTTTTTTACGCCCTAATTCTAAGCGCTTAAGCGTACGACTCAATCCTGATACGCTCACTTCTATTGTCTTTGTTTCATGTAGTTTTTCTTTGATCTCTCTGAGATATATGTCATTTTGCGCTTCAACAATTGTCTTTACTAATTCTTCATCTTTGCCTTTGATTTTCGACCGCCGATCTCCTCCTTGGGGTTTTGCTGCTATTTCATTTGTTTCTCGATACCGACGCAAAAAATCTCGAACAAATGACAAGCTTACTTTAAATCGTTTAGCTATGCCTCTCTGCGTATTTTCTTTGTTTTCCCAAGCACTTAATATCTTTTTTCGTAAATCTAGCGAATATGCTGCCATATGTAATCTTTCCTTGATAATACTTTTAGCTTATTAGACTTGTGGCGGGTTTGATCGGTATTTGCTGTAAATACCTTACAGGTGTTGATCGCCTCAACTAAATCCTCAACATCGGTATAGCCAGTCAGAATAATCCGCATTGTGTCAGGATATTTAACCGCCATTTGACTCAAAAACTCAGTTCCACTCATGATCGGCATTCTTTGATCAGAGATAATTACGGCGACTTCCCCTTCGTGATCAAGCAATTCCAACGCTTCCAAGCCACTATTGGCTCGCAAAACTTGATAATCTCGATAAAAAGTCCGAAATAGCAAATCCAAGTTATCGGGTTCATCATCGATAACTAGTAACTTAGGTTTGGGGGCGATTTGCGAACCCATGGAGCTACTTCTTCCTAAAAATTTTAATGCCGAAACACTCTGGATTTAAAGTATCAGAGAACACTAATCTAAAAGAACTTTAAATTGATAAGCTCAACTTGGTTTTGAATATACTTCCTTTTGCATCATAACCGATACTCTTTACGTGTTTTTGCCTAGTAAGTAATACCAAAACACAAAATGGCGTAGCCATTTTGTGTTTTTAAAACCCTTACAGGGTTTGGTTTTTAATTTACAGAAGTGTTGTCACACTTTTGTGAATTGGTGGAATTAAACGTGTGATGGGTTAGCGATAGCGTAACCCATCATTGACAGCTAATTGATGCGTTATATGTCGCTAACGGATCCTACATTTAGTTAAGGCTTCCTACTCATGTGACCAACTAATAATAAAAACAAAAACTGATGTGGCGAACAAAGCTCACCGCATTGATTTTGAGTTTTATTAAGCCAAGTTTTGGCGATGGATTAAAGCTAATTGAGCCTCTTCACGATCATCGAAATGGATTTTTTCCCGTCCGATAATTTGATAGTCTTCATGCCCCTTACCTGCGATCAGAACGGTATCGCCTGATTGAGCCTCAAAAATGGCTGTCTGGATACATTTATGCCGATCGCCTTCAATAGTCATTGGCTTATCACCTATATCGGCTTTGACTCCAACAACGACATCATCCAAAATTTGTTGGGGATCTTCAGTACGGGGATTGTCAGAAGTTACATAAATGCGATCGGCAAGTCTGGCGGCAATCCCACCCATTAAGGGACGCTTGGTACGATCGCGATCGCCTCCACAGCCAAACACACAGATTAATTCACGCTGGGTAAAGGGACGCATTGCCTTTAATAGGTTTTCGAGACTGTCAGGAGTATGAGCATAGTCCACCACGACCGTCACATCTTGATCGTCGCTCACTTGTACTCTTTCTACACGTCCAGGGACATTTTTAAATTCTGGCAAGCGGCTGACCACTTCTGTCAAACTCATCCCCATATGCAGAGCCGTAGCGATCGCAGCTAAGATATTCTCGACATTAAACCGACCAACTAGTGGTGAGGTAAAAGCGATCGCTCCTTGTGGTGTGTGTAATGTTCCCGTTGCGCCATTGGGCAAGTAGGTCAAGTTTTCAGTATAAAAATCGGCTTGGGAATTACTAATGCTATAAGCCCAGACTGGTTTGTCGCCGATCATTTGCACCAAACGCTGTCCAAAAGCATCATCAAAATTGATAATCGCTCTACCTTGCAAATAAAGATCGCTAAATAGCAAAGCCTTTGCTTGAAAATAAGTCTCGATGTCTTTGTGATAATCCAAGTGATCTTGGGTCAAATTGGTAAATACCGCCACCTCGAAGGGGCAACCTAATACACGCCTTTGGTCTAAAGCGTGGGAGCTAACCTCCATCAATCCAGCATCACAACCTGCGGCGATCGCATCGGCAAGTTGCGCCTGTAAGTCCACGGCAAAAGGTGTGGTATGGCTTGCAGTCTTAGAATAACCAGCCCAACGGGTATAAAGTGTCCCAAATAGAGCCGATGCATATTGGGTTTGCAATAAAAACTCGATTAAGTGCGTAGTGGTGGTTTTGCCATTTGTTCCTGTTACACCTACCAATTTGAGCTTTTGGGCAGGATAGTCATAAAACGCTGTTGCGATTTGACTGCAAGCGACAACCACATCATCAACAGCGATCGCTTTAGCTTGATCTTGCTTAGATAAATTGCCAAAAGCTTCACGGGAGATAAGCGCTGCGATCGCGCCCTGTGCGATCGCCTGTGGTGCAAATTTGCCACCATCCACCTGTGTCCCCGTCATCCCGATAAACAAGTCCCCAGCTTGACAAGCCCGCGAATCTGTAATTACACGCTTTATCTCTAGCCCATCTAGTTCAGGCTGAGAATTTTGATAACCAGCTAACGCTAGCAATTGTCCTAAACGCATAATTTCTCGATCCTACTCACAAGCACAAAATATCCAAGAATTCTGACATGAAATCTTGATTTGTGACAACATCAAAACCAAAAAAGGAGAGGCGGCGCATCGCGCCGCCTCTCCTTTTTTGGTTTTATTTAGTGAGGCGATCGCTATATTCTGCGATCGCTTCTGGATAAATAATATGCTCTTGAACTTGGATACGCTTTTGGAGATCATCTAGAGTATCGTCAGGAAATACAGGAACGGCAGCTTGTTTGAGGATTTTACCGCTATCGACTTCGAGGCTGAGTAAATGTACGGTGCAGCCTGTAACCTTGACCCCATAGTTAAAAGCTTGCTCGATCGCATGAATACCCTTAAAGCTTGGTAATAAACTGGGATGAATATTCAGAATTCGCTCTGGGAAAGCATCGATTAAAACTTGGGTGACAATTCGCATCCAGCCTGCCATGATCACCAGATCGACATTGTACTGTTCGAGAATATTGATGATTGCGAGATCCAGAGCTTTACGGGATTTGTAGTCTCGATGATTAACTAAAATTGCAGGAATACTAAACTTTTCGGCGCGTTGACGGGCAAATGCATCAGGTTCGTTATAGATGACAACTGCGATTTTAGCTTTCAGTTCTCCATTTACTATCGCTTGAGCGATCGCTTCCAAATTACTGCCACTTCCTGAAGCTAATACAGCCAACACCTTTACGCTCACAAATCTTCGAGGCTCCTAAACAAAAAATGCAGACACAAGTTTACTATATAGAGGCAGTGATACCAATTCACAAAAGTATCGTCACACTTTTGTGAATTAAAACCCAAACCCTGTAAGGGTTTTAAAAGCACAAAATGGCTGTGCCATTTTGCGCTTTGGTATGACTTGAGCTACATCCATATAGCTGATTCCGCCATGACTAGTCTATCGAAATTGTCGCTTGCTACGCCAGAAGTGAGCGATCGCCAACCCTATCCCCTCAGCATCGCGCCGATGATGGATCGTACTGATCGTCATTATCGTTATTTCATGCGCCAAATCACGAGGCGGACTTTGCTATATACAGAGATGGTCACCAGTGCGGCGATTAAGCATGGTGATAAAGACTATCTATTAGGATTCTCTCCGCTGGAAAATCCCCTAGCTTTACAAGTGGGCGGCGACAATCCTCAAGATCTCGCAGAATGTGCGAGGCTTGCCGAATCTATGGGTTATAACGAAATTAATTTGAACGTGGGCTGTCCTAGCGATCGCGTACAGAGTGGGCATTTTGGCGCTTGCTTGATGAAAACCCCTGATCGCGTGGCGAAATGTATTGAAGCAATGATCGCCGCCACCGAAATTCCTGTATCAGTTAAGCATCGCATCGGAGTCGATGATTTAGATCGCTACGAAGACATGCAAAACTTTGTGCGGATTCTTGCAGAAGCAGGTTGTCAGCGCTTCTCAGTCCATGCAAGGAAGGCTTGGTTGCAGGGGCTAAGCCCCAAAGACAATCGCGAAGTTCCACCTTTGCGCTATGCCGATGTGCATCGCCTAAAGGTGGAATTCCCACATTTATTTATTGAAATCAATGGTGGATTTACAACTCTAGAGCAGGCTCATGAACAGTTACAGTATGTCGATGCCGTGATGATTGGTCGTGCTGCCTATGACAATCCCTATCTGTTTGCGATGTGCGATCGCGAGTTTTTTGGTGAAGAAGCTCCTATTCTTAGCCGTGTTGAGGTTGCCGAAGCGATGATTGAATATATTGATCAATGGACAGCCAAAGGCTTGAGGTTACATAAAATCACTCGTCATATGTTGCAATTGTTTCATGGTCAGGCTGGTAGCCGAATCTGGAAACGAATTCTTACAGATAAATCTTGTATTACTGGAGCAGGTTCTGAAGTAATTCGTGATGCGATCGCTGCCGTTAGCAGTTTGTGACCAAACCAAACCCATATTTTTGTAAAAGCCATGCGAAGCATGGCTTTTACAAAAATATGGGTTTTACTTCAGTACAAAGCTCTGCATGTTTGGTGAGTGAATGGGAATTGAGAGTAAAAACTCAGTAAACTCGTTGAGTTCGCTGTTAATCGTCAAAGTCCCTTGATGTTGCTTAACGATAATATCGTGGGTAAGTGAAAGCCCCAGCCCTGTTCCTTCCCCAGGAGGCTTAGTTGTGAAGAATGGGTCAAGGATTTTAGAGCGGATCTGAGGGGCAAGACCACAACCATTATCACGAATGCAGATTTCTACTTTATCTTCTACCAGTTGAGTAGAAACTGTGAGGCTAGGTATATATGTACTGGGCTGTATATTATCTTCCTTTAATCGCATCTGCTTAGAGCGCATAGCATCATAAGCGTTATCGACTAAATTAATAAAAGCTCGCATAAGGGTATTAGAAATTACGTCAACTAGGTCTACTTCTGGATCATAGTTGGTGTGAATAGAGACATTGAAGTTAATATCTTGTACCCGTTTGCTATGACAGGCTAGTTTCACGGCTTCATCAAGCAAGGTATTAAGTTTTGTAGGCTGCATTGGAGCAGGTTCGCTACGGGAATGTTGCATCATGCTATCAATAATCTCTGCGGCACGGAGGCTATGTCGATGGATCGTAGAGGCATTTTCCTGTAAGTCGATGATTAGAGTTTCGATCGATGAAGCAGTTTGGGGATCTTGAACCAAAAAAATTGGCTGTAGAATCTCTAGTAGTTCTTGAGATAGATCAATAGAGCCTTCAGCATAGTTTTTGACAAAGTTGAGAGGGTTACGCATCTCGTGGGCGATGCCTGCGGTAAGCGTCCCTAACGAAGCAAGCTTTTCTTGGGCTATAATCCGCTCTTGAGCACTTTTGAGCTCATTAGTGCGTTCTTGGACACGTTGCTCAAGAGTTTGGGAATAGTCTTCGAGTTGGTGATTAGCTCTCTCTAGCTTGCTATTTAATTGAGATAGTTCTTGCAACAGTCGATCAAGCTCTAGTTCGGCTCGTTTGCGATCGCTGATATCAGTGTGTGTTCCCAACATGCGCAATGGCTGTCCATTAGCATCCCATTCTACAATTTTACCAAGCGAGAGAATCCATTTCCAGTCACCATTCTTAGTACGATGACGGAACTCTACTTTATAATGCGGAAGCGCACCATTTACATAATCTCGATAAGTTTTTGCAACTATTGCCAGATCCTCTGGATGGAGTCTTTCAATCCATCTAGCTCTAGTTTCCTGTAACTCCTCAGGGCTATAGCCTAACATAGTGGCATATTCTGGACTGACAACAGTTTCTCCAGATTGAGGATTAAGGTCATAGAGTCCTTGATTGGCTGCGGTCAAGGCAAGGCGTAATCGTTCTTCACTGTCTTGCAGAGATATCTCTGCTTCTCGACGTGCTGTCACATCTCGATTACTGATCACCACACCTGTGATTGAGCCATCGACTTCAAAATAAGGAGAATAGGTTGCACTAACAAATCGATTACCTGCCTTCTTAAAATAGAACCAATCCCCGTAATCAGTTGTTTCGCCTGTAAGACATCGATCAAACCTTGGCTTGACAATATTTTGGAACGTGTCATCGCCCATGACATCACAAATAGAAACGCCAACAATCTCATTCAACTGTCGCTCATTCTGATCTAAATAAATTTGATTTACCAAGCGATATGTATAGTTTTGGTCAACCAGAGCCATCCCGACTGGAGCGATCTCCACCATCCGCTTATATTGTCTTAAGACAATTTCAGCTTGTTTGCGATCGGTAATATCACGCACTACACCGACAATTCTGAAACCATCACCCTCTTCTTTCTCAACAACTTTTCCATTTACAGCGACCCAACGTATCTCGCCATCATTACGATTAATCCGATATTCAATGTTGTAAGGGGAATGTGTAGTAAAACTATGGTGAAGAGATTGAAACACTCGTTCTTGATCTTCGAGATGAACTAATTTTAAAAAGGCTTTGTGATCGCTAGCAAATGCTCCAGGCTCATAGCCAAAGATGGCTTCTGTCCTTGCTGACCAGATCCCTGTATCTAAGTTAGACTCCCAAGTTCCCATCTCCATCGCTTCGAGAGCCAGTTGTAACCGCAGTTTCTCTGACTGAAGTTGTTGCTCTGAGCGTTTGCGATCGCTAATATCTTGAATAATACCAATAAAATACTGCGGTTCTCCACTGGGGTTTCGAGCTAATGAGACAGCTAAATTCGCCCAAACAGTCTCCCCATCTTTGCGGATGTACCGCTTTTCCATCGTAAAGCTTTGTAGTTCTCCTTTGACTAAAAGTCTAGCTTTTTCGTCGTCTTTAGCAAGGTCGTCAGGATGAGTTAATTCGGCAAAAGATTTAACTAGCAATTCTGTTTCTGAGTACCCCATAATGTCGCAAAATCTTTGGTTGATTTGCATGTATTTCCCATCCAAGCTATTTTGGCAAATCCCAACAGCCGCTTGATCAAAGGTAGCTCGCAAACGTTCATTACTTTCGCCAAGGGCTATTTCAGCTCGTTTGCGATCGCTAATATCTTCATAACAACCGAGAACCCCGATTACCTCTCCTTGAGAATTTGTTAAAGGGATTTTGCTATTACGAATCCAGATCTGATCCCCATTTTGATTTCTAGTGAGTTCTTCATATCCTAATTTTGGGATTTTAGTCTCTATGATTCTAGCGTCATCAGCACGGTAGAGATTAGCCCAATCATTCCAAGGTAGCTCAAAATCAGTTTTGCCAATAATTTGCTCGTCAGTTAGCTGATAGTCGTTGGCAAATGCTGGATTACAACCCAAAAAACGAGACTGTCGATCTTTCCAAAAGACTCGTTGGGGAATAGTGTCGAGTACTAGCTGCAACATATTACGCGATTCTTGCAGGGCTTGAGTTCTTTCTTGGACTCGCTTTTCTAGGGTGGAATTCAATTGTTGCAGGTTTTCTAAAGTCTGTAATCTTTCTAACTCAGCGCCAGCACGGGCTGCAAAAATTTTTAGTAATATCTCAGCACGTTCAGGATTAGCGATGGACTTACGACTGAGAATATTAAGAACACCAATCGTTTCGTTAAATTCATTTTTAAGTGCAAGACCCATGTAACTCTCAGATTCGTTTTGGGCAAGAAATTCATCTTGAGGGAAATAGTCTTGAACATTTTTAGGACAGTAATAAATACCCTGCTTGATTACTTCAGCACATGGGGTATTAGAAATCTCATAGGTTACATTTGGCTGAAATTGTTGGTCATAATAGATGGCTAATGTTTCTAGACTTTTCCCGACCTTTTTGTTAATGCAGATATGCGATACATCTAGAGCAATGGCAATTTTCTCTGCTAAACAGACAAAAAAGTCTGCGCCAGTTACCGAAGCCGTACCTTCCATCAAGCTTTGGAGGGTTAGTTCCGTCTGTTTGCGATCGCTAATATCTATAGCAATTCCAGCTGTGCCTATGGGTTTATTGCGATCGCCAAAAACTGGCGTTTTAATTGTCTCAATCCATTGACAGTTCCCATCGGCTGTAATTAGTTTTTCCTCAACCCGTTTTTGTTTGCCAGATCTCATTACCTCCAAGTCATCACTGCGATAGGATTCAGCAACGTCTTGCTCCCAAATATCTAGATCAGTTAGTCCAACTAATTGAGAAGTATCGTAGCCACAGGCTTGGGAAAATGACTCATTAACTGCCAGAAATCGCCCTTCATGATCTTTGAGCCAAGCAATGTGAGGAATGTTATTTAGTAGTGAATATACCTGATTGTTTCTTTGTAGAACTAGATTCTCTAAGTTGACATTTAAGGACTCAAGTTGAGAGTTCGCTTGCTGAAGGGATACCTGCTGTTGGGCGATTTTTTTTCTTGTTTATAGCACCGCAGCGCTTCTGTCACCGTTAATTTAAGATCGACTTCACTCCAAGGTTTTGACACAAAGCGATAAAGATTACCTTGATTGACCACATTGGCTATAGACTCTGCACTTGCTTGACCAGTCAGCATGACTTTTAAGATTTCAGGATGTCGAGCATGAAGTTCAATCAAGACTTGATCTCCTTGTATGTTTGGCATAATTTGATCAGCAATGACTAGGGGTACTTCTATCCCATTCGACAATAGCTCTTCTACCAAAGTTAGGGCTTCTTCGCCACTTTCGGCAATTTCGATCGCATAGTCGGGAAAATATCTCATTAATTGACTTCTGAGGGTGATCAGAATATTAATTTCGTCATCTACGCAAAGGATTGTCATTCTATTCATTGTTTCATCACCTTGCGAAGCTAGGGTGTACATATAAGAACGCCCTGCACTCAAGTGCGGGCTAAAAGCTAAAACCCGTTGAAACGGGTTGCTTAGAAGTATTCTTTAGTCTGCTTCAGCAGACTTGAGCTTTTAGCCCGCACTTGAGTGCAGGGCGACTGCTGCTCAAGTACTACAAGTATCGCCAATTCAAGGATGAAATGCAACGGGTTCTGATGAAGCAAAGAATACTTCGTAAGGAGTACGATAGTCAAGTGATTTTCTGGGTCTGTGATTGATCAAATTCACTGCCTTCTGAAAGTCCTCTTCTTTCACGATTTTAAAGTTTGTACTTTTGGGATAGAACTCTCTAATTAATCCATTGGTGTGTTCATTCAATCCACGTTCCCATGAATGATATGGATTCGCAAAGAAGGTCTCTAGTTTCAATCTTTCAGATAGCTTCTCATGCCCACAGAATTCTCTTCCATTATCAAAGGTCATTGTCTTTCGAGATGTTGATTCTATAGGCTCAAATAGATTGAATGTCACTCTGTTTATCTCATCCATCGTCTTGTTCTTAGCTAGTCCAGCAAGTAAATACTTCGATGCTTTATCAACATGCGTAACTACGATACCTGTGTGGTTGCACCCGATTACCGTATCACTTTCCCAATGTCCAATCTCTGTTTTTAAATCTGCAATCTTCGGTCGATTCTCTATCCCTACCCTATTGGGAATGCCACCTCGCTTCTGATGGCGACCTTTGCGCCTTCGTTGCTTTTGCTTCTGCCTCAGATATTGTTGATATATTCCCATCTCTTGATGGTTTGCATAGATCATCAGATAAATCGTCTCATAGCTGATTTTACCTAGCCCCTCCCTTTCCATTCTCCCTGCTAGTTGCTCTGGGCTGTGGTGTTGCTCTAACCGTTGTTTGACTTCGGCGATCGTCTCAGCACTGATGCTCTGAAATCTTACCTTTGCTTGTTTCCGTCTTGCTTTCATCAGGGCAACCGCAGTATCTGGCAAATAGCCAATCTGTCGCTCGTCTGTATTGCGCGATAACTCTCTTGAAATCGTACTTTTGTTTCGCTTCAAGCGACGACCTATCTCTGATACAGATAATTGCTCAATTACTCTTAGTTTATACAGTTCACTTCTTTCTGTGGTGGTAAGATGGACAAAGCTCATGAGGGTATCCTAATTATTGTGATTAATATCAGAATATCCTTATGAGTCCCTTTACGCAAAGATCTCTAGGTGTTGCATTTCATCCTTGAATTGGCGTATAAATTGATTAAATCCTCTGAGCAATGCGTAACTTCGCCGATCGCGATCTAGGATTTGCACGAGTTTCTTCATCCGTAGCAATGATTACTTTTTTGGTGAGAACCTGTAAGCGATCATCTTCACGAAATGTATGCTTGACAATGCGATCTTCAAGACTGTGGAATGTAATTACGGCAATCTTACCGCCTGTTTTTAGCCAATTTGGAGCCACTGCAAGCCATTTTTCGAGGCTTTCCAATTCACGATTTACGGCAATTCTCAGGGCTTGAAAAGTTCGCGTAGCGGGATGGATTCTGCCATTCCGATAACTAGCAGGGACGCAAGCAGAAATGGCATTAGCAAGTTCCAACGTGGTTTTAAAGGGACGCTTCTCCACAATTTGACGGGCAATTCGCCGCGAAAGTCTCTCTTCTCCCAGTTTGAAAAATATATCCGCAAGTTCTACTTCTTTATAGTGGTTGATAATTTCCGCAGCAGTCAGAGTTTGGCGATTATCCATCCGCATATCAAGATCTCCTGACTCTCGGAAGCTAAACCCCCGCTCAGCAATATCAAATTGCGTTGAACTTACGCCCAAATCAGCAAGGATGCCATCAAATTTCAAATCTGGCGAAGGCTTATATTCACAAAAGTTGCCCCGCCAAAAGGTAACTTGGTTTATATGATCTGCAAGTTTTGCGGTTGCCGCCGCGATCGCCATTTCATCACGATCGATCGCAACTAAACGCACATTTTCCGCCCCCTGCAAAATTAATGCGCTATGTCCACCACCGCCAACTGTGCAATCGAGGTACATACCACCTGAAATAATCTCTAATCCTGCGATCGCGGGTTGTGCAAGTACGGGAACATGGTGAAACTGAGCAGTCATATTTTTGAAGTTTGAATATATTACCTAAGAGGGGCGTGAAGCAGCCCCCTTAGTTTTGAGAGCAAAGCACCTTAATCGTTATCAATATGTATCTTGATAGTCGCAATAAGGTAACCAAAGTCATTAATATAGTCTACTGTGCTGTTTATTTGCCGAATTTGTCACCATGAAACATACTCTCTCCGTTGTCGTCCAAGATGAGGCAGGCGTGCTGACCCGCATTGCTAGCTTGTTCGCCCGCCGAGGTTTTAATATCGAGAGCCTTGCGGTCGGGACTGCCGAGCAAGATGGATTTACGCGCATTACGATGGTGGTCTCTGGCGACGATCACACGATTGAGCAAATCACGAAGCAGTTGCATAAACTGATCAATGTGATCACAATTCTTGACTTTACCGATATTCCTTGTGTTGAGCGCGAGTTGATGCTCGTTAAGGTAAATGCTGCGCCAAATGTGCGATCGGAAATTATTGAAATATCTCAGATTTTCCGCGCCCGTATTGTTGATGTGGCTGATGATTTCTTGACAATCGAAGTGGTTGGCGATCCTGGGAAGATGGTGGCTATTTTGAAGATGTTAAACAAGTTTGGCATTCGCGAAATTGCGCGTACTGGCAAGGTTTCGTTGACCCGCGAATCGGGGGTTAATACTGAATACCTCAAAATTTCCAAACACAGCCTAGGCAGCGCCGTTTCTAATTTCTAATTTTGAGCGATCGCGCTTTGCTCAAATCTATAAATTTTAAAAGCCTCGCTATTTTGCGAGGCTTTGATAGCAATGATTGAGTAATGTAGGAAAATCAAAACCCCCAAAGAGTGATGGCGGCGCGAATAGTTGCCATCACTCTTTGGGGGTTTATAACAATGAAAGTTTTAGAAAACCCAAATAAATTAAAGCGGCGCTTCGCGCCGCTTTAATTTATTTGGGTTTTGATGTGTTGTCATACTTTTGTGAATTAAAAAACAAACCCTGTTATGAGGTGAAGATACCAAAGGCGAATCGCGATTTTGCGTCGTTTGATGGGGTGCAGGGTATGGTGGTTGTGACTGCTTCTAGGTTTTTAGGGTTGTTTGTAAAGTAAAATTCAAGGGCTGAGATCCCCGACTTTTTGTGATTATTGCCACAGTTGTTTTTGATAGCAAAGAAAAAGTCGTAGATCTGTGGGTTTATGTTTCCTAAGTTAAGCTGAGGTTGGGTTATGAGTGATGATTTGCCGATGGGGTGGGTTAAAACTGAACTTGGAGAAATTGGAGAATGGTCAAGTGGTGGTACACCATCAAGAAAACAACCAGAATATTATGGAGGTTCTATTCCTTGGGTTAAAACTGGTGATCTAAACAATAGTTATATTGAATCAGTAGAAGAGTTTATTACTGAAGACGGGCTTAAAAATAGTTCAGCTAAAATATTTCCCTCTGGTACTTTGTTGTTAGCTATGTATGGAGCGACTATTGGGAAAACAGGTGTTCTTAGAATAGAAGCTGCAACAAATCAAGCTTGTGGCGCTCTGATTGCTGAAGGATTTACTAGAGAGCTTATTCCATTTTTAAGATATTTTCTCATTCATAAAGTAGATGAGTTTAAGTCTATTGGTCAAGGTGGAGCGCAACCAAACATTAGCCAAACAATTATCAAGCAATTTGCAGTTTCTCTACCGCCACTTAATGAGCAACGGCGGATTGTGGATAAGTTGGATCGGATAGGCGATCGCAACCGCACGGCGCGTAATGAGTTAAGCCATATCCCAAAACTAATTGCACGTTACAAACAAGCTGTTTTGGCTGCTGCTTTTCGTGGCGATTTAACCGCAGATTGGAGAGAAAAACATGGAAAAATGAGAACACAATGGCAAAATGTATCGTTGGATAATTTAATTTCATGTTATCAAAATGGACTCTCTAAACGTTCAGGAAATGATGGGCAAGAAATTATAGTTGTACGTCTTGCAGATATTAAAGATTTTAAAGTTTGTTTATCTGATCCTCGAAAAATCAAACTTACTGAAAAAGAAGAAGAAAAATATAATCTTCAGGCAGGAGATATTCTTGTAGTTAGGGTTAATGGTAGCAAAGATATCGTTGGTCGTCTGGTTCTGATTACACAAGATCTCAAAGCAGCATATTGTGATCATTTTATTAGACTCCGTTTGACATCGGAATGTAATCCATACTGGTTATCTTATTACGGTAATAGTGATGAATTCAGAAAATACATCAGTGAAAATATGGTTTCTTCCGCAGGTCAAAATACTGTAAGTCAAGGAACACTAAAAGATTACTTAGTGGAGATTCCATCTCTTGAAGAACAAAAAGAAATTGTTCGGCGGGTTGAGAAGATGTTTGAGAAGATAGATAGGATGGAGCAGGAATATCAAAAAGCGGCGAAACTTTGTGACAGACTGGAACAGGCGACATTAGCAAAAGCATTTCGCGGTGAACTTGTGCCGCAAGACCCTAACGACGAGCCAGCATCGGTTCTGTTGGAACAAGTAAAAAGGGAAAAGGAAAAAGGAAAAAAAGTCAGGATGTAAACTGAACAACGCAATGTAGGGGCAATTCATGAATTGCCCCTACATTGTGAATTTCATAGAGAATTTAATCAGTAGGGGTTTAGCATTTGCGCCACAATTTCCAAACTCACCACAAAAAGACTAAATTCGCAAATGCTGAACCCTCTGTGCTTATAATCGACAAATTATTTCTGCGGATTGAGAATTTGTGCAAAATATAGAGGCTTGGGCATAGCATTCCCCAATGTAGAGGATCTAAAAAATCAGAAATTGTCGCGGGAATGCTATGCCCCTACAACGATATCGTGTAACGATATCGTGTATTGCAACCCTAATTTTCGAGCTATAATCATAAAATCTTTGGTTAAAGTTCAAGTTTTACACCATTACCATGAACACATTACTCAAACCATCAACCCTAATCCCCAAAGGGTTGCAATATCGCAAAATCGGCAACCTTACCCTATTCAAATTTACCGACGAATTAGGCGATCGCCTACAAACCTTGCTTGATCGTAAAAAAGCAGACACCCTAACCAACCAAGAAAATCTTGAGTTAGAAGCGATCGGCGAACTTGATGAAATTTTTAGTTACATTAATGCAGCGATCGCCAAACTTCACTCTCCAGACGACGACCCACAACTAAAACTATTACCATGAACACATTACTCAAACCATCAACAACTAACCCACAAATAGATCCATTACTTTCAACAATTGTTAAACGATTAACAGAACAATCCATAGAAAACAAACTTGACGTTATTCCCGAAAAAATCTATTTATTCGGCTCACATACATGGGGAACACCACACCAAGACAGCGATCTGGATCTATTGATTATTATTGACAACAGCAACCTATCCCCCGCAAAAAGAGCATCCCTCTTTTATCGCTACCTCAGAAATATTAACTACCCATTAGACATCTTGGTACGCACCCATCAAGAAATAGCAAAATTTGCAAACATACCCATGTCCCTTGAACATCAAATTTTATCCAAGGGTAAACTTATTTATGGATAATCAAATGGAGCTAGTTAAAAATTGGCTAATCAAGTCAAAAAATGACCTACTTGCAGCTACAAAGCTAAGTGATGACCCAGAAATATATGGCGACATAGCTATTTATCATTGTCAGCAATCAGCTGAAAAAGCCGTTAAAGGTTTCTTAGTTCTACATAATCAAAATTTCCCTAAAACTCACGATATTCGTTTACTCCTTCAATTAGCGATCGCCATCAACCCAAAATTTGAACAATATCAAGAAGCCTCAGAAATTCTCACCCCCTATGCCACAGAATACCGATATCCTAGTGATATTATGCAACCAACACCTGAAGAACTAGAGGAAGCCTTAGTTTACGCAGAGGAGATTTTTGATTTTGTTTCTTCTTTAATCCCTTAAATAACCATCTAAAAATATGCTGCTAGTAGAAACCAAAACCCAAATAAACACACCGATAAACACATGGATCAGCGCCCCTTGGACAGAATTTGTAGCGATCGCTGATGCCCCCGATAGCACCAAACGCAAAAGCTACTATTACAAACACCAGATGAGATTTGAGGAAATGTCCACAGGTTCCGATCATGCCAACGATCATGCATTAATTCTATTTGCTCTCTCCTTTTATGCCGCCACAAAGCAAATACCCATGACCGCCAAAGACGGCTGCTCATACCGCCAAATTGGAAAAATCGAATTTCAGCCCGATGCCTCCTATTACATAGGTGATAACGCCGACGCGATCGCATGGGGAACCCGCATCATCGACCTCGATCAATATCCCTTACCCGATCTTGTTATTGAAATATCTGACACCACCTTTAACGACGACCTCGGTACAAAACGCCTGCAATACGAAGAACTAGGGCTCAAAGAATATTGGATCGTCAATGTCCAAACTATGAGAATCTATGCCTTTGCGATCGCCCCAGATGGCAGCAGCCATCATATTCGGCAATCCATAGTTCTATCTGGACTAAAACTGGAAATATTAGAACAAGCACTCCAACGCAGCCGCCAAGAAAATCAATCGGCAGTTACCGCATGGCTCATGCAACAGTTTCAAGTCTAAACCCGAATCGATTCGCGCCGCCTCTAGCTCTATTAGGTAATAGCAAATGGAAATACAATCAGCTAACTTTGGATTTTTGCGCCAGCATGACCCCCAAATCATCCAACTCGCCGCCCTAGCTGAGCAGTTTTTCCATAGCGACAGCAACACCTGCATCATCAAGCTGCGCCAATATGCCGAACGCCTCGCCAAACTGATCGCCGCCAACACGGGGCTATACCAATCCGCAGACGAAGCCCAAGTCGAACTATTAAAAAGATTAAAATTAGAAAATGTAATTTCTAAAGAAGTAGCCGACCTCTTTCATTTGATCAGAATTGCAGGCAATAAAGCCGTCCATAACAAAAGCAACACCGACACAAACCAAGCCCTCACCCTATTACAAACCGCCCAACAATTGGGAATATGGTTTCATCGCACCTTTAGCGATCGCAACTTCAAGAGCAAAGCATTTATCCCACCCACCGACACCACCGCCCAACAAAACGCCGAACTAAAGGCAAAAATAGAAGAATTAGAAAAAATAATCACCAATACCCAAATAGCCAATCAACACCCCACCACCAAGCAAACTGCGGCAATCATTGAACGTGGTGAAGCTGCATCCAAAACTATTGACCTCAATGAAGCCCAAACCAGAGCCTTAATCGATCAACAATTGCGCGATCGCGGTTGGGAAGTGGATACTCAAAACCTGCGCTATAGCCAAGGCTTTCGCCCCACCAAAGGCAAAAATATGGCAATTTCTGAATATCCCACTAATGATGGTATTGCTGACTATGCCCTATTTATCGGTTTACGCTGTGTCGCCATGATCGAAGCTAAGCGGCGGCGCAAAAATGTTATGGATGCGATCGCTCAAGCAGAGAGATATGCGAAGGGATATAGCCCTCACCCCCCAGCCCCCTCTCCCAAGGGGCGAGGGGGAGGAAATTCTGGTTCCGTTTTCCCACAGGGAGAAGGACAAGATGGCAGAAATTCTGGTTCCCCTCTCCCTCTGGGAGAGGGGCTAGGGGTGAGGGCGGAAGTTCCCTTCGTATTCGCCACCAATGGGCGCGGCTATCTCAAGCAATTAGAAACCGAAAGCGGAATCTGGTTCCGTGATACGCGCAAATCCACAAATCATAGCCGTGCGCTGATCGACTTCTATACTCCCGATGGTTTAGAAGCTCTGCTGACAATGGATCGGGAAACTGCCCATGAGGATTTAAAAAATACCAGCTTCAACTTCGGATTTGATCTCTATCCGCACCAACGCGCCGCCATTGAGAAGATCGAAGAAGCTCTTGAAAAAGATCAGCGATCGATGCTGGTGGCAATGGCAACAGGTACAGGCAAAACTAAATTAGCGATCGCCTTGTTATACCGTTTACTCTCCACTAAACGCTTTCGCCGTGTCTGCTTTGTCGTCGATCGCAGCGCCCTTGGCAACCAAACCGCCGATGAATTCACATCCACCAAAGTCGTTACCACCAAAACCTTCACCGATATTTTTGGCTTGAAGGGCTTAAAAGACATCGATCCTGAATCAGAAACTAAAGTCCATATTTGCACGATTCAAGGACTAGTCAAGCGCATTCTCTATGCCAAAGAAAATGGCGATATTCCACCGATTGACCAATATGATTTGATCTTGATCGATGAATGTCATCGCGGCTATTTACTCGATCGCGAGATGTCCGATAGTGAGTTAAGCTTCCGCAATCAAGAAGATTACATCTCCAAATATCGCCGCGTTTTAGAACATTTCGATGCTGTCAAGATCGGCTTAACTGCCACTCCTGCACTGCATACCAAAGCGATCTTCGGCGAACCGATTTATACCTATGGCTACCGTGAAGCTGTCATCGATGGCATTCTAATTGACCATGAGCCGCCGATTCAGATTCGCACCAAACTCAGCGAGATTGGGATTAGTTTTGCTGCCAATGAAGAAATCTCGCGTTACAACACCGTAACAGGTGCGATCGATCTCAGCAGCACGCCTGATGAGCTAAATTTTGATGTAGAGAAGTTTAATAAACAGGTAATTACGGAATCATTTAATCAGGCGATCGCCTTGGAACTCACCGCTCGTATTGACCCGCTAACCGATGAGAAAACCCTCATTTTTGCCGCCAACGATCGCCATGCCGATCTAGTTGTGGAATGTCTAAAAAAAGCCATGCAGGGACGCTATGAAGAACTCGAAAATGATGCCATTCAAAAATTAACAGGCTCAGTCGATGACGTTCAAAGCAAAATTCGCGCCTTCCGTAATGATTCCTTACCACGCATCGCCGTCACCGTTGACCTACTCACTACAGGTATCGACGTTCCCAAAATCTGTAACCTCGTCTTTTTGCGCCGTGTCAATAGCCGCATTCTCTATGAACAGATGATCGGTCGAGCCACAAGGCGCTGTAATGAGATTGGCAAACAGGTATTCAAAATCTATGATGCTGTCGATATTTACAAACAAATGCAAGAAGTCAGCGACATGAAACCCGTGATCGTTAATCCTCAAATCAGCCTAGAGCAGCTATTTGATGAATTGATACAGGTCGGAGATCCGCAGCATCAAACCGAAATCCGTGATCAAATCTTGGTAAAAATGCGCCAAAAAATTACCAGAATGGGCGATCAAGCTAAGGGAAATTACGAAACCCAAAGCGGCGAACCTCCTGCTAGCAGTCTCGCTAATTTCAAAACCATGACCACCACCGAAATGATCGAATGGGTGCGATCGCGTCCCTATCTTGGCAAAATTTGGGAATGGAAGCCCAATTATGAAGGTACTTGGATTCCTATTTCTGAACATGAAGATCAAGTTATTGCCGTCACTCGTGGCTATGGTGAAGGCAAGAAACCGCAAGACTTTTTAGACAGCTTCACCGATTATGTCCGCAATAACGTTAATCAAATCGCCGCCCTCACTGTAGTTTTACAACGTCCCCGCGAGTTGACCCGCGCCCAATTGCGAGAATTGCGCCGTGAACTTGATCTCAAGGGCTATTCTGAAGTTTATTTACAGCAAGCATGGCGCGACACCAAAAATGAAGATATCGCCGCTTCGATCATTGGGTTTGTCCGTCAAGCTGCGATCGGCGATCCGTTAATGCCCTACGAAGATCGCGTCAAAGGTGCAATCAGGCGAATTCTCAAAAAACGCCCTTGGACAGATATGCAACGCAAATGGTTAAATCGTATCGGTGAGCAAATTATTAAAGAAGTCGTAGTCGATCGCGAAGCATTGGAACAGGGCAACTTTCAACGGGATGGCGGATTTAAGAGACTTAATCGCGATTTTGATGGACAATTAGAACAGATTCTAGGCGATATCAATGAGGAAATGTGGCTAAAGCAAGCTTGAATACGAACAATAGCAATAATAGCGGTAATGCGACGGGGAACATCACCCGCGATATTGTTGCTAAACTTTGGAATCTCTGTAATATTCTCCGAGACGATGGCATCACCTATAACGAATATGTCACCGAATTGACCTATCTGCTATTCCTCAAGATGCTTGCAGAAACAGGCAAAGAAAGCCGCCTTCCCGAAAATTATCGCTGGCAAGATCTTGATGATCGGGAAGGTTTAGAACAATTAGAATTTTACAAACAGCTATTGCTAGATTTGGGTTCACCAAAGAAAGTGAATGATGCTGTGGTATTAGCAATTTTCACCGATGCTCAAACCAAACTCCGCAAACCCACCAATCTCAAAGCCATCACCGATGCGATCGATTCCCTCGATTGGTTCTCAGCGCGTGAAGAAGGTTTAGGCAACCTCTATGAAGGGTTACTCGAAAAAAATGCTGCCGAAAAGAAATCAGGCGCAGGTCAGTACTTCACGCCTAGACCTTTGATTGATGCGATCGTCAGATTGATCAAACCCCAAGCAGGCGAAATCATTCAAGATCCAGCCGCAGGTACAGCAGGTTTTTTAGTTGCCGCCGACCATTACATCAAAGCGCAGACCAATGATCTGTACAGTCTCAATAACAAACAACAAACATTCCAAATTTGCCAAGCCTTTCGCGGTCTAGAACTAGTTCCTGATACCCATCGCCTTTGCCTGATGAACTTAATGCTGCATGGCATCGAAAGCCCCGTCGATTGCGGCGACAGTCTCTCACCCGATGGCGAAACTCTAGGTAAAGCCGATGTGATCCTCACCAATCCTCCCTTCGGCACAAAAAAAGGTGGCGGTCGTCCCACTCGCAATGACTTCTCCACTACTGCCGAAACTTCCAACAAACAACTTGCCTTTGTCGAGCATATCTATCGCTCCCTAAGAAACAATGGCAGAGCCGCCGTAGTCCTACCTGATAATGTTCTCTTTGAAGACAACATCGGACGCAAGCTCAGGCAACAGCTAATGGAACTTTGCGATTTACATACAATTTTGCGCCTACCCACAGGCATTTTTTATGCCCAAGGCGTAAAGACCAACGTGCTATTTTTTACACGCGGCAAAAGCGATCGCGGCAACACCAAAGCCGTCTGGGTTTACGATATGCGAGCTAATACCAACACCTTCGGCAAAACCCGCCAACTCACCCTCGCAGATTTCGCCGAATTTGAAGCCGCCTTCGGTGATGACCCTTACGGCAAATCCCCACGCATCGATCAAGGGGAAGAAGGAAGATTTCGTTGCTTTACCCGTGAACAAATCAGCGATCGCAATGACAACCTCGATATTGCATGGTTACGCGACACCAGCGACGATCCTGAAGATGAAATGACCGAACCAGAAGAAATTGCCTTAGCGATCGCCACCCATTTAAAAAATGCTTTAAATGCGATCGGGGGTTTAATGGAAGAACTAGAGAATAGCTGACTTCAGACCCAAAAATATTGCGCTAGCTTTCGCTTATTGGTTTACACTTCCATTACGAGCAGAATGTGGGCAATATATCACTTGGTATAACCTAAGCGCTCTTTAACTCTGACAGGAATACTACTTTGCATCTGTGCTTTGATCGTTAATCGCTCATAACTCCGATAGTTTTGCTTTGCCTGTTCTCTATTACCTTGAGCCCATAGAGAATCGCCAAGATTGAGATAAGCAACATTGCGATCGCGATCGGCAGAGATCACACTCCGAAATATAGGAATTGCCTCTTGATGATTTCCCAGTTCTTGCAAGAAAAACCCATAATCATTCAAAGCTGGAACATAAATGCTTGGATCGACAGCCATATCTTTCCATGTCTCAACCCATTTTTGTGGCAAAGGACTTTGGTTACTCTTACCAATGATTTCCGTCAAACTCATGGTGAGATCAAACATTTTTTTGAGTCGCTGAGCAGCTTCTAGCGGATTTCCTTGCTGATAGAGTTGCAAAGTGACTTTAAGTCCTATCGCGATCGCCTCCGCTAACTTTGCAGCATTGATATAATTATGCGGATAGAAGATACCAAAAGCTTCATCTTCAAAAGCATCATTTTTGCCTTGAGCAACTTGCTCAATCAACCGATCTACAGCTTCAGCAGAAGGATCTTCTGAAGTTGATGAGATATAGGAAAGTTGCTGGTTTTGCCAGCGAAAGATTTGGACATAGGTGAAAGCTGAGAAAGGTATTTGCGAATATAGGCGAATCGCTCCATCCTGACAATCAGAATTAGCTTTAGCAGGATTTAGAAAACCTTTACCTTGCTCCCAAGGAAACTGGCGTTCCCAAATTAATCGATCGCCTTTCGTACCGCGCAAAAAAGCTTGAGCAGGCTTCATCGAATCGCTATCCCACTTAAAATGTACGCTCAGAGAATCTGCTCCAAACTTGGGTAGTTGATGACAATTTTTGCCCATGTCATAGGTTGTTTCTTGCAATTGAGCATTGGATGGTAAAACCGCGATCGCAAGATACGCAATTGCATTAACACTAAGTAATTTCCAAACTTGGGATAGCCTTCTCATGTTTTTTAAAGCGCTTTGATTTATTTAGTTTTGCAGCAATCCGATGTTGAATTTCCAGATAAACTAGCAACGCATTCACATCCGAAGGATTAACCCCACCAATACGAATAGCCGATCCAATCGTCATCGGACGAATCTTACTCAACATCTCTTGATTCCTTAGAAAGAGTCTTGATCTCATTGTAATTGATATCTGTGGGGAGCTATCTGCGTCAGGTGAGTTTCTAAAACCGTGAATGTCGGAGCAAAGCATTAACCTTTGTATATAATTAAATCAAAGTTAAGAGGCTAATAACTTATGGTACTTGCAGCAACTAAGCGCTACACCGTAGATGAATATCTCGAACTAGAAGAAAAAGCCGAGTTTAAAAGTGAATTTGACAACGGAGATATCATACCTATAGCAGGAGCAACAGCAAATCATAATATTTTGACTGCTAAGTTTCTGGCTCGAATTTTGTTAGCCCTAGAGGATTTAGATTACGCTGTCTTTATGAATGATATGCGTCTATGGATGCCAGATCAGGAGCGTTACACTTATCCTGACGTGATGGTGGTTAAAGGACAGCCAATTTTTACTGATGAAAAACAGACAGGGATTACTAATCCCTGCTTAATTGTAGAAGTTCTCTCTAATTCAACGGGTGAATACGATCGTGAAAATAAATTTAAGCTTTATCGCTCTATTCCTAGTTTTCAAGAATATATTCTAGTCGAGCAAACTAGCTATGGAGTGGAACAATATGCAAAACAGGCTAACGGTAAATGGCTCTTAGCTGACTATGTAGGTGAAGATGCAGTTCTAAAACTAGAGTCAGTGGATTTTGAAATTAGTCTGATGGATTTGTACAAGCGGGTTGCCTTTTAGGTAGCAATCAGTAATGATGAACGGCGTAAAGCGCCGCCCATCAATTATTTTCTACTTGCCGCGAGGCGATGCTGAATCTCAAGATAAACCAGCAAAGCATTCACATCCGCAGGATTCACCCCACCAATACGGCTAGCCTGTCCAATCGTCATCGGACGAATCTTACTAAGCTTCTCTCTTGACTCTTTAGAGAGAGTCTCGATCGCATTGTAGTCAATATCAGTTGGTAGCTCACCTTAATTTCTCGGTTTGATTAATAAAATAATCGTGAAATTCTTGGATGTTGAGCGATCGCGTTGAGTTGCCAGAGCGGATATAGAATTCTATGCCTTTTTCTGATTTTAAAAATGCTGCTTGTGGGGATTTGCGAACATACACGCCGCAGACATCTTGATCGTTGATTTTGACAAATCGAAGTTTTAAATAGGGTAGAAATTTTTTGCCGATGTTAGTCTCAATAAGCTGTACAAGATGTCTTTCAAATTGATCAAGATTTCGATTACTTAAACAATCTAAGTCTTTGGACAGTCCAAAAATCTTGCCATCGTCTTCAACTCCAATCAATAAAGTTCCACCATCAGCATTTAAGAAAGCGGCGATGGTTTTGAGGACGCTAAGTTGTAATTTTTTGTTTTCTTTGTTCTCTCGCACATCCCATTGCAGTGAACTTTTGAGTTCTAGTTTGTCACTTTCACCTAGTTGGATTAGTTCTGAGATTGGTCGTAGGTCGCCAATTTTCTTAATGGTTGTCGTAAATCTTCGGAGTTTTCTTTCTTCTAAGCGTTGGTATAGTTCCTCTTCTGTATCTGCCGATTCGATGACAACTTGATTAGCTATCGCGATGTATTGCCCCCAATATTTAGCTTCTAGATCTTGCTGATTTTCTTCAAACCATTGTTGATTGGAGAGATTGCCCCAGCGATTGAGATAGGCGATCGCTTCTTGAATCGAGTCATTGAGAGTATCAAATGCGTTACCTGTGGGCGGATTTTTGGATATGTAGTCCCAAGCTTTTGATTTCCAAGCGCGATAGCAGTCTTCTAATGACTCATTGGCGGTAAAAATAATTACGACTGAGGATAGGTTGTGCTGCTGTACCCAATCAAGAATCGTAAAACCTGCATCAACCTCATCGTACATCCGCATATCTGATATCACTACATCAAAGGGAGATTCTAGTTTTTCTAAGGCTTCTGATGTGGTGGTGGCGGTAACGATTTCCTGATAGCCAAAGTCTTCCCGTAACCACGTTAGTAATTCATTCAAGTTATTGGCTCGGTCTTCGATTACTAAGAGATGGACGTTTTGGGTTTGCATGGGTGATTTCTATTTTGGAATATTTCTACAATGTTTTGCTACGAGGCATTTGAGGATAGATAAGGTAAATATATCTGAAATCTTACACCTTTACCTGCTTCGCCGACTTCCCGAATTTGTCCACCCATTTTTTTGATGGTTTTACGGGCAATAAATAGCCCTAAGCCACTACCTTTGTCTTCGGGCGATGTGGTTTTTAGTGGTTGAAAGATCCATTCTTTTTTATCATTTGGTACGCCTTGACCGTTATCTGTAAATTCTATGTATAAAAATTTGCGATCGCCAGGGATACTAGGACTACTGATGGAAGGATTGATCAAATCACTAGAAACCATACGGATCGACAAATTTGGGTTGCCGTGATTGTGTTTGAGGGAGTTTTCTACAAGCTCATTGAGGATGCTTTTAATTTTTTCTTCATCACCATTAAATTCTGAGTCTGGATTACGAATGTCAAGACGAATACGCACACCATCAATGCGAGGTTGGCTTGTCCAGTTTGCTGGCTCCCATTTTTTAAATAATTGATGGACGAAGAAGCGTTCCCTACGAATGGTTTTACCTTCATTAAGCGATTTGAGATCATTGAGGGCGGTTTGGGTTAGCTTTAGCTGTAAAAGTAATTTTTCAAACTGTTGATATTGAGGATTTTCAGTCGTAAGTTTACGCATGGCGCGGCGAGTTTTGGACTCAATTACGGCGAGCTGATTGTTTACGTCGTCAGAAATGTCATGGGCAGTTTTGGAGACAATCTCTATTAACTCTTTGTAGTTACTATGGGAAACCTGTGCGATCGCAGCTTTTTCATTGGCTCTCTGACTGGCGATATCCTGTTGTAACTTTTCAAGGTCATTGACAATTTCTTTAACAAGAGGGTGTTCTCCTTCCATTCTCTTTAACAATCGATAGGAAATCGATCTCAGTACTGCAATTTCATTACCAATTTTGTGGTACATAGCGCGATAGAGCATTTCGATATCATCAATTTGCTCTTCATCGGCTCCAAACAACTCATAGGAAGTTTCTTCATCAGCGTTAAGGGCGATCGCTTTCATGGCTTCAGCATAGCGTGGTGAGTCTTCTTGAATTTTGAGTAATAAATTAATTGCTTCTTGACTATTGGGATTTGTTGCTAAGAGGCTACGGGCGGCATAGAGAATAGTTTTATCTTGTTCGTCTGAGTTAGCGATCGCTTCGTCAAAAAACTGCTTTCCTAGGTCGATCTGACCTAATCGGTAATACAAGCGCCCAAGATTAAGTTGAAGAATAGTTAAATGATGAGGTTTTTGAGAAGTCAAGTCGATCCCTAAAAGAAGTGTAAGTGCTTCTTTGTATTTACCTTGACCTTCAAAATACTGTGCATATTTCAATCGGGCGTATGAGTTATATGGTTGAAGTTCAAGTAACCTCTCCCATTTTTCTTGTTGTGATAGAACATGGGCGTAATCATTAATTATTCTAAAATTATTATTTTCAATTAGAAGTGCTTCTTCAAAGATCTGACAAGATTTTGCATGATTGCCATAATTTGCTAAAGCTCGTGCATAGTTTCGCAATACAAAAATATCTTTTTCTTTTTCTTGCATTGCACGCTCAAACAAATCAAATGCCTGTTTGTATTTGTCTTGTTCAAACAATTGTCTGCCATAATCTATCACTATATTTGAATATTTAATCAGTGAAAAGTAGTCATTTGGATTTATTTTTATTGCATGACTAATCATGTTAAAAGCTTGATCGTACTTACCAATTTTTGAAAGAAAACTTGCATAATTAACTAGTGTAGAATAACTATTTGAATCTAATTCTAATGCGCGATTAAATAGATTAAATGATTCCTCATACTTGGCTTGTTTAACCAAAGAGTTTGCATAGCTATTAATAATAGAGATGTCATTTTTGCTTGTATTCAAAGCTTTTTTAAATATTCTACTTGCTTTTTCATATTCACCTATTTTTAATAGTGTATTCGCATAATTATTGAAAGTAGAAATGTTGTTTTTACCTAAGTCTAAAACAATATCAAATAAATCAATTATTGCTCTGTTGTCCCCTTGTTTTGATAGTATACTAACGAAATTATTTATAGTATGACCATCCTTTTTATCTAATTCCAAAGCTTTCGCAAACAATTTGTTTGCTTTTTCATATTCTTCTATTTTTGCCGCGCACCTACCATAAGATGACAACAATTTAAGATTATTTGGCTCAACTTCTAAGATTTTGTCAAATGTTTTAAAAAGGTCAAGTATTTCTACAAATCTTTCTTGAGATATTAAAAGTTTAATATAAGCAAAAATAACTGGAATTTTATTTGGCTCTAACTCCAAACATTTTTTGAACAATTCTTCAGCTTTGATATTCTGTTCAATATCTCTCATTGCCTTAGCATAATCAGCAATGATTTCAGCATTATTCGGATAAATCGCTAGAGCTTGATCAAATAATGCGATCGCCTCTTCCAACTTCCTAGCTTTAGCTAAATCTCTAGCTTTCTTACTCAGTTCCCTTGCCTTCGCTAAATCACTAGAATTAACTACTTCGCTAGAAGCATCTCTTTTATTTGTAACTTGCGAAGTAGAACTAGTCATATCAAAACCCTGCTTATCCTTAACGCATATTCTAAAATTAACAGAAACTATCTACCTCGTCTTCGCTGCAATCCGATGCTGAATCTCTAGATAAACCAACAAAGCATTCACATCCGCAGGATTCACGCCACCAATACGGCTAGCCTGTCCAATCGTCATCGGACGAATCTTGCTCAACTTCTCTCTTGATTCCTTAGAAAGAGTCTCGATCGCATTGTAGTCAATATCAGTTGGTAACTTGCGATCGCTATGTTTCGCGACCTCCTCGATTTGATGTGTTTGGCGCTGGATATAGCCCACATACTTGACTTCGATTTCCGCAGCCAGACGCTCAAATCGATTTAAGTCAGGATCGGCTAAGCCATAATGAATTAACTCTGCATAGTTAAACTTAGGACGACGCAACAAATCGGAAAGAGTGATTGCTCCGCGAATTGCTTCACCAGTCTCGGCGGTAATCCGTTGCCCAAGTTCATCTTTTTCCTTCACGCGAGTTTCATTGAGACGTTTTACTTCTGCATAAACGCGCTCCTGCTTGTCGCAGAAAAGTTGCCAACGACGATCATCAACTAATCCAATCTCGCGTCCAATCGGCGTGAGTCTGCGATCGGCATTATCCGATCGCAAAATCAAGCGATATTCCGAACGGCTAGTCAACATCCGATAGGGCTCGCGCAATTCCTTCGTACAGAGATCATCAATCAAAGTGCCGATGTAGCTGCTAGCCCTTGGTAACACGATCATCTCTTTCCCCTTTGCATAGAGCGCCGCATTCATACCTGCAATTAATCCTTGCGCAGCAGCCTCTTCATAGCCAGTAGTTCCATTAATTTGACCAGCACAAAATAGCCCTTCGATTAATTTGGTCATCAAGGTCGGATAACACTGAGTCGCAGGGATATAGTCATATTCCACAGCATAGGCAGCGCGAAGCATATGGCAATTCTCCAGCCCAGGGAGAGTTCGCAACATTTGCAATTGAATATTCTCAGGCATTCCCGTAGAGAAGCCCTGAATATAAAGCTCAGGAATATCACGTCCCTCTGGCTCAATGAAAATTTGATGGCTCTCTTTGTCAGCAAAGCGAACAATTTTATCTTCAATACTAGGACAATAGCGAGGGCCCTTGGCATCTATAAAGCCACCATAGACAGGCGTGAGATGAAGATTCTCGCGAATGATGCGATGGGTTTCCGCAGTGGTGCGCGTTAAATAACAATTCATCTGTTCCCGCTCTACCCATGCACTCGGATCGAAGCTGAACCAGTTATGCTCCGTATCTGATGGTTGGACTTCCATTTGGCTATAGTCCACACTGCGGCGATCGACTCTCGCTGGCGTTCCCGTTTTGAGGCGATCAGTGACAAAGCCCAAAGCATTTAGTGTCTCAGTGAGTCCTGCCACTGCAAATTCTCCAGCCCGACCAGCGGACATCGATCGATTGCCCACCCAGATCTTGCCATTGAGAAATGTGCCAGTTGTTAAAATTACAGCTTTGCAGCCATAACCCACGCCAAACTGGGTTTCGACTCCAATAATTCCTTGGTTAGCATCTAGCAATGTATTAATCACCGTTCCCTCGCGCACCGAGAGATTCGGCTCATTCTCAACTACCATTTTCATTTCGGCGGCATATTCGCGCTTGTCAGTTTGCGCTCGCAATGCCCAAACTGCGGGGCCACGAGAACTATTAAGAATCCGCTTTTGCAAATAGGTGCGATCGGTAATCTTGCCAATTTCACCGCCAAGGGCATCGACTTCATGGACGAGTTGAGACTTAGCGAGCCCCCCAACGGCGGGGTTACAGGGTTGCCATGCAATGCGATCGAGGTTGAGAGTGAGGAGTAAAGTTTTGCAGCCCATTCTTGCCGAGGCGAGGGCGGCTTCACAGCCTGCATGTCCTGCCCCAACGACAACTACTTCAAATTCATCAAGAAACTGCACTTGATTGGGCACTTGATTGGCTGAATTCATTGAATTACTCTTTATCTCGCTCATTGTCTGACAAACCTGACCAACAAAGGCTCATTCTACCCCAAAATCATTAGTGTCATATGTTATTCATTGAGATATGATTTGGGACAAATCAACCTTTGTCCACAGCCATGCAACCTATTGCAGATGCACCACAATCTCTACCTAAAAAAGCGATCGCTACAAAAGCCATTGTCTGGGTTCTATTTTTGCTGTGGACGTTCTTACTGAGTGGGATTACTTGGGAAATCCAACATTCCTGTGCACCGATCATTGCTTGGAGCGACACATTACCTACCAAGTGCCATCCTCAAAAAGATCCCCATACTACTCAGCGATCGCAGATTCCCAATTGGTTGTCACATAACGATCTCAATGATCTCAATGATCTTGCCAGACCAAAACCGCTAGATCCTCCTCGCGACATGATTACATCCAATGCGATCGCAACTGCATCAGGTACAGCCACAGGGCAACCGCATAAAAAAGTGAATAAAATTAGGAGAAAATAACAAAAGCAAAACAGCAATGAATAACCCAATCGAAGTCAGTTTGCTAAGACACTTTGAAGGAGTAGAAGACCCGCGAGATAATCGAGGAAAAGAGCATAACTTGCTAGACATAATCGTAATCGCAATTTGTGCGGTGATTAGTGGGGGAGAAAACTGGGAAGACATAGCGCTATTTGGAGAATCAAAACAAGACTGGCTGGGAACATTTCTGCAATTACCGAATGGGATACCCTGTGATGACACATTTGCAAGAGTTTTTGCGCGACTGAACCCGCAACAGATGCAAAACAGCTTCATTAGTTGGGTGAAATCAGTAAGTCAAGTGCTGAAGGGAGAGGTAGTAGCCATCGATGGCAAAACCTTGAAACACTCCTACGACCGAGGCGCAGACAAAGGTGCAATTCATATGGTGAGTGCATGGGCAAGCGCCAATCGATTGGTATTAGGGCAAAGTAAAGTTAATGAAAAATCCAACGAAATCACCGCAATACCAGAGTTATTAAAACTGCTGGATATTAATGGTTGTATTGTGACGATTGACGCAATGGGCTGCCAGAAAGAAATTGCCAGCCAAATCATAGAACAAGGAGCCGATTATGTCTTAGCACTCAAAGGTAATCAGGGAGGACTGTTTGAGGATGTACAGTGGTTATTTCAGCAAGCTATAAACACTGATTTTGTGGATGTAGACCATGACTTTTGCCAGTCCATAGATAAAGGACATGGGCGTTTAGAAATTCGGCGTTGTTGGACTTTATCTAACTTGGATTACCTTACTCAATTGCCTTTATGGTCTGGTTTACAGACTATTGCCCTAGTGCAGAGTGAACGCAGAATTAATGGGAAAGTCTCTACTGAAAATCGCTACTATATTTCTAGCTTGCCTTCTAATGCTGCTCTTATTGCCAATGCTGTTCGTACTCATTGGTCGATTGAAAATTCTTTACATTGGGTTTTAGATGTCTCTTTTCACGAAGATGCTTCCCGTATTCGGAAAGATAATTCTCCTGAAAATATGGCGATGCTGCGTCACTTTGCTCTTAATCTCTTAAGTCGCGATAAGTCTTCTAAATTCAGTATGCGGGCGAAACGTAATAAGGCGGCTTGGGATCTGGCTTATCTAAATCGTCTCCTTAACCTTTGACTTTTTTATGCGGTTGCCCTGGGTACAGCCATAGCGATCGTCTCTGCTGTAGCAGGAGCCCCTGCGATCGTCACAGCTTGCCTCGGTGTAGCAATGTGGTTTTTCGTTAAATTTTTCATCAAAGTTGCCAGTGTCTCGTAAAGTGTAGGAGTTATCACTTCGACATCACGAGGTATATCCATGCAGTCTTCCTCCAAACCGAACGTTAGCACTTCTGATTCCAGTAAAGCCGTTCAGCAAAACCAACCCGCGCAAGTTACTGCCCCTTCCCCCGAACTTCAGGCAAAAAATATTGCTTCATCTGATGAGTCATCCAATGCTTCTGTCCTATCAAGGCTACGAGAACGCTGGAGTGCATTGTCTGGCGATCGCCTTCTTGTAACTGGGTTACTTGGCGTACTGGTGCTGACCATGTTTTTGTTCGCAAACAAAGGAAGCAACAACTGTATCTTTAGTTTTAGTAGTTGCAACCCGATCGCACCTGTCGCTACCGTACCAGTAATCTTATCTCTAGGAGCCAGTGCCGCTACTGTACTCGTATTAACTACAGCATTCGGAACCTCTGTAATGGTGGCGGTTGGAGCAGGATTTATGGTTGGTTGGATTGTCAGCCAATTCATGCATTGACTATGTATAGCGGGTTTCTGAAACCATTCCAGAATTGTCTAGATCCACCCATCTCCCCTTGTAAAGGCTACCTTGTATAAGTTAACTATCTACGTTTCGATTTATCTAAGCCCCCTAAATCCCCCAATTCTGGGGGACTTAGAAAGAATTTTATTTTCTTGTTCCCCCAGAATTGGGGGCTAGGGGGTGATTAATTGTTGACTTGACTGGGTTTTATGACTTGTGTGTAAAAGGTAGCTTTTCAAGGGGGATTGGGGGAGATCTCCTAGAATTTTTGACCGTAGAAAGTAATTCTTAATATGCACTTGATCGAACTTCAAAATATTTCTAAACGCTTCGGACAGAAATCCATTCTCCAAGAGATTAATTTGACTGTACGCCAAGGAGAATTTGTTGTCCTGCGCGGCACAAATGGCGCAGGCAAAACCACCTTGCTTAACATCATTCTCGGTTTATTAAAGCCTGATACAGGGAAAGCCATGCTGCTGGGGCGATCGCCATTCCTTCCATCGGCAAAGACTCGCGTAGGCGCAGTTTTGCAAAAGGTGAGCCCACCTAAAAATCTGACGGTTAAAGAGTTAATCGATCTTGTGCGCAGTTACTATCCCGATGCACATTCTACGGAAGAGATTCTCAATATGGTGAACTTAGCGGGAAAGCACAAAGACTGGGTAGCAAATTTATCGGGTGGTCAAGAACAGAGACTATTATTTGCCTTAGCCTTGGCTGGAAAGCCTAATTTACTGATATTAGATGAACCAACACGCAACCTTGATGAGGAAGGATATGCTGATTTTTGGAAGCAACTACGTCATTGTGTATCTCAAGGTAAAACTATTTTGATGGTGACGAACAATCAAGCCGATTGGGAAGAACTAGCCAAACTTCCCACGAGAATAATTACTTTAGATAATGGGCGAATCCATGAAGTCCGACAAAGTGCGATCGCCAAACCACCAGACCCTCCCGCTCCCAAAAGAAAACAAATAGCGATGACGAAAGGTGGTGTGCCTTTATTCTATTCTTCTTCAGCAAATAATCTTGAGAGTCTAGAACAGCCAAAGATTAATCTTCCTGTAGCAAATTCCTCAAATTTATCCTCTGAGAATGTCAGCATATTGAGAGGCTTTTTGCCGCAACTATGGGCAGAATCACTACAACTATTGCGTACTCCCACCTATGTAATTGGCATTTTTCTCTTTTCTAGTGCGATCGCCTTATTTCCTCCTGACGAACGTTTGGGCATGTTAGGAGCGATTTTCTTTGCTGGGCTGAGTTTGCTGACAATTGCCTTTGAACGCACGGGTAAGCGGGTTGCAGTTGAGAGAGCCGAAGGATGGCTAAAACTGCTGCGTGTTACGCCCTTACATCCCTTTACATATCTGGCAGCAAAGGTGATAATGTCGTTGGTGATCTCGGCGGCTAGTCTACTGCTGATCTTGGGGCTAGGAGCTTGGAAACTTGGTCTCGATCAGTCCTTGGCTGTGCGATCGCTAGAATTTACCAGTTTGTTGCTCGGTAGTATTCCATTTACAATGTTTGGCTTGGCTTTAGGATATCTAGTCAATCCCAAAAGCGTGGATTCTATAGCTGGCTTAGCAATTCCAATCGCCCTATTTACCTGTGGTTTGCCTTTGCCAGTTTCTCAAGTTGTCCAAGATGCGATCGCTTATTCTCCTTTCTATCACTATGGACAACTGGTGTTGTGGTCAGCAGGACTGCCCAACGATGGCTATTTCTGGCTACATGTGGTTTGGCTGTTGTGGACTAGTTGTGCTTTTGCCTTTCTTGCCAATTGGGCATACCAACGCGATCGAGCTGTGGAGTAAGGACATCAAAATATCATTGTTCCTAAATTGTAATAAGTACTTGTGCAAAATAAATTACCCAAACCCGTAAAGTTGCGCCCCGCAGGGGCGCAACTTTACGGGTTTGAATATGTAATTAATTATGCCTAGCTACTTACTATGCATTTTGAGACACCATTGCCAATAAAATACCGATAATTTTATCAGGATTTTCAATTGAGTAATCATCTAAATCGATGTACACATTACTTCCATCCATTTTTAGAAATTTCCATGTTGTTCCTGTCGTGACGACTCCATAAACCCTTTTTACGCTTTCATCATTCTCTTGTTCATTAAAAATTTTTGATGCAACCATTTCCGCAATGCATTGCCCTAATCCGCCAATAATATTTTCATTTTTTGCTTCCACAACAGCAACAATTGGACTGCTTAACATTAGCTGTTCTGTGGATGCACTGATGATGAAATCACAAAATCCATTTAGTCCTTTTTCCTTGTCAACAGTAAATTCAATGCCAGAAAACAAACTTATTTTATGCTCTAGAATTTTTCTTAATTCAACTAAAATGTTAGCAATAATCAACTCTGATCGTGCTTTTTCAGTATTAATGGCACGAGCAAGAGGAATATTCTCTGCTAGAGTTTCTTTAAGATATGCACTAATGCTAAAACATTGAACAGAAGAGAAAAGATTCTCTCTTTCGATTAAATTGACTTCAAGATTCTGTTTAACCTTTTTTAGATCAAAATCGCTATATGCCATTACCGATTCCGAGCCTCCTAGGATATTACTACAATACCATTGCTGAATTCTTAGAAAAGAAGAGGCGCTGCGCCTCTTCTTTTCTAGTTTGAGCGTAATTGCTCTAGTTGCGATCTCAAACTTGCTAGCTGTTGGGTGAGTTCCTGAATCTCATCACGCATACTTGCTTTAACCGATTTATCAGATTTCTCTGTGCCATCAGGAGCATTGTCATCGACAGTCTTAGCAGTCGTTGTTACAGTGGTTAAACCTGCCGATTCAGAATTAGTGGTATTGCCAGTACCATTTACCTGCTGTGCAATAAATTTATCAACATAGCTACGAGCCTCAGCTTCCGTAGTTACACCCTTTTCAGCAAGCTCTTGAGTAATTTCATCGAAACTGCGCCCCAACCTTCTGAAATTTTCTTCGCGCTTGGTGGGGTCTTGGATTACCTCAAGCAGTGATGAAGTTGCGCCTAGTGTGACGTAGTAGCCTCTTTGAAAAAGCTTTTCTAAGTCGATGGTATCCATAAAACTCCTGCGAATGTGTAGTTTTGTAATATATTCTAGCCGATCTACTCTTCATCAAACTAATAGGGGACTTACAGAAAATAATTGATCCCAAAAATGTTGCGGGGGGGGGGGGGCCCCCCCCCCAAAATTTTTTTTTTTTTTTTTTTTTTTTTTTTTTTTT
>JALQCR010000037.1 GCA_023336205.1 Pseudanabaena sp. Salubria-1
CCATCTTCGTAATCCCAAACGTGCTGTCTATAACCAGATTACGCCCACGGCAGTTAAAGCAGCGATCGCTAATGCTCATCAGTTAGATTTAAACTTGATTTCTGCTCAGAGAGCGAGACAATGTTTGGATCGGTTGATTGGGTTTAAGGTTTCACCCCTTGTGCGGCGGACAAGTGGCGGTAGCTCGGCTGGTCGGGTGCAGTCGGTGGCTTTGCATATTGTCTGTCAGCGCGAACGGGAGATAACTGCTTTTGTTCCAATTACTTACTGGTCGGTATGGACGGAATATGCTGAAGGCTTCACAGCTTTCTATGCGGGTAGTAGTGAGATTGAGCCTGTACTTGAGGATAATGATGTCACTGATGATGCGGCGGAAGTGAATGCGGAATCTACGGTTGAGTCAAAACGGGTATTGTCGGAAGCAGAAGCGGCAAGAATTATTCAAGTAGCGCGTAATCATCCCCATGTCGTTCGCGAAGCTACGGGTGTCACTGCTCAGAAATCACCGTTGCCGCCGTTCATTACCAGTTCGCTTCAGCAAGCAGCTTCCGTGAGATTAGGGCTATCACCTGAAGAGACGATGAAGGTGGCTCAGGAGTTGTTTGAGGGTGTCGATTTGCCGAACGGTCGCAAGGGTTTGATTACCTATCACCGTACTGATAGCACTAGTCTCGCACCTGAGTTTTGTGCTGAGGTAAAAGAATGGCTATCGAAACACGATCCTGATAATGTCCCTAAGAAAACTACTCGTTATCGCGAACAAGCGAATGCTCAATCTGCCCATGAAGCGATTCGTCCTACCTATTTGAGTATTACTCCAAAAACGGTGAGAGACCATCTCAGTGCCAAACAGCATCAACTCTATGAGTTAATCTGGCGTAGAGCCGTTGCTTCTCAATGTGCTAATGCTTTGATTCAGAAAAGTCGGGTGATTATTCAGGCTGGTTCGACGCTCTGGCAGACTAGGGGGAGTATTCTCACCTTTGCGGGTTATACGCGCTATTGGAATGATTTGAGTAAGGATAAACATATTCCTGCGTTAACGAGCGGTCAGACTTTGGCTTTGGCAAATGCGGGGTTTACGCAGAAACAAACTCAACCTCCTGCTAGGTATAGCGAGGCAAAGCTAGTACAGGTGCTAGAGCGTCAGGGGGTGGGTAGACCAAGTACTTTTGCAGCGATCGTGAAGACGCTGAAGGATCGAACCTATGTGTTACTCAAGGGTAAGGTGCTTGAACCTTCGACTTTGGGGATGTCTACGGATGATGTGTTGCATAAAACTTTCCCTGATTTGCTCAGAGCCGATTTTACCGCAGGGATGGAGACGACTTTAGATGAAATCTCGGTGGGTAAGTTGGAGTGGCAAAGCTATTTGATTGGTTGGCATCAGTCCTATTTTCAGCCGATGTTGGTGCGGGCTTATACGAATCTCGGTGCGGATTTACAGCCAAGTAATCGTCAAAATGAGCTTTCGGATGTGGCTTGTCCTGCTTGTAGTCATCCTCTCAGTAAGATTCCTTCTAAGAAGGTGAGTGGTGGGCATTTTCTCAAGTGTGAGCATGGCTGTGAGAATCTGGTGATGTTTTGGAGCGATCGCCGTAATCAGTGGGAGATTCCTCAACCGAAGGGTGAGAATGCAGTGACGGCGGAGGTGACTAGTTTTGCTTGTCCTGTCTGTGGCAAGCCTTTAGCTAAATTTTCATACAGTAAGGATGGTGTGGATAAGGTGATGTTGAAGTGTGCGGATGTTCAGGCGCGGCAACGTAAGGATCATGCGGAGGTGGTCTTTTTCTGGTCTTCTCAGGAGAAGTGGTGGTCGAAGAAGTTTGGTGATCTGGATGAGGCGGCTAAGCCGAATTTGGGTAAGGTTGCTACTGGGAAAGAGAAGAAAGCTGCTCAGGGGAAGCCGAAGCGATCGAGTAAAGTGGCTAAGCCTAGTCCTAAAAAGTTGTCTTGATAAGCAGGGCATTGTTAAGGTGTTGGAGCAGGTTGAATGTGCTTTCCAGCATAGAAAACAATTACTTTTAATTGAGTTTCATCGGGAACGTAAAATACTCTATCTCCCCCAGTCACTTCATATTCCCATACGCCGCTATATTTTTTGCCTTTTAACGGAAACACCCGTCCAGGCTGTCTCGTTATTGGTGCTGTCTGTAGGTCTTTGTAGCAACGTCTGGCGTTTTCAGGATTTCGCTGGATCAGGGCTTCCCAATCTCGATTTATGCGACGATTTTTAGCTACTACTAGCCAAATAGTTTCTATCTTGGGTGTATTAGAAGTCTCAGGTGAATCAGGAGTTGTCAGCTTTACTTCTGGTGGTTCGATATTTTCGTTTATCTCTTCGGTAATGTTTTCTGACATATCAAGATTGCTTGATTTGAGTAAAGGCTGCTTCTAGTTCTGGATTGGAGATCGCTAAGGCGCTCTCATACCATTCATGGATAATTGCTTCTAATTCATTCCATGCCTTATCGAAATTTTTTGTTTCTTGTAAGGAAACTGAGCGATAGGCTGAGATCACTTCGTTAATAAATTCATTCAATTCGTCTGCGTCAAATGCTCCAAGCCAACCATAGGGATGCTCTGCGCCAATTTTTTGGTTTAGCAATAAACGGAAGGCTGTATTGAGAAGTTCGACAATTTCGCGGCTATGTTGGGCGGTTTTTACAAATAGAGCTACGTCTTCTCGCCGTAGTAGGGCAAAAGATTGGTCATTGCGGGTAATGGTGATGGGATGTTCTAGGGCTTTGTCTAAGATTCTGCCTGGTTGACGGTTTAGCTCGGTGGCTGTGACTAGTTCATCTGAGTAAATGGAGTTCATAGTTTTTTGGTCAACAGTTTTATTTGAGCGTGTGGGAAAATTGTGGTGATTATTTGGGAGAGTGTAATATGAATGTACGTACTATTCTACGTTGTTTGTTTTCTAAGTCAATGGTAAGCTATTTTCTAAGTTCTGAAATTTAAAGGATAAATCAGGGCTTGGGAGTTGTGGTTACTGAGAAGCAGGTTAGAGTTTTGTCTTGAGATATTTATTTAGATAAGCTAGTCCGAAAAAGTTGCCTTGATCATATTGTTTGACAAAAATTGGCAATATTTGCCATAATTGAATAGTCAGAAATATACATAACTACTAGCTATGACTACAGTAAATATCTCTGTTCCTGATTCTATGAAGACTTTTATAGATGAGCAGGTTGCTAAGGGTGGCTACAGTACTACGAGTGAATATATTCGGCAGTTGCTGCGTCAAGAGGCGGAGAGGGTTGCTCAAGCGCGGCTAGAAACTTTGCTGTTAGAGGGTTTGGATAGTGGTGAGGCGATCGAGATCAATGATGATTGGTGGCAACAAAAACGGATTCAACTTCTTGAGAGACTTCGCAAAAAGTAATGACTAGAAGAATTTTAATTAGACCGAGGGCTAGTGTTGACCTTGATGAGCAGTTTGCTTATATTGCTGAGGATAATTTTGATGCTGCTTTGAATTTTTTCGATGCTGCGAGACAGACTTTTTCACAGTTGGCGCAATTACCTAGCATTGGGAGTATTTACGATGTTAAAAATCCGCGTCTGATTGGTTTGCGGAAATGGTCAGTGAAGGGGTTTAATAAGCATCTCATTTTCTATTTAGATCGGAATGATTGCATTGAGATTGTTAGGATTATTCATGCTGCAAGGGATGTTTTACAGGTTTTAGCAGAAGAAGATGTTTAAGATAATCAACTTTCTCAACTCAAATTATTTTTCAAAATGGAATATCATCATAGTCATATTCATCTGGCTGTAATTGCTCGAAATTATCAAAGATACAAGTCCAATTGCCATTATTGGCTACATAGGAAGCTAGAGGTTGTTCTTGTTCATTGCAAAAATTTACTTCAATTCCGTTAGCTTGAGAACTCCAATTGCGTTGGGTTAAATATGGCAAACGTGAGCTATCGGCTAAGAATTTATCGACTGACTCAACTTTATTCCAAGATCTTGATGTGCCATTCCATTTAAAGCCGTCAGATCCTAGTAACTCTCTAATATTCCATGTGCCGCTTGTTCCTCGTCCTTTTTGATTGGTGACTTCGATGGTAATAAAGCGAGTTTCTATGGTAGGGACTGGATAATCTTTCCAATCTAGCTCTTGCAGTTGCATTTTACTGGTTAAGCCTGCAACGAATGGTGACATTTTGAAACTATCTATGACTATTAGGACTTACGCAAGAGCCATAGGGATAGAAGGATGCTTGAGTTGGGATTTTAAATAATCAGACAAAAGTCCAAATTTAAGTTGGTAGATAGTGTTACCAACTTGAAAAGCTAAACGCTTAAGATGATGCCAAACAAGCATGGCACAGGCGATATGATTACGCTGAATTCTGGACTTGCGGCACTGGCAAGCCTGAATACCCGTCAATTGTTTGAGTTCACGATGAAATTCCTCAATATTCCACCTAATGGAGCAAATAGCTTGTGCTTCAGGGGTATAGTCTTGAGTTAAGTCGTTAGTCACGACATATTCTGTCCTGCTGGAAGAAACAGTGACCCAGAATAGTTTCACCTTTTTGTCTTTGGGGAATTTATTGATTTTGATCAATTTCCCCTGCAATAATTCTTGCTCAGACCAAGTTAGCTGGTCAATCCGCTTATATTTTTCTACTCCACCACTATCATCGACTAAACGATTCGACTTGAGTGGACAGTAATAGATCTTACCGAGGTTATCAATTTCTGCCATTAATCTTTGCGTGGCATACCAACTATCCATCAACACGGTTTGAAAGGGTAGTTGTTTGCTATAGACTAATCCTTGCAACATATCGGATACATGGTCTAGTTTGCTTTTACCATCGCCTTTGGGGTCATAAATCCGATAGTCTACTAGCCAAAATTCATGCCGTTTGAAATTGACATAGATACAGGTGACTATCCCGATTCCTTGGACAACTCCATGCTCGTTACCACTGTATTGTCTTTGTGCCATCTCAATCTGCTTAGCATGACGTTTGTCTAAAACTGTGTCATCAAACAGCACGTACATGTACTTGGCTTCATCGGTAACGATAGTTGGTTCTACATTTTGCCAGAGTATCCTTGGGGTTAGTTTTTGTCCTCTCATGTATCGGTTGATTTGGTCGTGACTGTATCCCTCTATGTGTTCAGCTAAGTTTGTGATCGTATAGTTTATCTGGCTACTCAGTAGATACTGGCAATAGTCTAAGGTGCTAAATTTCTTTGACATTTGGCTTTGCCTAACTCTTCTTCTTTTTTACCTCTTTTTGCGCGTTGCGTAAGTCCTAACTATGTATAATTCTTCCTTGGCACGGGTGAGGGCAACATAAAACAGGCGGCGATCGTCTTCGAGTAATTTGTTTTCATCATCGCCAAAAATGCGGAAAAAGATTGAACTAGGATGAATAGTGGGATATTTGTAAGCATCGAGAATGATTACTGCTTGTCGTTCTTTGCCTTTGTATTTATGGGTTGTGGAAATTTCGATTAATTGTTCTAAATCTCCGACTAAATTAAGTTTTTTGAGAATATATTTACGAAATTCATCTAATTTTTTGATTTTATAATCTACGCCTTGCAAGGTATTTGTCTTGCTGAGTAGAGCAATTTGTTTGCCATCTTGGATGAGTTTACCCGTGAGGCGAATAATTGCGGCGGTTAGGTCATCATAGCCATATTCTTTTTCTTCGATCGCAGTCATTTGAAATTTCGCAATGTTCACAAGCTGAATTTTGCCTTGTAATTGCGTAGATGGTTTGGCGGGTATGCCTTTATCCGTCATCAACTGATTACCGATTTCCACAATCTGCGAACCTGATCGATAATTGGTGGTGATCGGTAAGGTGTGAGATGGCTTGAATATTTGGGTAAAGTTTTCGTAATAGTGCAAGTCTGCACCAGCAAAGCCATTGATGGCTTGCCAATTGTCACCAACACAGAAAAACAGAGCTTCGGGATTTTGTTTTCTGATGGCTGTAATGAGGTTATGAAAGAGCAAAGAAAAGTCTTGATATTCATCAATCATGATGTATTTAAGATCTTTCAAGTCGCCGCGAAATTTGCTGCTCAAAAATACGGTATTACCTTCATCTACAACTTTTGCGGCTCTTTGCATCAGCCCATCAAAGTCTTCTTCCCCTGTCTGTTGGAGGCGATCTAAATAGGAGATATAAAAATTCTGGGCTAAATCCAAAAATTTAAACTCTGGTTCGCTTGTTTGAGGATTAGATTTAAAATAACACTCAATTTTTTCGCTCAGTTGGTTAGGAGTCAGGCATTGCTTGCGACAACGCCCGATAAATTGGGTCATGGATTTCGTAAAGTCATCTATGGCACGGTCTTTAATCCTTTCCCAGATTTCTGAAGTACTGAGATGATTAAGCTCAAGACCTAAACGTGTGAGTTTCTCGCGCAAATGGTTTTCCATTGCTTCGCGTCCATGTTGTTTTAAAATTTTTGGATTTAACTCAACAAAGAAATAGTCAAATTGGTTTTGCCAATAACGTCGCTTTTCTTGTGATTGTTCGTCATAGTTGGGATCGCCTTGCAGTCCAAAGTATTCGATTACAATACCTTTTTGGTGCTTTACTTCTTTTAAAATCGTAAAGTCGGGATGATAATTAATGCTATTCCACCAAAAGTTCTTTTCATATTTAAATGGAATATCATGCTCAAATAGAAAATCTGCAATAATTTTTTCTCCGAAAGATTTATACTCCCAGCCATCAATACCCATGTAGTTTAATGAGCGTCGATATGCAATCATTTCTTCTTCGGTTAAATCATATCCACCTTCAACAATATCAAGCCAAGCATTTTTAAATGCAGCTATCATTAGAGACTGAATTTGTTCAGAATAATCTGGATGTCTTATGTATTCATCAATGACACTTTGCAAGCTACGACTCTTTCTTTGTTGACCATCTGGCTCATCAAAAATCAATGTTTCATCAGGGTGTACCAAGTGATAAGCCAGTGAATGGAAAGTCATGGCATAGGGAAGATCATTCTGTAAATGTTTTTGAAGTCTAGTTCTAATTTCTTGAGCAGCTTTCTTGTTAAATGCCAATAGCAAGATTTCAGAAGGTTTAATACCACAATGTTTTTGTAAAAAGATGGCACGGTTAACTAGTGTGGATGTTTTGCCACTGCCAGCCCTTGCAATTACTTGGACATGACTATTAACTGAGCCAATTGCTAGAGATTGCTCTAGGTCTGGCGTATTATTTAAATTGTTTCTAATCCATTGTTGTACCAATTTTTGCTTAACATCTTTATATTCTTCTAAATTAATATAATTTCTATATTGGCTTTGGTAGATTATATTTGCAGATAAAAAATTTTCTTGCATTGCAATATTTAATCTAGGTTTGTATAAATCAGACAATCTTCGCAAATAAGGCTCATCTGGGTTTGAGGGGTAAATGGTACAGTATCGATACAATTATTGGCGACATGGTAGGGCTGTAACTGTTGCTCCGAGAGGATTCTGATTACTATTAGCTGTGCTTATCCCCATGAACCCAGAAGAGCCGCAAATAAAAATTACGCTCTGCTTGATATTCCTTTAGAGTAATAATTTCAGCACATTGACTGTGATAAAAACTTTCAGCATCTTCAAATTGATATCTCTCCCAGAAATTCTTGAGTTGATTCATCAACCTAGATTTCTTTAAGTTACGAAATTTGCTTAAATAAAAATCACACTTTGCTTGATATTCCTTTAAAGCAATAATTTCAGCACATTGACTGTGATAAAAACCTTCTGCATCTTCAAATTGATATCTCTCCCAGAAATGCTTGAGTTGATTCATCAACCTATCTCTTTGTAAGTTATGAAACTGGTTTAAGTAAAGGTTAAGCTCTCTTCGATATTCTTCTTGAGTGATAACTTCAGTACATTTTTCTTGATAGAAGTTTTTTGCATCTTCAAATTGAAATCGTTCAAGAAAATATCTTAGGTCAGTCATCAAGTTAGACTTTTGCAAGTAGCGAAATCTTTTTAAATATATATTACGATCTCTTTCGTATTCTTGTAGAGTAATAATCTCATTACACTGATTATGATAAAACTTTTCTGCGTTTTCAAATTGAAATTCTTCAAGAAGATGTCTAAGTTCGATCGTCAAAGTTTTACGGAAGTTAGATATATATATTTCACGCTTTGCTCGATATTCTATTAAAGAGATATATTTTCTAGAATTTTGCTGTAATATATCTGCTTCTCTAAATAATTTCTTTTTTAGTAAGTCTTCTAATTGCACCCAACAATCTTGTTTGCGAGTAACTATTTGAGAAATTTCTTCAGGCGTAAATCGTGAATCGATTGCTTGTGTTAAAGATTTACTTAGATCAATATCTATAAAATAGTCAAGTAAGTATGACCAATCCCATTTTGCCTTACCTAAATGAATACATACGCTGTCAACATCTGTGATTGTTCTCCATGTTCCGTCTTTATGTTGGATTTCTCCCCCTATAGCTTTTTTAAGTCTATCTACATCACCATATGCATATTCATAAAAAAGCAATAATAAATATTTCATATTCTTAAATCTTGCTCTCCAACAAATCCTAAAATACTTATAACTCAAATACTAATCGTTATATAATCATGCCTCATAAATTCGGATACTAGCTAAGAATAATGTTTTATCCCATTCCTCGGCGCTTAAAATTCTTCGACCTGCATTAGGACATGGATCTCTCACTACTGCATCAGTTACTATACTTCTCCCATCTGTTAACCAACGCAATGAAGTAAGTACCATCGCATGATCTTTCCTTCCTATGATCAGTGGCATATTTTGCGATAAATCTTGGATGGCTATCCCCAAATTAGCCCATAGTGCATCACCTGAAACTAAAATTTTTTGTCCATTAGCGGCATCTGCTGTCACTAGATTAGCAGGTAGAGCAGCATTACTTGCGACTAAAAATCTTCGTCCATAAACATCAACCCAATCCCTATTCAAATTTGAAAGAATCTCACTAAGGTCTGCTGGACGATTAACAACTGTTCCCCATGTTTGCCTCACAATATCTGCTTGAGGAACAATATAGCCATAACATCGGAATACCGTTTCTATACAAGCAGCCCAACACCATTGATTTAGGTGCTGACCACCAACCGCCGAAGCTGCGTTAGATGCTATTAATGGATCAATACCTACTTCACATAGCCAAAGTAAGCCACTACCTTTATCTGATGAAATTTTTATAAATTCATGGTATTTCATTTTTTTAATAGCTCATGGTTAAGTTATCTTCTATAAGTGATATTCATTATAGCTTTACGCTATATGTAGTGGTGTAATCTCAATTAATGGCTTTTAAGCACTTGTAATAGATCTAACTTAGCTTGCCTTATTAAAGGAATTACACCCAGCACTAAACCCACAATCATCAATAAACCCAAAAATGGTTACGGAACTGTAAGCGATCGCTACTCGCAATAAGCATAAAATAACTACAAACACAGGACTAAGTTAGTCCCTACCCATGACCTTCACAGCAGTCCTAGAGAACATAGCCCGATCGCCGATCGCCACAAAAATAGGCGACAAACTCAAAACAGCCAAAAGCATATCCCTATCAGGACTATCACGCTTAGGCAAAGGACTGATTAGCACCCACCTATGCCAACAACAAACCAAACCATTACTCATCGTCACCGCCACCGTCGAAGAAGCAACCCGATGGGCTTTACAACTCCAGTCCATGTCATGGCGAGTCTATCTATATCAACCCCTTGATACATTTCCCTACGAATCAGCCCAAATCGATTTAGAAACCGCTTGGACAAGGATTGAGATATTAGCGGAACTGCTTGCCAAACCACAGCCTAACTTAGCGATCGCTACTACCATTAACGCCCTACAGCCCCATCTACCATCCACTCAAGTCTTCCAAAAACATAGCATCTATCTCAATATCGGCGATTCGCAATCAGTTAAATCATTGGCTGCGGCTTTTGCTAGATTAGGGTATTTAGAAGTTAAAGAAGTAAAGGAATCAAAACAATGGAGCCGTAAAGGATTTAGTTTTGAAGTGTTTCCAGTTAATCGAAATCTACCCGTGCGCCTAAGCTGCAATCGCGGTACTGTTGAGAAAATCAGAGAGTTTGACCCCACTAATCCCAAAAGCTTCACTGACCTATCCAGCCTAGCGATCGCCCCTGTCGATTTACATGAGTTTGTTTCTGCTCACAAAGCGACATTACTGCATTACTTACCCAAGAACTTCATTGTCGCTATTGATGAACCCGAACAATGTCAGAGCTATAGCGATCGCTGGTACGAAGCTGCGGAAGAACTTTATCAAAATCAATATCCTCAAGCCGATACACCGAAACTGCATTGGGACTTTGCTAAGTGCGTGACTGAGGCAAAGAAATTTCAGATGCTTCAACTTAGTGAGCGATCGCTTAAACCCAAAGCCAATATTTTTGACTTTGCCAGTGCTTCTATTCCCATAGTTCCCCATCAGTTTGACCAGATTGCAGCGCTGATTCGTGAATATCTCAACTCAGAATATCAAGTCACTCTGATTTCGGCGCAACCTTTACGTGTAGCAACTTTACTCAAAGAGTATGACTGCATTGCGAACTTTGTCAGTGATCCTGATGATTTACAGTCAATTGCGCGGATTCAGAAAGCTGGTAAACCTGTAATTTTGAAATATTCGGGACTGTCAGAGATGCAAGGTTTTGTTTTGCCTAGCTGCAAGCTTGCCCTATTGACCGATCGCGAGTTATTTGGACAGCAATTATTAGCCTCGCCAACCTTTGTGCATCCCTCACGGATGAATACGGCTAAGTCAGTTAATCCTGACGAGCTAAATGTGGGTGATTATGTGGTACATCGTAAGTATGGAATTGGTAAGTTTACCCGCTTTGAAACCATTGAAGTGAAGGGAGAAAAGCAACCGCATTACATCGTTGAGTTTGCTGATGGTAAGACTGCGGTGGCGATCGCACCAGAAAATGAGAAGATTCTCTCCCGCTATCGCAGTGCTTCTAATAAGCCGCCTAAGTTAAACAGCATTGCTAATACAAAGGCTTGGGATAACGCGCTGAGCAAATGTCAAAAGGAGATTTACAAGTTAGCGAGGGATTTACTGCAACTCTATGTCCGTCGCGCTAATTTAGTCGGCTATGCTTTTCCACCTGATACCGATTGGCAACAGGAGATGGAGGATTCTTTTCCCTATCAACTCACCCCCGATCAGGTCAAAGCTGTTCAAGATGTGAAGCAAGACATGGAGAGCGATCGCCCGATGGATCGGCTGGTTTGTGGTGATGTCGGCTTTGGCAAAACTGAGGTGGCAGTGAGGGCTATTTTTAAGGCGGTTTGTGCGGGTAAACAAGTGGCTCTATTAGCTCCGACGACGATTCTGGCGCAGCAGCATTTCCATACGCTCCAAACTCGGTTTGCGGCTTATCCTTTCACAGTGGATATCGTAAATCGGTTTCGCCCTGCGAAGGAGCGCAAGCAGGTTTTACAAGAGGTTGCGGATGGTAAAGTGCAAGTCATTGTCGGTACACATCAACTGTTGTCTAAGGATGTTGAGTTTCATGATTTGGGTTTACTGGTAATTGATGAAGAGCAACGCTTTGGAACGGTGCAGAAAGAGAAAATCAAGGCGATGAAGGGGGATGTGGATTTATTGACTTTGAGTGCTACGCCGATTCCACGTACTCTCTATGCGGCGCTTTCTGGGGTGCGGGAAATGAGTGTGATTGCGACTCCTCCTCCCTCAAGGCGATCGATTCAAACCCATTTGTCTGCCTATGATGCGTCACTGGTGAAAACAGCAATTCGGCATGAGTTAGATCGTGGTGGTCAGGTGTTTTATGTCGTGCCGCGTATTGAGGGGATTGAGGCGATCGCTGATTCTTTGCAAGCGATGTTGCCAAATGTGAGATTGGCGATCGCTCATGGACAGATGCAAGAATCAGAGTTAGAAGCGGCGATGGTTGCTTTTAATAATAATGAAGCGGATATCCTGCTTTGTACCACGATTATTGAGTCGGGTTTGGATATCCCGCGTGTGAATACGATTGTGATTGAGGATGCTCATAAGTTGGGTTTGGCACAACTGTATCAATTACGTGGTCGCGTTGGTCGGGCGGGGATTCAGGCTCATGCCTATTTGCTGTATCCGCCTAATCTTGAGTTGACGGATTCAGCGAAGAGGAGATTGGATGCGATTCAGGAGTTTAGTCAGCTTGGTTCGGGTTATCAACTAGCGATGCGCGATATGGAGATTCGTGGTTTGGGGGATCTCTTGGGTGAGGAACAGTCGGGTCAGGCGGATGTGATTGGCTTTGCGCTCTATATGGATTTGCTTCAGGAATATATTAATGAGTTACGCGGGAAGATTTTGCCTGAAGTTGCGGATACTGAGCTTCAGTTGCCGCGTTTGGTGGCTTTTATTCCTGATACTTACATAGAGGACAATGAGACGAAGATTAATGCTTATTTGACTTTGGCGAAGGTGATGTCGAAGGGGGAGATTCTCAAGTTGGCTGCGGTTTGGGAAGGTCTGTATGGGGCTTTGCCTGAAGAAACGCAGGTGTTACTCAGGGTTATGGAATTAAAGTTGGTGGCGCGTCAGGTTGGGGTGTTTCGCATTTATGCGTCAGAAGATGGGCGCGATCTGTTTCTGGACTCGAAACTGACGGATTCACTTTGGGAGTTACTTCATGCCAAGATTCCAATTGAGTTCTATTATCGTTTCTCTTTTGAGAAGGGTAAAATTAAGATCACGAGTCTGGCTCTGCTCCCTGGGGATAAGCAGGTGCATTTCTTGATTGAGTGGTTGGGCTGTTTTTTAAATTGAATCTATATTTGCTTCTGTGAATTAGGCGATCGCTTGCCAGTATTTGGCATTTATAAATCTTTCTAAATGTCCCACGTTTGTTGTGGCTACTACGACAATGCGATCGCCCTGTGATTCGGCAATTAATGATGCTTGGGCGGCAAGGATGACATCACCATCTAGTGCCTCTGGACTGGCTGTTGGTTTACCTGTCTGTCTTGCTTCTGCCCAAAATTCCGCAGCTTTTTGCATCGTTGCTGTGGTCAGGGGTAAATACTCCAATCTATTTTTAAGCTGATCTAAACGCCTGATACCTGCTAGTTTGTTGGCTCTTAGTAATTCACGCCTAACTTCGTAGTCGGTAATTTCAGGAACAATTAATCTATAACCCTTGGCAACTAATCTCTCTGACCAATAGCGACATTCTAGGGTTGCGGGGGTGGAGTTGGGGTTTGATAGGATGCCGAGGGGGGCTGAGTCAAGTAAAACAATCATGCGGTGAGTGAGAGTGGACGTTCAGTTATCGATTCTTCGCCTAGAGCTTGTTGCAAATATTCCCATGTCTCTCGCTGTTCATCAGCATCATCTCGGAGATCCCATTCATCGAAAAGATCGATCAATGCTTTTGCCCTTGCTGCAATTTCTTCTGGTGTCCTTGTTGGCAATATGTAAACGCCTTCAGCGTTAACGTAGGGCTGATTGGTAGGGATGGTTGGCTCTGGTTTGACTATGGTAATAGATGAGTTTGGTTTGCCAAACCATTGCTGTAGCTGCGTAACTACTACTTCAGTAATCACTGCTTTGAGATCTTCTATGGTTAGATCTGTAATTCGTTTTTGGTTCATTTTATACCTCCATAGGAATCTCAAGCGTTTACTAGCTATATATTACCTCATACAAATCGCTGTTTTGGTTTTCGGTAAATTAAGAGTGATCAAATATAATAATATTGTGATTTAATACAGTAAAATTATCGTAGTGACGAGTGTGCCGAAAGCGCAAGTTATTTTCTATCAAGATGAAGGTGGTGCTGCTCCTGTTTTAGAGTGGTTGAAAGTCCTACTCAAGCAAGACCGCAAAGGTTATGCAAATTGTGTAGCTAGGATTCAGCAGCTTGCGAGTACAGGTTATGAACTACGCCGCCCCGCAGCAGATTATCTGCGTGATGGAATCTATGAACTTCGAGCTAAGCACATTCATGTTCAGTATCGCATCTTGTACTTTTTTGATGGTCAAAATATCGCAATTCTTGCTCATGCCATTACTAAAGATACAGATCAAGTGCCGATCGCTGATATTGATAGGGCGATTAGGCGTAAGCGTCTATTTGAGAAGAATCCAAGTATCCATATTTATGAAGAGGATTTAGATAATGGCTAAGACTAGTGATGCACTTAAAATCATTGATAGTTTGACTGGTGATGATTCTGAAATGGAGAATCTAATTAGGGAGGCTTCGCTTAATGCGATAGTGGCTGAACTTATCTATGAGGCAAGGACTGCTAGGGGTTTGACACAGAAACAACTTGCCGATCGCGTTGGGACTAAACAATCGGCGATCGCTAGGCTTGAGGATGCTGATTATGATGGGCATTCGCTGTCAATGTTACAGAAAATTGCTGGCGCTCTCAATCAAAAGGTTGAGATTAAGTTTTCAGCGATCGCTTCTTGAGACGAGTTTGGTATATTTGATGTTTTTTTAGCAAAATTAAGGGCGAACACCTCTTACCAAGTCTCAACAGACCCAATAACATAGCACCTCAGTTTACAATATTTTGAGAGTGAGTTATGGTAGAAGCATCACAACAAGATTGCTAGATGTTAAGATTTTCTAATCAAAAATGAGACAAGATAGCTAAGCTGCAAAGAATTTGAAATTTTAAAATGAATCAATCTTTCCTAAATTCAAAACAGTCAAGATTATTGATGCTTGGAATTACTTTGGTAGTAACACTAGGCAAAGATTTTCTTTTGCCAAATAATGCGGAAAATTTATTAGGAATTTCGCATGAAGTAGAAGCCCAAGTAATTGATAATAGTAATAGAGAAACTCAATCATTTATTGATAGAGCAAAAGAAAAATTCAAGAAAGGCAACTATCAAGAAGCATTAGCTAATTGTATCCAAGCAATTCGTCTCAGTCCTAAATATGCTCCTGCTTATAATTGTCGTGGGAATGTGAGAAGTGAATTAGGAGATAATCGAGGGGCTTTGTCTGACTACGATGAGTCGATTCGTCTTAATCCTAAATATGCTTTTCCTTTTAACAATCGTGGATTAGAGAAACATAGAACAGGAGACAAACAAGGGGCATTAATTGACTACAATGAAGCTATTCGCCTAGATTCTCAATACAAAGACGCATATATCAATCGAGGAGTAGTGAAGTCTGAACTAGAAGATAAATATGGCGCAATGGCGGACTATACAGCAGCACTTCGTTTAGATCCCAAAAACACGAAAGCTTATATTTTAAGAGGAGGAGTAAAGTTTAAGCTAGGAGATAAGTATGGAGAAATCGCTGATTATACGGAAGCTATTCGTCTAGATCCGAAAAATGGTAATACTTACGCTCTACGAGCAGGCACAAAGCTTATTATAGGAGATAAGAATGGGGCAATCGCTGACTATACCGAAGCTATTCGCCTCAATCCTAAAGACGCTTTTGCTTTTGCCAATCGTGGGTTTGCGAAGTCTGAATTAGGAGATAAGAATGGAGCAATCGCTGACTATACTGAAGCTATTCGCCTCAATCCTAAAGATGCTTTTACTTTTGCTAATCGTGGGTTTGCGAAGTATGATTTAGGAGATAAGTATGGGGCAATCGCAGATTACACTGAAGCTATTCAAATTAATCCTAAGAATGGCTTTACCTTTTACATGCGAGGAGCTATTAAATTTGAATTAGGAGATAAATATGGAGGAATCACTGACTACAACGAAGCTATTCGCCTCAATCCTAAAGATGCTTTTATTTTTGCTAGTCGTGGGTCTGCGAAGTATGAATTAGGAGATTACAACGGAACGATCACTGACTACAATGAAGCTGTGCGTCTAAAGCCAGAATACGCTGAAATTTATCATGCTCGTGGGCTGGCAAAGTACAGACAAGGAGATAAAAGAGGAACTCTCACTGATTGGAATACAGCAGCTAGATTATTCAAGAAACAGCAAAACAAAAAGAATCTAGATATTGTTCTACAAATGATTAAAGATTTAGATTATATCTCAAAGCTTGAAGAAGAGATGAAAAATCTAGAATTTATCATACAAAAGTTAAGAAAAATTTAGTAGATCTACTTTAAACCAAATTATAGAGCAAATTTTTAATAGATCATTGCAATTAAGAATCAACTTTCATGAGGCAATCCCTCAAAAGATTCAGTATCAATTTCCACTTCGTCAATTTGTTCAATACTTGGACAAGTTAAATAAATTTCCTCAATATCAACATCCCAAGCATCTCTCCAAAGTTGATAGGCTTTTCCTGATTCACTTTCTCTCCATCTATCTTCGCAATTATAGTAATATTTTTCTTGTTCTTCCTTAATCTTAACTACAAATCCATTAATATTTTCTATTGCCTTGTTTAATTGATCTACATGAGATTCAACATCTACCCAAAACTCGTTAATAGCAGCTTCGACTTGAGAATCAAATTTGGCAATAGCATCATTCAATGCTTCATTCTTCAATCGAAGTTGCCTTAGAAGTTCATCTTTGTTATCTTCTTCTGTAGAATTAAGACTTCTAAATCTTCTAGCCATATTTTTATAGATCATTAATAATTTTTGACATTTTACCATTAGTTATGGCTATGAATTTGGCAAAACTGCGTAAGGGAAAGGAGTTTACGATTAGTCAGGCGATTGTCTAACAAACTTTCGGCTAATATTCGTGGCGACTTATGATGTGGTGTAATTAGAGGCGGATCGCTATTTACCCACAACAAAATCAAAATTGCTATATAAATGGTAAAGCGATCGCTACATTTATCCGTCCTTATGGCTTATGCCTGACAACACCGACTACCTCCAAGGCATTATCGAACGACTCACCTTTCACTCCGACGAGACAGGCTATACCGTAGCGCGGCTAAAAGTACCCAAGGCTCAAGACCTAATCACCGTAGTCGGTAACTTTGCCAATATCCAAGCAGGACAGACCCTTGCCCTAGAAGGCACATGGCGATCGCATCCTAAATTTGGCGACCAGTTCCAAGTCACTCAATACCGTGAAACTAAACCCGCCACGATTACAGGAATTGAGAAATATCTTGGCAGTGGTCTGATTAAAGGCGTGGGACCAGTCACCGCTAAACGTATCGTCACTCATTTTGGCTTGGATACCCTTGACATCATTGAAAATGAGATTGATCGTCTGATTGAAGTTCCTGGCATTGCCAAGAAACGGGTGAAGATGATCAAAACTGCTTGGGAAACGCAAAAGGCGATTAAGGAGGTCATGGTATTCCTTCAAGGACATGGAGTATCCACCACCTATGCGGTGAAGATCTTCAAGCACTATGGTAACGATTCCATTCAAACCGTTTCCGAAAATCCCTATCAACTGGCGACAGATATCTATGGTATTGGTTTCTTTACTGCCGATCAGATTGCTCGGAATATTGGCATTGAAGTTAGTTCTGAGTTTCGCAGCATTGCGGGTATCTTCCACTGTTTAGGGGAAGCTGCTGAAGATGGTCATTGCTATTTACCGCGCCCTGAACTAGAAGAGAAAGCCATCAAACTGCTTGCCCTCGAAGATTATCAACCAGATTCTGAAACTATCTCTAAAATTGTCCTCCATCTCTCCGTTAACGATCGCTTAGTGATGCAAGGCTTAGAAGGAGAGTTTATCTGCTACAAGCCTACTTATTTCCATACTGAACAAAATCTTGCCGAACGGGTTTATCAGTTATTGCAACGCAAACACAATCCAGATCCTGAGAGGGTTAAGGCTTGGATCGATCGCTACACCACCCAAAGAAATATCCAACTTTCTCCGAAACAACGCGAAGCCGTAGAGATGGCAGCAACTTCGTCGGTGTTAATTCTCACAGGTGGACCGGGGACAGGTAAAACTACCACCACCCGCACGATTGTCGCACTCTGGAAAGCGATGGGTAAGGAGATTGCTCTCGCTTCACCAACGGGTCGGGCGGCTCAACGATTACAGGAAGTCACGGGCTGTGAGGCTAAGACAATTCACCGTTTTCTAGAGTTTGACCCAAAATCAATGGGCTTTAAACGCAATCAGGAATATCCTCTGACCGCTCAGGCGATCGGTATTGATGAAGCATCGATGTTGGATCTGTTTCTTGCCTTTTCTCTGGTGAAGGCGATTCCCTTGGGCGCTCAACTGCTTCTTGTCGGCGATACCGATCAACTTCCCAGTGTCGGTGCGGGCAATGTTCTCCAAGATTTAATTGATTCGCAGCAAGTACCTGTAATCACGCTGACTGAGGTATTTCGTCAGGCTCAGGCAAGTCAAATTATTCAGAATGCTCACCGTATCAATACGGGCAAGTTTCCAAACATGGAAAAAGTCTCTAATCAGCCCCAATCCGATTGCCTCTGGCTGGAAATGCCCAATGCTGAAGCGGGTCAACAGGGTATTTGTGACATTATTACGGAGTTGTTACCGAGTCTGGGCTTTGACCCTCAGCAAGATATGCAGGTTCTCTGTCCGATGACCAGAGGTGATGTCGGTACGCGCAATCTCAATGTTGTCCTTCAACAGTTACTCAATCCTCCTGATGCGATTAAACCAGAAATTAAGTATGGGAATACGATCTTTCGTTTAGGCGATCGCATTATGCAGCAGGTGAATGACTATAACCGAGAGGTTTTCAATGGGGACATTGGCACGATTACGGGTGTCGATTTGGAGGAGCGGGAAGTCACGGTTGTATTTGGCGATCGGCAAGTGGTCTATGATTATGCCGATCTCAATGAGATTGCTCTCGCTAGAGCGACGACGATCCATAAAGCACAGGGCAGCGAATATCCTGTGGTAATCATGCCTCTGTTCATGCAGCATTTTCTGATGCTCTCTCGTAATCTTTTCTACACTGGTTTGACTCGGGCGCGAAAGCTTGCCATCATTGTCGGGGAGTCAAAGGCGATCGGGCTGGCTGTTAGACAAGTCAGCGATCGGCAGAGATATACTTACCTAGCAAAACGGTTATCAAAGCTTGCAGAGCCGCAATCCTGATTCTTGCTGATAAAGTTTCATGAAAGGAATTAGATAGATTATTGCCAAGAGGTATAGTGTGGCTCAGTATAGGCTATTTCCCTCAGAGGGGAATTGTTGAGGATATGCAAAGAGCGAAGTTTATGTTTAGCAAACTGGGAATTTGGCTAGGGGCGATCGCCTTGATCGCTGGGTTATTGCTCCATCAGAGCTTTTATCCCCATAATATCGCCACCGAAACAATTAACCTAAAACGCGATCGAGATCGCCCCCTTGTAGGCAGATTGTATATCCCCGACCAAACAAAAACTCCCTATCCCACGATCATTCTCTGGCATGGCGTTAGCTCTTCTAAAGAAATGATGGAGCCACTTGCTATAGAACTAGCCCGCCAAGGTATTGCTGCCATAGCCTTTGATGCTGGCGGATTTGGAGAATCCTATGCCAGACCATTTAGCTCAGAAGAAAATCTCAAGGATGCGAGTGTGGTATTTGATTATGTAAATCAACATCCCGAACGCTTTGACCGATTACATTTGGGTATGGGCGGTCATTCCATGGGAGCCGCCACGGCGATCGCCTTTGGTTCTGAAACAGCAAGTTCCAAGCAAATCCGCGTTACCATCGCTCTCGGTATGAGTGCGGAGATTAGCCGCACCAGCCTGCTAATCTTTTGATGGGTATTGGATTGTACGAAGAGCTGCATAGTCCCGCAGCCATGCGCGAAACTTTACTACAGGGAACTGGTGAAGCAACTCAGGAATTTCAACTCAAGGGGGATTTTCAAAATGGCTCAGCTAGAAAACTGGTCATTTCAAGTACCTCTAACCATTTGATTGAGCCTTTTGACCCTGCATTAATTCAAGAAGCTGTTGTTTGGGCTGTGAAAGCCTTTGGTTTACCTGAAAGGTCGGTAATTCTGACAAGTCCCTTTGTCATGTGGGGATGGTTTCTGATCTTAAACGGTTCGCTTTTAACTATTGGTTATGGTCTACGTGAGCTTAATTTCTTAGGGACAAAATTGCGCTTAGTAACGGTGGGGATAGTGGCAATCGCTGCGATTTTCCTATGTTTAGGTATGATGGGAGCAATCCCTAGCAGAATGGCAACTAGTCTAGTCTTTCTAGTAGCGACAGTTTTGCCTATCAGTACCTATGCCATCAGTCAACCAAAGAAACTGACATCATTTTTGCAACTGTGCGGACTTTATGTTAGTGCTATCCTCATAGCCTACGCGAGCGTCTCCCTTGTCATGCGTTGGCAAGAGTTGTTGACCCATCCTGCATATTTATTAGGTTTACCGCAGTTCCTTGTTCAACTTCCTGTGGCAATGATTTATTCGAGGGTTCAAGAATTGAATGCGGCTATATTTCCTGTCTACAGCAATGGACTTGTTCCTAGTTGGCAGCTTTCCCTTCTCTTTTTGCCCGAACTGATTTATCCCAGTGTGATTTTAAGCGTTGGGACTAGAGCGGCTACATGGTTGGTCAGATGGCTGCGCCAACCACTAAAACTAACACAAGTAGATCGTCCCAGTAAGAAATCTCTGCAATTGCTAGGCGGACTCAGTTTAGTTTTAGCGATCGTTCTCATTCAACAGGCAAGAATGGGAACTGTCTCTATGGAATATGCGATCATTGCCATAAGTCTACTCGCTCGGATGGCTTTATTCCCTGCTCTACTAGTTATCTTGATTGTGCGATCACCTCAATTTCAAGCATTAGAAAAACGATGCTTTTAGGGGTAGCTACAGGATGCGTGTAAAAACCTGCAAGATAACCTTAAAAGCTATACAGGGAGTAGATTTAAAAAATATAATTTCTTGGTTTTTTGGGCGAAAAGCAAACGATAGAATGCGCGTTTAAGACTGATCTTGCAGGTTTTTACGCGTATCCTGTAGCAATCTCAATCAGAATCTTGCGGGCGGTGGGGTCAGTATTATTCGGCTGGCTTAGGACACCTAGTGGGCCAAAGCACGCGCAACTGAAATGCACGTGAGCGGGTGGTACTGCCCGAAGTACATTGGCGGCACCACCAGCGACGGCTTGACGAAGTTTTTCACCGCCAGGATCGCACCCAACACGCTGTACTCTGTGGTGAAGACGATCCCGTCGGGAATCTCTACGAACTGCCCAAGGAGCGCGAAGTTCTTTGATCCCACCGGCACCACCGCAGGTCGGTCGCCTTGGGCTCTGCTGAGAAACTGGCTGTTGCAGTAGGGCAGCATGCAGGGGATACAGGTGGAGGTGTCGAGGATCTCGTGCTTTTCTTCCTCAATCTGGTCGAACTGCAGGTGACCCAACAGTTCTTCCAGAATCTCGCGCCCGGTGCATTCAGCCATGGTCTTCTTCACGAACGTGCCGATGTGCTCACTCCCCAGCGCCGTCACCCAGATGACGCAGGTATCGCGGGGTTGGTCGGGGTACAGGGGCTGGCGGTAAGTGTGCAGGTGCAGGATCCACGGGGAGGCTGTGAGCGGCAGCGGGCTCTGGCGCCCCATCTGGCGCTCCACCAACCACTCGAACTTGCGCTCGAACAATCCGCCGCGAAAGGTCACGGTGAAAGTCATCATCGTGGACTGCGAGATGTCGCGCAGGAACTGCTCAGGGCGGCCAAAGTCGGGTTGCTTGGCGGCGACCTTCTTCCACAGCGTCCAGGCTCCACCCAGGTGCTGGCTGCCGACGGCGGGCTTGTCCACCAGGCGATCATGGGCTCCGAACGAGGCGTTGCTGACCATGGAGCCGATGGCCAGGAAGACAAGATCAGTGTCGCGCACTGGGACGGATGGCTTGGGCTTGCCGCTCCCGGTCTCGATGTGGATGCGCTCAATCCACCTCCCCTTGCCGCCAGCGTTCACCTTAAAATCTATGTCCGAGATTCGGCAGTTGTAGTGGATGTTCACGCCCTTCGTTTGCATGAAGCGCAGCGCGGGCAGGATAAAGGAATGGAAGTTGGTATAGCGGGTACGCTCCAGAGCGACCATCGTGTCCATGTTCGGCATCTCGTGAAAGAAGAGATGCATGTAGCGCTTCATTTCCACCGCTGAATGCCACGGCTGGAAGGCAAAAAGTGCCCGCCACATGTACCAGTAATTGCTGGTGAAAAAGGCTGCTCCAAAGATGTCCGTGATCTTTGCACCGTCTGGAATCAAGAACTCGGGTGTGGCTAGAAGTTTTGCCATCTTCAATTTATCAACCGTGTTCAGGCCCAGTTGGTATCCGGTGTCCTTTTCACCGTTCGCATGCAGAAGGCGAACAACCGTGTGAACTCGACATTCTTCGCGGTTCTTCTGATGGTCTTCCAGACACGATTCATCGTCGTTGTACGGAATGATGGACCACAGCTCTTTGGTGCAGGGATACACCTTGTCTTCAAACATGCGACTACCCTGCATGACGTAGGCCGGCTGGCCGTTCACCATGACCTCGGAGGCATCACAGCTTCCTCCAACCAAATCCTTTGCACCCATTTGCTCGAAGATATGGATGTCAGATGGATTGAAGTCCGCTTTCTGGATCAAATACATTGCAGCAGCAATGGAGCCCAAGCCAAGACCATTGAGATAAATATTGACCGAAGAATCTTCTTTATTTTGCATTTTGGTGTACCTCGCCTCCGGCTAGCCCGAACTCCCGCAGCAGCAGACCGATTTGGGTTTCGTCGAGCTTGTTCATCAGCAGATTGCGCAGGAAGGCAGGTCCAGGGAGGTGGATCTCCTTGCCGTCTCGTAGGCTACCGATCGCGGAAAGGAGCATACGAATGTCGTAGGTGGAGTTAAATACTTCCGGCAAGCCGCGCTCGACGTTGAGCAGCGTATAGACAGCCTCCATCGGTGTTCGCACGGAATACTCGGTGGTGAAGATGCAGTCGCGCTCCTTGGATTCCGCGAACTGCCCGATGAAAGCGAAGTTGACTGCGCCTTCAGGTATTACATCCGGGCGATCACCAGCTTGGCGTGGCATGAAGAAGGCGGTCACATACGGCATCATCACCGGCACGGTTATCGCACCCGTTGCTGCCAGCGCGGGGATGTCCTCGACTGGCACGCCCATGTGGTAGAGCCATTCCTGGGTGATCTCTTCGCCGCTACAGTCCTGCATCGCCTTCTTTACGTAGTCGCCGGGTTGCTCGACGAACAGCGCGTAAACCCAAACCACGATCTGATCCTTGGGCTGCTGCTTGAAGTGCGGCTGCCGGTTCACCGTCCAACTGAGCAGCCAGGATGAGTCCTTCGCGGTGACGATGCCGCCGGTCACCACCTTGCCGCTGAACGGATCACGCTTGGCGATCTTCTGGATGTACTTGGGGATGCGCTCATCAAGCGTCGTGACGGTAGCCGACTCCCATTTGGTCTCGGGGATGTGTGCGCCGAATACGTCAGGGTGCCCAAATCCCGAATCCTTTGCGGCGATACGCCGCCAAAGATCCCAGGCTGGTGCGGGACCTAGATTGAGATTCGCTGGTGTGTGGTGGTCACCGTTGTGGGAGTTCTCGGTGAGCGAGCCGATGGTGATGAACAACAAGTCGTCTGAGCCTAGATCAACGCCGCCTTCCACGCCATCCCTACGCCAGTGGAGGCGGGTCGCCTGTTTGCGTCCGGGTGCAATGTCGAAATTAACATCGGTCACCTCGGTCTCGTATTGGAACACCACGCCATGTTCGGTCAGCCACTTGACCAGCGGCAGCACCAGCGACTCATACTGGTTATACTTGGTGAACTTCAGCGTGGAGAAGTCCGGCATCCCTTTGATTTGGTGGAGGAAACGGTGCAGGTAAAGCTTCATCTCCAGCGCCGAGTGCCACTCCTCGAAGGCAAACATCGTGCGCCAGTAGAGCCAGAAATTACTACTGAGGAACTCCTCCCCGAACACCTCGGTGATGCGCTTGTTCTCCATCTCTTCGCGGGTGGACATGAAGAACTTGACGATCTCCTTCTGCGCCTGCTCGCTGAGCGTGAACAGACCATCGGTATGCGCGTCCTCGCCGCGATTCACAGTAGCGCGCTGCAAAGAGGAGTTCGGATCGTCCTTGTCGAGCCAATAGAACTCGTCGAGTACGCTAGCACCGTCGATTTCCAGCGACGGAATCGAGCGGAATAGATCCCACAGGCACTCGAAGTGAGTTTCCATCTCGCGACCGCCGCGGATTACAAAGCCTTTTTGCGGATCCTTGATGCCGTCCAGAGCGCCACCGGGCAATGGCTGCTGCTCCAAGATGGTGATTTGATTGCCCGGCATCTGACCGTCGCGGATCAGGAATGCCGCACCCGCCAGTGCCGCCAAGCCCGAGCCGACAAACCAGGCAGTCTTGTTCTCCACACCCTTGGGTTTACGCGGGCGGGCAAAGGCTTCGTAGTTGCCGCTGCTGTAGTACATCATGTTCTCCTTTTGTTTACCTAGCGGCTCAAATCAGCGGCTGCCAGGGACTCAAACTCAGCACCAGCAGAATTCTTCAGTCCGATGTACTAGGCTTGTTAGCCTGTTGCAACTCATCTCGACAGCCGATAACCTCTACAACGGTGTCAAAGCTAAGTTTGATTACTTGTTTGAGTTGATGAATTACGATACAAAACGTAACGATCAACGACTTAATGCTGCAATCTAAATGCAAGATGCAGTGGTATGAGGATGAAGCACAACCCCTAGATTTCTCAACTATTTGCTTTATCTACCGCTATTTTCGAGGATCTTTCGGTGACTCAAAAAACATTGTGGGCTAACGACTGAGCTGAGCGGCAGTAGATAACTTTCGCTATCAATCAAAATATCGCAATCTTGGTCGCTCCAGTGATGTGTTATGCATCGATCTCAATAAACTTTCCGCTCATGTAGGTAAATAGGTGGAAGGAGGAAAAAGAAGACGACGCAGGAAGTCAAAATCAATCCAACGTAGATTGTAAGCCCACTCGAACATGGCTACATACAGATACAAATACTTCTTGTGAATACCTCGAAAGGGACGCAGAAAATTGCGTAAACCAACCCAAATGCCCTCCATAGTATTGCAATGAACCTCACAAAAACCATCTTGATCTTCATCGCGGGCATACTCGCGCTGAGAGTGACAAACGGTTTGACGCTCACGACCAGAAGCAGGTATGCGATTATAAGCATCGGATTCATCGGTATAGACTGTCGTGGTCGGTAAGGTCGTTACCTCTACCTGCGGTTGAATCGTGATTTGTTGAGTATTGTCACAGACCTTCATGCGGATCTGACCACTGTTGCGCCCAACAGTACCGACAATGGGTGGACGGTCATTTGCCATGGTTCCCTTGCCTTTGCGTTGATTCCCGCGTTGTCTTGGTGGGTCTGCTATTGGATCTTTTTTTTTGCTCCCTTTTCTCCTGCATTCTGAAACATCTCGTCCATCTCGGCTTCAGCATCGGGCAGATTACCATTAATCAAATGGGCAAATCCTCGACGTTGGATGCGATGCCGCCAAGACAATAATGTCCCATAGTCGAGTCCTAGTTCCTCGGCTATGTGTTGGGTCGTTTGTCCTTGTAAGAATCCACGCAATATCAGCACGATCTGACCACAGGTGTAATGGCTTCCTGATAAGTCTGTTCCTGTAAAAATGTGAAACACTTTCCCACATTCCCGACACTTATATTTGACGATTGGTGTACGTTGGCGATCGTGTGGCGCTTGTCCTGCTGGTATTGCGTGTCCACTTGGACAATGCAAACCCTTTGGATGCAGGATCTTTAATAACCATTCATAGCACGCTTGTTCATCTAACAATTCGGTCAGGGGAAATTTGATCATGGCATCTCTATCGATTTATGAAAATGACTTCCTCCTATTTTGCCATTTCACCTACTTCCCCATATGAGCGAAACTTTCTAATTGTATCTGCAAACTCGCTTATCAATTGGAAGTCGGTATTTCGGTATTGCAAAAAAACATCTTTTGGAATTTCTGGAACCATTTCTAGCCTTAGAGAAATATAGAATACATCGGGAGGGTCAGAAGTTACAGATTCATGTCCAGTAAATTTAGCTCTGTTTACGATCACTTCTTTGATATGAGATATGGGATATTCCTTGTTATATGAACCTCTCCATCCTCTTCCAGTAATTCTAAAAGTAGCTGCTTCTTTATCAAAGATATAGGAATCATCTTGATTATTTATCCCAGTAAAGCCGAAAACTAAACCAATTAAAATAGATAGACCTGCCAAGATTTTCATGAAAGAGTTTAGATTCTGTGCAGAAGTAAGATCGTAGTCAGGGTTTGTTCTGAAATCCGCACCTAACATTAATAGTAATAGCTCAACGTAGGAAAATTGACAAAAAGGCAAAAGCTGATAAATTAAAGAAATGAAGGAACTACCCAACCTAAAAGACTTAACAGACGAGGCAAAAGAAGCCTTGATAGTTAAGCTATGGGAAGAACTACAAAAACTACAGAAACAGCTAGAAAAGAAACCAAAGAAGACCTCAAAGAACTCAAGTTTGCCACCAGCCAAGGGATTTAAAACCGAGATCAATAATCCAGAAGAAACAGAAGGCAAACGAGCAGGAAGCATAGGTAGAGATGGAGGAGGTCGTCACCTGAGTGAAAATCCAGACCAAACAATCAAAGCAACCGTGAAAAGTTGCACAGAATGCGGGAAAGAGATTAGCGAGTCAATACAAGTATTACTGGAAAGATACGACAAGATCGACATACCACCAATCAAGCCAATCGTGACCAGAATCGAAAGGTATGGATGCAAGTGTGAGCGTTGCGGACAGGAACAAATCGCAGCAGTACCCGTAGGACTTGAAGTAGGAAGTCCCTTTGGAGATAGAATAGCTGCCCTAGTGACAACGATGAGATATAGTCACGGGATAAGCTATGGAAGAATGCAGCAAATGCTGAGTGAAGTGTTTGGCTTAGAGATATCAGAAGGAGGTATCGCCAATCTCTTAACAAGGGTGAAAGGACAACTAGAGTCGGAGGTGACAGGAATACTCCAAGCCCTAAAAACATCTCGTCTAGTATGCAGTGACGAAACCAGTGCAAGGGTAAACGGTAAAAATCAATGGGAATGGGTATTCCAGAACGAACAAGTATGTTTTCATATCATCCGACCTTCTAGAGGCGCAGATGTCATCGCCGAAGTAATGGCAGAGCATCAACCAGAGGTGTGGGTATCAGATTTGTTTAGCGCCCAAAAGACCAATCCAGCGACAGAATGGCAAGTTTGTCTTGCCCATCAACTCAGAGATTGTCAGTATGGAATTGATGCAGGAGACCAGATTTTCTCTGGCAGGATGAAAAAGCTACTACTGCGAGCTTTGGTGTTGCGAAGGCGATGGTCGGATTTAGCTGACTCTACTCGTTATCAATATCGATGTCGATTGTATCGAGACCTAGACAATATTTTAGCTCTGTTACCAACTCAAGAAGATGGACTTAGATTACAGAAGCGTTATCGAGAATTACGAGAAAACTTATTTCTGTTTTTGGATGACCACACCATCCCACCAACCAATAACTCTAGCGAACAGGCTTTGCGTTGGAGTGTCATTTTTAGAAAAGTTACGAATGGGTTTCGCTCTAATTGGGGGCGTGATTTATTTGCGGCTGTTCGTTCGATTGTCAATACTGGAAAAAGACAAGGCTTTTCCGCTTTTGAGTCCATTCTCATCGCTTTGAATCCTCTCAAATCTTTGTTTGCTATAGGTTGAGCAATTACCATTAATAGTCCAACAAATACTAAACTACCTCCTATCTGAAGTCCGATATATAGAAACTGATTTTCGTCAAGCTTAAGGATCAGCGTTGTTTCGGTATGCTCAATAACTTGCATATGCAAATATCTAACTTGAGATGGCAACTCTTTTTGAAAATGACTTAACTCCTCTGGAGTATAACGGTTGAATTGAGCGGCTGAGATAGCTTTCGCCTATCACTAAAAATATCATTTTTTAGTCCGCTCCAATGATTTGTTATCTCTCTTTGTGGGGCGATCGCTGCACAATTATTTTTGCTTGGCGAAAAAACTCAATATGGTCAGCGTGCAACGGGCTTGTTAGACTGCGATTAATACAAACTCATGATACTTCTGCTTTAGTCTTTCCATCATACGAATCGGTTTTTTGTTTTGTAAATCAACAAGAATCAAGAATATTGATACATCTTTACTTTAATTTTATACCTTCATGTTGTAACAACCATTGCTTGCGATCAATACCACCAGCGTAGCCAGTAAGTTTAGCCTTGGCTCCAATCACGCGATGACAGGGTACGACGATCGCAACTGGATTGAGAGAATTTGCCATTCCTACCGCTCTAGCTGCTGTTGGTTTACCGATTTTGGTTGCTAGATCTCCGTAAGAGATAGTTGTACCGATCGGAATCGTCTGGAGCATCTGCCATACCTGCTGTTGAAACTCAGTACCGCCACCATTAACAGGAATATTATCCAAACTTTTAAAATCTCCACTCAGATAGGCGCGGATCTTCGTGCTGAAGCCTAAGGGGTCGATCATTTCTACCAACTCACAGGCTGGATATCGTTTCTGTAATAGTCCCAGCATCCGCACTTCACAGTCAGCAAAATCTAACGCACAGAGACTGTCACCATCAGAAATTAGACGCATCATGCCCATTGGCGATAGAATTTGATCGATTAAAAGTTTCATCATATTTTGCTACATCTACTAATTTTTTCAGCCTGCCGACCATAGATACATTGCGGCATAAGCCCGCCACGGTCGCCAATTCTCTGCCCGTTTTGCTAGGGTAGATTTAGTAATTGCAGAATCATATCGTTTGATCGATCTCAACAACGCCAAATCACCAGTCGGAAAAGCATCGGGTTCGCGGAGCGATCGCATGGCAATATAGTGCGCTGTCCACTCGCCAATTCCTGGCAATTTACACAACTGTTTAACAGCATCTTCCAATGTCTGAAATCCTTGCAGTAAATTAGGATTTTCGGCAAATTTTTCGGCTAAAGAAATAATTGCCTGAGATCTTGCCTTCATGATTCCCAACTGCGTTAGATCTTGACCGATCAATCGCTCTGGCAGTGGAAAAACATAGCGTAATTCTGGGGCAGCCCAAGCTGTCGGTTCGACAACTAACGGTTCGCCATAAGTTGCTACGAGCCGACTAGCAAGAGTTGTTGCTGCAGCTACGCTAATCTGTTGACCTAAAATCGCTCTCACTGCTAGCTCAAAACCATCCCATGCTCCAGGTACTCGCAATCCTGGTAATGCTGTAACGGCACTTGTTAAATAGGGATCGATGGCTAAGTGTGACGAAATCATTGTGGTGTTCGCACTTAAATCGAAAATATGCCGTAATTGATCGACAATTTGTGACAAAGCAGCAACATTTGGGAACTGAATCTTCGCTATTAAATAGTTTTCACTTGCTACAGGGCGGACTTCGATCATACCGTGGACTTGTGCTAGGGAAATTGTCCGTTGATAAAAATCACTGGTCACAACTTCAATTCCTGGCATTGCTCTACCTGCCAAAAATTTAATCAGCGTATTCCAGTCGTAGGGAGGACTAAACGGTAACTTGAGAGTGATAGTTTCCGTTGAATTGCTATTGGTACTCGATCTGATTTTGCGAAGATCGCTAGGTGATTGCTGATAAGTTGTTTGAATCGCATCATTAAATCGCCGAATACTCACAAACCCTGCCGCCATAGCAATTTCAGTCATTGATAGGAACGTTTCATCAATTAGTTGTTTGGCAAACAGAATCCGCCGAGTTTGGGCGACTGTCACGGGTGAAGCACCCAACTGAGAGATAAATAATCGCCGTAAGTGGCGCTCGCTCACTTCTAGCTCGATCGCCAATTCTTTTACGCTTAGTTCATCTAATATGCCATTCGAGATCGCCGTCAATGCTCGATCAAATACTGTTAGACTTGGCTCCAGATTCCGACGTAAATTGGGCGCGATTTCTGGACGACAGCGCAAGCATGGTCGAAATCCAGCTTGATGAGCGGCGGCGGCAGAAGATAGAAATAGACAATTTTCCAGTTTGGGAATTCGTGCTGGACAAATTGGTCGACAATAAATTTTGGTGGTTAACACTGCGGTAAAAAAATGCCCATCAAATCTGGCATCTCTGGTTTGCAATGCTCGGTAACAAACGTTTTTATCAAGTTTCATGGCTCCAGCATAAACCCGATCTTTCCTAAAATCTAGCTGTTTTCGGACATCGATATTTAGTTTGTGTCCGATGTGGCGATCGCCTAAGTTGGAATTGTCCGATATGTGGATGGCAGAACGACTAATTCTTAAAAAACTGACGGCGCATTTTCCGATACTCTACCTGTAAAGCGTCTGATTGAACGTGCAATTCTTCATTAAGGTCATAGGGGACAATCTTGGGATGTTGGGATTCTACAATCGGTTTATCTTGATTGAAAACCTTTAAGACCCGTTTACGCGCATCTGCATCTGCCCAGTTACCAGTAAAAAAGCTCCGTAGATTAATCCATTTACTTACCGTTGTCTGGTCATCAATCGGAACATGAGCGCTGTAAATAAGTAATCTACCAAATACTAAATTTACTTCTAGCACAGTAATATTGGGCAAAAAGAAAGCTGTCCGAGTTTTGATTACTGAAGGTTTCTTTGATGCCAAAAAGCTCCAAATACCTTTGGGTGCTGACGCATTGACCATCACAGTTGCGCCCGCACCAGTTGGATGATTTTCTACTGTAAATTCAGCAATCTGTGGACGATCTTTATCTCCAAATGAGCCAGCATGAACGAAAGGTGCGTGAGCAAAATCTAAGGCATTTTCCATAACACGGCTGTAGTGGGTATGCCAGAGAAAATCCCCATGAAGAGATTTGAGCTTTACATCATCAAAGTTAGGTAATTCTGGAATTGGGCTACGCTCAGTTTCAAGCACATCACCCATAAATAACCATACCCATCCATACTTTTCTTGAGCTTCATAAACCTTGACTGAGATCTTGCACCATTCAAGAAAAGGGGTTGCAGAAAGAGCAGAAATGTGAAAAAAAGGGCGTAGTAGTAAATTAAATAACGAGCATGGAAAGCATCGTTAAGCACGCCCAAGGGCTAGTGTATAGTCTTCTGTGTTTGATGCCAAGTGTGTATCAAACAGCAAGTCTCAATGCAATACTAGGACTATTTCTCGAAGCACAAAGGCATCCTTATCCAGAACATACACAGATAAAATCAGCGAGTGCACTCAGCCGATTTCTCAATCACTATAACTGGTCAACGAGAGCAGTAATTCGGTCAACACGGCAGGCTATTTTGGGACAAATCGCCAAGCATCGCCCATCGAAACAAGTGCCATTAAAGATACTGATAGACTTGACTACCCTAGAAAAAGCGGCAAGTTTTTACATTTGAGCAATCCCACCCAAAACGAACCAGACCCATGGGTGAGAATACTAAACGGAAAGCGAGGACTACATCTGGTTGTACTGTATCTGGTCTATGGAGAGTGGCGCGTACCATGGAGTTTTAGAGTATGGCGCGGCAAAGGATACCCCAGTCCTCTGACTTAGCTTGTGTTATTGGGGACAGTACCCAAGCAACTAACCCAAGGCAAGACTGTGATTGTCGCTGCTGATACTGAGTTTAGTACGGTGAAGTTTTCAATCTGTCCGCGCCAAGACTTGGCGCATCGTTGTCGGTGTACGCAACAATCGTAAACTTCAAGATGGCCGTACAGTCAAACAACTTTATCGTCATGGCAAACGTGGACAACAAATTTTGCTAGAAGGGCTAACTCAGCCTTTGACGATCTCTTGGTTTTGGCTCAAAAGAGCTGATAGTAAACGGGAGTTACGCTTTGTTGTCTCTTCTCATCCTTATTCTGGTGCTTATCTGGTGATGTTAGGTCGTAAGCGTTGGGCGATTGAGGGATTCTTCAAAACCATCAAACATCGCTTTGGTTTGCATTGTTTTGGGCAATCTACAAAACTTGGTGTTTATCGTTGGCTTATCCTCTCTCTGCTTGCTTATCTTTTGGCCCATTGGATTGATCAATGGTCGAGTCCTCCTGTCTTGGACTGGAAAGCTACCTGTGATTTGACACTTTCCGTTTTATTTCCTTCTGTCCTTTGGTTGAAACTTCTTAGGTATCTCCAAATTAGTGCCGATATTGCTGCTCGTCATGGGTTTGAAATTATTCTCAAACCCATTCCTACTTAACTCTTTCAGGAATGGTGCAAGATCTCAGTTGACTGAGATTTCCTTCGTAAGTGTATGTGCCAGAACGATAGGCAGGATATTGCTTAACTTCAATTTTTCCGTGAGATGTTGGCGATGGGAATCCGACGGGTAGGGGAGCAGACATAGCTTTAGTTACTGCAAAAATAGTAATAGGGATTGAGATCGCGCCAAGAATGATGAGCAAGTTAGAAAGTTTCATAGTTCAATTATAGTGACTCTGCCTAAGCGAAAAATTGTCTGAGATAGCGATCTCTTTAATTATCTTGTTGCCATTGCTCTTAGGAAATGCGCGGGAGATAGATTATGGGATTTTGGCTTGTGAGTCAAAGCTTTTTTGCTGTGCTTGAGATCGATGCTGCCAAGCCTGCTCAAATTGTTGGATATCAAATTCGCTCAAATTGGCAAATTCAATTTCCCGCCCCTTAACCTGCAAGATGATCTGGCGATCGCCTCGTAAATTCTCAACTGTCAGAATGAAATTTTACTGGCTATAATAATTTTGTCGCTCATATGGGGAAGTAGGTGAAATGGCAAAATAGGAGGAAGTCATTTTCATAAATCGATAGAGATGCCATGATCAAATTTCCCCTGACCGAATTGTTAGATGAACAAGCGTGCTATGAATGGTTATTAAAGATCCTGCATCCAAAGGGTTTGCATTGTCCAAGTGGACACGCAATACCAGCAGGACAAGCGCCACACGATCGCCAACGTACACCAATCGTCAAATATAAGTGTCGGGAATGTGGGAAAGTGTTTCACATTTTTACAGGAACAGACTTATCAGGAAGCCATTACACCTGTGGTCAGATCGTGCTGATATTGCGTGGATTCTTACAAGGACAAACGACCCAACACACAGCCGAGGAACTAGGACTCGACTATGGGACATTATTGTCTTGGCGGCATCATCAACGTCGAGGATTTGCCCATTTGATTAATGGTAATCTGCCCGATGCTGAAGCCGAGATGGACGAGATGTTTCAGAATGCAGGAGAAAGGGAGCAAAAAAGATCCAATAGCAGACCCACCAAGACAACGCGGGAATCAACGCAAAGGCAAGGAACCATGGCAAATGACCGTCCACCCATTGTCGGTACTGTTGGGCGCAACAGTGGTCAGATCCGCATGAAGGTCTGTGACAATACTCAACAAATCACGATTCAACCGCAGGTAGAGGTAACGACCTTACCGACCACGACAGTCTATACCGATGAATCCGATGCTTATAATCGCATACCTGCTTCTGGTCGTGAGCGTCAAACCGTTTGTCACTCTCAGCGCGAGTATGCCCGCGATGAAGATCAAGATGGTTTTTGTGAGGTTCATTGCAATACTATGGAGGGCATTTGGGTTGGTTTACGCAATTTTCTGCGTCCCTTTCGAGGTATTCACAAGAAGTATTTGTATCTGTATGTAGCCATGTTCGAGTGGGCTTACAATCTACGTTGGATTGATTTTGACTTCCTGCGTCGTCTTCTTTTTCCTCCTTCCACCTATTTACCTACATGAGCGAATTTTGTATGCTTTTAAAGTACAGCGCGTATCTCATAAACATAAATCAAAAGACTGATAAAACTCATGAATGAAAATCAACCAAACAATGAATCAGTAGATTTTCGTCCTTCAGATTTTATGAGGGCGCGGCGACCTTATCTTTTTTCTGACACGGAAGTAGTGGGAGAATCTCTATTAGATCGAGGTTTTCTTGAATATCATTTAGAAACTCTGACTAAACGTAGTCAAGAAAAAGATTTTGAGCATTTTTGTCGAAGATTAGCCGAGAAAGAGATTTGCCCTAACCTTTTACCACAAACAGGACCAACTGGAGGAGGAGATAGCAAGGTAGACTCTGAAACTTATCCCGTATCCGATGCTGTTTCACTTCTCTGGTATGAGGGCATTGGGCGTGAAGCTGCGTCAGAGCGTTGGGCATTTGCCATTAGTGCAAAAGAAGAGTGGCGTTCAAAAGTTCGTTCTGATGTACAAGGAATTATAGAAACTCAGCGAGGTTATACTTTAATTTATTTTATCAGTAGTCGATTTATCAAAGATAAAGATCGCGCCAAAATGGAAGATGAACTCCTAAAAGAATACGGTGTTTATATACGAATTCTGGACAGGAATTGGATACTTGACAAAGTATTTGAGAACAAGCGCGAATATATAGCGATAGAAACCCTCAAAATTAGTTCATCTTTAACTCCATCTATTAAAAAAGGTGCTTTAGATGTAGCTCGTGAATCTGAACTGAAAGAGTTAGAGACACAAATACAAGATCCAAACCGTTATCAAGGTATCGAGTATCAACTGGTTGAAGCTTGCATTGAGGCAGCTAATTTATCACGAGAGCTTGAATTGCCTCGTATAGAAGTTGATGGACGTTTTACACGTGCCGAACGTGTAGCTGAACAATATGGAACATCTCAACAAAAACTTCACTGTGCTTATGACAAAGCATGGACTGCTTTTTGGTGGCATGATGACTTTAACGCCTTAAATCACATCTATGACAACGTTGAACATATAGCAGTGGGTAGCAGCCAAGTTACAGATATTGAACTGTTAGCTAATTTGTGGCAACTACTGTGGACTACAGTTCAAAGAACAAAACTTGAAGCTTCAGCCTCAAAATTAGATATGCGAACTAAAACTTTACGCAACGAATTGCAAAGGTTACAAGTTGAATTAAATAGACCAAGTACGTCTCTACAAGCACATGCTATTGAATTACTGATGGATTTACTTGAGTCTAAGTTAGAACCTATCAAATTAACTAGAATAATTAATGAGTTTCATAAATTATTTGAAAAAGCTAAAGGATTAGTAAATTTCCCTATAACAAGTCTAATCAAGATTTTTATGGAACTTGGTGAACGTTTACCTAATAATGCTGAATTCGATAAGCTTTTTGAGTATGTGCTTTTGATTTCACAAGATAGAGAAACTAGAGCAACTTCTGGACGTATGCTTATGACAAGAGGAATACAGAAACTTACTGGTGGAAACTATTACGAAGCCATTCGTCTTCTGGGTCGGGCGCAGCATAATTTGGCTATGCGTGAGTGCCGTAGCGAATTAATTACTACACTGGCTCTATGTGCGAGTGCTTATGAGTCGGTAGGTCTATTATGGGCTGCACGCTCCAATATACTTCTGGCAACATCTCAGGCTTTTAATGAGTATTGGGAAAATGGCACAATTACTACTCAAGCTTTTACTTGTTTACAAAAGCTTATCTGGATTGAATTACAGTTAGGTCAAATTCCTATAATTCTTGCTTGGATTGAGTTAGCTACATTCGTTGCACAAATTCTTGGAATTGATAGGGAACCCAATAATAGCTTTTTTAAAGATAGGGAAAATCAAGACCAAATTCTTGGGATTCTAATTCTTAAAACTTCCTTTAAAGACTTACATTGCTTAGAGACTCTTCCAATCATACTAGACAATCTTGATTTACAACACTCATTCTTTGCCTCGCTATATACACTCGGTTATGAAGACTATCTTCAAAATGAAGGTTGTATTCCACAGGGAGAAGATGAATTACGTGTTCGCGATCTTTGTAACAAATGGATAGCCCAACCAGCTAGTCAAAATTTACCAGAATCGCCAGAATTTCTGAATGAAGCTAATGTAAAATTCTATTCTCAAGTTTTAGGATGTAACATAATCGCTGAAACAATAAATGAGAACAGCTCAATTTTTATTGCAGAGTCTATCCTTGCTGCTTTTGAAGCTTTCCTCTCAACTAGTCTTGATGCAGAATTATTCCCGCATCAGACAAATATAAGATTTCAAATTATTTCCTCAGATTCTACTATTGATGTTTTTGACTTTCACATTCAAGAGGAAAACACAAAACTTCTTGAAACTGTCGTAGAAATAAAACATTCTATTGATGGATCGTATACCTCAAGTCTTAATTATGAATCATTAAATAAAAAATTAGCGGGTTTACTCATTCATGTAATTCTTCACATAGCATATATCCCAAATCCAGAACATTATTTTGACAAACTTTTACAGGATGAATTTGCTTTCTCTCGTGCATTTAACCTTACAAATATCTCTAGTTCAACTTGGAACATTTTAGGCGCAACTCCTAAACTACACCTTATCGATTGGCAGTTGAGCGATATCGATGAACGGTTTCCTCCAAAAAGGATAAGTTCATGGAACGTCGAAACCATTCAAAATGTTTCTGATGGAACTACTCAAATATCATCAAAATTAGGTCAAGATGATTCTTTGCCAAGAGGGAAGAGGACTGATCAGCTAAAGCATCAGGATCGCAGAGTTTTCTCTCTAATTGATCTTAATCTTTGGGATAAAGCTAAATGGAAAGGGACTGGTTTTGGCTTTATCCCAAATGATCATAATCTTCCGCTTTTATCTCTCGCACTTTTGTTTGAAGATGAAAATGCAAGCAAGAAAATTTTTTCTCAGTGGAGACAAGAATTTGGAAACACAGATACACATGAGAAAATCAGGGTCTCTATTATTACTGGAATTGATTCTGATAATCCCGCAGCTTATCGTGTTGTCATTGGAATAAATCATGACTGCTTAAAAGATTCAAACAACTCACAGTTTATTTTAACGTCTCGAGTTCGCACTATGGAGCCAAAAGAATCTAAAAATCTTGATCAGTTTGTAGAGTCTTTTGAAGAATTAGGTTTCTATATTTTTACTCTAGGCTACATATCAAATGATGGTTCTAGTACAAAATTCTTGTGGGAGTTTGGAATCATGAAAAAGCAAATATTTATTCGTCCAGCATGGCAAATAGGAGAGAATGATTCAGATCTGTGTGGCATCAATTTTGACGACAAGGTGATTATTCCTGAAGGGATTAAACATCCTCCAGTTGAAGGTACTTTGGCTCGTCTTAGAGAACTCAAGCATAGATGACATTCTAAAGCGAAGTAGGAGATTTCCTATTAGCAGAATTAAAATATTTAGTTTAGATAGATTGCTGAAAGTTATTAGGAGAAAACTTCAGCAGTCACAATGGGGAGGTTCTAATAAATTGAGTAACTTCAAAACCTCCTCCAAAGTGCCTTAGCCAAAGGCTTTGATGTTGGTATCCAAAAGTTCCGTGACTTTCTGGCAACTCTGCGCGAGACTGCGGTTAAGGAACAGGAAGTGGCGATTAGTCAGGCGATCGCGAATATCATCAAAAACAAACAGCATCAGGAATCCCAAGGTTATTGGCGAGCGATTAGCTTGCCCTTCATTGGTTTCTGTGCGGGGATGTTGATGATTGGTTTAGCGGCGGGTCTGGTTTCGGGCTTGGCGATCGCAAAACTGTTTTTACCTACACCCAGTCTAAACGCCCAATCCGCTAGGGATTTGGAGTGGGTGGCAAGTGACAACGGCAAACTGGCAAAGAATCTCGTGGACTGGAATCAGAGTATTTTAAAAACCTGTCTTCAGGATCAGCAAAACCTCAAGGAGGCTTTAATCATTCTCAATGGCAAGTATGTGACTAAAGGTTTATGCGCCCTATGGGTACTGCCTGAAACCCAGAGAGTCTATGAAGATCGCCGTTAATTTTAGGTGCGGCAATTCATGACTCGGAAAACACAATAGCTAACTTTTATGGGCTAAAAACGTTTAAAATTTCGTAATATTTACTTTTTAAGGGTTCGTTTAAGTAGATTTTTTGACTTTTGTATTAGGCAAATTCGGTATATTTGGTGTCAAAAAATCTAAAGCGTTTGAAGTTGCAACGACACTTTCTTCTGATACTACTACCACCTTGGACTTTTTCGGGCTTTTCGGTTTCCTTATGGTGGGCGCAGTGTTGAATAATCGTCCGCGTTTACGAATTTCATAGCCATGCTTGAGCAGCACTAGCCTAATCGTGGAATCGCTTAAGCCAAACATTTTGCCTACATTTTCTAGGCTCATGGGCTGGTTGTACAGATCCCAATATTGTTTGGCGATTACAGCGTCTTCCTTGAAGGCTTCGGCTTTTTCTTTCCGCGATAGTTCTTTGATGTCAATACCATTGCGCTTAATGATCCGTTCGACGGTTTTGCCTGTGACTCCAAACATCGCGCCTACTTGGTCAAAGTCTAGCCCTCCCTCGCAGACTAGTTGCCAATATTCTTGGGCGCGAGCATAGCCTTCTAGCCGTTTTTGCTTTAGTTTATCTTCTTGCCTTTGTCTGATTCGCAGCAAAATCTGGCGGCGCTCTCTTTGCCTTGGGGTCAGTTTTGGTACTGCTAATCCTGCGATACCGCCTAATTTATGTTTTAGTCTTAATTTCAAACGGTTTTTGGAGTCTACGCTTTGTCGGATCGGGTAGCCATTGCGCTTTAGTTCCTGCAATACAATCGGATGGGAGATGCCAAATAGCTCGGCGGTTTCTCTCAGGGTTAAGTTGTAATCGTTGTAGGCTTTGTTGTATTGTGCAGCGCGATTGGCTGAGGTAACGGGATCGATGCCCCGACGAATGGGAATATTATGCTTTTCAAGGATTTTGTTGAGGGTTCTGGCGGCGACATTTAATTTTTGGACGATCGCTGACCTCGTTAGTCCTGATTGGTATAAGGCGATCGCTTGCTGCTCCATCGACATTCTCGTATGGCTAGCGCGTGAGTGTTTCGATCTAAATTCTGTAAATCCTGCGGCGACCATTGCGTTGTATACAGTGGAGACTGATGTTTTGCATTGCTTGGCGATGTCTCGAATCGGATAGTTTGCTTCGGTATACAGTCGGATATATTCTTTTACTTTTTCGTTAATCTCTTCCATTGTCTTGTTCTATTTAAGTTATATATAAGTTCTATCTATTTGAGAAGCGATCATTCAGTAAATCCTTGAGATATTAATGATCAATTCTCTTTCAAAAAAGTTTAACTAAATGCTTACATCATTTACAATATCCTTAATAAATTGTATGAGGCGTTGATCACCATTTTTGCAATGTATATGTAGCATTCGGAATACAGCAGCTTTTAAAAATGCTCGATCCTCAAAACCTAAAAACTCATGGTAAATTGCATATCCTTCAATTGTATCCAACCATTCCCGATCTGAATTAGGCATCTGTTTTCGGGGATCGCGACACCAAGCGCGAAAGCCATTAAGCCAATTATTAAATGATCCATCTAACACATCTCGCTTATATCGCTCTCGAATGTGAAACACGTCATCCCAAGTAGTCACTTCTTCAGAGTTAGAGCTAAATTCAATTTCCCATTTTGGTAGTAATTCTCCAGTTGTTCCAATTGTTCCAGCGAAAGGTTGACTCTTATCGAGGGAAATTGCAACTTTTCCATGACTGTAGGGATAAAATGATTTGCGACGAGTACCATCATCTTTTCTGAGAATGTCTTGATCAAGTTTATAGCCCGAATTACATTTATTTCCCATTGGGACGAGATTGCGTAAATTTGCCCCTGCAAAGTAGTATTTGTGTTCTGGTAAGTAGTGATCTAATGCCTCACGAGTAGCGCCAGGTGCATCGAAGTATTCACATCCACAGAAAGGGCATATATGGTGAGATGCCTCAGCATAAATTATTTTGTAGTGCTTGTCACGAATTCCTAGACCCGTCAGAAGAAGAAACGCAAATTCAAAAAGAGATTTTATTGGTTCATGAATCTCTGATGGTAGGTCAGTAACTGCTTCACAATCACATTGACAAGACACGAGGAGAGCAATTTCGTTTTGATCCTTGAATGCCTGTAAGATGCGGTTTTGTTCCAAAACACTAAGCTTTGCCAATGCTGTCTGATAGACATTCAACCTATCCCTCAATCCTGTACGTTTTTGCAAACTTTTTCGATACCGCACTGGAACCATCTCAGGCCATGCTGGCAGTGATTTCCCTGTTTCTGTGCAGGTATGAATTAGTTGCAGAATTTCGTGCAAGCACTCATGGAGCCAATTTTCTGCCGTCGCCTCAATGGGGTAACCAAAAAGCATCCTAAACTCCGTCTCTATTTATTACCTGACGAAGATGATCAGCAAGAAAGGCTTTCTCTACAGAATTCCCCAAACACTGAATCCCTGCTCTAATCTCTTCAGAATTATCACTCTTCATGAGTTCTTCAATTTCGTCACGAGGAATCTGAGACATAGGAGGGCGAACTTCAAAGCATTCTTCAATAATAGTGTCAAATGTTGACCCAAATGTCTGCACATCAGGGTTCTTAACTTGAATTTTTCCGTTGTCATTTTTACTAAAAATAAAAACTTTATCTCTCTGCATATCCGAAGGTATAAAAGGAGCATGTGTTGTTATCAAGCAATCTTGTTTGGCTGCTTTAGAGTTTTGCTTGCGATCGCCATCTTTTGTGGGTATCTCAAGTATGCGTGAGATAAATTTTACTCGCCATTGCGGATTAAAGTGTGACTCAGGTTCATCAAGTAAAAAAAGCACATTAGGAGATGAAATCATACAAAAAGTCCCAAGAAGCTGAGCAAGTTGATGCTCTCCATCAGAGAGTGATACATAGTCTACTACTTCGCTGCCACTTCTTGAACGAAAATTAACTCTTTCAAAGCGGAATACTTTGTCTTCATCTTGAGGTTCAGGGAGCCGTGAAGCAAATCTTCGAGTCTTATTATCTCTATGAAGCAAGCGCTCTCGAGTCTTCTTTGGTAAAACCAAATCATTTAACATGGCAAGTTTGTGAAAAGCTGAGTAAAGATCAAGTGGATCATTCCAAAAAGAACGGAAAGCTTCTCTTGTCTGATCGTTAATCCAATAGTCAAATATATAAGTTTCTGTTTTCTCATCAATGGTGTAGCAGGTAGCACAACATTGAAGTCGGTAAAGGTAATCTTCTAGTTCATGCGTAAGTTGTGTCTTTTTTCGATTGCTTCCAATCCCAGATCTATGAATAGGTTTTGCAGCGCTGTGTGCGAGTTGAACAATACAGCGAAATGAATGCAGGTCTTGGAGTTTTGCCGCATCAAGTAAAGCCTCCCATTGTGAGCTATTACCTAACAGCAGATTAGCCACAAGAACTTCCAAATGTGTTCCATAATCAATTAACATCAACCGAGTATCAGGAATACCTTGCTTTTTTTGTTCTTTATTAAAAGCTTTATCTCTGACATCAGATGCATATCCACTACGACTTTTTAAGAAGGGTAGACTGAGTGTTTCGTTATCGCCTGATGTATAACCAACTATCTTGTCAGGTAGCAAATCATGAGTTTTAGGATCTTGAAGATCGCAGTTAATCCACTCATATTCTTCTTCATCTCTTGTCTCTACTATAATAGTTGGACGTTTTTTGCCCGTAGCTTGACGGGAAATCCGAACACGAATAGGAGCTAAATCAGGCTCAGAATCAATGAGGTATTCAATCTCGAATTGTAAATCGGGATTGCCTTCAAATCTCTCTTGGTCACTAACACAGGCATAAAAGGCGGATTGGAAAATCTCTGCCAATATCTGTAAAAACTGAGATTTACCAGCACCATTTCGTCCAATAAAACACAATGGATCAAACGACGAGTAATCATCAAAAGGATTGCGAAACCGCACATCTAACCCATCGAGTAACCCACCACAAGTTTTAGCCGAAATAATATTGACTCTTAAAAGTTTCATTTTTGTTTCCTAATGAAATGTATTGCTTTAGCTTGTTTATCAAACATCTGCTCAATACTTGGCTCATCTTCATCAAGTAATTCAAACAGAATATCTTTAAATGAGTCGTAGTCACCAGAAATCTTTTTATGAAGATCTTCAAACGAAAATGCGTCACTGGGTAATTCGTTAATTATTTTTTTAACCGATTCATTGGTCATTTTGGGCATTTTAGGCTTCCTTGTAATCAAGTCTCTTTTTATGATGGATGGATTTGCTATACGTTCATCATGAATACGCTCAAGTAAAATCGATGCTGGTTCATCATTTGGATCTTGTGGCACTAATTCACCACGAAAGGCTTTATCTAGAATTATTGGTGTTAGATTTTCTAAAATTGTATAGGCTTTTTGATAGTTAAGATCGCAATAGTTTGCGTAAGAGAATAAAGATTCAATACGGTTAACAATTTCTTTTTGTTCATCTAAATCTGGAATTAAAAATTTTACAGATCGAATATCACCTAGTGTTAAACCTGATTTAGTAACACCTCGCTGCATTTCAGTTAGTTGTCCAAATCCTCCTAATGGCGATGCAAGAAAATATGCGAGATAAGCCCCCAAATACTCACCTGTTTGTCTTGCAAGACATAAATGTTGATTTATATAGGCTTCTCCAATATCTTCTCGTATTAAAGCAACCATTCCAACATCAGCAGTAATTGAAATTAAAATATCCCCGACTTCGATGCGCGTCCTCTTACCCTCAGCACCAACTGGAGGGTTAACATATTGAATCTGTTGTAAGTCAAGGTCAATAGTAGCGTGATCAAGATTGCCAACTCTCAAAAAAATTGATCCATGATTCGAGTAATAAGTTGACCATCCGCGTGAGCCACTTGTAATAAAGGAAAAGACTTCTCTCCCATTTTTTTCTTGCCAAGAATCCATAGATCGATTTCTTTCTAATCGCCAATCATGTGTGAGTTCTCCTGAGATTGCAGCATTAAGAACAGAATACCGAAAATTTTTAAGTATAGAAGGTATATTTTTTAAGCGATTTCGACAAATATCTACCCGATCAAGCAATAAATCAAGTTTATCAGCAATATGGGTCTGCTCATTGACGGGAGGAAGATAAATTCTTGTATGATAAGCATCTTCACGATTGAGTCCTGGTATTGCTGTAGCTTTATTCAACTGACTTAAGCGAAGACTTTTAAGCTGATAGAACCAATACTTTACAGGCATTCCATAAAACTGATCGACATAATAAGTGGTATCAATTGGAAAGCAGGGTATAGGTGAAAAATGTATTTCTCCTACACTTCCCTTTCTACCAATTATTAGTGTTTCTCCATCGGTTAAGGCACTATCGTGATAACCGACTATTCCATTTGAGCCATATACAGGAAACCCAGAGCCACTTCTAGCGGGATTAGGTAATGATTTTCCATAATTGAATCTCAAAAGATCACCTAAAGTTACCTCAATCCACGATAGTGGGTATTTACTCACGCCACAACCTCCCAATCTTCAGGCAGCAAAATATCTACACTTTCAAACTCTCGTATGTTGTGAGTAACTAGAGTTAGATTATTTGCTAAAACGATCACAGTAACTTGTAAATGCTCATGACGAATAGGCTGACATACTTTAGGACTTTTCATAGTTCTGAACTCCACAATCATACAAAGACTTCCGCACGTAACTCTTTCAAAATTTCGCGCAATTCACCCAATGCTGCCTCTAATTCGCTTATTGCCTCCTGAGCCAAGATTGTAGGTTCAGGTAGATCAATATTATTATCTGCATTTTCATCTTTTAGCCAAGAAATATCCAAATTATCACCATGTTCAGCAATCCACTCACGCGCAAATCTTCTAAAACGCCCATCTTCACCAGTATCAACACGTTTAGCAAGACTTACTGAAGCGCCCAAAGGATCATCTCCAAAAGCTTGCTCAAACTCAATAAAATGCGATCGCATTAATGATGTCCGCTTACCAAATGAAGGTACATTTGCTCGTAAATCATATACCCAAACCTCTTTAGTATTACCTTTATCCTTTTTACCACGAGTAAAAAATAATACATTTGTCTTTACACCCTGAGCATAAAAAATCCCAGATGGTAAACGCAAAATTGTATGAAGATTACATTTATCCATCAATTCACCACGAATTGACTTTCCTACATTATTTTCAAACAGTACATTATCAGGTAAAACTACAGCAGCACGACCACCAGCCTTAAGTCCAAGATAGATATGCTGTAAAAAGCAAAACTGCTTATTACTAGTCGGAAATTGAAAATCCGAGCGCTCTGGTATTCCCCCTCCTTTTTTACTGCCAAAGGGAGGATTTGTCAAAATCAAAGAGGCTTTTGGTAAACTTTCACCATTTAGTGAAAGCGTGTCTCCGTAATGTATACCCGCACCCTGCGGATCAAAATCTAACCCATGCAACATTAAATTCATTAATGCCAAACGATGGGTATCTTGGTTAATCTCCATTCCATAAAATGTATTTGAGCGATGCTTACGCTTTTGTCTATCAGACCACTTACTGGGATTGCTATGTTCTTGAATGTATCGATTAGCTGCGATCAAAAATCCACCAGTTCCTGATGCTGGATCTTGAATAATGTCTTCTAAACTAGGGCGCATTAGATGAACCATACTGTCAATCAATGGTCGAGGAGTAAAGTACTGACCCGCGCCAGATTTTGTTTCACTAGCATTCTTCTCTATCAACCCCTCATACACATCACCTAGCTCTTCTTTCTTCGTGCTGTACCAATCTAATTTATCTATTTCATCGACCAACATAGAAAGCGTTGTAGATTTCCTAATCAAAGAGTTAGCATCTCCAAAAATTTCTTTAGCCAGTGGAGAGCCATAAACACCAATATGACTCAGGATATTTTTATAAAACTTAAGCCGATTATCCTCATCTTGTGCCTTTAAATCATCCCACCGATAACCATCAGGAAGCTTATCCTCTGTATTGGTTTCTTTCGCCATTTTTAAAAACAGCAGATAAGTAAGCTCAATCACATACTGATAGTAAGTGACTCCATCATCCTTAAGGATGTTACAGAGATTCCAAAGCTTCGCGACAATATCGTGGGTGACAGTATTCATAGGCTAAGATTTTAACCTTTGCTTAGCCCATAATTCTAGCCTATGAGCATTAATTTTGATTATTTAACCCAAGTTGCTACCTATGGTAACAAGAAAAAAATGCTGCTACAAAGGACAAAAGCCGAGTAGCAGCAAGAAAAATGAATGATGAAATTGTAGCGATTTATTGCCTATGTGACGACATTCTTCAAGCAATGAATCATCGGGGAGATGCCCAGCAACAGATGAGTGATGCCGAAGTAATGACAACAGCGATAGTTGCAGTTGTGTATTTTTATGGAAATTTCGAGAAGGCAAGAAAATATTTGACAGAGCCGCAATATATCCCGAAAATGCTGAGTCGGAGTCGGTTCAATCACAGACTGCACAGGGTTGAACCAATGCTATTGATGTTGTTTGAGTGTTTGGGACAAGCATGGAAACAACTGAACACCGAATCGGTTTACAGCATTGATAGTTTTCCGATCCCCGTTTGTGACAATATCCGCATACCAAGGTCAAAAATCTATGATGGAAATGAGGAGTATCGGGGCTATCAAGCTAGCAAGAAACGATATTTTTACGGTATTAAAATCCATTTGATGGTCACAGAATCGGGAGAACCTGTAGAGTTTTTTCTAACTTCAGGTTCATTTGCTGATGTTAAGGGGTTGAGGGTATTTCCATTTGCTTTACCTGAAGGCAGTGTAGTTTATGCAGACAAGGCTTACAACGATTATGAAATTGAGGATTTGTTGCTTGAAGCTGAGAATATTAAGCTCTCAGCAATGCGAAAAAGCAATTCAAAACGACCTATACCTGGCTATGTTCAGTTTCTCCAACACCATAAGCGTAAAGTAGTCGAAACCACAGGTAGTTTGATATCCCAGCTTTTACCTAAATCTATTCATGCTGTTACTGCAAAAGGTTTTGAGCTTAAAGTCATGCTATTTGTCCTTGCTCTTAGCGTTAATCTATGGGTAGCAACTTAGGTTATTTATGCTCCAAGTCACTATGAAACTACAAATATAACGAAATTAAACTCACATAATTACCCTAATAACTATGCTGATATGGCTCTCAATCCTTTGGCTTTGTAATAGACCACAGGCGCGATCGCCATCAACCCTTCCCGTCTCGCTCTGACAAATGTGCCATTTCCTGCGTAAACGTACTCATACATTGAGGTTGCCGCGATTTCAGGCAGATGCTGATTCGTGACAATGATGTGCTGAATTAGCCCTGCACTAAAGGTTGGCAATACTGGGTTTGCGGTAACTGGGTTTGTGATAACTGTGTGTTTTTGAACGTGTTCTAATAATTTCATCGGTTTATAATCATATTGATCGCTACCTTCACCGAGGAGCCACATCGGACAAGATCGGCGATTGGATAGCGTTTGGATTTTTGGAGTTGTAATAGCTTCAAACAAATATCTTCTGGATGGGAAGTTGATTTACCATTCACAAGATGATTGCTGAACGGTGCATTCATAAACATCGGCACTGCTTCAGCTAGTTTCTCTATTCCTTCTAATTGGCTAGAAAAGCCGTTTTCATTACCCATACAGATTCTGCCATCACCGTAGATATTCGGTAATGGCACATGGTAAATAGGAGCCTCTGCATTGAAGATTTTGAAGTTAGTTGCCCAAACATAACAACTATCACCGCAAAGCATAAACATTAAACCCATCATCGGGATGGTCAAAGCGATCGGCTCTCCGTCTTCAGTCAAATTTGTGAACGTAAATGTCCGTCTTGCAGGTGGTATAAACTGTACGAACCATTGCCCTTGTTTACAGATACCCAGTCGCTGTACACCACTAGGTATCCATCCTGAGTCAATTTGTTCATGTTGAAATGCGGCTCTGACAGTTTCGGGGGATAGAAATTTATAGGTTTCTTTTCCTCCTTCTCGATATTGAAAGGAGTAATGTCCGCCTTTCAGAAATAGCAGTTTTGCATCTGCTTCTATGAGTGGATACCCATCAGGATTGAGGACATCTTGCATCGGATCTATGGTTAACATTGGTTCCTGCTTATCCCGCTAATGCATTGATGGGGTGGTGAAAATGTAATTGTGGAATAGGTTCTTTACACCTGTTCCACAGCCGCACTACTTTGACGCAGTTTTGGGAGTCCTTATCTAGCCATTCGATAAATTCTCTATATTCCTTCATGATTGTCTGAGCGTCTGTATATGCTTCTCTCAGTATGTCAATCACCTCTACCGCCCAATAAGCATCGGTGATTTCGCTTTCGTAGGTCATATCTAGCCAGATATTATCCGTTGACTGGGTTAGCATCTCCATCGCCAGTGGCAATCGAGAGATCATTCCCCTCGCTTTTTTTGCTTCTTGACGCAAAAGCTGGTCAGATATGTAATCTACCGATGGGGGCAATTCTTTACCCAGTTCGCTTTCCACATCATCCCATACTTCACTGCTGACATCATGAATTAGGCACAACAGAAATTTCTCGGTTGCACCTAATTCTTCAAATTCGTCGTAGTACCATGAAGTACCAATCGGGTCTATTGGTATATAGGTTGTACGTTCCAAATCTGTCATTACTAATGGTAAAGGAAAGAACTGCTCGTCCACTAAATTCAGAAATTCAATTTCTTTCTCGCTATAGTCTTCGGGTTTTGCAAAGGCTAAGCTGGCTGTGGTTTGCAGATATTTCTCTGGATAGTAATGCTGATATAATCGCAACATATTTGCACGTTGCTGCATGGATTCAAGGTAATCGGCGGCTGTTTCAGATGTATGGGAACACATCCATTGGAATTTGGCTTTGTCCATTCTAGAATCCTCTGATTACCGCAGGGGCAGCGATCGGGTGTGCCTTTTTTAAGTTGTCTAGCGATCGCTGCAATAAACAACTATTTTGCCTAGATAAAATTGTTGCTTCAGTAAAGTTTTCTAGCTCAATTTCACCGATTTCGATTAGTTGCTGTCCTTGACGCTCATGCTGCTCGATCTCCCATAGTATTTCTAGCAAGGGATTGATAAATTCACTGGCTGTAATCAAACTGGTCAGGACTAGCTCGGACATGCTTAGCCCTTTGGTCCTGCTTGTTTACAGATATCCACGAGGATATCTCCATTCGCTTGAACTGTTCGCCGAATGTGTGAGTTTTTGATTCCTTCAAAATACTGACTAAGCGTAGCCTTGATTTGCTCATCACTGCTACCAATTTCGGGTGGCACTGGAATCGTTTGTCCTTCAACTTTGATGCTGTAGTTAGGTGTAGTGATTGTATTCATAGTTGTAAAGTTTGTTGTAGAGCTTTAGAAGATGGATCTGTTTTTCTTGGCAAGATGGAAAATTCGGGCTTTGCAGGTAGTTTGTGTTCTTCCTCATCTGATGTATCGGGTTGAATTGGACAGGCTAGGTCACTCTCAGCATAGGCTCGGATGATTTCTGCTAGTGGCTCTGGGATCGGCGTAAGCCCTGATAAGGCGATCGTGCGGATTAGTGGTCTTCCCAAGTCTCGGCAAATGGAAATAATCACCAGCCGTTCTGGTGATTGTTCGATTTCAGGTAAAATTTCAATGCATAACCGCAGTCGGCTTTGATCTAGGTCTATTGCTTCGTTGGTCATGATTTTCACGCTGTTTAACTTATACGCTTTTACACAAGCACTGGCGCTAGCCTATTTGTTCTAAAAATTCACAGTGTCGGACTTCCCTATTGTAAAAAAAAGTAAAACCCTCACAGTGAGGATTTTACTTTTTACTTAGGCTGCATTTTCCATCCGTCGTGGTTGGGATTTGATGCCAACGGGGATAGGACTGTGCGAAGGGAAAACTCGCAGACGATCTTCTGTAAACACCCGAAACTTCGCTGTATGATTCTTGCCGCTATTATTCGCAACCAGATAAACTCTTGCGTCAACGATCGCTTCAATTGTCGCATCGGGCATTTCTGGTCGTGGATATAATGGGAACTCAGCGCTGCGCTCCTGTAAGAATAATTCCACAAGACTCGTAAACTTTTGCTTAGCTTGGAGAATGTCGATACCAACAATCAGCTTGGCTCTAGACCATGTTACAAATGCTTGTTGCTCCACGCTGTCGCTGCTCTTGGGTTTGCAACTCCATTGAGCACCATGCTTCGATACTCGTGGCAATAGTAAACATTGATAGCCTTTATGTGAGTAAATCATCGTAACCTTCTTTTCATCTAGTTGGGCATGAACTTCAAGCGATAGCGATAAAAAAAGAACAAACATTCGCTTGCGGCAAATATTTGTTTTTTTTCAGAGTAGTTGTTTCAGAGAGAGGATTAGCAAGGTAAATTCTCTCTGAAACAGTTAGCTAAAAATCATCATCGTATGCAGCAGTTGGCTCATATTCTTCATCAGCAGCATCGGCAATCTTTCGCTCAACATCAATAAAGTTAAGAGATTGGGCGCTGATGACAGTACGTGCATGATGCTTCTTATCTTTCTTGGATTGATATTCTTCTGGTTGGGATAGTACTCCCACTACTTCCACAAAACGTCCTGACTGAGCACGTTCTTCGGCATACTGGGCTGTACCATTCCAACATACGACTTTCACCCAAAGTGGCTCTTGGTCGATCCAATTGCCATCTTTATCTCTGCGAGGTTTGGGCTGCACAGCAAGGCTAAAGTCCAATACATCCTTACCGCTAGTTTTAGTTTGACGGACTGCGGAGACAGTGCCAATATAGCCAGAGAGAACTACGGAATTTGTTGAATTACACATCGATTTATACCTGTTTAGGAATCACTTCATGAGCTTCTACGCGATAGCGTTTCCGTTCCCATAAATGCCATAACTCTCTAGAAATTATTTACTAGAGAGTTATGGTTGGCTTTAAATCTAGAATTCAAGCTGAGTGTTAATATCACTGGCAATCAGGGAATATTGTCCTGGGTGTCTAGACGATGAGATGTCGATCAAGTTTTGAGCAAGTTCAACTGCATATCCTTTTACGCCCAGCCATTCACGCATTAAGGCTTCGCACACTTCTTTAATTTGCAATGCGGTCATGTTTTCACTGCTGAATTTGGGCTTTTGTCCAGTGGCATCAGATCCATACAAGTCGATGCTTGCTTCAATCACTTTGCCCGTTGGTTGTTGAGTCACAGCTAAAAGTGCTTTAAATGCTGCTTTGGCTGGGTTATCTTGTCTGCTGATCGCAGGTTGAGTGGATGGTTGAACATTAGGACTAGGAATATTAGTCTCAATGACTGTGGCAACATGACCATTAGTACTGGCGATCGCGGCGACGTGACCGTTGGTACTAGCAATTGGGGCAACATTGTCGTTGCTGGCAACTGCGGCGATCGCATAGGCAGGTTGCTCCTGTCCTGCATATATTGCTGGTACAACATTAGGTATAGCTATATCCCTTGGGGCAACTGTCGCAGCTTGGCTAGGGGAAGATGTGTCATTCAACCAATTCTGAACAATCTCTGCAAATTTCTTGCCTGGCTTGGGATAGATGCCACTGCTGATTTCAGGACATCTGCTTTTGGAGATCATCAAGGTATTCTGGTCGTCCAATAATCCACAAATGTCTAGTTCGTATTCACTGCCTTCCTTTTGAATTGGGGCTGTACCAATCTTGCGAACACTGGTCATTTTCTGTTTGCCAGAAATTTCGGTGGCTCCATATTCATATTCGATTTTTGAACGCATCGTGGCGATGATGTGGCAGCTTGAACTGATGATTTTGTCCCATAGTTGGCGTTCTATGGGGCGGACTTTTGCCCAGTTGCGGACATCGCTGCCAACTACGTCTAGTTCCGCGTACCATGCATGGGATAGGGAGTCGATAATCAGGTAATCAAATCCTGATTCTTCGGCACTTTCAATCGCGTTGTAGTATTGGCTTGGTCCGAATTTGCTTAGTTCGAGTACCTCGAAGTTAAACAAGTTGCCATACTTGCGGCTTGAACCATGTTCGGTGTCAATCAATCCAATTCTTTTGCCCATGCATGATGCTAGTTGCAGGGCTGTGTAGGTTTTGCCACATCCTGGTGGACCATATAGAGCCATCCGTAGTTTGATGTTTTCTTTGGTCGCTTTCTGAAATGAGTAAGTCATAGGTAATTTTCCTTATATGTAAATATCAATGGATTTCTTCTAGAGAGCCTCGCTAGAGGACTGATGCAATCCTCTATGCGTGACTTTCTAGAATTGGTTAGATCGTGAAAAGGCTTTCTATTTCTGAGTCGTCGTTGAGATTGTCTATCGTGGTGTAGCGATCGCACAGATCGCCAATCGTTGCCTCGGCAGTGGAAAGATTGCCACTGGTAATCAGGATGCCGTAGCAACTAAATTCATACTTTTTCTTGGCTTGTTGCCACTGTTCTATAAAGTCCTCTGATGGTGTGTCTAGTCCATCGGTAATTAGCACGACATCGGCTTTTCGAGATTTTTCATGCTGTTTAATGGACTCTAATGCTCCCGTCAAGGCGGCGGTAAAGCTCGTACCATTGCCGTTGTAGAATTTTTCGATACAGTCAAGTACGCGATTGGGATCTGGTGCGGTTCCTGCAAAATCATCTGTCCGCTCAACTCTTTCCGTGAAGTGCAAAATACGGCAATGGCGCTTTTGCATTACGGCGATACTCAGTAATGCTAGGGCTACGGCTTTACTCCAAATCTCGGCGCTTCCTGCCATTGAGCCACTAGAATCCAGACAGATGACAATTGGTCCTTTGGCTAGTGGTTCGCGGCTAATTAGTTCGCGTTGCAGTAGTGAGCGTTCGATGAAACCTTGGGCAAATACAGGAAACAGGGCGGGAATTGTGAGCTTGACTAGTTCACAGGGTAATAACCTTGTTAAGTCATTGCCAGTAGTTACACCGACCATTTCTGTTCGTCCTTCAATCACTTTGGAGCGCTGCATCTTGGCAGCGATCGCGATTTTCTTGCCCGCAAGTTGGGCGATCGCTTGTAATTTGGGTGCTGCTTGCAGTCTTTGCGCTAGTTGCAGTTTGTCCGCAACTTTTAATTTTTCTTCGGTCGTGCGATCGCCGCCACCACCAAGAGCAGCTAGGCTTTCTTCCATAATTTCTAGATCGGCTTCGGCTCTCGCTATACCAATGATTAAGGCGGCTCCTATTTTTGTCTCGGTAATTGAGTCAGCATAGTCTTCACAGGCTTTTCGGGTAGCGATACCTTTTTGCTTCAATCCTTGCACCATTTGCATGAGTTCAGTGGTGGGCGGTTGTCCTGCTAGCATTTCAAAGAGGCCCCGAATTTGCTTTCTGATTAGCTCAGGGTCTTCTAATCGTCGATCTGGCTCTGGTAACATCTCAGCGATCGCTTTGCAGATTGCGGTTGTACCGATTCCTGCAAGAAATTCATCGCCATTTAGTCGGTTGCTAAATTGCTGAAAAGCTTCTAGCTCGGTCATTTGTTGGTGAATGGCAATCCAGATTTTGTTTTCTGGCTTGATGTCACTGTCAGCAATTCGGTTAGGCAGGCGATCGTACAGGCGGTGATAGGTTTCATCAGTGAATGCGTCGAAGTTATAAATTTTTGTCTCGCCTTCGATGATTACTTCACATAGTCGCTCTGAGCCTTCTTTGAAATCTCGCGCACAAATCTCTGTCCATTTCGGGACTACATATACTAATTGAGATTGCATATTTTAGTTCTGGTTATTGAATTGGGTTTTAAAGGGAGCGTAATTCACGCTCCCTTTAACGTTGTCTCTATGCTCCGTACAAAATCTCGCTGACTTTGGCTAGCAATGGTTTTTTCTTCGATTCGATTTCAAGCACGACTTGCTGGGCTTTCTTAGCTTTGTGTGGATACTGAGTAATCATGCTTTGTAGCCGATCTGTCATATTTCGCAGATCTGACAAGACTCCTGTGCCTTCGGTTGCCCAGTTTTCTTTCTCCTGTTTTGTACCGAAAGCTGGACAGGTTCCTAGTTGGGCGATCGCTTCAGTGATCGCTATCAAGGTTTCCTGTGCTTGAATGTTTAGGGGATTTCCGACCTTGGCGACGATCTTGGCGATCGCAGTCTTTTCTCTAGGATGATTCCAGATGACGTGGTTGAGAATCTCAAATGAGTCTTCGCTTACTTCTGTTTCTCCTTGTAAGAAGGCGTAAGCTCTCAAAATCATCACCATCTGCACATATTTTCTGGTGCTTGCCACAAAGTTTTCTTTCTTGAATTCCCGTTGCAGCTCGACTAGAGAATCGACTACTTGACTGGTGAATGGTAGTTTCTGCACTTGTGTCTGCATCTGCTCCAGTTCACCTAAGCTCAGTACGGTTGTGACTTTGGGGGCGATCGCGTTGCCTGTCTTGCGTAATAGCAATGTTCTCAGGTCTTCATCACCTAAGTAATCAACCATGTACCGCAAACTCAACCGATCCCAAAATGCTCCGTCTTCTTCACCATCCAGTAATTCATTGGAGCAGCCAATCATGGTGATCAATGGTGATTGCAGTTTAATTTTACCGTTTAGGAATTCGCGTTCGTTCATCAGTCCCAGTGCTGAATTGCGAACAATGCTGTTAGCTTTGCCAATTTCATCCATTAGGGCTAAGTGCGCTTCAGGTAGCATAGCTTCGGTATCGCGGACGAATTTGCCTTTCTGTAATTCCGCAAGGTCGGGCGCTCCCAATACTTCTTCAGCAACGGTGGTTTTAGTCATCAGGTAATGAAAGAATGTCGTTCCTGATATTGCGTCTGAGACTGCTTTGGCAAGTTCGGTTTTGCCTGTGCCTGGTTGTCCGCCCAAAAAGACGTGCATCTTGGCAAGGAGTCCCACCATAATCAGGTCGATCGCTTCGCTGCGATCTAAGTACACGACTTTCAATTCTTCACGGAGTTGTTGCAGTTTAACTGTAGGTGCTACTGATGGTGTTGTTGCTTTTACTTTGCCATTGGTCTGCGCTATATCTGTTGCTATCATTTTGATTTTCTCTCTATTTTTAAAGAAGTTTTGTGGTTGCTTAGGAATAGCTGATTTGCTACTCCTAAGCTCTTCGCTAGAAGCCGATATCAAATAGGTTGTCTTCGATATCAGCTTCTGGATCGGGATCTATGCTGGTTTCTTCCTGAAGTGTTTCTGCTTCTGGTTGTTGTTCAGGAATGGTAGGAGGATCGGTTGGTTTTACTTCAGTTTTTGTGGAAGCTGTGGTTGCCATTCCATTGAGGGCTTCCACACAACGTTGTTTTAGTTGGGCAAGTTTATCGGTCAGGGTGTCAGAGCGAAATTGTAATAACTCTGATAGCATCTTGGTTTTGTCTTCTACTGCTCGATATACTCGCAGTTGGTTTTGCAGGGTGCTGCCTTTGGTTTCTGATGCTTTCTGCGGATCTAGCAGGTCGTCTAGGTATCCTGACATGGCCTGTACTTCTTTCTCTAGGGATTGCCTCGCGATGATGTCCATGTCGCCGATTCCTGCGATCGGCATCCAGCGCATATAGTTCTCCCTATGGATTAGGGGTAGCAATTCCCGAAATGCTTTCAGTTCTGTCCTAAACCGACGGGCGACAAAGTATGTGCCGCCTTTTTCTCGAAATGGAACTCCAGACTTTTTGACAAATTCAGTCAGCATGGCGCGGATTTCTTTGCTGGTGATCTCTTGACTCCATGCATACCATTTGTCAAAGGTGGCTTTGGCACTTGTAATCAGTGATTCATATTCGCTACTCCAGTCTTCTTGTTTCCAATTGGTTGACTCGTTGCTTTTGTCAAAGCTATAGGATGCGAGTTGGCTATAGCGGAGCTTTTTGTCTTTCTCATTCTTGTTCTCTATGACAAATCCATAAACTAATACGCCGTTATTCGAGATTGGACGGATTAGGAGGTTTTGATTGCTCAACTGGGTTTTTGTTTTAGTGTGAGCGTTTTTGAAGGCGCTCAGTTTGTTGGGACTTTCAGGCAAATATCCGAAGTCTAGGTTGACTTGTTGGGCTGCTTGCTTCAGTGTTTGTTCGCTCAGTCGAGTTTCAGCACAAATTGACCATGCAATCAAGTCTCCTAAGTACTCGGCTCCTTTGTCGATCAGAGCTTGCTGTGTAGCAATCATTGCTGTTGTATTCATTGTTTTAAATTTTGGCTATTGGTTTGTTTTGTTGAATATTGGTTTGTTGATTGGCTAATCGCTAAAAGCTTCTAAGCACTCTTCGGCTTTTTATGCCAATACTTGCGCTGACGGCGAGTTTGCCAGTGAATTTGTGGATGCTTTTCTTCGATGTGATGATGCTCTGGTTGGATGGCGATCGCTAATAGCAACAGCCCGCACAAGATACTTTTGGTTCTATGTAATGTCATATTTATTTCCATAAAAAAGTAGCCTCCCGATTGAAATCAGGAGGCTTTTGGGTGGTTAGAATCGTTGCAAGTTTTAGGTGGGTGAATCCACGGCAAACTCGGCTTCTAGCCTTGATTTATTGGCTTCGTAAGCTTGTTTTGCAGTCAGGAATGGATGGGCGATTACATAGGAGCTAAATCCGCCATCGGAACGGATGAAACATACTACTACTTGCTTTTCTGGCTTATATTCGTTGATTTGCCTTTTTTCCTCTCCTTGAAAGGGATTTGGATAGCCTGATTCTGTGGCTATTCTCTTGACAGTGGCGAGACTCAGATAGCTACCATAGCTCTCCGAGTTTAGCCAACGTTGATATGGATTTATGCCAATTTGTGATGCTTTGGATAGGCTTACGTCAATGACGATTGCTCCTCTTCCTTCACTTTCGTAGCCATTCCATGCTACGGCTAGCATTATTTCTAGGTTTACTCGAATAAATTCTACATGGCTCTGCCTTGATTCACTTCCAGTTGGTAAATCTGAGAGATTGTATTTCAAGCTCATTGGTTCAATCCTTTTCCTCAAATTAATTTTCATTAAAACTCCTGCTAAGGAATTTTGACAAGCTCTGAGCCTTAGAACAATTGCTTGTGCAAAGACAATTCTGTGGCAATCTTAAAAAACTATGATATGAATATAGAAAAATAGATATAGAAAGTGCGATCGCTTATCAATTATTTGTCTTTGCGGCAGAACATATCCTGATTTACAAACTACAGAACCAAACTTTTGAGCATTTCATCAAACGAAGTAGGAAGTAATTTCTCAATTCTAGGCTCTAGCCAGCTTGTAATTTGCCCTAAACTTGAATTAGTTGGGAAATAGCCTACATTACTTACTAATTTAGAAATATTTGCAGACATTGATGAAGATGTAAAATCCTCGTCACCATCTTGGTTAACAAAATAGACAAGGCTGAGTAAGATACTTAATCCTTTTTCATTAAAATAGTGATAAGTACTTCCTTTGTATTCAAATTCACCAGTACTGTCAAAGTGATGAGTGGTACATTGCCTTATTGCATCAGTGATAAGTTTATTAGTGGAAACTTTGTAAGTGCAAATTTCAAGATCTCTTTGAAAAAAAGCGATTTCGTCATTAAATGATTGCATCTCTTCCAAACAACTATTTATCCTTTCTCTTAATGGACTAATTTGTTCAAGTGACACATATTCTGACTCTAGGAAATCGGCATATTCAGTCCTGATTTGGGTTAGTCTTGTATTGATATCCTCAATTCTAGAGTCAATTTTTGAGCCGATTATCTCCAAATCATTATTAAAAGAATCTAGCGTAGCTCTTCCGAATTCAATGGTATCTTGACGGATTTTATATTTTTCAGACAAGCCTTTGATACTGATTTGCAAAGATTCTTGTATCGACTCTCGAAGCTTAAGCTTTTGTATTCCTTGACTTCTCTTATTGTCGATTTTCTTCTCTTCAGAATCAATATCTCTTTTAATTTCATCACGCTTCGTTATCATGCGCTGAATCGAATTTTCATCACTCTCAAGGCTGCTGATTTTTTGACTACGTTGGTTGATAAGCCCATCCAGATAACGTGACTCTGATTTCAAAGAATCCTCTTCTCTTTCTATCGATTCAGATTCTGAACGAAGAGAACTAATCGCCGACTCACTGACTCTATTAGAGCTAGATTTAAGTCTTTCAAATGTTGAATTAAATGCGCTTATGCGAACATTTAGTTTTTCTCGGCGGAAATTATATCTATCAATTCGGCTATCTAAATCACTTATAAATACTCTCACTGAATTTGCTGAAGCATTATGACCATCTATACGAGTACCAATCTGACTATTTAGAGAATTGAATTCGTCAATTAGCACATTGCGTTTTTGTTGATTATCTTCAAGCTGTTTTGCAATAGCAGTGATTTCGTCTTCAATTGATTTATATCTTTCAAGCTCAGCATTAAATTGGCTTTCTAAAATATTAATTTCTTCTTGGCAAGATTCAATGTCTGAAGCAAATTCAATTGTCTCTCTATCACGAGTTTCTATTGCTTTTGTAGAAGTCGATGCTAAGTTGACGTTAATCAGTTGATTCAAAAGATCTATGCCATTCTGAATTGAGTCAAAGCCATCATGAAGAAAAGAAATTTCTTCGTCAAGTGAGGCACTTAAACTCTGATCAAGCTCTTGAACTTTAGAAGAAAGTGTTTCAAATATTGTTCTTTTAATCCAGCTATGTGTTTGATTAGATAAATTGCTAGATTGAAATTTTAGATCTACAAGAAATTCCAAAAAGTTATAACAGGCTTCATGAATAGACTGATCGCAGGTATAACTATCTTCTGGCTTCTGACAACTTGCATAAGCAAATATATCATTAAGCATTTTTTTGACCTGATGAACGTATTCGTCTGGAGTTTTCTGCTGTTGGTAGCTAATTAACTTCTTAAATAATTCTCCCTTCTCATTACCTAGCACTTCGCAGGAATGTAATACTAGATCTGAAATACCTTCACCTGTCCAGCAACTAACAGGAATAATGATTGGCTGGTTATCTTCACCAAGAACAAAATTATGAACTTCCTTAATTCTCGTAGCAACATCTTTGATATTTTGTTCGGTTGCGTATATAGTGCCAGTTTGCTTGTCTGCAAATACATTGAACACATAGATGATTTGACTGTATTGACTTAGTAAATCTCCAAGATAGAGACAGTCAACATCTAAGAACTGCTTATCAGGGGCGATCAGATACAGAATTAAGTCAGGCTCAAGTATTTGCCTATGTTTAAATTCTGAGACGGTGAAGGTGTTTTTTCTAGGTTCACTTCCGATACTATATTGCGACAGAATTAAATCATCTACTTTCTGAAGCTTCCCTCGTTGCTCAATACCAAGAGCAGCACGGTTATAGTTCTCCAATTGCCCTTTGCTAGCAACTCCTGGGAGATCGAAGTACTTTAACCCATTAGAAAACTCAACAAGATTGACTTCATCAGTACAATCTTGTTCTCCTGAGGACGGCATGAAGTAATCAACCCCAATAAGTCGATTACCTAGAGTTGTTTTTCCGCTTCCAGTTCTTCCTGTAGCGCAGAGATTAATTGAAGTGAAGTTGTTTGAAAACTCATTTAGCTTTTCAATTAGAAATTTAGCCCGAATAGATGATATTGATGGGGGTTCAAACTTCAAAAACATATTTTTTACTCCTGAAATTAGCTAATTAGAGCGTTTTCTAAAATTTGAATCAGCTTTTCCTCGCCATGCGGATCATCTACTAACTGTTCAATACGTGATTTGTGAGGCTTCAACTTTAGCTCTGCCAACAACTCTCCTTGTTGTACACTTAGTGACCATGCTGCGTTTGCATTACTGCAATAGTTTTGAATACCCAAGCCTAAGCCTAGCAAGAACTTAATTGCAGGATAGCCGCCTGCAAGATGTTTAGTACCAACAACTTTATCAACCTGTGCTACAACTACCTGAACTGTATCAACTACCTCTTCCTCATAACCGACAACACGAGTTTCAAGTTTGGTCTTGGTTTCTTTAACCCATTCAGTTCTTGTCACATTTTTCTTGACAGTTCTACTTTCAGACTCAACAACTTCAACCTCTTCATTGACAGTTCGCTCAACGTACCCGTCTACCTCTTCGGTATAATAATCTTCACGTGTCCAGAATTTACCCCACCCACTCCTTTCCTTGGTTTCTTTTACCTTTCCTGGCACGAGTAAAGTTTTTCTATGATTCTTTGTTTTACTTACAGGAACATAAACCGTTTCCTCAAATGTGTCCGTCTTCTGCTCAGGTCGCCAGTCAGTGTAATTTACTTCTACTTGTTCTTCTTTTGGCTTGATACGGGTAATATCTTTTGTCCCTATCACATTCTCTTTAGTAGTGATGTCCTCACGCCTTGCACCTTCAACTTGCTCAACCTGCTCAACTACAGAGTCAAACTCAGTCTTAATATCTGCAATGGCATCCAAACTCTTGAAAGTCATAACACCATAAGCACAAATTGCTGATGCGGCTGCCTGAAAAAGGCTTTGCCCTTCAATTTTTTTGTCAACTGTATATCTTCCCAGACGACCAGAGATTAGACTGAGCGTTTGATAGTAACGACGAACTCTCTCCTGCTCAGCATAACCCTTAAGATTATCCTTCAAAACCTTTCCTAAACTACCAATCTTTTCAGGGGGTAGAATTTGACAAATTAGCTCTGTAATTTGAGGTATTCCATCACCTGTTTTTGAATTTATCTCAATGATTGGAAGCACATCTTGAGTCCTATAGACCGCTTGATAGACCCTCGTAATTCCTTTGCGAGCATCATTGATATTCTGGGAGGTTGGATTTATATTTCCACGTTCGTCTCGAAATATATTGAGAACAGGAATCACAATACACTGCTTAGGGAAACGTTCTTTCCATATTTCAAGCAGCAAGCCTAAATACTCCTCATCGGGTTCGAGAAATTGCTTGTCTGGAGCAAGCACATAAAGAATTACATCTGGAGCGACATCTTTCTGTACTTGCTCAGATTGCCATCGACCAACCGTAACCCTCTCCTCTTCAGGAAGAGCATTAGGAGAAGTACAATTAGTGAAATCCTTGATAGTTAAATAGTCGGACGATTGCAAAGGTATACTAGGTTCTCTAGAGTATTTCTTAGGCTCTTTTTGATGCAGCGAAAGGGCTGCTCTGTTTATATTATCGTAATCATACCTACTTGCTACTCCAGGGGTATCCCAGAAGCGAAGATTACTACTTAGGCGAAAGAAACCTATAAAATCAGTACAATCTTGAAAGCCATTCGATTTCATCACATGTGAATCTAGTAGACTGTTTCCCAAAGAGGTTTTTCCTGCGCCCGTTCGTCCAGTCACCCATAGATTGATCGCATCGGCAAATAATTCACCGCTATCTCTGAGTTTTTCCTTGAGATACTGCGACTCCAAACTTTGTAAATCAAAAACTTTAAGAGCTTCAGGTTTGTCACCAAACAGTCCTCTTAGAATTTCTAAAGACGCTTCAAGCATAGACATAATTTTCGTTCTCCTTTTTATTTAAAATTAACGTTTGAATCTGACTGGACGTAGTTTATCTGATTTGATAGATTCCTGCACCTGAACAACGATCTCCAGCCGTCCAGCCGCCTTAACATAACCCAAAGTCATTGCTCTCTCAAAATCTTGACAAGCCGCCTCAAAATCACGACGCATATAGAAACTCTCACCGCGCCGATAATAAGCACCACCCATATCCACCTTGTCATTAATCCCCACCAACTCCCAAACCTGATAAAGAGAGCGAAAATAAGCCTCATCCTCTGGTTTCGCCACCGATGACAATAAAGGGAGAACAGGCGTACCAGATGACCAGTCAACACCACGAGAAAATAGCCATACCTTAAGAGAAGCATTGATTTGAGCCAGCCCAGCATCATGACTTGGAAGCTTGATTAAACTAGTCGCTAACTCCAAACGCAACTCTGGCTCCCAATCGGGAACTTGTCTGGTTAGTGCCTCATATAGAGCCTGATAAATCTGCACACTTCCATCAATAAACTGTCTCTTTATCGCCTCACTCATCCCTGAAAGCAACTCAGGCAAAAGTTCAGGCAACAAAGGTAACTCATGACGATCTGGACTCGTATTCAGTAAAAAATATTCATCCGTCACCCACCCAGCAATCATAATGTGACAGAGAGCCACAAAACGTTTAAGTTGATCCCAATCTTTAGGTGCAATATGGTAATTTCGAGCTAATTCACGAATATCATCACCGCGATTTAGCCACATCTGTTCCCGTTTAATTACTGTTTGATTAGCTTGGTATTTAGCCACAAACTCCTCACCATAATCAGCAATCCATTCAGCTTCGCTAGTCCCATCCTCAGCGCGATTACGAAACCAATTCTCAGTCCGCTCTTTCACAAAACCATACAAAACTTCTAACCAAGAAAAACGCATACAGGTGTCATAGCGCAGCTTAATATCTCCTAAGCCCCAATAGGCATAGCTAATAGATAAATTTTCCCCATCTAAAGTAGACTCTAAAATCAGTGTCGGTTCGCTCCTTAAGCCCAGAAAAAGTTGCATTGCCGCAGCTTCACTATTAAATCGTTTACTCTCCCATGCACCTCCCCAATACTCATTGTGGCGATTATGAGTTCCGTATTGCTGAAAGAATTTTCGTAATTCTTGTTCCAAATACTGTTGCATATCTGGAAAGCCTTTAGGATTAGTAGTTTTTCTACTGCCATCGTAATCTAAAACAGGAGGCGAAACGAAGACATTTAAAGGCAAAATATCCCCATACATTCCTTTGTTTAATAAATCCTCTGCTACCAACCAAATCACCGCGTTTGTTTGCCGTTTTTTTGCTTGGATAACATCCATTGCAGTTTGGCGATCAAATTGTCTTAATTCCCTTGCCAGATCAATATCTTGCGCTTTGAGTTGGATTTGCAGTTCTTTTTGTTTTTCAAAGAAATACTTTTGCATATCTGCTTTAAAAACTTCAATCTTTTCAGTAAAGGCGCGACTAAGTTCACCCTGTTGCGATTGAAATTCTTGATTTAATTCCACTAATCTGACTTGCAAATCTCGCTGTAAAGCATTTTCCTGCCCCTGAAAAGCAAGACTAGCTTTAGATAATTGCGTTTGCAAAGTTCGATCTAGATCTTTTTGTTCTTTTTGAAACACTAAAGACTCTTGTTGCTGACTCCTTTGCAACTCACGATTTAGAGCATTTTCATAAGTCTGAAAATCACGACTCAATTCAGCTAATTGTGCCTGAGCCGCCAAACTATCTTGTTGTTGTCTAGTTTGACAGACTAATTTGGCATATTCTATCCTTTCTTGAGTTTCTATTCTCTCTTTTTCTCGGACAACGATCGCTTGATGTTGCTCAACTTGAAGTTTTTGTGCTTTTTCGGTATTTTTTTTGTTCATGACAACATTGGTAATTCCTGCTGCCGCAGACATTAATGAACCGATACCAAGAGCAATTAATGGAAATGGCATAATTTTTAATTATTAATTATTAATGATTATTGTTGACAGTTGATTTACTGAATGAAGGCGAATAAAATCTCGCCCTTCCTAATTATTGGTTAAGATTTTCAGCCGCTTTTTGGTGATAATATTCAGCCTCTTTTTGCAATGAAGCAGCCATATCATAAGAGCCTTCACTTGCCCAACCTGCGGCTCTATCTTCGTAATGTTTTGCCCAACCTTCATTATGAGCCGATGCTGCATAATCTGGAGTCGCCTCACGAGGTATAACCTCTGGATGAAAATTGCTTGTGGATAAATGCCCCTCAAAACTAGGTGCTTCGACATAGCTATGCCCCTGCAAATGATCCAGACTAAGACCATTCAAATCATTGCCAGCAAAAGCGACACAATCAGAATGCAAAATCGTGCTTGGACTTAAATCATTGGCAAAACCGTTATGGAGATGCATCCCTGAACTTAAATCATGGGCAAACCCTTGCGAATGCTGGTCAAGTCCCTGAGAAATTGACTCGACATCGTGGGTATAACTAGAACTTAAATCGTGATTGAGATGAGCAAAATCATGCCCCAGATGTTCAACACCCGTATCTATCGAGGAATGATCAGCACCGCCTAGCCCGTAATCTGTTGTGTCCATGTCATTAGCCTTATACTGAGGTACAAATGATATAAATCTATATTAATACAATTTATACACTTTAAGTAAGTCAAGCGATCGCCGATCTTGTCGCGTACATTTATGAAATGCAATTCACCTGATTTTCAGAAGAAAATTTGTTAATTTAGCGATCTAAGTGTAAGTTCAAGACTTTTTAGAGAAATAAATTACATCAGACAACCCTTCAAAATGATTATCTGATGTAATAAGCTTAACATTCTCTTGCTGGGCTGTTGCATAGATAATTGAATCTGCAAAACTCAATTTATGCTTTTGTGATAATTCCGAAGCAAGTAACGCCAGAGATTGAGTCAACGGAATTACAGTAGATTGCTGAGTGAGTTCAATAATTTCCATAGCCAACACCACATCTCGTTCGCGGCATATCCATTTATGCAACTCATATTGTATGGAAGTCGGAATAATCAAATTATCAGAATCGTTTAAATAGGGAGCAAACTCATCAGCTAATACACCATCAGTCAACCACTCTAACCATCCACAAGTATCAACAAGAAACTTCATACTCTTTCACTGCGATCGCGTACATTGTGAGTATTAGCTCCCTTTAAGATACCTCGGAATGATTGCATAGAAGATTTAGGGACAAGTGTAATCGAATCATTTTTTAAAACAACCGAAAACTTCTGCCCCACTTGTAAATTTAACAAATCTCTAATTTCCTGTGGGATAGAAATCTGATAATGTTGTGACAAGGTAACTTCTAGCATTATTCATCCCTAGCCGCGAGTAGTAGTTTTAGTCGTAAAATCACATAGTATAAAGCTAACACACTCAGGAATATAGTGCGATCGCTTTTTTGTGATTTAGAACAATTTTAACTGTTCTCTCTCCTCATTTACATTCTTCTGCGGAATCACAAGTTGCTTACCTCCTCCTTCTAGAAGCATGAATTCAGACAACGGCTTGAATACCTGCGGTTGCAGAAACTGCAAAAGCCGATCGCCATTCACAGGAATTTCAATCTCAACATTGCTAACAATCTGCGCGATTTGTTCAAGCCAGTTATCAGCGTCACCTGATACCCAATCCTCAAACTGTCTCGGCAACAATGCTTCCACGATCGCTGTTGATGGTGGCTCCAACTTTGCGACTATAGAATCACGTTGCCAAAATATCTCTCTTGAGTCAGTCAATTCCTCATCATCAAGATTAGGATCTTGATCGTCGTTATCCACGGGTGCTTCGTTAGCAATTGTGTCAAACAGTTGCTTGAGAAACTCTAACCGATTTGCTTTTTCGTGATATGTCTGAAGTTGATCGAACGGCTGACTGACTCGCTTTTGCAAGATCGGTAGTTCTTGCCGATCGCGTTCGAGAGTTTCCTGTGCTGTAGTCAATTTGGCAGCGATCGCATTCCTCACCACATGCAAAAGAGAACTATGCGGATTGTGGCAATCAACATTAAATTCATAGCCTGAACTAATGCTCATGCCAATCGAGCCATTGACCTCAGAGCCAAATCTACTCAGATACACATTCAGTCCTGCAAATTGTCCAATTTGGATTTGAGTTAACCGATAGCTATTTCTCAACTTTTGGAATTGTTCAGAAATATGATCGGCTATCAGCACAGCTTTATCCAACATCACACCGCGATCGCTGATGAATTGCTTCAGGTTGGCTTTGGCGACTGTGGCTAAGTCTGATTGAATATGCTGAATGTTGGCAGGATGGTTGGTATTTACCATGTCAGCTAGATACTGAATCTTGGATTTATCCCTAAACTGCGTATCGTTATAGGCTTGCAATTGCATTCCTAGTCCTTGCAATTCGGCTTCGAGGGTAGCACGTTCCATAATCAGTGGATCGCCCGATGCGATCGCTTTCATCTGAGCAGCATTAAGGACTGTCTCATCAATGTCTTCAATGGTACGATGGGTGCGATCGCCCGACATCACCTGTGAAATCATGCGTTGTTTGTTCTCAATCGCTTGCCATAGGAACGAATCAAATCCCGCTTGGTTATTCCTGCCTTCAGTGACATAGCGGAAGATGAAGACATCACTCCATTCATTACCTTGCCTGACTCCTCTACCTTCGCGTTGTTCGAGGTCTGATGGTCGCCAAGGACAATCAATGTGGTGTAAGGCAATCAGTTTGGTTTGCATATTCACACCTGTCCCAAGTTTGGAAGTGGAGCCGAAGACAATCCTGATGCGGCCTTCATTGATCGCTTCAAACAGCTTGACTTTCTTGGCATCGGTATCATAATCATGGATAAAAGCAATCTGGTCAGCAGGTATGCCCAATATCAGCAAAGTATCGCGGATATAACTGTAGCTATTCCACTTATCTTTTTTGGGTGCATTGCGATCGCAAAAGATGGCTTGGGTTCCTTTGCAAATCGCCGTAATTGTCCAGATTTGCCAGACATTCCACGCACAGGCTAAGAGTTTGTTGTCTAGCCATTCTGAAGCATCTGGCGATACCAGTTTCGTGTGCATTGATGACTTGGAGCCGTCGCCTGTGATTTTGAGCATGTTGTCAACTTCAGCTTTGACTTTACGTTTTTCTACAGCCTCAGCGCGATCGCAGAGTTTATCCATATAGGCGATTTGCTCTTGAGATGGCTTGCAGGACATCACATGGTAATGCGGTGTCGGTGTTTTAACTTCGGCAAGCGCGGCAGTCTGAATATCGGTTACTTGACACCACATCGCCATCAGTTCGGGCAGGTTTACAAATTCTCGCAGGCGAGTTTTCGATTTCAACCTTCCTGTGGGACTAATTTCTAGGGCGGTGCTGGTTTCACAAAAGCGCGAGCAGAAACTATCAAAGTGGGTTAGCCCCTGTTCTTCGAGTAGGTCAAATTGCAGG
>JALQCR010000038.1 GCA_023336205.1 Pseudanabaena sp. Salubria-1
GTTGCGTGGTCGTCCCCCCCCCCCCCCCCCCCCCCACAACCCCCCCCCCCCCCCCCCCCCCCCCCCCCCCCCCCCCCCACTTATCTTTTGGCTTTAGATTTGTCCTAGCCATACTCTTGCATTGCTATAAATTAACGGACAGGTAAACAGATTGTATTTGTGATCGTACAATTAATACCTTTAAATTCCTTGCAGACTTGTTTAGCGGTATTTTCAGCTACAGTTATTTCTTCTGACCAGCCTGAGCCAGCCGCTCCATTAGAACTCTCCGCAAGAGATATACAGGCATTTTTTGCCCAGATTAACACTTGACAATCGCCTGAAGTGGATGAGCTTTCACATTCACTTAAAGCCCTCGTTTCAGCTGCTTTTCGGGAAGCATAGTTCCAAGAGTATCCTTTAGATTGAGTCGAAGGAGAACGCGCGATCGCACCAAAACTTGGCATAGTGGGATTGGTAGTTGCAACTACAGGAGGAGGCTCTGGAGCCAACGTTGCAGTTTCTGTAGGTTCTGGGCTGGGCGGAGTAGTCGGCGAAGCAATAGGTGAACTTGTTGCCGCTTTTGTGACTTCAGTTTGAGGATTATTATCAGGAGGGCGATTAGTTAGTTTTGGAATTAGAATTGCTGTGGCGATCGCTGCTGAAACTGATATCACGGCAGTTAAGGCGATCCATAGAAATGGCTGGAATTTCGAGAAGGCTGGATTAGGAGCGGAGACTGTAACATGGGGAGTTGTAACAGGAGATTGCGGCGTTGTGGGGATGAGTTGGGGTGTGGTAGGAGCAGATACAGGAAAAGTAACTTTGTTTGTATTGGAAATTATTGTTGGCGATGAGTCAGTTGTAGAGGATGGATAAGCGATCGCTTCAGTTGGTGCAATATTATTAATATTAGTGGCTCCAAGAGATTGCATCGCATGTAAAGCCTCGATCGCAGATTTATAGCGCTGACTAAAATGGTAAAACACCATATTTTGTAATATCTCTGCAAAAGCATCGCTAACTTGTACGCGATCGCGCCACAAAATCTCGCCCGTATTAGCATCTTCTTGCAAGCTATCAGGAGCAATTCCTGTGAGCGCTTGAATTCCAATCATACCGACAGCATAAACATCACTGCTGAGTCGAGGTTTTCCCCTTGCTTGCTCGCTGGGCATATATCCTGGTGAACCAATACTTACTGTGACATCTGTATTGCCTTGTGAGTCAGTTCCTAGAGCGGTGATGTCTTTAACTGCACCAAAGTCAATGAGGACAATTTTGCCATCCTGTTGGCGGCGCATGAGGTTCGCAAGTTTGATATCGCGATGGATGACATTATTTTGATGTACAAAGGATAGAACTTCTAAAATCTCCAGCAATAAAGTAATCGTGGCATTTTCTGATAAGCGTGTTCCAATGGGAATTTCGGCAGCAAGGCTAGCCCCTTCCACAAATTCTTGTACTAAAAAGAATTCATTGTTTTCTTCAAAGTGAGCAAATAGCTTAGGGATCTGTGGATGAGCATTTCCCAATTTGTAAAGATACTCCGCTTCTCGTTCAAATAGGCTTTTGGCGATCGGCAGAATATTTGGGCTAGCATCCTTGGGTTTGAGTTGTTTAACAACACAGGTGGGATGACCTGGCAAATCTGTGTCTTGAGACAGATAGGTGTCGCCAAATCCTCCACTTCCCAGAACTTTGAGGATTTTGTAGCGATTCCTTAATGTTTTGCCTACTAACATAGTTACCTTCCAAGTTACATAGCTATTGGACAGAAGCCTTCGTAGATCAATATGAGCAATTCATATATTGCTCATATTTCCACAATCAAATAGGATTGCTTTAGATTTAAGCTTAACAAACAGAGTTATGATTGCACTATAGCTTTAGCCATTCTTAAAACCAAAATATGAGCGGCGGCGCGATGCGCCGCCTCTCATATTTTGGGCTTAGAAGCTATACTGTGCTGAGTTAAATGCTGAATTTAGATATTGAATGCAAAATAACAAAGAGATTAAAAAAGCGATTGTATTAGGGGTTTCTGGGGCATCTGGCATGATTTATGCCGTGCGATCGCTCAAATTTTTATTAAATAATCATTACAACGTCGATCTGGTGGCTTCTAAGGCGGCGATGATGGTGTGGCAATCGGAAAATAATGTTGCTATGCCGAGTAATTTGCGATCGCAAGAACAGTTTTGGCGCGATCGCAGTGAAACTCATGATGGCAAACTAACTTGTCATCAATTTGCCGATGTGGGGGCGACGATCGCTAGTGGTTCATTTCGGACATTGGGAATGTTGGTAATTCCTTGCAGTATGGCAACGGTAGCGAAGATCGCTCACGGATTAAGTTCTGATTTGTTAGAGCGGGCTGCGGATGTCCATCTCAAGGAAGGACGAAGATTGGTAATCGTACCGCGTGAAACGCCATTAAGCTTGATCCATTTGCGAAATCTTACCGCTTTAGCGGAAGCTGGGGCGAGAATTGTCCCAGCGATTCCTGCTTGGTATCACAACCCTCAGTCGATCAATGATTTGGTGGATTTTGTGATTGCTAGAGCGCTTGATCAACTGGATATTGATGCAGATTTAATCCAACGCTGGCAGGGTAGAATGCCTTCTAATATGGTCACAGGAGATGCTGAGCTATGACGAGATCGCGTTTTTCTCAAACCGCAAATGCTGTTAACAAGAAATCTTCAGGTGCGATCGCAATCGCGCAACTTGTGATTTTAGGGATTGTGATCACCTTACTTGCAGCTATCTTTGTCCAAAATTTACAGCCTGAGGTGCAGATTTTCTTTTTAGGTCAAAAGACGATCGCGATTCCCCTGAGTGTTGCCATGTTAGCTGCATTTGTTGGTGGTGGATTTCTAGCATTTGTGATTAATGCGATCGCTTCTTGGCGGCATAATCTCTTAATTCGTCGAGCAGTGATTGCCTCTGGATCTGGTCAAGAGAAGCAAGAACAGGTCAAAGCCAATCCATCTCAGTACAAAGAAGAATTTGTTGAGGATGAAGAAGAATTTGAGGAAGAGGAAGAAGAGTATGATGATGAAGAGGAAGAATACGAAGATGATGATCCTGATACCGTTCCCTATGGCGATCGCCCAAATATGAAATCTAAAAATTCACGTCAAGTTAAACGCGATCGACCTCCCCTTGACGCAAAATTTATCAAGTAAGTTGGTGAGTAAACAAGCGCAATTAGCAGGTAGCCAAGATCTCCGACTTTTTCTGTAAATGCACAAACTATCCTTGCTCGCACAAAAGAAGTCGGAGATCTAAACCTATCAGTTATCAAAGTAAAGCCGCTAAAGACTAATGAGTTCTTATCTATCTATATTTTTGTTGTTATTGATAGTATTACGATGCATCTTTTGGCTATTTGCCCCACCAAATCCTGATGAAGCTTACTATTGGCTGTGGGGGCAGCATTTAGACTTTTCTTACTATGATCATCCACCGTTGCAGGCATGGATAACTGCATGGTTCGGTAAATCTCTGCTCACCTTGCGATCGCTAAATCTCGTTACTAGCAGCATCTTCTTTTATACCTATTACTGCATTCTCCAATATCTTTATCAAGAAAGAGCCAGTCGTTATATTTGGTGGGTGATTCTCGCAGTCATGGCTTCACCGTTATATAACATGATGCTTTCCTTGGCATGGCATGACCATTTAGCGATCGCTCTTAGTCTTGTTGGTGCATATCTATGCATTCGCTTTCTTGATGAATATTTAATCAATGGCAAAGGATCAAGTTGGCGACTATATGGCAGTGCGATCGCTCTATCTCTAGCTCATATAACAAAATATAATTCGCTGTTTATGACATTGGGCTTATTAGCAGCGATCGCTACAGATTCACAATTAAGAAGATTATTTAAAGATATCCGCTTGTGGTTATGTGTTGGTATTAGTGCGATCGCTTTTTTACCCGTATTTTATTGGAACTACAGCAATAATTTTGTATCCTTCCGTTTCTATGCAAATCGGAGTGTCGATAGTGGCTCCCTAATCATGCGATTGTTAGAACCACTGGGCTTCATTGGTATTTCCCTATTAATGCTTTCGCCATTTTTAGCATGGTTGCTCTGGCGAGGGTTTTGCAAGGCAAATGGGCTATACAAAAGAGTAGCATTTTGGACTTTTATCTCTTCTACAGGTTTATTGATGGTAGTGTCGCTATTTTCTACAGCGCTCTATTATTGGAATATTCATGCTTATTTATTGCTATTTCCATTATTGCCATTAGCGTATAGCCCTCACCCCCCAGCCCCATCTCCCTATGGGAGATGGGGAGAGAATCTGCAAATTTTTTATGGAGCAGAAGTCTTTGGAATATTATTCGCAATTTTATTTGTGTGGAATTCCTGTATGTTCCCAGTGAGTGCCATATTTGGGAAGGATGGCGATCAAGATGGCAGGATGATTTACGGATGGCAAGAGGTGGCTGCTGAAGTACAGAAAATCAGCAATACTTTACCAAAAAAGCCTTTGTTAATTACTTCTGATTATCGTTCCGCAGCAGCACTTGCCTATGAGATGGGAAATCCTGATGTGACGGCTATATCTAAGAGGATCAGTCAATTTACAATTTGGAATCTAGAGAATGCAGCACAACAAAAGGGTAAAAATGCCATCTTGATTTCTGACCAATGGTATCCTCTTACCGATGAAGCGATCGCTCATTTTGATCAGGTCATTCCGATTAGTAATGTACAGATTCATCGATTTGGTTTGCATTTGAAAACTTACGAAATTGCGATCGGGCAAAATTATAAACCATAATTTTTTGAGCATTGACATTTTATCGATTATGCTTATTGTGTCCTGATCTAATCAATAAAAAATGGCTCATATCGGTATTATTTGCGTGCCAGCTACAGGTCATTTGAATACCTTGATTCCTCTTGGTTATGAACTAAAACATAGAGGGCATCAAGTGACCTTAATTGGAACCCTAGATGCAAAGGAAATAACAGAAGCCGCAGGATTAAATTTTATAGCGTATGCCGAAAAATCTCGACCTCTTGGTTTCACTCCAAATACTCTAGTCAAAATGGGAGAACTAAGTGGATTAGCTTCACTGAAATATTCAATTGAGTTATTTCGACAAAGCGCGATCGCAATGATGAAAGAGGGCTTAGAATCAGTTCGGGAGGCTAAAGTTGACTTATTACTGATTGATCAAGCGTCTTTTGGTGCTTCCAGTATTGCAGATTATTTGAGTATTCCATTTATCACTGTCACCAGCACATTAATGTTAAATCGTGAGGAGTCAATCCCTCCTTTTAATTTCGGTTGGACTTATTCAACTAACCCTTGGGCGAAGTTTCGTAACAAACTTGGGTATAAGTTGTTAGGCAACTTGATTAAGCCAATTATCGAAACAGTTAATTCCATTCGTCAATCTTGGAATTTGCCACCTTTTCAGAAATCCAGTGATGCATATTCAACCCTTGCCCAAATTTGTCGGCAGCCTGTAGAATTTGAATATCCTCGTCAGCAGTTACCAGACTGCTTCCATTTCACAGGCTCTTTTCATAATCCCTTAAGTCGAGCGCCTGTTGATTTCCCTTACGAAAAGTTGAATGGGAAACCCTTAATCTATGCATCTATGGGAACTATTCAAAATCGATTGCTTTGCGTTTTCAATCAAATTGCTGAAGCTTGCCAAGACTTGGATGCTCAACTAATTATTTCGTTGGGCGGGTCGGCTGAGCCTGACAGTTTACCTAACTTTGCTGGAGATCCGATTGTAGTCAAATATGCGCCACAGCTAGAGATTCTTCAAAAAGCTCGGCTTACTATTACTCATGCTGGATTAAATACGGTATTAGAATCATTGAGTTGTGGCGTGCCGATGGTTGCCATTCCGATCGCCAATGATCAACCAGGGGTAGCATCTCGAATTGCTTGGACGGAGACAGGTGTAGTTATTCCTGTGAAGAAGTTAACCGTTCCCAAATTAGGAAATGCTGTTCAAACAGTGTTGACACAACCAAAATATCGAGATAACGCCAAAAAGATGCAATTGGCAATGCAAAAAGCTGGTGGAGTCAATCTAGCTGCCGATATTGTTGAAAAAGTCATTGCCACGGGTAAACCTGTAGCGCGAATTGGATAATGGAAAAGAGTCGGCGCTTTGCGCCGACTCTTTTTTTATGGTTATCCAGGGGGCCAAGTAAAGGAGCGATCGCCTAATACATGAATATGTAAATGGAAAACAGTTTGCCCTGCCTCTTCACCATTATTCGTAACTAAACGAAAACCTGTTAAGCCTTCTTGAGCGGCGACTTTACTAGCTACAAGTAGTAAATGTCCTAGCAAGGCTTGATCCTCAATTGTCGCTTCTGAAAGCTTCACAATGGGCTTTTTAGGAATGACGAGAAAATGTACTGGCGCTTGAGGGTTCACATCACGGAAGGCAAGGGCGAGATCATCTTCATAGAGAATGCTTGCAGGAATTTCCCGCTTAATGATTTTGCTAAATATGGTTTCGCTCATTTTAAAAACCTCTAGTTTTTTTGTGTTTACATCACTTTGCGCTCAAACCCAAACCAAGAAATTTTTTGAAAGTGTTGCAAAGCAACACTTTCAAAATTGTGACGCAAAGCGTCGCAATAGCCGCAGCTAATTTACAATTCGTTCTTTGCTGAGCCTGTAAATACAAGAGTTGCGGGGCCAGTCATCAAAATGCGATCGCTTTCTTCTGACCACTGGATTTTGAGATCGCCTCCAGGGAGATTTACCGTACAGGTGCGATCGCAAAGATCATTTAAAACACCAGCTACAACTGTCGCGCAAGCACCCGTCCCACAAGCCAGAGTTGCCCCTGCGCCGCGTTCCCATACACGCATTTTCACATAGCCGCGATTAACTACTTCCACAAATTCTGTATTTGTGCGTTTGGGGAAGACAGGATGATGTTCAAAGAGAACGCCAATTTCCGCTAGAGGAATCGTATCGACATCATCAACAAAGGTCATACAGTGGGGATTACCCATGCTCACTGTCGTCACATTCCAAGTGTTGCCGCCAACTTCAAGTGGAACATTGATAACCTTGTGATCGCTGTCTCTTAAAGTTGTTGGGATCTCGGCTGCGGTCAAAAATGGCTTGCCCATGTCCACAGTTACCTGTCCATCCGCATCCATTTGTGGCACGATCAAACCTGCACCAGTTTGAATCTGATACTTGCTGTCAGTAGTTGGAATATTCAAGTCCTGCATAAATTTAGCTAGGCAACGAATTCCATTGCCGCACATCTCTGGCTCAGAACCATCGGAGTTAAAAATCCGCATCCGATGCTCTCCATTAGCTTCAGTTAGCAAGAAAATGACTCCATCTGCGCCAATACCAAAATTGCGATCGCACCATTTGACAGCCTGCTCAGAGGTGAGAATTGGTTCGGCACTGTGACGGTTATCGATCAGGATAAAATCGTTACCTAAGCCGTGATATTTACTAAATGCGATCGACATGGATTAATTCAATATATTTTTGAATATTATATCGATCTCCATCGACAAATCAAAAAAGGAGATGAGGTGCAAAGCACCTCATCTCCTTTTTTGATTTGGTACTATAAAGCAAATCAAAACCCAATTAAGATAAGTGGCGGCGTAAAGCGCCGCCACTTATCTTATTGGGAGAAAAACTTTCTTTGCAACATATGTAATATGTGATACGGAAATAGCAGGAGGTTGTATAGTATTTAATTGTATAGATCGTTCTATTTATTTAACTAAGCAATAAACATTAAATATTTGAAACCATGACTACAACTGTGACTGCCTCCGTAACTACTCCCTTGCGTCCTGTTAGCAAAGATGGATTGGTAGCCTTGGCTGCGAAAGCACAAGCTAACCCCAATGTCATCGGCACATTAAAAGTAAAAACTGTCTGTGAAGGGCAATTTCGCAACCTAACCTATGTGCGCGATCTACCTGAGCATGTCATTGATGAACCCCCAACTCTACTTGGACAAGATACCGCTCCTAACCCTTCCGAAGCTTTACTGGCTTGTCTAGGCTCTTGTCTGTCCGTGGGCATTCATGCTAACGCGATCATGCGTGGAATTACGCTTTCCAAATTAGAGTTATATCTCGAAGGTGATATTAATATCACAGGTGTTTGGGGTATTGGAGATCTATCTAAGAAGCGTTTAGGCATTAGTGCTGTGCGTGTGAAAGTGGATATCGAGTCCGATGCAACTAAGGAAGAACTTGCTGAACTTCTAGAACATGCAAATTACTGGTCGCCAGTTGCAAATACTTTCCGTAATCCTGTGGATATGGAAGTTTCTCTAGCATAAAATAAAAGGTATGCCGCGCTAAGCGCGGCATATTTGGGCTTAATCAAAAAAAATTAAAAGTTTAAGATAAGGGAAGAAGCAATGCAGGTTAGTGACACCATAATCAAGCAACCTCAAGAAAAACTGCTCACTGACGCAGCATTAATGCAGAGTTTAAAAGAGGCGATCGCTCAAAAATTAGCACCTGATGTTACTAACATTGATTTAAAAGGGATTTATCCAGAAGAATTTTTGCGCGATATTGGTAGTCTGGGTGCTTATGGTCAAGGCGTTAGTACGGAATATGGTGGCACGGGGCGTGGCGTATTACCTGCATTAAAGGCGATCGAAATAGTTTCGGAAACTTGCCTTAGTACTGGGTTTATGACTTGGTGTCACAATGCTTGCTCTTGGTATCTGCAAAATACTGACAATCCTTTTCTAAAAGAACAAATCTTACCGCAAGTTGCAACGGGCAAGCTTTTGTCAGGCATGGGTTTATCGAATCCGATGAAACACTTTGCAGGCATTGAGAAGATTAAAATCATTGCTACGCCTTGCGAAGGTGGTTATATTCTCAATGGGACATTGCCTTGGGTTTCTAATATAGGAGATCAGCATTTATTTGGGATATCTGCTCAAATAGAAGGAACTGATGACTATCTGATGGCGATCGCACAGGGTGGGATGCAAGGGCTAGAACTAAAGCAAGATGTGCATTTTATTGCTCTTGAAGGGACGAATACCTTTAGATGCCTGTTTCGCAATGCTTTTATCAGTCATGATTGGGTGTTAGCGGCTCCATGCGATCGCTATGTGGAATATATCAAAGCAGGATTTATTTTAATGCAAGTGGGGATGGGCTTAGGTTTGACCCAAAATTGTATTGATTTAATGCGAAGGATTGATAGAACTAAGCAACATGTCAATCAATACCTCGATGATCGTCCCGATGAAATGGAATGCGAACTCGAAACGCTGCGATTAAAATCCTATCGTTTAGCTGAAGCGATCGGGCATGGTCGAGAAATCGTTAGCAAGGAAATTTTGCGAGAAGTGATTGAATCGAGAGCAACTGCTTCAGAGTTATCACTTAGAGCTTCGCAATCTTTAATGCTCCATGCAGGTGCGATCGGTTATGTGCATGGCAGTGTGTACGATCGCCGTTTACGAGAATCATATTTCGTTGCTATGGTAACACCTGCGCTCAAACATTTACGCAAAGTATTAGCCAGTATGTCTTAATTAGAAATATCTAGTTTTTATAGGATTAATATAGCTAAAATTCAAAAGGCTAAATCATTGTCTAAAAGCTCAACAAAATTTTATTTTTAAAATAAAATTTTGTTGGTTTCTGCTGAGAAAAAATTATCAACTAGTTGGTATAAATTAGATTTAAAAGCCAAGAAATAATCTATAAATAGGAAGTCTTAATTGTTTATAGTTTGTAGGATGCGTTACGCTATCGCTAACGCATCCTACTTCTATCAAGGCCATAGTAATTACCAATATTATTATTCTTATGTTCTCGTGATTTATTTAGGATCTATATTTAATTTATGTATTTGTGAATTTTATTGATTTTCTAGTATTAAGAATCTGATTTATAATCAGCATAAAAAATGATCTCCAAATCATCTAAATATTAATAATGCAATACTTTTCGTATATGTCTATACCGATTTAATTACAAACAAGTTGCTAGAGTACTAATAATTAAATTTATCTTTAGCTATTTATGGCTAATTGGACTGCATCCATTAGGTCAAGAATTATTCTCTAAAACACAAATAATAACCAACCATGACATCTAACCTGATAGAACAGATGGTCGCTTCAGCGATAGGAAATAACTCAATCTCTGCTCAAACTTCTGATTATTCTGTTGCTCAAATAAACAATAATTTATGGAATGCCTGTCCCTGCGGCGCAGATCATAATGCTGATCAGCATCAGAGCGTTATGGAAGGAATGCCGACAGATCCCGTGGAATTAGTGAATGACCTGATGCGGATGGGTCACTACTCTGATCGCGCTCAATTGATGGCGCAGTCATGGGAAACCAACGCCATGAAAGCAGACCTGTGGCAACTTTTGGAACAGGGTTCATTGTCCCACGCTTCTGAGAGTCAAAAGCGGATTTGCTATGACCTGATCAAGATGGCTGGCGGTGTTGAAGAAGCCTTTAATGCGGCCTTTGGTCCCCAAGCACAGGAATTCTTTACCGATACATTGCAATCTAGCACCTTCCGTCGGCGCGAATTTCTAATTAAAGTAGCTGCTGCCGCCGCCGTGGTAACGCTTACAGGATGTCCTTCTACTCCTCCGACCGAGACTCCATCTAAGGCAACTACCAATACCCCAAACACCCCACCTGCGGGAGTGGAGAAAACTAATTTAAAAGTTGGTTTCTTGCCGATTACTTGCGCCACCCCGATCATCATGTCGGAGCCATTGGGCTTTTATACTAAGTATGGTCTGAAGGTTGAACTAGTGAAGATGCCTAGCTGGGCGGCAATTCGTGACTCCGCGATCGCAGGTGAGTTAGATGCCTATCACATGCTTTCACCTATGCCGATCTCCATGTCTTTAGGACTTGGTTCCACCGCATTTCCTATAAAGCTTGCCAGCATTGAGAATATTAATGGTCAATCGATCTCAGTTGCTAATCAGCACTTGGGCAAGGTCAAAGAAGCCAAAGACTTTAAAGGATTTAGTATTGGGGTTCCCTTTGCCTTCTCCATGCACAACTTGTTGTTGCGCTATTACTTAGCGGCGGGTGGACTCGATCCTGATAAGGATGTGCAGATTCAAGTAATTCCACCACCTGATGCGATCGCTAAGATGACAGCAGGACAGCTTGATGCGTTCCTACTACCCGATAACGTCGTCCAACGTTCTGTCTTTAATAAGATTGGCTTTATCCATTTGCTCACCAAAGATATTTGGTCTGGACATCCCTGCTGTGCTTTTGCGGCTAGCCAAAAGTGGATTGATACCAATCCCAATACCTACCGCGCAATTAATAAAGCGATTATTGATGGTGCTGGCTATGCCAATGATCCTAAACATCGTGAAGAAATTGCTAAGGCGATCGCAGGAAAGAACTATCTTAATCAACCTGAACCAGTCTTAAAAGCAGTATTAACTGGCAAGTTTGAGGATGGTCAGGGTAATACCTTTGATATTCCCGATCGCGTTGGTTTTGATCCCTATCCTTGGAAGAGCTTTGCTAAGTGGATTTCTTCGCAGTTTGTGCGTTGGGACTTGATGCCCAAAGATAAGGCTGATTACAAAACTATCGCTGAGCAAATCTATCAAACCGATCTGGCGCGTGAGTTGGCAAAAGAGTTGGGACAAACTCCGCCAACGGAAACTGAACGTATTGAGAAATTGAAGTATGACTCCTTCGATCCTGCTAAGCCTGAAGCCTATATCGAAGAACAGATTAAGCAGTTTAAGGTCTAGATCCCCTCAGCCCCCTTTTCAAAGGGGAAGAATTTTCTTCTTCCCCTTTTCTTAAGCTGTGGTGTACACACAAGTCTCTCTGTCTACATTTCAGGGTTTAGCTCTCTTAGGGCTTTTGACCGTAGAAAGTGATTCTTAAATGGTTTCTTAGCGGTTTTCGCTTTATAAAAGGCAAAGTAAATACCGTAATTGTTTTTTATTTTGAGAATAGCATGCACTTATTCTCAAAAAGTTATCAATCTAGCACGAAAAACTATGGACTATTCTCCTTCGATGCCCAAGTCTCGACCACGCTCAAACCCAATCATGGCAATGATTCAGAGCGTATTGCCTAATCAAGACTTGCAAGCATTTGTTTTATTCCTATTGATCCTTAGCTCGATATTGATTTTTTGGGAAGTAGGTGCAGTTAAAGGCTGGTTTTCTCCCCTGATGCCATCCGCTTCACAAACTTCAACCGATTTTTGGGCATGGGTTTCCAACCCTTTTTATGTAAAGGGAACGAATGATCGCGGGATTGGTTGGCATTTGATTACCAGCTTACGTCGCGTTACGATTGGCTTCACTGTTGGTGCAGCGATCGCCATTCCTTCAGGCGTTCTGATTGGACTATTTCCTGTAGTTTCCAAGGCTGTCGATCCATTCATTCAAATCCTCAAGCCAGTTTCACCTCTAGCTTGGTTGCCCATTGGTTTGGGACTAATTAAGGATTCAGAAAGTACTGCTATTTTTGTAATTGCAATTACCAGTCTCTGGCCGACTCTGATTAATACCAAATTCGGTGTGAGTAATGTTGATCCTACCTATATCGATGTGACCCGTACCCTTGGCGCTTCACCTTGGCGCACAATTACGAAGGTGATTTTACCTGCTGCGGCTCCGAGTATTGTGTCAGGTATGCGAATTAGCGCAGGGATTGCATGGCTGGTAATCGTGGCTGCGGAAATTCTGATCGGTGGTACGGGCGTGGGTTACTTCGTTTGGAATGAATGGAATAACTTGAGTATTACTAGCATTATTACAGCGATTCTTTTAATCGGCGCGATCGGTTTAGTCATCGATCGCCTATTTGGACTGCTGCAACATTGGGTTTCATTTGGGAGAGAAGTATGATCGTGTCTTCTATGGAAAAAGCATCTGCAAATATGGCAACTCAGCAAGCACAGATTTCCATCTGCGATGTTTCAATGGTCTATCGCGGTCGAAGTGGCTTGATCAATAAGCTCACTCGCCGTACTTCTAAGGATTATGTAGCTTTAGCCAATATCAATTTTGATATTGCGCCCAATACCTTTGTGTCGATTATTGGACCGTCTGGCTGTGGTAAGTCCACACTTCTCAATCTCATTGCAGGTTTAACTAGCCCCTCCAGTGGTGCGATTTTAATCAATGGCGAAGAAGTTTATGCTCCAGGTCCCGATCGCGGTGTCGTATTTCAAAACTATGCACTGATGCCTTGGTTGACGGTTGCCGAGAACTTACACTTTGCGATCGAGACGGTCTATCCTACAATGTCTCTCGCCGATCGCAAAAGCCGTGTCTATGAATATATCGAACTAGTTGGCTTAAAAGGAGCCGAGAAAAAGCATCCCCATGAGCTATCTGGTGGTATGAAACAAAGGGTGGGCATTGCTCGCGCCCTTGCGATCGATCCCCAAATTCTATTGATGGATGAACCATTTGGCGCACTTGATGCGCTCACTCGTGGATTCCTACAGGATGAAGTTGCCCGTATTTGGGAACAGAAACGTAAAACTGTGGTGATGATTACCCATAGTATCGAGGAAGCCTTGCTGCTCTCTGATAAAATCGTGATGATGAAACGTGGACCAGCCGCAGGGATTGACGAAATTCTGAATGTGCCTTTTCCCCGTCCGCGATCGCGTGAAAATCTCGACCAACAATCGGGATATCATGATCTAAAAGCGGAAATGGAAGAGCATCTTATGCGTGAAACCCGTGCTGTTGAATCCGCAAGAATATAGGAAAATGTAAAAAATTTTGCTGTGCAAAATTTTTTACATTCCCAATACAAAATATCTAAAAATACCAAAAACATTATGACAGTTGAATTTCCATCTTTTACTCAAACTCTATTAGCCGCCAAAAAAGCCAAAGGCTTGAGCTTTGTTGACCTCGAAAAGCTATTAGGTCAAGATGAAGTTTGGATTGCTTCGCTTTTCTATGGTCAAAATAGCGCCAGTGTGGAACAAGCCACAAAAATTGCTGAAGCATTAGGACTAGGGGAAGATATTATTACGGCTCTGAGTTCCTATCCTAGTAAAGGGTTGGGACCAGTAGTACCCACCGATCCATTGATTTATCGCTTCTATGAAATCATGCAAGTTTATGGTTATCCCATGAAGGAAATCATCCATGAGAAGTTTGGTGATGGCATCATGAGTGCGATCGATTTCACCCTCGATATCGACAAAGTAGAAGATCCCAAAGGCGATCGCGTCAAAGTCACGATGAACGGCAAGTTCCTAGCCTATAAAAAGTGGTAACATAACCTCCTCTCAACAAATATAGCGGTTTTCGTTTTGCCTAGGCAAAACAAAAACCGCAACCCCTCACAAGTTTCAACGCTATGCCTAATATGAAAATCAGTTAGTTTATGGCAAATCTCAAACGTACTCGCGAAGATATTCTCACCTCAGCGATCGATCTTGTGCATCGTCAGGGTTTACAGTCAACTGGCTTAAAAGAGTTATTTGCCGCTACTCAAGCTTCGTCAGGCAGTTTCTATAACTACTTCCAATCAAAGGATGAATTCGCCCATGCGCTGATTGATTTCCAGTGGCACAAAATCAGAGAGAATGCCTTTCTGTCAGCGTCTCAAGTTACTGATGATCCGATTCAGCGACTCATATTGACAATTGATAAAATCGAAGAAAAACATCTTGCTGAAATTAATTGTGCAGGATGTTTATTAGGGAACTTAATTGTCGATTTAGCCGAATATAACGAAACCTTTCGGAAGCATCTCCAACAGGTTTTTGATGAATGGCAAGCCTTATTTGCTCAAATGTTGCGGGATGGAAAAGAGCAATTAAGCGATCGCACTGATCCAGATTTACTAGCAGAGCAAATTCTGACCATGTTAGAAGGGGTGCTATTAATTGCCAGACTTTACGATCAGCCTGAACGTCTCAAACGGGGATTTGCTAGCATTAGACAGCTGCTTAAAGATGAACTGGTCTAAAGCCTTGCCATTAGCTCTATTGGTAATCCATCAGGATCAGCAATAAAAGCAACATGATATGTGAGATCGCCTATAGACTGCTCTCTCGGTGGCAATAATAATTTGATCTTGCCTAATTTATTTACAAGGGCTTGCAAAAAAATTTCCAAATTTTCCACATGAAAAGATAGGTGATAGTAACCCACATAATGCTCATCACCAAAAGCATTAGAGACATTCTTTGGCTCAGGCACTTGCATTAGTTCGAGATTAGTTCCAGCACCATGCATCCAACAAGCCAGCGTAATCCCCGCCGTAAAGCGCTCAGTCACCTCAAAGCCTAAGGCTTCGTAAAAGGCGATCGCTCGAAAAATATCCGCAGTTTTAATCGAGGTATGGTGATGTTGCATCGTCTTTTTAAATGTAAGAAGCAATCTCCTAGGCTTTATTGGGTTTGAACAAAGAATCTTTGGTGACACACCAAACGAAATGAGGCAGTGAGAGCATTCTCTTCCATCGCCAAGGCTCTTGGTAGAGACGATACAGCCATTCTAGATTATTGTTGCTAAACCATTCAGGAGCGCGAGTTTTTGTACCAGCCCAGATATCAAAACTACCACCTACGCCAATCCACACAGCATTGGGACTAAGATGGCGATACTTCTGAATCCATAGCTCTTGGCGCGGTACACCTAAACCGACAAGAATCAGCTCTGGTTGAGAGATTTGCAACTGTTCACAGACTTGCCGCTCTAGTACTTCATCAAAATAACCATGATGGGTTCCCGCGATCGCAATATCAGCCCATTTTTGTTGCCAAATATCGACAACATTATCGACAACATTAGGAGCACCACCAAGCAAAAAGATCCGCCATTGTTTTAGAGCCGCAATCTCTACAACTTGCTCGGAAAGCTCAATTCCAGGACAGCGCTTGATTTTTTCACCTTGCGATCGCAGGTACAGCACAATCCCAGCTCCATCTGGTACGACTAACTCAGCATGTTGAATAACTTTAGCCAAATCAGAGTTTTTACGAGCCTGCATTGTCATTTCTGCATTCAGCGTCACAACATGAGCGCCTTGATTGGCTTGTAATTTTTGGACGAGCCATTCTGTATAGTTTTCATGGATATGTACGGGCATACCAAGGACAGCAAACTGACGCAAAATAACATTCTCCAAATACTGCGAGATCATCAATTTATCATTTAATTATGACCGAAGGTATAGCTGTTTTCATCTTGCCTATAGCAAAATGAAAACTTAAAACTTTTACTAGGATTATTTTTTTGTTTTCAAATGAGTAGGTAATCATTTAACAACCGCTACAATATTTTATGCTTGAAAAGAATTTTCTCACTGACTATCTGACAGTAAGAATTTAACCATAAAAGGGAGATTTGGGATATCTGTCCAGATTCTAAGTTAACAATAGAGAAGTTACGGTATTCTCCGTCATTATTTTTGACAATTCTCGGTGCACAAGCAGCATTTAGAAAAGTCGTCCCCATGTCGTTAGTCGCAATCACCTCACGAGTTCGGTGGGAATTGAGGCGTAAACTATGATGCATATGTCCAAAGGTAGCCAAAGGAACTGTTTTTCTCATTTGATAGGATTGGGAGAGTGCCTCTGCAAAATCGGGATCACCATAGTCACCGCCGCCAATTTTCCAATCTTTTCCACAAATAGAATGCTCCTCACTACCTAATCCATAGGGACCATTATGACCTAAAAATATTATGTTTTCGTAAGCCGCGTTGGCAACTGATTCAGAAATACGTTGAGTTGATTCCATAAAATTTTTAATGTTATAGCGATCGCGATAAAAAGCTTCTTTTTTCCATTTAGAGCTTCCCCAACTAAAGGGACGTGCACCAACTACTGAGAGCTTTAATTCAGGAAAGTCTAGCCAACTGTAGCCGACATGCATTTTGCCTAAAATATCTAATTGCTGCTGCACACGATCTTCCTTAGTGCGATCATAGGGACATTCGTTTTTTTTAGAGTTTTTGACATTGTCTGAGATGCTGTACCAAGCGTCATGATTTCCTAAAATAACCGCTTTCGGTATATCAAGATTGGCGATCGCTCTGACAACTTCTACTGACTCATTACCAAAGTCTCCAACAAATAGAACTAAATCAACTCCCAAAGACTGAAGAGCTAAGCGATCCTCAACAGGTTGCCATAAATCATGAACATCCCCAACAACAGCTATTTTAATTGACGAATCTGCCATGACCTAATTGTAAAAAATGGATGTTACCTCACTATCATAAATAAAAAATGTATTTAGCAGCCTGTTGGGGAAACCTATTTTCTTCATTTGGGAATGCTTTGCCCAAAACTTCACAACGCAGGGACAAATTGTCTGTAAAAGCATAGAGGGCTTAGCATTTGCGGATCGATTTTTTTGTGATGGGTTAAAATTGTGGCGCAAATGCTAAGCCCCTACGAGCGTACTGTGGTAAATCACGACGCGAATAAATTGTGACATTAACAAATTCCACGTAACATCAGGTAATAAAAGCAGTGCTTTTTTTCCTGATTCATTAAAATCCAAGAACTATTAAGAGAATGCCGAAAAAAGTCTTTATAACAGGTGCTAGTGGTTGTGTTGGTCATTATTTGATCGAGATGCTCTTAGCCAAAACTGATTACGAGCTATATCTGCTGGTGCGCGATCGCAACAAATTGCAAATTGATATTAGCGATCGCCCTAACGTGCATATCATTGAAGACCCCATGCAGAATATCGGTAATCACAAAGACTTACTTCGCACGATGGAATTTGTTGTCAGTACCGCCGCTGCTTGGGGGGGAGAGGAAGCCTTTGTGGTTAATCGTGATAAAACCATTGAGCTATTTTCGTTGCTCGACCCGCAGATATGCGAACGCGCTATCTATTTCTCCACAGCCAGTATTCTGGATTCCCATAATCAGATTATTCCTGAGGCAGGGCAAATTGGCACACCATATATTGCCTCGAAACATGCCTGTCTTGAAGCTGTAGAAAATTCGATAATTCGCGATCGCTTAATTACAGTTTTCCCTACTCTGGTTTTTGGTGGAGCTCCAGACAAACCCTATTCCCATCTTTCCAAGGGACTGAAGGATATTCTTAAATATGTTCCCTATGCGAGATTTTTAAAGGCTGATGGTAGTTTCCATTTTGTTCACGCGATCGATATTGCTCAAGTGGTTACTCATCTCCTGACTGAGCCTTCAGTTCCTTCTTCTCCCGCACGTCTAGTCTTAGGAATGCAGAAATTGACTGCTGAAGACCTAGTTGCTCAATTCTGTGAATATTTGAATTTAAAGGTTGGTTGGCAATTGAGTTTGAATCCATTCCTAATCGATGCCGTGATCAAATTATTCCGTATCGAAGTCGCCGCATGGGATCGCTTTTGTATTGCCCAACGCCATTTCACCTATGACATCGTCTCACCAGAAACCTTCGGCTTAATGTCAAAATATCCCTACCTAGCAAATTTACTTGCAGAAGTTAAATAAGAAAAAAGCTTCCCTTTGGGAAGCTTTTTTCTTATTTAACCAAGCTTTTTAGAACGATTGGCTCGCAAATCTTGCTTTCTCTTTCTGGCTTGGGCGCGGCGATCGCTTGGAGTTGGTAGATTAGCAGGCGGCTCGACAATCTTTACCTCATTGATAAAGACTAAGCGGGCATCAACAGGTTGATTGAGAGTATCTGTGATTTTTACAGCTTCAAAATCAGCATCGATCGCTGCAAATTCAGTCTCGTTCAGCCAAGCATGATACTTCTTACGGAATTTAGGTTGTTGCTTCAGTTCCTGTTGCAACTGTTCGAGGGAGCCTTCTGTCCATTGATAGTAAAGATTTTTACTGCGGATTTGGGTTTTTGTCTCGGAAGTTTGTTGAGCAAGAGGATTATTTGCCCAAGGAATTCGATGATCCCATGTGGCAAGCCCACCTGCGCGATCGCTTTCTAGCAATCTCTCTAAAATTTGCAGATCAGAATGCTCAGTCACCCGTTCTGGGAAGCGGCAAAAGCTCTTAGTGAGGTCAGTTTGAGATGCTTTCAGGAGATTCATGATATTGCCTTGAGCATAGCCGATCGCTGTTTGCCGATCGCGTAAAGTCTCAAGCAAGCTATGCAATTCGCGCTGCAAAGTATCGACAGTGCCATAGTAAGCCAAGAGGCGATTGGTAAGTGGTTGCAAAATATGACGAATCTGGGTTTCGCGAATGTAGTCTTCGGCGCGATGTTGGACGAGAGCATAACTCATTAAGAATTCAGGACTACGCTCAATTGCCGCATTGTAAGCCATATCGATCAAGCGATCGGTCATATATTCCATAACCACAGGCTGCTGCGTGAAACTGTTGGCATTCTTCTCAATCAGCGATCGCCAGCGCAAAGAAATTACTGATTCCAAAATTTGTGATTTAGAAATCATTGGCACAATATCTTGACGTAGATTATCAGTAGAAATGGGTTCACGCTCGATCGCTAGCCAATACATCACCTGTTGCTCACGTTCTGAAAGACGACCATACTGTTGATCAAGGAGATAACGGATATCCCCAAACACATTGGCATCTTGGTCGAGAAATTCTTGAATGTCCCCATCGAACATGCTGTTGATCGAACGTGACACTACTGTCAACGCGAGGGGATTGCCACAATAGAAGTCGATCAATTTCCGAGTTTCTGAAGTGCCCGCTAATTCTGGTTGAAACATTTGTCGCGCTTCTTCTTTTAAGCCAGACAATTGCAAAGAACGTACCATGCGATCGCTGCTGTCGGGAGGCAACACATCATTGGGTTTTTCGCGGCTGGTCAGAATCAAGCAACTTTGATGACGTACTTCCCCAACTTGACGGAACAGCTCGCCATAGCCTTCGTAGCCTTCGCTGTACTGCCCCGTAATTTCGCCACTGCGAAGGATTGACTCGACATTGTCCAATACAATCAAGCAGCGTGATTGCTTCAGTACAGGAATGAATAGTCCCAAGAGACTGTTTAGATCCTTAGGCAAAGTTGAGATCGCTTGATTTGTCAAAAAGCTGACCAATTCCGCAAGCATCGTTTCTACAGTTGGCGCATTGCGAAGTGATTTCCAAGCGATCAGCGTAAATTCAGATTGCACTTGTTCCGCTAGCTTGGTGGCAAAGGTAGTTTTCCCGATCCCGCCCATGCCGAATACTCCTAAAAGACGGCAGCGATCGCTAGTTATCCAATTTTTGCCCGTAGCAAGTTCTTGGGTACGACCATAAAAAATTGATGTATCGATCGCATTGCCCCAATCACAGCGCTTAGCATTCATATCGATGATTGGTTCCGCATTGTGAGGATTAACAAGACTCAATGGATTGTGAGGATTGTGAGCGATCGTCTGGGTTGATTCCTGTGGAGTATCTGGAGTTTGAAAATTTTTGGATTGAGTCCTTACCACGACTTGCAGATTGTGCTTTGTAACCCTCTCCTCAAAAGCATCTGACAAGATCTTCCACAGACGATAACCAACATCACGAATATATGAGGAGTCATATCCACAAACCTCGGCAATCTCAGAATAAGTCCTGCCATCCCATGTTTGGCGAAATACTTGCTCCTGAATATTACTCAAGCGCTTGTTTTGTAAGGCTTTATCAACAATTGCGATCGCGTCTTCAATAGTCATCGTGGTCATGCTCGTAACTCCTCTCAATTAATGTCTCAGTGAATGTCTCGATATCGGATTAGTAATGGCGAAAGCAGGACTGAATTTTAAAATTCAAATTTCAGAACTCAAACAAAAAATCTAAGTTAATGATTACTTGTTTGAAATTGTCTTAATGCCTGACGTTATCTAGTAATTAAATTAGCTATCTATAGATGATGACTAATCACAGCAATTACAGATGAATTAATAAACATATTCTTGTTTTTTCACGCTAGATAAATAACATATTTTCTTGTATTTGCAATGGATTTTCCTAACTTTTTGTTAGATCCTGATTTAGTCCGACATTGGTCTATGGATGTACCAATTTTTTCTTGTCTTTTCTGATGTATCTACATAAACAAGGCTTTACAGATGCCAAACAAGCAGCAAATGCAGCCGATCTAACCATAAATTATTGTTTTTGCAAACAAAATATTTAATTATCTTGTTTTGATTTTCTACAGAATACTAGTGACTGAGACAAGATTTTTTTAAATGAGAAATATTTTTGAATTAATGCAATTGCAATTTATAAATTAGCAAATAAATAGTGAGCTATTTTTACTTTATATAAGTGCAAAATTTTAACCGTATTCCTAATCAGTCTTTGTGGTTTTATTCATGTATTTACTGACAAAAAATACTATTTTTTCTGGTGTCCAAATTGAAATTTGGATTGTATGCTGTTTGCCAACAAAGGTTATGTAGTTGATTTATTCAGCTTCAATCCCTTTGCAACATCCGCCAAACTCACTTACCCTCACATAAAGAATATTTAACTCTTGTATCACTGGTAAGTACATATAGCAATAGGAAATTCTTGTTTTCCGACAAAAAACGACTTTTCCTCATATAACCTCACAAGTAGAGGCATTGAAACATGAGCGCCCCCCATCATTTGCCCCAACGTCACCTTAATTTAATATCGAGTCATCCTCGCCAAACATCACAATTTGGCGTTCGACCCAGTATTGCCGATCGCTTTTCGCAATTACTGTCTGACATCGAGTCATTTTTATTGGCTTGCACCCATGAGGAGATGTGTAGCTTTTGGAATGCGATCGCCAATCTTCGCCAATACTTGCAGAAAAATACTCATTCTTCAGAAGTTCCGCACTTTCTAAATGGTAGAAAGCAGCAGCGAGACTTTTGCCGCATTTTAGAGGTGTTAGCAGATTTAACCTATCCGCATTTGCACCTATCGTCGCAATTGCCTGAACGCACAGGCGATCATCGCCAGCATTATGTTTATCCTCACTTAGTAACACAGCGATAAGGAAGGATATATGCAAAGTGATGCTTTCCCCACACCACCGATCTATGTACATCAGTTTCAACCTCGGTTGGTAAAAAATGATTTTGAGCCTCAACAAGAAGGCGATAGTGATCATCTACGCAATCTACTAGATGAGATTGAGATCCTGATGACAGACTGCTCCACCGAAGAATCTCGATCTTTCTGGTCAGCAACCGATCGGATCAAGATCAAACATCGGGTCATTGAATCAATGCAAATGATTGAAAGCTTGTTTCTTGATTTAGCCATAGCTTCAACACAAGACCCAGAGATAATTTCCGCTGTTTCAGCAAGCCTTCGCTACACTAGCAATTCTCAATTCGGTCATCCAGAGCAGCTTGCAATCCCAGACTTTCTCAAACAACGAGCTTGTTGAGTTTTTGAAATATTGATGCCGATTTAATTCGGCTAAATAGCTGATGTTACGTGGAAGGAATTCCTGCGATCCTCAAGGTTGGGGGCGGGCTACAGAACATGAATTATTAAGTTAGGGGCAATCCCCCTGTGGTTGCCCTGCTTCGCTAGCAGCAAGAAATTCATCATCTGAGTTCCACGTAATATTCAGCAAATAGCTTAAAAAAGCGTGAAATCAGTTAAAAGATATTTTTATTATTTGTAAATATCTGTAGTCCGAAAAAAACTGGTTTAAATCATTGGTAAAAAAGGTAAATATCATGAAATTATTGTTTTCTGTTCTTTCAGCTTCCGTTTTGCTGTTCCCATTCACGAATAGTGCATCTGCATACTCCCAAGACCCTCGCAGTTGCAGTGACCCTCGCACCCAATATCCGTCAAATCCCCCTTGTCAAAAACAGCAAAACTTACTTAACGTTTATTACAACAGAGTTAACTATTAATCAGACAGAGCAAAACAGTTATGAGAAGGAAGCAGTTTCTTCAATTTGGAGCTGGCGCGATCGCGATGTTCTCATTGGATCGCCTCGGTAGAAATGCTGCTCAAGCTCAAGATTTTGCTGATTTTGCTAAAACATCTAATCGCCAAAAATTATGTTCTCCTGTCCTTGCAGGCAGCATTGATCGGATCATGGGCGATGGAGCTACTTCTGAAGTCCAACTTTTACGACTCTTACGACTAAATAAAGCCCCTTTAAATCTCTATGGTGACATACCAGCTATCTATCGCGAAGAAGCGATAATAGAAGGTGTTAACTATGACATCGCTTTTTGTCAAATGTGCTTAGAGACGGGGTTCCTGCAATTTGATGGAGATGTTCAACCCGAACAAAATAATTTTGGTGGTATTGGCGCGATCGGCAATGGGGCTAGGGGTGATAGCTTTAGCGATCGGCGAATTGGTATCAGAGCCCAGATCCAACATCTCAAGGCATACGCCACTACCAAGCCTTTGGTGCAGCCACTAGTTGACCCAAGGTTTGGTTTAGTGAAGCGAGGTACTGCGCCTTTGGTGGGGCAGCTTGCAGGACGATGGGCTGAGGATATCAACTATGACAAAAAAATTATGGCAATTCTCCGTCGGCTCTACGAGTTGGCTGGTTTTTTTGCCTAAAACCACAAAAGGATGAGGCGGCGCTTTGCGCCGCCTCATCCTTTTGTGGTTTTAGGACAGATCGCTAACAATAGAATTGAGATATCAAATTTGAAATGCTGAGCATTAAGCATTTATTGATTCCTCCGCTAAAATCTGTTCGACACCTTCACTATAAAACTTTTATTTTTAGCATGGAAAAACACGAACAAATCACGATCGCAGAATATCAGCATACCGCAGAGTCATATCGTGTCGGCACATGGGATCATGATGTATCGCAAAATCGTGAAGCCCTAATCGAAGCAATACCTAGAGTGCCAGGTAAGATTTTGGATTTGGGTTGTGGTCCTGGACGAGATCTAGTTGCATTTCAGGCTATGGGGCACGAAGTGACAGGACTTGATGGCACTCCCACATTTGTAGAAATGGCAAAACAGGCGGCTGGTTGTCCAGTCTGGGAGCAGAGTTTTTTAAGCCTCGATCTACCCAGTAATAGCTTTGATGGGATCTTTGCCAACGCTTCATTAATTCATGTACCCAGAGCAGATATGCTGCGGGTGCTTCAGGCTTTACATGAAGCTTTGTGCGATCGCGGAGTCTTAGTAATGTCGATGGTGCGCGGAAATCAGGAAGGTTTTTCCGAAAGACCTACTGGTTATCGCTATGTGAGTGGCTGGGAATATGAAACCCTAGCGCCAAAACTTTTAGAAGCCAAATTTCAAATTCTGAGGCATTATTACCGCCCAACTGGAGTTGCGATCGAAAATCAATCATGGTTAGTCCTCGTTGCCAAAAAAGTGATCGCTCAATAAGCGCATGGGTGAGTGTCATGAATCATTCGCATCATCCAAAAGAAAAAGAGCGTTAAAGAATACAGCAGTTATAGGAAATACATCTGAATTAGAAGTTTTACAAATAAGCGATCGCACATAAACTCAGCGCCTCAGTCCACTCGACGATCGCACCATAGGTATCGCCAGTATGTCCACCGAGTTGACGGTTGAGCCATGAGCCAATGAGCCAAGAGAAACTAAAACCAATTACCGTTAAACCAATCCCTAAATAAAATGAGTTGTAAAAATAAGCGATCGCCAAATTACCAATCGTTAACAAAAGCTCGACTAGCCACACTTGCCAATGATGTAAATCCTCTTGATGAAATTTGCCTTTGCCGATCGCTTTGAGATAGGGATAAGCCATAATTGCTCGGAGCTGTCCCCATCTTGCCCAAGCCCAAATGCTGGTTAAAATCCAAAATCGCTGATCCTTAATGGCGGCGAGAGCGACAACTTTTAATAACAAAATCGTAATTCCTGCGATCGCGCCAAACGCACCAGTATTACTATCCGCCATCACCTCAAGGCGACGACTAGGATCGGTGACTGCTAGACCATCGGCAGTATCCATCGCGCCATCGAGATGTAAACCACCAGTGATCAGCAACCCTAATAAAATTGTGAGTAGCGATCGCAGATGTATAAATTCTGGTGCAGGTTTAATTAGTCCTAACCCAAGGTCGAGAGATGCGATCGCAATGCCGATCGCAATGCCGATCAGTGGTGCATAGAGAGCAATTCCTCTGAAATCCAGCATTCCCTTTGGACGTAAAGGCAAACATGTATAAAAAATTAGCGCTGCCTGAAATTTTCGCCAATGCTGCATTTGAGAAAACCCATAAACTTAGAGGGGGCATAAAGCACCATTTCTAATTTATGGGTTTTCTGTGTCTTAGGTACGAAAAAATGGGAAATTCGGCTTGAAGAAACCTAGATTAGTTAGGATAGAGAAAATATCTTTAATATAAAAAAGTTTGCATAGACAGCATGATAAAACAGCGTCGTATTTGGTCTTGGCTCGTAATTAGTTTTGTAGCGATCGCCATGCAGTTTTTCTGGATGGGTGGCGCAAATGCTGCGGTGACAGACTATTTGCAAGAGCAAAAATTTCTGACTAATGTTTGGCAAATTGTCAACCGTTCTTACGTAGACGCTGATTTTAATCATCAAAACTGGTACAAAGTGCGCCGCCAGTTTATCAATCGCAAATTTAATAGCCGAGAAGATACCTATACGGCAATTAGGGAAATGTTAGCAACCTTGGACGATCCGTTCACAAGGTTTCTGGAGCCTGACAAGTTTAAAAGTATGCAAACCAGCACATCGGGCGAATTAACAGGTGTGGGGCTGCAAATAGCTGTGGATGAACCTGATAATAATGTGACCGTGATTTCGCCAATTGAAGGATCGCCTGCGGATGCTGCGGGTGTGCGATCGCGCGATCGCATTGTTGCGATAGATAACATTCCGACCAAGGGCTTGAGTCTTGATGAATGTGCGACCAGAATGCGAGGTAAGATTGGCTCTGAGGTCAAGCTAAGTCTAGAACGGGCGCTGGCGGATGGTAAGGGTTTAGAAAAACTGGATGTAGTGATTAAACGCGATCGCATTGCGGTTACACCAATCATTGCGAAGCTCAATCAAGAATCAAATCATAAAGTCGGCTATATCCGCTTAAATCAGTTCAATGGCAATGCCTCAGCCGATATGGAAAAGACTCTGAAGAAGTTTGAAGCTGAAGGCGCGGATCGTTATGTTCTCGATTTGCGTGGTAACCCTGGAGGGCTATTTGATGCAGGTTTACAGATTGCGAGAATGTGGATTCCTGAAGGAACTGTAGTTTATACCGTTGATCGGCATGGAGTACAGGAGAGTTTTGAAGCTAAAGGCGATGCGATTACGTCCGATCCTCTAGCGGTTCTAACTGACGGCGGTAGCGCCAGTGCTAGTGAGATTCTGGCTGGTGCATTGCAGGAAAACGATCGCGCTCAGCTTGTTGGCACTAAGACCTATGGCAAGGGCTTAATTCAATCTCTATATGAATTGGAAGATGGCGCAGGTTTGGCAGTGACGATCGCTAAATACGAGACTCCATTGCATCACAATATCCATAAGCGCGGTATTATTCCGAATGTGGAAGTTGCATTGACGGAGCCAATTACCCGTAAACAGCTTGGAACAAGTGAAGATCCGCAATATGTAGCAGCTTTATCAGTTCTGGATGGAACTTATAAGAATGTAATTGCGAAGTCTGAATAATCTCCCCAGTAACACAAAAAATGTAGGGGCAATTCATGAATTGCCCCTACATTTTTTGTGCTGTCTATACATCGTTAAAAAACGCTAGGCTTATGCCATCAACGATAAAATCTGTAATCAGCTTAGCTGTAATCGGGGCAAAGAGAATCCCATTACGATAGTGACCAGTCGCTAAAACTAGATTTTCATAATCGCTTGCTCCTAAAAGTGGAATCTCATTGGGAGCATGAGGACGAAATCCCCACCATGTCTCGATGATCGGCATATCGGCGATTGCAGGGTATACAGAAATGGCTCTGTTTAATAACTGGGCGATCCCTGCGGCAGTATTGCCCTGCGAGAAGCCATTATCTTCAACCGTTGCACCGATCACAATCGTTCCATCTTGTCGCGGCACAATGTAGCAACTTGGCGCATAAATTACCTTTTGTAATTTGCGATCGCTATCAAATACTGAAAGCATTTGCCCTTTAATGGGCTTAATCGGCAAAGGCATTAGCGATCGCGTCCATGCACCTGTTGCGAGAACATAGCGATCGCTTTGCAATTTACCAGCGCTAGTGTCGAGATGTGTCACCCGATTGCGATCTTGCCTAATTTGATAAACCGTGGTTCCTTCCAAAATCTTGATTGAGAGAGATCGAGCTGCCGTTAGTAATGCTTGCGTGAGTTTACGATTATTTACCTGTCCATCTGCTGGCAACCAGAGAGAGCCCAAAACAGATTGCCCTAAGCCAGATAGGCGCTTAAGAGATTCTTCACGACTGACATATTGGGGATGCTCAGATATAACTTGGCGATCGCTTTCTTCTAAAACTGGCGCAATGATTCCACAACACCAATATCCACAGTCTTGTCCTGATAATCGCATTAAGTTCGCAATCCATTGTGGATACATTTCTCGGCTACGAATACCAAAATCTAAAAGATCTCCTTCTAGGCGTTCTGCTTCGGGTGCTAGCATTCCTGCTGCTGCCCATGTTGCCCCAAGTCCGCATAGATCGCGCTCAACTATAGTGACATTTGCGCCTTTTTGAGAAAGGGCGATCGCTGTTGATAAGCCGATAATGCCACCACCAATCACTAAAACATCAGTCATTCTATTTTGCCCAATTCAAATTGCTACAGCGCTTTGCGCTGAATTAAAGCCCAGATTTTTTTTAAGAGTGGAGCTAAGCTCCACTCTTAAAAAAAATCTGAGAGTTTAGTCTTCAAGTTCACAACGAGTTGCCACTACAGCATAAAACGGATCGCTACTCGCCATGCCAAACATCGCTAAAAAAGGAGAACTAGGGGTTACATTTGCTACCAGTTCAGGACGGGTAAAGCCTTTGGGAACTGAGGCAAAATACTTAAATACTAATTTAGTGCGATCGCTTGCTTCAGCATCACGCCATGCTTGAATTGCTTTCTGATAAAACATTCGATTGGAGAAGCTAATAATCGCAATACCACCAACTTTCAAAACGCGATGAATCTCTGCAAATATAGCTTCTGGATATTGCAAATACTGCACTGAGACTGTGTTCAATACTGCATCAAAGGATTGATCGTCAAAGGGTAATAATTGCTGTTTATTGAGGTTTTGGACAAAGTAATGATTCAGCCGAGGGTTTCTAGCCAACTCTTCAGCATTTAGTCCATGTCCTTCAATATGGGCAAATTCCATTTCTTCTGGCAAATGCGACACCCAGCTACTCATCAGATCGAGAATGCGTGTATTTGGCTGTAAGCGCTGACGATAAAGCTCTGTAAGTTGCTGAATAAAGCGATCGTCTACATGGGTGACAAAGCGCGGATAGTCATAGAACAGCGCATCATCAGAGTTATCAAGTTTTGTACGTTGTTCTGAAGCAAGTTGCATAGGTAGAGGTAGTTATTGCAAGAAATATTAATCCAATCATACTCAAATTTTAGGTGAGGCTAAAGAGGTAAGGATAAGTAGCGCTTTGCGCTACTTATCCTTACCTCTTTAGGATGATTAAGTTTTGTTAAGTTTTTAATGATAGTAATTCTCAACAAAGAATTATCTAGTAGGATAAACGAAGTAAATTTATTACAAGTAATTCCTATTAGCTGCAATTCAAATTGTGAACTTTTTAGTAACTTACTGTTTATCTAAATAGCTATGCAAATCTCTGAAAATCCTAATGTAAAAACTGATTGGTGGGCTGGGAACGCTCGTTTTGCCGATCTGTCTGGTCTTTTTATTGTGGCTCATGTTGCTCAAGCCGCATTAATCGCTTTCTGGGCAGGGGCGTTTACCCTGTATGAAATCTCTTGGTATCGAGCTGATTTACCTATGGGTAGCCAAGGCTTGATTTTGCTGCCACATCTTGCTTCTTTAGGTATTGGTGTTGGTGAAGGTGGGAATATTATTGATAGTTATTCCTATTTTGTGATTGGCTCACTCCATCTTATTTCATCAGCAGTTTTGGCGGCGGGAGCATTGTTTCACCTCACAAAAACCCCAGCCAGTCTCAAAGAGCTAAAGGGCTTTGCCAAAAATTTCCATTTTGAATGGACTGACTCGCGCAAATTAGGAATTATTTTGGGACATCATTTGCTGTTCTTAGGAGCAGGAGCATTATTGCTTGCCGCAAAAGCAAGGTACTTTGGTGGGCTTTATGACTCGACTATTCACGCTGTTAGGGTTGTGGCTGCGCCAACTCTTGATCCATTGGTGATTTATGGCTATCAAACTCATTTTGCAAATGTAAATAGCTTAGAAGATCTTGTCGGCGGACATATTTATGTAGGAATTATGCTTTTGGCTGGTGGAGTTTGGCATATCGTGATGCCTCCTTTGGCTTGGGCGAAGAAAGTCTTGATTTTCTCTGGTGAGGCAATTCTCTCTTATTCATTAGGCGGTATCGCGCTAGCTGGTTTTGTTGCTTCTTACTTCTGCGCGGTGAATACTCTTGCCTATCCAGTGGAATTTTACGGCGAAATTTTGCAAGTGAAGCTCAGTGTTATGCCTTTCTATGCTGACACAGTGACATTACCCTTCGGAGCGCATACTCCGCGTTGCTGGCTAGCTAATGCTCATTTCATCTTGGCATTCTTCTTCTTGCAAGGACATTTGTATCACGCGCTCAAGGCGACTGGTTTTGATTTCAGCCGTGTGAGTCGTGCTCTAAACATGGCAGCTACGGAATAGAAAGCCATATTTCTATTGAAGGTTTGGCAAAGCCAAACCTTCAATAGAAATATGGCTTTCTAAAAAATATTAGAGAACAAAATCATGGCGATGTTTCTTGGAAGTTTGTTAACGATCGCATCAATAACTTATCTGGCAAACTTTTGGTTGCTGATGGCACTAATACATAGATAGAAGAGGTTTAAGTGATGAATTCCACATTAGTCAAATTAGCTGATAACCATTTATCAATTCCACTTGCACCACCAAAAGTTTTACATCTGCTCAATCCCAGCCTCAAAAGCTATTACTTTAAGCGTTATGAATATATTCCGCCTCGCAGTGACGTGTTGTGGCGCATTAAAACTGGAATTGTGCGGACGATGACTTGGGATGAGGACGGAAACCAGATTGTCTTGGGATTATGGAATGAAGGCGATATTGTCGGTAGTCTCATGTCAACTCTTGAACCTTATCAGATTCAATGTCTAAATGATGTTGAGGTGGAAATCTTGCCATCGATTTTATGGGAACAAGCTTCTACAGCAATTATTACCCATTGCCAACAGACACAACAATTGCTGAGTATCGCTCATTGTCGGACTATCGATCTGAAGCTTAAGAAGTTTTTGGCTTGGTTGTCTGACAAGTTTGGTCAACCTTGCGATCGCGGTATTTTAATTGACCTCAAGCTCACTCATCAAGATATTGCCGACACAATTGGCTCGACTAGAGTGACCATGACGCGATCGCTCAATCAACTGCGGGTTCAAGGTTTACTCAGTTGGGAAAATCATTATTTGACATTGCATCAAAATTTCCCTGAAAGATCATTTCCATCTTTGAAAGAATCACTAATCTAATTTCTCAACATTTACTAATTATTCTAAACAAGGAAGAATATAATTATGGCTAAGATTGGCTTGTTTTTTGGGACTCAGACTGGAAATACTGAGAGTGCGGCTGAAGAAATCCAGAAAATATTTGGCGCTGGAGTTGTGGAATTGCATGATGTGGCGAGAGCCGATGCTAGTGATTTGACAGGCTATGATTGCCTAATTATTGGTTGCCCGACTTGGAATATTGGTGAGTTACAGTCGGATTGGGAAGGTTTATACGCTGAACTCGATGATGTTGATTTTTCTGGGAAGAAAGTTGCTTATTTCGGTTGTGGCGATCAGATTGGCTATTCGGATAATTTCTTAGATGCGATCGGTATTCTCGAAGAGAAGATTACAGAACGTGGAGGCAAGACGGTTGGCTATTGGTCTACAGAAGGTTATGAGTTCGATGAGTCGAAGGCAGTCCGCAATGGCAAATTTGTCGGATTGGCTTTAGATGATACTAATCAATCGGATTTGACCGAACAGCGTCTCAAAAAGTGGGTTACCTGAGATCTTGCACCATTCAAGAAAAGGGGTTGCAGAAAGAGCAGAAATGTGAAAAAAAGGGCGTAGTAGTAAATTAAATAACGAGCATGGAAAGCATCGTTAAGCACGCCCAAGGGCTAGTGTATAGTCTTCTGTGTTTGATGCCAAGTGTGTATCAAACAGCAAGTCTCAATGCAATACTAGGACTATTTCTCGAAGCACAAAGGCATCCTTATCCAGAACATACACAGATAAAATCAGCGAGTGCACTCAGCCGATTTCTCAATCACTATAACTGGTCAACGAGAGCAGTAATTCGGTCAACACGGCAGGCTATTTTGGGACAAATCGCCAAGCATCGCCCATCGAAACAAGTGCCATTAAAGATACTGATAGACTTGACTACCCTAGAAAAAAGCGGCAAGTTTTTACATTTGAGCAATCCCACCCAAAACGAACCAGACCCATGGGTGAGAATACTAAACGGAAAGCGAGGACTACATCTGGTTGTACTGTATCTGGTCTATGGAGAGTGGCGCGTACCATGGAGTTTTAGAGTATGGCGCGGCAAAGGATACCCCAGTCCCTCTGACTTAGCTTGTAAGTTATTGGGGACAGTACCCAAGCAACTAACCCAAGGCAAGACTGTGATTGTCCTTGCTGATACTGAGTTTAGTACGGTGAAGTTTTTCAATACTGTCCGCGCCAAGACTTGGCGCATCGTTGTCGGTGTACGCAACAATCGTAAACTTCAAGATGGCCGTACAGTCAAACAACTTTATCGTCATGGCAAACGTGGACAACAAATTTTGCTAGAAGGGCTAACTCAGCCTTTGACGATCTCTTGGTTTTGGCTCAAAAGAGCTGATAGTAAACGGGAGTTACGCTTTGTTGTCTCTTCTCATCCTTATTCTGGTGCTTATCTGGTGATGTTAGGTCGTAAGCGTTGGGCGATTGAGGGATTCTTCAAAACCATCAAACATCGCTTTGGTTTGCATTGTTTTGGGCAATCTACAAAACTTGGTGTTTATCGTTGGCTTATCCTCTCTCTGCTTGCTTATCTTTTGGCCCATTGGATTGATCAATGGTCGAGTCCTCCTGTCTTGGACTGGAAAGCTACCTGTGATTTGACACTTTCCGTTTTATTTCCTTCTGTCCTTTGGTTGAAACTTCTTAGGTATCTCCAAATTAGTGCCGATATTGCTGCTCGTCATGGGTTTGAAATTATTCTCAAACCCATTCCTACTTAACTCTTTCAGGAATGGTGCAAGATCTCAGTTACGCTACTAAAATCTGAGTTTGGCGTTTAGGGACTAGATTTATTAGGTTAAGTTAGGTTGATGACAGTTCAGAAATTTAAGTTTAATCATTTGCTTTTGCGCGATCGCTTTCTACCAACTTTAGTTTTATTAACGATGGGCTTGCTATTCACTATGGCAATTTCTCTATGTCAAGGAGCTGTGCCGCTTAGCTGGAATGATCTCTGGCAAGCGCTATGGCATCAAGGCGAATCGATTAATCAAACAATCATTTGGGAATTGCGATTACCGCGCATTATTGCAGCAATGGTAGTCGGTGCGGCGCTAGGAATGTCTGGTGCATTGCTGCAAGGAATGTTGCGAAATGGACTAGCCGATCCCTTTGTGCTGGGCATTTCCGCTGGCGCGGGACTTGTGGCGATCGCAATGATTACCCTTGGTGTAGTGCAGACTTTGGTTCCTGTAGGTGCATGGTTCGGCGCGATCGCCACGGCAATCCTCGTTTATACACTTGGCTACTTAGGCGGTGGACTATCCGTTGAGCGCTTGATTTTGGCAGGTGTAGCGATTAGTTCTATGTTTGGTGCAATCCAAACAACATTACTATTACTTGCTGATGATGGCAGGATTCAGTCGGCTCTAAATTGGCTGATTGGTAGCCTGAATGGGCGCGGATGGGCTGAGGTGAATAATGTTGGGCCTTATGTTGGCATGGCGCTAATTGCAGGTTGTTTATTAGCGCGTCCACTCAATCTGCTTAATCTCGGTGACGATATGGCATCAGGATTGGGAACTTCCCTTGTGCGATCGCGTTTAGCGATCGGAGCAGTGGCGAGTTTACTAGCAGCAAGCGCTGTCAGCATGGCGGGACTAATTGGCTTTGTCGGCTTGGTTGTGCCGCATGGAGTGCGCTTGCTAGTAGGTTCTGATTACCGATGGATTTTGCCATGTTCTGCGATCGGCGGTGCTTGGGTGCTAACTCTTGCAGATTTGCTGTCGCGATTAGGAACGGTGGAATTGCCTGTGGGTGCAGTTACTGCGTTGCTTGGTTCACCGCTATTTATCTGGTTGCTCTATCGACGCGGCAAGAGAGGTTGAAAATGGATAATTATGATCTTTCTAATGCAATTCCTGATGCGTTATTAGAAGCAAAACATCTATTTGGTGGCTATAGCAAACAGGCGATCGTCAAGGATGTATCGCTCTCTGTACATAAAGGAGAATGGCTAAGCCTAGTTGGCGCAAATGGTTCAGGGAAATCAACTTTACTGCGGCTATTTAGTCGTATTCTATCGCCACAAACTGGCACGGTTTTACTGGATGGTAAATCGATTCATCAACAATCTGCACACTTGGTGGCGCGTCAGTTAGCAATTTTGCCGCAGCAACAGACGATTCCATCAGGGTTAACGGTGCGACAACTGGTGAGTCTCGGACGCACTCCCCACCAACCTTGGTGGCAATGGGATCTGAGTTTAGAAGATTGCGAAATGGTGGAGACTGCGATCGCGCAAACCCAGTTAACTGAGTTTAGCGATCGCCCTGTGGATCAGCTTTCGGGTGGTGAGCGTCAAAGGGCTTTTTTAGCTTTGACCTTAGCGCAAGATCCACAAGTTCTATTACTAGATGAGCCAACTACATTTTTGGATTTGCATCACCAGTTAGAGCTATTGGAACTTTTGAAAACACTCAATCATGAGCGTCAATTGTCGATTATTACGGTGCTGCATGATATTAATTTGGCGGTGCGTTATAGCGATCGCCTTGCGATGCTGAAGAAAGGAGAGATTGTGGCGATCGGTACTCCTGAACAAGCGATCACGCCTGAAAATCTACGTCAAGTCTTTGATGTGGAAGCGTTGACAATCATCACTCCTGTGGGTTTACAGATTTGCCTGCTGTCGCCATCACATACTTTAGTCAGGAGTCGCGATCCTACAACTAGCGGAGTAGATCTTTAAACTTAGACCAGAAAAAAGGGCAAGCGCCAACTTGCCCTCGACTTATCGACATCAAATCGACATCAAACATCATATGAAATTTCATCACATTCTGCTCAAGAATGCCACATTCTTATTGTTTAGTATTCCGATATTGTTGCTATTTGCAGAATTAGCGATCGCTGCTGACAGATCTCAACAAGTCATCAATTCAGTACCAAAAGCTGAAAGAACCTCTATCGCTCAAGTATCACCAGTCCAAGTTACTAAAATCCAGATTAATCCTAGTGATGCAAGGCTAGAGATTATTTTGGAAACCGCAGAAGGGCGATCGCTACAGATTGATAGCAATAAATTTAGGATTGAAGGAAATAATCTGATTGCGGATATTCCCAATGCTGTGCTGGCGATTCCTAATATGCAGGAATTTAGCGCCGCTGAGCCTACTGCGGAAATTAGCAAGATCAACATTACTCAACTCGGTGCGAATACCCTGCGGGTCAATATAATCGGGAATGGCAAGCCACCCACCCAAGAAGTTGCGTTAAAAACTCAAGGGCAGCTTTTTAGCCTCAATCGTGAGGATGCCCCCGAAGAAGAAATAACAGTCACAGGAACAAGAACCGCTAGACCAACCAGACTAACTCCTAGTTCGATCGCTGTAATTGATGCTGACAAAATCGATCAAAATCTAGCTCAAGATTTACGCGATCTCTTCCGTTATGAGCCAAATATTTCGGTCGGAAATAACCGCCGCTATGGATTACAGGATATTAACATTCGTGGTTTAGGCGGCAATCGGGTTTTGATTCTCAATGATGGGATTCGACTTCCAGCCCAGTTTTCTTTTGGCACATCTTCTCTTGGGCGTGACTACGTCGATATTGAAAGCTTGCAACGGGTTGAAGTTGTGCGCGGCCCAGCTTCCGCTCTTTATGGTAGTGATGCTCTGGGCGGCGTGGTTAGCTTCCGTACTATCGATCCCGAAGATTTACTCAAAAAGCGTCCCGATCAATCAGTGGTGACTAGCCTCTCGACCAATACGGAAACTACCGATCGCAGTTTTACAAATACCGCCGCGATCGCATTCCGTGATGGCAATTTTGAAGGCTTGCTCGGCTACACTCGCCGTGATGGAGCTGAGGCAAGGGTTCCTACGGGTAACGAGTTTGTTGATAGTCGTAGCAATGGGCGTAACAACTGGCTCGGCAAATTGGTCTATCGTATTGATGCAACTAGCAAAATTGGTTTCGCTGCGGAGATCTTCCGTAATCGCGACAACTTTAGAGTTGCGCCAATTACCATAGCTGGGTTGCAATCACCGACAGGATTTCGAGGACAGGATGAGACTTTAGATAATAATGTCTCCCGCGATCGCTTTAGTATCTCCTATGATTTCAACGATCCCAATAGCACCAGCTTTTTGACCGCAGCCAAAGCCCAGATCTACTATCAAAACTCTAATGTTGAAGAAATTCGTACTCAGGATTTTGTCAGAACTGGTGCAGGCGTAGATCGTCGTCGTTTGCGTAATCTCACTAATACTTTTAGCGATCGCATTCTTGGAGGTGAAGTAGAGTTCCAAAGTCGTTTTAAAATCAATGAGATTCCTAATACTCTGACCTATGGAATTGATATTTCTAGTACTCGCAACGAGCGCGTTCGTAACGGTACTGAAAATCGGTTTAATGCCGCAGGAGCAAATATTCTCACTACTAATGTGGTTGGCTCGGATAATTTTCCTGTCAAGGACTTTCCCGATTCTGACACCTTCCGTTTAGGTATTTATGTCCAAAATGCAATTGATTTTAGTGACACCTTCACATTGATTGCAGGATTAAGATTTGATTCCTATCATCTCAAAACTAAAATTGATGAACTCTATCTGCGAAACTCCCCTAGTGCAACTGCCTCAGACTTTAATGACTCAGCAATCTCGCCTAGCCTCGGTTTTGTTTGGCAAACCTCGCCCGAATGGACATTGACTGGACGCTATGCTAAAGGATTTCGTACACCCTTATATAGTGAAATTAACTCTGGCTTCACCAATCTCACCAGTCCTACTTTCCGTTACCAAACCCTATCGAATCCTAACCTTAGACCTGAGACTAGTGATACTTTTGAGATTGCAGTTAGAGCTAACTATCCCCAGTTCAACTTCAATCTCACAGGTTTTTACAATAGCTATAGTAACTTCATTGAATCCTTTGCGAGTGCGGGATTTGCAACAGTTAACGGGATTCCAAATGTGAGTCTATTCCAAACTCAGAATGTGGCGAAGGCAAGCACCTATGGAATTGAATTGGGTAGTGAGTATCGCTTTAGTCCTACTAATGATGGATTCAGCCTGATTGCAGCTCTGGGGCTAACAGTTGGTGAAAATCAAACTACCAATCAACCGCTGGAAACCGTTGATCCGATTAAGTTGGTGACAGGCTTGCGCTATCGTGCCCCTGAGAGTATTTGGGGAGCCGATTTGATTGCCACTTTTGCAGGTCAACCCCGACTTGCAAGCAATCGACCAGCCAATGCTTATACACCGCAAGGTTATACAGTCGTTGACCTGACAGGATTTTACAAAATCACTCCGCAGCTAACTCTGAATATGGGAATTTTCAACCTATTTAATAGCCAATATTTCCTTTATTCTGACGTTCGCCCACTGGTTACGGCTCCTGCACCAACAGATCTCGCTAGATTTGCTCAATCAGGAATTAGTCTCAGGGCTGGGCTGACATTTGTTTTTTAAAAGTTTTCCAAACATCAAAACGGCAATGCCATTTTGATGTTTGGGATAAAAGGCGCAAGCACCACTTTATTATATTGATTAGGAGAATCTCAAAATGACCGTGCAATTTCGACATATCATGCTGATGATAAAAGATGTTCCTGCTGCTGCGAATTTCTATAGTTCAGGTTTAGATTTAGAAATTACTAAACTGAGTCCTAACATGGCAGAGCTTGATGCCAATGGCACGAAGATTATTATGCATGGAGTGGAAGAGTCTCCAAAAACTGGAGGCTCTCCAATTCTGAGCTTTCATGTGGATAATCTAGTTGAGACAATTGCTAAATTAGAATCTCTCGGTGGTCAGCTAGAAGGACGTATTCGCGAACCTTCCTTTGGCAAAGTTGCCGCCGTTCGTAGTCCCGAAGGTCATTTACTAAGTTTATTGCAACCTGCAACAGATAAATAATACCAAAACACAAAATGGCGTTGCCATTTTGTGTTTCTAAAACCCATTTAATAATTGGAGTTTTTGCCCCCCTAGCCCCCCAATTCTGGGGGGAACCATATTTAAGTCCCCCAGAATTGGGGGATTTAGGGGCTAGACACCTAGAGCTTTAAACGAGATTTTAAGTGTCTTGTAGTTCTTAAATGGTTTTTTAAAACCCTGTAAGGATTTCAAATATTCAAAATGGCAGCGCCATTTTGAATATTTATATAACTGAAGCTGACAACACTAAAGGTAATAAATCTATGACAAATATGACTTTTGAAGCCGCGATCGCCTACACCGAAACTTTACGAGTACGAAAAGATCTAGAAGCCTCACAACTAAAATCAGAAATTGAAGCGCTTATTAAGACCTCAAATGGAGCGAGAGGATTTTTTGTAAGCTTTTTGACAGGAGAATGGGAATTAGCGGATAGTCCTAGCGAAGCAATCATTCAAGCTTTCCAAGCTGAGCCTAATGCGATCGCTGAATTGCTAGTCAAAAATCTGGCGATTTCAACGGCTATGGCAATTACCCATCAACGTAATGGCAACCTCGAACAAGCTCGTGGTTCTGAGCGCGTGGCTAAACGTACAGCCCTCTTGATTGAGAAAGTAGATCTGCCAGAAGTTCGTGCAATTGCATTTCAAATGCAGAACTCTGCAATTTTTAATACTGGAGATTACAAAGCTTTTCTTGAGAAATGGGGATATGATGCTGAGCAAAAAAAAGCGATCGCTAATGTCCTAACTATCACAAATTAAATACATCGCAATAACAACGCAGTTTTAATCGTACGAGTTATTTAATTTACGCTCTGAAGTTAACAAGCTTTATATTAAACAAAGATGATTTATCAAGTATGCAAATTTATGCGATCGCTAAGAAATTGGGTGATTATCCTTATAGTCGCCACATTTATTGTTTCTTGTACGCCTGCCATTCCTTCGCAATCCCCAGTTCCACCTGCTGTCAATAGCTCGCAAACTAAATCTCCCGAAGTTAAACCCGCTAATGCTTCTAAAGTAGTCGCATTGGCTTCACTTTCAGCTGATATCATCTATCGATTAGATAAAAACAAACTAGTGGGGATTCCAGGGAGTCGGTTGCTGAGAGAGAATGCGGAAATGTCTAAGCTCCCCCAAGTTAGTGAAGGACAAACGCCTCCAAATTTAGAGAAAATCATTGCCCTCAAGCCTGATTTGGTAATCGGTGCAACAGGTTTTCATGATCAGGTTCTTGCTAAGCTGAAGGAGCTAGGCATTAGGACAATGACCTCTCGCATTACAAGTTGGCAGTCATTAGAGGAATTAACCAAGGAGATCGCTACGGAAATTCAAGCCGATCCCACGGCGCTAATTCAGTCCTATCAAGCTTTCATCTCGACCAAAGCCACTAAACCAGAATCAACTCTAGTTTTAGTGAGTTCTCAACCAATCCTTGCACCGAATAAAAACAGTTGGGCAGGAGACTTGCTAACCAAGTTCCAAATAGAAAATGCGGCGGCTGAATTGCAAGGTCAAAGCTTACAAAAAGGCTATATCACTCTTTCTGCTGAGAAAATCTTAGAGACAAATCCCAAGGTTTTGATTTTGGTTGATTTTGGTGATGGTGAGATCAATAAACTCAAAGAAGCTCCATTCTGGAATAAGCTCGATGCTGTAACTAGCAATCGTGTCTATACGCTTGGTTACTATGGTTTAGTCAACCCTGGAAGTATTGATGCGATCGCTAAGGCTTGTTCACAATTGCAAGCGATCGTTAGCGCTAGGGCTTAGAAACCACTTAAAACTACTTCTTACGTTCAAAAGTCCTAAGAGATCTCCCTCAATCTCCCTTAAAAGGGGGAAGAATTAAATTCTTCCCCCTTTTTATTTGTTTGCGATCGCCTTTTGTGGCTGAAATGGCTAAAGATTTTGCTAATTACAAATAAATCATAGATAATTATCTACAAGCCCAGATCCCCGACTTTTTTTGTGAATTTGCAAATCCCTGTTGCTTGAGTAGAAAAAGTCGGGGATCTCAACCTCCAATCCCAACCAAATTTTTACCCTTTTCCTTTTTCCTTGAAATATCGCTAGGGATTAGTTAAAGAGTTAGCTTGATGTAATTATTTAGGTAGTAGAATCTTAAAATCCTTTAGTCTTTAAGTAACTAATGCCCCGATCAATATTTCAACTAAAAATTACTTTAGAAGACATTCGTCCTCCGATTTGGCGCAGGGTGTTAGTAGAAAGTACGATGAAGTTAGATGAGCTACATCTGGTGATTCAAGCAATCATGCCTTGGCAAAATTACCACCTACATAGTTTTGAAAGTAGTGAAGCTAGTTATATGCCATTAATGCCCGATGACGATTTGTTTGATTTTGGAACACCTTCCAAAGATGAGGCAAAATTTAAAATTAGTCAGGTGTTAACCCATGAGAAAAGTTGGATCAGGTATATCTATGACATGGGTGATGGTTGGCAACATAAAATTGTTTTAGAGAAGATCTTAGCTCCCGATCCCAAACTTAAGTATCCTATTTGCATTAAGGGGAAACGAGCTTGTCCGCCTGAAGATTGCGGTGGAGCATGGGGCTATATGGATTTATTAGAAATTTTGTCAGATCCTAGTCATCCAGATTATGCCGAAATGGTGGAATATCACGAGGGAGGGCTTGATGCTGAGGCTTTTGACTTGGCTGAAATTAATGAAAGTCTATCTAATTACAAACTGGGGCAATTGGATTTTTCTTGAGATTAGTTGTGCCTAATAGCTCTAAAACCCCAATTTTCCCTTTTACCTTTTTACTTTTTCCTTGACAAGAGTATGAGCATTACTGAGTTACTACCTGCATTACATGGTTTATCACTTGAGGAAAAGCTGCAAGCGATGCAATTTTTATGTCAGGATGTTGAACAGTTTTTGGTGAATGGAAGCGATTTGTCAGGCGATCGCGAAGTTTTGACTAAGGCGCATGATGGGTTACGAGAGAGTCTGAGGCTATATCAACAAAGAAGTGATGAAGTTAGGATTTCTGAGGCTAGAGTGGCTACAGGTGGGCATGGGTTGTCTTTGCGAGAGTTGGTTAAGCTGCCACTGACTGAGCGCCATCGTTTGTTATCGCCTTTTGTGACTGAAATGGCAGAAGATTTTGCTAACGATCCTGAGTTGACGGAGTTTGAGGTGTTGGATGGCGAGGATTGGGATGGACTAGATGAGAGTTTCTAAACGTGGCGAAATTTGGTTAGTGCAACTCGATCCGACAAGGGGACAAGAGATTCAGAAAACACGTCCAGCGGTGATTGTCAGTTCTAATTTTTTGTCAGACATTCAGATGCGGATCATTGTACCTGTAGCGACATGGCATCCAAAGTTTGTAAACCGCCCGTTTATGGTTCCAATACTCAGAACAGATGGCAATGGACTTGATGTTGATTCAGCAGGAAATGTTTTGCAAATTCGTAGTGTTTCTGTGGAACGTTTAGTAAGATATGTGGGTGTTGTTTCAGATGAGGTGGTTAGAGATTTGTTGGATGCTTTGATGCTGTGTTTGGATTATGAGATAAGCTAACAGCGAGATATACCTGAGTCAATATGCCAAACAAACCTCTAACCTCATTGTAAACATCCAGTTTTTTCCTTTTACCCTTTTACTTTTTCCTTGAAATTTACCTTTTTACTTTTTCCTTGAAACTATGTCTCCATCGGAATTAGAATCACTTATTGAACAGGCGGCACGGGAGGAGTGGGAAGAACTCGATCTGGCGTGGAAGAAGATTGAGGTATTGCCAGCAGTGATTGGTGACTGTGAAAAACTTAAGAGATTAAAGCTAAACTCCAACAGTCTCAGCGAGATTTCTGACTCAATCATCAGACTAACCAATCTCCAATCCCTTGACCTTAGCTCCAACAGTCTCAGCGAGATTTCTGACTCAATCACCAGACTAACCAATCTCCAATCCCTTGACCTTAGCTCCAACAGTCTCAGCGAGATTTCTGACTCAATCACCAGACTAACCAATCTCCAATCCCTTGACCTTAGCTCCAACAGTCTCGGCAAGATTCCCGACTCGATCACCAAACTAACCAATCTCCAATCCCTTGACCTTAGCTCCAACAGTCTCAGCGAGATTTCTGACTCGATCACCAAACTAACCAATCTCCAATCCCTTGACCTCAGCTACAACAGTCTCAGTGAGATTTCTGACTCAATCACCAGACTAACCAATCTCCAATCTCTTAACTTCAGCTCCAACAGCCTCGGCAAGATTCCTGACTCAATCACCAGACTAACCAATCTTCAATCCCTTGACCTTAGCTCCAACCGTCTCGGCGAGATTTCCGACTCGATTACCAGACTAACCAATCTTCAATCCCTTGACCTTAGCTCCAACAGTCTCAGCGAGATTCCCGAAGAGATCGCCAAACTGTCAAAGCTTTCCTATCTAGATTTAGATGAAAATCCAATTATCAAACCGCCTTTAGAAGTAGTAAAGAAAAGTATCGATGCCATTCGTGAATATTTCCAACAACTAGAAACTGATGGATTAGACTATCTCTATGAAGCAAAACTATTGATTGTTGGCGAAGGTGGTGCAGGCAAAACCTCACTAGCTCAAAAAATTATTAATCCCAATTACAAACTCTACGACGAAGACAGTACACAAGGTATCGAAGTTTTACGTTGGTCATTTCCCCTCGCTGATGGTAACAACTTTACAGTCAATATTTGGGACTTCGGTGGACAAGAAATCTATCATGCCACCCATCAATATTTCCTAACTAAACGCTCCCTCTACATTCTCGTTGCCGATACCCGCAGGGAAGATACCGACTTTTACTATTGGCTGAACGTAATCGAACTGCTAAGCGATAACAGTCCGATCTTGATCGTCAAAAATGAAAAACAAGACCGTCAAAGGGAAATTAATATCAATCAATTGCGTGGTGAATTTGAGAATTGCAAAGATGTAATTGGCACAAATCTTAAAACTAATCGTAATCTAGAAGCAATCCTCAACGCATGTAAATATCACCTTAGTCAACTTCCCCACATTGGTCAAACTCTGCCAAAAACATGGGTCAAAGTTCGCCATGCCTTAGAGAGCGATCCCCGCAACTACATCACCCTCAATGAATATCTCCAAATATGCAAAGATAACGGTTTTAAAGATCGCAAAAATGCATTGCAACTTAGCGACTATCTTCATGACCTCGGCATTTGCCTCCACTTCCAAGACGATGAGATGTCTCCCCTTTATCAAACCATCATCCTCAAACCTAATTGGGGAACCGATGCCGCTTATGCCATCCTCGACAACCCAAAAGTAATCCGTAACTTTGGACACTTCAGCAATAAAGACCTTTCCCAAGTATGGAGTACTGACGAATATATAGGAATGCATAGCGGTTTACTGGAACTGATGAAAAAGTTTCAACTCTGCTACGAAATCCCTCAAGCCAAAGGCAATTACATCGCCCCTCAACTCCTCACCGAAAACCAACCAGAATATATATGGGACGACAGCGATAACCTGATCCTCCGCTATACCTACGACTTCATGCCCAAAGGTATCGTGCTTCAGTTTATCGTCGCCATGCATCAAAATATCGAAGCCCAAAATGTCTGGCGTAGCGGCGTAATCATCTATAAACGTGAATATTCCAACACCCGTGCTGAAATCATCGAAAATTATGGCAAGCGCGAAATCAAAATCCGAGTTTCAGGCAAAAATAAAAGAGACCTATTAACGATCACTACCCACGAACTAGACAAAATCCACAATTCTTACAAACATCTCTCTGGCAAATATCAAAAGCTTATTCCCTGTAACTGTTCCATCTGTAAAGGTAGCCAAAATCCACACTTTTATGAATTTGCCAACTTAAAACGCCGCTACGAAAATCGCAAATACACTGTTGAATGTGAAATTAGTTACGAAGATGTTGACGTAATTAGCCTTATTGGAGATATCGGCTCTAACTTATCTTCTACGAAAACATCTGATTTTATTACTATTAGCACATCACAACCAAAAACGAAAGTTACTCAACCAGGGATTTACAGATATTCTCTTCCTTCTGAATCCAGTCATAATGATAAAGAACTATTTATGAAACAAGTTGAACTGATCCCAAAAATTAATCCAAACTGGATTGTTGAGAGAGATCGTACTCGTATAGGTGAAGATGAAGCAATACTTATTATTCATAAAGACAACTATTTACAAGACGAAGCAAGTTACATACTTACTCGATCTTTGTCTGAACTAATGGAGGGCTTCCAATTATGACCGAGCTAAATGCCAATGATCAAGACTCTACGATTGAGCCTCCAAGACAGCAAGAAAATAATTCTGGGTCTTTATATGAAGCCCCAGTTATTCCAATTATTGAAACAACATATTCAAGATCCCCATCTCCTATGGGAGTTCTACCTAACGAAGTGCTAATAGCCTTGTCTAAAGCCGATCCATCAGATGTTCTACAGTTCATGGAAAAGTATCATGAAGGAGAACGAAAATCACGAGACAAGACTACTGAAAATCTACATATTTTAAATCTAAAAAAAGAGGAGATTCGCTCTCAAGCAAATGTAAATACAAAGCATTTAAGCCAATTCGCCATGGGGATTTTTGCCGCACTATTTACTGGAGTATTAATGTATGCATATTTTGCAGGAGATAAAGCTTTGCCAGATAGCATTATCAAGCTTATGACGGGTGCATTGGCAGGTGGCGGTGGAGTTACCTTACTCAACCAAAGCAAAAAAGATAAAGAATAAGAACATGTTTAATGGCGATTGCGAGTAAAAATCAATAAACCTGTTTTGTGGTGATGTATGTAAAAGCCTAAAATGCAGAGATTTAAGATCCCCGACTTTTTTGTGACTAGCAAAAGTGATCTGCGATCTCAGAGAAAAAGTCGGGGATCTGGGTCTTGAAGCCAAAATTCCTACTTAGCGGACAAACGCAGGCATCACCTCAGCCGCAGTCATCAACCCATAAATACCGCGTTGATGGAACTGCTTCCCAGCCTTGAGATAGCCAAACGCTGGCCCACACACATTCGCTGCCATACTCGTCTCATCGCCAAGCGTGAAAGTATGCGTCGAAATCTTGCCCTCAAAAGTGCGCCCTGTCAGCTTCATATTTGTGCTCAAAGGCTTCTTCGGATTGCGCGTATCAACAACACCACCCACAGTCACCCGATCGCGATCGCAAATACCCACACGCTCCAACATGATGTCATCAGCATGTTCCATATTTTCCAACGCGATTAAACCATTGGTCTTTTCAAGCAGAGCTTCCACTTCTGCATCAGTCATCGCCTGAGCCATATCCACCGTATAGCCCGACATATGTGCAATATCTTCACGAATCGTAGCGCGATAAGCATTCCAATTCGCAATGCCAACCCCAAAAGTAATCTCGACCTTGTGGACTTCCGCAAAGCTTTGAGCCGCGATCGCAGCAGCCGCAGTCAACAACCCTGGGGTTGCACCACAACCAGACATATAAGTAATTCCTGCTGCCGAAAGTTCAGGAGCAAGAGTAATCATTTGCTCAACGGCACTAGTGCGCTTGATCGCATCAACTAGCACACCCTTCCAACCTGAAGCAATAAATTGCTTGGCAACACTTGCCATGAAAGTATTGGGTAGATTTGGCAATGCCAAGAAATAGCCATCAACATCTTTGGCTGTAGCGATCGCCTCAGCAATACTGTCTTGAGTCAAAATACCCGATGGTTCGAGATAACCGAGAGAACCTTTGCTTTGATAAGCCGCGATCACATCTGCGGCGTTGAGTCCATTGCGATCGTAAGCAAAACCTTCCTTATCGGCGGCTACGACCAACTGCATTTCTTGCTTGGCGCTGAGCAACTTTGCCGCCGCCTGACCTAATCCGCCAAATCCTAAAATTCCAACTTTTAATGTCATTAATTTAAACTTCGTTTATCGAGGTAATTTTTAACTATGCTGCGATCCTCTAATTTGACATATTTTTGGACTCATTGGCATATGTGCGTTCATAAAGTGTTGCAAACAAAAAAACAAAAAAGATAAGTGGCGGCGCTTCGTGCCGCCACTTGTCTTTTTTGTTTTTTGGCAAAAGCGATAAATTTTGATTCGTGCTATCAGCTACAGTCACAATGTCATCTATAGCTCACAATAGTTACGATAGTTCTATGGGTAGCGATCGCGATCGCACATAAGCAATGAAACCCCGCATTATCATCTGTGGTCTAGACCGAACAGGTTATAAGATTTTGAGCCTGCTGAAGCAGCAAGGCTGCCTTGTGGTCGGTATTCACGATCGTCCAATTCATCATCCCGATGCCGAAATTGTGATTGGCGATCTGGCGGCGGCGGATACTTTGATTGCCGCAGGAATTAGAGACGCACAAACCTTGATTTTGGCAGGAGCCGATGAAACCCGCAACCTTACAATTTTGATGCAAGCGCGAGTACTTAATCCCCATGTCAGAATTATTAATCGCTTGTTTAACTCCAGTTTGGGCGTGCGTCTCGACTTGACCTTGCCCAATCATTTGACCATGAGTGTGGCAGCCCTAGCTGCGCCAGTATTTGCCTTTAGTGCGATGGGTAGTGAAGCGATCGGGCAATTGCGCCTATTTAATCAGACTTGGCCGATTCATGAAGAATATATCGACGATCGCCATCCTTGGCTAGGTAAACCACTATCGGAGTTTTGGGAAGATCGCACTCGCATGTTGATCTATTACTTGCCCTACGACGAAAGCAAAGTCGATCTAGTTAGTGCCGTTCTCAATGGTCGTACATTACAAAGAGGCGATCGCCTATTACTTGGTACACAGCCCAGTGTGCGCACAGCATCACGTCCGATCTTGCAGAAAATATCGAAGCTCTTCATGAGCATTCGACACTTTCATGTGCATGGAAGAGCCGTGTTATTTACTGCGATCGCTTTATTACTGACAATTTTTTCGGCAACGGTGGTATATACCAGTTTCCAGATGAAAGTTTCGTTAGTAGATGCGCTGTATTTCTCAGTAGGAATGATTACAGGAGCAGGTGGCAACGAGCAGGTTGTGGAACATTCTGCTGATAGCATCAAAGTTTTTACGATTGTAATGATGCTAGTTGGTACGGCGGTAGTTGGGATTTTTTACGCAATCTTAAATGATTTTATTCTTGGCTCCAGACTGAGAAACTTTTGGGATGCTGCGCGAGTACCACAGCGAAATCATATTGTGGTTTGCGGTTTAGGAAGTGTCGGCGTGCAGACAGCATTGCAACTAGTCAGCTATGGCTACGAAGTTTTGGTGATAGAACGCGACCTCAATAATCGCTTTTTAGATACCGTGCGATCAAATGGTATTCCTGTTATTCATGGTGATGCGAGCCTGCCAACTACGCTCAAAGCCGCTAATCTCGAAAAAGCTGAAAGTATCCTTGCCGTTACTAGTAATGACACAGCCAATCTCGAAATTGCGCTCAATGCTAAGGGCATTGCGCCCCGATGTCGGGTGGTGGTGCGCTATGACGATCCTTACTATGCCAGCATGGCGCAGGAAGTATTTGATTTCGAGTCAGTTCTCAGTCCTCCTGAAATCGCGGCTCCTGCCTTTGCCTCCTCAGCACTGGGTAGACGCATTCTCGGCAATGGCATTGTCGCCGATAGTCTCTGGGTTGCGATCGCAACGATGATTACTCCCAATCATCCATTCTGCGGTAAGCCTGTGTGTGAAGCATCAATGACTGCGGATTTTGTCCCGCTTTATATTGAAACTTCTTGCCAAACAATTCATGGATGGAATTTATTAGAGGCTTCGCTAAGCGCAGGTGATATTCTCTATTTGACAATGCCTGCTGCAAAGTTAGAACAACTCTGGCGCGTCGCTCCCTTTCAAGTAGCAGTTAGCTAGACAGCCTATATTGTCATCGCTTCATGAAGCTTCTGTTATTTTGGATGCGAAACTGGCGAAATATCGTTATTATAATTTTGCAAATACTTACGAGGCTTTGATGTTTTCTTTCCCAGTCCATTTAGCGATGCATATTCCTGATGGCTACCTCAGTTTTCCAGTGAGCATAGTTACAGGAGCTATTGCGATCGCTTTAATTGCCCTCTCTCTTAATCGAGTTCAGTCAGAATATAAGGAACGCACCGTTCCACTGATGGGAGTGAGTGCTGCTTTTATCTTTGCCGCGCAGATGATCAATTTTCCGATTGTGGGCGGTACATCTGGACATTTAATGGGAGGAACTCTAGCAGGAATCTTGCTTGGTCCTTGGGCGGGTTCGTTAGTCATGTCAGTGGTCTTCATCGTGCAGTCTGTTATGTTTCAGGATGGTGGACTGACGGCTCTAGGTGCAAACATCACGATTATGGGATTAATTGGAACCTTTGGTGGTTATTATCTCTATCGAGTGATTAGATTTTTGATTGGGCGCAATACTTGGTTAGGCATGAGTGTTGGCACTGCGATCGCTTCATGGACAAGTGTAGTTGTGGCGGCGGCAGTTTGTGCAGTGCTGTTGGCTCTTTCGGACACCGTTCCCTTGGCTTTAGGAATGACTGCTATGCTCTCTTGGCATTTCATGATCGGTATTGGCGAAGCATTTATTACTATCTCTGTAACTAGCTTTATCTGGAAGACTCGCCCTGAGCTAATTTATGATGCTCCTTTATCCGCAATTAAACAAACTGAATCAGATCATTTTTAGGTTGCCATAAAAGCCATAAACAAATGTATAAAAATCGCATTTTTCTATTCTCAGGATTAGCTCTAGCTCTAAGTATTGCTGCATTCATCTCACCCTTTGCTAGCAAAGATCCAGATGGATTAGATCGAGTCTCTCACGATCTAAAATTTGAAGAAAAAGCTACTGAGAAACCACTAACAAAACAACTTCCCTTTGCTAATATTTTTGATGAATATTCTGTCAAGTCAGTTCCCGATCAGAAAGTATCAACTGCACTAGCGGGAATTACAGGGACATTAGTTGTATTTGGCTTGGCTTGGGGAGTTGGCAAACTCACAGTACGTAAATCTGAACCAAAACAGAAATAGAGCGTGTTTGAGAAGTTTTTCACCCCCCTCTAACTCCCCCTTGTAAAGGGGGGAGTTAGAGGGGGGTGAAAACAGAAATTTACGCTAGATGGATACTTCTCAAACACGCTCTTACTGTTATGAAACTAAATCTATGCTATTACATATTCATCTCATTGAGTCAAGCGATCATCTATCTCAACCAAATAGCGATCGCTTAAATGTATGGAATCGCTTAGCTGTCCATACACGCTTGATCTGTATATTTCTATTGGTATTTGCGATCGCCCTAACTCCCATGGGCAGATGGTGGACTTGGGCAGTATATGGAGTTACTGTTTTGCCAATTCTCTACTGGAGTAAAGTTAGTTTAGGAATTCTCGCCAAACGTATGGCGATCGAATTAGCCTTTATTAGCGTGATTCTATTGGGAACTCTCTTCCGTGGTGGTGGACAGATACTTTGGCAATGGGGATGGTTACAAATAACTACCAATGGATTAGTAATTTTAGGAAGTGTAAGTATCAAAGCATTTTTATCTTTACTACTATTAAATATTCTCACCCTCAGTACTTCTATTCCATTATTACTCCAAGCTCTAGTTACTCTCAAAATGCCACCACTGTTAGTTAGCATTCTCGCCTCTATGTATCGCTACATTGGAGTCTTAACTAACGAATTTAATGCAATGCATCGTGCGGCAACTGCCCGCAATTTTGCGCCACAAAATCTCTATAATCCCCAACGTCATGATCGACCTTGGCAAAGGCAAGTACTAGGCAATATGTTGGGAGTTCTGTTTATCCGTACCTACGATCGCGGCGATCGCATTTATCAGGCGATGTTAGCACGTGGATATCAAGGTACTCCTATCATGTATGAATCAGCTACAAGCACATGGAGCGATCGCATGGCAATTGGTTGCGTTATGATTTTGATTATAGTCGGTCAAGTTTTTATTAGTTAAAGCGCTTTGCATCACAATCCTATTTCTATTGAGAACCTCAGTTATTGCTATCCTGATGGTATTCAGGCTCTAAAAGGGATTAATCTCCAGATCGCAGCAACCGAGAGGGTGGGACTCATTGGAGCCAATGGTTCTGGAAAGTCAACATTACTTTTGCATCTGAACGGCATTCTCATGCCACAGCAGGGCGAAATCGTGGTCGGTGAGATGGTCGTCAAGCCTAGCAATTTCGCCGCAATTCGGAATTTCGTTGGGCTAGTGTTTCAAAATCCAGATGATCAATTATTTATGCCAACGGTTTGGGAAGATGTTGCCTTTGGTTTAATGAATCAAGGACTCCGAGGAGATGAGCTAAAAACAAGGGTAGCAGAGGCTTTGGTGGCCGTTGGGCTAGATGTTGCAAAATATCGAGAGAGGCTATCTCATAATCTTTCTGGTGGTGAAAAGAAAAGAGTTGCGATCGCAGGGGTTTTAGCGATGCAGCCGCAGGTTTTAGTGTTTGATGAGCCATCTGCCCAGCTCGATCCGCGATCGCGCCGTCAGTTAATCCAGCTTTTGCATACTTTGCCCGAAACTCAATTAATTGCTACTCACGATTTGGACTTAGTTCTAGAGCTATGCGATCGCACTGTTGTCTTGAGTGAGGGTAAAATTGTCTATGATGGTGCGACAAAGAAGGTGTTATGCGATCGGGAATTTTTGTTAGAGCATTCTCTAGAAATGCCATTAAGTCTAGGATCGCGTTGAGACTTTCAGCAAGGCTTATCCTGCAACCTCAATAGCAGCTTGAAAAATTGCATCAGTCATCAAATTTAGTTCGGGGAAAATATCCGATTCAATTCTTTGACCAGCAGTAAATAGAAATAGCTGATACTCTCCTTCGATTAATTTGCAAACTGTCACCGTTGGCTGCTTCGGTTTACCAATATGACGCACTGCTCCTAAAGCTAAATAGTCCACAATCCAATATTCGGCAATTCCCATTGCTTCATATTCTGTCAACTTCACCGCATAGTCATTGCGCCAATTGGTACTCACCACCTCAATTACTAGAGGCACAGTCTTTCCATTTTGGATTACCGAAGACTTTTGCCAAAGAGGTTCATTTATCAATTCCCGTCGATCTATAACCACTACATCAGGAATAAAACCTGTGTCAGCCATTTCTGGTTTTAATAGACAGGCTCTAGGAATAGAGAATGGCAAACTACATCTCCGAATTTCAAAATTTAATTCGGCAACAAAAAACCCGCTAGTATCTTCATGTGTACCCGTGGTCATAATTTCTCTAACCGCTCCTCTATATAGCTCATAGCGTCTACCATCTTCGGGATACCAATCGATAAACTCTTCAAAAGTCATGCGATCGCAGTTAACTAATGCTTGCACCATTGCCACACCTCTATCTTTGGGGTTTTGACTTGCCTCAATTATAACTGCTATAACTAAACTCAATTTGCTGACAGCATAGCAAAAAGTAATTGTCATATCCAGTGAAAAAACACATTTTATTCATTCTGCCATACCTCAATCAAGGTGGCACAGAAAAGCAAGCCCTTAGCCTCATTGAAGGACTACGAGATCGCTACAAAATATCGCTATTAGCCCCAGATGGCAAAGGTGCACCCGAATTTCGAGCTTTACCCATTTCGCAGCGTGAATATACAAAGTGGGAGATTAATGTATTTAAAGGCTTTCCAGAACTAATCGCAAGAATCAAGGAAATCCAAAGAGAACAGGCGATCGATCTTGTACATGTTCACGGCGCTCACGAATTAATGCTAGCTGTATATTTAGTGTTAAAGAAAGTCCCTATTCTCTATACTGTACATGGCTTTCATGGACTAGGGGCAAAATTTAGTTATCAAATGTCATGCTGGTTTAGCAATTGGTTTGCCGATCGCGTAATTTGTGTTTGTGAAGCTGAATATAATCTTTTACGGGAATTGGGAATAAGTGAAGAAAAGCTCCATTTGATTTACAACGGAGTCAAAGAGCCAATTCTCGATTCTGATAAATCATTAGAACTCACCAAGAAATTTCAACTAGACCCTGCTAATCAAATTATTCTTGGGACAGCAGCCCGACTAGATGAGGCAAAAGGGCTAACCTATTTACTTCAGGCTTTTGCAAAATTGCAAGGAGAAAACCTGCGTTTAGTAATTGCAGGTAATGGTGATTTAGAAGCTTCTCTTAAACAAGAAGCTCAAGATTTAGGTATAGGCGATCGCGTGATTTTCACGGGCTATCTTGATGGTTTACCGAACTTGATGCAACTGTTTGACATTTTTGTATTGCCTTCTCTTCAAGAACCGTTCGGACTTGTCTGTGCTGAAGCCATGTCGCAATCAAAGCCTGTAGTTGTTACTTGTGTAGGTGGACTTGCAGAACAAGTAAGCGATCGCCAAACAGGTTTTATCGTGATGCCTCGCGATCCTGACAGTTTGGCTGCTAGGCTTGCCGAACTAATTGCTGATCAAGAGCTACGCGATCGCTTTGCAAAAGATGGTTATAGCCGCTATCGTCAACTTTTTTCAAGCGAAATCATGCTTGAAAAAACGGCTAAACTATACGATCAGATGATTGCTACATAAAAAAGATGAGAGATGGTGCTTCGCACCATCTCTCATCTTTTTTAACATGTTTTAGGTAGTCCTAAAAAGGAAAGGACGCACACGGAGGTAAAGAATCGTTGTAATGATGAATAAAATTCCAAATGGCTCCAATGTGATTTTCCAATTTCTTAGAAAAAGATAAGGTCTTTCTAACTAGTCTTGATACTCGTTGACGTAACGTACAGTTGAATCTCTCAATATAGTTGGTCTTTCCCGTTTCTTTCCCGACAGCCCTATGACGTTTGCTGGGCAGGACAACTGGATAAGACGAATAGAAGTCAGTATAAATAACCGCACATTGGCGATAGACGCTAGGCAACGATTCCCATAACTTCTGAGCTGATTCACCAGTGAGATCGCCTATATAACAACCGACAATTTCACGAGTCTCGGCATCAATGGCAAGCCATACCCACTGTTTATTGCCTTTGTCGTCCACAAAAGACCACAATTCATCCATCTGTATGGTCAAACGGCGTTTTGGTTTTGGTTCTACCTCCACCTGCTGAGGAACGTTTTCATATTTATGATTGACGTAACTTTGCAACCATCTCTCTGAGACCTTGAGGACTCTGGCAATTCCAGCTAGTGGGATTTTTTCTAGTAGTAGTTTCTCAAGAAGGTCATAAGTGTCTTGGGTACGCTCTGAAACTCTCTGCCACTGTGGATTTTCTACAAATTGACGACCACAGTCCCGACATTTATAATTTTGTTTTCCATGTCGTGTACTGCCGTTTTTTACAACGGATACGGACTGGCAGGATGGACAGGATGGCCTTGCTTCTGACATTACTTTACTTTGTATCAACTATCTGGATATTTTCCTACATCCTTTCCTTTTTAGGACTACCATGTTTTAAGTCGGGGCAACTATAACTATCCACAAAGCGATCGCTAAAATGACCGCACTCAAATGTTGAGGCATCAGCGATCGCCAAGGCTGTCTGGCAATCTTTTGCGTTAACACCCAAGTCAAAAGCACAGAGAAAATTAACGTAGTTCCTTGCAAAAAGGAAATTACCGCAGGATGAGCAATAAAAATCGGCAATGTCGAACCATCCAGCCCAAAAGTCGCCCAAGTAACTGGCAATACCCGCCCCGCTTCTTGGAGAAATAGACGTAAATAATGCGCTAGATTTGCACCTAGAACTAAAGGTAAATATCCATAGGCGAGCTGGATAAATGGTCTGGGTTTACAGGCTGTAATACTAAAAGGAAGCTGATTGTCTTCGCAATTCTTTCTCCAGACAATTGTGAGAAAGTAGAGCGATCTCATGATCCCATAAGTAACTAAGGGAATTGCCGCAGAGACAATCAGAATGAGTAGAGATACTGCCAGATGGGGAAAGAATGCTGCTGTAATAGTCGGCAAACCGAAAACTGATGTGATTTCTGGTAAGCGATGCAAAAATGCACCACCAAGCAGTAACAAGAGCAAAGCAACTTCATAGGTGCGTGGTACATGGGTTGTCCATAGTTCAATTGCAGGAGGACGAAGATTAAACTCTACAGACCTATGGGGGCAAGCCTTGAGGCAAGTCATACATAGCACACAGTCTCGATTATCTTGTAGTTGAGCAGGATGGGAATAAAGCGGACATCCATTTGTCTCTAGACCTTCGCCTTTTTTCACGCCGCCTTTATAGCATTGATAGGTCGTACATTCAGCCGAACAAGTTCCTTGTTGAGCGCGTAATTCCGTCATTGATAGTTTTGCAAATAGTCCATTCATCCCTCCAATGGGACAGAGATAGCGACACCAGTACCTGCGTTCAAAAATCAGCGAACAGATCATCGCTCCTGCCGTAATTAATAGCAATAAATATGCAGAAAGATAGGCGGTATTTTGTAAATCCCAAAGCTCTTCCCATAAGTAGATCAGCACGAATAGACCGAACAAGAACCATCCACCCCAACGTTCAGAAACATCACGATTCCAATGTTTAAGTTGTCGCGGAAATAGCCATAAAGAAAGCTTCTGCACTACCTCGCCGTAAATCATAAATGGACAGATAGAACACCATAGTCTTCCCACAAAGGGAAAGCTAATTAAAATTAATGGCCACCACCATGCCCAAAAAAAGTTAAGCGCAATATTTTGATCGCGAGTTTGAGGTGCTAAAAACAGCATAGCAACAACGATCGCAAAAAAAGTGAATGTAAATCCATAGTTAAGGCGATCGGGAAACCAGTCACTACGTAAAAAACGACGTAGATTAGGATAGGCATTGAGTAGATTAAAGGGAAAAAAGTTTCGCTTAGAAAGCATTTAAGAACCCATTTAAGAATTAAATAACATTTAGGATTTCACTTAAATCCTAGATGTCTAGCCCCCTAAATCCCCCAATTCTGGGGGGCTTAAATCTGGTTCCCCCCAGAATTGGGGGGCTAGGGGGCAAAAACTACAATTCTTAAATGGTTTCTAAAAGAAACTATATCTTAAAAAATAAAAAATTAATGAATAACCCCGCCGCAAGCGGGCGGGGTATCAAATTCTTTTTTACTAGAATTTACTCACACCGCAGAGCGGTGGGGTATTTACCCTCTTAGTTCAAATAAAAAATCAATATTATCTAGTTAGAAATTTTGCCACATTCCCTTTATGTATCCTAACCCTCTAGACTGATTACGTGGCAAATTGTAAACTATCGTGAAATAAGGTTATTGCTAGCTACAGGCTTGGTTTAAACCTTGCAAATTAGTAGTTACCATCAATCTCATAGGAATTTCTCAAAGAGAAAGATTGTTTACTAATAAGCGATCGCTCTTGACTGATTTTGAAAAGGCGATCGCTCAGGGCAACCGCATAAAAAATAGACAGCTTACACAGCAAGGATTTCAATCCTAAGTATTTGTACTTACTAATTTCTAAACAGCCTGATAGTTAAGGATTTCAATTTTTTTATGCGGTTGCCTTGGGCGATCGCTTATTAAATACCTGTGCAGAACTCAAAACGTGATAAGATAAACAATCAAATCTATATCTAAGAAATCGTGGTTTTAGAGCCTCAATCTACTGCTATTGATGTGGTTGCAGCTAAAATAAATCAGCTCATAACCCTATCATGAAAAAAGTTCTGCAAGAGGTTTATTAGTGAAATCTAAAATTTTGTCCTTAATGCGCTGAAAAATCACTATAAACAACCGACTTTTTCTTGTTTTGGCAAAGCCCTATTAGTGGGAATATAAGCTATCTTAAATCAATCTAAATCGTCATTTAGAGATTTTCGTTCTTCATAAAACTCAAAAATCGAAAAATTATGGAACTACATCACGGGAGCAATTCTCATTATGAAACCAACTTTTATAATGAGAATTGCTGATTTAAACCCTCTTTTATAGCTGGGTTCTCACTGCTTTCTGTGCTGTTAGCATCAATAATAGTGGCTGCATCCATTCCCAAATTTGCAACCAAAACTTTCCCTTTTTGATCTTGAATTACAATCGGATAACTAAGTTGATTAACTAATCCTCTCAGTAAGGATAATATTTCGCTTTTGAGTAGTATCTTTTTGAGATTAATAGATTGCATAAGTTAAAAATTATATTAAGCATATTTAGAATGGGCGTTGCTTAATACCACCCATTCTAAATATGATAACAACTAATAGAGTAGAAACAAACGCCATAATGCTGAGTCATCGGCAGAATATTTGCTTTGCAATTTACCAAAGTTTCTAATCGCTTAAGTTAAATAGCTGAATTTCTATCAGGAAGCTTGTTATTGGGCTTACCTTTGCTAGACTGAAATTAATTCTTGAGACATAACATAAAATAAGGAATCGGGTAGGTTTAATATGCCTTACTCAGCAGAAATCAGTCGCCGACAACCTAGTTGTTTCCTATTTCTCATCGATCAATCTGGATCGATGGCGGATGCATTTTCTAACAATAGTGCTAGCAAAGGGACAGCGAAAGGAGCATATGAAAGCTTACATAAAACTAGTGACATCACGGGGAAATCGAAAAATGGGGAATTCAGAACATCTGGCTATACTGAAGCAGGGGGTAGTGTACTGGAATCTATGGCGACGTGAAAATCCTGAAATTATTCCCAATCTGAGTGGGTTTAACTTGAGAAGGGCTAATCTCCGTGCAGCAGATTTAAGTGGGGTAAATCTACGTTGGACAAACCTTAGCAATGCAAATTTGTTGGGCGCTAATTTGAGCAACTCTGACCTAGCTAAAGCTAATTTGCGAGAAGCAGATTTATACAAAGCTAATCTTAAGGATGCAAAAGTTAGTGGTGCTCATTTAATCAAGACTCACTTGCGCCAAGCTTGTTTACAGAGATGTGATTTGAGTTTAGCTAATCTAAATGGAGCCGATCTTACAGAGGCTTCCTTTAAAGGCGCTAATTTGAGTGGTGCAGATTTAGATGCAAGTGAGTTAAGAAATGCGGATTTGAGTGAGACTCATCTCAGTAATGCGATTTTGAGTAATGTCAATCTTGCAAACGCAGATTTGAGGCGTAGCGATTTGACTAATGCTAATTTGGAATTTGCTGATCTTAGTAATGCGAATTTGTCGGATGCTAAGCTCAGTACAGCTAATTTCAGTAATTCCAATTTACAAGAATGTGATCTGAGTAATGCCACGATCAATCAATCTAATTTGAGCTATGCCAACTTGACTGATGCCGTTCTCATTCATGCTAATTTAAGCAATGCCAATTTGAGTCATACAAATCTCAAAAATGCTGATTTTAGTAATGCAATCCTGAGCAATGCTAATTTAAGTAATAGTAATTTAGAAGACACGATTTTAAGTGATGCTATCCTTATCAATGCCAATTTAAGTGGAGCGAACTTAAATAGAGCACAGTTAATTTCTGCTAAATTAGATGCAGATGCGGCTTTTTTAATTCAATATGACCTAGGTGTTTCCCTGATCATGATTACTCACGATCAAGGTGAAGCCCCTGCGATCTCCTCTAGAATTGCAGTGATGAATCAAGGCAGGATCGAGCAGATCGGCACTCCTGTTGAGGTTTATGATTGCCCATCCTCAGCCTTTGTTGCTGATTTTGTAAGCGAAGCCAATTTATTTGAATGTCGGGTAATTGAGCAAGATGGGGCATTTGTGGAGTTGCGATCGTCCACTGGTTTAGCGATCGTCGCAGCCAAACCAAGACATTGGCTACCCATTCCTGAAGCAGTAGTGAGCATCCGTCCTGAAAAGATTAAACTTTCTACCGAATATCCCAATCAATCCTACAACACCTATCGCGGCATACTCAATAATGTGCTTTATTTGGGCGATCACTCTCAGTTTGTTGTTGACCTCCATGCAAGCGAAAATGTACCGCCCATCCAAGTCACCCTCGTGAGTTCTAATCATCAAGGCGAAAAGACTCCTCCTTTTAACAGTCAAGTCTATGTTTCATGGATGCCCGAAGATTGTGTTGCACTTCCCAAAACTACCGTTGCAACACCAATTCAAGGATGAAATGCAACGGTATCTGATAAAGCAAAGAATACTTTGTAAGGAGTAAGATAGACAAGAGATTTTCTCGGTCTGTGATTGATCAAATTCACTACTTTCTGAAAGTTCTCTAATATTCAGAAACGTGTGCGGTTGCCCTGAGGTGTTGCATTTCATCCTTGAATTGGTAAAGCTCACCTAAGAGAAACTTGTTTAGAAAGATGCGATCTGAGTATGGCAAACTTACAAGGAGCCGATCTTACTAAGGCTTATTTTAATGGTGCTAATTTGAGTGGTGGAGACCTAGACGAAAGTGATTTGAGTAAAGCCAATTTAAGTGAGACAAACTTAAGCAATGCTATTTTAACTAATGTTAATCTGACAAATGCTGATCTCCGTCGCAGTGATTTAACGAATGCAAATCTAGAATTTGCGGATCTTAGTAATACCAATCTATCGGACTCAAAGCTTTGTAAAGCAAATCTGAGTAATGCTAATTTACAAGAATGTGATTTAAGTAATGCTGCTATTAATCAAGCTAATCTTAGTCATGCTAACTTAGCTGATGCAATTCTCAGTAACGCGAATTTAAGTAATGCTAATTTAAGGCACGCAAATTTAAAAAATGCTGTTCTGAGCAATGCAATTCTGAGCAATGCTGATCTGAGTGATAGTAATTTGGAAGATACAATCTTAAGTGATGCAATTTTAAGTAATGCCAATTTAAACGGGGCGATTTTGACAGGATCACAACTGGTTTCAGCAAAGCTAGATGCTGCTTTTTTGATTGGTACTAATTTAGTTAAAGCTAATTTACGGCTTGCCAATCTGAATGGAGTTAGTTTATCCGAAGCAAATCTGTTTGGAACGATTATGCCCGATGGTTTGCTACAAATCACTAATAAAGACGGCATAAATGCCGTCTTTATTAGTGATTTGTAGCAAACAGTAAAACCCAAAAATATAAATCGCCCGCGCAGCGGGCGATTTATATTTTTGGGTGAGTACTTATACTTTACTAAGCTTGAGGCTTACCACCAATATCGCCATCACCATCAATGTCACGACCAGTAAGATTCTCTAGTGCATCAACTGCTTTGCCAGCAGAATCTTTAGCCATAACACCAACATCTGTGTTTAGAACATCAGAAACTTTCTTGACGTTGTCTTCGCCGATAACTCCTTCAGCCTTTTCTTTGAGTCCTTCAGCTACTTCTCCAGCCTTTTGCTGTAAGCCACTAACAAATCCGCCAAGTCCTGAATTTTGTTCTTCGCTCATTTTAATTACCTTCGTAAAGAGTTTTTAGGATGAATGCTATTGAATTATAGTCGGATAGGTTCCAAAAATCATGTCTTTTGTAACACTACGCAAAAGAATTTGCCGAAAAAACGACGAGAAATGACGCTTACCAGTAAGTAGCTAAGAAGAACCCTTAAAAACTGAAAAGAAAAATCGCCCACGCAGCAGGCGCTTTTTCTTTTCAGTTTTTAGCTTTTGTCACGCCTAATTACTAGTTTTTCAACATTGCGTGGAAAGCAGTTTATGCATATCTTGCTGCTAGAACAGGGAGATTACACTTACAACGCTTTGCGCTTAAACCCAAACCAAGATAAATTTTGAAAGCGTTGCTTCGCAACGCTTTCAAAATTTATCTTGTGTCTCATTTGATCGACAATTGCTGTAGATTTTGTAAGACCGTGCTCCCTATCAGCCCTTGCCCTAATATGCACCCTTACCGAATAAAACTAGCCTTAGAGTCTCAATGAGAATTTCCAAATCGAAATTTAATGACCAGCGATCTATATAGAACAGATCTAATTTTGCTACATCATCAATTGTATCTAAATCCGATCGCCCTGAAATCTGCCATAAACCAGTGATCCCTGGCATGACTAAATGCCTTGTATGATGCCAACTGGTGAACCTAGCCACATCCCTCACAGGTAAAGGACGTGGACCAACCAAACTCATTTGCCCAATTAAAACATTATAGGACTTACGCAAGAGCCATAGGGATAGAAGGATGCTTGAGTTGGGATTTTAAATAATCAGACAAAAGTCCAAATTTAAGTTGGTAGATAGTGTTACCAACTTGAAAAGCTAAACGCTTAAGATGATGCCAAACAAGCATGGCACAGGCGATATGATTACGCTGAATTCTGGACTTGCGGCACTGGCAAGCCTGAATACCCGTCAATTGTTTGAGTTCACGATGAAATTCCTCAATATTCCACCTAATGGAGCAAATAGCTTGTGCTTCAGGGGTATAGTCTTGAGTTAAGTCGTTAGTCACGACATATTCTGTCCTGCTGGAAGAAACAGTGACCCAGAATAGTTTCACCTTTTTGTCTTTGGGGAATTTATTGATTTTGATCAATTTCCCCTGCAATAATTCTTGCTCAGACCAAGTTAGCTGGTCAATCCGCTTATATTTTTCTACTCCACCACTATCATCGACTAAACGATTCGACTTGAGTGGACAGTAATAGATCTTACCGAGGTTATCAATTTCTGCCATTAATCTTTGCGTGGCATACCAACTATCCATCAACACGGTTTGAAAGGGTAGTTGTTTGCTATAGACTAATCCTTGCAACATATCGGATACATGGTCTAGTTTGCTTTTACCATCGCCTTTGGGGTCATAAATCCGATAGTCTACTAGCCAAAATTCATGCCGTTTGAAATTGACATAGATACAGGTGACTATCCCGATTCCTTGGACAACTCCATGCTCGTTACCACTGTATTGTCTTTGTGCCATCTCAATCTGCTTAGCATGACGTTTGTCTAAAACTGTGTCATCAAACAGCACGTACATGTACTTGGCTTCATCGGTAACGATAGTTGGTTCTACATTTTGCCAGAGTATCCTTGGGGTTAGTTTTTGTCCTCTCATGTATCGGTTGATTTGGTCGTGACTGTATCCCTCTATGTGTTCAGCTAAGTTTGTGATCGTATAGTTTATCTGGCTACTCAGTAGATACTGGCAATAGTCTAAGGTGCTAAATTTCTTTGACATTTGGCTTTGCCTAACTCTTCTTCTTTTTTACCTCTTTTTGCGCGTTGCGTAAGTCCTACATTAAATAGTTGTGGAAGTTCATCCAAACTTGTAGAGCGCAAAAAATGTCCAATCGGAATGATGCGTGGATCTTGCGCAATTTTGAACATAACACCATCGGAACTTTTGTTAAGGTGTTCTAGTTCTGATTGGCGGCGATCGGCATCCATAAACATACTGCGAAACTTCCACATACGGAAAGATTGCCCCTGTAAACCAATGCGATCTTGAGTATAGAATACGCTACCTTTAGAACTAGTTTTAATCGCGATCGCAATTCCAATAAATACTGGCGATAAAACTATTAACCCGAAAAAGGCTGCAACCAAATCCAAACAGCGCTTAAAAATATACTCCCAATTTGCTAGCAGTGATGACTCAATCCGAATCATGGGCATTGATGCAAAAATCTCTGGAGTGCCACGCCGATGAAGTAGCATTAAGCTAGATGGAACTAACCTTAGTCCAATTCCCGCATTGCGAAGTTGCCAATATAATTGAGAGGCAAGTTGAGTTTCTGGTAATCCTTCCGCAATCACTTCTTTTGCCCCAGAACTAATTACGAATTGCATAGCGTGTGAAGTATTAGCGAGAGAAGAAGTGAGTACTCCGACTACTTTATGCCCAGTTCTTTTTTCGACAATTTTTGCTAGGTATGACAAGCGATCGCTAGGAGCAATGATAAAAACTGGTGTTTGGATTCGGGCGATTGGGAACTGATCAAAAAGTAAAGTTAATAGCAAACGTAATCCGATAATCATTACTATGCTGCCAATCCATGCTGGGAAAAACAGCGATCGCGGAGCATCAACGTCTGGACTATAAAAATAGCTGACCACCAAAGATGTCATATAAACGCTGCTAATCACTTGAGCTTGTTTTACATAGTTACGCCATTGTGACTCTCCGCGATAAAAATTGTGATAAGCAAATGCTGTGATTATTGCTGCGGCAAAAGCCCAAAACAAACCCGTAAATCCAGCAAATTCTCCCCAATTAAGTTCTGGCGGTAAGGGTGAAAAGCCTTGATTAAGTCTTTGAGAAACTTGCCATGCTATGCCTAATCCCAAGGTGTCGCTAGCAATTAGGAATAGCGATCGCAACCAGTTGAACTCAAGCATAGACCATTGTTTGATCTGGTTACCTGCTCGAATATCATATTTTTTCTCATATTGATCGGTTTGAGCGGTGGGTTTCTTTGTTGGTTTGCGATCGCTACTCACTCTCATATTCCTCTTTTGCGCTTAATCTGATTGTGCATCACAAAATTTGCTTTATTTAAGTCCCTGTAAATTATCATGCCCAAATTTGAAATTAGTTCAGACATACAGCTGTCGCCAAGCAAAGCTCAAAAGCTAGAGGCGACGCTTCGCGTCGCCTCTAGCTTTTGGGCTTTGAAAAATTCGCCGTAAATGTTGCATCCCAAATAAAATTACAAAACAGGGATTATTTATCAAATAGCGTTGCCACAAACGCCTTGGCTCTTGACTAAAGCGATATAACCACTCAAGCCCGATCGCCATCATCCAACGTGGAGCTTGTGAAACCTGTCCACTATGAAAGTCAAAGGCAGCACCGACCCCAATCATTACTGCTGTCAATCGATGTTGAGCTTGACTCATCCAAAATTCCTGTTTAGGGCAACCAAGGGCAACAAATACAACTTTTGCACCTGATTTAGAAATAAGTTCAATATCTTCGTCTAATTGTAACTCAAAGCTAGAATCATCAAGCTCAAAGTAAGGTGGCGCATGTTTACCAGCGATCTCTAAATCTGGAAAGAGTAATTTTAATTTCTGCTCTAATTTGTTAAGTGTTTCGACCGTTGCGCCAAAAAGATAAATAGGTATAGCCTCTTGCGCTGCGCGATCGCACCAAGCAATCATTAGATCGGGTCCATAAACTCTCTGTTGGCTTTTTACCCCTAGCGATCTCATCCCCCAAACAAGTGGCATCCCATCAGGAGTGACTATCTTGGCATTGTCTAATACTTGGCGATAGTCTTGATGCCAATAAGCTGTCATAACCACATGTACGTTCGCCGCCACAATGTAGCAAGATATCGCTTGCTGAACGAGACTGGAGATGCGATCGCAAGTATCTACATAACTAGTTGTGTCAATGCCAACATTAATAATGGATATACGCTGACTCATAATGTCCTGGGATTTAAATTTTTTGCGGCGATGCTTTATCTCGCCACAAAAAATTAGAGAGGCTTTCAGTAATTCTCATTATGAAACCAATTTTGGGGTTTGGGGGGGGGGGGGGGCCGCCCCCCCCAAAAAATTTTTTTTTTTAAAATAACCCCAGGGCGGGCGGTTAAA
>JALQCR010000039.1 GCA_023336205.1 Pseudanabaena sp. Salubria-1
AAAAAAAAAAAAAAAATTTTTTTGGGGCGCGCCCCCCCCCCCCCCCCCCCCAAACTCCAAAATCGGTTTTATAACGAGATATTTTTGAAAGCACTGCTTTTACACAATATTGAAGACGGCGCAAAGCGCTATCTTCAATATTATTTTACAAATGGACGCATCAGTAAATAGCCTGCACCAAAGGAAGTCAGAACGATCGCCACAATTGTGACAGTCAGTACCCAGCCACTTAAACCAGATGTTTCGCTAGAGTCTTCTATAGACTCAGTACGTAGGGGACGAGAAGATATTTCTTCACGAATTTCTAACTTAGGTAATACTTTTGTTTTTGGAGTCGGTGCAGGTTCAGGAGCCTCAAAGGCAGCAAAAGAACTATCGTAATATAAGGCTTCGCTCACCGTTGGTTCATTATCATTTTGAGTTGCTGAATTATTGGCGAGCTGCCTTGCTCTAGAAATTGCTTCTTGGATAGCACTATTTTTCTGCTGTGCAGCTACTTTACGAGGACTAACCTGTGTTGCAGGTTTATCTACAGGGCGAGGTTTAGCCGCAGGAGGGCGACCTTGGGGCTGTGGATTGCTTCTTGATGGCGCAGGATTAACTTGCGAAGAAGCACGAATACCTGCTAAGACGTCTGTTAGCTTTGAATCAGGTAAATTAGACTGGGTAAGAATAGTTTGCACTCGATCTGTGGATTGGGCGATCGCTTCAAACTCTTGCAATAGCATTTGATTTTGCTTCGTTAGTTGCTCATTCTGCAACTGAAAAAAAGATAACTTTGCTTGAGTAGATTGCAACTCCGCAGCCAGCTCTCGATATACAGTCACAGGTACTGAAGCCTGATAACCAGATTGAGAGGTCTGATAACCAGAATGGGAAGTTGTAGGTTTAAAGACTGGATTGGCTTGCATAGGCGGCAGCACCGTAGACCGTAAAAATTTAGTCGAGACTATACCATATGATTTGCTGCTTTTTCGCTAATTTACAATAGGATTTATGCTTTTATTACAGTTCAGTACTTCTCACTATTGTCGTAAAGCTAGGCTAGCTCTTGGCTACAAGCAGATTCCCTATCAAGTCGAAAATCTGACTCCTGGATTACATATTTTACGAGTTAAACCTCTTTCTGGCTCATATACTGTGCCAGTGCTATTACCGCAGCAAAAAAACTGTCCCGCTGTAGTTGGTGATTCTACCGAAATTATTAGGTTTCTTGAATCCTATCAGCCTGATCCACCGCTTTATTTAGAAGATGCTATCCAACAAAAAGAAGCATTACGGCTAGAAGATTATTTTGATGAATTTGTCGGGACAGCGGCAAGATTTGTTTACTATCAGTTTCGAGCTAATGAGGGCAAAAAAATCGATCCTTCATTAATGAGCCAAGCTGTAATTACAATCGTCAGATTTCAATATGGTATCAATGCCAATTCGGCAAAGATCGCTGCCCAGAAAATTGCGGATGCGATCGCTATACTCAGCGAATTTTGGCAAGACGGTCATTGGGTAGGCGATCGCTTTAGTGTCGCTGACTTGACAGCGGCAGCATTGCTGTCGCCTTTAGGGTTAATTCCCACCTATCAGCGTAATTATCCTTGGCTATTTGAGCGTATTACAGAAATTCATCAGATTTGTAATGAGCCATTGCCCAAAAATTGGCAAGCTGGACTTGATTGACTCGTTAGCAACCCAAAAGATGAGAAGCGGCGCTTCTCATCTTTTGGGTTTTGATTTATTGCAAAGTGTTGTAAATATTTTTGGTGTTAGCTTATTGATGTTAAGTTAGAGAATATTTCAAAAAATCTAAAAGCTGAATTTTTATAATACTCAGAGTGCTAAGCAGCAGTTTTCAGATAGGTTATTAAAGGCGATTAGTGCGGGTAGTTTTATGACTGTTAATGTTAGTGAATCTTTGTTTGAGCAGATTCTCGAATATCTTCGAGTAAGGACTGAAGCAAGCGATCGCATTGCCGAAAATTTGCTTAAAACACTTAAAGCTTTGACATCTAGCAGTACTGTAGATTCTGTTCAAAAGTCAAACAGCGATCGCGATGAGCTAGCACCACAATTTGGGCAAAAACTATTTGATGCATGGAAGGAGCTAGCCGATTTACAGGTAGGGGAAAACTACTGGAGCTATCCTGTCATGTTTGAAGACCTTGCCGAAACCATGGAAATATCTGTTGATATCTTTGTGCAATATTTAGCAAATGTTCAGATCGGAAGTTTGCAGCTTATCCAAGGGCGAGGCTATAACTATCAAGTAAATGGACTTCAAGCTGCTTCTCTAACTTTTCATTCTGCACCAACCCTCAAAAAAGCTGCCATCCCTAGTATCAATGACAAGAAACAAGGTGTAGAGCCTAAAACTCAAGGTAAGACCTTTAAAGTAGGCGATCGTGTGGCTGTAAATGCGAATCGTCAACAATATGCCAATCATAAAGGTGTCGTTGAGCAGGTAATTAGCGTCAGCTGTCGTGTCAAACTAGATAATGGTTGGACAGCATTTTTACCTAATCATTGTTTAGATCACATTGCATAAAGTAGAAAATTGGCGCGTTGCGCCAATTTTTAAAACTAAGAAACAAATTTTAGTGGCGCGGCGAACGCGCCACTCAAATTTGTTTCTTAGTTAAATCACAAAAAACTAAGTTTAAAAACTATGACCTTTGAAGAGGCGATCGCCTATACAGAAGCTTTGCTCTCGCGCAAAGACTTAGATGAATTACAGGTAGAATCAGAAATCTCGGCACTTGTACAAACTTCTAATGGAGCAAGGGGCTTTTTTGTGTGTTTCTTGACTGGGGAATGGCAACTTGCAGATGCGCCTAGCACTCCTATTATTAAGGCTTTGCAATCTGCTCCTCATGCGATCGCTGAATTGCTTGTCAAAAATCTCGCTATGTCTACAGCCATGGCAATTTCCCATCGTCGTGCAGATAATGAAGAACAAGCCCAAGGTTCTGATCGTGTCGCTAGACGAACTGGGCTTTTAATTGAGAAAGTAAGACTTACTGAAGTTTATGAAATTGCTACTCAAATGCGTAACTCGGCAATCTCAAACGAAGGGAATTATGTATCTTTCCTCGAAAAATGGGGATATGATGCCGAGCAAAAACAAGCGATCGCCAATGTACTAGCCAATGGTTGATCCAGCATTTGAAGAGGCGATCGCCCAGTTCAATAGTGGGGATTATTATGCCTGCCACGATACTTTAGAGTCGATTTGGAATGATGCTTGGCAAAGCGATCGGGCTTTTTATCAAGGGATTTTACAAATTGCCGTTGGTCTATATCATCTCAAGAGCCAAAATTGGCATGGTGCAGCGATTCTCTTAGGTGAAGGGACGAGTCGTCTACCAGCATATCTTCCTGACTATCAGTCCATTGATGTGGAAGCTTTATTAACAGATAGCTTACTCATCTTACAAAAAGTACAGACCAACGGAAAAGAAGGAATTGCAGAGATATGGCAACAAATGGTGCATGGCAAATTAAAGATTCCTAAAATCACTCGCTCCAATCTAGAAAATGCTTAGCGCCATCAAAATAAATTTTACAAAATATGACTTGGGAACTCTCTGATCTACTGCGTGCGATCGCTACAACTATCGTCATTGGTATCCATGCTTCGCATCATTGGTGGTTTGGAGTGCATGATACAACTACGATCAATCTTGAGATTTTTATAGATACAATCATTAACCAAGTTGGTCGCTTTACAGTACCAATATTTGTGATTTTGTCAGGTTTTGCCCTAGCGAAGTCGGAGGAAAAAAGACCCTTTGATTTAAAAATATTCTTTCAGCGCCGTCTGTTGCGTATCGTGCCTCCCTATATTCTATTTACTTTACTCAATATTATTGGGCAAAGCCAGTTTCAAAGAGCAGATTGGTTGGAGCGAGGACAACAAATTATGCACTTACTTGCTACAGGTATGGGTGACTATCATCTTTACTTTTTAGGAATCATTTTTCAATGCTACATAGCATATCCAATTCTTCGGAGCATAGTATTTTCAAAATTGAACTTGTATATTCTGATGTTGATCACCTTTGTTCTATTTAGTTTGAGGTGGGTGTCAGCAACTTTTGATTTATTCGTAAATATTACGACCTTCTTGCCCAATGGGAATCATGTAATTTATTGGCTGTCTTATTTCCAAATTGGCATTTGGCTTGCCAAGGATCGCGGATGGACTAGTCTTTTGGTAGCAAAATGGCGATCGCATATATGGGGATATTTATTTGCGATCGCTGCAATTGTCGAACTGAGCGAATTCTACTGGACTGCGATACTCAAGAACTCTGCTGAAGCAGTTGGTCATTATGCTCGACCAACCGTAGTTTGCTTGACACTGACTTTCTTACTATGGTCCATGTCTTGGCAAAGCTGGCAAAATCTTGGAAGTTTAAGGTGGAACGCCGCAACGCCTCAAGCTTTTGGAGGTAAATCATTACAAAGCTCGCTTCAAGAACTATGGCAAGCTGTTAAACCCCAAATCAGAACTTTCGCCAAGGCAAGCTTTACTACTTATCTAGTTCATGTCTGGGTGCTGCGTGCGATCGCACCACTAGAAATAGTTGGTGGAATTTTATATGTTCCATTAGCAACAAGTATTTCTTGGCTGATTGGTATTATCCTCTGGCAACTTTTACAACGCTTTGCGGTGTCACTTTAACCCAAACCACAATAAATCGCTAAAAGTTTTGTAAAGTCAAACTTTTAGCGATTTATTGCGGTTTGGTCGCTCGAAATCTTCTGTAACACAGCATCTAGTTCGTCTATTCTGATGGGTTTACCAATAAAATTATCCATCCCAATCTGAATGCAATTCTCACGATCTTCCGCCATCGTATTTGCAGTCATTGCTACGATTTTAACCTTGTTAATTGCCATTGACTCTTTCTCTTTTAGTCGGATGCGGCGAGTTACCTCCAATCCATCCATCTCAGGCATTTGGATATCCATCAAAATTAAATCATAAAATTTATGCTCTAGTGCTTTAAGGACTTCCAGTCCATTTACGGCAAGATCCGCCTGATAACCAAGTTTTTCTAAAAACTTCAAAGCAATTATTTGATTATAGGCAGTATCTTCAACCAATAGAATTCTCAAAGAATTAGATAGATCTTGTTTCCTAGACTCTTCCACAATTTCTATGGCGGGTTGCACAGAAACTTTGGTCTGGCTTTGTTCAATCTCTACATCAGATAATTGTTCAACTAATTGCTCAACCTCAAGATCAAACTGAAAAACCGTACCTTTATTTAAAGCACTACTTACCGAAATATGACTGCCCATGCAGTTAGCAAATTGTTGACTGATCGCTAAACCTAATCCAGTTCCAGTCTGTGATTCTCTACCCGAAGAAGTTTGTACAAAAGCTTCAAATAAATTGTCGATTTCTTCTGGAGCTATTCCTCTCCCAGAATCTTCTAATTCAAAATGAATAATAGCTTTTGAAGATGCTTCTTTTTTGTCCATTAAGGAAACATGAAGCAGCACATAGCCTTGATTCGTAAACTTGATCGCATTTCCAAGTAAATTCAATAAAATCTGTCTGAGCTTTCGCTCGTCAGCTTTAATATATTGAGGAGAATTGGGATGCACTGCAAAGATTAACTGTAAATTTTTATCCTTTGCTTTAATTTGCATCATCTCTCGCAAATTATGCAAAAATAGATGGAAGTCAAACTGAGTCTCTTCAAGAACTATTTTACCTGCTTCAATCTTCGACATTTCTAAGATGTCATCAATTAAGCATAGTAGATGATCGCTGCTATAACTAATGATATTAACTGAGATCTTGCACCATTCAAGAAAAGGGGTTGCAGAAAGAGCAGAAATGTGAAAAAAAGGGCGTAGTAGTAAATTAAATAACGAGCATGGAAAGCATCGTTAAGCACGCCCAAGGGCTAGTGTATAGTCTTCTGTGTTTGATGCCAAGTGTGTATCAAACAGCAAGTCTCAATGCAATACTAGGACTATTTCTCGAAGCACAAAGGCATCCTTATCCAGAACATACACAGATAAAATCAGCGAGTGCACTCAGCCGATTTCTCAATCACTATAACTGGTCAACGAGAGCAGTAATTCGGTCAACACGGCAGGCTATTTTGGGACAAATCGCCAAGCATCGCCCATCGAAACAAGTGCCATTAAAGATACTGATAGACTTGACTACCCTAGAAAAAAGCGGCAAGTTTTTACATTTGAGCAATCCCACCCAAAACGAACCAGACCCATGGGTGAGAATACTAAACGGAAAGCGAGGACTACATCTGGTTGTACTGTATCTGGTCTATGGAGAGTGGCGCGTACCATGGAGTTTTAGAGTATGGCGCGGCAAAGGATACCCCAGTCCCTCTGACTTAGCTTGTAAGTTATTGGGGACAGTACCCAAGCAACTAACCCAAGGCAAGACTGTGATTGTCCTTGCTGATACTGAGTTTAGTACGGTGAAGTTTTTCAATACTGTCCGCGCCAAGACTTGGCGCATCGTTGTCGGTGTACGCAACAATCGTAAACTTCAAGATGGCCGTACAGTCAAACAACTTTATCGTCATGGCAAACGTGGACAACAAATTTTGCTAGAAGGGCTAACTCAGCCTTTGACGATCTCTTGGTTTTGGCTCAAAAGAGCTGATAGTAAACGGGAGTTACGCTTTGTTGTCTCTTCTCATCCTTATTCTGGTGCTTATCTGGTGATGTTAGGTCGTAAGCGTTGGGCGATTGAGGGATTCTTCAAAACCATCAAACATCGCTTTGGTTTGCATTGTTTTGGGCAATCTACAAAACTTGGTGTTTATCGTTGGCTTATCCTCTCTCTGCTTGCTTATCTTTTGGCCCATTGGATTGATCAATGGTCGAGTCCTCCTGTCTTGGACTGGAAAGCTACCTGTGATTTGACACTTTCCGTTTTATTTCCTTCTGTCCTTTGGTTGAAACTTCTTAGGTATCTCCAAATTAGTGCCGATATTGCTGCTCGTCATGGGTTTGAAATTATTCTCAAACCCATTCCTACTTAACTCTTTCAGGAATGGTGCAAGATCTCAGTTAACGTATTCCCCAATCGTTTGAGTTAGAGAATTATCAAGATTCATTAACTGAGTGCATCCCAATATTGCATTGAGGGGAGTTCTCAATTCGTGACTCATTCGCGCCAAAAAACTACTTTTAGCCTGACTTGCAACTTGAGCGCGTTCAGCTTCTAGCTTCAGTGATTGTTGTGAAAATTCTAATGCTGCAAGCATGAGTGTACTTCTCAATTCTGATGCAGTTTCGATTTCTACTTCATCCCAAGGCAAAGATTTAGCTTTGACAGTTTCTTTCCACAAATCAAATGACCGTTGTGGATTTAGCTCCCATTCATCATCAAGAGCTAATTTATTGGGATCACCAGCCCAATCAACAGTTTGGATAACTTCACAGCGAAACCAAATAATATGATAGGAAGTATGATTGAGCGAGATAGAAAGCGCTAATATTCCACTGGCAATATCCTTGACAGCTTGCGCTTCGGGATATAGACAACTTAAGCAATTGGTATGAAAAACATCCTCAGATTTAGTCTCTAGCCATAAAACTAGTGAACTGATGAATTTCTGAGGAGGACAAGTTCCGATTTTGGAAATGCGATCGCTAAGACAGATGGCTACACCTTGAGCATTAACTGAGATCTTGCACCATTCCTGAAAGAGTTAAGTAGGAATGGGTTTGAGAATAATTTCAAACCCATGACGAGCAGCAATATCGGCACTAATTTGGAGATACCTAAGAAGTTTCAACCAAAGGACAGAAGGAAATAAAACGGAAAGTGTCAAATCACAGGTAGCTTTCCAGTCCAAGACAGGAGGACTCGACCATTGATCAATCCAATGGGCCAAAAGATAAGCAAGCAGAGAGAGGATAAGCCAACGATAAACACCAAGTTTTGTAGATTGCCCAAAACAATGCAAACCAAAGCGATGTTTGATGGTTTTGAAGAATCCCTCAATCGCCCAACGCTTACGACCTAACATCACCAGATAAGCACCAGAATAAGGATGAGAAGAGACAACAAAGCGTAACTCCCGTTTACTATCAGCTCTTTTGAGCCAAAACCAAGAGATCGTCAAAGGCTGAGTTAGCCCTTCTAGCAAAATTTGTTGTCCACGTTTGCCATGACGATAAAGTTGTTTGACTGTACGGCCATCTTGAAGTTTACGATTGTTGCGTACACCGACAACGATGCGCCAAGTCTTGGCGCGGACAGTATTGAAAAACTTCACCGTACTAAACTCAGTATCAGCAAGGACAATCACAGTCTTGCCTTGGGTTAGTTGCTTGGGTACTGTCCCCAATAACTTACAAGCTAAGTCAGAGGGACTGGGGTATCCTTTGCCGCGCCATACTCTAAAACTCCATGGTACGCGCCACTCTCCATAGACCAGATACAGTACAACCAGATGTAGTCCTCGCTTTCCGTTTAGTATTCTCACCCATGGGTCTGGTTCGTTTTGGGTGGGATTGCTCAAATGTAAAAACTTGCCGCTTTTTTCTAGGGTAGTCAAGTCTATCAGTATCTTTAATGGCACTTGTTTCGATGGGCGATGCTTGGCGATTTGTCCCAAAATAGCCTGCCGTGTTGACCGAATTACTGCTCTCGTTGACCAGTTATAGTGATTGAGAAATCGGCTGAGTGCACTCGCTGATTTTATCTGTGTATGTTCTGGATAAGGATGCCTTTGTGCTTCGAGAAATAGTCCTAGTATTGCATTGAGACTTGCTGTTTGATACACACTTGGCATCAAACACAGAAGACTATACACTAGCCCTTGGGCGTGCTTAACGATGCTTTCCATGCTCGTTATTTAATTTACTACTACGCCCTTTTTTTCACATTTCTGCTCTTTCTGCAACCCCTTTTCTTGAATGGTGCAAGATCTCAGTTAACCAAATCAAACAAACTATCTGCGTTTTGAGAAAATATTTGGTTGATAGATTGTTTCGCGCCAAGGATATTCTGTTTTAATTTAGCTTGAACGATCTTGATTTTCTTTTGAGCAGTCTTCAACTCTTGCTCATATCTGCTAACGATTTCAATGGACATGACTTGCGCCAAAAATTCACAGGCTTTTCTGGCTTCATAGTCAATGTATTGAGGGAAAAAGTGATGGCAGGCAATCAATCCCCATAACTTAGGGACTTGCGAAGAAATAAGATACCAAAGATTATAATAAAATTCTTGTTTTCAATTTATATAGGACTAAGAGAGTGATTTTCAGCGATGAAATCAAAGCCACAGTTAAAGATGCAGCACAAAAACTAACAGGCTATCGTAAACGAGACTTCATGGCTAAGGTTGCCGAGGATTACTTTGCAGGATCGGCGCGTAAAGCCGAAACAGTTTTTGGATGGAGTCGGAAAAGCGTGCAACTAGGACTGCATGAACGGCGCACAGGGCTAAGATGTCTTGATAATTATGGGGCAAGAGGAAGACACAAAAGCGAAGTAATGTTGCCGAATTTAACAGAAGATATAAGCGCAATGGTGGATATGAAATCTCAAGCAGATCCCAAATTTCAATCGACATTTTTGTATGCGCGGGTCAGTGCCAGAGCCGTAAGAGAGGAGTTGGTGAAAACAAAGGGATACGATGAAGCCAAGTTACCATCAAGGGAAACGATTGGTGCAGTGCTAAATCGGATGGGATATCGCCTAAAAAAACACAAAAGACAAAACCCTTAAAAAAGATTCCTGAAACCGATGCAATTTTTGCGAATGTGTTTGAGCAAAACCAAACATCAGCAGATAATCCAAGGTCTTTGCGAATTTCGATTGATAGCAAAGCAAAAGTGAAGATTGGTAATCTTTCACGGGGTGGCAAAGCCCGCACGTTAGAACCCCAAAAAGCTGACGATCATGATACCGAATGGTCATCAGTTTTAGTTCCCTTTGGTATCCTCAATACCAATAATGACCAATTGGCAATCTATATGGGGCAGTCTGCGGAAACCAGCGATTTTATCGTTGATTGCTTGAGCGATTGGTGGCAAAAGAATCAATTACTATCTTCAGACTTTGACGAATGGATGATTAACCTTGATAGCGGTTCGGCAACCCGTAGTGATCGCACTCAATTTATCAAACGCATGGTTGAGTTATCCAAGAAGATTGACTTGAAAATTCGTCTGGTTTACTATCCGCCTTATCACAGTAAATATAATTCTGTTGAACGCTGTTGGGCTGCCCTAGAAAATTATTGGAATGGTACGATTCTGGATTCTGTTGATGCGGTTGTAGAATGGGCTAGTAACATGACGTGGAAAGGGATTTCACCAATTGTTCATTTAGTTGAAACAACCTATGCAAAGGGCGTAAAAGTTCTACCACAAGACTTGAAACAGTATTTCCCATCTTGGCAACGTTCTGATACTTTACCCAAATGGGATATAACCATTGTTCCTTATTGACTGGTATCTTATTTCCTCGCAAGCCCCTTACCTGCACTAATCAAAGAGATACTAAAAGAAGCTGAAACCCCCATCTTTTGTAAATACTTAATGTGAATTGGGGAAACACTTCTCAACGTACTGAAGCTTAGATCGATTGGTTCCTGAGTAATTGGATTGTTTAATGGAACAATTGGGACAGGGTGAGAATTAACATCGACAATTTGACGAAGCCAGTTTTTATAGTAGAGCTTTCGCGCAAGTTCAGGTATGTCATCAGCAAGAAAATGTAATCCTAAAAAAGATTCTATTTGTTCATCCTTAGCTTCAGCAATGACAATACCGCTATTGTCTGGCTCGAATCGATAGATCATTACGCGATCGCATTGAGTTATTTTGCGAATTTCCTGAACTAGCAAGCCCGACATTTCAGCGAAGTCTTTAGCCTGTCTGACATTAGCTGCCGCAGATTTAGCCAAATGATAAAAGCTGAGGCTAGAATCACTATCCGTGGGTAAAGGTTCTAATTCCAAAATTAGTAATCCATCGGAGCGATGCATTATCCCTTGAAATAAATACTTGTTCTGCTCTATTTGAATAGTTATTTTAGTCGGATTAAATATTTCCAAATCTTTACGAGAAAGAAAAGAGACTAAGATGTCAATCTGAGGTTCTGGGAATAAGATGCTTAAAGGCTGCTCAATCAATGAGCTAGCGGGAATATTGAAAAACTCAATTGTATTGTCGCTAATCTGAGCGATTGTCAGATCTAGCTCATTGATCCCTATCAAGATGCCATGCGACTGAATATGCCCCAATAGATGAATCTGCTCTTGATCGCAATTTTCGTAACCAAATGGGTTTGAAACGTTTGGTGATATAGCTTGTAATAGTCCCATTCCCTACTCTTACTGCCTAAACTTTTTCATAATTTAAAATTATGTATATCTATGATTATTATAGTCATAAATTTATGGTAGCTATAAGTACATGTATAGCTATAGTCACTCTAGTTAATACATAAGCCTCAAGGAAGAGTTGTGGCGATTCGCGCCACAACTCTTCCTTGAGGCTTGATTTTTGTCCTAACTTCTCCGACTAAGGCTATATCTGGACTATTGGTTAAAACTGCTGTAACTGCGGATAGTGAAGCTTGAATGATGGCAATAATTAACCTGTCCATCTAAATTTTCAACTTTTTTTCTAGGGCAACCGCACACGTTTCTGAATATTTTGGTAAAATCCATTTCTTAGATCGAGATTGCTTGATTCTAGAATTTTGAGATCGCAAGTTTCACAATAAATACACAATTGATAGATTTTGAAAGAATTTCCTGTTTTGTATTCATTTTGATTGAAACCTTTACCTAACAAGCGTTTACAGTCTACTTATAAATTATTCAGAAACGTGTGCGGTTGCCCTGACTTTTTTTCAAAAATCATAGACAAAACATCTCACATAGAGTTATGATTGCTAATCGTGACTAAAAACAGAAACTAAGCGAAATAAACCAATGCGTTTGCTTCCTTAAGTCTGAGTCATGCTTTGGTATAGCGACATAAAGAAAGTTAAAAGTCTTTTAAACCTATAACAACCAACCCAAGAGATTGAGTTTCTCACGTCTAGTAGTTTGACTAGATATCTTCTGTAAGTCGTCTCGAAGTCCGTTAAACAGCCTTCAAAACCAATACTTCTTACTAAGATCGAAACCGATCTCTTTTGAGCCTGTCAAAAATCGGCAGAAATATTCTGCGCGAAAATTTGAAGTCAAGCAAGCGGAGCTAATTTTAATGACTGTCGGAATTCTCGGCACAAAACTTGGGATGACCCAAGTATTCGATTCGGATGGCAACTCTGTTCCTGTAACCGTTGTCCTAGCAGGTCCCTGCACAATCACACAAGTTAAAACCGAAACAAAAGAAGGCTACAAAGCTATTCAAATTGGTTACGGTAAGACCCGCGAAAAGCTTCTTAGCAAGCCAGAACTGGGACATTTGAAAGTCTCAGGTGCTGAACCTGTTAAGCATCTTCGTGAATATCGTCTTGATAATGTTAGTGATTTCACTATTGGTCAGACTCTAGATGTAAGTCAGTTCAAGGATGGCGACATCGTTGATGTGATTGGAACTAGCATCGGTAAAGGTTTTGCTGGTTACCAAAAGCGCCACAACTTTGCTCGCGGTCCAATGGCTCACGGTTCTAAGAACCACAGACAACCTGGCTCGACTGGAGCAGGTACAACCCCTGGTCGTGTGTACCCAGGTAAGCGCATGGCTGGTCGTCTTGGCGGTAAGCAAATCACCGTGAAGAAGCTAACTATAGTCAAAGTCGATGCAGCGAACAATGTGTTGCTAATTAAAGGAGCAGTCCCTGGTAAGCCTGGCGCATTGCTTAACGTCATTCCTACCGTAATTATCGGCAAGGCGAAATAAGGACTAAGTAGTTTGTTCGTGAGATCGAGAGAATATAAGTTATGCCTACAGTAATAGATTGGACAGGGAATGAAGTCGGTGAAGTAAGCCTTGAGTTGCGTGTTGCCAAAGAAGCAAGTGCAAAGGGTTTAGTTCATCGTGCCCTCGTCAGACAGTTAGCTAATGCCCGTCAAGGCACAGCCAGCAGCAAGACTCGTGCTGAAGTCCGTGGTGGTGGTCGTAAGCCTTTTAGACAAAAGGGTACAGGTCGCGCCCGTGCAGGTTCGACCAGATCTCCCTTGACCCGTGGTGGTGGTGCAATCTTTGGACCTAAACCTAGAGATTACGAAACCAAGATGAACCGTAAGGAACGTCGTCTTGCACTTCGCACCGCATTTATCGGTCGTACCGCAGATTTGATTATTGTTGAAGATTTTGCCGTAAACCTTGCTCAGCCTAAGACTAAGGAATTATGTCAAGCTCTTGAGCGTTGGGGTGTCACCGTTGGCAAAAAGACCCTGATCATCACTGATCGTAAAGAAGAAAACATCGTTTTATCTGCGCGTAACATTCAAAACTTGCAATTGATCGCTGCCGATCAGCTCAATATGTTCGACATTCTCAATTCTGAAAAGATTGTGGCAACCCGCTCAGCGATCGCCAAGATTCATGAAGTATATGGTGGCGACGCAAAGTTGGTAACTGAGATCGTAACCACGGTCGAAGACGCAGAATAACGGAATCTAAGTAGAAGAAAGAAACAACATGGCTAAGATCCCCACCGAATTCGATCCTCGTCGCTTGCCCGACATCATTCGTCGCCCTTTGCTCAATGAAAAGGCAACCCGACAACTTGAAAGCAACAAATACACATTTGATGTTTTTCATGATGCTACTAAGCCTGAGATCAAGGCAGCTATCGAAAGCCTTTTCTCAGTTACGGTCAAAAAAGTGAACACCCATAACCCACCCGCACAAGCGCGTCGTATTGGTAAGTTCGCAGGTAAACGCGCTCAAATCAAAAGAGCGATCGTCACCCTCGCAGAAGGCAGCAAAATCGATTTGTTCCCCGATGTGTAAGCAATAGCTTTTTACAAAAAAGGCAAAATCAGAGAACTGTTCTTTAACAAAATCAGACAATTATGGGCGTTCGTGCATATAAACCGTATACCGCTAGTACAAGACAAACTGTTGTCTCGGACTTCTCGGAAATCACCAAATCAGAACCCGAAAAGTCTTTAACCAGCCACGTCCATCGTAAAAGAGGACGCAATAACCGTGGTGTCATCACTAGCCGCAGACGTGGCGGTGGTCACAAGCGTCTATATCGGATCATCGATTTCAAACGCAACAAACGCGACATTATCGCTGAAGTAATTGCGATTGAGTACGATCCTAACCGCACTTCTCGGATTGCTCTTCTCCAGTATGAGGATGGTGAAAAGAGATATATCTTGGCACCAAAAGGCATTGCTGTCGGCAACAAAATCCTAGCAGGCACAAGTAATGTTCCCTTTGAAATCGGTAACGCGATGCCATTGGTAAACATCCCTCTCGGTACAATTGTCCACAATGTGGAACTTGTTCCTGGCAAGGGTGGGCAGATTGTGCGATCGGCTGGTGCTGGTGCTCAAATTGCGGCAAAAGAAGGTGATTTCGTTACTCTTAAGCTTCCTTCTAGTGAAGTTCGCTTGATTCGTAAAGATTGTTTCGCCACCATTGGACAGGTTGGCAATCTTGATCACAGCAACACCAGTCTTGGTAAGGCAGGTCGTAGCCGTTGGTTAAACCGTCGTCCGAAAGTTCGTGGTATGGCGATGAACCCCATCGATCACCCCCATGGTGGTGGTGAAGGTTGCGCTCCGGTTGGACGCAGTGGACCTGTTACACCTTGGGGTAAACCAACCTTGGGTTATAAGACTCGCAAGAAAGGTAAACTCAGTGATGCCTTTATTGTTCGTCGCCGTCGCAAGTCCTCGAAGCGCGGTAAGGGCGGACGTAACGCCTAATCATATATTTCCCCGCTACGCTGGCAAATATATATTCAAAGTTTTTACAGAGAGTACAAATTATGACGCGATCGCTAAAAAAAGGTCCCTTTGTTGCCGATCACTTAATGACCAAAATTGAGAAGCTTAATGCCAAAGGCGAAAAGCAAGTTATCAAAACATGGTCACGCGCTTCCACCATTCTTCCTCAAATGATCGGGCATACCATTGCTTGTCACAACGGAAAACAGCACGTTCCTGTATATGTCACGGAGCAAATGGTAGGACACAAACTCGGAGAGTTTGCCCCTACTCGCACCTTCCGCGGTCATGCTAAGAGCGACAAAAAGGCCAAGAGATAAGTAGACAGGTAGTTAAAAATGATCCTCGCCCAAAACGAAATCCCTGCCGTAGCCAAATATATTCGTATGTCACCTCACAAGGTGCGTCGAGTACTCGACCAAATCCGTGGTCGTAGCTACCGCGAAGCATTGATGATTCTTGAGTTTATGCCATATCGCTCCTGCGAACCAATTACGAAAGTATTGCGTTCGGCAGTTGCTAATGCTGAACATAATGCAGGACTTGATCCAGCATCCCTAGTAGTTAACCAAGCCTTTGCCGATATGGGACCTAGCCTCAAACGCTTCCGTCCCCGCGCTCAAGGTCGTGCTTACCAAATCCGTAAGCCAACGTGCCACATTACGATCACCGTCAAACCATCGGAGGAAGAATAGGTATGGGTCAGAAGATTCACCCAACAGGGTTACGCCTCGGCATCACCAAGTCCCATCTTTCCCGTTGGTACGCTGATGTCAATCGCTACGGCATTCTTGCTGAAGAAGATAGCAAAATTCGTAAGTTTATCGAAAAAACTTTGAGTAATGCTGGTATCGCTGAAATCTTGATCGATCGCAAAGCTGATCAAGTAGATCTCGAAATCCGCACTGCTCGTCCAGGAGTTGTTGTTGGTCGTGGTGGCGCTGGTATCGAGCAATTGCGCGTCGGACTAGTTAAATATCTCGAACAAGACGGTTCCCTGAAAAAGACAGGTACTAGCCAAGTTCGGATTAACGTCACCGAAGTAACCAGGGTTGATGCGGAAGCGCCTCTCATCGCTGAATACATCGCTCAGCAAATCGAACGTCGTGTTTCCTTCCGTCGCGTTGTGCGCCAAGCAATCCAAAGAGCGCAGCGTGCAGGCATCGAAGGCATCAAGGTGCAAATCAGTGGTCGTCTTAACGGAGCTGAAATCGCCAGAACTGAGTGGGTGCGTGAAGGTCGTGTTCCTCTGCATACATTGCGGGCTGACATCGACTATAGCTACAAAACTTCCAGAACTATTTATGGTGTGATTGGCATCAAGGTCTGGATCTTTAAAGGCGAAATCATTCAAGGCGAAGAAGCTCCTGCTCCTGCCGCACAACCCCGTCGTCGCCAGCAACGTCGTCCCCAATTTGAGGATCGTTCTAGCGCTGAAGGATAAACTTCTGTCATCTAGAGTTTTGAACCATGTTAAGTCCTAAACGTACAAAATTTCGTAAGCAGCAACGCGGTCGGATGGCGGGTCCTGCTACCAGAGGAACTGAAATCAACTTTGGTGATTACGCCATGCAGGCTCTAGAGCCTTCTTGGATTACCGCTCGTCAAATTGAAGCTTCCCGACGTGCCATGAACCGCTATATCCGTCGCGGTGGCAAGATTTGGATTCGTATTTTCCCCGACAAACCCGTAACCATGCGTCCTGCTGAAACCCGTATGGGTTCTGGTAAAGGGGCTCCTGAGTTTTGGGTGTCAGTGGTTAAGCCAGGTCGCATCATGTTTGAAGTAGCTGGTGTGAGTGAAGAAACCGCAAGAGAGGCAATTCGCTTGGCAGCTGCCAAGATGCCAATCAAAACCAGATTTGTTATCCGCGAGAAGGAGTAAGAATATGGCACTCCCAAAAGTCCAAGAAACTAGAGAGCTATCTGATGATGAGTTGCAAGCTCAGATCTTGACCGTCAAGAAAGAGCTATTTGATCTGCGTTTCAAGCAGGCTACTAGACAACCCGTCCAGCCACATCAGTTCCAACATGCTAAGCATCGTTTGTCTCAACTGATGACCGTCGAACGCGAACGTCAGTCCAGAGCTTAAGAAAGCTATTTACAAAACATAGGAATTTTAGCAATGGCAGTTAAAGAAAAAGTTGGCGTTGTCGTCAGCGACAAAATGCAGAAAACGGTGGTTGTCGCGGTTGAAAACCGTACATCTCACCCCAAATATGGAAAAATCGTGGTCAAAACGACTAAGTTTAAAGCCCACGATGAAGAAGATAAAACCCGTGAAGGCGATCGCGTCAAAATTCGGGAAACACGTCCCCTCAGCCGTACAAAGCGATGGGAAGTTGTAGAGATTCTCTCATCTAGCTCGGAAGCATAAGCCATGATTCAACAAGAGTCTTATTTAAATGTAGCGGATAATAGTGGAGCTAAAAAACTACTATGTATCCGCGTACTGGCTGGTGGTAACCGTGCCTTTGGCGGAGTTGGTGATGTGATTATCGCCACGGTCAAGGACGCAGCCCCCAACATGCCAGTCAAAAAATCGGATGTTGTCCGCGCAGTCATTGTTCGTACCAGAGCATCCATTAACCGTGAAAGCGGCATGAGAATCCGCTTTGACGACAATGCTGCCGTAATCATCAACCAAGACGGCAACCCCAAAGGAACTCGCGTATTTGGTCCAGTTGCGCGTGAATTGCGGGATAAAAACTTCACCAAAATTATCTCCCTAGCGCCAGAGGTACTGTAATGTCATTCAAGTCAAAGCCTGTCTATCGCGGCAACCGCAATTCTTTTAAGATTCACGTCAAAAAAGATGATGTAGTTCAAGTAATTTCAGGAAGCTCTAAGGGGACTGTAGCTAAGGTACTACAAGTATTCCCTAAGGACAGCACCATCATCGTTGAAGGTGTTAATGTCAAGACTAAGCATGTTAAGCCTCAGGCTGATGGCGAGTCTGGACAAATTATTACCCGCGAGTTTCCGATTCACAGTTCTAAAGTGCTGTTGTATTCCGAAAAGGAAAAGACCGCCAGCCGTTCTTGCTTCACCTTTACGGATGATGGCAAGAAAGTAAGAATGTTGAAAAAGACTGGCGAAATCGTCGATTCCGTCCAGACCACAAAGAAATAATTCTATACAACCTGACCAAGCCCAGGAAAACTCATCGAGGAAGATAAAATGCTAACAAGATTTACCGAAGTCTATAAAAATCAGGCTGTTCCCAAGTTAATGGAGCAGTTCAAGTACACCAATATCCATCAAGTTCCTACATTTGAAAAAGTAGTAATCAACCGTGGTCTCGGTGAAGCTGCTCAGAACGCGAAATCTCTGGAAGCTTCTTTGATCGAAATTGCGACGATCGCTGGTCAAAAGCCCGTAGTAACTAGAGCTAAGAAAGCGATCGCTGGTTTCAAATTGCGTCAAGGAATGCCCGTCGGCATGATGGTCACACTCCGCCGCGATAAGATGAACAACTTTTTGGATCGTCTGATCAACTTCTCTTTGCCTCGCATCCGTGATTTTCGCGGTGTTAGCCCCAAGAGCTTTGATGGACGTGGTAACTATACCCTCGGTGTTCGCGAGCAACTTATCTTCCCCGAAATCAGCTACGACAGTATTGAGCAAATTCGGGGGCTTGATATTTCCATCATCACCACTGCCAACACGGACGAAGAAGGACGTGCGCTCCTGAAAGCAGTTGGTATGCCCTTTAGAGAATCATAAGTAGATCGAATTAGGAGATAAGGATGGCTACCAACGACACCATCTCGGACATGCTTACCCGCATTCGCAATGCAACACTTGCAAAGCACCAGACAACTTCTATCCCTGCCACAAGGATGACGTTGAGCATTGCCCGAGTGATGAAACAAGAAGGTTTTATCGCAGATTTTGAAGAAACAGGCGAAAACATCGACCGCGCCTTGGTCGTCGCTCTCAAGTATGAAGGCAAGAACCGTCAATCGATTATTAAGCGCCTCAAACGCGTCAGCAAACCTGGTTTACGGGTTTACTCAAACTCTAAAGAATTACCCCGTGTATTAGGTGGGATCGGCATTGCGATCATCTCCACCTCTAAAGGGATCATGACCGATCGCGAAGCCCGTAAACAGGGAGTCGGCGGTGAAGTCCTTTGCTATATCTGGTAATTCAGATCTTTTAGATTATTTAATCTAGATCTGTTAACTCAGGCTGTTAACTCAGCAAATCACATCACAAGCAACGGAAAACAGACATGTCTCGTATTGGAAAACGTCCCATTCCTCTTCCCCCTAAAGTTGCGGTCTCCATCGTAGGGCAAGAGGTTACTGTCAAAGGACCTAAAGGCGAACTAAAGCGTGTGTTGCCAAACACTGTAGAAATTCTGCAAGAAGAAAGCAACTTGATTGTTAACCGCGCTAATGAATCTCGTCCCGCAAAGCAACAGCACGGCCTTTTCCGCACCCTCGTTGCCAACATGGTCGAAGGTGTGTCTACTGGCTTTCAGCGCAAGTTGGAAATTCAAGGTGTTGGTTATCGCGCCAACCTGAACGGCAGCAATATTGTTCTTACTGTTGGCTATAGCCATACAGTTGATATCATTCCTCCCGAAGGAGTTTCTCTCGGCGTTGAAGATGCTACAGGCAAAAAAGTCCCTCAAGGAACATTTATTGTTGTCGAAGGAATTGACAAGGAAATCGTCGGTAACTTAGCAGCAAAAATTCGCGCTGTACGTCCACCTGAAGTTTACAAAGGTAAGGGCATCCGCTACCTCGGCGAATTCGTCAGACGTAAGGCTGGTAAGACTGGTAAGAAGTAAGGACAAGAATTTTCTGGCTTCTTTATTTAATCTTCTTAATTTTCGTAATCTTCATATATAAAAAACATGAGTGCTAATAGTCGTAGACAAGCAACCATAAGCCGCCATAAGCGAATTCGTAAAGGTATGTCAGGCACACCTGAACGTCCTCGCTTGTCAATTTATCGCTCTAACAATCACATCGTGGCGCAAGTGATTGATGATGTAGCACAGCATACGCTCGTTGCTGCATCGACCCTCGAATCCGATGTCCGTGAAGGTCTCAGCACTACTGCTAATTCTGAAGCTTCGGCTAAGGTTGGGGCTTTGATTGCTGAAAGAGCGATCGCGCAGGGAATAACCAAAGTTGTGTTCGACCGTGGTGGAAACCTCTATCATGGAAGAGTCCAAGCTCTCGCTGAAGCTGCCCGCGAAGCAGGTCTAGATTTCTAACGCATCGAATCATCCAGCAGTGAATCAGTAGATAGAAACAAATATGGCTAAGAATAGAGAATCAAGACCAGGTGCTGGTCGCGACAGTGCCAGCGGCGACAGTGGCGACAACAACCGCGATGAAAAACGCAAAGGCAAGCGCGATAGTAAAAAAAGCGATCGCGCTCGTACTGAAAAAGAATCTGAATGGCAAGAACGTGTTGTCCAAATCCGCCGCGTAACTAAGGTTGTCAAGGGTGGTAAAAAACTCAGCTTCCGTGCGATCGTCGTTGTCGGTAACGAGAAAGGACAGGTCGGTGTTGGCGTTGGTAAAGCTGCCGATGTTATTAACGCTGTCAAGAAAGGTGTCGCCGATGCTAGAAAACATGCGATCGACGTACCTTTGACCAAGAGCAATTCCATCCCACATCCTACCAACGGGATCGGCGGTGGCGCTAAAGTGATGATCCGCCCTGCATCTCCAGGTACTGGGGTAATTGCTGGTGGTGCTGTCAGAACTGTACTAGAGCTAGCTGGTGTCAAAAATATTTTGGCAAAGCAACTCGGTTCTAGCAGTCCTCTAAACAATGCTCGTGCAGCAATTAATGCCCTTGCAACATTACGAACCTTTGGTGAAGTTGCCAGAGCGCGTGGTATTACGCTGGAACAGTTATTTAATTAATGCAATAACGGCGCTACGCGCCGTTATTGCCAAAATTGGAAAGGAAAAACTATGAGAATTGACGATCTTCAGCCTCAAGAAGGCTCTCAGCATCGCAAACGTCGTCTAGGACGTGGTATTGCCGCAGGGCAAGGTGCTAGCGGTGGTTTCGGTATGCGTGGTCAAAAATCTCGTTCAGGTCGTCCCACCAGACCTGGTTTTGAAGGTGGTCAGATCCCCCTTTACAGACGAGTACCCAAACTTAAGCATTTTACAATTGTAAATCCTAAGCATTTCACAATTGTTAATCTTGACCAATTAAGCGGATTACCTAAGGGTACAGTAGTAAATCTTGATTCTTTAATGGAAGCAGGAATTATTACTCAAAACGACGGTGTATTACGTGTATTAGGAAGAGGCGAAGTAACTGTAGCGCTTACAGTTCGTGCTCACTCGTTTACAGCATCTGCTAAGAGCAAAATCGAAGCTGCTGGCGGCACTGTAGAAGTTGCCTAGTTATAAAGAGAATATGTGGCGGAGCGCTAAGCGTTTCGCCACATATTCTCTTTTGTTGTTTTAGAAGAACCTCGCGTTACGCTTTTCTCTATGCAACTACAATATTTAAATATCTTAAGTTAGGAGGAGTTTTGTGCCTCCTAACCCAATCACTAGCTTGAGGTAAGTTTAGTTATGGTTGTTAGTAAGGGAAAGAACCCAACTGCACAAGAAACTTTTATGCAAATGGCTCAAGCCGCAGGGCTAAGAGGTCGGTTGCTAGTTACTGTGGGTGTTTTGATATTGGTTAGACTTGGCATCTACCTGCCATTGCCAGGGGTTGATCGCCTAAGATTTACGGAAATTGTTAAAAATAATGCCGTAGTTAATTTTTTAGATATTTTCTCTGGTGGCGGCTTATCACTGCTGGGTATTTTTGCTCTTGGCATTTTGCCATTCATTAATGCCTCAATTATCATGCAATTGATGACATCGGCTCTGCCAAGCTTAGAAAACCTTCAAAAGAACGAAGGAGAAGCAGGTAGAAGAAAAATTTCTCAATACACACGCTATGTGGCCTTTGTTTGGGGTGTAATCCAAAGCTGGGGGCTTGGCGTTTGGGTGCAGAACTCTGGTGTGCTTTCAGATCCAGCCTCTAACTGGATTACGGTTGGCGATGGTCGAGTTATTTTGTCTAGCTTTATTTTTCAGACGACAGTAGCTTTGGCTGCTGGCTCAATGTTTGTAATGTGGGCTGGCGAACTAATTACGGAGAAAGGTGTTGGAAATGGTGCTTCTTTACTGATTTTTATTAGTATTGTCGCTAACTTGCCAACTTCTCTGGGTGATACGATCGCGCTAGCTCAAAAAGATAGCTCACGAGTTGGTGGTGTCATCTTATTGTTATTGATCTTCTTGATCATGATTGTGGGGATTGTGTTCGTGCAGGAAGGAACGCGGCGAATACCAATTATCTCCGCTCGTCGTCAGGTTGGACGCAAACTATACCGTGAACAAGCTTCTTATTTGCCTTTGCGCTTAAATCAAGGCGGCGTTATGCCGATCATTTTTGCCTCATCGGTGATGATTTTGCCAGCCTACTTGAGTCAAAGTATTAATAACGAGGTATTCGTAGCGATCGCCACTTGGATATCTCCTAGCGGACCTGGTCATATTCCTGTGTATATGTTGCTGATTTTAGGATTTAGCTTCTTTTATTCGACTCTAGTTCTTAATCCTGTAGAGCTATCGCAGAACCTGAAAAAGATGGGTAGTAGCATTCCTACGGTACGACCTGGAACCGCAACTTCGGACTATATTAGTCGTATTTTGAACCGCCTAACTTTACTTGGTTCAGTCTTCTTGTGTGGCATTGCGATTATACCTAGTGCCCTTGAAAAAGCCACGGGCGTATCGACCTTTAGCGGCATTGGTGCAACTTCGTTACTAATTTTGGTCGGTGTCGCGATCGAAACCTCCAAGCAAATCCAAACCTACGTGATCTCTCAACGTTATGAAGGTATGGTGAAACAGTAATGCCTAGAGTGATTTTGATGGGTCCTCCTGGTGCTGGTAAGGGTACACAAGGCGAGATTTTGGCTGAATCTTGGCAAGTGCCAAGAATTGCTCCTGGAGATATTTTTCGGGCTGAGATTAAGCAAGGCTCAGAATTAGGACTAAAGGTTAAGTCTTTTAGTGATTCAGGCACATTGGTTCCTGATGCTGTTGTGATTGAGGTAATTGAATCTCGATTGAGACAGCCTGATACTCAAGTTGGTTGGATTCTTGATGGCTTTCCGCGTACAGTAGCTCAAGCTGAGGCTTTAGATACTCTATTAGCGGAGATAAATCAGCCCTATGACTCGGTGATTAATCTTGATGTGCCAGATCAGTTTTTGATCGATCGCTTGTTAGCAAGAGCGATCGATCAGGGACGTGCTGATGACACTGAGGAAGTCATCAGGAATCGGCTGCAAGAGTACAATTCCAAAACTAGACCTTTGCTAGAATTTTATGGAAAGAGTGTTACCCAAATTGATGGCACACCGTCGATGCCAGAGGTAACTGAGACTATCAAAAAATTCTTTGCATAGATACGGTGATATTTGATTAAGTAATTCTTAATCAAATATACATCCCATGTTGCAAGCGCTTTTTGCTCGCAACATAATACATATAGAACTAATACTAAATTTGGGAGAGTTTGTTTGTCAAAAGAAGATTCTATTGAAATGGAAGGGACGGTAACTGAGTCACTTCCTAATGCTATGTTTCGGGTTGCACTCGATAATGGCTTTAATGTACTTGCTCACATTTCGGGCAAGATTCGTCGAAATTACATCAAGATTTTGCCTGGCGATCGCGTGAAGGTGGAGCTAACGCCCTATGACCTTACTAAAGGACGCATTACCTACCGCCTCAAAAATCAAGGCGGCGGCAAGAAATAAAACAAACAGAAGAGGCAACTTTACTAAGTAAAGTTGCCTCTTCTGTTATAAAAACGAGTTATAGCGCTTTTGCTTTTTGAAAGTAATGATATGAATTTGCGATCGCGCTTATTACGCTTCTTGCAAGTAATGGGAAAGATTAGCGATCGCCATATCAGACAATTGTTTAACTAAACCTTCTTTTAAAGCTTTGCATCATAGTTTTTAGAGAACCGACTATAATCTTAATAAGATTTCAGGAAGTCATTATGATTGTTGAAACTAGCTATGCACTGACAACACCAAATTTGAATGTATTGCTTGATCGCGTTGTTAACGATCGTGAAATTATTTACATCAAAAGTCAAAGTGGTGACAATGTTGCTCTAATTGCTGCTGATGAGTTACAAAGCTTGTTAGAAACTATGCATCTTTTACGATCGCCTAAGAATGCAGAACGTTTGTTAAATGCTATTAGTCGCGCTAGAGCGAATGTAGAAGATTCTCAAACACCTGATGATTTGCGAAAGGAGTTAGGGCTTGTCAAAGAGTAATTCTCCATTGAATAGAGAATCTATTTTCGATCCAGATTTTCGTACAGATTTAACCCATTGGATTTCTGTTGATCGTAAGGTTGCTTTGAGAGTAATGGATTTAGTTGATGCAGTCATGCGCGATCCTTTTAACGGAATTGGGAAGCCTGAACCTTTAAAATATCTTGGTTCTGGTATTTGGTCACGCCGTATTACTCAAGAGCATCGCTTGGTTTATCTAGTTGAGCAAAATTACATTAAATTTTTGCAATGTAGATATCACTATTGAATTAGAAGCGATCGCCTCATTATGCTTCTTGAAAGTAGTGATATAAATTAGCGATCGCCATATCAGACGATTGTTTAACTACATCAGCTTTTAAAGCTTTATGTCCCGAAGCTTGAGCTTTTTCGACTACTTCATACTCATATTTTGAGCGCAAGTCAGGTGAAGCCATTAATTTGAGTTGATCGCGTAGAGAATCAAAATGAGATTTTGGCTTTAACTCTTCATAAATCTTTTGTTCGGGAACTTCAAAGCTGCTAAGTGCAGAGGTCATTTCTTGAGGAACTGGGCTTAGTTCAGAGCTTTCTAGCAACTTTAAGTCAGAAGCAGGTAAAGATTGAATCCATTCTGATTGTTCTTGCCAAGATGATAAAACCACTAAATCTTGAGTGCAAATACGGCTGATTTCTGGATAGAGTAGGTCTATTTCTTCTTGGGACTGTACGGCATTACTAACATCAACAATATCTTGACGAATAGTGGTTTGTAGGCTTTTTAGTCCTTGAGTGACTGCGCCTGATTGCTTTTGGATTTGGTAGGTCATGATGATTGTTTGCTCGATCGCCCAAGCGCATTCCATTCTTCTTAATTTACCTAACGCTGAAGTCTCTGAAAGTAGTTGGGGATTACGGTAATCAGCAAGGGCAACTGAAAGCATATGTCTAGCACTTGCTAAACCTTGATCTCTAATGTGAGGTTCAGTCAGTAAGGACTGTTGGATTAACTTAGTAGCTGCCAAAAATTGACTATAGGCATGAATGAGAACGACTCGATGCTGTTCAAATTTGATATCTGCGGCGACTTCATCAATGTGATTTAAAATTTCAACACCTTGATCTTTGAATGCTTTTTTGAGATCGATGAAGCCATCTTTGATCTCAACGCGCATTTGGCGAACGTCTTCGCGTAGTTTGAGGATTTGATGTAAGCTGGCTGCGGAAATCGCAACGTTTGCAATTGTTCCCACGCCGATTAATGCTGTTGTGGCTTGCAAAACTCCTAAGTTTTGTTGAATTGCGGTAATGCCTTCGCTCATGCCCTTAATGTCGTACTGAATACCTGCAACTTGATTTATGACAGTATCAACTCCACTTTGAACATTTTTTATGTCTTCTTTGACCCCACCAATATCTTCTCGAATATTGGCAACACCTGTATTGATGGAGTTTTGAGTATCTTGAATATCAGACCTGACGTTTTTAAAACCTGTATGAGTTTGATAGGTTTGATAACCTTGCAGTGCGCCAAATATTAGCTGTGTGGGAAAAATTAGAGGATTTGTAGAAGAAGGTGGCTTTGCAACTTCTAAAAATCTACCTGTGACAAGACATCTAGCGATTGGCAACAATATTCCTGTTTTATGCGCGACTTGTACGGCTTTACCAGAAAGCATCAATGCTTGGGTTGCGGTAGAAAAGATGTAATCCATAATATATAAATTATAGGAAAAGCTTTTTAAAGGCTTTATTTGGTTAAATATTATCAGATTTTATTGTGTAAATGATTTTTTTGCCCTTAATTTCTGATAAATTCTAGATAACTAGATTTTTAACCCAAGCATGAATACTCAACTCATCGGTAGCCAAGCAGTCAAACTCTTATCAAAGTTGACTGGTCAAGATTTGACGGTACATGACATTACGCCGCAAGTGGTGTTTATGACTGACTTGATCGCGTTGCTAAAAGGGGTGATTCATGCTGATGCGAAAGTTAGTGAAGATGAGGTTTCTCAATTTAGGGCGACACTTGGCAAGTTCAACCTAAGCAATAAGGAAACTGTGGAAGTTGCCAAGCTCGTGCTTTCAGGTATTCAGAAATATAAATTGCATTCTGAAATAGATGATTTTTTGATTTTGCTAGTGCCATTGAGTGAAGCTGAAAAATTATTGATGTTTGGGTTGGGTTACAGAATGGCGATCGCAGACTCTAGCCTAGATGCAAGTGAGAGTAAGTATTTACGGGATTTAGGCAAACGTTTAGAAATAGAATCGCGTTACCTTGATGTTTTAGAATCTAGTTTTGCTTGCAAGCCATACAACAATCAAGATTTTCAAGAGGTATGCGATCTAGTCGATCCTGCGCGTTTTCATGATTTGGGGACTGTGTTTGTGAATGCAGCAGATGATTTGCTCACTGCATTAAACCAGCTTGTTAAAATTGAGATTAAAGAACCTCAAAATATACCCAGTTTGACAGTTTCAGTCAGTGGTGAATATCAAAAGCTGCAAGGTTTTCAACTAGAGAAACAATCTTTGCTCAAACGGATTAATCATTTATCTCAACTGATTGATGGTGGTATTAAAGAGAGCCTTTTGCCTATTACCTTTCGAGATGAGATTCAATCTATTAAAGACAAATTGGAATCACAACGTTTTCGAGTGGCGGTGATTGGTGATTTTAGCCAAGGTAAATCGACTTTGCTCAATGCTTTGCTAGGTGAAGAGATTCAACCTGTGAGGGCGATTCCTTGTAGTGGTACTTTGTCGGTTTTGAAATATGGCGATCGCAAGCGGGTGGTTTGTCGTTATCGTGATGGCAATGAACAAGAAATTGCAGTTGAAGATTATCAGAAAAAAGCGGCTATTTCTAAGGAAGCGGCTCTAAATAACCGTAGTGAAGAACTGCTTAAATCTAATATTGCCGAAATTGTTTTTGAGCATCCCAATCTGTTGCTATGTCGTAACGGCGTGGAAATTGTGGATTCCCCTGGTCTAAATGAGCATCCAGATCGTACTAGAGTTACTGAGGAGTTGCTGAAAGAGACTGATGCAATTCTATTTATGACCAATGCGAATAAGTTGTTAACTCAGGGTGAAAGGGATATTATCACCAGAATCAAGGAACGTGAAGGCGATCGCCCCTTAGAAAATCTATTTCTGGTTGTCAATTTTATGGACAATTTGGATAGTGATGAAGATCGCGAAGATGTGCAAATTGCCGCTAATAGCATCATCAAGGATGGCTCTATTACAGGCAAAGAGAGAATCCATTTTGTTTCTGCTAAGTCTGCCTTAAAAGCTACTCTCAGCAATACATCGAATGAGTATCTAGTCAGTTTTCAAAACTTCACTGGTACTTTAGAAGCTTTTCTCACTGATGAACGCGGATCTGTAATTTTGCAATCTGCTACGCAAAAGATTGATGAGCTTACAAGTAAATGTATAAGAAAATTGGAGGTTGATATACAAAACCTTGATAACTCCCTAGATGAATCTGATAAAAAAGACATATTGGAGCAAATTGGTCAAGCCAGTGGTCGTTTTGTTAGCATTCGCAAAGAAGTTGAGCTTAGAAGAGATGAAGCCTTTCCTCTAGCGTTAGATTCTTGGAATCAATATAAAGTGGTACTGAAAGAAGAAATCTTCAAGAGTGTTGAAAAGTGGAAAACAGTACACAATCCTATATTTAGTCGCGATGGAGTAGTTCATGATTATGCTGCCGAATTTAGCGTTAGGATGCAGAAGGGGGTTAATGTATGGGCAACTTATCAGCTAAACCACCAAATTCTGTCCCCTGCGTTAAGCAAGTTAGATGCAAACATCAAAAAACAGCTTGATGCACTGAGTACAAGCATTGTTCAACTTGACGAAAAAATAGGTACAAGTTTTAGTGCTGATTTTCAGCCTGCATTTCGTGATTTTAATACTACCTACGTTGCTGGGTTTGCGGCTGGAGGCGTTGGAGTTGGTGGGGGAGCCGCCGCCGCTGCATTCTTTCTGATCCCTGCTTTGGCATTAGGTCCAGCTATTATCATTGGTGTCTTGGGTGCTGCATTACTAGGCGGTGGCTTTGGAGCTTTTGCAATGACAGATGCTTACAAGCAAATTGGCAATCAAATCTGTCAATCTGGATTTACTGAACTTGATAAAGCAGAAGAAAGTGTAACCGCAAAGATAAAAGAGGCTATTAATGATCAATTCATGGAACGTGCTGTAGATTCTGGCAAGTTGATTAAGCAAATTATTTCTGAACTAGAAAATCGGTTAGAACAGGAAGATATCAAGAATCAAAATATTGACACTCAGAAAGTGGCTATTCTTGCTAAGAAACAAGAATTTGAAAAATCTCTTTCAATTTAATCAGAGTAAAATCGTCTCAATCCATTCAACAAGGAATATCTAAATATGCTATTACAACGCATCACAATAGACTGGAATATCTGTCATGGGAAACCCTGCATCAGAGGTTTACGCTATCCTGTCGAGATGATCTTAGAACTCCTCAGTTCAGGCATGACCACCGAAGAAATACTTGAAGACTATGACGATCTAGAGCGAGATGATATTTTCGCAGTCCTAGCCTATGCCACTAAACTAACCCAAGTAAAAAGCATCCACAAGGTTCTTGTATGAAATTTCTCATTGATGCTCAATTACCCGTGCGTTTATCCTATCTTTTAAAATCAATGGGACATGATGCAATCCATACCAAAGAATTAGCACTCAAAAATGCGACACCAGACACGGAAATTAATACACTCTCAATTCGCGAACAGAGAATTGTCATTACCAAAGATTCCGATTTTTGGGACTCCTTTTACGTTAGCCAAGAGCCTTACAAGCTTTTGCTAGTAACAACAGGTAACATCAGCAACAAAGAACTGGAATCATTATTCGTTAATAACTTAGAGCAATTAGTTAATTTGCTAGAAAACAACTCTCTAGTTGAAATGTCACGAGACACAGTAATAGTTCATTCATAAATATATCATCCAAAAACTTATGCTAGTTTTCCTCATTCATGGTGTCGCCACTCAAGACGCAGGTTACGGCGATCAATTCAAGAAAAAAGTCAAAGAAATCCTCAGTAAGAGAAACGCCCAATCACCGATTTTTTACTCTAGCTTTTGGGGACATTCCTTTAAAAGCAAAACAGATCAACTGTTTAACTGGGTTCGCTCCGATGTGAAGGAACTATCAGAAAAATGTAAAGAACTACGCGGCAGTGAACAAGACATTTATCGTTACCAAGAACACCGAGAAGACTTTATTGCCAAATTTTTTGGCGACTTTTTGACCTATCTCAATAACGACAAAGGCGCATCCATCCGCAAACAAATTTTGCATCAATTCCAAGACTTTGTTGATAACCATCCCGAAGATAAAGAAATAGCGATCGCATCCCATTCACTCGGCACATTAGTTCTCTGGGATCTCCTATTCACCAAAGATTTACCCGAAAATGATCCCGCCTACGAATTTCGCAAATTATTTAACTCAAGTGACTCTGAGTACAAATTACGCGGACTTGTGACAATGGGATCACCTCTCTTATTTATGCGCCTCAAGCAAAATATAGACTTTTCCGCAGTTGATGATTTTGTTGCCACAAGCTACAACGCGCTCACTTGGCTGAATATCATTCACGCATCAGACTTAATCGCTTATCCTCTAGGCAATGCCATTAAACACGATAAAGCGAAGAATTTCTTTTTTACCGATCAATACCTCTGGATGCACGCCAACGGTGCAGAGTCAGGTGCTTTACGATTTGGTCAAGCCCATGCTGGTATGGCTTTAGGCATGGCAGATGCTCACGGCTCTTACTGGAATAATGATGTCGCTGCTGACTTAGTCGCATCGCTTATTAGAGGAGATTTAACGACCTTAGCCACTCAAAAAGTACATACAGGTTGGATCAGTTACAGCGAAGATTTACCTAAAAATTCTTGATTAGATGTAATCGCTTAGAACTTGAGGAGAGGAAACAACGGTCAGAAGGCGATCGCCTGCGTTCTTTAATTTCCAGCAAAAAACAAGAATTTGAAAATACTCTCGAACCCTAGTAAGAATATGATCAAACAAATTATCCTAGAAGTCGAATCCTCCATCGCTGACGCATACCAAAATGCGATCCCAGAACATCGCCAAGCATTACAAGCGATCGTCAGTCTATATTTAAAATCTATCTCTATCCCACAGCAAATAGTCTCTAAAGAAGCTAATGCAAAATCAGAGCAAAAAGACGTTAATCCTGATCAAGAAATCCCTAACAAAAAGCCAAAACGCACAACACCCGCTCATCTGATTGGCAAAGGAGAGACATTAGGCGACATTGTTAGCCCAATCGTAGATGAAGAGGACTGGGAATGTCTGAAATGGTAATTCTTGATACTCACATTTGGTTTTGGCTCATCAATGGAAGTTTTGATCGCTTTCCCACACAATGGTTAGAACAAATTCGGCAAGTAGACATAGTTGCAGTGTCAGCCATATCTTGCTACGAAGTCGCTCTAGCTCATAACAAAGCCAGATTAGAGCTACATATTCCCGTTCAAGATTGGCTTACTGATTCGTTAGCTCCCGCAGGAATCGATCTATTGCCACTGACTCCAGAGATTACAGTCAGAGCCGTAAACCTATCGCCCATTCACAAAGATCCCTTCGATCGCCTAATCATTGCCACCACTCTAGAATATGGCGCAAAACTTGCCAGTGTTGACAACTTATTTCCTAAATATCCTGAGCTAAAAAATTATCTGATGTAAATTCCGCACAAATAAAAAAGCCCCTCCGTAAGGAGAGGCTTTTTTATTTCGAGATGACTAGATCAATCGGTAAAGATTAACCATTAATAGCAGGAGCAGCCATAGCTACAGGTGCTACATCAACAGCAGCCAAATCGAGTGGGAAGTTGTGAGCATTGCGCTCGTGCATTACTTCCATACCCAAGTTTGCGCGATTGATTACGTCTGCCCAAGATGGTACTACACGTCCTTGGCTATCAGAAATCGATTGGTTGAAGTTGAAACCATTCAAGTTGAATGCCATTGTGCTTACGCCCAATGCGGTGAACCAAATGCCAACTACTGGCCATAGGGCTAGAAAGAAGTGCAATTGACGGCTGTTGCTGAATGATGCGTATTGGAAGATCAAACGTCCGAAGTAGCCGTGAGCTGCAACGATGTTGTAGGTTTCTTCTTCTTGTCCGAATTTGTAGCCTGAGTTTTGGCTTTCGTTTTCGGTTGTTTCACGAATCAAGCTGGAGGTTACCAATGAACCGTGCATTGCACTGAACAATGAACCGCCGAACACGCCTGCTACTCCTAACATGTGGAAGGGGTGCATCAAGATGTTGTGTTCTGCTTGGAATACGATCATGAAGTTGAAGGTTCCAGAGATTCCCAAAGGCATACCGTCAGAGAATGATCCTTGTCCGATTGGGTAGATCAAGAATACTGCGGTTGCGGCGGCTACTGGTGCAGAATATGCTACTGCGATCCAAGGACGCATACCGAGGCGGTAGGAAAGTTCCCATTCACGTCCCATGTAGCAGAAAATGCCGATGAGGAAGTGGAATACTACCAATTGGTAAGGGCCACCGTTGTATAGCCATTCGTCAAGGCTGTCTGCTTCCCAAATGGGGTAAAAGTGCAGGCCAATCGCATTTGAGGATGGTACGACTGCGCCAGAAATCATGTTGTTGCCGAATAGCAAGCTGCCTGCTACTGGCTCGCGGATACCGTCGATATCGACTGGTGGTGCGCCTACGAAGGCGATTACGAAGCATGTGGTTGCTGCAAGTAAGCAAGGAATCATGATTACGCCGAACCAACCTACATATAGGCGGTTGTCGGTGCTGGTGATCCAATTGCAAAACTGATCCCACAGGGAGGCGCTTTCGCGTCTTTGTACTGCTGTTGTCATTTTTGTGTTTTAGTTTTAAGTTTTTGTTTTAATAAGCACTTATTGCTTACGTAAACAAATATATCAAATTGTAAAGTTTTGTCAATGTGCCTTTATGTAGAGTCGAGGTTACCGCCCACAACCCATCCTTGACAAAAAAAAGAGCGCTTAGCGCTCTTTTTTTGGGATTTTGACTATTCGTAAACCCAAGAAGTAATGCTTGGAGTCCATTCAACTAGTTCTTCTGAGTTAAACCACAGTGCAATCTCGGTTTGAGCAGTCTCGATCGCATCAGAACCGTGAATAATATTACGTCCAATATTTACACCGAAGTCTCCACGAATTGTCCCTGGTTCCGCAGTAAGGGGGTTAGTTGCGCCAATGATTTTACGAGCTGAAGCAACTACACCATCGCCTTCCCATACCATTGCGACTACAGGGCCTGAGGTAATAAAGTCAACTAGTCCAGCAAAGAAAGGTCTTTCTTTGTGAACTGCATAATGCTTTTCGGCGAGTTCGCGGGTGGGGTGGATCAATTTGAGTCCGACGAGCTTAAAGCCTTTGGTTTCGTAACGACGAATAATTTCTCCGACTAGGTGACGTTGTACGCCATCGGGCTTGACTGCCAAAAAAGTACGTTCCATGATTCCTGTAAAATTGTTAAGCAATTGTAAAAAAGTTTACAGAAAGCATTATTTCATTTTAGGGAGCGCAAATTATAGCTCTAGCTATTTATTTTAGACCATATCTTTTTATGAAAGCCAGCCTTAGGCAGGCTCTCATAAAAACGATTTTGGTGTTTCTCGCGCCAAAGGAGTTAGAAACACCAAAATCGTTTTCATATTGAGAGTAGAATTGTGGAGATTCTCGCCACAACTCTACTCTCGGTTTTTCTGTTACCAACCATGTTCTGCTAAAAATGCTGGCGTTACTAAAGTTTTAGGCGGATAAGAAGGATTGTTTTGCAGTGGATTGCCTAATCTTAAAAACTTTTCGACATATTTACCCAGCAAATCACCTTCTAGATGAACTGAGCTACCAATATCTAGATCTTTTAAATTAGTGTTTTCATATGTATGCGGAATTACGGCAACTCGAAAATTTGTGCCTGAGTCATTGCAATAGGAAATTGTTAGGCTAATGCCATTAATCGCAATGCTACCTTTAAATACTATGTAACGAGCAACGTCAGGAATAGCGTCAAAACCTAACTCCCAAGAATTACCAATGAGCACGCGATCGCATAATTTGCCCATGCCATCAATATGCCCTGAGACAAAATGACCGCCGATTTTATCACCAACGGCTAGAGCGGTTTCAAGATTTACATACTTTAATTTGCGATCGCCGAAATTAGTACGTCCTATAGTTTCAGGTGACACATCAGCTACGAAATTAGTATCAGAAATATAAGTCGCAGTAAGACATACCCCATTGACAGCGACGCTATCACCGATCGCAATATTTGCCACCAGATCAGGACAATGAATCACAAGGCGATCTCGATCGCGTTTCTCAATAATTCCAATAGATTGAACGAGTCCTGTAAACATACTCCCTTCCCAGTCATTAATTAGTGGTGGCGCGGCAAAGTCTCACACCACTAAGTTTCACTTTACAACACTTCAAATACGTTAGGCGCTTTGCTCTGCCTATCTTTAACGTATTGCCAGCGAGGTCAGCTTATCAATGGTACGTGCTGACTGCTTAGCTGGATTTGAAATTGGTTGGCGATCTCGATTTAGCCAAAATGCTGAAATTCCCGCAGCACTTGCCCCCATATAATCTTCACTAAAACTATCGCCGATGTGCCATGCCAAATCAGGTGATTTTTCAATTTGATGTTTTGCTAATGCTACTTCAAAAATTAAGGGATCTGGCTTAGCTGCACCAGTCTCCGTAGAGATTGTAACTGAACTAAAGTAATCCTTTAGCCCTAAATTCTCCATAACTGCATAGATCCGACTATCAAAATTTGATAGCACGCCCAAAGTAATTCCTTGCTGCCGCCATGCATCCAGCGCTAATCGAGTATCTTCGTAAATAAACCAAGGTTCAGCCGTTGCAAAATAAGCATAAAGACTCTTAAAGAAACCTTCAAAATCAAGAAATCTTTCTAAATCACCTGTTTGACTAAAAGTTTTTTCAGCAAGCGATCGCCACCATTGATATTCAGCGTTCGGAATGTCAGACTGGGGCAAATTAGGAAAAGCAATCCTTGGAGCAGTTTGAAAAACTTCGTAAAAAGCGCGATTAATTAACCGAGGGTCAAGGCTAACATTAAAATCCATCGCAATTTTGGCATATTGTTCACCCACACTACCTCTAACCCCAAACAAGGTACCAACTGCATCTACATAAATAACCTGAGGCGATCGCATTATATTTAGGGAAAATTACTGAGATAAACTATTAGTCATACTGATACAATGGCAGCCAAATGTTGTAAAAACTGCCTCTATTATTGTATTAAAACTACACTCAATATATGACAGATGTTCAGTTTCTAATGATGAGATGGTTAGAGTAAGGAGCACTTTTATGCATATATCTCAGTTTAACAAATTAATTCTATTGACATTAATTGCCTGTACTCCATTACCTGCTTGGGCACAGACTACCACAATTGACAAACCTTCTGCCCCAGTACCGTCAAATTCTAACCTAAAGCCTTTAGTCAATCTTAATGGTGGCACTCAGACTTTAAATGTAAGCGAATCTCAAGATACATTTCGCTACACTCTTGGTGCAGGAGACAATATCAAGATTGAAGTGTTTAACGTGCCAGAACTATCAGGAACTCAAACTATTGCCCCTGACGGAACAATCAATGTTTCCTTAATTGGTGCAGTCAAGCTAGAAGGATTAGGGCTAGATGAAGCAAATGCTTTACTGCGAGAAAAACTAAACCCTTTTTTAGTACGGAATATTGTCAATATCTCTTTAATTTCTCCTCGCCCATTAAATATTGCGATCGTCGGAGAAGTTAATCGACCTGGCCCACGGTTTTTAACTTATGTAGGCACAACGGGATTAGGTAGCAATGCGGCAACATTAACAAGAGCACTGGAATCAGCCGCAGGGATCACCTCACGAGCCGATATTAGTAATATTCAAATTTCACGTCGTGATGGGACTCTCGGTCGCCGCATCATAAAGGTTAACCTCCAAAACCTTTTAGAGAAGGGCGATATTAGTCAAGATGTTCGCATCCTTGATGGAGATTCAATTCTTGTACCACCACTATCTCAAGCAAGTGCATCCCAGCCTCGCACCGTCAGTAATTCCACTTTTTCCCCTGACACTTTTACTATTCAAGTAGCGATCGTTGGAGAGGTTAATCGGGTAGGTCCACAAACTTTAGTTTACTCAAGGAATGGAGTTGTTCCCACTGGGCTTACAGGTGCAACCACTGCGGCTGGAACAGCGTCAGGTGGAGGTCCAGTTACTCTAAGCCGAGCCTTGCAGTCAGCAAATGGAGTAACTGAAATTGCTGATATTCGCAATGTGCAGATTTCACGCTTAAACGATAAGGGTCAGCGCACAATTGTTAAAGCGAATTTGCTTGATTTAATTACCAAGGCTGATCTAAGTCAAGATATCACTCTTACAGATGGTGATTTGATTACTGTCCCTCGTCTAGAGAAAACAAATCCCACTGAGTATCTACAAGTTGCTAAAGCTACTTTTTCTCCTACAGTAATTACTGTACAAGTAGTTGGCGAAGCTGTTCGTCCGGGACCGATCCAAATGAGACCGAATAGTTCGTTTACCGAAGCAATTTCTTTTGCAGGTGGACTAACCAATGATGCAGATTGGCGAGCGGTTGAGCTTTATCGAGTCAATCCCGATGGCTCGATTATGCGGCGCAATCTAATTGCTGATTTGAATCTTCCTTTAAATGAAGAATCTAACCCAGGCTTACGCGATCGCGATGTGATTGTAGTACGTCCATCATTTGGATCAAGCCTACTTAACTCGGCTACGAGATTTCTTGGTAATATCGTCACGCCGTTCTCTTTAGTGAACAACCTTTTTAGATAAACATGAAAATTTTAGTTACTGGTGGTGCTGGCTTCATTGGCTCGCATCTTGTTGATCGATTGATGGAAGCTGGGCATGAAGTTATCTGCGTGGATAATCTCTATACAGGTCGAAAATCTAATAATGCTCATTGGAGTGAACATCCAAATTTTCAATTTATTGAACATGACATTGTGAATCCTATTGAGATCGATAATATCGATCAAATTTATCACCTTGCTTGTCCAGCCTCACCCGTACATTATCAATCCGACCCAGTTAAAACAGCTAAAACCAATTTTTTGGGAACGCTGAACATGTTAGAACTAGCTAAAAAATGGAAGGCGAGAATTTTTCTCGCTTCAACCTCTGAGGTATATGGCGATCCTTTAATTCACCCACAGACTGAAGACTATTGGGGCAATGTAAACTGCACAGGTATTCGGAGTTGCTACGACGAAGGTAAGCGTGTTGCAGAGACTTTAACTTTCGACTACCATCGTCAATATGGTGTGGAGGTAAGAGTTGCACGGATCTTTAATACTCACGGCACTCGAATGTTAGAGAACGATGGACGAGTGGTGAGCAACTTTATTGTGCAGGCGCTTAAGGGAATTCCTCTCACAATCTATGGAGATGGCTCTCAAACTCGTAGTTTTTGCTATGTATCAGATCTGGTAGAAGGTTTTATTCGCCTGATAAACGGTGACTACATCGGCCCTGTGAACTTGGGTAATCCTGGAGAGTATACGATTTTGCAATTGGCTCAAACTATCCAAAGAATAATTGATCCGACTGCTGAACTTGTGTTTAAGCCATTACCTCAAGATGATCCCCAACGTCGTCAACCTGATATTACAAGAGCTAAGCATCATCTAAATTGGGAGCCAACAGTCGCATTAGAAGATGGCTTGTCGAAGACGATCGCGTATTTTCGCGATTATTTAAATACTTCTAACGTTAACTAAGATAATTGAGGTGGAATTTATCCACCTCAATTGTTCTTGAATTCAAAAAGATATAGGTAAAAAAGTATGCGTGTTTGTGTAATCGGAACTGGTTATGTGGGTTTAGTCACAGGAGCTTGTCTGGCTTACATTGGTCATGACGTGATTTGCGTCGATAATAACGAGGAAAAAGTCAAGCTGATGAAATCAGGGCAATCGCCAATTCATGAGCCAGGATTACCAGAAGTTATAGCTGAGTCAATCCGTAAAGGGAAGATCGAATTTACAACAGATATTGCGGCAGGTGTGAATCATGGTGAGATTCTCTTCATTGCCGTGGGTACTCCATCTCTAGCTGATGGTCGTAGCGATATGCGCTATGTTGAAGCTGTCGCAAGGAGTATTGGGGAAAGTCTTACTGAAGGATATCGTGTGATCGTCAACAAGTCTACAGTGCCAATTGGGTCTGGCGACTGGGTACGCATGATTGTACTAGATGGAATGGCAGGCAAAAGTAATATCGATCAGATTCAGTTTGATGTGGTCAGTAATCCAGAATTTCTGCGCGAGGGTGTAGCCGTTTTCGATACATTTAATCCCGATCGCATTGTGGTTGGCAGTGGCAACGATCGTGCTCTTAAGCTAATGCAAGATCTGTATACCCCAATTATTGATCGCTCTTTTGCTGACGATAAAACTCTGCCACCAGTGCCTGTGGTAATTACTGATTTGAACTCAGCCGAAATGATTAAGTATGCGGCAAATGCATTTCTTGCCACCAAGATTAGCTTTGTTAATGAAGTTGCGAATATTTGCGATCGCGTTGGAGCTGATGTTAGAGAAGTTGCCAAGGGAATCGGTTTAGATTCGCGTATTGGCTCAAAGTTCTTGCAAGCAGGTATCGGCTGGGGTGGATCATGCTTTGGGAAGGATGTCTCGGCTCTGATTTACACAGCTGAGGACTATGGCTATTCCACTGAGATTTTAAAAGCTTGTGTAAAAGTGAATGAATTGCAGCGGACTCTAGTAGTTGAGAAGCTTCAGCAAGCCTTGAAAATCCTGAAGGGAAAAACAATTGGGTTATTGGGAATGACCTTTAAACCAGACACTGATGATATGCGTGATGCACCTGCGTTGACCTTAATCGATCAGCTCAATCGTTTGGGCGCAAGAGTTAAAGCCTACGATCCACTAGTTTCTCAATCAGGATTGCGACAAGGTTTCTCTAATGTGATTGTGGAGACGGATCTAGAGCGCTTAGCCGATGGTTGCGATGCGGTGGTATTGGTGACAGATTGGCAAGAGTTTTTAGCGATCGACTATGCCAAGATGCTGACGCTAATGGCACATCCTGTAATTATCGATGCGCGTAACTTCCTTGATGGCAAGGCTCTTAAAGCCCTTGGATATCAATATATTGGTATTGGACGCTAACTTTTAAATCTGGTCAAAAGACACATATGGGTGGGTATATATAGCAATAGAAGGTTTGCTTAACCCCAAAAAAAGTGGCGGCGCTTCACGCCGCCACTTTTTTTTGGGGTTTTGATTTGTCCTAGCTATCTTTTTTACTGCTATAGTATGCTGGTAACCATACACAAATGGTGAGTATTCATGGCAAAAAAAATAATAGCAATGGTAAAGACTCCCAAGAGCATCTGGTGATGGAAGCACCGAAAGCTAACAAGATTAGTAAGAAGAAATCTAAATCCGATGATTTTTCAAGTAAATCATCAAAGCAGATTGAAGTGAAATTACCAAAAGACAAAAAAGTTGGTCAAAAAAAGTCGAAATCTGATGGATTACCAGAGAAGCTATCGAAGACAGTTTATGAGAAAGAACTCAATCGCCTTCACATTGAGCTGGTAAAACTTCAGGAGTGGGTAAAACATAAAAAGTTAAAGGTCGTCGTTCTATTTGAAGGACGAGATGCAGCAGGTAAGGGCGGTACAATCAAAAGGATTACCGAGTGCCTGAATCCCCGTGTTTGTAAAGTTATCGCATTGGGAACACCTTCTGATCGTGAAAAAACTCAGTGGTATTTTCAGCGCTACGCTGCACATTTACCAGCAGCTGGTGAGATGGTATTGTTCGATCGCAGTTGGTATAACCGTGCTGGCGTAGAGCGGGTAATGAATTTTTGTACTCACGAAGAGTATGTTGAGTTCTTACGTTCTTGCCCAGAATTTGAGTGTATGCTTCAACGAGCAGGTATCATCTTGATTAAGTATTGGTTTTCTGTGAGTGATGAAGAACAAGAAAAGAGATTTCAAGAGCGCATTAAGAATCCCCTCAAGCGTTGGAAGATTAGTCCAATGGATTTAGAGGCAAGAGCCAAGTGGGTAGAATATTCTAAGGCGAAGGATGACATGTTCAATGCCACAGACATCAATCAATCTCCTTGGTATGTAGTCAGTTCTGATGATAAGCGACGAGCGCATATCAACTGTATTTCCCATCTGTTGAGTCAAGTTCCTTATGAGGATTTAACCCCTGTAAAGATTGAGCTTCCTCCTCGCCAACATGAAATGGACTATGTAAGACCACCAATGCGACTTCAGAATTTTGTACCTAATATCTCTCTTTCTAAAAATACAGATATAGCAACATAAGAGATAGATAGGACAATTCAAAACCCAAAAGATGAGTGGCAGAGCTTCGCTCTGCCACTCATCTTTTGGGTTTTATGTCCTAAGCAAAGCTTACATTGCTATAGTTCTACAGAAAATTGAGAACAAACTAGCAATTAAACAGCCGATAAAAGCCATGCTTAGCATGGCTTTTATCGGCTGTTTTGGATTTAAGTCATCCGACAAAATTGACCTGAATGTAATTTAATTTCCCCAAAATCAGGAATCCATGCTGCCCAATGACCATCGGGATATTGACACATCAACAATGCTTCATCATAACAACTATAAATCGGTGGTTCTAACAAAGTTACCCATGTAGAAGGCAAGGGAATTAGGCACTGAGGAGAAGAGTTTTGCCGAATATTCCTAGTGGTTTTGGATGGTTGTTGACGTGTGGTTGTTTTCATAGCTTTATTTCTACAATTTATCAAGTAACTTTATTTATCAACTTGTAAAGCAATTTCTTAAGTGCTAATTTTAGATTACAAGAACAGAATATGTCATGGAACTATTATATACACAATTTTTAGTATTATAAAGATACAGAAATGCTACTAAAAGTTGAAATTTTAATTTCGTTTACAAATTGCATTAATTGCCAGCAATTCTTTTAATAAAAAAATCGGGTTTAATAAGTGACAAAATGCGGTTAGAATCTTGCCCTATAGCTGTATTTAATTGAGTGTACGCTCATTTAAATACAAAAAAATCAAGCCCAGTAAGGCTTTTGAGTTTAGAGTTTAACTTAAAAAAACTCTAAATTGCTATAGTTTGTGGATATCTGGTGACCTGAATGCGCGATCGCCGTTATTGGCAAGAAATAATTAGCAAGCCTTGGATGATTAATTACCCAAAAATTCAACAAATTGGGCATTTAATTGCTCGGCAATTTTTAGTACTGGGGTCAGCAATCATAGCGATCGCTATATGCGGCAGCTTAGCGCTAGGTCAGATGGCTCCTGTCCAAGCTCAGTCTGTGGATGAGCTAAAAAATTATCAAAACTTTGTCGATCAACAACGTCAAATCATCCAGAAACAACAAGAACAGATTAACGCTCTCACTAAGCCTGCTCAATCTCGGCTTGATGCCTTGAGGCGAAATGTAAGGGTTACAGATGCCCAGATTAAAGACAATGAGAAAAAAATTCGGCAAGCAAGAGAGCAACTCCAAACACTCAATACAAAGCTCCAAGAACTAGAGTATGACCTCAATAAAAGACGCGGTACGACTACAGCGCGATTGCAATATTTGCAAAGGCAACAACTACAACGTTGGTGGGTAACCCTCCTCAGCAGTCAAGACCTGAATCAATTTGCCGATCGCCGTCGCCAAATTGAGCGTATTTATGACCACGATCGCAAGCTACTGGGGGAATTGACTCAAAGATCCAATCAGGTCGAAAAGCAGCGCAACCAGATAGTTGCCCAAAAAAATGAGATTGAGCTTTTGACGCAAAAGCTGAAATATCAAAAATCTAATATTGAATCTGAAGCTGTTGCTCAACAAAATACGATCGATCGGCTAAAGAGCGATCGTCAAGCCTTATCTCAAGCGGAAGATCGCCTCGCTGAGGACTCGCGTCGTTTATCACAAATTATTTTGGCAAAAGTGCAGCCCTATGACGGACTAATTCTCCCACCTGGAACTGGACAATTAATGTATCCTACCATTGGGCCAGTGACTAGCAACTTTGGCTGGCGTACTCATCCTATTTTGGGAACCGAGCGCTTCCACTCTGGCATTGATTTTGGAGCTGATTACGGCAGTTTAATTTATGCGAGTGAACAGGGTCGAGTAATTTATGCGGATTGGTATGGGGGCTATGGGAATGCGGTGATTGTTGATCATGGAAATGGGATGACAACGCTTTATGCCCATTGTAGTGATCTATATGTCAAAGATGGCGATATTGTCGCTAAAGGTCAACCAATCGCATCAGTTGGTTCTACGGGCTTTTCGACTGGTCCACATTTACACTTTGAGTTGCGTGCAAATGGAGAGCCTATCGATCCCGCTGCATATTTATAAAACCAAACATCGAGTTGCGGCTCTCCGCGCCGCAACTCGATGTTTGGTAAATAAAAACGGCGCGAAACGCCGTTTTTATTTACCAAACATCGGGCAAAATTGCACCTTGAAAATCAGTAGTTTCAGTATTTGCACCACTAAAATTAGCTTTGCTGAGATTGGCACTGGTAAACTCAGCACGACTAAGATCAGCACGACTTAAATCAGCTCCAATAAAATAGGCTTCACTACAATTTGCACCTCGAAGATCAGCTCCAATAAGATCGCAGCCACAGAGGTTAGCACGGTAAAGATTTGCTCCGATTAAATTTGCCCGAGTCAAATTTGACTCGCTAAGGTCAATATCTACCAAAGTCGCACCGATCAAATCTGTACCAACTAGAGTTGAGACATTGAGATTGCTATGAGATAGATCAGCCTCGCTCAAATTAGCACGACTAAAATCAGTTCCTGCAAGATTAGCTTCTCTTAATTCGGCTCGGCTTAAATTTGCACCAATTATAATTGCACCAATCATGCAAGATCCATTCAAGCTAGACATATTGAGCTTAGTTGTTGATAAATCAGCGAGATCTAGTTTCGCTAGACGTAGATTTGCTCCCCGTAGATCTGCGCCACTTAAATTTGCTTGGCTAAGATCGGCTTCACTCAGACAAATCATACTAAGGTGGGCTGCACTTAGGTTTGCCCCCTTAAGCTCTATACCTCTTAGATTTGCCATACTTAAGTCTGCACCGCGCAAGTTAGCAGATGCCATCTTCACGTTATGCAACTTTGCCCCACGCAAATTAACCATGCTCATATCGATCCCCGTCAGATCGAGACCTTCTAGCTGAATTTCACTAAGATCAACACCACGCATATCTGGAGCGGACTCTCTCCATTTGTTCCAGATATTTACGCCTTGATTAAGCAGTTTTATAAATTCTTCTTTCGCCACAGTTACTTTTACTCATACAGCTAGTACAGTTTCAGGTTTTAGAGAACTGATACGGCAGCAAAGCCGTCCTATCAGTTCTAGTTTTATATTTGAAGTTTAGCTTTATAAATTTTAATATTTTCGTTCTTGGGGTGTAAAACGATCGCGATCAAACAATTGCAAGCTCATATCAACTAAACGATCGCTAGTCTTTACCTTACCACTTTCCAGATATCCGAGCGTATGTTTGAGATAATTCGCATCATCACGTAGGGGGTAATCTTCACGAGAATGTGCACCACGACTTTCTTGGCGTGACAAGGCACTGGACATGATGATCTCGCCTACTATGAGCAAACTTTTCAATTCGATCGCTTGCATTAATTCCATATTAAATACAGAACTGCGATCGTCTACGAGTAAATCATGATCGTAGCGATCGCGAATAGTTTGCAATTTCGCTAAGCCGTCTCTCAATCGTTGATCATCACGAAAAATGCCGCAATGCTCAGTCATTGTGTCTTGAAGTTGTTGACGGATATCAGCAATTCGCGAATTACCTTGCTTTAATAACAGACCTTTGAGCTTAGCTTCAGCGTCAGCAAGATATGGAATGGGATCGAGTTTGGGCATAGTGCGATCGCTAACATAAGCACCCAGTTTTTCGCCAGCACGTTTACCAAAAACCACACATTCTAGTAATGAATTTGCACCCAATCGATTTGCGCCATGTACCGATAGGCAAGCACATTCACCCGCTGCAAAAAAACCTGCGATCGCCTTGCTATCAACCCCAATTACTTGACAATCAATATTTGTGGGAATACCGCCCATGGAGTAATGTGCAGTTGGACGCACGGGCAGAGGATGATCGATGCAGTCCACCCCTGCGAGTCGTAAACCCTCTTCGCGAGCAAAGGGAATCCGACTTAAGATTTTTTCTCTACCTAAATGGCGCACATCTAAATGCACATAGTTCCCGCCATTAATACCTCGTCCTGCCATGATTTCACAGGCAATATTGCGTGAGGTGATATCACGAGGTGATAGTTCCATCCGATTTTTGCTGATTGGATAATTTGCCATAAAGCGATCGCCTAAATCATTAATCAAATAGGCTCCCTCACCGCGCACTGCCTCAGAAATAAGCACTCCAGCAGGATATAAACCAGTGGGATGGAATTGCACAAATTCCATATCTTGTAATGGCAAGCCAATATTTGCGGTCAGACATAAACCATCACCCGTTGACGCAAAATCATTGGAAGTCGTATTAAAGACTCTGCCATAGCCGCCCGTAGCCATTAATACCGCCTTTGCTCGAAATACTTCTATCTGCGAAGTTTCCAAACAATAAGCCACAACTCCCTTTACTTCTGTTCCATTTGTGCCATCTTCACAGATCAGCTGCATCACATACCATTCTTCATAAATCTTGCCGCCCAATCGCCGCAGATTCATGACTAATTCGTGCAAAATTGCATGACCAGTTTTGTCTGCTGCATAGCAAGCTCGGCTATTTGTATGTCCTCCAAATGCTCTTTGCGAAATCTTGCCATTTTCAGCCCGTGAGAAGAGAACTCCTAAATGTTCTAAATCAATAATTACTTCGGGAGCAGATTCGGTCAAAACTTGGACGGCATTCTGATCGGCAAGATAATCGGAACCTTTGACAGTATCAAAGGCATGGGTGAGCCAGTCGTCATTATCAACATTTCTGAGTGAAGCCGCGATTCCTCCCTGTGCGGCGACAGAATGCGATCGAATCGGATGTACTTTAGAAATGAGTCCTACACTAAGATTAGGATAATTTTGAGCGATCGCAAGAGCTGCCCTAGAGCCAGCTAATCCACCACCGATAATTAATACATCATGTTCGATCATAGAATTTTTCAAAGATTTTTAAAATATCTGCTTAACCACAACTACCACAGTCACCCGCACCACCACAATCTAGCCCTCCACAGTCTAACCCACTGCAATCCATTCCTGTTAAGCAGTCAGCATTGCCACAGCTTAAATCAGGACAACTTAGATTAGGACAACTTAAATTGGGACACTCAATCGCCTCGCAGGGATTTTCACAATCGCGATCGCTTCCACAATTGTTGGGAAATACATCAAGTCCATAGCCACAGTCAGAACAATCAATATAATCGCAGTTATTACAGTTATTACCTCCCCCACCAGAATTGTTGTTATTGTTGACTTGTCTTTGTTGATTACGTCCCCATTGGGAGCCGCCAAGTTTCTGTTTACTTGATTTACCTGTATCTTCAGGATCTTCAGACACATCAGGATTTTCTGGATCGCCTGATTCAATGGCTGCGGTTGTGATGGGTAACCGACTAGCATAATACTGGCAACGCGCCTTAGATTTTTCTCTGCGTTTTTTTAAAATCTCATTAGCTTCTCGACATTCCTGAAATCGCCCCTTTGCATTGGCGATCGCCGTCAAGATCCCCTCTTCTGCAATCACCTGCTTAAAATATTGCGAACAGGACTCGCAGCCATACAATACGCGATGAGCGCAAGAAAACCCTTTATGGGGTGAAATAAATTTTTGATAGCCACTAATGGCGGTAACTGCCAAGCCCCGCGTTGCCCCGTTGATGATATTGGCGAGCGGGATTTTTACAGGGATTCTTGTCTGCATTTGTCGCCATCATTTAGTTAATTTACCAGCTTGGATATGATACAAGAGCCTTTAGTCTAGCCTCCACAAATCTTAATAATTCTTTCAAGAGCTTGATTTCCATATTCTCCAATACCATTCCAATTGAGATTTCATAGCGATCGCCTATCTCTTAAACCACATCAATGAAATGGAGTTAGTAGCGATCGCACTTCTTTGAAGAAATAGGGCGATGACTTACGAACGGTTGTTTATTTTAAGTTGATTGAATAACATTGCCAATCATCTGAGCAACTTTTCGCTCTGCCCAATAGCTTCCGTGAGCTTTACCACCATTAATGATGGGTAAAATTGGAACGAAGGTTAGAAAAGACTTCCCTAATACCTTGAATGGAGAATATTTTCCAAACAGTCTTCCGATCCAACTACTTGGACTCATGACATCTTCAACACTGACAATATTTTGGTCTTTGGCTAAGTCTAAGAAGAGTGGAACAACGCCCTTTAAAGGGTATGCAATTGGGTCGCCAGGATGAGCATAGTTTTTCCAAGGTAGAGGCTTTTTAAGCTTCTCCTGAAGTTTTTCCAGAAATTCCTTAAGTTTTGGAGTAAGGTTAAAGGAGTTTCCACCTTGAATGTTTATCAAGTTGAATAAAGCGATAGGAGAACCCATAGTATGAATACTCGCCAATGGAATGCCAAATTCTTTCTCTGAATCAGTTCCGACACCAAAAAATCCACGACGCATGTTCTCAATTAATTGACGTATCTGGGGAGTCACAGCATCTTCCTCCCAGCGAGAGGAAAATAAAATATCAAATAAAACGACAGTACCCCAGCTATGAGTTACAAGATGGAGACGATCACCTTCAGGCGGGTTCTTGAGTTGTTCGAGTGATAGTCCAATTTGTTTAATAGCTTGCTCGGTAAGTTGTTCGACAATTGCTTTACTGACAGTTCGGCTGAGGTATAGAGCCGCATCGCCCACAAATGGCAGGAATTGAGTAGTCCGTAGGTCTTTAAACCAGAATTCTTCCCATTGGGGAGACAATTCCAATCCTTTAAGCAGAGTGTTAGTTGAATCCTGTCCAACATTGCCCCAATATAAAATGACAGGCTTTAAGGTTTGAGAGGAATCGTTAATAGAGGCTTTGATGTTCTGGAACATTGCATTAGCCTGTTTGTTATAAGCCGCTTCATTGCGAACATTAACGCCATGAATAAATACAATATAATCTGTAGACATTTTGACCTCTCCTTAATAAATGCAAAGAATTTTGTAAGAGCGGAATTGTATAGGATTTAGTAGGACTTTCCACTTATGAACATAATTTCAAAAATTATTGTCATGTCCAGCGATCGCCTCTAATACCTCATACATTGCGCCAGATCCAAGTTTGCCCTAGAACACAATATTATTATCTACGATGCTGCTAAATAAACTGAAGCAGAAGTTGTGACTTTAAAAACTTTAGGAGCATTACGAAGTATAGCGATCTCCCACACCAACTAAAAAAGCACGCTTTGCGTGCTTTTTTTCAGTTACCAAGCAGGATGTGAAAAAATCGCCTGCATCGTTTTATTACCGCGCAATTGGTTAGAAAGCGGCAAATGTCCTCTCGGAGCATCAAGACTCCAAATAAACTCATTAGGATAGCGGGTAAAAGAGCCATCTTTTTTCCAACCAATCTTTAACCAAAATTTTTCCCAACCTTTGCCAAGACTGAGCCAAATTTTTCGCTGTACCGAAAAGCCAAACTTACCTTCGGAATAAACTAACCAAAGTTGATTAATCGTCTGTAAGTCACTTATGGGAATTGACTTTGCATCGGTAAAATATAGCCAACCTCGCGCTAAAGCCGCTGCACCAGCCGCCTCGCATAGTTTTTTGCTAGTAACACGATCCGCTTCTTCAAAGTCTTGTTTCGCTAGCAAAACTTGAATTGGTTGATAGTCGATCTCCTTTTCAGATTTTAAAGTGACGACACCATTAGGGTAATGAGTTTGGGCTATTTCAATCGCTCTAGGCAGAACGCTTTGCAATAAGGTTTGATGAATTTTGCCATCGATCATTGTCACGTCAGTATTAGCGGCTTTACGGGCTTGAATAAATTCATCAAATACTTGTAAGCCCTCTTCTCCCAAAGTAGCTAATTCAGTGATCGCAGGTAATTGGTTTGCCTCTTTACCCGAAAACAACTTATCTTTTAACGCAGTTAGTTTTGTATCCATCAGAATCTTAAAAATCGCAAAAATCGCACCACTTTGAATTTACACCTTTAACTCGCCCAAAGACTTTAAAAAGCAGCACCCTATGGGTGCTGCTTTTTAAAAGCGCAACTAATTAGTCGATGTAACCCATCAGTCCTGCATTGTCGATCGCATTGGAGGCAACAGGTCTGGTCTCACCCATTTGGGAATAAGTTTCGTTAATCACCAATCCTGCCGAACCCACAGGACGCTCACCTGCGATATAAAACTTATCGACAATTACAAAGCCATCCTCAACTACAGGACGTTCGCCCGAAGAGAAAAATGTGCTAGTCACATGCACACCACTGTTCACAATCGGACGTTCGCCGCCCATAGTGGTGTAGGTGCTGCTAATTGCTAACTTGCTAGCCTCGATTGGACGCTCGCCTGAACTGTTGAAATATTCAACTGCACGAAAGCCGCCATCAACAATGGGGCGATCGCCATAATGCTTAAGGGTTTCAGTCACAATTAATGAACCTTTTTGTTCGATTGATGCTGCGACGGGTTTAGATTCTTCCTTCACCGCCAAAGCTGAGATATCCACTGTACCTGTTTTTGCAGTCGTTTCGCTGTCAGATTTGGCTTTAGTGGGACGAGAGGATTTTTCTTCTGGCTTAGCGCTTTCTGGCTTGGTGCCTTCGTTACTGGTACTCATGATTTACGTTCCTCAAAAATTTTATATTCAAGATATGCTCAAAAACTTTTAATTGGTAATGACGATTGCTGGTGCAATCATCGCGATCATTAAAAAAACTTCTAAAGCTGTAGCCTTTCTAGTTAATTCTACAGAAAAAGTTAATACTCTAAATATTTTGATAAGTCTTTATGTCTAATTTGAAAATACATCTAAAACAAGCAGTTTGGACATTTAACTACATGAATCTCTTATTTACTGCCTTTATCTAAGATTTATTACATCTCAGAATATATCTTATAAAATATTCTAATCTCATTAGAAAATCATAAAAAGCATCAAAAAGAATAATTATGTTGGCTTGAAGCCCCAGTTATTAAATTAAAAATCAATATCGCGATAAATTTCAGCGATCGCTAGTTCAATATTTACTGACTCTAACGAAATTGACTGGTCTAAACTATCAAAATCGCTATACGTCCAAACATTCTCTTGTTTGCTATAGCGTTCCACAAAAACTTTGTTTTGACGAATTAATAGATATTCACAAAAACTAGGAATAGAACGATACATCCGAAACTTGTCCGTGCGATCGTATTCTTCCGTTGATGGGGAAAGGACTTCCACGATCAACAAAGGATTTAACGCTTCATCTTTGCGATCGCCGTTTAGCTGTGGTTTACCATCAAAAATCATGGCATCAGCATAGACACCACAACGATAGTTGGGAAGCCATAGCCTCAGTTCGCTATTGAACACAGAGAATTGAGTGTCTCTCAAAATGAAGTGGAGAAAGGAAAAAATATTTCCCATAACCAAACTATGGTTAAGTGTCCCGCCAGTGATCGCAATAATTTCTCCATCATGGTACTCACATTTTTCCTCAGATGCTTCTGCGATCGCGCGATATTCATCGAGACTGTAGCGACGCTCAGTAGTGGCAATCATGGGGTTGTACTCTAACTTTCAAGACAACGTTTCTATTATAAAGCCCAAAAAGGCAAAGCGCCCGCTACGCGGGCGCTTTGCCTTTTTGGGCTTTAGTCTTTATTCCGACAAGGTACTTAGCCAGCCCATTTTTTGTGGCGCGGCTTTGCCGCGCCACAAAAAATGGTTTCTAGGGAGCAATATAACCTTGAATATTTTCAGGACGTAAGGGACGCATAATTTGGTTGGCGCGAACTATCTGATTATCTGTTCCTTGGACAACGATGAGATATTTACCTTCATCTAGGCGATTGCGGAGAGGAACTGAATCGCTGCTAGTTGCCACGCCGACACCTCCGCCCACAAATATGCTCCCCATTGCGCCACCAAAAGCGCCTAACAAACCACCGATCACATGGTTGCCGATCGCACCAGCCCAAGAGAAAGTATGTAAATCAGTAACAAGGCTAAAGCCTATCCCCGCAAAGAAACCGAAGGGTACAAGCCAATATGACATTGTAAAAGCTTGTTTGCGACCTTGCACAAGTGGATCGATAAAGCCAAATTCTTCAGCACTTTTATAACCCTTGCCAAGAATTGAAATTGCTTGCATCGGAAAATTAGCTGATTCTAGTCGCGTATAAACTTCTTCAGCCTTCATGCGATCGCTCCAAACACTAACCAAATAGTTCATATATTAAAAAAACGAATAACTGCTAGCCAATATCGTATAGTGCAAAGCGAACTAAAAAAATAAGCACACCCAAAGGGTGTGCCTAATTTAGGTGATTTCTCGTAAAGAATCTCTCATTGTTTAGACATAAGTCGGACTTACCCCCTTTAATTCCCCCTTGCAAAGGGGGAAGACCAGAAATCTTGTTCCCTCCCCTTTGCAAGGGGAGGGTTAGGGTGGGGTAAATTTTAGAGATTGGCAAGTTTTAAGATCTTTTGCCAATGAGCTTCAGATACAGGCACAACTGACAAGCGGCTAATGCGAATTAGGTCAAAGCCCTCAAAATCAGGATCTTGTTTGATTTGAGCAAGGGTGACAGGCTGAGGCAGCGATCGCAATGCTTTGAGATCGACCACAGCTCGTTTAGGATCATCTAATTTTGGGTCTACATAAGGCAATGTAATTACTTCAGCGATACCCATAGCTTGACGCTCTTCACCTGTGTGATAGATCAGTGCTAAATCTTTAGGCTGCATTGTACGGATATGCTTGAGCGCCAAATTGTTATTCACGCCATCCCAAATTGTTTGGCGATCGCGCTCTAGATCGGCGTAAGAATAAACATGAGGTTCGCTTTTGAGTAACCAGTAAGCCATTTTTAAAGACATTTGCAACAATCACAGTATACCGATCACCAAGCCAAAAAGTAGGGGCAATTCATGAATTGCCCCTACTTTTTGGCTTGGCATCACGATGAAAGTGTAGTCATCAGAACACAAGTAAAATCCTTGTAGCTTATAATCATTAATGCCCCACAAGCAGCAAGTAAATCAGGCAATTTTTGTCGAAAGCTTTGCTTTGCGTTATATATTTTTTGATAGCAACGAAACTAATCCGATGGAAATGAGCCGCGTGAATACAAGTCAATCTAATAAGTCTGGAACTACTAATTTGATCCAAGGGCCCTATTGGCTAGTGGAAGAGCGTGATGCCTGTGGGGTGGGTTTTATTGCTGACAAGGAAGGTCGTGCTAGTCATAAGATTATTAGCAATGCTCTGAAAGCTTTGACTTGTATGGAACATCGCGGAGGATGTAGTGCCGATCAAGATTCGGGTGATGGCGCAGGTTTGATGACGGCAATTCCTTGGGCATTGTTACAAAAAGAATTTGCAGATTTGACCATCGATCCTGAGCATTCGGCGTTGGGGATGTTTTTCTTTCCACAAGACCGCGATCGCGCCGATAAATGTCGCGAAATCACCGAAAAAATTGCTAAAGAAGAAGGACTAAACCTGCTGCGATGGCGAATTGTACCTGTGCAACCACAAGTATTAGGAGTACAAGCTAGAGAAAATCAACCTCATATCGAGCAAGCAATTTTTGCAGCAGATGCAGAACATCAAAAGCTTGAACAAATCGAAAGGGCAATTTACATAACTCGTCGTCGGATTAAACTCGAAGTCAAAAAGCTTGCGCCCGATCTCCCCAGTGATTTTTACGTTCCCTCTCTTTCTAACGCGACTGTAATTTATAAAGGGATGGTGCGATCGGCGATATTAGATGCTTTTTATGAAGATCTCCAAAATCCTGATTATGTCTCGCCCTACGCGATCTATCACCGTCGTTTTAGCACCAATACTTTACCCAAATGGCCCCTTGCTCAGCCGATGCGATTCCTTGGTCACAATGGCGAGATTAATACTCTACAAGGCAATACCAATTGGTTCCTGGCGCGTCAGGGAGATCTCGCGCATCCTAATTGGGTAGATGCAACTGGCGATCGCCTCAAAGATTTATTGCCAATTCTCAAGCCCAATGAAAGCGATTCAGCAACCCTCGATCATGTTTTTGAATTGCTAATTGAGACAGGGCATAGTCCGCTAGAAGCGATGATGATCCTTGTGCCAGAAGCCTATGAGAACCAACCAGATTTAAGCGATCGCCAAGCAATTGTTGATTTCTATGAATACTACAGTGGCATACAAGAAGCATGGGATGGGCCCGCGCTATTAGCGTTCAGCGATGGCAAAATTGTCGGTGCTGCGCTTGATCGCAACGGATTGCGTCCTGCTCGGTACATGATTACCAAAGACGGTATGGTGATCGTTAGTTCTGAGGCAGGAACCGTAGATATACCTGAAACAGAAATTATCGAAAAAGGTCGCCTTGGACCTGGGCAAACCATAGCTGTTGACTTACAAACCCATGAAGTTCTACACAACTGGGAAATTAAGGAACGGGTTGCTAAAGCTCATCCTTATGGCGAATGGATTAAGCAATATCGTAAGAATCTAGAAGTCAAGCCTTTTGCGGAAGCGCCAACGCTCGATGAGCAGAAAGTTCTCACCTATCAAACCGCGTTCGGTTACACCCTCGAAGATGTGGAAATGGTGATCGAAGCAATGGCTCAAGATGCGAAAGAGCCAGTATTTTGTATGGGAGATGATGCGCCACTTGCCTTTTTGTCTCAGCGCCCACATCTTCTCTACGATTACTTCAAGCAACGCTTTGCACAGGTGACAAATCCGCCAATTGATCCTCTGCGTGAGGGAACGGTGATGTCTTTATCGATGTTTTTGGGAGAAAGAGCAAATTTACTTCTCGCTACTCCTGAAGCAGCCCATCAGATTAAGATCAAAAGTCCCGTAATCAATGAGTCCGAACTTGAGGAGATGCAATCTTTAGGTTTTGCTTCCACAAAATTGGATATGTTGTTCCCGATCGCATCAGGATCTGACGGGCTAAAAGATGCGATCGCCAAGCTCAGCGACTCGGCTGTAGCAGCAGTTCGCAATGGCGCAAAACTGTTGATTTTAAGCGATCGACTACTTAAAGCCGATAATGCCTACATTCCCCCTTTGTTAGCCGTGGGCGCAGTCCATCACCGCCTCTGTGCTGAAGGGATTCGCATGAAGGCTTCAATTGTTGTGGAAACGGCGCAATGCTGGAGTACCCATCATTTTGCTTGCTTGATCGGCTATGGAGCCAGTGCTATTTGTCCTTACCTCGCCTTTGAAACTACGCGCCATTGGTGGGGTAAAGCGAAGACCCAAATGCAGATGCAGCAGGGCAAAATCAAGTCTCTCACAATTGCTCAAGTTCAAGATAGCTATCGTAAAGCAGTTGAAGGTGGCTTATTAAAGATTCTCTCGAAGATGGGAATTTCGCTACTGTCTAGCTATAGCGGCGCACAAATTTTTGAAGCGATCGGCATTGGTTCAGAAGTAATTGCCAATTGCTTTAAAGGAACAGTTTCTCGCGTTGGTGGTGTCAACTTCGCTGATATTGCTTCCGAATTACTCAGCTTCCATTCTCAAGCTTTTCCTGAGTTGCAAATCAAGAAGCTGGAAAATTATGGCTTTGTGCAGTATCGCCCCACAGGGGAATACCACATGAATAGCCCTGAAATGGCAAAGGCTTTGCATAAAGCAGTGGCGGGTGATGGCTATGACCATTACGAAGTCTATCGCACTCAATTGCAAAATCGCACGCCAACGGCGCTGCGTGATTTACTCGAATTTAAGAGCGATCGCCCTAGTATTCCGATAGAAGAAGTAGAAGATGTCTCGAAAATTCTTAAACGCTTCTGTACAGGAGCCATGTCCCTCGGAGCATTGAGTCGAGAAGCCCATGAAGTCCTTGCGATCGCTATGAATCGGGTTGGCGGCAAATCAAATTGTGGTGAAGGCGGCGAAGATCCCATTCGCTATTTACCCATTAATGATGTTGATGAGAATGGAGTTTCCGCAACATTCCCTCATCTCAAGGGCTTAAAAAATGGCGACACAGCTAACTCGGCAATTAAACAGATTGCATCGGGACGTTTTGGTGTTACTCCTTCCTATCTAGTTAGTTCCAATCAACTAGAAATTAAAGTCGCCCAAGGCGCGAAACCAGGGGAAGGCGGACAGTTGCCAGGCCCAAAGGTCAGCAGCTACATTGCGATGCTACGAAATTCTAAACCAGGAGTTTCGCTAATTTCACCGCCACCTCACCATGACATCTATTCCATCGAAGACTTGGCTCAGCTAATCTTCGATCTACATCAAATCAATCCCACTGCTAAGGTTTCGGTCAAACTCGTATCCGAAATCGGCATTGGCACGATCGCAGCGGGTGTTGCTAAAGCCAACGCTGATATCATCCAAATCTCTGGCTATGATGGCGGTACGGGTGCTTCACCCCTAAGCTCGATTAAGCACGCTGGCTCACCTTGGGAACTTGGTTTAGCAGAAGTGCATACGGTATTGATGGGTAATAAATTGCGCGATCGCGTATTATTACGTGTCGATGGCGGATTTAAAACTGGCTGGGATGTTGCGATCGCGGCGCTCCTTGGTGGAGAAGAATATGGCTTCGGTACAGCGGCGATGATTGCCGAAGGCTGCATCATGGCAAGAGTTTGCCATACGAACAAGTGTCCCGTTGGTGTAACATCTCAACTAGAACAGTTTCGTAAGCGCTTCCCTGGAACTCCAGAACATGTGGTCAACTTCCTCTACTTTGTTGCTGAAGAAGTTCGTCAAATCCTTGCCAAGTTGGGTTACAAGTCTCTCAAAGACATCATCGGGCGTTCTGATTTATTAGCACAACGCCAAGACCTCAAGCTTGCCAAGCTCGATCTCAAACAGGTTAACCTCGATTGCCTAATTAAACTTCCTGATACTAAGAGGGATCGCAGTTGGTTGGAGCATTCACCAGCTTCCCATAGTAATGGTGCAGTTCTCGATGATGAGATTTTGGCAGATCTTGAAGTACAACAGGCGATCGCTAATCAAACTGATTTAAGCAAGAGCTATGCGATCGTTAACACCGATCGCTCAGTTCCTGCGAGAGTATCAGGTGCGATCGCAAAGCAATATGGTAATTCTGGACTCGCCAGCAACCTCAATCTGGAATTTGTTGGTGCAGCAGGTCAAAGCTTCGGCGCATTCAATATCAATGGATTGAATCTATCCCTAGTCGGTGAAGCTAATGACTACATCGGCAAAGGTATGAATGGTGGCACAATCAGCATCAAACCTAAGCCTGATTGCATCTTCAATCCAGCTGATAACGCAATTATTGGTAATACCTGTCTCTATGGCGCAACTGGTGGCTATCTATTCTTACATGGTCGCGCTGGCGAACGTTTTGGAGTCCGTAACTCTGGCGCAAAAGCCGTAGTAGAAGGTACAGGAGATCATTGCTGCGAATATATGACAGGTGGTGTAGTTGTGGTTCTCGGAACCACAGGTCGCAACGTCGGTGCAGGGATGACGGGCGGCATTGCTTACTTCCTCGATATTGATGGCAAGTTTTGCGATCGGCTCAGTCAAGAGGTTCTCAAAGTCCAGAAAGTTTGCACTGCCGCTGGTGAAGGTCAGTTAAAAGAGTTGATTCAATCTAGCTATGAGAATACAGGCAGTAGCCGAGCTAAGGAAGTTCTCGATAATTGGTCGAGCTATTTACCGAAGTTCTGGCAAGTCGTACCGCCTTCGGAGCAGAATAGCCCTGAAGCTACGGATGCTGTACCTGTAGTCGCAACTGTTTAAAAAAGAGAGGTGTGCAATGCACCCCTCTCTTTTTTTGTTAATCTGGCGATCAAGTGGGCTAATTACTCCGATGAGTTCCGAGAAGTTATCGGCGATCTCAAGGATAAATAATAATTAAGCGATCGGGGTATAAAATAGCATTGGATGTGCCAATATTGAGAGATTTTTGTTGAGAGGCGATCGCCTGCCGCTCAATTAAGTAGTTAGATCGACCTTGCGGGCGGAGGAGCTAAGATGACGACAGATAAGAGTATTACTCAGTATTTTGGGGTGAATCTTGCCGAACTATTGTCAGAAAAAATACTAACTGTCTTTTCTAACTTTGATTATGTGTCTTATACAAATGCCATATCACTAAAAGTAAATGGTTTGGGCTATAAACAAAGAATTGAGTTGCACGCTAACGAGCTATACAAGCATCTACCTGAAGATTATGAAAGATCGATAAATATATTAATTTCAATTCTTGGGGAAGAGAATCAAAAGGAAACAGGAATGTTTACCGATTTCTATTGGATTATGCCCATTGGAAAATATGTTGAAATATTTGGAATAGATAATTTTGATTTTTCAATTCGTGCTATTGAGGAAATTACAAAAAGAAATACTGGAGAATATGCCATACGCCCTTTCTTAAGAAAATTCCCCGATCAAACAATATATCAATTATTAATTTGGGCGAAATCAAATAATTTCCATTTAAGAAGATTATCTTCAGAAGGAAGTAGGCTCAAATTACCTTGGGCTACAAAACTAGATACTTTTATTGATAAGCCTGAGCCTGTATTTAAAATTCTTGATATTCTGAAAGAGGATAGCGTTAAATTTGTTAAAAAGTCTGTTGCGAATAATGTAACTGACTATTTAAAAGTTAATTACGAAGCGGCAAGAACATTATTGCTTGAATGGTCTAAATCTGATAATACAAATACTAAATGGATTGTAAATTATGCTACAAGAAAAATATCAATCTAACAACTGCTTCAACTTAACTCACGGGACAAGTTCAGGTTGAAGGTTAAGCAAATGTTATACCAAAACCGATAAGGTTGGCTACTCTTAGCTAAGTTTAAGCAATCAAAAATTATTGGCTTTGTTGATGATTTCCAAGAAATTATCGGCGATCGCAAAGAAAAATAATCATCAAGCGATCGGGGCATAACACTTCATTGGAGCAGACAATAGTAGAGATTTTAGTGTTTAGTTGATAGACGACCTAGAGTCGCTAAGTTAAGCTGTTTGACTGATCTTATACGCTCGTCAAATTATAGTAATCATTATGCTTTACAATGCTCTATAGAATGCATTTCTAGAGTATTGTAGTAAGAAAGTTTATGTCTAGACGAAAAATTGCTAGGGTAGCGCTAGGTTTCTGTTTAGCAATCTGTCTAGAGCCAATAATTGTAGCTCAGGTAACAGTCAGGTTTGATACACTTCGCCAATTCAAGGATGAAATGCAACACCTAGAGATCTTTGCGTAAAGGGACTCATAAGGATATTCTGATATTAATCACAATAATTAGGATACCCTCATGAGCTTTGTCCATCTTACCACCACAGAAAGAAGTGAACTGTATAAACTAAGAGTAATTGAGCAATTATCTGTATCAGAGATAGGTCGTCGCTTGAAGCGAAACAAAAGTACGATTTCAAGAGAGTTATCGCGCAATACAGACGAGCGACAGATTGGCTATTTGCCAGATACTGCGGTTGCCCTGATGAAAGCAAGACGGAAACAAGCAAAGGTAAGATTTCAGAGCATCAGTGCTGAGACGATCGCCGAAGTCAAACAACGGTTAGAGCAACACCACAGCCCAGAGCAACTAGCAGGGAGAATGGAAAGGGAGGGGCTAGGTAAAATCAGCTATGAGACGATTTATCTGATGATCTATGCAAACCATCAAGAGATGGGAATATATCAACAATATCTGAGGCAGAAGCAAAAGCAACGAAGGCGCAAAGGTCGCCATCAGAAGCGAGGTGGCATTCCCAATAGGGTAGGGATAGAGAATCGACCGAAGATTGCAGATTTAAAAACAGAGATTGGACATTGGGAAAGTGATACGGTAATCGGGTGCAACCACACAGGTATCGTAGTTACGCATGTTGATAAAGCATCGAAGTATTTACTTGCTGGACTAGCTAAGAACAAGACGATGGATGAGATAAACAGAGTGACATTCAATCTATTTGAGCCTATAGAATCAACATCTCGAAAGACAATGACCTTTGATAATGGAAGAGAATTCTGTGGGCATGAGAAGCTATCTGAAAGATTGAAACTAGAGACCTTCTTTGCGAATCCATATCATTCATGGGAACGTGGATTGAATGAACACACCAATGGATTAATTAGAGAGTTCTATCCCAAAAGTACAAACTTTAAAATCGTGAAAGAAGAGGACTTTCAGAAGGCAGTGAATTTGATCAATCACAGACCCAGAAAATCACTTGACTATCGTACTCCTTACGAAGTATTCTTTGCTTCATCAGAACCCGTTGCATTTCATCCTTGAATTGGCGCTTGACCTTTTAGCTCAGGTTCCATCCCTAGACTTGGATCCTTCCCCAGAGCCGACTCCATCCCCACTGCCGACTTCAACTCCAACCCCAGAGCCAACTCCAACCCCAGAGCCAACTCCAACTCCAACTCCAACTCCAACTCCAACTCCGACCCCAGAGCCGACTCCAACTCCAACTCCGACCCCAGAGCCGACTCCAACTCCGACCCCAGAGCCGACTCCAACTCCAACCCCAAAGCCGACTCCAACTCCAACTCCAACTCCAACTCCAAAGCCAACTCCAAAGCCGACTCCAGCGCCGACTCCAAAGCCAACTCCAAAGCCGACTCCAGCGCCGACTCCAGCGCCGACTCCAGAAGCAACATCTCCACAAACATCGCCTTGGTGGATATTAGTAGCAGTAGGGGTAGTAGGTATAGGTGGCGTGTTAGTTTATCGAGGGCTGCGCCCCAAGGGGCTGCCCCCCAAGGTGAATGTGTACTTGAAAACTACACCCCACATGCGAATTAGTGAGCAAGCGGTGATTCTAGACAAGCCTTTGGATACATCCATTACAGAAAGTCACATCCGACTCCAACCCTTTAAACCCGAAGGGAAACAGTTGGTGGCTAACACAGTACCGCTTTTTAGCTCTATGCCCAACGTTAGTATTCAACTTACAACTAACCTTACCGTAAGTGAACTAATGGTTTTGAGTGAGTCAGATTCTAAACAAAACGCTACCCGATAAGTACTTACCATGGATACTACACAACAGCCCACTACCGAGACATCTACTATGCAGTCCGTTGCTGACCATGACCAAGCATCTGCTCGTCCAACGATCGCAGACTTTTTTCGATCGCCCCTATCAACCGTGACCAACAATGAAACATTTAAACAGGTCAAAACTAGTCTTCAAAAAGAGGCTAAAACGGTCAAAATCCTCCCTGACACCTTTAACGACGAGTTTTACGAAACGGTCTTTCTATTCGTCTTAAAAAAGCTAGATGAACTCATTGCGATCGATATTCCCAAAGATATCTTGGCGGAAGCGTGGAGCAAATACAAGGAGTTGCAAGAATACCTAGATTCGGAAAAATACCCACCAGAAAAGCTTTTCAAGGTTGTTTTAATGTTAGAGCAAACCATCAAAGCAGAGTATGAACCTTCGTTTAAGCCTGTCGTAGATGTTTTAGGTAAAACAATCGAACTAGAAGAGTTCAAGTTTCCGATCAATTTGGAAATTGTTGTCAAGGCAGGTGAAATTGGTATTCAAGGTGGAAAAATTGTCAACTTGTCAGTTGGGTCTTGCTCTATCACAGGCAATATCAACTGTAAATATGGTGAAGGAATCGAAGGGCTACTGGTGCAGAAAAAAGAACCGCTAGAACTCAACCAAGTCTATTCTTTTAAAAACGGTATACCCATCAAAACTCTGGAAGAGATCACTAAATCCATGCAGTTCTGGAAGCAGAAAACTGAGAGCGAGTCAGGCGAATCTAGAGCATAAGGGGAGTATCAAGGGCTTAGGGGAGTACACATGACTGGTGAAATATTACGCTTCCTGATAACAGATATAAAAAAGGACAGGCATAATATGGCTGTCCAATTATCCCCCCCAGCCAATTTTCTCGAACTTACAGCAAATACCGATCAAACCCGCCACAAGTCTAATAAGCTAAAAGTATTATCAAGGAAAGATTACATATGGCAGCATATTCGCTAGATTTACGAAAAAAGATATTAAGTGCTTGGGAAAACAAAGAAAATACGCAGAGAGGCATAGCTAAACGATTTAAAGTAAGCTTGTCATTTGTTCGAGATTTTTTGCGTCGGTATCGAGAAACAAATGAAATAGCAGCAAAACCCCAAGGAGGAGATCGGCGGTCGAAAATCAAAGGCAAAGATGAAGAATTAGTAAAGACAATTGTTGAAGCGCAAAATGACATATATCTCAGAGAGATCAAAGAAAAACTACATGAAACAAAGACAATAGAAGTGAGCGTATCAGGATTGAGTCGTACGCTTAAGCGCTTAGAATTAGGGCGTAAAAAAAAACTTTAGTAGCCAGCGAACAAGCGACAGAAAGAGTGAAAAAATTGCGTTATGAGTTTCGTCGTTGGCTAGATACGATAGATGTCAAAAACCTTGTATTCATTGACGAGACAGGGCTAAATCTAGCGATGACGAGGCTTTATGGTAGATGTCAAGGAGGATGTAGGGTATATGATGACCGTCCAGGTAACAAAGGTAGAAACATCACTTTAATTGGAGCCATGAGTGATGAAGGGTTGATTGCTGCGATGACTTTTGCTGGTAGTCTCAACACCGCCAGTTTTTTGGTTTTCATTGAGAAAATACTATTGCCTCGGTTATGGGTTGGGGCAATTGTCGCTATGGATAATTTGCCTGTACATTACGCTGCAATGGCTAAAACCCTAATTGAATCCGTTGGTGCTCAGGTTAAGTTCATCCCTCCCTATTCTCCTGATTTATCGCCAATCGAGTTATGTTGGTCAAAATTAAAAGGCTCTTCTGGGTTCATGGGGATAAGCACAGCTAATAGTAATCAGAATCCTCTCGGAGCAACAGTTACAGCCCTACCATGTCGCCAATAATTGTATCGATACTGTACCATTTACCCCTCAAACCCAGATGAGCCAATTAAAAGAGATTATTCGCTCGGCTAAAGCTCGCACAATTTCGGCTCTTGACGACGCAATTACTATGGCTATTAATTCTATTACTGATGAAGATGCTCTTAATTGGTTTCATCATTGTGGGCTCTGCTTCGACCCTTTTAGTTAGCTCCTTTTGTGGCGGGTTTGATCGGTATTTGCTGTAAATAAGCAGCCCCAAGAAGAGATATTGTAATGACTGAGCAAAACAATCCTGAATCTTTTCTAACACCTGAAGAACTAAAAGCAGGACGCGATCGCATCGCCGCCGCTAATATCAACAACGTCCTACATCACTGCCGCAAATGTGATTATGAGTGGGTTGCCTCCCAAGCCGAAGCCTGTAGATGTGGCTCCAAAAGTGTCGAACGGATTATGTGCTGGCAATTTCCCGATGATTAGAAGGCGATCGCCTATGGGATAGCTGTAATTCTGCCATAATTAAAATTGGGATCTGCAATACCTCGCAGCAAGAGGCAAATATTCTTTATGAACGCCCTAACTATAAGCCTAGAGCCAATATTTGAACTAACTGAAGAAAAGTTCTTTCAACTCTGCCAAAAAAATAGCGATCTAAGATTCGAGCGCAGCGCTCAAGGAGATATTACGATCATGGCTCCCGAAGGTAGTGATACAGGAATGCGTAGTTCTAACGTAAATGGTCACCTCTGGCTTTGGAATCAACAGAAAAAACTAGGCTTTACTTTTGGGTCTTCCGCAGGCTTTATCCTGCCTAATGGTGCAATGCGATCGCCTGATGCTTGTTGGATATTAAAAGAAAGATGGGATGCACTGACTCCAGAACAACAATCTAAATTTGCACCAATTTGCCCAGATTTCGTGATCGAGTTAATGTCGAGAACCGACACCTTGTCAACTGTCCAAGCCAAAATGCAAGAATATCAAGACAACGGCGCAAGACTAGGCTGGCTAATCAATCGTCGCGATCGTCAAGTAGAAGTTTATCGCATTGGACAACCTGTAGAAGTTCTCCAAGCACCAACTTCGCTCTCTGGTGAAACTGTATTGCCAGAATTTATTCTAGATTTAGCATCCATTTGGTAATAGCTAAATCTTGCTGTAGGGATGATGCAAAGTAACGCCTGAATCTGCATCAAATCCATAGATCTTATTTAAATCAAATCGCCAGAAACTGCGATCGCCAATTTGCCAATGATGTTCTAGACCAATATCCGCTGAAACTCGCGCTCTTAATTCACTATCTTGCAGTCTTAATAGCACAATTGTTTCCGAACCAAGAGCTTCTACTAATTCTACAGTTCCTTCAATATGTGCCATGTCAGATGTTGAAGGTTGCAAATCTTCTGGACGAAATCCCAATATAAACGGATGATTGCAACCAATTTCTTTAATTGAGAACTCGTCAATAGAAATCGCCTTCAACAGACTTTCTCCATGTAAACATCCATTTGTATCAACTTTCACAGGCAAAAAATTCATCGGTGGAGAACCCATAAATCCAGCTACAAAATGATTTGCAGGTTTACGATAAATATTCAGAGGTGTATCTACTTGCTGAATATCTCCTTTATTTAAAACCACAATCCGATCGCCCATTGTCATTGCTTCAACTTGATCGTGGGTTACATAAATAGTCGTAACTTGCAATTGCTTTTGTAACTGCACAATTTGCGACCGCGTATCACTGCGCAACTGAGCATCAAGATTGGATAGCGGCTCATCCATCAGAAAAACTTGTGGATTTCTGGCGATCGCTCGACCTAGAGCAACCCGTTGTTTTTGACCGCCTGATAATTCTTTGGGCTTGCGTTCAAGCAAATGAGAGATTTGCAAAGACTTAGCAACCTCTTGAACCCTCCGATCAATCTCAGCGCGTTGTTCTTTGGACAGAGGTATAAACCATGCAGCTAATTGACGCGATCGCTGTCTTCTCAAACCAAAAGCAATATTGTTATATACCGTCATGTGCGGATAAAGCGCATAACTTTGAAAAACCATCGCGATATCACGCACCTTAGGCAGCAAATGATTAATTTGGCGATCGCCCAAATATATAGAGCCGTCAGTCACTTCCTCCAATCCTGCAATCAGCCGTAACAAAGTACTTTTGCCACAACCTGATGGTCCCACTAATACCATAAACTCCCGATCTTGCACTTCTAGATCAATCTCTCGAAGAACTATATTTTGTCCAAATTTCTTGGTAATACCACACAAACGAACGGGAGCCATCGCAAAATATCCTAAAAATTAGCCTGAACGATTTTATCTCGAAATCCCTCAGTAAAAGAAGCCATTTGTTGTGGGGGGGGGGGGGGCCCCCCCCCCAAAATTTTTTTTTTTTTTTTAATTTTTTTTTTTTTTTTTTTTTTTTATT
>JALQCR010000040.1 GCA_023336205.1 Pseudanabaena sp. Salubria-1
GTTCAACTTTTCTGGGCTTTATGCCCCAGTAGTCGCAAAGCACAAAATGGCGTAGCCATTTTGTGTTTTGCGACTACTGGGGTTGATTTTCAGTTCACTAAAGTGTTGTCATGCTTTTATGCATTGATATTTTAAAGAGTGGCGGGAGATATATTTTCAAAGATCTGAAGCGATCGCTCAAAAAACTATGCAAGACTTTAAATAATTAAATAATAAATATTAATAAAATCTTTACCTATGAAACGCATTACCCTGCTTGGCTCCACTGGTTCGATTGGCACACAAACACTAGATATCGTTGCTGAGTATCCTGAAAAATTTCAGGTGGTGGGAATGACAGCAGGGGGAAACATCGAACTGCTCGCAAAACAAATCCGCCAGTTTCAGCCCGAAATTGTAGCGATCGCTAGTGAAAGTAAAATTTCAGAACTAAAAGAGGCGATCGCCGATCTTGCGGTAAAGCCAATCCTACTAGCAGGAGCCGAAGGCGTAGAAACTGTAGCAGCCTATGGGGACTCAGAGGTAGTGGTAACGGGAATTGTTGGCTGTGCTGGACTATTACCAACGATCGCCGCGATTAAAGCAGGTAAAAATATTGCATTGGCAAATAAAGAGACTTTAATCGCAGGTGGTGAAGTAGTTGTGCCATTAATGAAAAAACATGGCGTGAAGTTATTGCCTGCGGATTCTGAACATTCAGCGATTTTCCAATGTTTGCAGGGAGTGCCAGAAGGTGGACTACGACGGATTATTCTCACAGCTTCAGGTGGAGCATTTCGCGATCGCCCCACAGAGGAACTCGCATCAGTAACTGTTGCTGATGCATTGAAGCATCCTAATTGGGCGATGGGTAAGAAGATCACGATTGACTCAGCCACTCTCATGAATAAAGGATTGGAAGTAATCGAAGCCCATTATCTTTTTGGAGTTAATTATGACCAGATTGAAATTGTGATTCATCCTCAAAGTATTATTCATTCGCTGATCGAATTAGAAGACACCTCAGTACTTGCGCAACTTGGCATTCCTGATATGCGTTTGCCTTTGCTTTATTCCCTCTCTTATCCCGATCGCATTCCTACTCGATGGGAACGTCTCGATCTCGTCAAATGCGGTACGCTCACCTTCCGCGCCCCAGATCACCAAAAATATCCTTGTATGGACTTAGCCTACGCCGCAGGTCGTGCAGGTGGAACTATGCCTGCGGTGTTGAATGCCGCTAATGAGCAAGTAGTAGAACTATTTTTGCAAGAGAGAATTCGTTATGTCCAAATTGCCGATTTGATTAAACATGTGTGTGATCGGCACAATTGCGTTTCTAATCCAGAGCTTGAAGATATTCTTGAAGCTGACAAATGGGCTAGAAATGCAGTGATCGAACAAGTTCTACTTAAAGTTTAGATAAGCTTTTCTCTGACACACAGCAAATATGTTCTTTATTGTGTAATGACGTTACGTGAAAGGGATTCCTAATTCCAAAAGATTTGCCAGTATATCCAAACAAACCCAAATTCATGGCAGGTTGACCAACTGCCAGCAATTCTCGTTATAAAAATTGGTTTTTGAAAGCCCACCGTAGGTGGGCTTTCAAAAACCAATTTTGGTGTTTTGGGCGGCCACCCGGCGGGGGTGTAGCGAAAAGGTTTGGTTTTGTTGTTGGTTTTGCCAGGGCTTGGCATCCTAATAATCCGTCTAAATGGCAAGTGGCGCTACGTCGTATTACCCCAATAATTGCTCCTTAAAATTGGAATTTTACTATGATTGAGATTGCCATATTTGTTTTTCTGGGATGGATATTGTCTTTATGTTTGCATGAGTTTGGACATGCGATCGCAGCCTATTATGGTGGAGACACTTCAGTAAAAGAAAGTCTCCGAGCGTTTTATTTACACCCATCCCACGAAAAACACAAAAAAAAAAAAAAAACAAAAATTTGGGGGGGGCCCCCCCCCCCCGCCACTTATCTTTTGGTACTAAGCAAAACTCACATTCGCACCCTGATCAACTACATTCGTAACATCAATTAGTTCTGACTCAAAGCTAACTTGAGCGCGATTAGTTTTGCCCCCAACATAAAGGCGATCGCCAATTTGCAAAGCCCATACCTGTGAGTGACTGACGTAGCTCATGATTACCCCTAGCATCAACAATCCGAATCCTGCATAAACGATGGGAATCCCTGGATCAGCTTTAATTTGTAAACCTGTACTACCGATCGCTTCTTTTAAGGTAAAAGTTACCCCATTAACTTCGGCGCTGCCATTGGTACGAACCGTAGTAAGCAGATTGCCCTTCTCGTCATAGATTAGGAAAGTACCTTGTAAATCGGGAGTAATGAGCGTAATCCCAGCACTGAGATCTGGCTTGGTAGGAATCCATGTTCCCCAGACTTGACGACCGCCATTTTGGGATTCTAACTTCCTAACGGGTAATTGTAGGATTGGGCTATTGTTAAACGTAAATTTGACCGCATGAATATCCCAATTTGCTTGATAGAAGGTAACACCCTTATATTTAAGTGGTTTATTCACATGGATAGTTTGGCGATCAACTTCTTTACCGTCATTATCAAGAACTGACAAGTCTGAATAGAACTGATCAATACTTCCCTTGGGGGTGTAATCAATCCAAAAGCGATTGACTCGCACTGACCAATCTTTAGGAACTCGCTTGGCCGACCAAGCCCCTGCCTCGGTAATATTCTTAACTTGAAATGTTTCCCCACTGGGAACCATTTCTTGGGCGGTGAACCCAGTTAATGCCCCCCAAATTGAACCGATTAAAACTAATAGCATACTTGCATGGACAATAATTGGTCCAACTCTCCCAATCAGTCCTTTACGCGCATACAGACGATCATCAGTTTGATAAACCTTGTAATTTTTGCTTTGTAGCGATCGCGCTAAATTATTAAGATTGCCGCCAATAATTTCTGTGGCAAGTGGAAGTTTGGCAAAACTTTGGGGCTTGGTGTAATAAAACCAACGCTTGGAGGCTTTGAGAATTGGCAATTGACGGTTGAAGGTGCAAGCAGTGAGGCTTGTGCCAAATAAAATTAACAGTGAGAGAAACCACCAGCTTCCATAGACATGTTCTAATCCGATCGCCAAAATCACCTTATACGACAAAAATCCAAATAGGGCTGGATGTTCGGGATAATTTTCACGATAAAAGTCAATAGTTTGTCCCTGCTCGATCACTGTACCGAGGATGCTAAATAGGGCTATGCATAATAAAAGTGCGATCGCCACTTTGAGATTGGCAAGGAGCGCCACCACCTGATGTCGCCAAATTTGGTTAGCTTGGAATCGGATTTTTTGAAACACGTCACGTCTATGCTTACTAGTTCTAGCTTTGATCTTATCTTAGGTTGCCAGAAAGTAGATCAGACCTTGAGCTACAGTGGGACGACTAAATTTAGGGTAAAGTTAAGCCAATCTTGCAGATATTCTTAGGAACATGATTATATGTCACAGGGCAAAGAAACTACAGTTTTAGTATTGTCTCTGCTAGTTACAGCAGGGATTGCGGGTGGAGGCTACTGGTTTTTTTCGCAACAAAAATCAACAGTAGTGCCAGCTACCACGGCAACACCAGCCACCATGGCAACACCCGATTCATCACCACAAACAACTCCCCCCATACTTACATCATCTAACTTAAACCTTGATACGTCTCTACCTAATCCTAATATTTTGGGGATAGATGGCAGTACTGCAATGGTTGCCCTGATCAAAGCCTTGCGTAATGACTTTAGTCAAGTTAATCCAAACATACCGACTTCCTATGGAGTTCCTGATGGCAGTCCGACTGGCTCCAATCAGGGATTGAAAAATCTCATTGATGGCAGTGTATCGATCGTAGCGACTTCTCGCCCGCTCAAAGCTGCCGAAGCCCAAGCAGGTATCCAACTAGTGCCGATCGCTAAAGATTCGATCGCATTAGTAGTTGGTATAAATAATCCCTTTAAGGGTAATTTGACAAAGGATCAAGTACGAGATATTTATCTGGGTAAAATCACGAACTGGTCACAGGTTGGGGGTACAAATCAACCGATTAAAGTGATCAATCGCGCCATCACAAGCGGTACTAGAGAAGCTTTTCAAGATATCGTTTTACTCGGTCAAGGGTTCGCGCCAGATAGCCCTAACTTTATTACATGGAAACAAGACGAAACAACAGCAATTCTCCGAGATCTAGGTGATAACGGGATCAGTTATGCCACAGTTTCACAGGTAGAGAAGCAAGAAATTGTGAGAATTATTGCGATCGACGGAGTTCTGCCTACGGATACTAATGCAGTTAAAGCTGGTAAATATCCAATTAACCGCAGTCTGTTTTTAGGTGTAAAAAAGACCACTAGTCCTGTCTCTAAGCAATTTATTGAGTTTGCACTTTCGGCTCAAGGGCAGCAGATTGTTCAAAGACTAGGATTTGTTTCTGTCCAGTAGCCCTAAAAGTAAGAGAACGCGCTTTGCGCGTTCTCTTACTTTTAGTTAAACTGAGCCTGAGTTGTCTGGTTCAACTAGTTTAGGAGGATTCTTTTTCTGAATCCCCTCTTCCTCAATGTCTAAACTACCTGACAGAAAATCTTCGATTTCGGCTCTAGCTGAATTAATCGAATCTTCTATCGGCAAATCAAATGCAGAGAAATCAAATTCAATCTCACTTTCTAATTCACTATTGCTATCTTCAGTCTCTACAGAATGATCGCTAAAGTTAGGTAAGTGAGGTAATGTTTGCAAATCTGGTAAATCCATCGATAGACTTGCAAACTCTTCATCAGCTTCATCCATGAGACTGTCCAGCAGATTATCTGCAAACCCATAGGTGTCGCCATCCGACATGGTCTTAACTTCATCTTCAGATGGATATCCAATAGATATATCGTCATCTGAGTCAGCAAATTTTGCACTACTAAGATCACTATCTTCATCCACCTTATCAAGCCAATTATCTGAGAAATCCAGAGAAAGATCGGGAAAGGACTCCATAAATTCCGAGTCTAACCCCAAGTTACTAGTCTGAGAAATACCCAAGTCTAGAGAATCTGCTGAAGATTCTAAATCTAGATCGTTTGTTTCATCTGCGATCGCCTCAAATATAACTGACTCTTCTAAAGCGTCGTCTGTGAAGTTTCCTGCATCCATGATTTCACTAAACTTGATCGATTCGTCCTCCGATTCCAATCCTCCAGTTAGCTCTGCAAAGGTTGAGGTATTATCATCAATATCAAAATTGGATTCAGAATTATTGATAAATTCTTGATAGCTTAATTCTGCACCTTGCTCTAAATTGTCATTAAATACTGAGGATAAATCTACGCCTGATTCATTGAGCAAATCTTCATCAGAAGCTATAGCAGGTTCTTCCTCCAATGAATTTATTGAAACGCCAAAATTATCCGCGTTATCAGGGTCATCAGACATTCCAAAGTCAAAGGCTTCATCCATTAATGCTTCGTCAGATTCTTCCATCAGCGATAAGTCTGGCAGAGCAAAGACAGAACTAAAGCTGGCAGCGGCAGAAGAAGACTGACTTTCAACCAAGTTTTCTTCAAAGCCATCAATCTCTTCTAAATCTGGGGAGATCAAGTCAGTTTGCGAGATTGCATCAGAGACAGAGTCAGGGAGATCTTCACTGTTATTGAGCCCTGAGTCACTCACTAAATCCTCGACAACTCTTTCCAAAGGATTTGTGAAAACATTAAAGTTGGAATCGTCATCAGTTATGTCAAAGTTAAATTCTTCATCCATCAATGCATCACTAGTCTCTGCCACACTCGACAAGTCTGGTAGGACAAAAGTTGTACTAAGATTATCAGTTATAAATGAAGAATCTTCAGCCAAATCTTCCTGAATGTTAGGGATTTCGCCAAAAACTGAGGCGATATCGTCTGTTTCCCAGATTGCTTCCGAAGACTGGGCTTCTGGATTTTCAATTTCATCAATCAATGAAGGAAAAGCTAGCTCTGATTCACTTTCTGGAAGGGATGATAAGCTAATGTCCTCGATTTCAGGTTGTGACATCGTAAATGCTGCATCAAAGGCATCATTACCTAAGTCCATTTGGTCAGTTGACAGATCCTCTTCTATTTCAAAAGAGAAATCTTCAGACAGTTCATCAGAAATATATTCTAACTGCTGATCGTATAGATCTAGCACTGGCGATAATTGTATATCTGTTTCTGATGCGATCGCTATTTCTGGAGTAAAAGAATCTTCTTGAAGATCTGTAGAAAAATCAAATGGTTCGGAGACTTGCTCGCTAGGTGAGATCATACTTACGTCAAAATCGGCAGAAAAGTCTGACTCATCTAAAACTGATTCTTCAGCTTGCCAGATTGAGTCTAACTCGTCAGCTTGTTCCACTAGGCTATTGGTTTCATTTGACTCAGCCCCGTATTGATCATTGCCTAGATCTACTTCTGCAATTTCTTCAGTTATATTAAACAGTGAAGATAAATCTTCTGATTGTTCGTCAAGCAAGTCTAGTGAAGAGTTCTCTTGAGCTATCGACTCTAGAACAAAAGACTCGTCGTCTTGGATGTTTTCAGAAGTATCGAAGGGATTTACTATAAATTCTTCACTTTTATCGATGGGATTATCGTCAAACAAAACATCAGAATAACTTTCTGAAAATTCATCTAATTCAACTAAATCAGATGATTCTGCCGATAAGCTTTCATCAATTTCAAAGGTGAACTCTGTAGATGGCTGCTCAGATAAATCTAATGAAGGCGATAGGAGATCTAATTCTGGTGCGATCGCAGGATCCATATAATCATTTACTTGACTATCAAAATCTTCAACAATTTCTTCAAGTCCTTCATTTCCTTGGGTGCGAATCACATCTAAGAAATTGTCTGGTTCAACTGAGTCCGCATAGTTTGTTATAGGGTCATCACCGATTTCAAAATTAAACACTTCTGAAAATTCATCATCTGAAGAATCCTCAAGATAAATATCGGGGATTTGAGCAGGAAATTCAGATAATTCGCCTTGATTCTCAAGATTATTTGAATAAATATCTACTGGTTGTCCAAAGTCAAATGAATTGTTGGCATCTTGGTCAGATAGTTCATAATTTAATTCATTATTTACAGTCTCTGGGATCGGCTCCTCAATATCTTCAGCAACAGCAAATGGGTGATGCACCGAATCATTAAGAGCTCCATCAAAGCCTTCATCAAATAATGACTCATCCAAAGGCATCTCAAAAGAACCGCCAAGAACTTCATTGGAAGAACTTTCTACAGATTCTTCTAATGATTCATTAATCACGTTGTTGGTTGTGAATTGATTGTAATCTTGTGAGTCAGTCAACTCAAATACATTGTCATTATTTGCGATCGCAGCTTCATCGGCATCCTCTGCTGTTTGAGTATCCATAGCAAATGGATCAAAATCTGCTTGATTAACTTCAGAAGCTAGTATTGAATTATCGCTATCAAAAAATGAATTGGAATTGTCTAGGGTAGATTCTATATTCATTTTGGGGATGATGAAGTCATCATCATCCATATCTGGAATTGAAAAATCAACAAAAGTTGGTAAGTTCAGATTTGCATCTTCAGCAAGTGGTGACACAGTGCCAAAAGCTGTATTTTCTAAAAATGAAGATGTAGCAGAAACAATCAGAGGATCACTTGAAGCTTCAACGATCGAAGATTCATTCACTCCATCTAGCTGATTTTTTAGAGTTGGCTCAGTATCGTCAAGGGGTGAAGATTCGTCAAGCGAACTATCGTCGTCATAGACTTCATGTTTAAGATCCGCAAGGAGAGATTCTTCGATTAGAGAGATATCTGTGAGGTTAGAATAGGTCGCTGAATCTGGATTTTGATTGTCTGCAATACCTCCAGACATGAAATTTTCTGAAATAGAATCAAAGCTTTGTTCTTGCAGAGATTCAACAGCATTATCATCGATCTGATCGCTGCTAACACCGTCGTCAAGTAGATTTTCAAGATATTTATTATCGGTGGCTGTGTTATCTTCCTCAGCTTCATATGCATTTGCTAAAGATGACTCTGATTGAGAAAAGCTGACTGCTGTTACCGCTGCTGCTACCGCGATCGCAGGTACAGCTACACCCAAATTATTAGGCTCGGTATTGCTTGACTCTGTTGAGGCATCAAACAAACTATTGACAGATGTCTCATGGGTTAGCCCTCCAGATGAGTCGGGCAGACGGAAGAACTGAATGCCTTGCAGTAGTTGCTGGGCTTGATTTCCCATCGCTTCAGCTTGTTGTCGAGCCGATCGAGTTAGGTTGGCTGTGCGATCAGCTAACTGAGCAATTTCACTCATATAGCTAGCTGTAGAGCCAGCTGCTTCAGCAATTTCGGTACTAGATTCAGTAATAGCTTGTCCAATTTGGACAACTTCTTCGGTAGCTATTTGAATACTATTGAACGCAGATTGCGATGACTCTACTCCTGATGTAAAACCAGCAACAAGTCCACTTAAATTCTGAACTTCTGCATCGATCGCAGTTACTACGGTTTGGATTTGAGATGTCCGCTGTTGCAATACCGTCAAACCATCATTGGTTTGAGTTGCCAAATCATTAACTTGCCCAGCGATCGACTCAAATTCACGGGCTACGCTAGTAAACTGTCTAGGATCTTTTTGTTGAGCAGCGCGAGCAGCAACAAGGGTGGCATTTATCGCCAGAGCCTGTGTTAAAGAGGCGATTTGACCTTGATCTTGGACAAATTGCTCTGCAAGACCCACGAATTCGCCCAATGTTTTCATGCGTTGGACGATTTGGGCTGAACCCGTTTGTAAGACGCTAATACTGTCAGTCAGGGCAACGATCGCCGTTTGTCCAGACGCTACTGTGTCGCGTACTTCCTGAAGTGACTGGTTCGCATCGTTTACCTGTGCTGAAGATCTCTCAGCGATAGCAGCAACTTGTTCCGTTAGAGCTTGTCCTTGCGCAACTGACTGTGCTTGTTCAGCGGAGTTTAACACGACAGTTTTGGCTAATTCTTCAAGATCGGCAGCACCTTGGACTACTTGTTTGGCTGTACCTAAGACACTGGAGATGATCTCTACGAGTTTTTCGCGAAGACGGTTAAGGGTGTCGGCGACTAGTCCTGTAGCGCGATCATTTACTTGAGCCTCAATCGTGAGATCACCCTCTTCCATAGATGAGACAACATCTAATAGGTTGCCTACTTCAGCCTCCATCAACTCCGTTTCTGCGAAATTTTGCTGGATCTGTGCTGCTGCCGATATATCATCATCCGATGATGATAATGTTTGGCTCAGTCCGTTACGCAAACGAATTTCATTGTTTTTTACCTGTTGGAAGGTGTTTTTAAGCGAGATTCCAAGATGATCAATTTCATCTTTACCTGCAATATCTTTGGCTGGAATATTTACATTTGAATTTCCTTGCTGACTCAAGTAGCGATCGCATTCTTCGGTAAGGGGCTTAAGCCGATTTTTGAGCCTGTTGACGAATAATAATATGGCGATCGCCAAAATCGCACTGATACTAACAGCCGCAACACCGACTGGAAGCATTAGCTTATTGGTGATTTCTGATTCGGGCAACTGGGCTGCAAATAGCAAATCGCTGCCTTCGATTTTGCGGTATGCCCAGAGATTTCCACCAGTTTGGACAATTCCTGACGGTTTAGCTTTAGCTTGTTGAACGAGGCTCGTGAGATCCTCAGCGATAGCTGGGTTTTGGGTTTGCGTTGCCTGAAACTTATAGGAAGCCGTAACTACTTTGCCACTGCTATTAGCTACGACAAAGCCAATCTTGCTTTCATTGCTAGTATCTTGATATGAAGCAGTATCTACTAATGACAAAAGCTCACTAGCGATCGCATCAGCATTGACAATCCCCACTACTTTCTGTCCATCGCTGATGGGAGCACTGTAGGTGATTAATGTCTTACCCAATGCGGTATAGGGCTGTGACCAAGCTGCCTGTCCCTTAAGAGTGTCTAGATAAAATGACGCTTTTGGAATATCAGGGCGATCTCCAGATAAAAATTTATCATTTGGGGCTGCCAGCTTTTGACCAGCCGTTTCAGTCTTTAAGCCTGACTGTTCTCTCCATACATAGGGGACAAGAGGTTTAGCTGGCGCAAATAGTAAGTTGCCATTTGAGGCAATCCCCATACCTGCGATGGATTTCTTGTTTTGTAATCCATCGACAATCAGACGTTGATATGGTTCAGAGCCTTTGGGCTTTGACGGTTGCTGGAATAGGATCTTTGCCCCACCTGCAACTTCATCAACTGTCGTCTTAACATCTGAGAGCCTAGCGTCGATTTGACGAGCCTGCGCTTCAGCCGATGTATCAACTTCTCGTCGAGCACTACTTAGTAATTCTTGATAAAACCAATAACCTAGGCCACCTAAGCCTATTAGCGATGTGCCGATCGCAATCAGCAGCAATCCCAGTCCCATTGAGCCTCTTGACTTATTAGGTTTGGGGGCGTTTGGCGATTTAGGCGATCTCTTTGAAGATGCTTGCTTGCTCTTGCCTGAAGAAGTCGCTGGGGTTCTCTTAGATGTGCTTGCCATATGCATTCGCTATAGGGAAAGGATCGTAGCATTTTTGTGAAAATCATCCTACACTATACTCGCCCTAATCATGTAGCCAAATAGTATGAAGTTTCAAACTACGGTACATATCAGTGCAAGTACTACTTAGAAATCTGCCAGCGTTGAGGTTGCCAAATATGACTAGGAATACTTGATAGGATAATTTCAATGGGAGTATACTCGGTCTCCTTGATATTCGCTACTGTTTGACTTATTTTTTTTGCATGTTTAGCATCGGTGATCGATGGAAACGTTAGCTGATCTACATCTGAAGATTGCTGACGCTGATCTTGATGCTCATCAATAGTAAGGCTACCGATTACCCGATCTACAATTACCCCAACCCCACCCAGATTTTTGTTGCCCAAATTGTCGGCTAGTTTACTCAGTCTCACCACCGTCAAAGATTCCGTGATTAAAGTGCGTTGTTCCCCCATTAGCAATCGTAATAACAGCAAAGGCATCACATTTGCTTGATGATGCATTACCCCAATGATTGCAGTTTCATAAAAGGGTAAAGCAACGATTGCATTGCGATCGATAATAATAATTTCTGAAACTAATGTGTCGGGAAAATTAACTGTGCGATCGCCAACTTTTGCCACAATATATCGGTTACTCGGTGCGAATAGCTGATCAAGTAATGGCTCAGCTGCGTTGGCTTGGCTCATCTCAGAAATGCTCATTTCACTCGTTGGGGCAACTTATTCAAAACTTCAGATAATGACTCTCGACTAACTGGTTTGGGCAAATAGTCATTAGCTTTAGCACGTTTTAGTCCATAGTCAATTTCGAGTTTGGTACTTTTGGTTGAGCATAAAATCACGTACTGATCGGCAAGTTGATGTTGCGATCGCAGTTCTCGCAAAAACTTATAACCATCTTGATCTGGCAATACAATGTCTAAGAAAATAGCTGTGTAGGAATTGTTGATGATTTTATCTAAAGCGCCAATAGTCGATTCACAGAAATCTACTGTATGCCCAAAATCTTTTAAGAAAGAACTTAACAAATGCCTCTGAATCGCGGAATCATCAATTATTAAAAAATGCTCGCTCATAATTCTTGCCTTCAATTGTATACAGTTAAATAAATGCGGTTACTTACGATTAATTTAGGATGAATGTGAATCTGACAATTACTTTTATCTGTCCTTAACTTACTTTTTCTAATATCTTGAGAATACGTAAAAAATTGTCAGTACTTGTACAAATTAATGGATTTAAACCACAATATTCTTGGTTGCTTTATTGCTTATGAAACAAGCATCATAGTACTGATATAACTAGTTCCTAGACTAGGGTGTCTGTTGACAAAGGCGCAAGCTCCCTTAATAAGTTACGTAATTCGTCGCGAAATTTTGGAGTGTCAGATGACGATCTTGGTTTGGCTAGAAAACGACAATTTGCCCATCTTGCCCTAAAGTTATTAGTCATACTGTTCTCAGCAGTAACTAATACCAAAGATAACGAAGCTAATTCCCGTTGACGACGAATTTGTTTGATCAAATCAAAGCCATTTAGACTTGGCATATTGATATCAATAAAAACAATAGTTGGCTTGTATTCTAAGATTCTGTCAGTAGCTGCTTCAGCATCATCAGTAAAATCAACTTGATACCCCCAACTAATTAACAGCCTTTGCATTTGTTGCAATAAAACAGGTGAGTCATCAACGATAAAAACCCTAGGTTCATCTTTGACATTTTTTGGTGCAGATACATTTTGCCGAACGCCAATATCACTGTCAGACTTCCGCTCTTCCAATGGCACAATTGACACAATGTTTTTTTGTGCTAACTTGTCTAGCAATAAGGCTGTGCGATAAATCGGCTGTTTAAAAGTATCGGCGATCGCACAGATTCGATCTTGCCCCGTGGTCACCTTAGCAAAGAGCGGGAAATTATCGTTGCCCACTCTTGCCAGTAAATTAGCCGCATCAACAAGTTGCACTAATTGGTAAGGATGTTTTACACAATCAAATTTTTGCCATTGCCTTACTTCATTGGCGATACTATTTTCGATTACTGATAACTGCCAAACAGGTAGATTAATTTGCAGCTCTTCGGCGGGCTTCCATACAAAAGAGAATCCATCCTCTAAATGCAAAGACAACAAATTTTCTAAGATAACTTCTTTTAAAACTTCCTTAGTAATTTCGGGATGTTTTTTGTAAACATTGCTCACAAAAGGATAACAGTAAGGTCGATTATTTTGACGCTGCTCCCATTCAGGAATACGCGAAAAATTAATGCCTTTGCTGTTGTATTTGCGAACCAATGTGGGTATGACTTGCCCTTCTTCTTCTGCTAATACTAGTCCTCCACCCGTAAGTAATAATTTCCACCGATGATATTTTGTCTCTACGCGGATCACTCCCGTAGAACGACTCATGACGCGCATAGCAGCTAACAGGATATGTAATGTGGCATTCCTCACTACTTGTCCGTCCGTCAAGTTGTTAGACACAAGGTCTGAGTTAGGCAAGGAACCTGTCATAGCAATCATGTTTTTTGACTGGGAGGCACTTGGATGGGGAAAATACTATAAGTATTACAAAAAAACGGATCGCTTCATCATAGATCGTAGCAACTACGGACAAATTCGATTGGTTTCCTCAGATACATTATCCCAAATTGTATTCGGGTTATTGCCATACTGCGTCTAAGCAATTCTACTTAGTTTTATCTTAACATTCAGTGAAGTAGGGTGTATTAGCGTCAGCGTAACGCACCCAATAAACCCAGTGCTACGATATCGCTATCACTCCCTAAGAAAGCAATAGTGACGATCGCTATAATTGCGATTGAGAGACAAAATCTTGCAAAATCGTCCGAACCTGATCACGAAATTCTTGGATATCATCGGATTTGAGAGGCTTGCTCAAAAAACGACAATTAGCCCATTTTGCACGAAAGTTGTTGGTAATTGTATTCTCGGATGTAACTAAAACTAGGGGAATAATTGCCAAAGATGGTTGACGACGAATTTGTTTAATTAGATCAAACCCATTTAAATTAGGCATATTGATATCCATAAATACAATATCGGGCTTTTCTGATAGCATTTGCCTAGTGGCGTTAACGGAGTCATTGACTAGGCTTAGCTGATAACCCCAGCTTGTTATTAAATTGCCAAATTGCTTGAGTAACAAGGGGGAGTCATCAACAATCATCACTTTAAGTTGAGATCGGGTTTCCTGAATTTTGTCAAGGACTGGCTCTTCATTAACTGCCAAAGAACGTAATTTTAAAGGCAAGATAACAACAGTATGATTTTCAGCTAACTTATCGAGTTTGAGTGCAGTCCGAGTAATATGTTGCTGAAACCAATCGGCAATTTCACTAATTCGACATTTCCCGTTTGTAACTTGATTAAACAGTGGAACTTTGGCGATTCCACATTCAGAATCTAGTAGTTGCACCATTTGATAGGGATGACGCACATGAGTAAAAGTGCGCCATTGCTTAGTTGCTTTGGCGATCGCTTTTTCGAGATCATTGATTTGCCATATTGGCAAAATAATTGGACTATTTAACGCCAAAGGTTTCCATAGAAAGGAAAACTTTTTTTCCAAAGAAATTGCTAAAAGGTTTTCTAATAATATTTCCTTGAAAATCATTAGACAGTTTTCGCGATCGCGGGCATAAAGTTTACCTAAAAGTTCACAAGTCTCAATGATATTGAGAGACTTGCTAGTATTACTAAGTAAAATATCCTGTGGAAGCTGAACTTTTTGGATTTGGAGTTTGCGTCTTAGCGTCGCCAAAAAATTACCTTCATCTTCGATAAAGGCGATTCTCCCACGATGCATAAAGATATTCCAGCTAAAATGATGAGACTCAATATTGACTGTACCTGTATGGTTCTTGAGTAATTTCAGCATTGCCATAAGACTGGCATAAGTCAAGTCAGGGATTATTTCATCAACTGGAATAATATTGATGGATTTGGTAATTATTTGACTGACGCTTTTTTCTTTTGGGAGATTGAAAGCGTCGAGCTCTTGTGAAGTCTGCGTCATTGCCAAGTTAAGGTAAGTAAGACTTGATTTATTTCAAATGTATTTCGGATGATTAGCGATCGCAGATTAAAAGTTTTATGCCTGCACGGACACCCCGGAAATAGCGAAGCAATGCAGATCTTCGCTCAATACTTTCATGCTCAAGGTATTAGGGCGATCGCGCCTGACTTGCGTGGTTATGGAAATTGTAAGGCAACTATGAGCTTTACAATGTTAGATCACATACAAGATCTCTGGGATCTTTTGGAAAGCGACCTCCAATCTGAGCAGAAAGACTTTTTAAATGAGCATCTAGAAACGGAATATCTGATTTTAGGATGGTCTCTAGGTGGAATTTTGGCGATGGAGTTGGCGTTGCGAGCTGCTGAGCAGCAGAATTTATCTCAAAACAACTTCACTCCTATTCCCAAAAAAACTGCTCCGAAAATCGTAGGCTTGATTTTAATTGCCACAGCCGCCAAGCCGCGCAGCGGTTTACCAAAAATTGCTTGGTGGGAATATGCAAATTTAGTGATTGCCGTTGCTTTGCATTGGGTTGTGCCAAAGCAGCGTTGGCATATTGAGTGGTTTGGCAAGCGATCGCTGATTAAATATTTAATTCAGCAGCATACTCAAGGAGCTTACGATCAGATTTCTCATACGGGTGCAAAAGCCTATTTACAAACTTCGCGCTATGCTCAACAAGCCTTAACGCAAGCACTGAGGCTAGGATACGATCGCACTGATGATTTAGCTAAAATCCAAATCCCCTGCTTTGTGATCGCCGCAGAGCAAGATCGCCATATCACAGCAGCATCAACCTTAGAAACTGCAAAATTATTGCCAAATTGTGAATTTATCTCTTACCCAAATACCGCCCATTTATTGCCTTGGGAAATAGGCGATCGCTTACTAGCGGATATTGATGCATGGTGCGATCGGCATTTATGATAAGGAAAGCGCCCCTAAAGGCTATTTCCCTTAAGACAATAAACTTATGTTCCCCCAAAAATTTCTGATGCGAATGGCGCAAACCCATCAGCTTTCTGCTGATCAGGAAAGTGTTTTCCTATTGCGATTTGGGGAAGATCGTGAAGATCGTGAAGTTGCTAGCTTTTTAGGCATTTCTGAAGAAGCCTATCGCAAGCGGATGGGAGAAATTTATCGAAAATTTGACATTAGTGGTAAGGGACCTGGCAAAAATAATCGTCTCTTACATATCTTGCAAAATTTTTTAGATGCAGACACCAGTTCGCAACCCAATTATTGCCAAATTGTGAATTTATCTCTTACCCAAATACCGCCCATTTATTGCCTTGGGAAATAGGCGATCGCTTACTAGCGGATATTGATGCATGGTGCGATCGGCATTTATGATAAGGAAAGCGCCCCTAAAGGCTATTTCCCTTAAGACAATAAACTTATGTTCCCCCAAAAATTTCTGATGCGAATGGCGCAAACCCATCAGCTTTCTGCTGATCAGGAAAGTGTTTTCCTATTGCGATTTGGGGAAGATCGTGAAGATCGTGAAGTTGCTAGCTTTTTAGGCATTTCTGAAGAAGCCTATCGCAAGCGGATGGGAGAAATTTATCGAAAATTTGACATTAGTGGTAAGGGACCTGGCAAAAATAATCGTCTCTTACATATCTTGCAAAATTTTTTAGATGCAGACACCAGTTCGCAACCCAGTTCACAAAATGAGCAAAACCTATTTCTTGCGGCCCAATCTATATCTAGTCAAGGTATAGCCTCGGACATCAATATTGAAGAACTGGTGCAGCAACTACGCCATCGCAGTCGTCAACTAATCCAAGAGCGCTGTGCCACCATGCGAGTGTTGGATATGTCGCATCCGATTGATCTGGAAAATATTTATACAGGTACAGATGTTTTAGAAAAAATTACCAGCCGCCGTCGTTTGGGAATTGCTGATTTGTTGGCTACTTATCATGGACGCGATCGCATTGAGATGGGACTCATCAATGAAGATCGTATTTCTAGTATGGAAGCTCTAAATCGCTACAGCAAACTGATGCTGCTAGGTAAACCAGGAGCAGGGAAAACGACGCTATTAAAATATACGGCTCTGAAATGTTCGCAAAGCGATATTTTTAGTGATTTGGTTCCAATTTTTGTGACATTGCGTCAGTATGCAGGCGCAGAATCTCAGCCACTGTTATTAGATTATATCTCTCAAGACTTATGCGCTTATAACATTGGTAATGAGGCAAATGTTAAACAGCTTCTACAACAAGGTCGAGCAATTCTATTTTTAGATGGACTGGATGAAGTTCGCGAAAATGATTTGCATCGTGTGCTTGAAGATTTACGGAGTTTTTCGGAGCAATTCTATACCAATCGTTTTGTGATTACCAGTCGCTTGGGATCGCAGGAATATATATTTGAGAAGTTCACTGAAGTCGAAGTTGCGAACTTCCAACCATTGCAAATTTCGCAATTTGCCCAGCGTTGGTTTCTTAATAATTCCCGACATATTGAGCTTTTTTTGCGAAAAGTAGAAGACAATCGCCCTATTCAAGAATTGGCTACTAATCCGTTACTGCTTACTCTATTGTGTTCAGTGTTCGATGAATTTGGTGATTTCCCAACTAACCGTTCAGATCTCTATCGAGAAGGGTTGGACGTACTGCTTAAAAAATGGGATGCCAAACGCAATATTGAACGGCATCAAATTTATAAAAATTTGTCGATGCAACGTAAAGAAGATTTGTTAGCCCAAGTTGCTTGCACAACATTTTATCAAGGAGATTACTTTTTTCGGCAAGTCGATCTGGAAAGCTATATTACTGAATATATTCGTAATTTACCAAAAGCAAATACCGATGAGGAGGCTTTGCAACTCGATAGTGAAGCAATTATCAGGGCGATCGAATCGCAACATGGTTTGTTTGTAGAACGAGCTAAAGGGATTTATTCTTTTTCGCATTTAACTTTTCATGAATATTTAGCAGCGCGTGAGCTTGTTTATAATGGCAACCAAGACACCTTGATATTGCTAGCTAGTAAAATCACCGATCCACGTTGGCATGATATTTTGCGCCTTGCTGTCGGTATGATGCGATCGGCTGACGAGTTGCTGATATTAATGAAAGAGTATTGCGATCGCCTGTTAGCTAGTGATCCGCAATTACAAAGTTTGTTGCAATGGGTTAACCAAAAAGCAGAATCTGTTCAAGTGACCGATCGCATTCAATCAGTACGGGCTTTCTATCTAACTCTTGGACGTGCGATCGCCCAGAGTTCTCCTCACAACTTGGCTAATGTCTTAGCGCGGAGCCTCGTACTTGATCTTGATCTTTGTCAAAATCGTAATCTCAATGTTGATCTCGCTTTTGATCTGGCAAGAGCCCTAGAAACTAAAGATGGGGAAGATCTGGGACTTGATCTAGAACTAGATCTTAGTCTTGCTTTGGAATATGCCCAAGAAGCTGTCGATTCGCAATTGGCAGATGCTTTAACAGAACTAATTGAAGCTTGTCCTGAAGATGCTGATAGCGAGATCAAATGGGAGGATTGGGCTAATAACCTGCGTCAACAGACGATCAACAATCGTAATATTGGTCAAATTTGGAATCTCACTCCCCATCAACTTGAGCATTTACGTCAATACTGTAATGCTAATCGTCTTTTAGTCGAATGCCTTGAAAGTGATTGCTATGTGCGTCAACCTGTCAGACAAGCGATCGAGCAAAGTTTGCTATTACCAATAACCCACAACACTATTAAGCCTGCAAAATCTGTGCTGTAGTTAATTTTAGATCGGCAAATACTATAGAAGCGATCGCCTGTTCACCCTCATATACCTTCTCTTCATAAAAGCCATCCACCCATTCCAATACTGTTACGCGCCCCAATATCGGATCAACGATCCAATATTCTGAAATCCCCCGCACCGCATATTCTGATCTCTTATAGCGATAATCACGACTACTTTGATTGGGACTAACCACCTCAACAACTAGCAAAGGCGAAGGCATTTCTGACATGACGGTGGAGCGCTTCGCCCCCTCCATAGCGATCGCTAATTCTTCAGAAAATACTACCAAATCAGGAACTCGCAACCGAGAGCCAGTGGTGACAATTTCTGTCTTCATCGATAACCGATACGCAGGAACACCCTGTTGCAAAAAACAAGCGAACAGAAAAGATGCAATTCGTCGATTGATTTCACTTTCAGCCGTCATTAATATTAATTCTCCATCTTCAAACTCGTACATAGCATCAGTGCCATCATCATAGTTAAAGAACTCCTCAAGAGTCAGGACTGAAGATGTCGCTTTCTCTAATGTGATTGTCATAATCGACTTACCTGCTAGTAACAAAATCAATTAGTTTGTCCTATTGTGCCAAAAAAAGGTAGTCCATGTGTGAGGACAGCGCTTTGCGCTGTAAAAAGAAAGGTGTCGCATCGCGACACCTTTCTTTTTACAGCGCGGCTAGCAACGCTTCTCCCATAGCGATACAGCCTAATCTTTCGCAACCATCAGCCATGATGTCGCCTGTACGTTTGCCAGAATCGAGAACCTTATTCACCGCCAACTCGATCGCATCGGCAGCCTCTCCTTCATTAAAGGCATAGCGCAACATCATCGCCGCACTTAAAACTTGAGCCAAAGGATTCGCCAAATCTTTACCAGCAATATCAGGAGCAGAACCATGTACAGGCTCAAACACACCAGGTTTTCCTGCTTCACCGAGGCTAGCCGATGGCAACATGCCGATGCTACCTGTTAACATTGCTGCCGCATCGGAGAGAATATCGCCAAATAGATTGCTAGTTAGGATTACATCAAACTGTTTGGGATTGCGAATGATCTGCATGGCGGCATTATCCACATACATATGAGATAGCTTCACATCGGGATATTCACTGGAAATACTATTCACGCGATCGCGCCATAGTTGCGATACTTCCAAGACATTGGATTTATCAACTGAACAGACAGAACCACGACGTTTTTGAGCAGCCTCAAAGCCAACTCTGGCAATGCGATCGATTTCTGGCTCGGTATAAACCATCGTATTAAAGCCCCGACGCACACCATTTTCATCGCTGACAATACCCTTGGGTTTGCCAAAATAAATGCCGCCTGTAAGTTCGCGTACTACTAGAATATCTACGCCTTCAACTACTTCACGTTTCAAAGTCGAGGCATCAATTAACTGAGGCAAAATCTGAGCAGGTCGTAAATTGGCAAATAAGCCCATGCCACCACGCAAGCCTAGTAAAGCTTGTTCAGGGCGCAAATTTGATGGCATCGTGTCCCACTTTTCGCCACCAACTGCGGCTAGCAAAACTGCATTACTATTTTTGCAAAGCTGTAAAGTTTCTTCGGGCAAAGGATGACCTGTCGCATCGATCGCAGCACCGCCAACGAGAGCTGTCTCGAAAGCAAAGGTAATACCAAATTTTGGTGCGATCGCCTGTAGCACTGCCACCGCTACCTTCATAATTTCGGGACCAATCCCGTCCCCAGGGAGAAGGGTGATTTTATAGTTTTTAGACATTACAAAAAATACTTAAAGACAGATTTTCTAACATAACATTACGCGAGTTCGATAAGTCGTTTTCGGATCGCACGGGCAACAAGGGGAGCTTTTTTCTCTAGCCCCTCAAGGCTTAACTCACCAGAGTCATACATTTGATACCATTCTCTGCGCTGTCGTACAACTCTTTCATCATTATCGAGATGTAGTTTTTGCAGAGTCAGCTTAGCTCTTTCCCATTCATTTTCAGGGATCTTGTCAAGCTGTGGGACTAACCTAAATGTTCGTAATTCCACTTCAAACCAATCATCTTGTACTTCAAAGGGATCAAATACTTGATCATCTAAGATCTTTTTAGAACTATTAATCCAGCCTGAAGCAAAACGATAATTATTCCAGTCATACGCTTTTGTTCGATCACTATCGCAACTGATGTAATGATCTACTGTGCCAATTGGCTCATACATTACTGAATACCCACAAAGATTTCGGAATCCATCAGCAAGATGGGCTTTGAAGGGAGACCACAAGGCACTTGGTCTTTTCTTGTTAGGATTTTTTGCTAGCCAGTCTTCGCCTTTTTGTCTGACTTCTCGCTCAAAATCTGGGGGCTCTGGTACACAATCAAAATGAATCATTTCTGTCTTGCCTCATTTTTGACAGTCCAACCAATCCAGAAAGGATCGTGACCAGGAATGACTTGCTCCAGTTCGGCTTGAATTTGTGCAAGTGTTTGTAAATTATCAGGGTATACATAGTCAGGATCTCCAATAGCCCATGCTTGAGCCGCACCAATTGCTGCCTCTCCTTCACGCGATCGCGCTTGTTTGAGGTCAAAAATTTCTGAAGTCAGCCATCCCACCACATCACCTTGCTTTACCCAAGGAATTTCATTGAGAGTTACCTCGCTCCCAAGTAACTCAAACAGAAATAATTTGTCTAGCTCCTCTTTAAAATATGGTTCAGCAGATGCCAATACCATCGGTGAATGTGTCGTTGTAGCAACTTGCACCTCGATTTCTGAATTTAATAATTTGCAAACTTGAAGAATGGCAGGAAGAATAGTTCTTTGCCATTTGGGATGTAAATGCGCTTCTAACTCATCAATTAGAAAAACAATTTTTTTGAGTGGCTCAGTTCTTTTGAGTTTTGCGATTTGAATATGTTCTTCCCAAGCCCAGACAAGCATATATGCTAAGTTTAGTATTCTTTGAATACCTGAAGAAACATGAGTTATAGGAACATTGCCATAAGGCAAAGAAAGGGTAGGAATTTGACGGCTATCATCTACTGAAAGCCTTACAGATGAACCAACTTGCATTAGCTCATCGGGATGCGACAGATGTTGAATTACACTTTGGAGAATTTGATAAGGTGTTTCTGTTTGCTTTAGCTGCCAATAGTCAAGATCATGAATCAGCCCCATACAAGGTATGGAGCCATTATTAAATATTAATCCGTTCAGAACTTGATGTGATGTAAAGTTGTAAACTTCATCAGGAGTGAATTTTCTTAATGGATCGAAAATCGAAAATCCTCCATCAATACGACTATAGATAACAATCTCATCTTCTTGTGAACGCTGAAAGTCTTGCCATCTTTGTTTGTCAAATAGAAAGATACTCTCACATTCTTCTCCATTACTGGCTTGAAAGCGAATATATGGAGAAGTATCTTGGTCAAAATTTGGTAGTGCTGGCAAGCCAATCCAGTTATCTGTCAAGGCAAACCAGATCACGTCAAGCAGAAAACTCTTACCTAAGCCATTGTCACCCGTAAGAATGTTAAGGCGATCGCCAAACTCAATTTCAAGATTTCTTACAGAACCAATACCTCTTAAGTTCAATTTAGATAACATTCTTTATCCCTTTTGTTTCGACTCAACTTGATAAATTCATCCTTAATTTAGATTCCATTATATAGCCTGTCATATCTCGTGCTTACGATTTTTTAAGAAAGGCGATCGCCTCAACATGAGAGGTTTGTGGGAAAAAGTCAATCGGTTGAATGCGGGTGATTTGGTAGCGATCGCCTTCGCATAGCAGCTTCAGATCTCTTGCCTGTGTGGCGGGATTACAACTGACATAGACAAGGCGATCGGGAGCAAATTCGCGTAGATAGTCAATTACTTCAGGTTCACAACCCTTGCGTGGTGGATCGAGGATCACGATGTCAGGTTGCAAATTGAGCGTACTGATTAATTCTTCGACTTTGCCAGTATGGAAAATCACATTGTCAATGCCATTGAGTTCAGCATTGAGTTTGCCCTGTGCAGTAGCTTGCGGCTGGATTTCGATCGCGATCGCCTGTTTGACTTGTTCCGCTAAGGGTAAAGCGATCGTGCCAATTCCCGCATAGGCATCTAGGAGGATTTCGGTTCCTTTTAGATCAAGTTCTGCTTCAATAATTTTTAGCATCTTTTCTGCTTGCTCAGTATAGACCTGAAAGAAGGTATCGCCTCGCAAACGGAAAGTTAAACCCGCAAATTTCTCTAAGAGATAATCCTTACCTACGATGCAACGGCTCTCTCGTCCCATAATTGCATTAGTTCTATCAGGATTGCAATTAAGAATTACCCCCATAACTTTAGGATACCGATCTAACCAAGTTTGGGCAAATACATTCAAGTTCGGAATATCCCAATCTCTTGTCACTAGAGTAATCAAGACTTCACCTGTATTCCGACCAATGCGCAGCCCTAGATGGCGCAATAGCCCTGTGTGCGTCTTCTCATCGTAGATTTCCCAACATTGGTTATGAATATCGCGTTTAATTTCTTCCAACATCGGATCGAGGCGGACATCTTGGGCTGGGCATTGATTGAGATTGACAATTTTATGAGTTCCCTTTTGATAATACCCTGCCTTGAGATTGCCATCACGCCCCGTAGCCAAAGGATAGGTAACTTTGTTGCGATAATGTAAGCTTTCCTTCGCGCCCACAATCGGAGAAATTAGTGCTTCTAATTTCTCTACATCAAAACCACCGATGCGCTGTAATGCTTGCAAGACAATATTTTGCTTGGTTCGCAACTGAGCAGGATAACCGACTGTTTGCCATTGACAACCGCCACATTTATCGGCAACGATGCATTTAGGGTAGACGCGATCGCTTGAAGGTGAAAGAATTTTCTCAATGCTGGCATGGGCAAAATTCTTTTTCACAAATTCTAATTTTGCGGTAATGCGATCGCCAGGAACACTATTGGGAACAAAGATGGCGATATTCTCATAACGTCCCACCCCATCGCCACTATCAGCTAGATCATCGATGGTGAGCGTGATTTTTTGTCCCTGTAGTAGCATGGCTTCCTAAATTAATCTGTGGCTGAAGATATTTGATTATAGCTTGTCGCAAAGCCCGAAAATTAAAGGTGGCGCTACGCGCCACCTTTAATTTTCGGGCTTTGTTTTTGAAAAGCTGCAATTTGGTATTATTTAACTCGTTATGTTAAGACAAAAAATCAGCCAGAAGATTAACTTTTATCTTGATGACCTTGCCACACCAATTGGCAAACTCATCAATATCGCGATCGCCATCCTTGTGCTTGCCTCTGCGATAAGTTTTGTCGCCCAAACTTACGAAATATCCGAAATTACCCGTCACCGACTCAATTTACTGGATAACATCATCCTTGGGGTATTTGTCTTTGAATATTTTCTGCGGCTAATTTGTGCTGAACAGAAACTCAAACATCTATTTAGTCTCTATGCAATTATCGATCTAGTCGCGATTTTGCCATTCTTTTTGGGAGCGATCGATGTGACGTTTATTCGGCTATTGCGCTGGTTTCGGATTTTGCGCTTGATTCGGTTGGTGGAGTCGCGAACGCTATTTGCCCATAAGACTGAAGATATTGCCATATTATTTAGGATACTCTTCACATTATTAGCGATCGTGTTTGTCTTCTCAGGTTTAGTCTACCAGATCGAACATCCTAGCAATCCCAAGTTTCATACCTTTCTTGATGCTTTCTATTTTTCAATTTTTACGATGACTACCGTGGGCTATAGCGATGTCATGCCTAAGTCCGACGCGGGTAAACTGACGACAGTGATCATGGTTCTCACTGGTATTGCGCTGATCCCAGTGCAGCTAGGTGAGTTATTTAAGCGATTGGTGCAAACTGCTAACCAAAGCGATCGCGAAAATGACGTGATGAAAGAGTCTATCTGTTCTGGCTGTGAACTGTCCTTACATGACATGGATGCAGAATTCTGTAAGGTATGCGGCTCTAAGCTATGAGCTTTTATTTTTTGAATAGCACTTCAGTTATATGACCTTTAAAAAAATCAATTCCTAAAGCAGACTTAAGAAGATAAAGAATTAAGATTGTAACTGCACTAATAAGTAGACTCATGGCAATAATCAATAATATCGCGGCTACGACATTAGCAAATTTTGCAAAGCCTTTAACTTCATGTCTTCTATCTTGTTTTCGCCGATCTTTGCCGATCATTAGCACAACAAAGTAGCGTGTAAATATAAGATCAATCACAAATCTGAGATCGATCAACTTTGGTGAAGATTTAGGTATTGCTGTATGGATAACTGATTTTAGTTGCTCTCTCTCCGCCTCATCTAATTTCTCCAAAACCTGAAGAGGAATTTGATGCAGATAGTAATCTGCATCTCTTGAATTGTAGTTTCTAGGAGATTGGCTCACGTCTTTTCCTTGTATTTATTTTGGACTAATCCATTGATATAAATGCCAACCAAATGTCATGGCTCCCCATGTAAGTATAGTTAATCCATAGATAGATTGACGCTTGCTTAGTCCTAGTCTATATGTTTTTGACTGAGCAAATGCTAATAGAAAAATCATACTAGTAGCTAGTATCCAACATGATAGTAACAATAAAGCGACAGTTTGAGCACTTATTTCTACTAAGATAAATGGCTTTGCCCATATGAATGAAGCACCCCAAATCCACAGGGAAATCCAAGCGATCGCTAAACTAATTGATGGTGATCCTGTTTGGATCAATCTCAAGGTAACTAAGTAGTTGCCGATCAAAATAAAATGATTTACATTGTAAGCAGCAAGTATATACCCCCCAGCCATATATCCCATTAGCAAAACTACAAGATAAGCAATTGCACCGAAAGGAATTGAGAGTGGTTTCATTATTTCAATAAATAAAGGGGGATTAAGAATAGGAGTTGTTGTTAATTAATTAAACGACACTAAAAGCTTCGTTATTATTTCAACCTCCAACCTCTATAATGAGTCTTAGTAAGATGAATATAGATCATACTCTGTTAAGAGAGTGTGATCTATATTCATCTTTTTGGATATTGTAGAAAGTAGGCTGGGTTTCATTAGATCTGTCGGGAAACAAAAGCAAGGTATAGAAGCAACTTCACATTTATTTCTGTACTTCAATCCATAGGTAAATACAAAAGCTATAAGTTCAATAAATTGAACCATAGCCTAGGTTTGATATCGGTTATCATCAACCAAAGACGCGCATAAAAAAGATGATAAATATTGAAAAGATACTAAAACAAGATAGGCAAATACGAGCAACCACAGGATTAAACCAGCAAGCATTCGAGGCTTTGTTGCCAAGTTTTGAAGAAGCATATCAGGAAACCCTAGACCAGAAGAGACGATGGAGAGCAGCAGGAGGGGGTAGGAAAGCAACACTGAAAACCAGTGCAGACAAATTGTTTTTTATCTTGTTGTACTGCAAATGCTATCCCACCTTTGACTTAATGAGTGTTTTATTTGGCTTTGACCGATCCTGTGCCCACGATTGGGTACATCGACTAATGCCAATACTGGAAACTGCACTGGGCAAGAGACAAGCATTACCCGAAAGAAAGATCGATAGCATCGAAGAATTTCTGGCAAAGTTTGGCGAAGTCCAAGAAGTAATCATTGACGGAACCGAACGACCAGTGCAACGTCCAAAAGATGCAGAACGACAAAAAGAGCATTACTCAGGAAAAAAAACGGCATACAAGGAAACACACTACAGGTAGTACCCGTAAAAAGCGGATCATTTTACTGAGCAAAGCCAAAGCAGGAAAAGTCCATGATAAGAAGCAACTGGACGAAAATGACTGGGTAAGTAACATTCCTGATGCCATAGTGATTGAGGGAGATTTGGGATATCAGGGCTTACAGAAAGAGTTTGTAAATGTACGCTTACCCCACAAAAAGCCAAAAGGGCAAGAGTTGACTGAAGCACAGAAGCAGGAAAATCGAGAATTTAGCAGTCAACGAGTGAAATGTGAACATGCCCATGCAGGGATGAAACGATATAATTCCGTAACAGCAGTTTATCGCAATCGTATACCTGATTTTGATGACCGTCTCATGTTGAATGCGGCTGGCTTATGGAACTTCTATTTAGATACTGCTTAAAAATGGATTGAAAGCTAAAATCTACTCTGTGCTGTGCTTTTGTTTCCCAACAGATCTATTCTTTAGCTCAATTTACGCGATCGCCGATTGCTTCAGTCAAAAATCAATAAGTAGAATGGCGATCGCATTGTATACAAGTTTTATTGTCATTGGGTTTCATTCTTTGACCAAACTTACGCAAACAGGCGATCTCAATATTTCCATTTTCACCGCTGCTGGGTCATTGCCATGACCATTTCTACTGTCAGGTCTGAGATATTGAAAAGGGTTGGGAGTTTGTCGGTTCCAGAATAGATTAGTGGCAGTTCTGATTGTTCCCAAACCCAGATTTGCTTTCGCTGAATATCAATTAGCCAAGCGAGTTGAGTCCCGTTGATTAAGCAGTGTAGGATTTTGTTTTGTATAGCAAAGAAAGGGATAGTTAGGACAATTGGCAGAAGGCTTGCTGTACGGCATCCCATAAACTTTCGCATTGTCCGATAATCTTACTGACATGCAGTTTTAACCTAGCCAAAAATTTCTCAATCTTGTTTAAGTCAGGAGAATAGGGAGGCAGAAATATCACCTCACATCCAGCTTGCGCGATTAATTGCTTAATTCTTTGCTGAGGATGAAAACTAGCATTGTCGATGACCACTATTTGCCATGGCAATAATTCTGGGACGAGAAATTCCTCTATCCATTTAGAGAGTGTAAAGTGAAGTGTGTAAAGACTGGGAAGTATACAGAGAGATAATCTAGACACACAATTACTAACACCAAAACCGATGAATATACGCAAAGAACTGCTCGATGAATTACTGCAAGAATGTAAAACTCCACCCGACCTATTCGGAGAAGGAGGAATCCTCAAACAACTAACCACCGCATTAGTGGAGCGAGCATTGGAAGCCGAACTATCCACGCATCTAGGGTACAAGAAGCATGAATCCAGACCAGAAGGGCAAAGCAACAGTCGCAACGGCTATATAGGACTTACGCAACGCGCAAAAAGAGGTAAAAAAGAAGAAGAGTTAGGCAAAGCCAAATGTCAAAGAAATTTAGCACCTTAGACTATTGCCAGTATCTACTGAGTAGCCAGATAAACTATACGATCACAAACTTAGCTGAACACATAGAGGGATACAGTCACGACCAAATCAACCGATACATGAGAGGACAAAAACTAACCCCAAGGATACTCTGGCAAAATGTAGAACCAACTATCGTTACCGATGAAGCCAAGTACATGTACGTGCTGTTTGATGACACAGTTTTAGACAAACGTCATGCTAAGCAGATTGAGATGGCACAAAGACAATACAGTGGTAACGAGCATGGAGTTGTCCAAGGAATCGGGATAGTCACCTGTATCTATGTCAATTTCAAACGGCATGAATTTTGGCTAGTAGACTATCGGATTTATGACCCCAAAGGCGATGGTAAAAGCAAACTAGACCATGTATCCGATATGTTGCAAGGATTAGTCTATAGCAAACAACTACCCTTTCAAACCGTGTTGATGGATAGTTGGTATGCCACGCAAAGATTAATGGCAGAAATTGATAACCTCGGTAAGATCTATTACTGTCCACTCAAGTCGAATCGTTTAGTCGATGATAGTGGTGGAGTAGAAAAATATAAGCGGATTGACCAGCTAACTTGGTCTGAGCAAGAATTATTGCAGGGGAAATTGATCAAAATCAATAAATTCCCCAAAGACAAAAAGGTGAAACTATTCTGGGTCACTGTTTCTTCCAGCAGGACAGAATATGTCGTGACTAACGACTTAACTCAAGACTATACCCCTGAAGCACAAGCTATTTGCTCCATTAGGTGGAATATTGAGGAATTTCATCGTGAACTCAAACAATTGACGGGTATTCAGGCTTGCCAGTGCCGCAAGTCCAGAATTCAGCGTAATCATATCGCCTGTGCCATGCTTGTTTGGCATCATCTTAAGCGTTTAGCTTTTCAAGTTGGTAACACTATCTACCAACTTAAATTTGGACTTTTGTCTGATTATTTAAAATCCCAACTCAAGCATCCTTCTATCCCTATGGCTCTTGCGTAAGTCCTACTATAGTCAGAAAACAGTCCAAGGGGACTTCGGCATAGCCGAAATCGCAGTCCCCCGCGATCGGCAAGGAGAGTTTGAACCACAACTGGTAAAGAAAGGACAAAATCGACTGTCAGGACTAGACGAGAAGATCATTGCTCTGTATGCCAGAGGTATGAGCGTCAGAGATATCCAAGCCCAGTTACAGGAAATGTATGGTGTTGAAGTATCACCAACGCTTATTTCCAATGTCACAGATGCCGTGATTGATGAGGTGAAGCAATGGCAAAACCGTCCTCTGGACGCGGTTTATCCCATCGTATTTCTAGACTGCCTAGTGATCAAAGTGCGAGACAATGGCAGGGTGATTAATAAGTCCCTGTACTTTGCCTTGGGCGTGAATATGGACGGGTACAAGGAATTGCTGGGGATGTGGATATCCCCAAATGAAGGAGCCAAATTCTGGTTGTCCGTACTCACCGAAATTCACAACCGTGGGGTTAAAGACATTTTGATTGCCTGTGTCGATGGTTTGACTGGTTTTCCTAATGCTATTGAAACGGTATTTCCTAAAACACAGGTGCAGTTATGCATTGTCCACATGGTCAGAAACTCAGTCGCTTTTGTGCCTTGGCAGCACCGCAAACAAGTTTGCGCTGACCTCAAGGCGATTTACAGTGCGGCAACGGAATCGGAGGCAGAGTTTAATCTCGAACTCTTTGCGGAGAAGTGGGACAAGCAATATCCATCGATCTCCAAGTCTTGGCGTAGTCATTGGGCAAATATTATCCCCTTCTTTGCTTTCCCCCCTGAGATTCGCAGGGCGATTTATACCACTAATGCCATTGAGTCAATGAATAGTAGCTTGCGGAAGGTGATTAAATCTCAACAGATTTTCCCCTCAGATGAGGCTGCTTTCAAGCTGGTTTATTTGGCGATGCGGAATATCTCCAAGAAGTGGACGATGCCGATTCGCGATTGGAAACCTGCCCTCAATCGCTTTGCGATCCTCTTTGAGGATCGTCTCCACGTCTAGCTTCTAGACTTTACACATTTTACTTGACAGTCTCTCCATTTACACACTAAGCCAGTATTACAGTACCCCTTGAATAGCATTGGTGCAATAATCTCGCCATCTCGCCAACCACTAATCATGCTCAATCTCTCGGTGCGGTGTCCTAACTTGGTCGCGTGAAATCTCTCGGATTTGTGGCAGTATCCATAGGGATAATCAATAGTGTTATCGATACCTGCTTCATCCACATATACGAATCTCTCTTTGGCACAGGTGCGAATTAGTTGCTTAAACTCTTGTCGCTGTTGCTCGTCCCTTTCTTGGTAACCATAAGTTTTTTTTACGGGTAAAGTTGAGCTTCCGCATTGCTTTTCCGATAAGCACTCGACTAACTGGTTTGACCCATTTTTTCGACATTTCTTTCTGTGTCAAATGACCATGGGTTTCCGCAAATGCTTTGAATGCTTCTAGGTCATCAATCTTCGGTTTCGGTCCTCGTTGATACTCTTCGGGCGCTAGACTTCCTTTCTCTTCTCTGCGTTTTAGCCACTGATCTAACGTATTTCTGCTTATGTTCAAGGTGCGGCAGACATGACTCTTTTTTTCTCCTCTGTCGACGGCTGATACTGCTTTCTTCCGTAAATCTATGCTATAAGCTGCTGTCATTTTCGTTTCTTTTTCTGTCTCTTCTGTTTCAATATTATGTCCTATCTTAACCTTACTTTGCTATATCAGTTTAAATTTGTTGTCAAGAGATAAAACCAGTAAGGCAGGGCTTCCGCATAAAAAAATTAAGATCCTTAACTATCAGGCATCCCAGAAATTGCTAAGTAAAAATACTTGGGATTGAAATCCTTGCTCCGTAAGCCGTCTATTTTTTATGCGGTTGCCCTGTTTTTTGCTATTTCTTAGTTGCACATCACGTTCCTTTGTGTTATAATACTAATCCGTCAGAACGCATAGCTCAGTTGGTTAGAGCACCACGTTGACATCGTGGGGGTCGATGGTTCGAGTCCATTTGCGTTCATAGGCTGGAGAGCCAATAACAGTAAGGCTTTTGGGAGTCCCGATCAACTCCTGAAGGTCTATTCTAGTGTCAATAAGACAATATATTTAGGCTGTTAAGGGTTGTTTTGGGTAGTAACTTTACCCCGAAATTTACCCCGATGAAAATTACTATAGAAGACCATTGCGGACGGCTGAGACTAAGATGGCAGTACGAAGGCAAGCGCTACACGATGGCTGTTGGTGTTAACAATGATGCAACAGGAAACGCCGTAGCGCGAAAGAAATCCTCAGAGATCGAACTAGATATGCAAGCGGGGTATTTTGACCCAACCTTGCTAAAGTACAAGCCCAAAATCCTTGGAAAAACTGCTACCGAAATCACGGCTCCTGAATTATTTGCAAAGTTTACTCAGAATCAGTCTAAGGAAAAAAATTTAGCTAACCGTTCAATTGAGGCTAGGTATACACCAATTTTGAGATATCTTGAGCGATCGCTAAATGTCCCATTGCATCAAGTGACAGAACGTTTAGCTGGAGACTTTGCCGCACTTCAACTGGAAAATGTAACCGCTCGAACTGCAAAAGAAAGACTGTGGTTGCTTAAAAGCTGTTGGGATTGGGCTAAGGGTAAATATCATGTCACTGAGGAGAACCCTTGGACAAACCAGATCAAGCGGATTAAACCGAGTCCACAGACAAAGAGGGTTAAGCCATTTAGTAAGGCTGAGATCTTGGCTATACTCAATGCCTTTAAAAATCATCCCCACTATCAGCATTATTACCCGCTAGTTTCTTTTCTGTTTGGTACTGCTTGTCGGTTTGGTGAAGCAGTTGGGCTAAAGTGGAAAAATGTAGATGATGATTTTAACAATGTATTTATCTGTGAATCCTTAAGCAGAGGAGAACATCGCAGCACGACTAAGACTGGTAAAAGTAGATATGTGGTACTCAGTCCTGCGATCGCTACTATGTTGCGATCGCTAAAGGAGCAAACCAAACCTTCTCCTGACGATCTTGTATTTCCATCGCCTAAAGGTGGAGCGATCGACGATCACAACTTCAACCGTAGAGCATGGCGCACGATTATCAATCAGTTGGGCATTGAGTACCGCAAGCCTTACTCAACTAGGCATACAGCGATTAGTCATGCTCTAGAAAATGGTGCTAATTACTTGCAAGTGGCTGAAGCATCAGGACATAACCCTAAAGTCATGCATCAAAGCTATGCATCTGTAATTCAAGCTCAGTCGGTTTTTGTTGAGTTTTAAACTATGAAAAAGCTGCTTTCTATGTATAACTTTTTAAGGTTTTCTATAATTGTTGATGGGGAAACTCATTATGTACCAAGCGATCTGATGTTGCGAGAGGTATTACCCACACTTCCAAACATGGCTGAGCAGGAAGAGCTATGTCTTGACTCCAATAATTTTGTTTTGTCCCTACTATTCGATCCGCCTGTTGAAGTTGTCAAGAAAGAGTTAGAGATCTGGAGAAATTGCTGCAAAAGGATAGGGAGATCTTTTCAGCAACATTATAGGGCTGGCATTACGATGTCTTGGTTTGCGTCAATCCTTGATACTAAAACCATTTCACCACGTCTTGAACGCGATGCTTTTCATCAGTATTTAGAGACTTTTGAGCAAAGGTTAAAAGATGAACCTTTTTATGAACTGCAAAAGAAGCTACCAATTGATACTCCATTAACAAGATTTAAGGAATATCAAGAAGCCTGTACGATTATTGACGAAGTTTATATTGAAACTGTCGAAAGAGCAAAAACTGATAAATATCTCGCCGATCAATTGAAATCTTGGGTTGAACTAAAAAAGAAAGTGGCGAGAGAGCGAGATCAAGATCGCAACAACAATGTGGAAGTTGCTATAACGCAATGTTTACAGTGTGGACGGATATTTGAGTATAAATTGGGTACGGGAATATCCAAGCAACCTTCACATTGCAGTAACGATGATTGTAAACAACAATATGAGCGAACAAAACCATCAAAGCTAAAAAGATCTTCAAAGTCTGAATGGAAATCGAAAGGAAGTAAAGCAAGATGCCAAGAGTGTAAATGTGTACTACTTGTAAATAGCGATCGCATCTGTAAAAAATGCTTTAAAGAATCGATTACTTTGGACTATTCCTAAAATCTAATAATTACAAAAATCAACCCCAGAACATAGATATAAAGAGCAATTTGCTTTGATCTATTTTCTGGGGTTTGTGTTTTTAATTTACTGGCAATCAAAAATATGTTTTTCAGGGGACAAAAAGGGCAACACCCTCTTAAGGAAAATCAGCTTTTATGGGGTTATCGCTAAAAGCCTTGCAGGTTTCTCCAGCCTATACAGCCGATAGCGAGGTTTACATAGCAATATTTTGCTATCAACTTAAACCAAAAAAGTAAATGTTTTTTCTAATTGAGGTTACTCAATAACTATGCAACAAAGTTATCCATTTGTTAGTACGCGCACCCTAAGATCTTGCCATTTTGAGATTGGCAAGTTTGGTGAAGCCCAACTTAGAAAACAACTGCAAAGTCCTTTGTATTGGATTCAGCCAGATCGTAAAGTTCTTTGGAATTTAGTGCTAGTTCGTGACTATCTACTTAATGGTGATTCTCCATCACATCAACGTTTAATCGAGTCATACCTGACAACTTTACAAACCAGTCAAACAAAGTCTAGCAGTCAAGTAAAGAAGACGGGGAAATGATTCCGACATCAAATCGACTCACAGCAATTTGTTAGTTATTTTAAGGGGGGATAGAAGATGTACGAAGATTCTAAATTGATGGATTCTCAAGCGATCGCTACTTTTCAATATGGGGTAAATTTCAAAGTGATTGGTAAATGCGATCCTCAGAATCTTAGCTATGTGGGTGCATTTACCACTCAGCAAGGCACGTTTGCTGACTTAGCAAGCCACATTAGCAAAGGACATCCTTGGATGCCAGCGCTACTCGATGAAGGTGCTACTCGATGCAATTCAAGTGCCAACTATACTGAACTGTTAGCCCTTGATATTGACTCAGGGTATTCAATGGATACGGCAAGTGTAGATCCCTTTATTCTCAAGCATTGTGGACTAGCGATAGAGAGTAATTCCAGTACTCCAGAGAATCATAAATTTAGATTGGGTTTTCAATTAACTACTCCTTTAATTGGGTCTGAGAAAATCAAGATCGTTTTACGATACCTCATGGATTTGTATCCACAGGCTGATAAAGCTTGTAAAGATCCTTGTCGGTTTTTCTTTGGAGCCAAGGATCGCCAACCTTTTATCCTCAATGAGAACGCATTTTTACCCGCGAGTTTTGTGGAACAGGCTGGAGCTTGGTGGGCAAAGCAGGAACGTCAAAAGGCAAAACAATTAGAACTGTCTGAGATTGCTTTACAAAAGCGGCGTGAGAATTATGAAAGAGAAGGGATTGCAGATGATACCGATCAATGTGTTGAGATGGCTCTTTCCTATATCCTACAGAGGGTTGAGGGGAATGGTACATATGAAGTTGCGCGTGATGTGACATGGGCTTTATGCTCACACTATGGGACTGAACGAGCAGCGCAAATGATGGAGGCACATAGTCCAAGTCACGGTAATTGGAACCCTGCTAAGGTTGCTAGTCAGTTTAAGGAGGGACAGATTAAGCTTGGCACATTATTCTATTTAGCAAAGTTAAAGGTAGTCCTAAAAAGGAAAATATCCAGATAGTTGATACAAAGTAAAGTAATGTCAGAAGCAAGGCCATCCTGTCCATCCTGCCAGTCCGTATCCGTTGTAAAAAACGGCAGTACACGACATGGAAAACAAAATTATAAATGTCGGGACTGTGGTCGTCAATTTGTAGAAAATCCACAGTGGCAGAGAGTTTCAGAGCGTACCCAAGACACTTATGACCTTCTTGAGAAACTACTACTAGAAAAAATCCCACTAGCTGGAATTGCCAGAGTCCTCAAGGTCTCAGAGAGATGGTTGCAAAGTTACGTCAATCATAAATATGAAAACGTTCCTCAGCAGGTGGAGGTAGAACCAAAACCAAAACGCCGTTTGACCATACAGATGGATGAATTGTGGTCTTTTGTGGACGACAAAGGCAATAAACAGTGGGTATGGCTTGCCATTGATGCCGAGACTCGTGAAATTGTCGGTTGTTACAGCAAATACCGATCAAACCCGCCACAAGTCTAATAAGCTAAAAGTATTATCAAGGAAAGATTACATATGGCAGCATATTCGCTAGATTTACGAAAAAAGATATTAAGTGCTTGGGAAAACAAAGAAAATACGCAGAGAGGCATAGCTAAACGATTTAAAGTAAGCTTGTCATTTGTTCGAGATTTTTTGCGTCGGTATCGAGAAACAAATGAAATAGCAGCAAAACCCCAAGGAGGAGATCGGCGGTCGAAAATCAAAGGCAAAGATGAAGAATTAGTAAAGACAATTGTTGAAGCGCAAAATGACATATATCTCAGAGAGGGGTAGCTACAGGATACGTGTAAAAACCTGCAAGATAGCCATCAAAGCTATACATAGAAAGGATTTCAAAAATATGTTTTTCTGCTTTTCGTGTTAAAAAAGTCAACGGTATAATGCGCGTTTGCGATCAATCTTGCAGGTTTTTACACGTATCCTGTAGCTATCCCTATTTATCCTTCCCAGATTTTGGATAGGACTATCTGCGGGTCAATCGCTTTAAGTGATTGACCTGCGATTGCTTGCACATATTTGATCCGCTTTTCAACAAGTGGTAGCAAATATCCAGCAGGAGTATTAGCGCCTAAAATCGCAACTATTGCCGTGCCAACAGCAACACCCAACTGCATTGCATCACCTTCAGCACAAATAAATAGATTTGCTGAGGCAATAAATGCAGTTAGCTTACTAATATCGGTCGGACTAGTAATTATGAGATTGGGGACTTTAGCGGTTAATTGCTTCAGCAAATCAGCATTATTGACGCTATCGATCGCCACAATTGGTAAATCGGGGAGTTTAGCTTGAATACCGATCGCAATTGTTGCCCAGCTCTCAGCAGGATAGTTAGCGTAAGCACCACAATTTAGTAGGATAAAGCCACTTTTCTGAATACCAAGACGCTTCTGCTCATTCGCAGCCCAATCCAAATCATTTTTTGGGAGCGTAACCTTAATGGGTGGACATAACTTCTGGATATTGATTGCCATCAGCAAGTTATGTTTTTGGACTGCGGCATATTCTTGAGGATCGGCAGTAATAATATCAGTCAGCAAAAAGTCACCCTGTCCAGCAAAGGATATCCGCTTGGGAATACCGCTTAACCATAACAAGATATTAATCGAAAAACTAGGCTGTGTAACGATCGCTGCATCATATTCGCGATCGCGAATGGTTCCGAGTAAGTTGCCAAAATCTGCCAACGAGTTGCGATCGCCGAAATCAAACTTGAGGACTCGGTTCACAGATTGGCAAACGCGATAAGCTGCCATTGCCCGTGGTTCGACTACCACATCAATCTCGGCATTGGGATAACTTTGTTTAAGCGTATCCAGTGTCGGGAAAAATAGTAACTGATCGCCAGTTCCACCTGGAACCAAGGCCAGTATTCGCATCATATTTATACATCTCTAGACGAAGACCGTATGTAATATTACTTTGTTTTTGGGAGTTGATACAGATAGCATTAATACAATGTGATTCCGATAGCCGCCATTTTATATCGTGCGAATGAGAGCCTCAAGGTATAGCTTTAGAAAATCCAAAAGCGAGTTGCGGCGCTTAGCGCTGCAACTCGCTTTTGGGTTTATATCAAATCTCCTAACAAACTCGATACTTCACCTTGCATATTGGTGCGATTGTCGTCATATAGCATAAGGGTATCAAGCTTTTTGTGTCGTGATAATTTCTGGACTTTACGTACATTGCCATTAGTTGCATCTAGAGCGGCTGTAATTGCAGAATGGCGAATGCGATGCGGGGACATATGTTTAGAGATCCCTGATGCTTGCGCAATCTGACTAACAATTTGGTAAATCGCTGTCCCAGTCAGTCTATGTCCGCGATTAGCTAGATCTAGAGAATAGAATAATGGCTGACTTGGATTTTTTGTCTCAAAGCAAGATAACCAGTCTTGAATTGCGTCAACTGTTCCATTGTTAAGACTAATGAGACTCTTTTGAGAGCCACGTCCTTTACCTGAAATTTGCAGCGATCGCCCTTCAAAATCAAAATCTCCAATATTGGTGCTAACAACCTCATTACGCCGTAGAGCATTGTCCCAAAGTAGCCTCAAAATCGCGAAATCACGTTTTCCTTTCATCGTGTCACGTTTGATGCTTAGTAACATGGTGCGAATACCTTCAGGCTTAATCCCCGTAGTATCACGATAGGTTTGGACTGTCTCAGTTTGGACATCATCAAGATTCCAATTGCATTTGCCTAATTTTGCCGCGAAGTTTACTAGGGACTTAAGCGCTGATAGCCGCCGATTTATGGTTGATTCCTTTAAGCCTCTAGCAATTAGGTCTGATTTGTATCTCAGAGCGATCGAGATCGCCTCAAATCTATTCAATTGCAGGAATTGAGCAATTACAGTCTCAGTGGGCTTCTGCCCATAGGCTGCAAGGAAAAAATATCGCAAGTCTTTTTCGTAAGCACGTCTAGTATTGAGACTCCGTTTGTCAGAAAGTAGAGCCGTTAATATATCGGGGTTAAATTCTGCAAGTGCGTAGGGAGTATTACTGGAATTTGTTAATTGATCATCTACTCTTATTTGAGACTTATTAATCTCTATTTGAGTCTCGTTTTGATTCTCGCATTCTAATTTAGACACATCAGCAAGTCTCAATCGAGAATTGCTAGTCTCAATTATAGTCCCATTTTGTGTCTTATAATCTTGAGATAATGCGTATTTTTCTTGGCTAAATCGGAGCTGTTCGGGGGCGATCGCATTATTAACACCTGCATTAATCGCTGCGCGTTTGACAAGCCCATAGATAGCTGTTCCCGTCAGCCTATGTCCATAATTAGCGCGATCTAGCGATATAAATAATGGCGAATGAGAATCTTCTAACCCATTCTCATCGCTGATATGAATCAAATTCAGCCAGTCTTGTAATGCGGTGGCTGTGTCCAAGCTGAGACTAATAATTTCTGGTTGATTTTGCTGATCTTGACGCTTATAGGGTTGTTGAATCAGAAGCGATCTCGTCTTAAAGTCAAAATCGCAAATACTAATAGCTGTAACCTGCTGCCGCTTTAGCGAATTCTCCATTAATAACCGCAAAATTGCATAATCGCGCTGGCCTGCCAATGTGTTGCGATCGCAAGCCGTGAGAATTCGTTCTAAACTATCTAGCCCTAGATCTATCATGTAGGCTCATGATTTGCTACTGAGGATTTTGTAGATAATCGCGATTAACGCAACACCTCCCAAAAATGGTAGCCAATGATATCGAACGTAATAGAAAAGATTATTAAAGAAGTAGCTAGCCTCACGAGATACCCATGCAGCGATTACGATCGCACCCACAAACATAGCGAAATACATAGCGAATTTAAGCATTGTTCTATTCCCTAAAGAATCTTTTTGAAAAATGAGTCGGTCATAAATGCAAGACAGATTAGTGTCCATGTACCATACATACTATTCGTGGATACCAAAGCTTAACCATTTAAGTGCTTGTGATATAGCTGGTGTACTGGCAACAGGATTGTCCGTGAAAAACATCGTAACATTGAACATAAGGTGAGTAGCACCGATTGCTATAACTTTGCTTATTAGGCTTTTACTCATTTTTATTTTATCTGATATTCATTCACAATCATAATAAAAAGATTATGTCGCAAACTACTCCATATCAGCCTGTTTTACTAAGGTTATTGCATGGTGCGATCGCTTTACTTGTCTTTGCTGCACTGATTACAGGCTTTATGGTCTATGACCGTTTTGACAAGCGGTTTGGCACTCTTAACTTGCCAATAGTTCCCAATACTCAGGGTATTCATGGCACGATTGCTTTAACATTTTTGGTTCTCTTACCACTGTTCGCTTTATATTGCTTTCATATTGGCTCACGGCGATTAGTTCAGTCCCAATCCCTCGTTCAGCTCAAAGAGTTTAATAAACCGATTTGGTGGGTATCTCTACAGCGGCTCACAAATACAATCATGCTTCTATCTGCTACCTTTGCTGTGATTACAGGTCGGATGATGAAGGAAGAATGGTTACCTAGCAAAGAATTAAATCACGTTTGGTATATCGGACATCTGGCTTAGTGGTGCAGAAAAATCTGAAAAGCGTTGCTAGGCATAGAATCTCATCATGAGACAAGAGGCAAAAAGGGGCAAGAGATGAGATACTCAAGTTCCTCAACAAAAGATCTTATACAAATGACCCACCTATATCTTCAGCTACAAGAACAACTGCGTCAATGGCTCAAGCCAAAAGATAAGCGACATCTCCAAGGATTTGCGGAGGCAGTAGCCGCGATATTGCAATCAGGAAGGGCAAGTCTGAGTCATTGGTTGCCCTATTTGAGCCATCGAGAGTGCCAAGCCAGAAGTCAGATGGAAAGACTAAGCTACTTTGTGCATAATCCACATATCATCGCCGAGAGATTCTATAACCCATTGGTGAAGCACTTTCTCCAAGCATTTGCAGGAGAATCGTTGGAACTAGCCTTAGACACAAGTATGCTGTGGGATAAATTCTGTCTTATAGAAGTATGCTTGATTTGGGGAGGGAGGTCGATTACTCTAGCTCAAGTAGTACTAGAGCATGGCAGCGCTACAGTTGGCTTTGAACATTATCGTCCCGTCTTAGAACAAGTACGCTCTCTATTGCCGCCACAAAGTACGGTGACCTTGCTTGCCGACCGAGGTTTTGAACATGGGGAATTAATCCGATGGTTACAGCAAAATCACTGGTCTTGGGCAATTCGCGCAAAGAGCGATCTGCTAGTGACTCTGCCAACAGGTACAACCAAGCGTGTTGAACAACTGATACCTCCCGCAGAGCAAGCTTATCTAGTTCCCGATGTCACCGTACTCGGTGATGTTAATTGTCATTTAGCGACGGCTAACCTAGACATGGCTAACGGTTCATGGGCTGTCCTTAGCGATATTCCCCCTTCATTAAAGACTTTTGCTCTCTATGGCAAACGCTTTGGCGGTATTGAACCTCATTTTAAGGATTACAAGTCGGCGGCTTTTAATGTGGTTAGCTCGCATCTCCGTGATGCTCAATCTCTTACCTGTTTGTTTATGCTCCTTGCCACGGCTAACCTGATTGCTGTAATTCTTGGCATAATGTTGGTGCGTTTGGGGCAAAGGGCGGCTATTGATTGGCACGATCATCGCGGCTTGAGTTTTCTGCAACTCGGTCTCCGTCAGCTTCACACCCTTCTTTACCAACAAAAACCTCTTCCTCTTTTGCAGATTTTCCCTAGAACTAATCCTCCCCCTGCCTGTGCTTCTATTGCCAAACGCGAAAAGTTAGATTTTCGTATCGAATTTGCTCGTATTACCATTGTCTCATCTTGAGACTCTCCTGAGTTTTCTGCACCACTAAGGGACATCTGGTTTCATGGGTATTAATGATTCTTGCGATCGCAATGCATCTATTGATGAGCGCTAAGGTAGGTGGATTTCCACTATTGATATCTATCTATAATTGGAAAGTTCGCTCTGAAGACATGCCCAAGTCTTGGTTTAAAGGCTTTAAGCTGAATCCTTCCAGCAAAACTCTACTCATTTTTGAAATACTAGTTATAGGTGGCATTGCGATCGCATTCGTTTTGCCAGCATTATCACCCCAGTAGTAGATAAGGTGGGCATTGCCCACCTTATCTACTACTAAAAAAATTTACAGTATTACCCTAATTTAAAAATATGAGAAAAAAAGATCTAACTTTACGCAGCGATCATGGCTGGGAGTCGGAAGAAGGGTACAAGATATTTGTAGCCGATCGCGGCGCGGTGCGGTTTGATTTTCCTAAGGATTGGATTGTTAAGTTTAAAGAAAAGTCCGTAAGTTTTCACGATTTTGAGCCGACCGACGATACAGGCGCTTTAGAAATGTCCTTTAATCGTTTACCTCCCCATGACTGGAACACCTTCCCCCTCAAAAAAGCCTTACAACAAGTCCTAGATGATGACGATCGCGAAATTCTAGCTAAAAGTAAAATTACTAGCGCTAATCGAGATAGCATGAAACTAGTCTGGGCTGATTTGCGATATATCGATGCTACTGAGAAGAGAGAAGCAACTTCCCGTATTCTGATTGGCATCGGTGGCAATGTCCAAGTCCTATTCACATTCGATTACTGGACAGAGGGAGAAGAGCAAATGCGCGAGGTCTGGGAAGTATTATTGCGATCGCTGCGTCTTGGCTTATTTATTCCTGACCCCACTAGAGGTCATGTTGTTAACCCAAATTTAAACTAGAAAGCAACTTAGAGAAGAATCTTGGCATAAGGCTAGATGTAGTGATTTTTTACCGATGACTTAGCATTCCGATGGTGTATTGTTAACTCACTAAAAATGATTTAGGATCATCGGCTCAAAACTCAACGTCTTAAAACTGTATTTTGCGGGTATTGAAATAATGGGACAAGTAATAGCAACGGTAAATATGAAGGGTGGAGTCGGTAAAACCACCCTAACAGTAAATATTGCCACCTGCTTGGCTAAAATCCATCGCAAAAAGGTCTTAGTTGTAGATTTAGATACCCAAATTAGTGCCACGCTCAGCATGATTTCCCCAGCCGAGTTTGCTAAGTGTCGCAAAGAAAACCGCACATTGCGAAATCTAGTTAGTCAAGCGATCGCACGTTATGGCGTACAAGTTAACGATCCAGAAGAAAAAGTCTACCAAATCAAAGATCTCGTAATTCCCTATGTTTGCAAAGTACAGGGGTTAGATCTACTAGTTGGTGATATCGATCTATACGATGAATTTCTGGTTTCCGAAATGCTCTATAACCGATCACTGCTATACGACGAAAAACAAACCTTTCAGCAGACTTGGAGTAAGTTCGAGCAAACCTTAATTAAAGGTATTCTTGCTCCAGCGCTCAAAAACTATGACTTCATCATTCTCGATTGTGCCCCTGGGTATAACTTGATCACTCGCAGTAGTATTGTGGCAAGCGATTATTACCTAATGCCAGCAAGACCTGAGCCTTTGTCTGTAGTAGGGATTCAGCTATTAGAAAGACGGATTGAGAGATTGCGTGAAGTCTATCGAGAAGATAACTCAATCAATATTCAACTATTAGGGATTGTATTTAGTATGTCCGCAGGCTTTACCCTAAGCAGATATTACCAAAAAGTAATGGATCGAGTAGCTGCGGATTTTAGCAGTGCCAAGATTTTTAAAACGAAGATTCCCAATGATGTAAACATCGCTAAAGCTGTAGATAATTTCATCCCTGCTTCCTTAGCTAATCCCAATTCTGGCGGCGCGAAAGCTTTTGCTGAGGTTACAGTCGATCTTTTGAAAAAGCTAGAAGTTTCTCTAGGCAAGAAAGAACAAACCTCAAGGTTGAGTTTAGTTGATTTAGAATAAAATAATTTGAATTAATTCATATTTATACGATCTTTATGGATCTTACTTCAAACAATCCTAGAGTTTTAGGAAGACTTTTAGAAGAATTATCTTGGGTTGGTAATACAATTAAAGACTATCGGGAAGGAGGGCGTGGATTTGAGAACGTTCTTACTGCCGAAGTACTTCAGTCTCTTGATTTTCTCCCTCGGCAATCTTTCTTAGGCTCTATAGTTGAAGTATCCCAAGGTGCAATTGAATCGCGTAAAAAACTGCGAGAAGAAATCGAACAAGCAGAGTTTACTCTTTTACCTGGAAATTTTTATCTTATTCCAAGTGCTAAACTTCATCGAAATGGTCTAGCTGTTCAACCTGACGGGATTATTCAAACGCCAAGCAATTTTGTCGTGATCGAAGCTAAAAGGATTAAAAAAAGCTCATTTCAAAAAGAACAATTAGCGCGGGAGTTTGTTTTAGTAATGAAAGAAGCATTTCTTAGGAATCGTCAGCCAATATTATGGCTTATTTTAGGTTCTGAGCCTCCTGTATCGGTCTTGGGTCATGGGAAATTAACTCCTGTTGATGCAATTGAACTTCATCTTGAATCTGTATTACAACGTGCCGAAAACCACGATTTCAACAAGTCTGTACTTTTGGAGAAAGCTCATGAAGTAGTTTGCTGGACAACTTGGAAAACAATATCTAATGTAGTCTCAGAAAAATTCAGCAGTCTTTATATTCCTGACGCATCAGTTAAAGCTTGTGTGCAACGACTTGTTAACTCAATTGTTGAATCAATCGAGTGGCATTCATAGATAGTTTTTCGATAAAGAATGGCTTCTTGACCCGATTAAATCAGTAAGTTTTGATATACATAACAGAATTAGGAGTTTGACTTATGCTGATTCAGAAGATTGTTCAAGAACTACAAGATATACCAGAAGATAAACTTGCTGAAATTTATGACCTAATTCATTATTTTCGACTTGGCTTAGGAAAAGAGCCTTTACAACCTCGTATTCATGGTTTATTAATAGGAAAACTTGGTGACGCTTTTTTTGAGCCATTGCCAGAAGAGGAACTTCAAGCATGGGAATGAGTTATTTAATTCAAGTAATTCCTAAATGATGTATGAAAAATATACTTTTTAACTTAGGATTAGCAACACTCTCTACTCACGAGTTAGATGCAGTTACTCAGTCAGAGTGGCATTTACTTTATATATTGAATAGTCTGCCAGAGCAGATTGCTGCAACTTCTTTTGTGGCTATCCATGTTCCATTCTTCGCAATCATTTTCTGGTTAGGATTTAATGAAACCACTAGGATTAGAGAATGGTCAAGAATTGTATTTGCGATATTCTTGATTGTTCATGCTGGATTACACAAGAGGCTAGAAAATCACCCGCTATATACCTTTAACTCACCATTGTCTCAAGGATTAATTTTTGGTGCTGGGTTATTGGGGCTTCTGTATTTAATAGTTGCTTATGTATCGAATAGTCGTAATTCTAATTATGACAATCGACCTCAAATGTAAAAAGCCGTGACAATAGTATTATCAGCAAGCAACTTTATTAATCGTAAAAATCTAAATGTAAAGACTAACGACGTATTTTTACTTTCGGGGTTGTTATGGCTAGATGCTGATGAAGCGAGACTTTATAATTGGGAGGATGACCAATCTATAACCCTCAACGATCCTGAAGCTTGCTCAATATTGCGATCGCATCTTTCTAACGAATACCTTGGGGGCACATTATTGCAGGCTTGGATAAAAGATGGAAATGAAGGGCTTGAGATTTATAATGTGTATTGGTTGTCTAGCTGTGAGCCAAACCATAATCCTTGCGCTCCAAGCAAACTAGGAGGAAAGATAACGATTCGACCCGTACCAGAGCAATATCAAGATTTTAGAGACCCTTTTTTAGCTTGAATTTCTAAATATGCCAAAAATTGCGCAAATAAATATGCAAGTAAATACAGAAAGCGATCGCCCTCCTCTAAAAACAACTAAACCATGTCACCATTGTGAAGGCGTAGGCTATATATCTATCCGTGATTGCTCTGGTGAAATTCAACGCGAAGAAAACTGCTCATTTTGCAATGGCTCAGGCAAAATCGAAATAGAGATTTGAATTTAAAAATCAATCAAGTGCTTACAAGGTAAAGATTTTGACGTTAAGCATAAAAGCACTTGCCTAGTTTTTGTGGCTATGCAAACATCTATCTAGAATATATTCTAAATTTTAGATGAGATATGGTGATGAAATATTCTTTATTGCTGACTACTGTGGCGATCGCACTATTTAGTTGCGAATCTCAACCAACTCCTGCACCTACTGCTCCAGTAACTAATGCTACTCCTAAGCCCATAGTAGTTCAAGAACAAGCGATCGCAAAAGTATCATTGGTTGAAGAAAAGCCCGTATCAGTAATATCCAATAAAGATTCCAAAGAAACCGATGCTAAGGTCGGAATGGGTTTACATGTAGCTGATACAGTGCGTACACAAGGAAAAGGAAAAACTCAAATTGAGTTTGATAATGGCATAGGGTTTCGGATTGGAGGCGATTCAATTGTACAGATTAAGCCCAACAATCAACTTAATCTTACTGAGGGCAGGATGATCACTTGGGTGAAACCAGGTTTAAAAGTTCCAACTGAGATATCTACAGCCTATGCTACAGACGCAATTAGAGGGACTACAGCCTTTGTTGAAATCCCTAAAGACATCAACAAGGGTATTAGGTTTTTCTCTTGGGAAGGGACGGTGGTAGTTAAGTTAGCAAATCAGTCAAAAGAAATTACTTTGTTAACTGGTGAAGAAATAATTGTGATTCCTAACTCCACAAAATCTCCTGTTGTGCGTCGGTTGACGCTCAAAGAGTGGAAAGAAATTTCTAAAACCAGTGAATTATTGCGAAGCTTTGATACACCATTGCCTACCCAAACTGTCATTGACAAGCTCATCCCTGGGCAATCAAGCCTCAGTCAAACGCCTCCAGGCAAAAATCCTAGAGTTGCTAAGCAACTCTAGGATTTTTTGCCTTCATCATTTTTTGATTTTAAATGATTCAATAAAGCGATCGGCATCGGCTTGCGAGAATTTGTCTGAAGGAGCTACTACAACTACCTGATAAAGACGAATATTATCAGCAATACAAATTCGCCCTTTTGTAGTTGCATCAATCGATTGAATCTTCCCATTACCATCGAAATCTAGGCATGGAGTTTCACCAAGTTTAGACTCTTTGGAGGAATTGATTTTGCCTTGAATGCTACCAGTAATAAAACCTTTCGCACCTTGATTTATCCTTGCTTGGATCTCAGAGTCAGTAAATTTTGATGGGTAGTCATTATAGCTAACCATATAGGCTGAAGTATTGGACTCAGATATTGCCATATTTATCTTGACTGCACCAACTTCAGTTTTCTTTTCTTGAGACATTTCTTGTGGTTTAGTTGGCATTTGCACGCTGAATTTCCCAGACTCAGAGCTGTAATCTTGCCAACCATTTGTAGCTGAGGTTTGAGGTTTAGAATCTGTATTTTTCGCTTTATCGGATGAATAGCTTGGATCTGCTGATTTGCTTGAACTTGCAGTTTCGTTTGTAGATGGGGTACAAGCACCTACAGTAAATAAAACCAAACTAACTGCATAGGAAAGATATTTTTGCATGTTCTTTTAATGTTTTGTTTTTGGCTAGAGATAGGGTGGTGGTGGGGTGAGATGTATCTCTGTAGAAACTACGGAATAGTTTTACTTGATTCAGGATTACTCATGGAGGTTGTACTCATATCATATCTATCAGAAGTCTCTACCAACAACCAAAATATGTTTACGAATTTAAGACTTATCCTATAGCTTGCGTAAATATCCATTATCGTAAGCTAGTCGTTTAAATAGGCTTTCCAAGTAAATTCGTAAGCTTGAGGCTAGTTTAATGATTGATGGATTAACACAAGCCTTATCAACAAAAAAACAACCATAAATTCTAAAAAATTCTAAAAATCTTTTAGACCAAAAAGAGGGTTGTACAGCTAAAAGCTGTACAACCCTCTTTTTGGTCTAAAAGTGAGACATGCATATCTATTCATGAGTCTATTTTTAAGTCTTAAATTCTTGAAATCATACAAAAAACGATGGTCACAATTAACTTGAAAATAACAATGTCAAAGTACCGTGTCCTTTTTTATTTTTTGAAAGGTTAAGTTTTAACTGTTGCTTCCCTTAGCTAGCAAAACCTATGATGAGATCTAGGTGAACTCTAATTTACGAGAAAACTTCTATGACTACTATCCGTGAAGTAACTGGCGATCCGAATGATTTTTGGAGTGAAATAAGCTGGTCAGATATGACTAGTGCTGAGCAAGCACTCTGGTCACAATTAGGTTGGAGTGAAGAAAGCTGGGAAGAAGAGGACGATTTTCCTGAATGGGATGATTTGTCCGATGAAGACAAAAAACTGTGGGGTATCCTTGGTTGGAGCCAAGCTAGCTGGGAGGGAGAAGACGACATCCCAGAATCCGCAGAAAAACTCTGGGAAGACCTCACCAGTGAGGAGCAATCAGCTGCAACTCAGCTTGGCTATACCCAAGAAAAATGGGACGATGACGAAGAAGTCTAAATCTAAATAGTCTAAAAATAATAGTCAGCGACAAGTCGCTGACTATTATTTTGGGGCGATCTCAACAATTTTAAAATTTCTGATCGTAAATTTACCCATTTCGCGTTAGAATAGCAAAGACCTTTGGGGGTATGGCGGAATGGTAGACGCTACGGACTTAAAATCCGTTGATCGTAAGGTCGTAAGGGTTCAAGTCCCTTTACCCCCACTTAAAAACATATAAAGATCACAAAAGCAGAGGCAATTCATGAATTGCCCCTGCTTTTGTGATCTTTACCATGCATCAATAATTTTTTGCATAGTCTTTTCAGCAAGTCCCTGAACATTAGCAATTACATCTTGAATTGATTGAAATTTTTGCTCTGGTTGTTGCAATTTCAGTTCATATATTGGTTTAGCAAATTTTGTATTTCCTTTTGCCGATTTTGCTAGATTACGCTGTAAATCGCCAAAGTTAATTGTATTTAAATCATTGATAACCTGTAAGACTTTAGGGTCATCACTAATAAACTTGTCTTTAGCCTTTAGTTTAGAGCTTGTTGCTTTGGCTTTGGAGGTAGCAGCAGCTTTAGTGTTTTTAGATTTAGAGATTTTCTCAGGAGCTGACTCTGGGACTGAAATGATCGGTTGTGTTGGTGAAAGAACTTGACTAATAGGAACAAATGCTAATGACTGTTTGAAATCTAGCAAATGCAAATTTATTTGCTGTGTAATTTGGTTGGCAAATATTTGTAAACTAGCGTTGATCCTTTCCTCAACTATGCGATCTATGGTGACAGATAGTTTTAGTTCTAAGCGATTAGTGATCGCATTTTCTATTTGCGCTAAATCTGGTTGAGTTTCTGGTTGAGTCTGTGGAGCAGAGATTTCAAGTGGCGCTGATGTAGAAAGCGATCGCAAAAAATTATATTGCTCAAGAATTGTTGACTCTAGATCAGTGGGAACAACATAAGCGCGGATTGCCGTAAATTGATCATCGATTTCCTGAGCTTTGAGCGCAGCATAATATTCAAAATATCCTTCCAGAATTTCAAATGAGATTGGCGAGACTCTGCGTAATAGAATTGGCTTTACTGTGCCGCCTGCCTGTAAAAACAAATTAGCAAGATGCTCAATTTGACTCGATTGGAACTGAGATATCTCTTGTGATACTGGTGATACGATCATATCTAGATCAATCGAAGAAGTGAGTAAACTCATGAGCGTAGCCCTATTTTCTCAAGAACTTCATTGGCTAACTCTTCAAACTCAGCAGATGAAATTGAATCAGGCTTAAAGTCAAAGATTGATTTAGGATCGGGGATTTGGAGATCGCCTTCTATCACAAAGTTATCGATTGCGCGGGATAAATCTTCGCGTTGGAAAATTCGGGTTTCTAATACAGAAAATCCATATCGATCTTTGATAATTTTCTCTTGCTTGGGTAAAGTTGATTTAATGTAATTCGCATTTGTCAATATCTTAGAAGGTAAAACTCCCAGAATATTGATTGGAGAACGATTAGTAAAGCTACGAAAATCGTCAATCTGTTCAATAAAATTTCTGACATTGCGTAAACCTTCGTTCGCAAAAGGTTTCAGATCAGATGGAATAATAAGGTAATCGCAGGCGATCAGGGCAATCCTTGCATAGAGATTGAGTGAGGGCGGCGTATCGATTAAGACTACATCATAGTCATCTTTCACAAGCTCTAACTTCTTAACTAGCTGAAATTTAGAACTTTCTTGGTCAATTAAAGCGTTTTCTTGCCAGATCAAATTAATATGTGCAGGAATAACATCGACTTCAGGGTAGGTGAAGCTTCCCTTTAACGCGACATCATGAATAAAGTTAGATTTAGGAAAGAAGATAATATTGTAGACATTGCTGTCTCTAAGATTATCTTCTTCTTCGGTGTCAAACTTCATTAATCCTGCGGCATAGGTTGTATTTGCCTGACTATCAAGATCAATAATTAAGACCTTAAATCCCTTACGACTAATAGCGGCGGCAAGATTAATTGTGGTGGTGGTTTTGCCCACACCGCCTTTGTTGTGATAGATGGCGATCGTTTTCATGATTCTGGCTTGTAGAGATTCTGGAAGAAGAGGAGTTTTATTCTCAAAAAATGGAAGTTTAATGCCAATTGGATCTGGTAGCGCGGCCAAAGGGATAGATTTATTTGTATCAATTCCAGCTAATTTATCCCTGCCAATAATATCGCTAATTTTCTCAATTTTGTCAGCAATTTCCAAGCCGTCGCATTGAAAAATCAGATCTATTTGATCGCCAACAAGTTTATAAATCCGAAAATCTTTCCCGTTGGTTAATACCCCATACATAACATGCAACTTAGTTAAATAACGCCTCAACCGCCGCACATGGAAATTGAGATTTTGTTTGGGATGTTTTGCTTCCATCACCACACAGGGATTCGGTGATGGGTCATTAATACTTGGAAAAACTGGGGAAAGCAGCGCTAAAAAATCTAAACGAATACCACCCAATGCTACCTCTTGATGCCATTTGCTTGGATCGTAACCAAGGGCAGGTAAAAGATACTGGACGATTAATTTACTTTCGACTTCACTTTCATTACGACAAAGTTTTGGATTAAAACTCATGTCAACGCCATAATTCCCAAAAAAACTAGATTCTTCTCAATCATATCTACTTTTAAGCCCCATTTCATTAAATAATCGCTATCTCCCCCCGTCAAAAACACCTGACTATCAGGAAACTGCGATCGCCAATTATCTATATAAGCTTGCAAGCCCGCTATCAATAGGTGCGCCACTCCACCTTGGATTGCTTCATGCGTATTCGTCGCCCATCGTTTTGGCAAAGTTTCGGGGATTGGCAGATCTGGCAAAGCTGCTGTATTTTGATGCAAACAGGCAAACTGCGATCGCAGCCCAGCGATGATCGCTCCACCCATCAAATTCTTATGCGCATCAATTGCAGTGATGGTAATCGCCGTCCCCGCATCAATCACCATCACTGGGTAGCCATAGTTTTCACCAGCGCCATAGGCTGCCAATGCGCGATCGCATCCCATTGTCGAGTACAAGCCTTGCAATGGCACATCAGAAGTAGCGATCGTCTGAGTCTGTGGCAAATGATCAAAACTGGTAATCATATCGGGAACGACTGAGGCGATCGCAATGCGTTCAAAATTTCTTGTTGCAAGTTTTGCTTCTAAGTTGGGTAATTGCTCGTGAGTATAGGCATATTCTTCAAGAATTTGTTTTTTGCTGTCAAAAATAACTGCCTTAATTCTGGTGTTGCCTATGGCGATCGCTAGTTGGATTTGGGACTTGCTCACAATATGCTTTTTTTCTAGAAAGATTAAGGCGGCGCATCGCGCCGTAGCCTTGCACTCAAGTGCAGGCTAAAAGCTCAAACCCGTTGAAACGGGTTAATGTATGCGTATTCTGTAGTCCACTTCAGTGGACTTAAGCTTTTAGCCTGCACTTGAGTGCAAGGCTTGAGTGCTTGAGTTATTGGTTTATTTGCGTAAGTACTAATATATAAGATTAAAATAAGACGAGCGATCGAGAAATACTCTCGAATTGTTGCCATATTTGCCAATTCATCACGTCTCTTCATAAAATTCCCCACAATGGACTTCGAGCCAGCTTACAGCCGCTATCCTCTTGCCTCAGTCAACCAAAGACTCGGAGCACTAATCATAGACTTTTTAAGTTGTTGGTTTATATCAGAGCTAACTTTGTCTCTGCTATCAGTCACCTCATCTAGTCCCTTACGCTTCATCACATTTTTTGTGACTTGGTTTGTCTTTCGCGTATTTATCGCAGCACGCGCTCAAGGTCAAAGCTTTGGTAGATGGCTGATGAGCATTCGAGTCATTGATGCTGAATATGGAAAAACTGCTGGATTTGGAGCATTTTTTAAGCGTGAGATTTTTGTATTTATTTGTTCGCTATTTCTAATCGAAACAATTACCTCCACACTGATCGTATTTGCTTGGATTCCTTTTGTTGCTGATGCTGCCTTTGCGATCGTTGATAACGAGAAACGTCAAGCCTTTCACGATCGCATCAGTAGCACAATCTCAATCCAAAGTCGTAAAGGATTTGCGATCAATCAAAAATTAGGCAAACTTTTTAATCAAGCAGGACAACAAGCCACCAAGATTTATCAAAGTCGTCAAGATCGCGATCTTTATGAAGATGACTATAGCGCTCCTCGTCCTAAACCAACCCCAAAACAAAAGCGTCGTCCTCGGACAAAATCTCGTCCACCACAAGATTTTAATTTCGGCTCTAATTATGAAAGCGAATACGATCGCCCCTACACAGATCCCTATGCTGAACCATTAGATCCGCCCAGAAGTGCTTATAAAGGCGATGTTAACAATTTTGATGATTGGAATAATGATGATGATTATGGCGATCGCCCAGATTCATATCAAGAGCCCTATCAAGATGAACCACCAATTAAGCGATCGGCTCGTCGTCCTCGAAGGAAATGATTTTGTGGTGCGGCTTTGCCGCGCCACAAAACACTGGTAATACTTTTAAGTAGCATTAAACCCAAAAAAGCTGATTCGCACGCTTTGCGTGCGAATCAGCTTTTTTGGGTTTAATGCTTGACAAATATTTCATGCGATCTTAAGAAAACAGGTTGCTTTCTGGTTGAAGGCGTAAACTTTCACTATTATCAACTTTCGTAAGTATTTATTTATGGATGTATCCCAAGGAAAATACTTGGCATAAGGATATTAGTTGATGCAAAAGATTCCGAGGAAAATCGCCAAGGATAAGATTAATGAGCTTGATACAGTTAATCTAAACAACTGCGATCGCGAACCTATTCATATTCCCAACTATATTCAACCACAAGGCTTTTTACTGGCTCTATCTGATCCAGATTTGCGAATTATTCTAGCGAGTGAAAACGCGAGCGAGATTTTAGGAATATCAGTAACGGACTTACTCGATCGCCCCTTAGATGACTTTATCATGAGCGATCGCGGTGATCTGAGCGTAGTGATTCGGGCTTGTCTTGATCAGAGCTTTGAACATATTAATCCATTAAATCTTTCGATTGTTAATGCCGATGGTATCGAATGTCCCTTTAATGGAGTTGTCCATCGTGCTCCTAGTGGCGAGATCATACTCGAATTAGGGTAGTCCTAAAGAGGAAAGGATGTAGGAAAATATCCAGATAGTTGATACAAAGTAAAGTAATGTCAGAAGCAAGGCCATCCTGTCCATCCTGCCAGTCCGTATCCGTTGTAAAAAACGGCAGTACACGACATGGAAAACAAAATTATAAATGTCGGGACTGTGGTCGTCAATTTGTAGAAAATCCACAGTGGCAGAGAGTTTCAGAGCGTACCCAAGACACTTATGACCTTCTTGAGAAACTACTACTAGAAAAAATCCCACTAGCTGGAATTGCCAGAGTCCTCAAGGTGTCAGAGAGATGGTTGCAAAGTTACGTCAATCATAAATATGAAAACGTTCCTCAGCAGGTGGAGGTAGAACCAAAACCAAAACGCCGTTTGACCATACAGATGGATGAATTGTGGTCTTTTGTGGACGACAAAGGCAATAAACAGTGGGTATGGCTTGCCATTGATGCCGAGACTCGTGAAATTGTCGGTTGTTATATAGGCGATCGCACTGGTGAATCAGCTCAGAAGTTATGGGAATCGTTGCCTAGCGTCTATCGCCAATGTGCGGTTATTTATACTGACTTCTATTCGTCTTATCCAGTTGTCCTGCCCAGCAAACGTCATAGGGCTGTCGGGAAAGAAACGGGAAAGACCAACTATATTGAGAGATTCAACTGTACGTTACGTCAACGAGTATCAAGACTAGTTAGAAAGACCTTATCCTTTTCTAAGAAATTGGAAAATCACATTGGAGCCATTTGGAATTTTATTCATCATTACAACGATTCTTTACCTCCGTGTGCGTCCTTTCCTTTTTAGGACTACCCGAATTAGAACCAGTAAAAGCAGATTCTAAAAGAGACTTTTTTCAATTCTATCGCCATATTAAAGCTACTTTGGCAAAAATGCAGACGGCGCAAAATCTCACTGCACTATGTGAATTAGTGGTTCAGGAAATGCGTGAACTGACAGGATTTGATCGGGTGATGATCTATCGCTTTCATGAGGGCGGCGATGGTTCAGTGATTGCCGAATCAAAACAGGAACATTTAGAATCTTTTTTAGGAATGCATTATCCTGACTCGGATATTCCTAAGCAGGCTAAGCATCTTTACACACTTAATTGGCTGCGGGTGATTCCAGATGTAAATTATCAGCCAATAGGGCTAGTTACAACTGAGGAAACCTCCTCGCATCCCCTCGATATGAGCTATTGCAGCTTACGAGCTGTTTCACCTGTTCATATTGAATATCTCAAAAATATGGGCGTAGCATCCTCGATGTCAGTTTCTCTAATTCAGCAGCAAAAGCTTTGGCAAAAATGCAGACGGCGCAAAATCTCACTGCACTATGTGAATTAGTGGTTCAGGAAATGCGTGAACTGACAGGATTTGATCGGGTGATGATCTATCGCTTTCATGAGGGCGGCGATGGTTCAGTGATTGCCGAATCAAAACAGGAACATTTAGAATCTTTTTTAGGAATGCATTATCCTGACTCGGATATTCCTAAGCAGGCTAAGCATCTTTACACACTTAATTGGCTGCGGGTGATTCCAGATGTAAATTATCAGCCAATAGGGCTAGTTACAACTGAGGAAACCTCCTCGCATCCCCTCGATATGAGCTATTGCAGCTTACGAGCTGTTTCACCTGTTCATATTGAATATCTCAAAAATATGGGCGTAGCATCCTCGATGTCAGTTTCTCTAATTCAGCAGCAAAAGCTTTGGGGATTGATTTCCTGTCATCATCTTACGCCCAAACTTATTCCCTATGAAATTCGCACCGTTTGCGAATTTTTTGGGCAGTTAATGTCAACAGAGTTATTTACTAAAGAGAATAGCGAATACCTTGATTACAAATTGCATCTAAAGACAATCCAAGGTCAATTTGTAGAACGTCTGACCAATGTAACCATCTCCACCTTTGTAGAAGAAATTATCTCTGACCACGAAGCCTTGTTAGATCTGGTCGGAGCGGCGGGTGCGGCTGTGTGTGATGGTGACGATATCATCTTGATTGGTCAAACCCCTAATCAAGCAGCTATAAAGACTTTGCTACCTTGGCTGCACAATCTATTTAAGCAAGATATTTTTGTTACCGATAGTTTATCTAGTCTCTATCCGATCGCAGAAGAGTATAAGGATGTGGCTAGTGGTTTGCTGGCGATGGCAATTTCTGAAGTTCAGAGCCAATATATCCTTTGGTTCCGTCCTGAGATATTGCAGACAGTCATTTGGGCAGGCAATCCTGATAAACCCAATCGAATAGAATCAGATGGTAGTTTGACGATATTTCCGCGCAAGTCTTTTGAGGCTTGGCAACAGACAGTCAGCGGAAAGTCTAATTATTGGCTCCCCTGCGAAGTAGAAGTTGTAATCGAATTGCGACGAGCCATCATTGACATCGTGTTACGTCAATCGGGAGAACTTGCCAATATCAACTTGGAATTAGAACGGATCAATAACGAACTAGATGCTTTTGCTTATATCGCCTCCCATGATTTGAAAGAGCCACTGCGAGGTATTCATAACTATGCCTCTTTTTTGTTGGATGACTATGGCGAAATCTTGCAGGGTGAAGGCGCTGAGAAACTGCATACGCTCGTAAGGCTGACTACCCGTATGGAATCTCTCATCGAATCATTGTTGAAGTTTTCCCGCTTAGGTAGGCAAGAGCTACAAATGGACTCGATCGATCTGAATCTATTATTGCGGAATGTGACCGAATTATTCAGCATGAATCCCCAATGGGACAAGTGCAAAATTCTCATTCCTCGATCGCTACCAACAGTATTTGGCGATCGCGTTTTGATCGAAGAAGTATTTACGAATTTAATTTCTAATGCCTTTAAGTACAATAATAAGTCTGAAAAATGGGCGGAAATTAGCTGGATTGAATCCGATGGACAGCCCTATAACATTTTTACTTTTTATGTGCGCGACAATGGCATCGGCATTCGTGAAAAGCATCTAGAATCTGTGTTTCGCATCTTTAAAAGATTACATGCATCTAGTAAGTATGGAGGTGGCACTGGCGCAGGGCTAACCATTGTTAAAAAGATCGTCGAGCGTCATGGCGGTCAAATCCAAGTAGTGTCCACATTTGGCAAAGGAACGACATTTTCGTTTGCGTTACCAATTCACAATATGAGTACTAATCAATGATTTCACCTAAAGCGAAGCCCACTCTCCCACTCTCCCACTCTCCCACTATGAAACCTTACTCACAAAGGCTATTGACCTCAGCTTGGGATGACCTCACTCATCCTGTGATTATGATTGTTGAAGATAGTGATGAAGATTTTTATACCTTTTTGCGGGTCACTCAAAATATCGATTCATTTGTGCGATCGCAATATAAGTTTTTACGATTTGAGGATGGGGATGAAGCGTTAGATTATCTATTTCGTCAAGGAGATTATCACACCCTAAATGCACCTCTGCCCGTTGGCATCCTGTTGGATCTAAACCTTCCTGGCACTGATGGACGTGACATCATCAAAAAGGTTAACTGAGATCTTGCACCATTCAAGAAAAGGGGTTGCAGAAAGAGCAGAAATGTGAAAAAAAGGGCGTAGTAGTAAATTAAATAACGAGCATGGAAAGCATCGTTAAGCACGCCCAAGGGCTAGTGTATAGTCTTCTGTGTTTGATGCCAAGTGTGTATCAAACAGCAAGTCTCAATGCAATACTAGGACTATTTCTCGAAGCACAAAGGCATCCTTATCCAGAACATACACAGATAAAATCAGCGAGTGCACTCAGCCGATTTCTCAATCACTATAACTGGTCAACGAGAGCAGTAATTCGGTCAACACGGCAGGCTATTTTGGGACAAATCGCCAAGCATCGCCCATCGAAACAAGTGCCATTAAAGATACTGATAGACTTGACTACCCTAGAAAAAAGCGGCAAGTTTTTACATTTGAGCAATCCCACCCAAAACGAACCAGACCCATGGGTGAGAATACTAAACGGAAAGCGAGGACTACATCTGGTTGTACTGTATCTGGTCTATGGAGAGTGGCGCGTACCATGGAGTTTTAGAGTATGGCGCGGCAAAGGATACCCCAGTCCCTCTGACTTAGCTTGTAAGTTATTGGGGACAGTACCCAAGCAACTAACCCAAGGCAAGACTGTGATTGTCCTTGCTGATACTGAGTTTAGTACGGTGAAGTTTTTCAATACTGTCCGCGCCAAGACTTGGCGCATCGTTGTCGGTGTACGCAACAATCGTAAACTTCAAGATGGCCGTACAGTCAAACAACTTTATCGTCATGGCAAACGTGGACAACAAATTTTGCTAGAAGGGCTAACTCAGCCTTTGACGATCTCTTGGTTTTGGCTCAAAAGAGCTGATAGTAAACGGGAGTTACGCTTTGTTGTCTCTTCTCATCCTTATTCTGGTGCTTATCTGGTGATGTTAGGTCGTAAGCGTTGGGCGATTGAGGGATTCTTCAAAACCATCAAACATCGCTTTGGTTTGCATTGTTTTGGGCAATCTACAAAACTTGGTGTTTATCGTTGGCTTATCCTCTCTCTGCTTGCTTATCTTTTGGCCCATTGGATTGATCAATGGTCGAGTCCTCCTGTCTTGGACTGGAAAGCTACCTGTGATTTGACACTTTCCGTTTTATTTCCTTCTGTCCTTTGGTTGAAACTTCTTAGGTATCTCCAAATTAGTGCCGATATTGCTGCTCGTCATGGGTTTGAAATTATTCTCAAACCCATTCCTACTTAACTCTTTCAGGAATGGTGCAAGATCTCAGTTAAGCAAACTCCACTTCTACAAATTATTCCTATTATTGTGTTGACTACTTCTAGTAGCGCTCACGATATTCAAACTTGTTACCGATATGGCGCAAATTCATACATGCTCAAGCCGATGGGCGTTTTAGAGATGCAGCAGACTGTGCAAATCATATTTCAAAATTGGTTCCAATTTACGGTTTTACCTAGTTATGGACAATTCATCGCCTGAGCCTATGACTTCTCTACATACCTCTACATCCGCCCCTCCATTGTTACAGACCAAAAGCAATGAGGAGCTAAATGTCCAAATTTCGCCTCCATCTACAAGCAAAACTTTGACCAAAATTTTGCTTGTAGATGACTCCGATATTGATCGCGATACTTATATCCGCTATCTAAAATCGGATACAGAGTACACCTATGAAATCATCGAAGCGGAAACCCTAGAAGATGGGCTAGAAATGTGGCGATCGCAAAGCCCTGAAATAGTACTGCTAGACGTGAAATTACCCGATGGAGATGGATTAGAGTTTTTAGAAAACCTTACCGCAGGACTTACCGATCAACGATTGCCCGTGATCGTACTCACAGGACAGGGCGATGAGCTAACCGCTGTACGAGCGATGAAACTAGGAGCAGCTGACTATCTAGGGAAAAAAGATATTACCGCAGTTTCGCTCTGTATTAGTGTCTGCCAAGTACGCGATCGCAATACGCTCCACCAACAACTTACGCGATCGCAACAGAAACAACAAGAACTCCTGCAAAATCTCCAAACATATACAAATCAACTTCAAAAACGCGAAGCAGAACTCGAAAGACTATCTGAGCGACTTACCTTGTCCCTAAAATCTGGAGAGATCGGTTGTTGGGAATGGGAAATCGCCGAGAACATCCTACATTGGGATAAGCGAATGCATGAACTATATGCAGTTGCAGAAAGCTCTGGTCTTGATCTCTACAATAGCTGGACAAATGCTCTACATCCCGAAGATCGTGATACTGCTGAATTCCTAGTTCAGCAGACAATTCTCGAAGAAGAAAAGTATGAGACTGAGTTTCGGATCATCCATCCCGATCAAAGTATCCATTTTATTCGAGCCTACGGAACCGTATTGCGAGATTCGGAAGGTATAGCTCAAAGGATGATCGGGATTAATTTTAATGTTAGCGATCGCAAAGAAGTCGAAGAACAACTGCTCCAAGCTAATGAACAACTAATTAAAGCGACAAGACTCAAGGATGAATTTCTCGCTAATATGAGCCACGAGCTCCGCACCCCACTAACTGCGGTTTTGGGCATGTCAGAAATATTGCAAAAGGAAATGCTAGGCTCAATCAATGAGCGTCAGCAGAAAGCATTAATTGCCATCAGAAAAGGAGGACGACATCTACTAGAACTAATTAATGACATTCTTGACCTATCAAAAATCTCATCGGGCAAAGTGGATCTTGACCTTGAATCCGTCTCAGTGCAAAATGTCTGCGATTCTAGTTTGGTATATGTCAAGCAGCAAGCATTTCAAAAGCGTGTAGAAGTTTATAGCAATATTGCCCCGAATATCAGCAATATTCTGGTCGATGAGCGTCGCCTCAGACAGATTTTAATTAATCTCTTGGTCAATGCTGTAAAGTTCACACCCAAAAAGGGGAAAGTCAGTCTTTTAGTTTCTGTAGGCTGTGGTGAAATATGGCAAGGTGAAGCCACTGTTCCTAGTCAATTAAAAGATCAAGATTTGCCAATGATTCTATTTCAAGTTACCGATACAGGGATTGGCATTTCTAGTAAAGATTTACACCGACTATTTCAACCATTCGTACAGCTTGACAGCGGACTAAACCGTGAATATGAAGGCACTGGCTTGGGGCTAGTCATGGTCAAGCAGATTGCTGAACTCCATGATGGTCAAGTGATGGTCACAAGTGTGATCGGTCAAGGAAGTACATTTACCGTAGCTCTACCCTATCAAATGTCCGCATCTACCACGCGATCGCCTGAGCTGATCACGCCATTCTCATTACCTACCGCCAATTCAAAAAATGCGATCGCGCCGCTCATCCTACTTGTCGAAGATAATGAAGCGAATATTCAGACCTTCACATCTTATCTAAGCGCTTATGAATATCGATTGGTTTTAGCCAAAAATGGCGAAGAGGGAGTTGCTATGGCAAAAGCTCACCAGCCAGACATTATCCTGATGGATATTCAAATGCCTGTAATGGATGGACTAAGAGCAACTCAATTGATTCGCGCTGAGCCGAAACTCGCCACAGTACCAATCATTGCGCTAACTGCAAGAGCTATGCAAGGCGATCAGGAACTTTGCATCAAGGCAGGTGCTAATCAATATCTCAGTAAACCCGTAGAACTAGAACAACTTGTCGGGGGGGGGGGGGGGGTTTTTTTTTTTTTTTTTAAAAAAAAAAAAAAAAAAAAAAAATTTTTTTTTTTTTTTTTTATT
>JALQCR010000041.1 GCA_023336205.1 Pseudanabaena sp. Salubria-1
TTTAAAAAAAAAAAAAAAAACAAAAATTTGGGGGGGGCCCCCCCCCCCCCCCCCAAACCAATTCTTGGGTTTTATGTCCTAGTAAACTTGGCGACAGCTATGGATGGTGCGTGCTAGTCCAAAAACTTTGCCATACCAAGAATTTCTTCCACATAACGCCAGTTATCTAAATAGTTTTAGAAATTACCGCTCAAACCCCAACAAAGAAAATTTTTTTAAAAATTTTCTTTGTTGGGGTTTGAGCGTAAAGCCATGTAATCAACAAGGAAGAGTCAATGTATCGCAACGATTTTTCCTTGATTTGAACGAATTTGATTGTGTAAATCTTGTGCAAAACCAATCAAAATTCACAAATCTTGATAATTAAGGTTACGTACTTATACGAAAATCGATTATAGCAAAGCGTATAAATCAATACGCTTGTCACCTTAACCATTTAGAGGCTCAAGTAAGCATTATTTGCTTAGGCTAGCTTCTGAAATGCCCAATTCATAAACACTTTTATTAAATCCTTTCTTTAAATCAGGAGATATTGTGTAATGCCTTTTGGACCAGCTTCACGATTAGGTGTCAGCCTGTTTGATGAAACTCCTCCCATTGAATCGGTACTCGGTCAATCTTCAGCAGAAGCCGAAACGATTATTCTTGCGGTATATCGTCAAGTACTAGGCAATGCCTATGTAATGGAAAGTGAAAGACTCGCCGTTCCTGAATCCCAATTCAAGCGCGGTGAATTGAGCGTCCGTGAATTTGTTAGAGCAGTTGCCAAATCTGATCTATATATGACACGGTTCTTCTCTAGCTGCCCTCGCTATCGTGCGATCGAGCTTAACTTCCGCCATCTCCTAGGTCGCCCACCAGTAGACCTCGAAGAAATGCGCGGACACAGCACAACTCTTGACACCAAAGGATTTGCTGCTGATATCGACACCTACATTGATAGTGATGAGTACCAAAATACCTTTGGCGAAAACTTCGTTCCTTATATCCGTGGCTATAAGACCGAAGCTTGTCAGAGTATGGTGCAGTTTACGCATACTTTTGAATTGGTGCGCGGCGCATCTAGCAGCAGCCTCAAGGGCGATCTGTCAGGAATTACACCCAAGCTTAATTCATTGGTGATTAACCCAACTGCTACTGCTGTCATTTCACCTTCTGGCAATGGTGCAACCTTCCGTAATCCTGCTGATGCACCTTTGACCCGTCGTGGTTCATTTGGTACTCCTAACAGCAAGGTTTACCGTATTGAAGTCACTGGCTACCGTGCTAAGTCTGTCAATAGCATTTCCAAGTTCCGTCGTAGCAACAAAGTTTATTTGGTGGCTTTCGATCAACTTTCTCAAGAATACCAACGCATCCACCAACAAGGCGGCGTAATTGCCAGTATCACACCTGTGTAATTGGTATTAATTGAATAGTTAACGTAAAAGCGTTAACTATTCAACATTTGATTAAAAACTTTTTTTCAGAAGGATTAGAGATGCTTTGCCTCACTAATTCTGAATCCTAATATCAACTTATTTAAAAGGAGATTTTATGACAACTTTAACAGCTATCGAATTGTGGCCAAATAGCAGCTTGGAAGATGTCCAAACTGTTATTCGTGCAGTTTATAAACAAGTTTTGGGCAATCCGCATGTTATGGAAAGTGAGCGCTTGACATCAGCAGAGTCCAAGCTCGCCGATCGCTCGATCACCGTGCGTGAGTTTGTACGCGCAGTTGCGAAATCTGACTTTTATCGCGATCGCTACTTCACCTCCTGTGCTCCATATCGATTTGTGGAACTCAACTTTATGCATCTTTTGGGTCGTGCTCCTCAAGATCAGACTGAAGTTTCGGCACATATCGTTCGGACCGTAGCTGAAGGCTATGACGCAGAAATCGACTCCTATGTCGATAGCGATGAGTATCAAACTGCCTTTGGTGAAAACGTTGTACCTTACAATCGCGGCACAAGCAGCGCTAGTAATGCCAAGCAAATTGGCTACAATCGCATGTTTGCCCTCGATCGCGGCGCAGCTCAAGTCGATAGCTCTATCCAAGCATCACAGCTTGTATATGCAGTCGCCACCAATAGCACCAGTGTCATTAAGCCTTCGACCTCAACCGTCATTGGTTCTGGCACAGAGAAGCGCTTCAAGATTTTGGTGTCTGGTTCAAAATTCGATACTCGTCGTCGCGTCAGCAGATCCGAGTACATCGTTTCGGCGAGCAAGATGACTCCCCAAATCCAACGAATTAACCGCACTTCTGGCAAGATCGTTAGCATTACCGAAGTTGCCTAATTGCGACCTAATTGTAAAGAGCTTTACAGTGCTAATCAGCAAAGTAAAACTCTTTACATCACACTATAGCGATATTACATGGCAAACGACATATAGTTGCGATCGCACTTGTTAAGTTGCTCACACGATATTTAAAGAAAGATTGTTAAGTAATCTTTCTTTAAATATCGTTGGTTTAATGAACTTGTTCATAGAGACATCTTTGCGGAATACTTATATAGATTATTTAAATAATTTTTTGATGGGCGATCGCATTTTTATGATCGCTAGGATGAGTTGATATGAAAAGTTTAGACATTAATACCGCCAGCCCAAGCTTAAGTGCCTACAACAGTAGCTACTTCTTGATTGAATTTATAGGTGGTAATTTTACGGAAAGACTTCAAGGCTCTACAACTCATACAGTTGTTGTCCCTTACAGTTCACTTTCTAGAAAACTCCAAACAATCCAGCGACTTGGCTGCAAGATTATTAATGTATCTATTCGCCATAATCAGCCTGAAGTATTTAAGGTCAATCCTGAAAATACTGCTCCTGAGAATGCTACTCCTGAAATAATTAGTGAGTTCATTCTAGAAGCTCATCACGAAACCTCATCAAATAAATCTGTTGAACAATCTATTACTCAAACCCAAGAGAGTAAAGTTGTGGAGGTTGCTGAAATAGCCTCAGTAACATTTCCTGAAGTCACTCTTCCGCTCATCGTTGAAACTGCTCACAAAGAAGTTTCTGTCCTTAATTCAGAAAACATCTCAGAAGCACCACAGGTAGCTGCTCCCAAAAAGACAAAAGCCACCTCTGAGTCAACGACTAGTTCCAAAAAGACAAAAGCCTCTACTAAAGCTAGTCAAGGAATTAGTAAGCAGGATAGCAATCCTAAAGTTCAAGAACCAATTGTGATCACTGAAACAACTACTGTGTCTGAGCAAGTTTTAGTGTCTAAGCCAGAAATCGCTGTCGAGATAATCAGTGAAATTATTCCTGATGCAAGCCCTAATTCTATATCTGAAGAGATTTTGTCAATTCTTCCCCAAACCGAAGCTCAAGAAGCGATCGCCCCTTTGGTAAAGGCAAAAGCTCCCAGAAATTTGAGTAAATCAGGACATGGGTTTAATAAATCCAAAAGTGAGGCCAAATCACCCAGATCGCCAAAACAACCAAAAAGTTAATGAATATTAAGGAATTTGTAGAAGGTTCGATAGGACAATGGCGATCGCAACGCAGCGCTCATCATCTGGCCTTCGGACATTTTGAAGCCGTCCAATCTGAGATTGATATTACTTCTCTCTCAATTGATGCGCCAGAAGTGATTGACCTTTGCAAAGCTAATGATGTCGATCCGCAAACCGCTGTATCACCTTTTCGGATGGCTTGGGAAGGGCAATCTGATTGGGAAGATAGCGAAGCGGTTAAAGGTAATTGCGTTTTGATACCTATTCCCGATCGCGATCGTCCAAATTGCGGAAAACTCTTACGGGAACGCGGATATGCTGAAGAAATGCCTGCTATTGGTGAATATAGTTTCACCGATGATGGCACGTTTGTATTGATCACATCCTATGATCGCGCCGCCGCTGAGGAGAAAATCTGGTTTGTTAATCCAAATCTGCGTTGTCGGGTGTCATTGATTAAAACTAATACAGGCACTGGTGTGATCACTGCTTCCTTCTCTTCAGAAATTCGTCAAACACCCAAAAATTAGAATAGATCTTGCAATGTATTGTCGATTTTGAAGTCGGGTATTTATGCAATGTAATTGTGTTGTGGGCGCTTTGCGCACCCGACGCAATTACTCAAAAATTACTTTGCAGCAATACCTAAGAATCTATTTACTGCAATTTGCTTTCAACTCCACCACAAATAGAATATAAAGCGCATTGCAGGGCTTCGCCCTGTGACACTTTTTGTGGCGCGTTTGCTTGAACACTGCTGTAAGAATTACTTTCGATTCCCTCAAGTCCTCTTTTTGGTAAAAGGGGGAGAATTTAATAGCTTCGTCTTCTACAAAGGTTTATTGAGGGGAATCTCATAGAGCTTTTAGCGCCAGAAAGTAATTCTTAAATAGTTTCTAAAATCAAAAGATTAATAAATATTTATGAATCTGATAGATAAATCTGAAGCAATCTCAAATGATTTGCTTATCCTTGCGCAATGGATGGCAGGCGACTTTAGCAACTATCAGCAAGCCTCGGCTAGTCCTAAGGATTATGCTCATATTCATGTGTTTTTTCGTCCCTTGCCTTTTGAGTTTTTCTCAGGGATAGGTCTTTATTCCGAACAGGTCTATGACTATGACCTTTGGACTCCATATCGGCAAGGTGTGCATCGCCTAGTCGAGTGCGATGATCATATCTATATCGAAAACTTCAGCCTCAAAAATGCCATGTTTTATGCAGGCTCAGGGCGCAATTTAGATATTCTCAAAACTATCTCAACTGATGCAATTGAGCGACGCTATAACTGCTCAATGGTATTTAAACGAGATGGCGATCGCTTTATCGGCGGAGTTGAGGGGAATAGCTGTTTCATTGAGAAGAATGGCTGTCAAACCTATCTCGATAGCTATGTCGAAGTTACGGAAACAACTTGGTTAAGTCTTGATAAAGGCTTAGATGTTAATACCCACAAGCAAGTTTGGGGTTCCACTACTGGTCCACTAAGATTTAAAAAAAGGGAGAGCTTTGCCAATGAAGTCCCAACTATCTTCCAAACTTCCTGAAATCCAATTAGAGTCAAGTGAAGCCAAAATGCTGCCACCAGAAGCTCAAAAGAAAATGCAATGCTGGATTCGCAGCAGACATTTAATTTGTTCGGGTAATTTTTTTGTGTTTGAAAGTGTTGACTATAGCGCTATTGAACGTTTTGGAGAGTCTGTTTCCGCTTTGGGAGGAACTGTAATATCTGTCGAGCCTGTCGATAAGATTTGGATGGGCGATCACCGCCAAGTCATTCTCTACCGTTCCAAAGCTAGTTTGCATACTCCTCATCACCAATTGAAGCAATATTGGATTAAGTATGGGAATTTTCGGACTAGATTTGATGATCAAGCCTAAAGCAAAAAAAGAATTGCAGCACTTAGCGCCGCAATTCTTTTTTTGCTTTAGGCTATTCGTAAGCTTCTATCGGTAAACAAGAACAGACGAAATTGCGATCGCCAAACGCATTATCGATGCGTCCCACACTCGTCCAGAACTTATGCTCCTTGAGCCAAGGTGCAGGATAGGCTGCTTGAGTGCGGGTATAGGCATGAGACCAATCATCAGCTAATAGAGTCTCCGCAGTGTGGGGAGCATTTTTGAGGGGATTATCAAGCTTGTCCATTGCACCAGTGGCGATCGCATTGACTTCTTCCTTGATAGAAATCATCGCATCACAGAAGCGATCGAGTTCCGCTTTCGATTCGCTCTCCGTTGGCTCGATCATCATTGTTCCTGCAACTGGCCAAGACATCGTGGGCGCATGGAATCCATAATCCATAAGGCGCTTAGCAACATCATCTACATCGATTCCTGAGATCGCTTTGCAATTATGTAAATCAATAATGCATTCATGGGCAACTAAGCCATTTTTGCCCGTATAAAGAATTGGATAATGCGGAGCAAGACGCTGAGCCATATAGTTGGCATTCAAAATCGCTACTTCGGTAGCAAGTTTTAAACCCTTCGCTCCCATCAGTGCAATATAAACCCATGAAATCGTGAGAATACTAGCACTTCCCCAAGGAGCTGCCGAAATTGTAGTTTGTTCAGGCTCTCCATTAAAAGGATGTTTAGGTAAAAAGGGAACTAACTGCGGTGCAACACAAATTGGTCCCATCCCAGGACCTCCTCCACCATGGGGAATGCAGAATGTCTTGTGCAGATTCAGATGACATACATCTGCACCAATATCCCCTGGACGGCAGAGTCCAACTTGGGCATTCATATTTGCGCCATCCATATACACCTGTCCACCGTAGTAGTGAATGATGTCACAAATATCCTTAATTGATTCTTCAAACACTCCATGTGTAGAAGGATAGGTAACCATCAGGGCCGCAAGTTCATGCTGATGTTTTTCAGCTTTCGACTTAAGATCGTTTACATCAATATTTCCTTCATTGTCGCAATTTACGGTAACGACTTTCATCCCAGCCATGACAGCACTCGCGGGATTTGTACCATGTGCCGAAGTGGGAATCAGACAAATGTGACGATTAGTTTGACCGCGATGTAGATGATATTCGCGAATGGTTAATAAACCTGAATATTCTCCTTGAGAACCTGCATTTGGTTGTAGCGATACACCAGCAAAACCTGTAATTTCGGCAAGCCAAGCTTCCAATTGTCCAAATAGAACTTGATAGCCTTGGGTTTGTTCTAATGGCACAAAGGGATGAATATTGCCAAATTCAGCCCAAGTGACAGGAAGCATTTCCGAAGTTGCGTTGAGCTTCATTGTGCAGGAACCAAGGGGAATCATCGAGGTAGTCAGCGATAGATCTTTAGCTTGGAGACGATATATATAGCGCAGTAGTTCTGATTCGGAATGGTAGGAATTAAATACGGGATGGGTGAGATAGGGTGAATTACGAATTATGGAATTGGGAATTACGAATTGAGAATCAGGAATTCGTAATTCGTAATTCGTAATTTCTAATTTGTCTACAGATAATATAGCAATTAGATCAAGTAAATCTTGCTTAGAGACGGTTTCATCGAGACTAATTGCGATCGCATTATCTGCTAAGTACCTTAAATTAATTTGTTTGGTGGCGGCTCTAGATTTAATCTCATCGCTAGAGATTCCCTTTAACTCAATGCGAATTGTATCGAAGAAAGCTTGATGTGTAAGCGTATGACCTAAATCCTCTAGGGATTTAGCAAGCGTCGCGGTTAGGAGATTTACTCGCTGAGCAATGCGCTTTAATCCTTCTGCACCGTGATAAACGGCATACATACTCGCCATGATTGCTAGCAAAACTTGAGCCGTACAAATATTACTAGTTGCCTTATCTCGACGGATATGTTGCTCACGGGTTTGGAGCGCTAAACGCAGAGCAGGACGACCATGTACATCTTTAGAAACACCGATCATGCGTCCTGGCATTTGGCGTTTGTAAGCTTCCTTAGTTGCCATGTAAGCGGCATGGGGCCCGCCATAACCAAAGGGAACTCCAAATCTTTGGGCGCTGCCGATCGCAATATCTGCACCAAATTCAGCAGGTGATTTAATCAATGTGAGTGCTAATAAATCTGCGGCGACGATCGCTAAACCACCTTGGACATGAATTTGAGCAATTACATCGGTGTAGTCATAAATTGCACCATCGCTAGCAGGATATTGCAACAGAGCGCCAAAGTAATTTTTGTCAAATTCAAATTCGTCATGTTTAGCAATTACCACTTCAATTCCTAAAGGAATGGCACGGGTTTTGACAACTGCGATCGTCTGTGGATGACAATCACTGGATACAAAGAACTTGTTCCCCTTGTTCTTAGCAAGTCCTGCCGCCATTGTCATCGCTTCGGCAGCAGCAGTTCCTTCATCTAAGAGAGAAGCATTAGCAATCTCTAAGCCTGTCAAATCAATAATCATAGTTTGGAAATTGAGCAAGGCTTCCAATCGACCTTGAGCAATCTCGGCTTGGTAAGGAGTATATTGCGTATACCACCCTGGATTTTCTAAAATATTACGCTGAATAATTGGCGGTGTAATGCAGTTGTAATAGCCAGTCCCGATGTACGATCGCCAAACTTGGTTTTTCGAGGCGATCGCCTTCAATTCCTGCAACAGTTCATGTTCCCCCCGTGCTTCCCCCAATTGTAATGACTGCTTAATTCTGATCGCCGCAGGCACGGTCTTGTCAATCATTTCATCAAGAGAATCGCACCCGATCGCCGTGAGCATTTGCTGAATTTCTGAAGAGCTTGCCCCAATGTGACGACGAACGAAGCTATCAGTTGGTGCAAGTGCATCATCACTGAGGCTAGCTGCTAGATAGTCATTATGTTCAGCATTAGTTGAAAAGGCTGGAACCCTCAATTCTTTAGTTTCTGTGGATGTTTCTGTGATCGAAGAATCTTGGGTTGTCACGGTGAGCGAAGGTTCCAACATAGATTTTATAACTTGTGTAGACATACCTATGCTATTACAAATTTATTACAAAGTGTTAAGCATTGCTTTGCCGATATGGCTGACTATGGTTATTGTGCAGCTAAGGAAATGCATTATACCAATTCACAAAAGTGTGATGACAATTCTGTGAATTAAAAATCAAACCCAGTAAGGGTTTTAAAAACTCAAAAATGGCGTAGCCATTTTGGGTTTAGTTATAACACAGCAATTGCGATATATCAGGATTTGAATTCTGGTAAGATTACCTATATGAAAATTTTAGGAATTGACCCAGGCTTAGCAATAGTTGGATTTGGTTTAATTGAGGTTGAAAAACCTGCTTCACCAAAACTATTAGAATTTGGCACAATCGTCACCCCCAAGCACACACCAATTGGCGATCGCCTTAAGACTATTTATGAGGATATGCATACGCTGATTGAACAGTTTCAACCACAAGTGGTGGGAATGGAGAAGCTATTTTTCTATCGGATGGGAAACTTAGTTAATGTGGCTCAGGCTAGGGGCGTAATTGTATTAGTTCTCAACCAACACAATATCGAACCGATTGAGTTTTCACCTCCGCAAATCAAGCAAGCGCTTACGGGGCATGGTAATGCAGATAAAAGCGACGTGCAGGAAGCCGTAAAAAGAGAACTTAGTCTCGATGCGATTCCGCGTCCTGATGATGCTGCGGATGCGATCGCGGCGGCGCTTACTTGTTGGCTAATCGCTTGATCAAGGAAAAAGGGGAAAAGGAAAAAGTGCTATGACTGTTAAGCAGCTAGACAAAAAAATCACTAAGCAAAACCCGTAAAGTTGCGCCCGTTGGGACGCAACTTTACGAGTTATATCTTTAATTCTGCCATTGGCGAGGATCAAGGCGATAGTACCTTTGCAGGATTTCATAGAGAACTTCGTGCTTTTGGTTTAACTGTTTTGGCTTCTCAAAGAATGTCTCCGTTGCCACTGCAAAAAACTCCGCAGGACTAGTTGCACCATAGTTATCGAGAACTGTCTTTTGACCATTTTCGACGCGATCGCATAGTTGCAAATATTCCGCCGACATTACCTGTTTCCACACCTCATAATCCAATGCTCTCGCTAAAATTGGCACGCCCTCCGCTTGCCCATCCTCTTGATCAAGCTGATGCGCGAACTCATGCAGAATCACATTATGTCCATCTTTCCAATTGCGAATATCTTGCTGAACTTGTTCCCAAGAGAGAACTAATTGATCCCTTGTCCATGACTCTCCTAATCTAGCGACACGGCGTTCTTCCACTACATAGCTATTCATTGTTAGCTCATTTACAATATAAGCATGGGGATATACGAGAACGGAGCGCAGATTTGGGAAATAGGTTTTGCGATCGCCAAATAACAACAAACAAGCGATCGCCGCGATCGTGACTTTAATCTCTTCCGTAATTTGCAATCCTAGACAGCCAATAAATTGCTTCTCTTTCAGAAACACTTGTATATAGCCGAGCAATTCTTTTTGCTGTTCAGAAGTCAAACTCTTATAAATAGAAAGATTACTTTCGATAATGCTTAACCATGACTTAGGAAATTGCTGCGCCATGAGGCGATCGCGTTGCCACTTCACAAGTAATGGATAGCACAAAATTCCTATGGCGATCGTGCCGATCACAATAGAAAAGATAATTGCTACAACATTTGGAGAAATCACTGAGGTGAAATTAGTTGAAATTAGATGATTTCAGGGAGATATGACAATTTCTCCATCTATATTGACATAGGTAGTGATGACGACAAGCATTTATTAACTAAAAGATTTATCGTGAGAATCTCGCACAAAATAAAGTAACATTGCTTAGAATGACTTTAGAAAACTCAACATTTGCCCTCACACCTATGAAAGCTATTTGGATGTTAGCGGCGATCACAGGCTTATCAGTTGGAATTACTAGCTGTGGTGCAGCTAAAGACGCAACTCAAGCCCAGACCCAAAGTCAAAAACCATCTACAGCTGTAGATGTGGCGATCGCTAAGTTTGATACTCTCCAAGCTGAGACAGAGTACACAGGCACAACTGCACCAATCAGAGAAGTTTCTGTAAAGTCACGCCTAGAAGGGCGTTTGCTAGATTTAAATGTAGATGTCGGCGATCGCGTAGCCGCAGGACAAGCAATCGCCCAATTGGATGATGCCGTTCTATCTGCAACTGTGCTACAGGCTGAAGCGGAAGTTGCGGCAAGGGAAGCGGAAGTTTCCCAAGCAAGTGCGGGTGTAGGAAATGCTCGCGCCCAAGTGGAAAGAGCCAGACTGGAATATCAACAAGCACAAGCTGATGCAAATCGCTTCACCCAATTGGCTAAAGATGGAGCCGTATCTTCTCAAACTGCGGAGACTGCGATCACCCGTGCGCGATCGGCTGAGCAATCATTGCGATCGGCGGAGCAACAAGTCAGTCTTCAGCAACAAACGGTGGGAGCAAGTTCACAGAGAGTTTTAGCTCAAGAAGCTATCAGATTAAGAGAACAAGAGCGTCAATCCTACACTACGATTACTGCACCAATTAGTGGTGTGGTGTTAGAGCGTGTTAGTGAAACTGGTAATCTTCTATTCGCAGGGAATGAAGTTATAAAATTAGGTGATTTTAGTCAAGTTAAGGTCATTGTGCTGATTTCAGAATTGGAAATTAGTAAGGTTCGTTTAAATCAATCGGTTGATGTGCGATTTGATACCTTCCCAAATCAGAAGTTTACAGGAACGGTAAGAAGGATTTCACCAGTGGCTGATCCTGTAGCTCGTCTCATTCCTGTGGAAGTAGTAGTTCCTAATCGCGACAATAAATTGGGGAGTGGGCAGCTAGCGAGAGTGCAGTTTTCCAGTAGTCAGGCTCGCCAAATTGCGATCGCGGAAACTGCTCTAGAAGCAGCAGGACGACCGACTCAAGCACCTAAAGATGCAAATACCCAGCCCAATCAACCAGCAAAACCGAAAACAGATACCAAGTCTAATGCTGCTGAAAAAGGAAAGCCGAAGACTGGCTCTGTTTTTGTAATTACGGGTGATCCGAAAGAGCCAAAAGTGGCAGCGCGGAAGGTTACTCTTGGCGATCGCCGTGATGGCAAAGTTGTAATTCTTTCTGGCTTGCAAGAAGGCGATCGCATTGTGGTTAGGAGTGGTGGCAAGTTACAGGATGGTGATGCTGTCAAGCTCAGCGTGTTATCGGAATCTTCTAAGTGATGATGCAATGCGCGGTGCGCGTTACATCACCACTTTTTTTAAAACTATTTTAAGAGGTAACTATGAGCAACCAAAACTCGTCCAGTCCGAAGCCGACAGGATTTAGTATCAGCGCCACAGCAATTCGTCGTCACATTGGTACGCTGATGTTGACGATCGCTATTTTTGTGATGGGCGCATTTTATATAACGCGATTACAAGTGGATTTGCTACCATCAATTGTTTATCCCCGCATCGGCGTACAGATTGATGTTCCAGGGGTGTCTCCAGAAGTTGCCATTACCGAGGTCACTAAACCTCTAGAAGAAGCTTTAGCAATTACGGAAGGTGTGAATCAGCTTTTTTCGCGTACTCGCGAAGGACAGGTGCGAGTTGATTTGTTTTTTGATGCAGGAAGTGATGTTGATCAGGCTCTGAATGACGCAGTGGCGAGCTTTAATCGTGGGCGAAGTCGTCTACCTGATGTCGTCGAGAATGAACGAATTTTTAAATTTGATCCATCTCAATTTCCCATCTATGAGTTTGCGCTTACATCGCCTTCTTTGTCATTGCCAGAGTTGCGACTATTTGCCGATGAGGAGTTGGGACGTGAACTAGCGATCGTGCCTGGGGTTGCGGGTGTTGACGTAGTTGGTGGTGTCAGGGAAGAGGTACAGGTTAATCTCGATCTGCCCCGCTTACAATCAGCAGGTGTCAGCGTTAATGAGGTTTTGAACGCCTTGCGCGATCGCAATATTGACATTTCTGGTGGACGTTTACGCAATGGTGCGGTGGAGCCACTGACTAGGGCGATCGGTAAGTTTAAAAATGCCAAAGAACTAGAGAATTTATCCTTTGTTGTTAGTAATCCATCGGCTACAACTCCACCTAGACAAGTCTATTTGCGCGACTTTGCGGAAATTATTGATAGTACAGAAGAACAGAGGGTTTTCACAACTTTAAATGGACAGGAAGCGGTGCGGTTGTTAGTAACTAAGCAGCCCGATGCGAATACGATTGAGGTCGTTGATCGCGTCAAGGAAAAGATTGTCACACTTCAGGAAAATGGCTTAATTCCTAGTGATGCTGAACTAACAGCTACCCTTGACGAGTCAAGACTGATCAGAGCTTCGGTTGCCAACGTAGCTTGGTCAGGGATTATTGGTTCAGGCTTAGCGGCGATCGCGGTGTTTTTATTTCTAGGATCATTACGCCAGACGCTAATTATTTCTCTTGCGATTCCCCTAGCGACTCTTGCCGCTGTCATCTGTATGGGTATTTTTGGCTTCTCTCTGAACCTGTTCAGTTTAGGAGGATTGGCTCTTGGTGTTGGTATTGTGGTGGATAACTCGATTGTGATGTTAGAGAACATTACAATCGGCATTGCCAAAATCCGCAAGCGCAATGGCGGGGAAGTTGGCTTTGAGGACATTATTGACCAATCACAAGCTAGTAGCACCGAAATTGAATCAGCTTTAATTGCTTCTACTAGCACCAACCTTGTCGTAATTTTTCCATTTTTACTACTGGGTGGATTTCTATCACTGCTATTCAATCAACTAATTCTTACAATTAGCTTTGCTGTAGCTGCTTCGATCGCGATCGCGGTAACTGTTGTACCAATGCTAGCTTCGCGACTATTAGCAATCCCTTGGTCGAGTCGTTTAAATGAATCTTGGTTCATGGTCGGATTTGAGCGTCGTTTTGCGGCGGCGACACTTGGCTATGCAGGATTTTTAGCAAGGATTGTCCATTATCGTCTCTTGGTTGTAATTGCGTTATTTGCAATCCTTGGTGGTGGTGGCTTCCTAATGGCGCGACAACTTCCCCAAGAAATTATCCCCCAAGTTAAAACAGGTGATGTCAACGTTAATGCTCAATTCCCCGCAGGTACAACCCTTGCTCAAAATATGAAAGTAATGGAGCTAGTTGATCAAATTCTGATTAAGCAACCTGAAACAGCCTACTCATTCGCAACTATTGGCGGTGGTTCCTTTGGTAATAACGTTACTGCTAATCCTTTACGAAGTGGTAGTACAGTTACACTCAAGCCAAATGCTGACCTGACTGGCTTTGTGAGTCGCGTGAATCGGGAAATTGCCAAGCTTAATCTAGCTGGGGTGAGAGTCCGAGTTAACCCAGGGCAAGTGCGAGGGATTATCGTTAACAATTCCCCTGTCCCCAGAACGGATATTGATGTCGTTTTGCAAGGTAATAATCCAGATCTATTGACACAAGCAGGTTTAGAAGTTCTTAGTGCTTTGGAGAAGTCAGTTAAAGGTGCAACCTTCCGTCCTGATACCGATGCTCGTCAGCCTGAAGTCCAAATTATTCCTGATTGGGAACGTCTGCAAGCGTTGGGACTATCCACACAAGCGATCGGCTCCACTCTGCAAACTGCGATTACAGGTTCAGTTCCTACGCAATTACAACGTGGCGATCGCCTTGTCGATGTGCGGGTACAGCTTGATCCTGAGTTACGCAAAAACTCTTCGCAATTGCAGCAAGTGCCTCTATTTGTCAGCAATAATCGCCCAGTTCGCCTTGCGGATGTGGCAACTTTGAGAGAAGGTCGCGCCCCAGGGGAAATTCAACGGATTAATCAACGTCAGGTTTACCTAATTCTCGGTAGTGTAGAGCGCGGCGCAAGTCTGAGTGACGCTCTCAAACAAACCGAACAGGCGATCGCGGAAGTTGACCTGCCCGATGGTGTCGCCGTATTACCCAGTTCTGCAAAAGCGGCTAATGACAACCTCTCTGGAGCCTTTGGAACATTGGGTTTACTTGCCTCATTCCTCGTATTTGTGGTGATGGCGGTGCAGTACAATTCATTGCTCGATCCTTTGGTGATCATGTTGACAATTCCCCTTGCGCTGGCTGGTGGCGTTGTGGGGTTATATGTGACCAATAGCTCGATCAATGTGATGGTAGTAATCGGCGTAATCTTGTTGATTGGTATCGTTGTTAATAATGCGATCGTGCTTGTGGAACTAGCAAATCAATTACGCGAGGAACAGAAATGTAGTCGGATTCAAGCGATGTTGCAAGCTGCACCAACCCGTTTACGTCCCATCCTCATGACTACGATTACAACTGTTGTCGGTGCTTTTCCGCTAGCTCTTGGCGGCGGCGATGGCGGCGAATTTTTACAACCTCTGGGAATTGTAATTTTCTCAGGCTTAGCCCTTGCAACAATCCTGACCTTATTCCTAATTCCCTGCTCCTATGTACTTCTACATGAGTTTAGCTGGGCTAAAGTTAGTAAGTTAGTACCATTAAAAGCATCATCAAGAAATTAAAGCACTTTGTACTCTAAAATCAAAAAAAGTACTACCTATTATTTTTTAATCATACGGTTTTTCCACAATCTAATCTCTTTGATTCTCATTAATTTATACCAAAACACAAAATGGCTACGCCATTTTGTGTTTTTAAAAACCCTACAGGGTTTGCTTTTCAATTTACAGAAGTGTCATCAACCTTTTGTAAATTAGCATTAGTTATAGCGTATTACTATATAGTAATACGCTATAACTAACGCTATAATGGATTAAATTAAATAATTAACGTTCTCCTCTACCATCATGAGCTTCAATCCTTCAGCACTGACTCAAGTCGCCGATTACTTTAAGGTATTATCCGAACTCAGCCGATTACAAGTCTTATGTTCTTTGAAATCAGGCGCAAAAAATGTTACAGAAATCATGGAAGATACAGGGCTGGGACAAGCAAATGTCTCGAAACACCTAAAGATTTTAGCTCAGTCAGGGATTGTCTCTAGGACTCCTCAAGGAGTCAGTGTGTATTATGAGATTATCGAACCATTCATTTTTGATCTATGTGAATTGGTGAGCGATCGCCTTTCTATTCGCTTACAAGAGCAGTCAAAACACCTAAAACAACTGGAAGGATTGCGGCACAATGAACCTATTCAAGCTAGTCCAAAGAAATCTAAAGCCAAAGTCAAAAGTTACGCTTGAAAACTTGGAAAAGGTTAAACCATTAGAGTGAGTTATGGATAAAAAGCAGCCTAACGCTCAACAAATATGGAAAGTTCAAGATCGCTTCCTAGAAATCAATTCACGCTGGTTAAACCTAATTGGTGAACATCTGCAAGACGATCACGGCGAGGTTTTGGAATATTGGCGGATTGAGAAAGCGGATTCGGTAATTGTTTTACCCATTCAAAGCGATCGCATCTTAATCCCTAAGCCAAGTTATCGTGCTGGTATTGGACGGATAACTTTAGACTTTTCTGGTGGACGTGTACCCGCAGGAGAGAGTCCTCAACTTGCAGCGATCGCTACTCTAAAGCGCGAGTTAGGGATTGAAGCATCGGCGATCGCGCAATTAATTCCTTTAAATACTGAAGGTTGGGCTGTGAATAGTTCTTTCTCCAATCAAAAGCTTTTTGGATTTGTGGCTCATATAGAACCCAAAGTAAAATTAAGTCCTGAATTAGTTACAGTTACTTATCCTGCAACTTCAGATGGAGTAAAGGACTTACTTAAGGAGATTACTTGTCTACAATGCCGTGCTGTCTTGCTGGAGTGGGTATTACTAAATCAATATTGATCTGACATATGGATTAATGAGCGGGAAGTACCCAACATTATATCCATATATCAGATCAATCTTTGTATCTATATATAACCTAAATACCTTTGCTAGCAAGACTTATAGGAAATCCCTCTAATCACCAAATATTCTTCTCTTTCATAATCTTACTTTCGCTCATGTAGGTAAATAGGTGGAAGGAGGAAAAAGAAGACGACGCAGGAAGTCAAAATCAATCCAACGTAGATTGTAAGCCCACTCGAACATGGCTACATACAGATACAAATACTTCTTGTGAATACCTCGAAAGGGACGCAGAAAATTGCGTAAACCAACCCAAATGCCCTCCATAGTATTGCAATGAACCTCACAAAAACCATCTTGATCTTCATCGCGGGCATACTCGCGCTGAGAGTGACAAACGGTTTGACGCTCACGACCAGAAGCAGGTATGCGATTATAAGCATCGGATTCATCGGTATAGACTGTCGTGGTCGGTAAGGTCGTTACCTCTACCTGCGGTTGAATCGTGATTTGTTGAGTATTGTCACAGACCTTCATGCGGATCTGACCACTGTTGCGCCCAACAGTACCGACAATGGGTGGACGGTCATTTGCCATGGTTCCCTTGCCTTTGCGTTGATTCCCGCGTTGTCTTGGTGGGTCTGCTATTGGATCTTTTTTTTTGCTCCCTTTTCTCCTGCATTCTGAAACATCTCGTCCATCTCGGCTTCAGCATCGGGCAGATTACCATTAATCAAATGGGCAAATCCTCGACGTTGGATGCGATGCCGCCAAGACAATAATGTCCCATAGTCGAGTCCTAGTTCCTCGGCTATGTGTTGGGTCGTTTGTCCTTGTAAGAATCCACGCAATATCAGCACGATCTGACCACAGGTGTAATGGCTTCCTGATAAGTCTGTTCCTGTAAAAATGTGAAACACTTTCCCACATTCCCGACACTTATATTTGACGATTGGTGTACGTTGGCGATCGTGTGGCGCTTGTCCTGCTGGTATTGCGTGTCCACTTGGACAATGCAAACCCTTTGGATGCAGGATCTTTAATAACCATTCATAGCACGCTTGTTCATCTAACAATTCGGTCAGGGGAAATTTGATCATGGCATCTCTATCGATTTATGAAAATGACTTCCTCCTATTTTGCCATTTCACCTACTTCCCCATATGAGCGTCTTACTTTATCTTTTCTTAGCAATTTAGGAGCCAATTTATGTTGACAGTCCTCCTGTTTATTGTATGCTTGTATAACTGATTGGCTATATATTGATATTCAAGACAACCAATCTGCTTAACAAATCTCACATAAAATAACCATGACAACAGCAGCACAAAGACGAAACAATGCGTCAGTCTGGGATCAGTTTTGTGATTGGGTCACTAGTACCGAAAATCGCCTATATATTGGCTGGTTTGGCATTATCATGATCCCCACCTTGCTCACTGCAACCATTTGTTTCATCATCGCCTTTATCGGAGCACCTGCCGTAGATATTGACGGAATCCGTGAGCCTATTTCTGGCTCCTTGCTATCTGGCAACAACTTGATTACCGCCGCCGTCGTTCCCTCCTCGAACGCGATCGGTCTGCACTTTTACCCCATTTGGGAAGCTGATAGTCTTGATGAATGGTTATACAACGGTGGTCCTTACCAGCTGATTGTCTTTCATTTCTTGCTCGGAATTTACTCTTATATGGGACGTGAATGGGAATTGTCATATCGCCTCGGTATGCGTCCTTGGATTGCTGTAGCCTACTCTGCACCTGTCGCAGCAGCAACCGCAGTCCTATTGATCTACTCCGTTGGGCAAGGATCGTTCTCTGACGGCTTACCTTTGGGGATTTCTGGTACTTTCAACTTCATGCTTGTACTTCAAGCAGAACATAATGTACTGATGCACCCCTTCCATATGTTGGGAGTAGCGGGTGTATTTGGTGGTTCTTTGTTTGCCGCCATGCACGGTTCGCTTGTGACTTCTAGCTTGATTCGGGAAACCACTGAAAACGAATCTCAGAATGCTGGTTATAAGTTTGGTCAAGAAGAAGAAACCTACAATATCGTGGCTGCTCACGGTTACTTTGGACGCTTGATTTTCCAATATGCATCCTTCAACAACAGCCGTAGCTTGCACTTCTTTCTTGCCCTATGGCCAGTAGTTGGAATCTGGTTTGCTGCTTTGGGTGTTAGTTCCTTTGCCTTCAACTTGAATGGCTTCAACTTTAACCACTCCATTTCTAGCAGCCAAGGAAATTTAGTACCTACTTGGGCGGATGTAATTAACCGCGCTAACTTGGGTATCGAAGTAATGCATGAGCGCAATGTTCATAACTTCCCGCTTGATTTGGCAGCAATTGATGTAACTCCTATCGGCATGAAATCTCCAGTTATTAACGGTTAATCCTTAAAGCTCAAATCTTTGATTAGCTAAAAACATCACTCCACAAGGAGTGATGTTTTTAGCTAATTTATAACTATATAGTTATTATTTGTTGTATATTAGAGACAAAACCCTACTCTGGCTTTGAAGATGCTAACATTACCATCTCTGCAAATCGGTCAACATACTGCTCACTATCCCATTATTCAGGGAGGAATGGGTATTCGTATTTCTGGAGCAAATCTGGCGGCGGCAGTTGCTAATGCGGGAGGTATTGGAGTGATATCGGCGGTCGCCTTAGGTCTAAATTCTCCGTACTTTGATATCAATCAGCCCAATATTAGTAAGCGCAGAGAACAGTTTTTTGAGGCAAATCGTCTCGCGCTGATTGATGAAATTAGAGAAGCCCGTAATCTAAGTCCTAATGGCATTCTGGGTGTCAATGTCATGGTTGCTGCTCAAGATTATGAAACGCTAGTTCGCACATCGGCGGAGCAGGGCATCAATCTAATTATTTCTGGCGCAGGATTGCCCATGCAATTACCAGAATTTACTGCCGATTATCCAGAAGTTGCCCTTGTGCCAATCATTTCTAGCACTCGTGCTGCCAGAATTATCTGCCGTAAATGGGAACGGAATCATGGAAGACTGCCCGATGCTTTGATCGTGGAAAATCCCAATTCCGCAGGTGGACATTTGGGCGCTAAATTAGAGGAATTAGGCGATCTGAGATCTTGCACCATTCAAGAAAAGGGGTTGCAGAAAGAGCAGAAATGTGAAAAAAAGGGCGTAGTAGTAAATTAAATAACGAGCATGGAAAGCATCGTTAAGCACGCCCAAGGGCTAGTGTATAGTCTTCTGTGTTTGATGCCAAGTGTGTATCAAACAGCAAGTCTCAATGCAATACTAGGACTATTTCTCGAAGCACAAAGGCATCCTTATCCAGAACATACACAGATAAAATCAGCGAGTGCACTCAGCCGATTTCTCAATCACTATAACTGGTCAACGAGAGCAGTAATTCGGTCAACACGGCAGGCTATTTTGGGACAAATCGCCAAGCATCGCCCATCGAAACAAGTGCCATTAAAGATACTGATAGACTTGACTACCCTAGAAAAAAGCGGCAAGTTTTTACATTTGAGCAATCCCACCCAAAACGAACCAGACCCATGGGTGAGAATACTAAACGGAAAGCGAGGACTACATCTGGTTGTACTGTATCTGGTCTATGGAGAGTGGCGCGTACCATGGAGTTTTAGAGTATGGCGCGGCAAAGGATACCCCAGTCCCTCTGACTTAGCTTGTAAGTTATTGGGGACAGTACCCAAGCAACTAACCCAAGGCAAGACTGTGATTGTCCTTGCTGATACTGAGTTTAGTACGGTGAAGTTTTTCAATACTGTCCGCGCCAAGACTTGGCGCATCGTTGTCGGTGTACGCAACAATCGTAAACTTCAAGATGGCCGTACAGTCAAACAACTTTATCGTCATGGCAAACGTGGACAACAAATTTTGCTAGAAGGGCTAACTCAGCCTTTGACGATCTCTTGGTTTTGGCTCAAAAGAGCTGATAGTAAACGGGAGTTACGCTTTGTTGTCTCTTCTCATCCTTATTCTGGTGCTTATCTGGTGATGTTAGGTCGTAAGCGTTGGGCGATTGAGGGATTCTTCAAAACCATCAAACATCGCTTTGGTTTGCATTGTTTTGGGCAATCTACAAAACTTGGTGTTTATCGTTGGCTTATCCTCTCTCTGCTTGCTTATCTTTTGGCCCATTGGATTGATCAATGGTCGAGTCCTCCTGTCTTGGACTGGAAAGCTACCTGTGATTTGACACTTTCCGTTTTATTTCCTTCTGTCCTTTGGTTGAAACTTCTTAGGTATCTCCAAATTAGTGCCGATATTGCTGCTCGTCATGGGTTTGAAATTATTCTCAAACCCATTCCTACTTAACTCTTTCAGGAATGGTGCAAGATCTCAGCGATCGCACTTTGGAGGCTGAACAGGTCATCCCCGAATTAGTGGCCTATCTGCAACAGGAACTTGGTAAAGCCATTCCTGTAATTGCTGCGGGTGGAGTTTGGGATCGGAGCGATATCGATCGCATGTTAGCGTTAGGAGCTAGTGGCGTGCAGATTGGAACACGCTTTATTACCACCGATGAATGTGATGCTGATATTCGCTATAAGGTGTTTCACCTTCACGCTCAACCCGAAGATGTGGTGATTATCTCTAGCCCTGTGGGAATGCCAGGACGTGCATTGCGAAATACTTTTGTGGAAAAGGCGATCGCAGGTTCTCCCGATCTCGATAAACGTTGCTTAGCAAGTTGTCTGCATCACTGTAAATGTCGTGACGAGCAGAAACATTACTGCATCATTCAAGTGCTAGACAAGGCGGCGCGAGGTGATATTGAGAATGGGCTTATTTTTTCAGGTAGCAATGCAGGAAGAGCAGATCGTATTATTCCTGTTGTCGAACTGATGGCTGAATTAGTTGCGTAGGAAGCTTACAATAAATTGATAGATAAACAATATAAGAATATGAATCAATTTAAAGAATGGGGAATTTCAGCCAACTGGTGGCGAGGTGAGAAAGGTGAGTATTGGGTAGTTGGGCAGACAGTTCTCTCGGTTGCATTTGTACTGCTGCCCGTTTATCCTGCGATCGCTTTGGATAATTTGTCACCGATCTGGAAATATGCAGATTGGGGATTAACAGGAATTTTTGGACTAATTGCCTTGCTGTTATTACTTTCGGGCAGCATTAAATTAGGAACGAACCTGACCCCATTGCCTCATCCCAAAGATGATGGCGAATTGGTAACTGGTGGCGTGTATGCGTTGGTTAGACATCCCATTTATAGCGGTGTAATTTTTTTAGCGATCGCCTATAGTTGTTGGAAATTGAGTCTTGCCCATGCGATCGGCGCAATGATACTGTTACTATTTTTTGACATCAAAGCGAGAAAAGAAGAATCATGGCTGAGTACTAAATTCTCTGACTATGATATGATCAATATCGATCGCAGGTTAAAAAATTGATTCCTTGGATTTATTAAAGTTGAGTAATTATGTGGGATGAACATTTTGGCAGTTTGGAATATATTTATGGCACTGAACCCAATGATTTTTTAGTTTCAGTTGCTTCTAAAATTCCACAAGGAAAAGTTCTCTGTTTAGCCGATGGCGAAGGGTGTAATTAAAAGTGAAATGGGAGAAATAAAGTAGGTTAGAAAGTATGATGGATAACAGTTCTAATCCAAAGAAGTCATAAAATTGAGCCGTGAATATAAAAACAAAAACAGCATCGTCCAGTAAAAGCATAGAAGAAAGACTAAACGATTATCCTGAATTGAAAGCGAAAATCGAAGGATTATTATCCGTTGTAGAAAATGCAGAAGGTGATCTAATCAAAGCCGACGCAGCCGAGGAACGAGTGATAGAAGAAATCCGTCAGTTAGGACAAACAGCACTACAAACATGGGCAACGCGGCAAGAAATCAAGCAAAGCGAAGCATATATCGCCGCGAATCCATCTTCACACCGAGGTGGTAAAAAAAACTCTATTGGTACAGCCGATATGGACGCATCGAAGTACTAGAGCAAAGGTACATCGAATTTGGAAGAGAGTCCAAACAGGTAGTGAGACCATTTCAAAAAGCCGCCGAAGTACATTGCCGAGGATATTCACGCCCATTGCAGAGAGTGATTACCGACTTTGGGTCAGATGTAGCGTTTGGGAAAATCCCAAAAAAAATGATGGAACATCATGGAATAAGCATCCCAATTAGTGCAGGACAGGAGATCACAGAAAGTCATGCCCAGCGTATATTAGAAACGCAGAGTTGGGAAACAGGATTCCCAGCAATCGAGGGTGTGGAGTTTTTAATAGCGGAGATGGATGGGACAATGATTCCGATTGTGGAAACAACGGCAAGCGAAACTGATGGCGAAGAAGTTGACCGTCGTAAGACGCGTAAAATTAGCTGGAAAGAAGCGCGTCTAACCTCGGCGCGTACCCCTGAGCAAGAGCAGCCTATTTTCGGAGCAACGATAGGCTCGACTGATGATGCAGGAGCAGCATTACTTGATTGTGCTATCCGTGCTGGATTGGGAGAAGAAACCTTTGTGCATGGGGTTGGCGACGGTGCGCCTTGGATTGCTAGCCAAATCGAGCAGCGTTTTGGTGTACTTAGTCGCTACTTACTAGATTTCTATCATGTATGTGAATATCTAGCCGATGCAAGTCGCGTTTGTTCCCCAGATGCTCCGAAAGCATGGATGGATGTGCAGAAGCAACAACTCAAATCCAATCATGCTTCGGCTGTCCTTGAAGCTCTTAAGCCGTTTCAAGAACCTGAATCTGTTCCTGACAATCTGGCTGTGGTTAGATCCGCTTATCGCTATCTTTTCAATCGTCCTAATCGTCTAGACTATCAGGGCACGATTGACTCCAATTTACCCATTGGCTCTGGTGAAATTGAGAGTGGTCACCGCTATGTTATTCAAAATCGTTTAAAGCTTGCTGGCTCTTGGTGGACGATTGAAAATGCTAAGGCTATGCTTGCTCTTAGGATCTGCCGTACTAATCAAGATTGGGATGCTTATTGGCTTAATCTTTCTTCCATTTCTTATTGAGCTGAACTTTCACTTTTAATTGCACCCGATGGCGAAGGACGCAATGGCACTTATTTAGCTTCTCTAGACTATGAAGTCGTAGCTGTAGATCAGTCTACAGTAGGTCTTGCGAAAGCTCAGAAACTTGCCCAAGAAAAACAGGTGCAGATTTCCACAATCCATGCCGATCTTGCTGATTTTGTAATTGAACCGCAAGCTTGGGATGGCATTGTTTCAATCTTTTGCCATTTACCGCCAGACCTGCGATCACAAGTCTATCGCCAAGCTGTGCAAGGCTTAAAATCAAGTGGTGTTTTTGTTCTCGAAGCCTTTTCCCCTGAGCAATTGTCATACAATACGGGTGGTCCAAAAAATATAGATATGCTTCCTGCTCTATCCCAGTTACAGCAGGAATTAACTGGTTTAGATTGGGAAATTGCACGATCGCTAGAAAGGGATTTAGATGAAGGACGCTATCACAGTGGCAAAGCCGCAGTTATTCAAATTTTTGGCAGAAAATAATCTATCGAAGAAACTGATATTAAAGATTTGCGCGATCGCCTGAATGCAACTGCTAATCCTCAGATTAAGGCGACGTATGGATATTTGCTGCAAGGTTCCTACAATCATTTGCAAGCTTTTGTCAGACAGCTTGAGCGACAAGGTGGGTCTTATACTCCTCAAGTTCTCTCGCAGCAGGAGCTTACAGAGATTTTGGCTCAGGGACATCGCTCTGGTTAGCGCTAGGCACAAATTTCATCGCTATATTTACTCGTTCATATTTCTGTAAGTGGCAACCGCAGATGGTGATACACGGCTGAGGTAGCAGAAAATCCAATATTTGAAGATCGAATCTAAGACCACAGGGAAAGTCGCAATGAATAGGTAGATAAAATCCCTATTTTCAGGTATACCCAAATGCCTTAGAAGCCCTTCCATGACTACCTCCCATCCGTGTGAAGAGTGGAATCCAACGAACACATCGGTAAACAAAATAATCAAGAAGGCTTTCGCACTTTCGCTCAAACCGTAAATTTTTTCATCTAAAAAATCTTTGAGGATTTCTACACTTCTTTTACCAGCGATCAGAATCCATGCAAATGCGATCGCGGAAAGGATATCGGCAAAGATATTTTGCAAGGCATTAGAGCCTTCATGTTCGCTCTTTCTGGCAACTTCAATACTTTTTTGATGAACCATCTTTTCCACATCTTCTGTAGAAAGATTAGGAGTTTTACCGATATTTATCTCAAACTTAATTTTCTTCTCAAAAGCCTCAACCTCTTCGATCGCTTCTCTCTCCAACTGTGAATTGAGTGAAATCTCTAACAGATTAGCGGCTTGAAAGTGCGAAAAAATTGGCGAAAAAATAAAATTCTTGGAAACTTGCTGTGTTATGAGGGGAATGACAATTAAAATCGCCAGAAACTTTAAAGCTCTTTTGGTGCGGTATCGTGAGAGTTGAAATTCTTTGATAACATCGGCTTCAGTATTCGATCTGCGTTCACGATTGTATTTTGTAAAACTGGGGAAAATTGATCGTAGCAAAGGAACTGGTTTATTCGCTAAAATCTCTGGTTCTGGTATTGTACTAGCTACAAGTTTTTCGTCTCGATCTAGATCTAGGGATTTACTGACAACTACGGATTCTTCAAGATGATGGGAATCTAAAATAGAATCTAAGAGTGATATTTCTGAGTCTTTGTAGCGAGCTAAAACTTGATCTACTACCGCCAATTTATTGAGAATTTGTTTTGCTTTTTGACTGGTTTGGTCTTCAGGATTGGGCGCGATCGCACTAGCCATCCGAAACTCAGCTAAACTCCATTGCATTTTGCGTAACAACTGATGTAGCTTTGTTTGAAAATAGGCTGTCGTTGTTGTATTCCCCTCTAGCTGATGGGTTGTATTAGCATCAATCTTTTTACCATCAAAATATTCTGTTTCCAGATCTTGAATTGCGATCGCCGCCTTAAAAGCTCGCTCCAGCGATCGCAGATGCGTATCACGAAACCATCGATAAATATTACGGGTAAACCCTTCAACGGGTGCTGGGGTAATTAATTTCATAGGACTGCGATCGCAAAAAATTAATATCTGGTATTAATAACTAACCTAGTGACTCACTAACAGCTAAGGGGCTTGCGAGGAAATAAGATACCAGTCAATAAGGAACAATGGTTATATCCCATTTGGGTAAAGTATCAGAACGTTGCCAAGATGGGAAATACTGTTTCAAGTCTTGTGGTAGAACTTTTACGCCCTTTGCATAGGTTGTTTCAACTAAATGAACAATTGGTGAAATCCCTTTCCACGTCATGTTACTAGCCCATTCTACAACCGCATCAACAGAATCCAGAATCGTACCATTCCAATAATTTTCTAGGGCAGCCCAACAGCGTTCAACAGAATTATATTTACTGTGATAAGGCGGATAGTAAACCAGACGAATTTTCAAGTCAATCTTCTTGGATAACTCAACCATGCGTTTGATAAATTGAGTGCGATCACTACGGGTTGCCGAACCGCTATCAAGGTTAATCATCCATTCGTCAAAGTCTGAAGATAGTAATTGATTCTTTTGCCACCAATCGCTCAAGCAATCAACGATAAAATCGCTGGTTTCCGCAGACTGCCCCATATAGATTGCCAATTGGTCATTATTGGTATTGAGGATACCAAAGGGAACTAAAACTGATGACCATTCGGTATCATGATCGTCAGCTTTTTGGGGTTCTAACGTGCGGGCTTTGCCACCCCGTGAAAGATTACCAATCTTCACTTTTGCTTTGCTATCAATCGAAATTCGCAAAGACCTTGGATTATCTGCTGATGTTTGGTTTTGCTCAAACACATTCGCAAAAATTGCATCGGTTTCAGGAATCTTTTTTAAGGGTTTTGTCTTTTGTGTTTTTTTAGGCGATATCCCATCCGATTTAGCACTGCACCAATCGTTTCCCTTGATGGTAACTTGGCTTCATCGTATCCCTTTGTTTTCACCAACTCCTCTCTTACGGCTCTGGCACTGACCCGCGCATACAAAAATGTCGATTGAAATTTGGGATCTGCTTGAGATTTCATATCCACCATTGCGCTTATATCTTCTGTTAAATTCGGCAACATTACTTCGCTTTTGTGTCTTCCTCTTGCCCCATAATTATCAAGACATCTTAGCCCTGTGCGCCGTTCATGCAGTCCTAGTTGCACGCTTTTCCGACTCCATCCAAAAACTGTTTCGGCTTTACGCGCCGATCCTGCAAAGTAATCCTCGGCAACCTTAGCCATGAAGTCTCGTTTACGATAGCCTGTTAGTTTTTGTGCTGCATCTTTAACTGTGGCTTTGATTTCATCGCTGAAAATCACTCTCTTAGTCCTATATAAATTGAAAACAAGAATTTTATTATAATCTTTGGTATCTTATTTCTTCGCAAGTCCCTAAGGAGATCTACAGGCGAACATACCCTAGTCAAAGCGATCTTAGATTAAGCATATTATTATATAGCAATATAATTGCAAATATATTGCTATAATCCTCACCAAGTTGGGATTGCACCAGCATCTACCCCTGTCCAATGCAGAATATTATGGATAATTTGCTCTTGGATGGATTCATGAAAGGGATAGCTGTTTTATTGCCAATTTTCACGAATTTGAGATTCAACATCTTCCGTTGCCTCACGAGCGCAATCTTCGGTTTCACAGTTCTGAGAATTGGGTTTGTAGTTAGGATTCTCAATACTATTATTGAGTCCTTCTAGGGTTTTAGCTTTAAATTGCATGGCTTTGCCATCAGCTTGTTTTTTTGAATCGCCAGTTATATTGCCGATCTTTTCTTTAATCTTGCCCTTGACCTCGTTAATTTTATCTTCTTGCTTCATGGTTGCAATTGGAATCTGTGGTTGGCTAATGGAACGCCAATTCAAGGATGAAATGCAACACCTAGAGATCTTTGCGTAAAGGGACTCATAAGGATATTCTGATATTAATCACAATAATTAGGATACCCTCATGAGCTTTGTCCATCTTACCACCACAGAAAGAAGTGAACTGTATAAACTAAGAGTAATTGAGCAATTATCTGTATCAGAGATAGGTCGTCGCTTGAAGCGAAACAAAAGTACGATTTCAAGAGAGTTATCGCGCAATACAGACGAGCGACAGATTGGCTATTTGCCAGATACTGCGGTTGCCCTGATGAAAGCAAGACGGAAACAAGCAAAGGTAAGATTTCAGAGCATCAGTGCTGAGACGATCGCCGAAGTCAAACAACGGTTAGAGCAACACCACAGCCCAGAGCAACTAGCAGGGAGAATGGAAAGGGAGGGGCTAGGTAAAATCAGCTATGAGACGATTTATCTGATGATCTATGCAAACCATCAAGAGATGGGAATATATCAACAATATCTGAGGCAGAAGCAAAAGCAACGAAGGCGCAAAGGTCGCCATCAGAAGCGAGGTGGCATTCCCAATAGGGTAGGGATAGAGAATCGACCGAAGATTGCAGATTTAAAAACAGAGATTGGACATTGGGAAAGTGATACGGTAATCGGGTGCAACCACACAGGTATCGTAGTTACGCATGTTGATAAAGCATCGAAGTATTTACTTGCTGGACTAGCTAAGAACAAGACGATGGATGAGATAAACAGAGTGACATTCAATCTATTTGAGCCTATAGAATCAACATCTCGAAAGACAATGACCTTTGATAATGGAAGAGAATTCTGTGGGCATGAGAAGCTATCTGAAAGATTGAAACTAGAGACCTTCTTTGCGAATCCATATCATTCATGGGAACGTGGATTGAATGAACACACCAATGGATTAATTAGAGAGTTCTATCCCAAAAGTACAAACTTTAAAATCGTGAAAGAAGAGGACTTTCAGAAGGCAGTGAATTTGATCAATCACAGACCCAGAAAATCACTTGACTATCGTACTCCTTACGAAGTATTCTTTGCTTCATCAGAACCCGTTGCATTTCATCCTTGAATTGGCGGAATCTGTAGATGAAATTGCTGCCCAACTAGATGTCGTGCCAAAACCCAAGGAGATAAAAGTTACGAGTATTACTGACAAGCTAATATTGAGAAAAAAGCGACGTAACTGTTGAAGTGAAACCATCTTGCTTGTCTCCTAAAAAATAAATTTTAAGGTCTTATTTGAGCTAATTCGATAAATTACAACGCTCTACACTCAGATAAAATAAATATTTTTATTGAATTTGAGAATCTATCGAATAGAGTCTTAAACAAAATCTGACCTCTGAAATTGATAGTGTCAGGCGATCGTTTGATTTACTGGTTGAATAGGTTGAGTATAATATAAAGCTTAATTAAGTCGCATATGGTTATGTAGTCGTCCTAATAAGTCATAGGTCAAAAAATCTTTTGACTATCGAACCTGTTAAAAATCGTTATATGATTCGTATGAAAACTATAGTTTAGAAATTTTGAAGCGATCGTTTATCTCGACTAAAGAATTATTTGTGTGGTGGGATTAAAAATGAATAATCATGGCTCAACTCATATTGATTCGTCACGGACAAAGCCTTTGGAAAGCTCTCAATAAATTCACAGGATAGGTCGATGTTCCCCTTAGCGAACGTGGTCGTGCAGAAACGACGATCGCCTCTTGTCGGCTCAGCAATTATCGGGTGAATGTTTGTTTCACCAGTAGATTAATAAGGGCGATCGAAACAGCGATGATCTGTCTGACTGAACGCGATGACATTTGTGGTGGTAAAATCCCGATTATTAAACATGAAAAGGATGACCAAATTTGGCATGGCTGGAATAGCTATGATGGTGATGAAGGTCTGATTGCCGCGATGACTTTTACAGGTGGTCTCAACACCGAGATTTTCTTAGTCTTCATTGAGAAAATATTATTACCTCAATTAAAGCTAAATTAAGTCAAAAAAGAGTAAATTCTCATACTAGACCTCATAAAAACATGTTTTTCTGATACTTAGTCTGAATTACTCATTTTTGAAACAACCTTGGGGCAATGCACCTACCTACAAAATTCATGTTCTGTAGGGGCTGTGGACGGTGCGTGCCAGCCCCAAACCTCTGCTATCGTAGGAATTCTATCTGTGTAACATCAGTTATTACAAAAGCCACGTGGGAGCGTTTTTTACCTAAAGCGTTAAGGCGCGTTGTAGACGTGACAATGCTAAACCTTTGCGATGGAGTAAGACAAAGGTCGGCAAGATTTCGGGACCATGTAAATCGCCTGTGAGCGATGCTCGTAGGGACTTCATCACGACTCCTTTCTTGACACCTTGAGATTTCATGACTGTTTTAATGACTTCTCCTGCGCTATCCGCATCTAGCTCTGAAGTTTCTTTTAGCGCCTCAATTAGTGCTGTGATAATACCCGCGATCGCATCTCCTTGCAGAGTTGCCTTTGCCTCATCGGTATAGTCTTCAAACTCAGTGAAGAAGAACTTGCTAATCGTTGCGGCATCGGTCAATAGAGTTAAACTTGGCGCGATTAGTTTGGTCAAGTCGAGTAACCATTGCCGATCAACAGATTCTAGCTCGTAGCCAGCTTCCTTCAGAAATGGAGTTAGGCGATCGCAAACATCTTCGGTCGGCAATGAGTGTAAATATTGGCTATTAATCCAATTTAGTTTGTCCCAATCAAATTTTGCTCCTGCTTTATTGACGCGATCGAAGCTAAAGATTTTAGTGGCTTCCTGCAAAGTGAATAATTCTTTGCCATCGCTAGGCGACCAACCCAGCAGCGCCATGTAGTTATTGAAGGCTTCGGGAATGTATCCCATGTTCCTAAATTCCCAAACAGAAGTTGCGCCATCACGTTTGGAGATTTTTGCGCCTTGCTGATTGAGAATCAGTGGCGTATGTCCGAACTGAGGCGGTGTTGCGCCTAGTGCTTCATAAATCAAAATCTGCTTGGCGGTGTTAGCAATATGATCTTCACCGCGAATGACTTGGGTGATCTCCATGTCGATGTCATCGACAACTACTGCAAAGTTATACAGTGGCAAGCCGATATTGCCCTGCTCATCAACACGGGCAATGACCATATCTCCACCAAGATCGCTGCTGCTCCATGACACAGTGCCGCGTACTAGATCCTTCCATGCAATTGTGCGTGGTTCTTCGATGATGAAACGAACTACGGCGCGACGACCTTCGGCGGCAAAGGCTTGGCGTTGCTCGTCGGTAAGGTTGCGATGGCGATTATCGTAGCGTGGGGCTTGTTTGTTGGCTTTTTGCATTTCCCGCATTGTCTCTAGCTCAGATTCTGTGCAGTAGCAAAAGTAAGCTTTTTTCTCGGCTAAAAGTTTATGTACGGTGGCAATATAGCGATCGCTACGTTGTGTTTGAAAAAATGGCCCCTCATCAAAGTCGATCCCAAGCCAAGCCAAGCCTTCTAAGATATTTTGGGTGTATTCGTCTTTAGATCGTTCGCGATCGGTGTCTTCGACTCTAAGAATAAATGTCCCTTTGTTGTGACGGGCATACAGCCAGTTAAATACGGCGGTGCGGGCTGTGCCGATATGTAGGTTACCCGTTGGGCTTGGTGCAATGCGAACTCGAACAGACATGAATTTGTATACGTTATAAAATCCAATTATCTTTCATATCACGTTACTGTGTCGAAAAAATCTGAAAGTGTGAAGGCTCAGATCTCCGACTTTTTCTTTGCAATCACAGAACAATTCTGTGATTGCAGAGAAAAAGAAAAAGTCGGAGATCTTGAATGCGATATTACTAAATAACTACATCTGTTGGAAGGACTATGCAAAGCGTAAAGGTACAGGTTAAAACTCACGAAGATTTTTTAATCAGGGCAACCGCATAAAAAAGTGAATAAAATTAGGAGAAAATAACAAAAGTAAAACAGCAATGAATAACCCTATCGAAGTCAGTTAGCGAAGACACTTTGAAGGAGTAGAAGACCCGCGAGATACTCGAGGGAAAGAGCATAACTTGCTAGACATAATCGTAATCGCAATTTGTGCGGTTATTAGTGGGGGAGAAAACTTTGATACAAAGCATTATCTCCTGATGGTAATCCTACTTTCTCAACAGTGACAAAAGTTGCTAAATCACTAGAATTTAAGCAAAGGAATGAAAATTAATTAAAACCAAAATTTGTTGGGGCGGGCGCAGCCCGCCCCAACAAATTTTGGTTTTAATAGCACACCGTTCAGCCAGTTATCCAATCTTGCGGTTGAGGTCAACTTTGTTTTTGGATGGAGAAATATGCGATCACTTAATCAATTTGGCGAAAATGCTGGAGTAATGTCTTAATTCAACAAATGTGGAACATTACAATTTTTTTTTGATTGATCAAATAAATTTAATTTTCTTAGCTGCATGAAAACACATTTTTAGCAGTATTAGCCCCCCTTGAATATGACTAATATTAGATTTACCATAGGTACGGGGGAAATAGCGAACAGGAATATCCATAATCTTTAAGCTAACTTAGCAGCCCCAAAGTGAATCGAAGTCTCAAGGATCAAAGTGCTCAAGAACAGATTTTTGTCAGCTTTTGGTAGTTTTGCCGTGAGATTGCTTTTGTACCGCAAGTGAATCTTTGATTTGAATATTAACAAATAAGAGTAGAAAAGCAAAGATGCGATTAGCAGTGCGATTAGGCAAGGCGCCGGCTTTGCTAGAGTATGGATAAATCCAGACTGACAGGACTATCTAGGGAAAAAGATATTACCACCGGTTTCGCTCTGTATTGAGTGTAATCTGCCAAGTACGATCATAATACGCTCCACCAACAACACGCGATCGCAGCAGAAACCTTAAAGAACTCCTGCAAAATCTCCAAACATATACAAATCAACTTCCAAAAACGCCAAGCAGAACTCGAAAGACTATCCCAGGCGACTTACCTTGTCCCTAAAATCTGGAGAGATCGGTTGTTGGGAATGGGAAAATCACCAAAGAACATCCTACATTAGGATAAGCGAATGCATGAACTATATGCAGTTGCAGAAAACCTGGTCTTGATCTCTACAATAGCTGGACAAATGCTCTACATCCAGAAGATCGTGTGCTGCGAATTCCTAGTTCAGCGGGCGAATTCTCGAAGAAGAAAAGAAGTATGAGACTGAGTTTCGGATCATCCATCCCCGTCAAAGTATCCATTTTATTATTTCTGGAACCGTATTGCGAGATTCGGAAGGTATGGCTCAAAGGATGATCGGGATTAATTTTAATGTTAGCGATCATAAAGAAGTCGAAGAACAACTGCTCCAAGCTTCAATGAACAACTAATTAAAGCGACAAGACTCAGGATTAATTTCTGTATGCTGAGCCACGGCTCCGCACCCACTAACTGCGGTTTTGGGCATGTGAAATATTGCAAAGGAAATGCTAGGCTCAATCAATGAGCGTCAGCAGAAAGCATTAATTGCCGTAGAAAAGGAGGACGACATCTACTAGGAACTAGTGTGACATTTCTTGACCTATCAAAAATCTCATCGGAGCAAAGTGGATCTTGACCTTGAATCCGTCTCAGTGCAAAATGTCTACGATTCTAGTTTGAGCATGTCAAGCAGCAAGCATTTCCAAGCGTGTAGAAGTTTATAGCAATATTGCCCGAATATCCAGCAATATTCTGGTCGATGACGTCGCCTCAGACCAGATTTAATTAATCTCTTGGTCAATGCGTAAAGTTCACCCAAAAGGAAAGTCAGTCTTTTTTAGTTTCTGTAGGCTGTGAGTGAAATATATGGCAAAATTGACCACTGTTCTAGTCAATTAAAAGATCAAAGATTTGCCAATGATTCTATTTAGATTGCGATACAGAGGTTAAGCATTTCTATTAAAGATTTACCAAACTATTTTCAACCATTCCGTACAGCAAACAGCGGACTAAACCGTGAGAATATGAAGGCACTGACAAGACTGATCATGATTAAACGGATTGCTGTGAACTCCATGATGGTCAAGTGATGGTCACAAGTGTGATCGGTCAGGAAGTGCATTTACCGTAACCTGCCTATCAAATGTCCGCATCTACCACGCGATCCTTACCTGGAAGCGATCCCACGCCATTCTCATTACCTACCGCCAATTCAAAAAATGCGATCGCGCCGCTCATCCTACTTGTCGAAGATAATGAAGCGAATATTCAGACCTTCACATCTTATCTAAGCGCTTATGAATATCGATTGGTTTTAGCCAAAAATGGCGAAGAGGGAGTTGCTATGGCAAAAGCTCACCAGCCAGACATTATCCTGATGGATATTCAAATGCCTGTAATGGATGGACTAAGAGCAACTCAATTGATTCGCGCTGAGCCGAAACTCGCCACAGTACCAATCATTGCGCTAACTGCAAGAGCTATGCAAGGCGATCAGGAACTTTGCATCAAGGCAGGTGCTAATCAATATCTCAGTAAACCACACCCCCGAAAAAAAACCATCTGTGGGTTTTTTTTTTTTTTTTTAAAAAAAACCCCCCCCCCCCCCCCCCCGACAAGAAAAGTTTTGAAAGTGTTGCTTTGCAACACTTTCAAAACTTTTCTTGTGGTTCGTTTGATCGCAAAGCGTTGTAAGTCAACATTTAAGCGAAGCTATAACAAAGTGGTTATAACCAAATGATCATCATCGAAAAGAATGATGATTAAAACTTTGTAAAGTTTAGTACAATACTTAACATACTCCTTGGTAAGTATTTAGACTTATTGACATGACACTAGACCAATTTCCTTGGCTTACCGCGATCGTCCTGCTGCCTCTCGTGGCTTCATTCCTAATCCCCATATTGCCAGATAAAGAAGGCAAAACTGTGCGTTGGTATGCGTTAGGTGTAGGCATCGCTGATTTTATTTTGATGTGCTACGCCTTCTGGAAGAACTACGATCCGAGCAGCGCGACATTTCAACTCACGGAAAAGTACACTTGGATACCCCAATTAGGTCTTAGTTGGGCAGTTTCGGTCGATGGCATTTCCGCGCCTCTAGTTCTACTGGCTGGACTTGTCACTACGCTATCAATCTTCGCAGCATGGCAAGTAAATATTAAACCAAGACTGTTTTACTTCCTGATGTTGGTGCTGTATGCTGCGCAGATCGGTGTATTTGTCTCCCAAGACTTACTGCTATTCTTCATAATGTGGGAAGTTGAGCTAATTCCCGTATATCTTCTCGTTTCGATTTGGGGAGGGCAAAAACGCCAATATGCAGCCACCAAATTTTTACTTTATACCGCCGCTTCATCAATTTTTATCTTAATTGCTGGCTTAGCAATGGCACTGTATGGTAACAACCTCACATTTGATATGGCCGAGCTAGCACTCAAGGATTTCCCTCTTGCTCTAGAACTTCCAGTTTATGCAGGTTTATTAATTGCCTTTGGTGTCAAGCTGGCTATTTTCCCACTCCATACTTGGCTCCCAGATGCTCATGGTGAAGCTTCATCCCCTGTATCAATGGTTTTAGCAGGTGTGTTGCTTAAAATGGGAGGCTATGGATTAATTCGCTTGAATATGGGACTACTTGAACATGCCCATGTTTATTTTGCGCCAGTTTTAGCAATGCTTGGTGTGATTAATATTATTTACGGCGCAGTGAATTCCTTTGCTCAAACCAACATGAAGCGTCGCCTCGCGTTTTCGTCGGTTTCGCATATGGGCTTTGTCCTGATTGGTATAGCTTCTTTCACTGATTTGGGAATCAGTGGTGCAATGTTACAAATGCTTTCTCACGGTTTGATTGCTTCTGTCTTGTTCTTCCTCGCAGGTGTTACATACGATCGCACCCACACGATGTTAATGAACGAAATGGGCTATATCGGTAAGGTCATGCCCAAGGTATTTGCCTTATTTACTGTCGGAGCATTGGCATCTCTTGCTCTGCCTGGAATGAGTGGTTTTGCTAGTGAAATTGCTATCTTTGTCGGTATGACTTCCAGTGATGTCTATAGCTCGACCTTCCGCACAGTAACGGTATTTTTAGCCGCAGTTGGCGTGATTCTCACTCCGATTTATCTACTCTCAATGTTGCGTCAGATTTTCTACGCTTCCGATGCCAATCCCACCTGTGATATCAATCCCTCCTGTGATATCTCTGATATCAGTCTCAAATCACAAGGTAATCAGGAAGTAGTTTGTTTCGGTACAAGTTGCGTTTTGCCTAGCGAAGCTGATTTTAGTGATGCTAGACCTCGCGAAGTATTTATTGCGGTTTGCTTCTTAGTACCCGTCATTGCGATCGGTGCTTATCCTAAAATGGCAACCAATCTCTATGATGCAACGACAACAGCCATCAATTCGCAAATGCGTCTTGCCCATGAGCAAGTTGCTTTGATAAGGAATAATGAAACTTTTGCTGTGCAACCTGCTTTCCCTAACCTTTCTGACGTTAAAGCTAAGACAGTTTTAGCAACTAAGTAAAAATTCTCACCAATCCAAAAAATAAAACAGCGCACTAATGTGCGCTGTTTTATTTTTTGGATTAGTTTGCGTTGTAGCGCAAAGCGCTGTAAGTGTTAAATAGAGTGACTAAAGCTTTCAATCCATAATAGTGTCGTTGCACTTTTGTGAATTGAAAAACAAACAATGACTTAGCCATTGTTTGTTTTGGCATTAATTGCGGCGGGTTCTGGGAACTTGACGTGTAGCGAGATCGCTCTCATCTAAAATTTGCTTGACTTGAGGATGAGACAACACAATTTTTACATCGGCAATTAAGCGATCGCCCCAGAGATTTTCCACAAGATAGGGAATTTTGCCATAGCGAGGATCGATTTTCATCGCTTCAACGCCTAGCTGAATTGCTTTATCGCGATCGCCTTTGCGATAAAAGGCAGTAGCAAGCGCAAGGGTTGGCTCAGCGGCGAGAAATTCGACTTTCTCGGCTTGTTTGAGAGAGGTTTGCCATTTGGCGATCGCCTGATCGACATTCCCGCGCTCATACTCAACTAGACCAATATTATTTGTCGCTGCCCAAAACTTGGTGTCAATGACTAGAACATCGTTATAGATCGTAACGGCTTCGTCGTAACGTTTAGTCAAAAAGTAAGCATTACCTAGATCAAACATTGCCGTAGCAGCTTTTGGATCAATGGTTAAGCCCTGCTTGAGATTACTAATTGCTTCAGGATAATTTTTATTGCGGAGATAAGCTGCCCCCAGACTAAATAAGATCGTTGGTTCGTCTTTTTTGAGTTGATGAGCCAAAGTTAATGAGGCGATCGCTTCGGCATACCGCTCTTTACGGAGATAGATACTACCGAGAATGCCCTGAGTTTGAAATGCTTTGGGCGCTAGCTGAACGGCTAGACGAGCGCGAGGCAAAGCTAATTCGTATTGCTCAAATTGAGCAAGTTGTGCAGCTTCTCTTGCCAAATTGAGCGCTTGCTCTTCTAAGTTGCCAAAATTAATCCGCGTTGTATGGGGCAGAAGAGCTTGAGCGCGTATGGGAGAGGCTCCCACGCTAACTGATGCAAGTATTGCCAGCAACCAAATTCGATAACGCACAGGTATAACTCTTACCAATTGTGAATATTGTGAATATACTTCAAATGATAGCGCTTCTTTATAAAAACCGATTTTTGGTTTGCGCGAAGCCCAGAAAATTAGGGAGAGGCGCAAAGCGCCTCTCCCTAATTTTCTGGGCTTTAAAGATTTTTTGAGTAGCGATGCTTGCTAGAATATCTCTAGAATATTGTTTGATTAATAAATCATATTTAAGAAAACTGCCATGGACTTCGTAACTTCCCTATTTTCCAGCATTAATTTTCAGCTGATTTTTCAATTGACCTGCTTGGCTCTGATTGTCATTTCTGGTCCCGTCATCATCTTTTTGTTATCAGCGAACAGTGGCGATTTGTAATTAAGCAACAAAAAAGAGGACGGTGCAACGCACCGTCCTCTTTTTTGTTGCTTAATGGCTAAGTCATTTTGTGCTTTGGTGTTATTTGGCTGTAGCTATAGTAGACACACGGCTGGAAATACTAGTTATAAAGTCAACAAAGAAGCGATCGCCTTGTAATGCTGTAAATGTCTTTTGACATATTTGTTGAAGAGTCTTGAGCATTGCAGGATTAGCGCTGATCGCAGATTTGGATTCAGGTTGTTGCTCTAGGTAATCCACAAAGCTCATGCCACCGATATGGGTTAGATAGGCGGCAGTAACTGCTTGCATAGAGCCGCCGATCGCATAGGTGATGGCATTAACTTTAAAGAAAGAAGCGATCGCGGAAGTTGCAATTTCGACACAACCAAGTTGCATTAATTGCTGGGCTATGGTCATGGCAAATTGCTGAGCTTGTTTGAAATTGAGGGGGCGATCGTAGATTTTGGCGAGATCGATCAACATTTGTGTATTAATTGCTGCTCCAGCTAGTAAATCGATCGCAGGAATGGGGTTAGCAAAGACCGTAGTAGCAGCAACTAATTGATAGCGACTGATGATAGTGGAAGCATCTTGGCGACGTTCTTGATGAATTGTGCCATTGATTTCTTGCAACAAATTTTTGATTTGCAGATGAGTGTTGTGTATTAGCAAATCTTCCCACTCGTTAGAAAGAATTTCTTCGATACGTTCTTTCAAGGGATTCACGTCGGGTGGTACATCTTCCCACCATTCTTGGAGTGCGTCATGACGCTCAGAAGCTTCAGCATTGGCATATTGCCGCACCTTAATCGGGCTAGGTTGGGCTGCGATCGCCACAATATCCATAGCTGCTAAAAAATGTTGCGTGCGATCTTGCAGCTTCGCTAATATATGTTCGCGATCGCTTGGCAAATATAAGTCCGTCTTGTTAAACGCCAGAATTACGCGCTTACCCAATCCTGCAAGACGATCAAGTTCGCAATATTCGCTATTCGTTAAATCTCCTGCTGTCACAAAAATCATCAGATCGGCATTTTGAGCTATTTGCAGAGCTTCTAGTTCCCTCTGTTGCCCCACTGCACCCATTTCTTGCGTCCCTGATGTATCCAGCAAAGAAATTTGACGCTTTACTTTGCTTTCGCTATGAATAGGCGTAATGCCTACGGGCGAAAAGGCGATACCTTGGTAATCGTATTCTTGGCGGGCGATCGTAGTACCAATTGCTGCACCAGTTTTACCTACCTTACGTCCTAACAAAGCATTGATTACTGAAGTTTTACCTGCGGAACCTGTGCCGAAAACAACGATCCGAAAATGATTTTTTTGGAGATTACTGGTAATTTGTTGCGCCTGCTCGTCTAAAGTAGCTCTCTTACTGAGATCCGCAATTTTAGCGATCGCCTTTTGCGCTTGCTGCAATTCTTTAAATAAGTAACTGCGATCGATTACTTTCGGCTGCTCTAGATCTGAAGCAAAGCTCTTTCGCACATTCACAAACAAAAGTGTGCCGCCGATCATCATCGTGGTTGTACTTAGTAAATGCCAGTCATGCTCCAATGAAAATAGCCCATTGGCGATCGCGGCGACACTGACAATTCCTAAACCTATCAACAAATTTTTCGGCAAATTTTTCAGCATACTTTTGCTAGATAAGGCTATGCGATAGTTCAGCATTCACAACTTACTTTTGAAAATTTAATCTTAAGTATCTTAAGCGTACAGTTTTACCATAAGCGTCAAGACAGCAATAAAAATTTTATAGCAATCTCCGACCGAAAAATCAGAAGTGATAATTAGAGACCCTGCTGCTGTGAGAATATTGCTGTTGGAGATTTCCAAAAGAAAATATACATATGTGTAGGGGCAGGTTTAGCCACAATTCAATGGTTTATCCATAAAGCTCTTCCAAAACCTGCCCCTACAGTGATTTTCTTCACTTTTCGTCAAGACCCGTCATAAATTTTAGATAAAGGCAAATGCTCAACGGAACGAATATATTTTTGATTGGGATGATGGGTGCAGGTAAAAGCACTGTCGGCAAACACTTAGCCCAAAAATTAGGTTACAACTTCTTAGATACAGATCCACTCATTGAGAAATGTGCGGGGAAACCAATTCCTGAAATTTTCGCCAAAGATGGAGAAGATACATTTCGAGATCTTGAACAGCAGGTGCTTTCGCAGGTTTCCGCCTATACCCGTCTAGTTGTAGCTACAGGTGGTGGTATTGTCATGCGATCGCTTAATTGGTCGCATCTCCACGATGGCATTGTTGTTTGGATTGATGTACCGATAGAGACTTTGCACAAGCGTCTCAAAACAGCATCTGAGCAGCGCCCTCTTTTACAGACCGCTGATCCATTGCAAACCCTCAATGATATCTATGCTCAACGGCGCGATCGCTATGCTCAAGCTGATATATCGATCATGGTCACGGCAAATGAAACAAGCGAAGCTGTGTGCGATCGCTTGTTTGAGATGATCCAAACTCGAATTGCTCCCGATCGCCTTAAATAAATCGAACAATAAATCAACAAGGTTGCACCCCGCAGGGATGCAACCTTGTTGATTTTGGTTTGTAGGCGGTGATTCGCACCGTCTATAGTTTCTAGGTTTGCGATCTCAATCTTAGGAGTGCTAAGATAATTTTTTCAATTTGACAAAAACTTGGCTTTGCATAAGCTCAAGAATAACTGTGCAAGTGGAACAAGAGTGATTCAATAAGCATCAACACTCTTAAAAAGTTGGGACTAACCGAAAATTTTAGTGCTGATATGACACCATCATCCCCTTCTCGCATACCATCCATGGATACTATCGCTACGATTGATGTAATTGCAGAGAGCGAATCTTCAAGCGAATTTCCGTCTGCTAAGCACAACAGTACAGTCCCAGCTTTATCTAGTTTTCCAGATAGTAATGACAAGAGTTCCAGTGCTTTAGCAGTAACCAGTGAAGGTAACTTTGCCTCTGTTCTTGCGCCACTTACTCCCGAAAAATTCAGTCAAGTTGTTAGCGATGTTGAGCAAAGATTGCGGATCGTCAATCAAACCCTCGGAATGCTTAACACCGACTTCGATGTGATCCTCGATGAAATGCTGCAAGCGATTCGCGGCAAAATTGGTGAGCTACTTTCAGCCGATCGCACCACAATTTTTTTATTAGATGCCGATAAAAACCAATTATGGACAAATGTGACTGGTGAAGATGGCAAAAATATTGAAATTCGGATTTCGACTGAGCCAACCAGCATTGCGGGTGAAGTTGCGACCTATGCTCACATCGTCAATATTCCCTTTGATTTTTTTGACGATCCGCGATCGACTCAAGCTAAAAAGCAATTTGAGCGGACTGGTTATCGCACCTACTCCATGCTCGCCATGCCACTTTTGAACGATGACGATCAACTAGTTGCTGTGGTGCAGTTAATCAATAAGTTAAGAGTTAATGATCCCACTATCCCGCTTGAAGATAGCGTCGATAGGATTGGTTTTACTGAAGAAGATCAAGCTCTATTTGCTCAGTTCGCGCCATCGATGCGCCTAATTTTAGAAAGCTCTCAGGCTTTTTATTCGGCAGCTCAAAAACAACGTGCCGCCGATGCGCTCATGAAAGCTGCCATGTCTCTAGGACAAAGTTTAGACTTAGAGACAACCCTTAAGAAGGTGATGGATGAAGCCAAATTATTGATGAATGCCGATCGCAGTACTTTGTGGCTAATTGATCGCGATCGCAATGATCTCTGGACACAAATAGTTGATCAATATGGATTAACTAAGGAATTGCGCGTACCGATGGGCGTAGGATTTGCAGGGCGAGTTGCAACTACTGGTGAAGTCTTAAATATTCCCTTCGATCTTTACGAACATCCTGATGCTGCCAACTCCAAAAAATTTGATTAAGCAAATGGTTATCGTACCTGTAGCCTTCTTTGTATGCCGATTTTCAACTCTAACAAAGAGCTAATCGGGGTGACGCAATTAGTTAACAAAGTTCAGCGTGGCGATTTTCCTGAATACGATCCCAACACATGGCCAGCATCTCCTGAACGTTTCAAGGCAAGTTTTAATGGCAATGATGAAGAATTCATGAAGGTCTTCAATGTCCAAGCAGGTGTGGCGCTAGAAAATGCCAAGCTGTTTGCTAAGGTCAAACAAGAACAGCAAATGCAAAAAGACATTTTGCGAAGTCTATCCGATGGTGTGATCTCTACGGACAAACACGGCAAAATTATTGCCGCCAATGAACGCGCTTATGCTCTACTTGGTGTTGGAGAATCCTTGCTAGAGGGGAGATCTGTGTATGAGCTCATCAATATCGAGAAGGCTAACTTCACTAGATGGTTTGATAACAGCCTCGAAGGTAATGATGAAAAAAGTCGTAAGCAATATTACCCAGATCAAACTCTTCGCTCTACCGATGGCGAACAGCACAGCATCAATATTTCGATCAATACCATGTCCGAAGGTGATGAAGGTGAAGGTGTACATGGTGCTCTAGTGGTGATGGAAGATATCAGCCAAGAGAAGCGCCTCAAGAGTACGATGTATCGCTACATGACCCAAGAATTAGCTGAGCAGCTTTTGGCTGGTGGTGATGCCAAGATGGGCGGCGATCGCAAGGAAGTTTCAGTTTTGTTCTCAGATATTCGCAGCTATACCACGATTACAGAATCTCTCGCCGCTGAAGATGTGGTGATGATGTTGAATGAATATTTTGAAACGATGGTAGAGGCAGTATTTAACTACAAAGGAACGCTGGATAAATATATTGGTGATGCCATCATGGCGGTGTTTGGTTCACCTTTACCAATTCCCGATCATGCTTGGATGGCTGTCCAAACTGCGATCGATATGCGCCATCGTTTAAAAGAGTTTAATATCAAGCGCATTGAGCACCTAAAGCCCCAAAATCAAAAAGAACTCGATATGGCGACAATCAGAATCGGGATTGGGATTAACTCCGATACGGTGATTAGCGGCAATATTGGCTCTACGCGGCGGATGGAATTTACAGCGATCGGTGATGGCGTGAATCTTGGTTCACGATTGGAGGGCGCAAGTAAACAATATGGAACAGATGCAATCATAAGCGAGACTACTTACAAATTTTGTCGTGATCGCATCTGGGTACGTGAACTAGATTGCATTCAAGTCAAAGGAAAAAATCAACCCGTTGGTATATACGAGTTAATTGGTTTAAAGTCTGACCCACTCAGCCCAATCGAAACTCAAATCATTGAGCATTACCATGCTGGTCGCGAGCATTACCTTGCACGTAAATTTAGTAAAGCCGTAGCTGAGTTTGCAGAAGTCCTAGAGCTAGATCATCAAAATAAAGCCGCAAATATCCACATCACCCGTTGTCAACACTTCCTGCTAAACCCGCCTGAAGACAGTTGGGACGGAGTATGGAGAATGACTGAAAAATAAAAAAAGATAGGAGGTGCTTTGCACCTCCTATCTTTTTTTGTAATTATAGCTGTTGCCATTCTTGTAGTGTGAGGCGGCGCGAAGCACCGCCTCACACTATTTGGGTTTTTATTTGTCCTGATACAAGTGGCTAAGGCTAAGTACCTGTGCAGAATAAATTATCCCAACCCGTAAGGTTGCGCCCCGCAAGGGCGCAACCTTACGGGTTGGGATGTGTAATTAGTTAAGCGTGCCTACTTATAAAACCAAAAATCAGTCAGGTTTTTCAAAGCTAAAAATGGCTACGCTATTTTTAGCTTTGGGATAAATTCACTACAGGACTTGGTTTTGCTGTTACATTGTTTTCAAGTATCGTGATTATCTTGTACAGCGTTCGTAGATTTTATGGCAAAGCAAGGGCAGCAACAGCTAGATTTCGGGTTGGAGTCTAACGGGGGAAATATCATACCGACCTCATTGCATACAGAAATGCAGCGATCGTACCTAGAGTATGCGATGAGCGTCATTGTTGGTCGTGCTTTGCCCGATGCCCGTGATGGGCTTAAACCTGTGCATCGCAGGATTATTTATGCCATGCATGAGCTTGGACTTGTTCCAGAACGACCATTTCGTAAGTGCGCTCGCGTTGTCGGAGACGTATTGGGTAAATATCACCCTCATGGAGATCAATCGGTTTACGATGCCCTAGTACGACTAGTCCAAGACTTTTCTAGTCGATACCCGCTACTGGCGGGACATGGTAACTTTGGCTCCGTGGATAATGACCCGGCGGCAGCCATGCGCTATACCGAATGTCGCTTGGCTGCGATCGGCAACGAGGCCTTGCTGAGCGAAATCGAAGAAGATGTTGTTGATTTTGTAGATAACTTTGATGGCTCAGAGCAGGAACCTGCGGTTTTACCTGCCCAGTTGCCAATGCTGTTGCTCAATGGCTCTACTGGTATCGCCGTGGGCATGGCGACCAATATTCCGCCGCATAATTTGAGTGAAGTGGTTGATGGTGCGATCGCCTTAATCGATAACCCTAATTTGTCCGATGAACAGTTATTGAGCTTAATCCCCGCGCCTGACTTTCCTACAGGTGGGATTATTATGAATCAGGATGGTGTGCGTGAGGCATATCTAACTGGGCGTGGTAGCGTAACTATACGTGGGGTGGCGGCAGTTGAGCAATTTGGCGGCAAAGGTACAGGCAAACGCCAAAAACTTGCCATCATTGTTACTGAATTGCCTTACCAAGTAAATAAATCAGCATGGATCGAGAAAATTGCCGAATTGGTAAACAATGCCAAAATTGATGGGATTTCGGATATTCGTGATGAGAGCGATCGCGCAGGAATGCGAGTTGTCATTGAACTAAAAAAAGATATTTCCCCAGAAGTAGTTATCGAGCAGCTATATCGTCAAACTGCTCTGCAATCAAATTTTGGCGTAATACTCTTAGCTCTCAAAGGTTCACAACCAAAGCAAATGTGCCTGCGTGAGCTGCTGCAAGAATTTCTAGTTTTTCGTGAAGAAACCCTTGTTAAGCGTTTTCGTTATGAATTGAAGAAAGCGGAAGAGAAATCGCATCTATTAGAAGGACTAGTGATAGTTCTCCAAGATATTGATCGTTTGATCAGGATTTTGAGATTTGCAAATAATAGCGCTCTTGCTAAAACTGATCTCCAAACAGAATTTGCACTATCTGAAACCCAAGCTGAAGCAATTCTCTCCATGCCTTTGCGTCGGATCACTGCCATTGAGCAACAAAAGATCCGCGAAGAATTAGAAACTTTGCAGCAACAAGTTGCTCGGTTAGAGAGACTACTGGGCGATCGCCGCGAGTTGATGAAATATCTCAAAAAAGAACTACGCGATCATAAAAAAAGACATAGCGATCAGCGACGAACTCGCCTCGCATGGGAATTACTTGAAAATCAACAAGTTATCAATGTTTCTCCAAGTGATGATCCAGAACCACCAAAAGAAACCTCGAAAAGAGCTAAATCTAAAAAAACTGAAGGAGAAATCCAGATTCAGCAAACCCTTGAGACTGGGAATGTAACTGAGGAAATCAGCGAAAAAACAAGCGATCGCAAATCCACTAAATCATCAAATAATAAGCGACCTAACCTCGTAGAAGTCCCTCTCATCTCGCTAACAACTGAGCTAAACATTCCTATTGCAGAACCGCAGGATATTACAGTTCAGATCACTCATAAGGTCTATATCAGAGGGTTTGAGAGTAATTCTAGGGCTTCACAATCTGCGGATTTAGGCGATGATGTTACGATCGCATCCTATGACACCCGTAGCGATCGCGAAATGGTGGTGATGACTAGTTCAGGCAGAGTCTTTCCCCTTGCTCTTGCGAATGTGCCAATTGTCAAAGGTAAAGGACGGGCTACTCCTTTAATTACACTATTGCCCGATAACACTGATCGCATCGTGTCACAGTTTGTCTGGGAAAAGAATGCCGAATCGACCGAAGGTTTAGTCCTGCTTTCTAATCAAGGTAAAATCAAGCGATCTCCGCTTTCAGAATTTGCCGACATGACTGCAAGGGGATTAATTGCCGCTAAATTCAAAGATGATGACTCTCTTTTCTGGGCAGATATTGTCGGTTTAGAGCAAGACCTTGCGATCGCTACCTCCGCAGGTCGAATTTTGCGACTCAAAGCTGATGAGACTCAAATTCCTACCGTAGGGAGAGCCGCCGCAGGAAATATTGCTTTGCGTTTAGGAAGCTCAGAAACTCAAATTGGTGTATCGGTTCTAGATTTGCAAGCCAATCCTAATTCTGAACTGATTTTAATTACTACCGAAGGTTTTGCCAAGCGGATAGCGGCTGCAAATATTCGATCCGCAATCAGAGGTGCGATCGGTTCGCAATGCTTCAAGTTTCAATCGCGAGCCGATAAGCTAGTGAGCATGACTGCGATCGCTAAGCCTCGTCTAGATTTACCAGTCACGTTTTTGATCGGTCAAGAAGGCGACATTGGTTTAAGAACTGTACAAATGCCTCTGGGCGCAATTCCTTTAGAATCACCCAATAGTCAAGGACGTTCGATTTTTGCAGGTGAAAGTGATTTAGTGCGATCAGAAAAAGTAATCCGCGTAGTTGCCAAATAAAGGAGAAAGCCTCGCTGCGCGAGGCTTTCTCCTTTATTTGGCAATTCACAAAAGTGTAACAACACTTATGTGAATTGAAAACCAAATCCTGTAATGGTTTTAAGACATAAAATGGCTATGCCATTTTGTGCCTTGGTATAAATTTAGCTATGCTAGCAAAGCATCAAGTTTACCTTTAGAATCTAGAGCATGGATAGCATCACAGCCACCGATATGCTGATCGTTGATAAAAATTTGTGGGACAGAACGCTTACCATCAGAGCCTCTATCTGCCATCGCTGATCGCGCTGCTTCGTCCCCATCGATCACATATTCCGTATATTCTACGTTTTTCTTATCGAGCAAATGCTTTGCCCTTATACAGAAGGGACACATGCGCCATGTATAAATCTCAACCTTTGCCATAACAATTTCCTGAACTTGTTTAACCTAAGTACCTTGGCACAATTCAAAACCCAGAATCAAGATCAAGATCTGTATTGCCCGCTGTGCGGGCAATACAGATCTTGGATTTTTATTTTTAATTGAGCTAATGTACTTGAGACATTTTAACAAATCTTAAAGACTGATATATGCGTCGGGCGGGGGGGAACCCAAAAAAAAATTTGGGGGGGCCCCGGTTTTTTGGTGTTGTCTGAAGACCCAAAAGGGTTCGCAACGTCGTTGTTTGGCCTCCCCCCCCCCCCCCCCCCCCCCCCGCTTCTGTGAAATAAAAGCCAAACCCTGTAAGGGTTTAAAAACACAAAATGGCGTAGCCATTTTGTGTTTTGGTATTAAGTGCGATCGCGAGGTGGCGTAGATGAAGGACTGGGAGAACTACTGCGATCGCGAGATGGAGTAGGTGCAGCGCTAGGAGAAGTATTTGGGGAAGGCTTTACATCTTGAGGTGATGGTGAGGCTGATGGCTCAGGCAGAATTGGTATTTTAGATATCACTTCTTCAGGATGACTTGGCGGAATCCCTTCGCTGACAATAATGTCTTCGATTACTGTCTTGACAATTGGAGCCGCAACAGTAGAACCAAATGCATCTGCTCCAACAGGTTCATCAATCACTGCCAACACCACATAACGTGGCTCCTTCGAGGGAAAAATACCAACAAAGCTAGTGATCTTAGCATTGATATAACCGCCACCAGTAGTTGAAGCCTTTTGAGCAGTACCAGTTTTACCAGCAATCCGATAACCAGGAATACGTGCAGGTAAACCAGTCCCCTTCTCGACAACATTAGTCATCATTTCCACAACCCTCTGAGCCGTGGCAGGCGAAATGACTTGTCGTGGGGTTGGTAACTTCGGTTGATAATACTCTTCGCCTTCATCATTAATTAAACCTTTGACCACATGGGGCGTAAGCAACTTGCCACCACTGGCAAGAATGCCCTGCAATTGCACCATCTGAATCGGTGTGAGCGAAAATCCTTGTCCAAAAGAAGCCGTTGCTGGCTCGATCACATATTCAATGAACTGCTCTTGGGGCTTGAGAGTACTGGAGGTTTCTGCAGGCAGATCAATGCCAGACATATCTCCCAGCCCGATACGCTCTAGCCAACCATAATAAACCGATGGCTTCATGCGTTGGATGATATGCACCATGCCCACATTGCTAGATCGCTCTAGGATTTGGCTAATACTAAGAGAACCAACCGCACCAACTTGATCGTAGTCAAAGTTAGCCACAGGCCAGCCGCCAATAGTAAGCGCTCCTTCATCATTAAATACAGTGTCTGGCTGAATCGCTCCTGCTTCGAGAGCGATCGCGACATTAATCGGCTTAAATGTTGACCCTGGTTCAAACAAGTCTGAAACTGCCCAATTTTTGAACAGTTTGACATCGGACTCATAATAGCGATTTGGATCATAAGTTGGCTCCGTCACTAGTGATAGCAGCCCACCATCCCTAACGTCCATAACAATCACAGAGCCACGTTTTGCACCAAACTTGACCATCTGTTGCTTGAGGATTTGCCTAGCAGTGCGTTGAATGCGCGAGTCAATAGTCATTTGTAAGCTAGTGCGATCGCTTTGCAACATCCCCGCAGGAATACGGTTAGGGATGAACTTGCCATTACCATCTTGGGCAACTAATGGGGCTTGGTCAGTGCGCTCTAGTAACTTTTCTTGACTAAGTTCGATTCCTGCTTGACCACGATGATCGACATTCACAAAGCCGAGTAGTTCCGCAGCGAGATCTTGCTGTGGATAGAGTCGATGCCGCTGTTGCACAAGATCTAACCCATCTAGACCTAAACTAAAAATTAGATCAGCTTTTTCCTCGGATAGCCAATATTCGACTTGGATAGAAGTAGTATCACGGGTAAGAACACTGAGCAATTTATCGGCAGGCCGTCTGAGGATCGGCGCAAGTTTTTCAGCGATCTCTTCAGGTTTCTTTTTGTAAAGAAGAGGATGCGCAAATAATGTGTATACAGGGCGATCTAAAGCTAAAACTGCACCTTTGCGATCGGTTATGGTGCGACGAGGAATAAATGGTCGCATGGTAAACATTTGCTGCCGTCGAGCCTTTTCGAGCAAATCAGGCGATGCAATCACCTGTAAGTACACTAATCGCACAATCAAACCAAGCATCGACAGAGCCAAAATTAACCAGATCAGCACTGTTCGACGTTTGAATAGATTAATAGTGGCAAGATCTTTGGGCAGAAGCGATGGGGTCATGACTATATTTTGGCAAAATTCTTAGCGAAATTCTTGACAAAGCTCTTGGCAAAGTTGGCGGAAGCGATCGCCGCGCTGCTCGAAGTTAGCAAACTGGTCAAAGCTAGCACATGCAGGCGAGAATAGCACAGTTGGAAGAGGCTGGCTAGGGTGATTATGGGCGCGACTGTGGGCAATATGGGCTGCTTGTTTGACCGCGTTTTCGAGAGTTTCTACGATTTGATAGTTTTTAAACCCTACGTCTTTGAGCATGTCGGCAAATAAGGACGAAGCCTCACCTATTAATAGTACGCTGATCGCTCTTTGATGGATTTGCTCTAGCCATGCACTTGCCTCGCCTTGCTTTGGCTGACCTCCAGCAATCAATATGACAGGTGGTTTTACAGCTCTTAAGCCCACCTCCGCTGCATCATAATTTGTTGCTTTGCTGTCATTAATAAAAGCAATGCCTTCATAAAAGCAAATATGCTCAAGGCGATGTGGGACACCTCGAAAACTGGAAATGGCAAGATCGATATATTTAGAGTCAATCCCTGCAAGCTTAGCCGCCGCCACTGCCATCAATAAATTTTGGCGATTGTGCTTACCCAAAAGCTGCCAGTGGGAGATTGGGAAAATAGGCTCACCTCTAAATCTCACCCAGCCTTCATGAATACAAGCGCCATCAGCGATCGCTTCCACTACCTGATCATCAAGCCCTGTCCAAATCGCTTTTGGCCACATTGCTGCCCCAAAATTCACTAAATATGGATCATTACCATTGAGGATTATGTTGGCAGATTGATCGATCAATCTGGCCTTGATATTGCGATATGCGTCAAGGGTATAGTGGCGGTTAAGGTGATCGGGTGTAAAGGTTGTCCAGATACCGATTTGGGGCTTGACAGTTTTTGCTGATTCGATCTGATAGCTGCTCAGTTCAGCAATAATCCAATCAGGATCAAGTTTTTGCTGTAATACCTGTAGAGCTATTTCGCAAGCGGGAAAGCCAATATTGCCGCAGGCGATCGCCTTTAGCCCCGCAGCTTGAAAAATCTCCGCTGTTAGAGATGTGACTGTAGTTTTCCCATTAGTCCCTGTGATTCCTACCCAAGGAATATGCTTTAGATAGCGCCAAGCGAGTTCGATCTCCCCGATCGTATCAATGCCAAGTGATCTCGCCTGTTCAACTTCCTGCCGATCCCAAGGAACACCTGGACTAATAGCTACAAGATCTACACTTTGACCAGATTCAAGTAATTTGGCAAAGTCAGGAAAGCCCCCAAGCTCAACTACTATGCCTTCTGATTCTAAGGTTTGTTTTCGCTGTTCTAAGCTAGGACTAGCACTACTATCACTAACTGTCACTTGCCAGCCATCAGCTTTAAGCAATTTTGCCGCAGAAATCCCTGACTGTCCTAGTCCCAGTACATACGCTTGATGCATGGCGATCGCTTGATTGATAAATTTATTAAATTAAAAAGTTAATAACCAAGGATACAGGAACTTGCGTAAGTAGGTAGTCACAATTAAATAACTAAGCAGCAATTCTCAATATAAAAAATTAAAAATATAGCGACGGGCTACACCCATCGCTATATTTTTAGTTTTTTATACGCTGTAATTTGCTTTATTGTGGCGGATTTTACCCACCGCAACAATGTCAAAAACAATCCAGAGATTGTCTGCTCTAGATTATTTTTGACATTGTTGCGAAGCGCACTCAAGACTTACAACACAAGGCTGTATGTTGTTAATATCTTAAAGACAAGCAAATTTAAGGGTTACTGTGAAGCAAACCGAAAATTATCCTGTCTTTGAAGTTTCCAAACTGTTGAATATGTTTACATATGGCGAATAAACCTCCCTTCTCAAGCAAAAAAGCGAATGCAAAAAGAAAGAGGAAGGCTGCCGTTGCTGCTGCCCCTATATCCAGACAAGCTTCAAACAAGAGCAGTTGGTTAAATAATTTACCGATTAGCTCCAAAATCCTCTTTGCGATCGGTTCAACTAGCTTTTTATCGTTAGTTGGCTTTGTGATTGCCTCTTTGTATTTAAATAGTCACCTTTCAGCAATTGTTAATCAAGAAGTACAAAGGCAACTATCTGATGCCACATTATTTGTGTTTGGATTAGCGACTATTTTGATTGTGGTTACCTCAATGCTTGGACTGTTTATTGGTAGTACTCTTAGCAAAAGGATTCAGGCACTAGAAGCGATCGCTAGACAATATTCTTCAGGGAATTTTGAGACACCTGTAGAGCTTGGGGCAAAGGATGAAATTGGGAAGCTAGCCGAAGTCTTTAATCAGATGACTTTTAACCTAGCTCAAAACAAGCAAGATCAATCTACTGCCCAGATTGAAGCCGAAGCCCAAAATGATATTTTCCAAGATGAGATTTCACATTTGCTGGATGTGGTTTCGGAACTAGAGATGGGAGATCTAACAGCTAAGGCAGAAGTCAGTCCCCATGCTACGGGGTTGATTGCAGATACTCTCAATCGCTTGTCCGAGCAGCTAGCTGAAGTGCTTGCCGCAGTGTTGCAAACCGCACAGCAAGTTACTCTGCGTACCGATCGCCTTGAGAAATTAGCGATCGCTGTATCTCAGAACGCTGAGCAGCAGGAATCCTTGGTGGTACAAGCCCGTTTGGGAATTGAAGATGTAAACCAATTGGCTCAAGATGCAGCGCAACTAGCGATCGCTGCAAATAGAGCAGTGCAGAGGGTAAGATCAGCTGTAAGACAAGGGGAGGAGCAAATTATTTACTTGACTGCTTCGATTGAGTCTCTCCAAGCTGCGACTGTGCAGATGGTGCAAAGGATTAAAAATCTGGGTGAATTTGTGGCTCTTGCCAAACAGTTTGTACTAGACCAAAAACGTTTGGCTTCTTTAACTCAGGTTTTGGCTACCAATGCCTCAATGGTGGCAGCACGGGCGTTAGAACAACGAGATCCAGAACAATTTGTTTCTGTGGCAAGGGAATTTGAAGCGATCGCGTCGCAGGTAAATAACTTGGCAACCCAAACTAATAAGGGGCTAGTGGCTTTACAACAACGAACAGGATTTGTTGATGTAGTCGTGTCGGGTATTGATCAAGACGTTCGCGATGTGAATAGCCTTGTGTCGGACTTTACAAATAGTGTGAATAGTTCAGAGCAGTCATTTACTAATATCGCAACTGTAACTGAAGAGTTATCTGAAATTGGTGTAGCAGTTACGGATTCTTCCCAATCAATTGCTGAAGCCGTAAAATTTAGCTTGGCTTCGATTCAAGATATTGAATCGATCGCCGAACGCTCTGCTTCTCAAGCGCAGTTTACTCGCGATCAATCGGGCAAGATGGGAATGCTAGCCCGTCAGTTACTAGAAAGGGTACAGTTTTTCCGTTTGCCGCCAATGCTGGAAACAGAGGACATGGAAATTGACGAGATGGAGTCTCTTGAGATTGAGGGATTTCAGGTTGTGAGCTAATGTTCGAGCAAAAATCGTCATAATCACAAATTGATAGCGAATATCGAAATAATGCCAAATCCTGAATTTGATGATTTACAATTGCAAGAAGAACTGCGTAATCTATTTGAATTAGATACGCAGAAGTATCTGCAATTATATGTGGATACAGTACATCAGCTAAATGCTGCCAATTGGCGCGAAGATATTCAGCAGCTATATCGATGTGTACATACGATTAAAGGAGGTTCTGTAACTGTAGGATTTCAATCTGTACTGCAAGTTTCGACTATATTAGAAGATGTACTGTCCGATTTGCGCTATCTTGACGTTGCGCCAACTTTAGCTGATGGGGAATTAGCTAAAGCTTTGATTGAGGCTGGCGAATTGTTAATTGGCTCAGTCCAGATGGGCGAACAGAATGATACTGATGCATCAGTGAAGTATATTCAAATCCTGCGCGATCGCATTCAATCTGAATATTTGCCCGAATGGAACGAAATGCGCCAAGTTCAGCAAGAATTTGCTGATCAAGGTTTTGATTTGGTCATTCTTGAACTAGAAATGGCGATCGAAGATTTGCCGCTCACTGGTGAAGTCCCGACAGAAGCTGCTGAGATCGCCAAGCAAACTGTTGCCCAGTTGCAGGAAATTGGTACAGAAATTAATTTAGCGAAAACTTGGCATGATTTTTTGCAAAAAGGTAGTGCATTGTGCGATCGCCTAGATTGTGAGTTATGGCACCAAGAATGGATGCCATTTCTGCAAAAGGTTAAAGAAAGTGCTCGTCAGGGAGGAATTTTTGAAATTGAACAAGAATCAATTATTTCATCTTCAAATATAGAATCTGGATTAATTGCTGGAAATGATGTTGCATCCCTTATTAGCTCGCAAGTTTCTCCTACAGCAGACATTCAAATCCCTGTGCCACTCGATCGCCTAGAGCGCTCATCTCAATATCTAGTTGAGACATTAATGGCAACTCGGGCCACTCAAGGATTTTACCAATCTGTTTATGCGAACATACTACCGTTAGTTTCACTTGCTCAAAATAGTGTGCAATATATTACCCAACTGCGAGAAGTCCAAGATGATTACTCATTATTAGATGCTTCTGGAGAACAGGATGGACTAAAGATTGAGCGCTATCGTCAAGGCTATACTGCAATCAACCGTTTATTGGAAATCAGTCTGCGTTTGATTGAGTTAGGCTCAGAAACAGGCGAATCAGCAAGGCGAACAGCTGATAGCATCCAAGTCTTAGATCGCAGCTTGCGTAATCTCCAGCAAACCATCGAAGAAAGTCGCCTTGTTCCATTCTCAACCCTAGCTTTTAGATCGAGAGGGATTTTACGAGATCTAATGACTCGCGTTGGTAAAATTGTCCAGTTCATAATTATTGGCGAACAATTAGAACTTGATGCAGGTACACTTCGTAGTTTGGAACCTGTAGTACTTCATTTATTGCGCAACTCCTATGATCATGGGATTGAAGATTCCTCTAATCGAGAGAAATCGGGAAAACCTTTACAAGGAAAAATCGAGCTGTCTCTAAAACGACGCGGTAGTATGTTTGACCTTATCATTCGTGATGATGGCAAGGGAATTGATCCTGATCGCATTAGTCAAATTGCCAAATCCAAAGGACTGCCACTTACCGATACTAGCACCTCTGAACGCCTCCTCAATGTAATATGCCAATCGGGCTTTACTTCCTCTACTGTCGTTAGCGATATTTCAGGGCGGGGCGTAGGGATGGATGTAGTAGCAAGCCAAGTTGCACTAATGAATGGCAAGCTCAGTCTTGTGTCCCAAATTGGTAAAGGGACAGCTTTCACAATTCAAATCCCAGTACCACACTTGTTTGTACGCTGTATGCTCTTGCAGGCAGGCGATCGCACTTTTGCGGTTCCTACTTCCGAGATTTACACCACTACTTTGGTGGAGGGGTTACTCTGGCAAAAGACAGATCGTGCTGACTATACAATTGAAGTGCAAGAAGAATCGGGGAAAGTACCTGCGATCGATCTTTATCAATATTGGCAAGGACAAACTGAAACTAGAATGATCCTGCCATCAGCGATCGCAGTGAGAACGAAACAATCTGGTAGCGATCGCGGAATTTGGCTAATAGCCGACACCTTGATTGGTCAGAGTGATTTGTTAGTGAATCCAATTCCAGCACCTTTGGTTGCCCCGATCGGCTTAATCGGGATGAGCCTGATGCCCGATGGAAAACTTATTCCTGTAATTGATGCACTTTCCTTTGTCGAAGTCTTTTTCTCGTCAGATGCTGAACGACTCACAATTTCTAGTTCTCAATCAAATGCTTCCTTCCTTGAACTATCTAGCGATCGCCAGATTTTAGTTGTTGATGATGCAGCACTAATGCGGCGAAGAATTGAGAGCAGCTTATCACCACAAGGATATGAAATTGTAACTTGTGATGATGGTATGGATGCTTGGCAATGGTTGTTAAGGCATGGTCAACCAGCATTGCTAATTACTGATATTGAGATGCCACGTATGGATGGATTCACGTTGATTGATCGCTGTCGTCAAGCAGGATTGGATATGCCAATCCTTGTGATTTCATCTCGTCTAGCGGAAGAATGGTCACGTGAGACAGCTCGTCTCGGTGCAACTGATTATCTCACTAAAGGTTTCTCGACATCGGAGCTAGTCAATAAAGTTAGCTCTCTACTCGAATTAAGAACTCTTGCGTAATACTTTAAAATCATAACGCTAGTCAGTGCTGTCATCATAGGTCAGATATTCTTTAAAGGTGATTTTTCTAGCAGTAGTAACAGTCATGAGTCTGAAACCTCTCTGACTATGTTTAATACCAATTCACAAAAGTGTGACAACACTTCTATGAATTAAAAAACAAACCCTGTAAGGGTATTAAAAACACAAAATGGCTACGCCATTTTGTGTTTAGGTATAATCTTGATTACTGTAGCAAAACAAATCTAACCCGCGCTCAAAAATCTCATCGATCGCAAGCATTTCACTGTCAGTAGTCATGAACTTATGATCCTTAGTAGCTCTGATGCGATCGCCATTTTCTAGCTCATATTCAAAAACTTCTTGATTGCCGCGATTGTGCCACTGTGCGATCGGTTGAGTATAGACAAATCCATTCTCATCAACGCTATAAACCTGACATTCGATTTGATGCTCAACGATTTTACCAATGGGCATCAGATCAAATTCCACTGTTCGCACCAGCGTATCGTAGCTAAGACAATATTCCGCAAAAATCACCATCTGATCGAAAAGATCATTAGAAATCTCTGACCTAATTCCATTTTTTGCACACCCATCAAGAAAAATAGAGCGCTGTTTTTCCATCTCTTCAGGTTTCTTTTTACCCATCGCCCGACGCAATAAATCCGCAGCACCAAGGGAATATCCCGCCAGTTCCTGCGCCATTTTCATGATTTGCTCTTGATAACAAAGGACTCCATAAGTATTATTCAATATGGATTCCAGCATTTGATGCTGATATTCGATCGCTTCTCGACCATGCTTACGATTAATAAACTTAGGAATTAGTCCTGCATCTAATGGACCTGGACGATAGAGAGCAAGAATCGAAGAAATATCTTCAATATTGGAAGGCTTCAGATCTTTTACGATCTGTTTCATTCCTGAAGATTCCAATTGGAAGACTCCTTCTAGATCGCCTTTTTCGAGTAGCTTATAGGTCTTTTGATTTGCCTCAGTGGACATATCGGGCGCGATCGCATCAATATGGAAATTCGGATCTTGATTGTCGCGAATTAGCTTGCTAGTATGCTCAATCGTGGTTAAGTTCCGTAATCCCAAGAAGTCCATTTTTAATAGACCCAAAGATTCCAAATCTTCCATTGTATACTGTGTCACCACCTGACCTTCATTGCTGCGTTGCAATGGTACAACCTCATCCAATGGGAATGGCGAAATAACTACACCAGCCGCATGAACACCTGAACTTTTGTTCACGCCTTCAATCCGCATTGCCATGTCTAGCCATTCAAACACCTTGGCATCATTCTTGTAGCGATCGCGAAATTCTGGTGCAGGTGATTCTTCGGAAATCATTACCTTAAGCTTGGCAGGTTTTCCACGGGATACGGGAATCATCTTTGCCATCTTATCGGATTCGCTGTAGGAAACGTCTAGAACTCTAGCCACATCCTTGAGAACTGCCTTAGATGTCAAACGGTTGAAAGTAACAATTTGCGCGACTCGCTCCTGTCCATAGCGCTGGGTCACATAATCAATCAATTCACCACGATGATCGATGCAGAAGTCAGTGTCAATATCAGGCATAGACTTCCGTTCAGGATTGAGAAATCTTTCAAATAGAAGTCCATGATGGATCGGGTCAATATTTGTAATCCCAAGAGAATAAGCAACGAGTGAACCTGCCGCACTACCGCGCCCAGGACCAACAGGGATCTTTTTGTCTCTGGCATATTTGATATAGTCCCATACGACTAGGAAGTAGGTTGCAAAACCCATCTGCATAATAATGCCTAGCTCAAAACGCAAACGCTCTTGATATTCGGCAGAAATCTCGGCATGGGTTTTGGCATTGAATCTTTGTAATAAGCCTTGCCAAGTCACTTCTTCAAAATAGGTGTCAGCAGTATGGCCTTCAGGAATTGGATAATTAGCAGCACTGGGATCGCGCATCAAGTCATAGGGTTTGACTTTTGCCGCTGCTTTAAGAGTGTTCGCTAGAGCTTCTTCGATTACGTCATCTTCCAAATGATCGCGGAATAGCTGCTTCATCTCGGCATAGGATTTGAAATATTCCATACCGCTATAACGCAGTCTCTTCTCATCGGAAATTAATTTTCCAGTTTGGATACATAGCAGAGCATCATGGGCTTCCACATCCATACAAGATGTAAAGTGAGAATCATTAGTGGCAATGACCTTAATATCTAATTCTTTGGCAATCTTGCAAATTTCCACATTCACAACCCGATCTTCAGGATATCCGTGATCTTGAATTTCTAGATAATAATCATCGCCAAAATGTTCTTTATACCAAGATGCTACTTCCCGCGCTAGTTTCGGATCGCGATTCATAATTGCTTGTGGCACTTCCCCCGCCAAGCAACCTGAGGTAAGCATTAAGCCTTCTTTATATTGCAGAAGATAATCTTTATTAATGCAGGGACGTGCAAAGATCCCTTTGCCTTGGTAGCCCTGCAAATGAGAAATTGTGGTGAGCTTAACCAGATTTCGATAGCCCTGAGTATCTTTGGCAAGGACACATTGATGATATTTTCTCTTTTTGTCTTCTCGCTTATATTGGATCGTAATGTCGCCATTCAAGACGTACATTTCATTGCCAATGATTGGCTTGATCCCCTTAGATTTGCAGATCTTGATTAGCTCGATCGCACCATACATCACACCATGATCGGTCAAAGCGATCGCAGGCATCCCCAGCTCAACAGCTCGATTGACCATATCAGGGATTTGGCTTGCCCCATCGAGCAAACTATATTCGGTATGAACGTGCAGCCCAACAAATCCAGTCATAGCGATCTACAAAATCAAATCTAGATAGCTAGGTTAACACGATAAACCCAAAGTAGAGTGGCGGGGGGGGGGGGGGGCCCCCGCCCGTGGGGTTTTTTTTTTTTTTTTTTTTGTTTTTTAAAAAAAAAAAAAAATAGGGGGGGGGGTTGGTGT
>JALQCR010000042.1 GCA_023336205.1 Pseudanabaena sp. Salubria-1
AACGCAATCAAACAAATCCCCACCCCCCCCCCCCCCCCCCCCCCCCCCCCCCCCCCCCCCCCACTCATCTTTTGGTTTTTGATTTGTCCTAGCTATCTCTTGCATTGCTATATAATTATTTTTCACTTCCGTAGCGAGTAAGCCCTGTTTTTAGGGTAAGAATTTAACCTTCGTATACCTTTTTGAGAACTTGAAGCTATCTTGCAACACTTCTGGAATCAACTCATCTATAGGCTTATAAAAATGTTTGGTAGCAACAATGCTAATTATCGTAGAATCTTTACCTCGCTTGTGACTAGCCTTTTAGGGATAGCTACAGGGTACGTTTAAAAACCTTCAAGATCGGTCTTAAACGCGCATTCTATCGTTTGTTTTTTTGGACGAAAAAAAAGAAAATCATATTTTTGGAATGTACTCCTTGTATAGCTTTAAAGGTCATCTTGCAGGTTTTTACACGTATCCTGTATCTACCCCTCGATCCCCTGATAGGTTACATCCCCTACTCGCTAAGGGACGCGATAGATTGGAAACTATACCGAAGACGGGAGTCGAACCCCTACAGCCTTGCGACCCAGGGAGTTTAAGTCCCTTGCGTCTGCCATTCCGCCACTCCGGCTCGAACTGCGATCTTCACGCGGGGCGATCGCAGCGCTCTTTGTCGCCGCGCTCACCACGGGAGCACACCGCAGGCTTGCCTGTTCCTCTGTGGTGCTCGATTTCCTTTGTCCTACTTTGGCATGACGTGACAGAGATCACAGCCCCCTGCTTGTGTAGCCTGTAGGATCGATGTAGATTTTGTTGAGAACCCTAAAAGTGAGATGTGTAACAAGATGAATTCGGAAAGCAGGCTCAAGGCGGCGATTCGCACCACCCTCGCAGTGGGATCTCTGGTGGCGCTTCTAGCTGATCCCAAGGCGGTGCACGCCGACGGCTTGTCCGAGGACCCACTGAACCCGGCGGCATGGACGGGCAGCCTGCAGGCGCGCAACGTGGACGCGCGTGCCCACACCTACTATTTTAAGTTGCCTACCCGTCTCCCAAGAAGGACCCGCGAACGCGTGGTGGATTTGCGCCTGCTGGTTCGGGGGACGGGCGAGGCCCGAGCCGTTGTGGCGGGGTCGGCCGTTGGTGTTCCTCGTTACTTGATGGTGGTTGTCGAGGGAACGAGCGCCTCATCGTGGACAGAAGCCCGCGCGACAGCACCCACACCGAGTGTGTCGCCCGTGCTCGCGGTGCAGATTACCCCCGGAATCGCGGAGTGGTCGGTGATGGTCGATGACCAGATGCAAGCCAGGTCACCCGTCGTGCGTCACCCCGACTCCCGGAGATCTGCTGGTGATACCACGCCTCCGGTTCCTGCTAGCGGTGGCTTTCCGCCTGTGCCAGGAGGCGGTTCGGCCTCTCCGTGGCCTTCCATCGGCTTACGAGAGGGCATCCCGCCGGGCTATGCGCCCATTTACTATCAGCTGGACTGGCGTGGTGGCGTTATGACGGTCGAGTCGACGATCACCACTGCGTTTAATGGCACCGTGACCTTTGAGGTCATGTCGCCGACAGCGCCTCCGGAAGCCGCTTATGCGATCTGGGCACCTTCGCACACCTATGTGTCCCCCGACGGCCAGCCTCGCACCTCCGGACTCTACAGCGATATGCGCGACATCCCGGCGGGCCGCTACTTGGTACGTGTGACGCGTGAGACAGCCTCTTCATCAGGTGCTTCGTACACGCTGCGGGTGCGCTAGGCGCTACGGTGGTCGTGGATGTGCATGCTGGCCTGTATGCCCAGCATGCTCGGCCGATGCCTCACCTTTGGTAGGGATAGCTACAGGGTACGCTTAGTGGTGCAGAAAAGCCTTAAAAGCGTTGACGCACATAGAATCTCATAATGAGACAGGAGATAGGGAAGGGGCAAAACATGAGATACTCAAGTTCCTCAACAAAAGTTCTCATGCAAATACCCCACCTCTATCTTCAACTACAACAACAAATGCGTCAATGGATTAAGCCAAAAGACAAACGACATCTGCAAGGATTTGCTGAGGCAGTAGCCGCAATATTACAATCAGGAAGTGCAAGTCTGAGTCATTGGTTGCCCTATTTGAGCCATCGGGACTGCAAAGCAAGGAGCCAAATGGAAAGACTAAACTACTTTGTGCATAATCCGCACATCAGCGCTGAAACATTCTATAACCCATTGCTGAAGCACTTTCTGCAAGCATTTGCAGGAGCATCGTTAGAACTGGTTCTAGATACGAGTATGCTGTGGGATAAATTTTGTTTAATAGAAGTATGCTTGATTTGGGGAGGACGGTCGATTGGCTTGGCGCAAGTAGTGCTGGAACATCGCAGTGCCACAGTTGGCTTTGAGGATTATCGTCCAGTATTAGAACAAGTACTCACCCTATTGCCACCGCAAAGCACGGTGACCTTACTTGCCGACCGAGGTTTTGAACATGGGGAATTAATCCGTTGGTTAAACCGAAATCAATGGTCTTGGGCAATTCGAGCAAAGACCGATCTGCAAGTGACTCTAGCCAAAGGTTCAACCAAGAGTGTGGAACAACTGATACCACCCTCAGAGCAAGCTTATCTATTCCCTAATGTTACGGTGCTGGGTGATATTAATTGTCACTTAGCTACGGCAAATCTAGCAATGGCTAACGGTTCATGGGCTGTCCTTACTGCTATTTCCCCATCATTACAGACCTTTGCTCTTTATGGCAGACGTTTCGGTGGGATTGAACCTCATTTTAAGGATTACAAGTCTGCGGCTTTTGATATTGTTAGCTCTCATCTCCGCGATGCTCAGGCTCTCACTTGTTTATTTATGCTTCTTGCCACAGCTTCCTTGATTGCTTTGATTCTCGGTATCATGTTGGTGCGTTTGGGGCAAAGGGCTTGGATTGATTGGCATGACCACAGAGGCTTGAGTTTTCTGCAACTCGGTCTCCGTCATCTTCACAGTCTTCTTTACCAACAGAAACCACTTCCTCAATTAGAGGCTTTTCCTAAAAGTAACCCTCCTCCTGCCTGTGCTTCTATTGCCAAACGAGAAATGTTAGATTTTCGTATTGAATTTTCTCGTGTTACCACTGTCTCAGGATGAGACTCGCCTAAGTTTTCTGCACCACTAAGGTATTGTAGTAAGAAAGTTTATGTCTAGACGAAAAATTGCTAGGGTAGCGCCTTAGTGGTGCAGAAAAGCCTTAAAAGCGTTGACGCACATAGAATCTCATAATGAGACAGGAGATAGGGAAGGGGCAAAACATGAGATACTCAAGTTCCTCAACAAAAGTTCTCATGCAAATACCCCACCTCTATCTTCAACTACAACAACAAATGCGTCAATGGATTAAGCCAAAAGACAAACGACATCTGCAAGGATTTGCTGAGGCAGTAGCCGCAATATTACAATCAGGAAGTGCAAGTCTGAGTCATTGGTTGCCCTATTTGAGCCATCGGGACTGCAAAGCAAGGAGCCAAATGGAAAGACTAAACTACTTTGTGCATAATCCGCACATCAGCGCTGAAACATTCTATAACCCATTGCTGAAGCACTTTCTGCAAGCATTTGCAGGAGCATCGTTAGAACTGGTTCTAGATACGAGTATGCTGTGGGATAAATTTTGTTTAATAGAAGTATGCTTGATTTGGGGAGGACGGTCGATTGGCTTGGCGCAAGTAGTGCTGGAACATCGCAGTGCCACAGTTGGCTTTGAGGATTATCGTCCAGTATTAGAACAAGTACTCACCCTATTGCCACCGCAAAGCACGGTGACCTTACTTGCCGACCGAGGTTTTGAACATGGGGAATTAATCCGTTGGTTAAACCGAAATCAATGGTCTTGGGCAATTCGAGCAAAGACCGATCTGCAAGTGACTCTAGCCAAAGGTTCAACCAAGAGTGTGGAACAACTGATACCACCCTCAGAGCAAGCTTATCTATTCCCTAATGTTACGGTGCTGGGTGATATTAATTGTCACTTAGCTACGGCAAATCTAGCAATGGCTAACGGTTCATGGGCTGTCCTTACTGCTATTTCCCCATCATTACAGACCTTTGCTCTTTATGGCAGACGTTTCGGTGGGATTGAACCTCATTTTAAGGATTACAAGTCTGCGGCTTTTGATATTGTTAGCTCTCATCTCCGCGATGCTCAGGCTCTCACTTGTTTATTTATGCTTCTTGCCACAGCTTCCTTGATTGCTTTGATTCTCGGTATCATGTTGGTGCGTTTGGGGCAAAGGGCTTGGATTGATTGGCATGACCACAGAGGCTTGAGTTTTCTGCAACTCGGTCTCCGTCATCTTCACAGTCTTCTTTACCAACAGAAACCACTTCCTCAATTAGAGGCTTTTCCTAAAAGTAACCCTCCTCCTGCCTGTGCTTCTATTGCCAAACGAGAAATGTTAGATTTTCGTATTGAATTTTCTCGTGTTACCACTGTCTCAGGATGAGACTCGCCTAAGTTTTCTGCACCACTAAGCAGGGTACGTTTAAAAACCTTCAAGATCGGTCTTAAACGCGCATTCTATCGTTTGTTTTTTTGGACGAAAAAACAGAAAATTATATTTTTGGAATGTACTCCTTGTATAGCTTTAAAGGTCATCTTGCAGGTTTTTACACGTATCCAGTATCTACCACATCTTAGCCTTAACGATCATCATCGTGCGTTGGTTAGCCCAATGGCTCATCGTTAATCGGACTTTGCGCTTAAATGAAGCTGCTAAGAAAATTGCCAATGGAGAATGGCATCAACCTTTATTACAGCAAATACCGATCAAACCCGCCACAAAAGGAGCTAACTAAAAGGGTCGAAGCAGAGCCCACAATGATGAAACCAATTAAGAGCATCTTCATCAGTAATAGAATTAATAGCCATAGTAATTGCGTCGTCAAGAGCCGAAATTGTGCGAGCTTTAGCCGAGCGAATAATCTCTTTTAATTTTGACCAACATAACTCGATTGGCGATAAATCAGGAGAATAGGGAGGGATGAACTTAACCTGAGCACCAACGGATTCAATTAGGGTTTTAGCCATTGCAGCGTAATGTACAGGCAAATTATCCATAGCGACAATTGCCCCAACCCATAACCGAGGCAATAGTATTTTCTCAATGAAAACCAAAAAACTGGCGGTGTTGAGACTACCAGCAAAAGTCATCGCAGCAATCAACCCTTCATCACTCATGGCTCCAATTAAAGTGATGTTTCTACCTTTGTTACCTGGACGGTCATCATATACCCTACATCCTCCTTGACATCTACCATAAAGCCTCGTCATCGCTAGATTTAGCCCTGTCTCGTCAATGAATACAAGGTTTTTGACATCTATCGTATCTAGCCAACGACGAAACTCATAACGCAATTTTTTCACTCTTTCTGTCGCTTGTTCGCTGGCTACTAAAGTTTTTTTTTACGCCCTAATTCTAAGCGCTTAAGCGTACGACTCAATCCTGATACGCTCACTTCTATTGTCTTTGTTTCATGTAGTTTTTCTTTGATCTCTCTGAGATATATGTCATTTTGCGCTTCAACAATTGTCTTTACTAATTCTTCATCTTTGCCTTTGATTTTCGACCGCCGATCTCCTCCTTGGGGTTTTGCTGCTATTTCATTTGTTTCTCGATACCGACGCAAAAAATCTCGAACAAATGACAAGCTTACTTTAAATCGTTTAGCTATGCCTCTCTGCGTATTTTCTTTGTTTTCCCAAGCACTTAATATCTTTTTTCGTAAATCTAGCGAATATGCTGCCATATGTAATCTTTCCTTGATAATACTTTTAGCTTATTAGACTTGTGGCGGGTTTGATCGGTATTTGCTGTAACTGAGAGTGATGATGAATTGGGAGAGTTAGCCAAGTCTTTTAATGATATAGCGCAACAACTGGAAAGCTCATTTCTCAAACTGGAAGAATAGACCTGTTGGGTAATAAGCTCTAAAAACCCCAAAAGTTAATCTGGGTAAGGGTTTCAAGGATTTTAGCCTAAAATCCTTGAAACCCTCCCTAGTCAACGGTTTTAGCGATTTTAATTGTTATTACCCAACAGGTCTAATATTCCCAAACCTTAGAGCAGAAAGTGGAAGAACGCACTCAGGAACTCTCTCAGACCTTAGTGAATCTTCAAACTACCCAAGCAGAATTAATCCAATCGGAAAAAATGGCAGCCCTAGGACAGATCACGGCTAGCGTGGCTCATGAAGTCAACACACCTTTAGGAGTGATTCGTAGTGCCCCAGGCAATATTATCGCTACTTTGAACGTTTTACTGCCGCAATTGCCAGTATTAATGCAGCGCCTAAATCCTACACAACAAGCTACATTTATCGCTTTGGTAAATACTTCACTTCAGCAACAGCAGTCTCTCTCAACCAAAGAAGAACGACAACTGCGACGACGATTGCAAACAGAACTGGATGCTTTGGGGCTGGTTGAGTCCCAAGAGATCGCTATTCAACTTACCCTCCTGCGGATAGAATCATCTCTAGAAGGCAATCAGCATCTTCTCGAAGCTCCTGATTGCGATGAAATTTTGCAAGTCGCCTATAAGCTGGTGCAACAAAATCAGAATACCATTAGCATTCAGCAGGAAGTCGATCGCGCCGCAAAGATTGTTTTTGCACTCAAAACATACAGTCATCGCAGCAGAGAAGCTGAAGAGAAAAGTCTGATCCAAATTAGCGAGTGCCTCGAAATCGCCTTAACGCTATATCAAAATCGTTTGAAGCAAGGAATCGAGGTAATTCGTAAATATGAGCCAGTCCCCGATCTTCTATGTAATCCAGATGCGCTTACACAGGTGTGGGTTAATTTAATAGACAATGCTATTTATGCGATCGGTAAAGAGGGTACTTTAGAAATAGCGATCGCGCAGCAAGCAGGGCAAATAGTGGTTGAAATTACTAATTCAGGTGCGGCTATTCCCGATGAAATCCGACTTCGACTGTTTGAGCCATTTTTTACGACCAAGCCGAGAGGCGAAGGTAGCGGACTGGGCTTAGATATTGTGCGTCAAATCATTCAAAAACATGGAGGCGATATTCAAGTAAGTAGCCAATCTGGACAAACTACCTTTACAGTAATGTTGCCTTTGTCAAGGTCGATGGGAGTAGCAGATGTTAAATAGACGACGTTTTAACCAGATGTCTCTAGGAGCTTTGGGCTTAGGACTGGCAAGCTGTAACCAGTCAAAATATCTGACTAATACTAGTAGTGGACAGTCATCGAGCAATGCCGATCTATTGATTTGGTGGGAGCAGGGCTTTTTGCCAGAAGAAAATGAACAAATTAATCAACTCATTCGCAGATGGGAACAAACATCGGGAAAAGTTGTTGATTTGAAATTACTGCCCATCGCTCTTATCGATCAACAGTTAACTAATTTTATCGGTCAATCGGAATCTAACCAAATTCCCGATATTGTTTACTCCGTGGGTGTAGATGCTAGCCTCGCACCCAAATTTGCTTGGCAAGATCAATTAGTCGATCTTACGGATGTAATCACTCCCATTAAGCAAAAATATACAAGTATTGCCCTCTCCCATGTTTTCTATCACAATCAAGTTCGTAAAGAACGCAGCTACTACGCGCTCCCATTGTGGCAATCCGATGACTACCTTCACTATTGGGAAAGTATGATTGAGGAGATTGGCTTGACCCAACAAGATATTCCGCGAGAATGGAATCAGTTTTGGCAATTTTGGCGGATGTCTCAAAAGGAGTTGCGAGCCAAGGGGCGATCGCAGATTTATGGGGTCGGACTATGTATGTCGGCGATCGGGTTTGATACCTATACATCCATGAAGATGTTTATGGATGCTCACAACGTTAATGTGGTGAATGAGTCGGGCGAATTTCTCCTGAGAAAGCCAGAAAATCGTCAGCAATTTATAACCGCGCTGCAAGAATTTACCAGCTTCTATTTGCAGGGCTATACGCCACCTCAATCAGCACGATGGACAGGAGCAGGAAATAATAATAGCTTCCTAAATAGTGAAATCTTAATGACTCAGAATCTCACGATGTCGATTCCCCTTACCCAAAAGTTATCGCATCCTCAATACGATCGCGATGCGATCGCTAGATATCGTCAGATCGTGACGATCGATCGCCCTCTAAAAGTGGATGGTGGTGAATTGCTAACGCGCAAGGGAACGAAGCAAGCGATCGCACCTAAAAATAGTAAGAATCCAGAGCTTGCCAAGGAGTTTTTGAGTTATTTAGTTAGTCCAGATAACTTGATGTCATTACTCAAAGGCTTTAAGGGGCGAGTTTTTCCTGTGATGCCTGAGTTATTAAAAGATCCTTTTTGGAATGAGCCGAATGATCCCCATCTTTCATCAGCTCTGAAAATATTTGCCCGTCCTAGCTACGTACCTTATGAGGTGATGCATTCAGCTTTTAGTGCGGTGCAAAATCAACAGCTTTGGGCAAAAACAGTTCTCAAGGTTGTGCAAGACAAAGCCTCGGTAGTGGAATCGGCGGATTGGGCAATCACCAAAATTCAAGATATCTTGCAGTTAGCGGAGAAAAAAGTTTGAATATGATGAAAGGATGGTTGCGGCGCAGTTTACTCAGACAAATGGTTAGCTATTTCTCAGGTTTGTCAGTCATTACCGTGAGCGTAGTGGCTATTGGCTCTTATTTTCATGCCCGCAGTTCTCTATCAACGGAAGTCGTCAACCGCCTCACTGTAGCAACACAACTAAAATCCTTGCAACTCCAAAAGTGGGTAGAAAATCAGTTGCGAGACATTCTGGTGGTCAGCCAAGATGTAGAAATTCAAGAGTTACTAGGTCAACTGCTGGCTTCCGATCCCAGTCAACCTGCTTATCAGAAAGCTTACGCTAATCTCAAAAAAAATATTGGGCGCATTAGTCTTGTAAAGCCAAACTTAGGTAGCATTCGTGTCACTCGAAATAGTGGTTTTGTGATCTTCTCTTCCACAGATTCTAAACTCGAAGGAACCTATTTACCCTTGGGCGATCCCGCCACCTACTTTACAAGCGATCGCATTGATACAGTTGTCCCTAATTTTTATATTTCACCACGCACCAACAAAGTTTCCATAACTGTCACCACATCACTTCTAGATGAAAATAATGTCAAAATGGGAGCCTTGACTGCCGATTTTAATCTAGATTACATTGACGCATTGATTCGCGATAATACGGGTTTGGGGGAGACAGGCGAAACCTATCTAATTGGCAAAGCTGGTACTAAAACCATTTTTGTGGCTGGTAATCAAGTGGAACCTAAAGAGCCGTCACGGACAAAAGCGGTGAATAGCGATGGCATCGATCAAGCGATCAAGCAACAGAGTGGATTTGGCTTGTATAACAACTATGCAGGAATTCCTGTAGTCGGCGTTTATTGGTGGTTGCCCTCTCAAAACTTAGCATTGATTGCCGAAATCAACCAAGATAAAGCCTTTGCTCCAGCCGATCGCTTAGCAATTAATATTCTGATATTGGGATTTTTATCTTCTGGCATACTTCTCATCGCCATTTATCTATTTTCCCGCCAAATTACCCGCCCGATTTTAGCAATTAATGCTACTGCCGCACGTTTGGCTGAGGGAGAGCTAAACCAAACCGCACCAATCATGACTGAGGATGAGGTGGGAGTCCTTGCCCAAACCTTTAACAAAATGGCAAAACAACTAGAAAGCTCATTTCTCAAATTGGGAGAATATTCCCAAACCTTAGAGCAGAAAGTGGAAGAACGCACTCAGGAACTCTCTCAGACTTTAGCTCACCTTCAAACTACCCAAGCCGAATTAATCCAATCGGAAAAAATGGCAGCATTAGGACAGCTTACTGCGAGCGTAGCCCATGAAGTCAACACGCCTTTGGGAGTAATTCGCAGTGCCACAGGCAATATTATCGCTACTTTGAATGTTTTACTGCCACAATTGCCAGTATTGATGCAGCGCCTAAATCCTACACAACAGGCTGCATTTATCGCTTTGGTGAATACTTCACTTCAGCAACAGCAGTCTCTCTCAACCAAAGAAGAACGACAACTGCGGCGACGATTGCAAACCGAGCTGGATGCTTTAGGGATTGCTAAGACCCAAGAGATCGCTGACCAATTCGCCCTGCTGCGGATAGAAACATCTCTAGAAGTCTATCAGCCACTTCTGGAAGCGCCTGATTGCGATGAAATTTTACAGGTAGCTTATAGGCTGGTACAACAAAGCCAGAATGCCATTAGCATTCAAGAAGAAGTCGATCGCGCCGCCAAAATCGTCTTTGCCCTCAAAACATACAGTCATCGCAGCAGGGACGCTGGGGAGAAAAGCCTGATCCAAATTAGCGATGGCATCGAAATCGCCTTAACGCTATATCAAAGTCGCTTGAAGCAGGGAATAGAGGTGATTCGTAAATATGATTCAGTCCCCTATCTTCTCTGCGACCCAGATGCGCTTACACAGGTGTGGGTTAATTTAATTGACAATGCTATTTATGCGATCGGTAAAGTAGGTATTATAGAAGTAGCGATCGCGCAGCAAGCAGGACAAGTAATCGTTGAAATTACTAATTCGGGGGCGGAAATTCCTGATGAAATCATGCCGCGACTATTTGAGCCATTTTTTACGACCAAGCCGAGAGGCGAAGGCAGTGGACTGGGCTTAGACATAGTGCGCCAAATTGTACAGAAACATGATGGTAATATTTATGCCAGAAATCATTGCGGACGAGTCACGTTTTCGGTTGTTATTCCTTTACCTGAATACACAAACCAGCGAGCGGCAATTAATCCTACTGCAAATCTAAATTAAAGAACTAACGGATTTTTAATTTCCGAGTAATATCAATTCCAACCGTAGAAACTGATGACGAATAAACTGACTATTATTTGTGTTGATGATGAACGCAATGTCCTACTGATGCTGAGAAATCAGTTAATGCATTTTTTCTCAGATAGCAAGATTGAAATTGCAGAAAGTGGCAATGAAGCGCTAGAAGTTATTGAGGAGATATTATCTAACGGGGGGGATGTTGCTCTGGTAATTGCCGACCAAATTATGCCGAAGATGAAAGGGGATGAATTTTTAATCGAACTCCATCACCGCCATCCCCAGATCCTCAAGGTGATGCTAACAGGACAAGCTAATGTTGAAGATATTGGCAATGTCGTCAATCGTGGAAATCTCTATCGTTTTATATCTAAACCTTGGAACGAAACTGATTTGAGGCTAACCGTAGCCGAAGCTTTGCGGAGATACGAGCAGGAGAAACAACTTGTCAAACATCAGTTAGCCCTTGAGCAAACTAATCTAGAACTAATAGAGTTAAATGCAAATCTTGAGAGAGCTTATGTAGAACTCCAGAGTGTTTCTAAATTAAAAGACGAGTTTCTTGCCATGATGAGTCATGAATTACGGACACCATTCAACTCGATTTTAGGCGTGTCAGAATGTTTGCTTGAAGAAATTTATGGTCAGATCAACCCTCGTCAAAAGGAGGCGATCTCCATCATTGAAAGTAGTGGTAACCATCTTCTCAAATTGATTAATGACATTCTATATTTCTCAAAACTTACAACAGATTTAGTGAAACTGGATATCGAATCTGTAGCGATCGTGGATTTATGTAATTCCAGTCTAGACTTTGTGAAACAACAGGCGCTCAAAAAACAAATTCAAATTACACTAAACATATCCACAGACATAGAATTCTTTGAAGCCGATCCGCTGCGGATGAGACAAGTATTAATCAACTTACTTAATAATGCTATTAAATTCACCCCCACTGGTGGCAATGTCAGTTTGGATGTAAAGACAGACCAAGCACCAAGTAAGTTTGTATCCTCTTCTAATGCTACTAAGACATCAGATTCGTTAGAGCAGGTAGCTGATAATCAGGAAGTATTGAATGTTAACTCTTGGATTTATTTTGCAATTACTGATACTGGGCTGGGCATCGCCCCTAGCGATCACAACAGGCTATTTCAACCATTTTTACAGATTGACAGCGGGCTTAACCGTAATTATGAAGGCATAGGAATAGGGCTTGCAATAGTAAAACAAATCGTCGAACGACATAATGGTTATGTTGAACTCAGTAGTCAGTTTGGTCAGGGCAGTTGCTTTACTGTGAGCATACCATTGAGGTCTTGAGTTATACCAATTCACAAAAGTGTGGCTACACTTTTGTGAATTAAAAACCAAATCCAGTAAGAATTTTTAATTCACAAAATGGCTACGCCATTTTGTGTTTTGGTATTACTATCTAATTACTGTGTTGTGCGACGAAGAAAAATCATTTTTATAAAAAGTCAAAGTCAATGAATCACTATATTTTTGCGGAGATAGCAAACTTAATTTTCGTCAATTTCGATTTTGGAGATTAGCAATGAGCAAACCAACCATCCTTTGTGTTGATGATGAACGCAATATTCTCTTGACCCTTAGAAATCAATTAATGCAAGACTTCCCTGATTTTATGATTGAAATTGCGGAAAGTGCAGAAGAAGCTATAGAGGTTGTAGAAGATCTTCTAAGCAATGGGATAGAGCTGCCACTTGTGATAGCGGATCAGATAATGCCTAGAATGAAAGGCGATCAGTTCTTGATTGAACTGAACGATCGCTATCCTAAAATCCTCAAAGTGATGCTCACTGGGCAAGCGAGCGCCGAAGAAGTTGGTAATGCGGTCAATCGGGGTAGTCTATATCGGTTTATGTCAAAGCCATGGAATAAACATGATCTGCAACTAACAGTATCTGAGGCATTACGGAGTTATCAACAATCTCGCAAAATCGAGCAACAATACTCAGATCTTGAACAAGCCAAGTTAGAGCTAGAAGATCTAAATACCAGTTTGGAAAAGCAGGTACAAGATCGCACTCAACAACTACAGATTAGCGAAGAACGCTATCGTATAATTTCTGAAATTAGCCCCGTAGGGATTTTTAGCAACGATGCTAAAGGAAATTGCACATATGCCAATGCCAAAACCCTCCAAATCACTGGACTTACTAGTGAAGAAAATTTAGGTGATGGCTGGGGTAAAAACTTACATCCCGACGATCGCGTCTGGATGTATGAAGCTTGGACAAACTTTGTCGAACAGTCAAATCTGGGACATAATGTCGAATATTGCATCGAACACAGATATCTCTACCCTGATGGTTCAACCAAATGGGGCTTTGTACAAGCCGTTCCTGAACGTAATCTTAATGGTGATGTCGTCGGATTTGTTGGCGCAGTCTCTGATATTAGCGATCGCAAGCAGAATGAAGAATTAATAAGGCTAAGCGAACAAAAACAACGAGCCTTGATCGAAGCTTTGCCCGATCTCGTGATGCGGGTTAGCCGAGAAGGGATATATCTTGATTTCTACTCGACTAGTACTTTCAAAGTAATAGGAAAATCTGGAGGCTTTGTCGGTACTCATATAAATGATACTCTCCCTCCTGAATTAGCCGCAAGACGGATGAATGCTATTCATAACGCTTTAGCAACCAAAGAAATACAAGTATATGAGCAAGAAATTTTAATTGGGGGGCACTTGCAAATCGAAGAATGTCGGGTGGTAGCTTGTGGTGAGGATGAAGTTGTGATCGTGGGTCGTGATATCAGCGATCGCAAATTTGCAGAAATAGCTTTACGAGAAAGTGAATCTCATAAAGCTGCCTTAATTAGAGCTTTGCCCGATCTAATTATGCGAATCCATAAAGATGGAACCTATCTTGAATTCCATAGTACAGAGAGTTTTAAAGTCTTTGGGGAAGCTGAAGACTTTGTTGGCAATCATCTAGATAAGGATCTATCTCCTAACGTAGTAGAACAAAGAATGAAGATGATCAATTGGGCTCTTGAAACTGGGGATATTCAAATTTATGAGCAAGAGGTATTAGTAGATGGGAAAAACCAAACTGAAGAAGTGAGAATTGTTCCTTATACGGATGATGAAGTTTTACTGTTAGTTAGAGATATTAGCGATCGCAAGCAATCAGAATTAGCACTCCAAAGTTTATTGGAAGGTACGGCGGCGGTTACTGGACAAGAATTTTTCCCAGAATTAGTTAAGCATATTGCGATCGCCCTTAATGTTTCCCATGTCTTCATTACCAAGGTGTGTGGCGAAAATCTAGAAACTGTAGCGTGGTATGCTGACAAACAGATTCAGCCTAATCTTACCTATCCAATTGCATATACTCCATGTGGCTCTACTTTTCAAAATGGCATCTACATCTGTTCTTCTGGAGTAAAACAGATATTTCCTCTTGATGAGGATTTAGTAAAAATGGATGTTGATAATTATATGGGAATGACCCTACAAAATTCAGCAGGTAAGAAGATTGGGGTGATTTGCGTATTAAATCACGAGCCTTTAGATAATCCAAAACGGGCGGAACTATTACTGCGGATCTTTGGGGCACGGGCTTCTGCCGAACTAGATAGAATGCATGTGTTTGAGGATTTGCAAATATTGAATGCAGAGCTAGAGCGACGTGTTCAGGAACGCACACAGGAACTATTAAAAGCGCGTAATTTTCTCGAAGCAATTATTGAAAATTTACCTGTGGCTCTATTTGTTAAAGATGGGAAGGAAGAAAAATTTGGTGAATTTTTGTTGTGGAATAATACCTGTAACCTCATGTTCGGTTGTGATAAAGAGCAAGCTCTTGGTAAATCAGTCTATGATTTTTTCCCAAAAGAGCAATCTGATTTCTTTAATGAGAAAGACCGATCGTCATTTGCGCTTGGTAAAATTGAAGATATTCCTGAAGAACCAATTGACAGTTTGACGTTGGGGCGCAGAATTCTGCATACAATTAAAGTACCTGTATTCGATGAGCATGGTAAACCCGATTATTTGATCTGTATTTCTGAGGATATTAGCGATCGCAAAGCCACGGAACTAGAACGCGATCGGCTTCTCCAAGAATTATCTCAACTCAATAAAAGTCTCGAACTTCGAGTCGAAGAACGAACAGCCGCACTTGTAAACGCCCAAGAACGGATTATTGCCCAAGAAAAACTTGCCTCTCTCGGCACGCTCACGGCTGGTATTGCCCATGAGCTGCGTAATCCACTTAACTTTGTCACAAACTATGCAAAAGGCTCAATCGAACTCAGCCAAGAATTGCTGGAGACAATTCAGCCTTTATTCCCTTCTTTAGATCTCGATGTCTCAGATTTTGTCACATCCTTGATCGCCGATCTCCAAGAAAATGCCACGACGATTCGTACCCATAGCCAAAGAGCTGAAAATATCATCTTCAACATGATGCAACATGCTCGTACTGATGAGGCAAAAGCAAGCCCTCGGTCAACTCAAATTAATGATTTACTCGACCAATCCTTAAAGTTGGCGTATCACAGTAAAAAAATACAAAATAGTAATTTTGACATCACGATTCAGACTGACTATACCCCTGACTTAGAGTTAGTTGACGTAGTTACGGGATCTATGAGCAGAGCTTTCATTAATCTCATTGATAACGCTTGTGATGCCATGCGTCATCAAAAGAGTCTCCTAGACCACTCTAAAGATGCAGAAAAATATCATCCCACGCTCAGCATTGCGACTCGCAGTCTTGGCGATCGGGTCGAGATTAGGATTCGTGACAATGGCTGTGGAATTGCCCCAGAGATCCAAAACAAGCTCTTAGACCCTTTCTTTACAACTAAACCTCCAGGAGAGGGCACTGGGCTAGGGCTTTTCCTTACTCACGATATAATCGTTAAGCAACATAAAGGTACTTTAACGATTAGTCCAATTGCTAGTCAATTTACTGAAATAATTGTTACCATACCTTACAGATATACTTAAAAAACAAGATCCTAATTCCAAATCAGAATAATTCATGTATTGGTATTAAGGATACCTACGCCAAAACTCAACTATGAAAGAAGGGACAAATTTAGTATTAGTCGTTGATGATGAGTTTGAAATTCAACGCCTGTTTAAGCAAATATTTAGAAAAAGAATTCGGAATGGAGAGCTAAGTTTTCAATTTGCTCAAAATGGGGTGGAAGCATTAGAGATTCTACGGGAATCCAATTCGATTGACATGATCTTGACCGATATCCAGATGCCAAAAATGGATGGATTAACCTTATTGACAAACTTAGCAGAGTTTGAATGCCCGCTGAAAGCTGTAGTTATTTCTGCATTTGGCGACATGAAGAACATTCGCACAGCGATGAATCGGGGAGCCTTTGACTTTCTGATGAAACCCATTGATTTTGAAGATTTAGAAATTACAATTAACAAAACTTTGGCGTTTGTGCATGATTTGAGAGCGCAAAAGCAAAAGCTACAATCAACGCTGGATCGACTCCATAGCTTAGTTTTCTATGATCAACTGACAGGCTTAAGCAATCGCTATGGACTGTTGCAAAAAATTGCTAAAAGTATTGAATTAAAGCGAACAAAAGGCATAGCTTTCGCCGTATTAAAGCTAGATGTAGAACGCTATCCCATAATTAAGTCTGGGTTTGGTCATAACCTTAGCGATCGCCTCTTAGTTGAAATTGCTCGTCGATTGGGAGACTGGGATATTTCATCTAAAGTCGTAGCCCGATTAGAAAGCAATGAATTTGCGATATTGCTACAGGATGTTAAAAATTTATCTGTCATTGAAAACTACATTGAACAACTTCATCATCTTTTCAATCTTCCTGTTCAACTTGACGAGATTACCGTATCATCTAAAACTCATATAGGTGCAGTCACTAGCGATCTAGAAGATAGCCAACCAGAAGACTATTTGAGAGCGGCTGATACTGCCTTCGACTATGCAAGAAATGATAGGGAGCGTACGATTTTCTTTGATAATAGTATGCAACAGAAGGCTATTCATCGGGTAAACCTTGAAGTTAATTTGCAAGAAGCGATAGAATCTAAGCAAATCCTAGTGTTTTATCAGCCGATTTTTTCATTGCAAACGGGTAAGATTAGAGGCTTTGAAGCTTTGGCGCGTTGGTTGACCACAGATCAGAGATGGATCTCACCCCTAGAGTTCATTCCATTAGCAGAAGAGACAGGATTAATTGTTCCATTAGGTCGTTGGCTTTTGTCAGAAGCTTGTGCACAAATGGGGCGCTGGAAAGCTCAATTTCCTGATATTTGTCCAGACAGCATTAGCATTAATCTATCGAGTTTACAATTAATTAATTCAGAGCTATTGGAAGATATCGATCGCAGTCTAAGCTCCGCAGGCTTGAATGGAGAAAGCTTGAATTTAGAGATTACGGAAAGTGTCTTAATGGAAAATGTCGAAACTGCGATCGATGTTTTAGCTCAACTTCGAGAACGCTCTATTGGACTTTCAATTGATGATTTTGGTACAGGTTATTCTTCTCTCTCTTATCTCCAATCTCTACCCATCACGGCTTTAAAGATTGATCGCTCGTTTATTAAAGATATTGACACAAATTCTAATAGTCTAGAAATCACTTCGATGATTATTAATTTATCTAATCAGTTGAAGCTGAAAGTAGTTGCCGAAGGTATAGAAAAAGATGCCCATACTAACGTTTTGAGAGCTCTTTCCTGTGACTATGGGCAGGGTTTTCTGTTTTCTCCAGCAGTTGATGCAACTGCTGCAACTAATCTAATAGCTGCTCAAGCTCTTATGGAAGTAGCGGTTTGTAAATGAGCGCTTTGGAAAAGCCAATAAATTTTTTAAAAGTGTTGCTTTGCAACACTTTTAAAAAATTTATTGGCTTTTGCTCTTAAATCCCAGCGCCCTTATCGTTTGCTATATTTCTCGACTGTTGTCAGTAACTCCTTTTCCCCAAATGGTTTAGTTAGATATTCAGTAGCACCAACCATCCTAGCTTTGACGCGATCGATAAAACCATCCTTTCCAGTGAGCATAATAATTGGAACCTTCGCAAACGCACTGGACTTACGGAGCATTCCACATAATTCATATCCATCGATCTCTGGCATAGTGATATCACACAAAATCAGATCAGGATTATGTTGAAAAATCAAACTTAAAGCTTTAATAGGGCTAGATACAGCCATAACTTGGAAACCGTGATTATGCAGAATATATTCAACAGCCCGACAAATTGTCACACTGTCATCAATGCATAGGATGCGGGGCGACTTTACCTTGACTTGTTGCGGTGCGCTCATTGCTAATGGAGTAATCGCAACTTGACCAAAGGAGATGGCATCATAGATCGCCTGACCAACATCACTAATATCTTGCCCTGCATATCGTGATAGCTGACGGATTGTTGTTTTACCATCAATCCAAGTATTTAAGAGAGGTAGAGCTTCTTGAGTTAGCAATATTGGGCATTGATCAATTGACTGTAAAACTGGATAAAATCTCTTCCATGTCTGAAGCTGTCGTGAATGTTCAGAACTAATCTGTGAAAACTTGAATTTTGTTAGCTTTGGCGTAAGTGCAGCGCTAATTTCAAAAACAAAGGTTCCTTGATAGAGACCAATAATTTCAAAAAGTACCTCTCGGATTGTACTTTCGAGAATCGACTTAGCCTGATCAGGAGTGAGAATTTTGGCTTCTAGGAGTGCCCAAATCTGACCATACTCTAAAACATTAATCCCCAATTTTGAACTAGATAAATGATCAAGCGCATGGTCTAAACCTAGTCCATGTAAATAATCGCGCAGACGGGTCAAGTTACTATCAGTATCAGTAGCGTAGATCAATTCTCCGTTATCAAAAAATAAAAACCAGAATTTTCCTGTGCTCGATTCAATCAATAACTCTCCAGTTCGTTGACCAAACTCGATGAGGTGGATGATTGTATGTACGTCAATTTCTCTGAGCGTGCCTTGCATGAGGTGTTACAAATTTGAGTTTTGTCTTTAATATGTAGAAAGATTTGTCCACATTACCAGAATTTCTTTTGTTATAGTTGTTGCTATGTGTGTAACGACATAAAACCCAGTCATAGAGTTGGGCGCTTTGCGCCGCAACTCTATGACTGGGTTTTAATATCATGGCGACAGCTATCCCTTGATTTTACAGCGCTTTGCGATCAAACCAAAACCTATAAATTTTTTGAAAGTCTTGATTTGCAAGACTTTCAAAAAATTTATAGTGGTTCGCAGAAAAAAGAGCGCTTAGCGATCTTTTTTATAAAGGAGGTATGCGAGCAATTACACCACTTTTTAGTGGTTCGGGACGTTCTTTCCATGCCAGCATTCCATCAGCGCGATCGCAATATATTTCTGCGCAGGACAATATCGCGGCGGCTGTTGTGGGAATATTTTCAGCATCACTGGGTAAGTCCCCAAATAGGTATGAATATTTACCTTCAGCAACAAACGTAACAACGCAAGCATGACTGCAAGCACTCATACAGGAAACTGCACGAATCTCAAAATGCGATCGCAATTCCCAGCTTTGCTGTAATTGAGAAAGCTCTTTTAGTAATGTTTCACCACCACTAATGCCTACCTTTTTGCCATTTTGCCAAGTGCTAGCGCAAGTAGTACAAACTAATAAACTATGGGTCATCCATACCTCAATAAAACAGTTATACCAAAAAATAAAATGGCGTAGCCATTTTATTTTTTTAAACCCCTTACTGGGTTTAGTTTTTAATCCACAGAAGTGTTTCCACACCTTTATGGATTGGTATTAAGAGTCTTGCACATAAAACCCAAAAATATTGTGGCGGTATAAGCCCATCACCATATTTTTAAGTTTTACGTGCATCATTTTTCCTTGGAGTTCCCTAACCAAAGCAAAGTGCGGATTAACCGAAACTTTTATTTTTCACTACTAGGTGATGAGTTATATAAAGCGTCAAGTCTTGAGCGAGCGTCATCGACATTAATTGATTTAATTACCATTAATGGTTCATCGATATATTTGCCATCTTTATCCCATAATTCGGGATGGGCATATTGAGGAGATACTCGACGGCTCCGATTATCTTGATAGCCTCGTGAATCATTTTGGGAAAGAGCAATCATGCTACGAATCAGGTTGCTGATTGCGAAGATGGAGAGGAGCGTAAAAGCGAGTATATAAATGATCTGAACCATGTCTACTTTCCTGAAGAAATATGTAAATTAAGTGAACTAAGGTTTAAGAGAAAAAATCAGGGGCTAAAATTAAAATCAAAATTAAAGTTTTAAATTACTTGATTACGATAGTAGCGCATCCCTACGGCTTGACACTCCATTAGTAGTTCATGCCAAGGTCTCATTGTCATCATGTCTACGCCAACTTGATGTCCTGTAACGCGAAACAAAGCGCTCGCCGCAGCAACTTCTTTGAGAGCATTTTCGACTCGTTCTAGCAAATTTTGCTGATCTGATTCTTGCAAGAAACTTAGGCGTTCATTGGAGAGTAATTTCTGAGAGCGATTAAACCAATAGGTGAAATCTTCTAGTAATGGTTCAAGAAGTTGTCTGAGCATTTCGGGATCAGGACTAGCAGTATTACTCATGGGGCAGATCTCCAACGGCAAGTTTGATGCTGTATATAGTTTGTTAAAAGCAATATTTTTTTATACAAAGTATTATAGCATTTCGTTACTTTTCTTAACATTAAACAAATATTATGACTTTTAATCCAAATGGTAATTTTTCGGCTAATTTGATCGCATTCCAACATCTAATCGACGTGGTAGCGAAGTTACGATCGCCTGATGGTGGATGTCCTTGGGATTTAAAGCAAACCCCCGAAAGTTTGATCCCCTATGTGATTGAGGAAGCTTATGAGGTAGTGGATGCAATCCAGAGTGGAGATAGTAAGGCGATCGCTGAAGAGTTGGGTGATTTGCTAATGCAAGTGGTTTTGCAGTCGCAAATCGCTAGCGAAACTAATCAATTTGCGATCGCGGAAGTTGCGGAAGGGATTGCTCAAAAGCTGATTCGCAGACATCCCCATGTATTTGGCGATGTTAAGACTGAAAATATGGATGAAATTCATCAAAACTGGGAGAGGATTAAGGCAGAGGAAAAGGGGGAAGACTTAGCGACAACTCAAAAACTTAGCTACAAACTCAAGCGATATGCGCGATCGCTGCCGCCCTTAACCGCTGGTATGAAAATATCTCAAAAGGCTGCGGCAAATGGTTTTGAATGGGAAAATGCCGATGGTGTCTGGGCGAAATTTCATGAAGAGTTGGATGAGCTGCGTCACGCTTTAGAGCATGAATCTAAGGAAAATCAACAGGCGGAGCTAGGAGATTTACTATTCACTCTAATTAATGTGGCTCGTTGGTACGATCTCGATCCATCGTTAGCTTTGCAATCAACCAACCAAAAATTTATTCAGCGCCTTGAGGTGATTGAGACATTGAGCGATCAACCCATTGATAGCTTTACTGCCGAGGAGCTAGACAATCTCTGGAAACTTGCCAAAGAGAAACTCAGATAAAAAAAGCCTCGCATCGCGAGGCTTTTTTTATTTATCAGCTGGAGCATCTGGAGGCAGAAAACGGGAATCAGAAATTTCGATCAGTTTATCGATTGATGTTTCGGCTAAAAGTTTGCGAGCTTTAGCGAGATATTCTAAGTTGGGACATTGATCACCGAGGACACAGCCATTGGTGCATTCTTGTTGACAATTGACTTGGCGAGACATGAGTTTTGGAGCAGTTTGTGAACTAGAGTTCAATCCTAATATAGCAGTACAAGAGATCGCTAGTCCAAAGTAAACCCCAAAAGATAAGTGGCGGTGCTTCGCGCTGCCACTTATCTTTTGGGGTTTATCTATAAATAAAAAAGCAGCGCTACGCGCTGCTTTTTTATTTATATGCGGTCAGAGAGACTCGAACTCTCACAGCTTTCGCCACCACCACCTCAAGATGGCGTGTCTACCATTCCACCATGACCGCAATTGCCTTTTTAGTGCTTAACTATATTACAGCAATAGTGCAAACATGCAATAGATTTTGAATATATAAAAACTAAAAACCTTTTACCGCCAGTACAGCAGGCAGTAAGTGCTAAACAGGTAGGGATGCGCCGCATCCCTACCGTATAAATCTAGAACTATCAGCGGTACAGTTTTTTGGTTTTTATATTGGATTTTTTGAAAATCCAATATGCTATTTTGATCGTAAATTGCTCTAAGCAACAAAATCCAAAAACTCAAACTTCAATGTCTGAATCATCCCTAGAATCATTGCAACATGAGCAGATCCAAAAACGATCGCCTAAACGTTGGGTTCGCCCTGTAGCGATCGCTGGGATTGTAATCGCCAGTTTTTACAGTTCTGTATGCGCTGCACTGTGGTTTGGGCAAACGCGGTTAGTCTTTTCACCAGTTAAAGAAATTACGACTACACCAGCTGACTTTAATGCCACATATGAGGATGTCTTAATTCCTGTCGAGAATGCAGTTGGAACAACTGAAAATATTTATGGTTGGTGGTTACCCAATGCCAAGCAAGAAGCAAAAAGTAATTTAGGCGATCGCAGAGTACTTTTGTATTTGCATGGCAAGGGCAAGAATATTAGTGCCAATGCAAAACATGCTAATCGCTTAATGCGGATGGGTTTCTCTGTTTTAGTAATTGATTATCGCGGCTATGGTAGAAGTGAAGGTGGATTCCCTACAGAATCATCAGTTTATACAGATGCTCAAACCGCTTGGGATTATTTAATCCAAAAAGGCTATAAACCCAGTCAGATCATGATTTATGGTCACTCGTTAGGTGGTGCGATCTCGATCGATCTTGCTGCGAAGCATCCCGATGCATTGGGAATGATTGTTGATGCTTCATTCACTTCGATGAGCGATATGGCTCAACTCGATCCGAAATATCGGATTTTCCCAATTGATTTGTTAATTCATCAACGTTTTGATTCGATCGCTAAGGTGCGATCGCTAGCAGTTCCTGTGCTTTATATTCATGGCACTGCGGATGATCTTATCCCTTCAGAGATGTCTCAGCGATTGTATGATGCAACATCTACAAAAAAACAAATTGTTTTCATTCCCAATGCTGGACACAATAATACAGCAGCTTCCAACGAGCCACTATATTTAAATTCCATTCGGGGCTTCTTTAAGTTATGAATTTCAATCTTTATGTCAGTCATTATTTATATTGACTGGGTAATCTATATTTATTTAAGTTAAACTTCATGAAGTTTGATGAGAAGATAGAACCTTTAAGCAGAGCCTTTCAATCATATCTATAGGCAACATAGGTTCAGATATGATTTCTCCATGAGCAATTTTATCGCGAATTTTTTTGATTGATTTAAAATTTTCGATATCATTATCATCAATTCCCACCCAAATCAATATTGCACACCAATGAAACCGTTGTGAAAGTGTTCTGCTTTCTTCCTGAAGTTCCAAGAAAAACTGCTCACCCGATATTCTAATTCTATCTGGAATTTGGTTTATGTTGTTAACATGGTAGTCCTAAAAAGGAAAGGATGTAGGAAAATATCCAGATAGTTGATACAAAGTAAAGTAATGTCAGAAGCAAGGCCATCCTGTCCATCCTGCCAGTCCGTATCCGTTGTAAAAAACGGCAGTACACGACATGGAAAACAAAATTATAAATGTCGGGACTGTGGTCGTCAATTTGTAGAAAATCCACAGTGGCAGAGAGTTTCAGAGCGTACCCAAGACACTTATGACCTTCTTGAGAAACTACTACTAGAAAAAATCCCACTAGCTGGAATTGCCAGAGTCCTCAAGGTGTCAGAGAGATGGTTGCAAAGTTACGTCAATCATAAATATGAAAACGTTCCTCAGCAGGTGGAGGTAGAACCAAAACCAAAACGCCGTTTGACCATACAGATGGATGAATTGTGGTCTTTTGTGGACGACAAAGGCAATAAACAGTGGGTATGGCTTGCCATTGATGCCGAGACTCGTGAAATTGTCGGTTGTTATATAGGCGATCGCACTGGTGAATCAGCTCAGAAGTTATGGGAATCGTTGCCTAGCGTCTATCGCCAATGTGCGGTTATTTATACTGACTTCTATTCGTCTTATCCAGTTGTCCTGCCCAGCAAACGTCATAGGGCTGTCGGGAAAGAAACGGGAAAGACCAACTATATTGAGAGATTCAACTGTACGTTACGTCAACGAGTATCAAGACTAGTTAGAAAGACCTTATCTTTTTCTAAGAAATTGGAAAATCACATTGGAGCCATTTGGAATTTTATTCATCATTACAACGATTCTTTACCTCCGTGTGCGTCCTTTCCTTTTTAGGACTACCGTTAACATAGTTCCGAAAATCAATTCTCTTAAATGTTTGGTGTGTATATATCTCTATCGCAAAGAAGAAAAATAAAAATTGTTTAAGTCGGTCTTTTTCTTGTATTGCCGAATATAAAAAGAAACTTACTTTAGATTCAAATTGACTATAAAGGTTTAGTGAATCATGTATTTTTGGCTTTATCTGATCTGAACTAACTGTTGTAAAATTAGAGAATATCATTGATGCCTCTATTAAGATATCAACAATATTTTCTCCTAACTTTGTTTTTCCACATATTTCAGTAAGTATTGACTTAAATCTAATTGGCTGATGAAGCAAAGAAAAGTGAACTGTTAGAGATGCGATGATTTGAGGTATAACTTTTTCACCTTTTATTCTCAGCAATTTTTTTGCTTCAGAAAAACCGTTCCAAGTTGCAATAGAGTTATTATCCTTTTTCCAGTAATCTGATTCACAGACAGAAAACTGATTTAGAGCAACATTAATTATTAGGAAAGGTGGCTTTGCATTATTCTCTTCTATCCATTTTCTTTCGTCTTCAACTAGATCTTCATTAAAAATATACTGATATATCTCATTTAAACTATTTCCAAATCCAAAGGAAAAGTCTTCGCCATTGCAGCATAAGTCTTCTATGGAATTGGACTCAAGTTTGTTTAGAAAAATACCTTCGACGGAATAGACTTTAACTAATCTAAACTTAGCTTCGATTTTTACATCATTAGGGATTTGAGAAAATCCCATGCGCTTAATTTCACTTAGAGTAATTGCCATTAGAATAAATTTTACAGGTTTATAAAAAGTTCTTATTATAATGAATGTCTGTTTAAAGGTAGCGTTGGATTGCAAATCTAACGCTACCTTTAAACAGATAGATGATTGTATCGATTTTTATCTCAATTATTTGCTTAGGATGACAGTTTATCTGCAATCAATTTATTGGTTGATTGTGGTTCGGCTCGTCCTTGAGTCTTCTTCATGGTTTGACCGACAAAGAATCCTAGAAGCTTGGTTTTACCAGCCTTGTATTGCTCTACTTCCTTAGGATTAGCCGCAATGATCTCATCGATGATTTGCTCAAGTTCCGCACCTGCAAGGACAGTTAAGCCTTTAGATGCAACTAAATCCTTAACAGAGCCACCTTTGAGGATGAGTTCAGGCAAGATATCTTTAGCGATTTTGCTGCTGATAGTGCCATCGGTGATTAGTCTGATCATCTCTCCTAGAACAGTAGGAGTGAGAGCAATATCCGCAATCTTGAGTTTGTTCTCATTGAGATAGGCTGTTACATCACCCATCACCCAGTTAAAGACTTGCTTTGGTTCTGCACCTGTGAGAATCGTGGCATCAAAGAATTCGGCAATACTGCGATCGTCGGCAATTAGAGCTGCATCGTAAGGAGTCAAACCAAAGTCATCGCGATAACGCTTGCGATGGGCGGCTGGAAGGGTGGGAAGCTCTGAACGATATTGCGCTAACGTAGTCAATGGCACTTCAATCGCCATCAAGTCAGGCTCTGGGAAATAACGATAATCACTTGCGCCTTCTTTGGAACGCATACTGATTGTGCGTTGAGTATTTTCTTCCCAAAGACGGGTTTCTTGTTTGATGACTTCACTTCCAGTCTCAACAGCTTCTACTTGACGATTAATTTCAAAATCGATCGCTCTTTGGATCGCGTTGAAGGAGTTCATATTTTTGATTTCTACCTTCGTGCCAAACTTCTCGCGCCCAACAGGACGGACAGAAATATTCACGTCACAACGTAGAGAGCCTTCTTGCATGTTGCCATCGCAAACGCCAAGATAGCGCATAATCCGCCTTAGTTCTTGAGCATAGGCAGCAGCTTCTGCACCCGATCGCATATCTGGCTCAGAGACGATTTCGCATAAAGCGACACCTGTGCGATTGAAATCCACTAATGAGTGACTAGAGCCTGAAAGGCGATCGCTACCTGCATGTACCAATTTGCCTGCATCTTCTTCCATGTGCAATCGAGTAATACCAATCCGCTTGGTGCTACCATCTTCTAGTTGGATTTCTAGCCAACCATGCTCTGCGATCGGTAGGTCGTATTGTGAGACTTGATAATTTTTGGGAAGGTCAGGATAAAAATATTGTTTGCGATCGAATTTGCTGTGGGGAGCAATTTGGCAATTGAGAGCTAGTCCAGCCTTGACTGCATATTCCAATACTTTTTCGTTAAGAACGGGCAACACCCCAGGCATACCTAGACAGACAGGACAAACATTAGTATTTGGTGGCGCACCAAACTGGGTTGAACAGTTGCAAAATATTTTTGAGTTTGTGGTCAACTGACAGTGGGTTTCTAAACCAATTACGGCTTCGTATTGTGTCTTGGTCTTTGTAGGGGCAGTTGCAGTCATAACGTAATGCGTTTAGGCGTAGTATTTGTAGAGATAAATGATGACTTAGCTGGCTAAGTCACTATTTATAAAATCTATTATAAATCCTAGCGTTACGAGTTGGCATTTACAGCGCAAAGCGCTGTAAATGCCCCCACCAACGTCATAAAACTATCTTCCTAATGAAAACAGATAAAAAACAAGTGTAACTAAAGCAACAAAAAAGTAAACAAGCGCCAATTCAAGGATGAAATGCAACGGGTTCTGATGAAGCAAAGAATACTTCGTAAGGAGTACGATAGTCAAGTGATTTTCTGGGTCTGTGATTGATCAAATTCACTGCCTTCTGAAAGTCCTCTTCTTTCACGATTTTAAAGTTTGTACTTTTGGGATAGAACTCTCTAATTAATCCATTGGTGTGTTCATTCAATCCACGTTCCCATGAATGATATGGATTCGCAAAGAAGGTCTCTAGTTTCAATCTTTCAGATAGCTTCTCATGCCCACAGAATTCTCTTCCATTATCAAAGGTCATTGTCTTTCGAGATGTTGATTCTATAGGCTCAAATAGATTGAATGTCACTCTGTTTATCTCATCCATCGTCTTGTTCTTAGCTAGTCCAGCAAGTAAATACTTCGATGCTTTATCAACATGCGTAACTACGATACCTGTGTGGTTGCACCCGATTACCGTATCACTTTCCCAATGTCCAATCTCTGTTTTTAAATCTGCAATCTTCGGTCGATTCTCTATCCCTACCCTATTGGGAATGCCACCTCGCTTCTGATGGCGACCTTTGCGCCTTCGTTGCTTTTGCTTCTGCCTCAGATATTGTTGATATATTCCCATCTCTTGATGGTTTGCATAGATCATCAGATAAATCGTCTCATAGCTGATTTTACCTAGCCCCTCCCTTTCCATTCTCCCTGCTAGTTGCTCTGGGCTGTGGTGTTGCTCTAACCGTTGTTTGACTTCGGCGATCGTCTCAGCACTGATGCTCTGAAATCTTACCTTTGCTTGTTTCCGTCTTGCTTTCATCAGGGCAACCGCAGTATCTGGCAAATAGCCAATCTGTCGCTCGTCTGTATTGCGCGATAACTCTCTTGAAATCGTACTTTTGTTTCGCTTCAAGCGACGACCTATCTCTGATACAGATAATTGCTCAATTACTCTTAGTTTATACAGTTCACTTCTTTCTGTGGTGGTAAGATGGACAAAGCTCATGAGGGTATCCTAATTATTGTGATTAATATCAGAATATCCTTATGAGTCCCTTTACGCAAAGATCTCTAGGTGTTGCATTTCATCCTTGAATTGGCGAAGTGTTAGTACTACTGCAATTGTTACAAACAGAAGAAAAATTGGATTTGTTAGAGCCATAGCTTGAAACGTCAGCTCTAAAAGATCCTGAGAGTCGCTTATCAGAGACTTAACTTCTTTTAACTTCTTTGCTAAAAAATACCAATCTTTTAACCGCTGTCCAATCGCAAATATAATTTGTCTCTTCTTACCAGAAAAAAATTTGCTTGAATCTTTTCCCAAATTGTCTTTAGAGTGGGCTAAAACTTTCTCATGAGCTTCATCTAACTCGGCAAAAGTCTGTTGAACTGTTTGGAAATAAGTAATCTGAGATCTTGCACCATTCCTGAAAGAGTTAAGTAGGAATGGGTTTGAGAATAATTTCAAACCCATGACGAGCAGCAATATCGGCACTAATTTGGAGATACCTAAGAAGTTTCAACCAAAGGACAGAAGGAAATAAAACGGAAAGTGTCAAATCACAGGTAGCTTTCCAGTCCAAGACAGGAGGACTCGACCATTGATCAATCCAATGGGCCAAAAGATAAGCAAGCAGAGAGAGGATAAGCCAACGATAAACACCAAGTTTTGTAGATTGCCCAAAACAATGCAAACCAAAGCGATGTTTGATGGTTTTGAAGAATCCCTCAATCGCCCAACGCTTACGACCTAACATCACCAGATAAGCACCAGAATAAGGATGAGAAGAGACAACAAAGCGTAACTCCCGTTTACTATCAGCTCTTTTGAGCCAAAACCAAGAGATCGTCAAAGGCTGAGTTAGCCCTTCTAGCAAAATTTGTTGTCCACGTTTGCCATGACGATAAAGTTGTTTGACTGTACGGCCATCTTGAAGTTTACGATTGTTGCGTACACCGACAACGATGCGCCAAGTCTTGGCGCGGACAGTATTGAAAAACTTCACCGTACTAAACTCAGTATCAGCAAGGACAATCACAGTCTTGCCTTGGGTTAGTTGCTTGGGTACTGTCCCCAATAACTTACAAGCTAAGTCAGAGGGACTGGGGTATCCTTTGCCGCGCCATACTCTAAAACTCCATGGTACGCGCCACTCTCCATAGACCAGATACAGTACAACCAGATGTAGTCCTCGCTTTCCGTTTAGTATTCTCACCCATGGGTCTGGTTCGTTTTGGGTGGGATTGCTCAAATGTAAAAACTTGCCGCTTTTTTCTAGGGTAGTCAAGTCTATCAGTATCTTTAATGGCACTTGTTTCGATGGGCGATGCTTGGCGATTTGTCCCAAAATAGCCTGCCGTGTTGACCGAATTACTGCTCTCGTTGACCAGTTATAGTGATTGAGAAATCGGCTGAGTGCACTCGCTGATTTTATCTGTGTATGTTCTGGATAAGGATGCCTTTGTGCTTCGAGAAATAGTCCTAGTATTGCATTGAGACTTGCTGTTTGATACACACTTGGCATCAAACACAGAAGACTATACACTAGCCCTTGGGCGTGCTTAACGATGCTTTCCATGCTCGTTATTTAATTTACTACTACGCCCTTTTTTTCACATTTCTGCTCTTTCTGCAACCCCTTTTCTTGAATGGTGCAAGATCTCAGTAATAATTCTTTCAGGCAAGACGATGATTTCTTTCAGAGTTAAATACAGATTTCCGAGGGAATAAGAAGGCAGACAAACAATTAATGTAACGATAAAAATCAATAGGATATTGACATTGAATCTTTGCCAAAGGAAAAAGGATAGCCAAGCAGCAGATCCAATATTAATTATCAATAAGACAACAATACTATTGATGGATTGAGCGGCAATTTTTACAGGAAGATGAAGAGCTTCGAGCAATTTATCTTTATAGTTGTTTAGTTGTAATTGCTTGTCAGGTTGGTTCATTTGTTTACTTACTTATAGGCTTGACTAGACAACATTTCGGCATAGGGCGTTTCATGTAAATGGGCTTTACCGATGGAGCCAAAAAGACTGAGCTTCTCGATAATCACTTCTTGCATAGCCGCGATCGCCTCACCAGCAATCTCCAGCAAATCCTTAGGGCTATCACCACAGATTTCTAACTTGAGCGCTTGCATATAAGCTTGGCGCACCTCTGTATTCACATTAAATTTGCAGACTCCCAATTGAATCGATCGCTGGATCATTTCTGCTGGTAAACCTGACGCACCATGCAAAACCAAGGGAATATCAACAAGGCTACGGATCTTTTCGAGACGGGCAAAATCTAGTTTGGGTGGGCTTTTATATTCGCCATGTACATTGCCGATGGTCACAGCGATCGCATCAACTTTGGTTAAATTGACAAACTCAAAGGCTTGAATTGGATCAGTCATTTTTGCTTCTTTCTCTGCGATCGTTAGACCATCTTCTGTTCCGCTAATTCTACCAATTTCTGCTTCCACAACTGCATGGAAGTTATGGGAGAGAGTAGTCATATCTCTTGTAAATTCGAGATTCTTGTCATAAGTCATGGGGGAGCCATCTGCCATGATTGATCGCACTCCTGCGTCTAGGGCTAAGCGAATATCACTTGCCGAAGTACTATGATCGAGATGAATAGAGATCGGGACATTTGCTGATTTGGCGGCTTCGATGCACATTTTTACTAAAGGGAGTTTGCCATAGATGAGAGCACTAGGATGTAATTGCAGCATCGCAGGACTGCGACTGATTTCAGCAGCATTTACTACTGCTTTTACGCCTTCTAAGTTATAAATATTAAACGCGCCGATCGCATAGGCATTGCGTCTTGCTGTTTCTAGAAGTTCCTTAGTCGAACTCAACATATTGGCTTTAAGTTAAAAAATAAATGCAAAATAATCATATAGTGTTTTAATATCTATAAACCCAAAAGGTAAGAGGTGGCACCAGGGCAACCGCATAAAAAAGTGAATAAAATTAGGAGAAAATAACAAAAGCAAAACAGCAATGAATAACCCAATCGAAGTCAGTTTGCTAAGACACTTTGAAGGAGTAGAAGACCCGCGAGATAATCGAGGAAAAGAGCATAACTTGCTAGACATAATCGTAATCGCAATTTGTGCGGTGATTAGTGGGGGAGAAAACTGGGAAGACATAGCGCTATTTGGAGAATCAAAACAAGACTGGCTGGGAACATTTCTGCAATTACCGAATGGGATACCCTGTGATGACACATTTGCAAGAGTTTTTGCGCGACTGAACCCGCAACAGATGCAAAACAGCTTCATTAGTTGGGTGAAATCAGTAAGTCAAGTGCTGAAGGGAGAGGTAGTAGCCATCGATGGCAAAACCTTGAAACACTCCTACGACCGAGGCGCAGACAAAGGTGCAATTCATATGGTGAGTGCATGGGCAAGCGCCAATCGATTGGTATTAGGGCAAAGTAAAGTTAATGAAAAATCCAACGAAATCACCGCAATACCAGAGTTATTAAAACTGCTGGATATTAATGGTTGTATTGTGACGATTGACGCAATGGGCTGCCAGAAAGAAATTGCCAGCCAAATCATAGAACAAGGAGCCGATTATGTCTTAGCACTCAAAGGTAATCAGGGAGGACTGTTTGAGGATGTACAGTGGTTATTTCAGCAAGCTATAAACACTGATTTTGTGGATGTAGACCATGACTTTTGCCAGTCCATAGATAAAGGACATGGGCGTTTAGAAATTCGGCGTTGTTGGACTTTATCTAACTTGGATTACCTTACTCAATTGCCTTTATGGTCTGGTTTACAGACTATTGCCCTAGTGCAGAGTGAACGCAGAATTAATGGGAAAGTCTCTACTGAAAATCGCTACTATATTTCTAGCTTGCCTTCTAATGCTGCTCTTATTGCCAATGCTGTTCGTACTCATTGGTCGATTGAAAATTCTTTACATTGGGTTTTAGATGTCTCTTTTCACGAAGATGCTTCCCGTATTCGGAAAGATAATTCTCCTGAAAATATGGCGATGCTGCGTCACTTTGCTCTTAATCTCTTAAGTCGCGATAAGTCTTCTAAATTCAGTATGCGGGCGAAACGTAATAAGGCGGCTTGGGATCTGGCTTATCTAAATCGTCTCCTTAACCTTTGACTTTTTTATGCGGTTGCCCTGGAGGTGGCACTTTGTGCCACCTCTTACCTTTTGGGTTTTATTAACTGAGCCATCAAAAAGCCGCGATATGTAAGTCAAGAAATGCTCAATCTATCCCGATATATTCGCAGTTTAAATCCCAGCATAGTTAGCTCCATGTTGATGGACTAGATGTAATACATGGTTGTCGCGATTTGACGTTGGCGTTGCCGATCGCATAAATCTTTTAATGTACAGCCATCCAACACATTAGACGCTGACTTTTGCGCTGCTTCCCATACTTCAAGAATTACCGAAAGAGAAGCGCTTTCATTGCCAGATTTACTATTTTTTTCCGAAATTGGATCATAACCTTCGATGCCCCGAATGATCTCTAGTAGACTGATTTCCCAAGGAGCACGGGAAAGAATATATCCACCCTTTGCGCCACGTTGACTCTTGACTAAACCCTGCCGTTTTAAAGTCGCTAACAATTGTTCTAAATAGCGATCAGGAATATTTTGTTGGGTTGCAATTTGGCGAATCTGGAGAGGCTGATCGATCGCAAAATTATTAGCTAGCTCAAGCATAGCCAAGATTGCATATTCACTCTTTAAAGAAAGTTCCACAACAGACCGTAATTCTTGTTAAAAAAATTTTCTTGACTGAGTTCTATGATACTACGGTATGGCACTGTAAATTTAGAGCAAATATGCTCTAACAACTCAAAATGTAAAGCCACTGCTATGCGATCGCTTTATTCCGAATAATACCAATTCACAAAAGTGTGGCAACACTTCTGTGAATTAAAACCGAAACCCCGTAAGGGTTTTAAAAGCACAAAATGGCATAGCCATCTTGTGCTTTTAGATAATTATGAGTGCGTGGCGAAGCCCGCGCACTCATACAGAAATTACCAATCAAGCGAACTACAAAAAAGCCCTTAAAAGTGTTGCTTTGTAACACTTTTAAGGGCTTTTTTGGTTTGGGCTTGAGCGAGAAGCGCTGTAATTATTCACTGGCAAGACAGTAAGCGTTAGATTACCAGCCTTGCAACAAGAAAAAGGATTGCATTGCTTGCTGTACATGCCTTTCTTTACTTGACTACTGGTCGAATAAATCGACTATTTGCCCTCACATAACAGGCTCCTTCTGATGAAAATCCATCACGAACTGGCATCCAAGGTCTACCATTTTGATCGCGTGCATTTATTAAAACTTCATCAGATCCACCCCGATAAATTTGTACTTCTAAAATATCATTAGCTAAATAAGTACGTTTTACAGGACTCTCTATACTTGCCTCTTGACGGCAATTGAGGCTCTCAACAACTACTTGCCAGAGCGAACCAGTCCCATATCTAGATGCTCTTTGCGCTTGTACATTGGTTTCATTTCTATAGTAGTTACCTTGTCTATCTGGGACGGCAACTTGAGCTTGAACTGTGGCTTGCCCTAATGTCAATGGCAGGACAGCGAGTAGCAGCATAGAATGTTTTAGGGAGATAGCAATTGTATTTAAACAAGTATTTAAAAAGTTATCCATATTATGAGGAGATTGCGGTATGAGCAGTAGGTTGTATGAACGCTTCTAAAGATGCGATGACTGTAGCTAATTTGACGCAGGCAATTACGCTTTTGTTGCGGGACGAAATTGGCATTGTTCGAGTCACAGGGGAAATATCAGGCTTTACAGCCGCAGCCTCTGGACATCGTTATTTTACCCTTAAGGATGAGTCAGCCCAGATCGATTGTGTGATGTGGGCAAGTCGCACTTTATCATTTCGTCCTAAAAATGGAATGCAAGTGGTCATCCAAGGTCGGTTAACGGTTTATGCACCCCGTGGCAAATATCAGATTGATTGCGATCGCATGACTGCCGCAGGGCAAGGTGATCTCTATCTTGCCTTTGCTGCTCTCAAAGAAGCACTCGCAGAGAGAGGATATTTTGACCCAGACCGAAAGCGGGGTATTCCAGCTTTTCCGCTCAAAATTGGGGTTGTCACTTCACCGACAGGAGCCGTGATTCAGGATATTCTCAGTACATTAAATAGGCGATCGCCTCATTGCGAGATTTATCTATGTCCTGCGACTGTGCAAGGAGAAAATGCCCCTGAAGAGATTGCGTCAGCCATTAAAGCTTTACAGAACACCGATGCCAATGTGCTAATCGTCGGTCGTGGTGGTGGCTCGATTGAGGATCTTTGGGCGTTTAATACCTTACCTGTTGCCGAGGCTATCTATAATTCGCGTATCCCAATTATTTCTGCGGTGGGACATGAAACTGATTTTACGATCGCTGATTTTGTTGCCGATTTACGCGCTGCTACGCCAACGGCAGCGGCAGAACTGGTATCTCAATACGATCGCGATACCCTATGGCAGCAGATTATTGCTTGGGAAAATCTACTAAATCGCTCTGCCCAACTAGCAATCCAGAATTACGATCAACGACTGAATACGATTACCAATAGTTATGCTTTGCAGAATTTTAGCGATCGCCTACATGATCGTGTCCAACAGTTAGATGAAGCAGAACGTGAAATGCAAAAGTCTCTCGTTCGTCATTTGCATCAATCCAAAACTAAACTTGACGGTATAACTGCCCATCTGCGATCGCTACACCCACTATCACCATTGCAACGGGGTTTTGCTTTATTGCGTTCAGGCGATCGCTTAATTAGCAATGATGATTCGCTCACTGAATTTGATAAAGTGGAAATCGTGCGGCGCTCAGAAATAGCCCAAGCCAAGATTGAGAAAGTAATCGATAAAGTATATGACCGAACCGAATAAATCACCAAAGAAACCAAAAGAACCTAAAGATCTCCCCTTTGAAGCCCAAATGCAGCGACTCGAAGAAATTGTGGAAATTCTAGACGATGGGGAAACACCTCTAGATGAGATGCTTGCTCTCTATGAAGAAGGCATGAAGCGATCGCAATATTGTCGCGAGTATCTAGAAAAAGCCGAACAGAAAGTTACATTGATTCAAAGTAAAAATTCATAGAAATATGACTCATAAAGGCAATAAATCTTTTTTACCTAACAAAGATTGCGTAGTATGCGGCAAGCCATTTACGTGGCGCAAAAAATGGGAAAGGTGTTGGGATGAAGTTAAATATTGTAGCGATCGCTGTCGCAAACAAAATGGGAATAGTTAAAATAATAATTTAAACTTTCAGGACAGGTGGCGCTTTGCGTCACCTGTCCTGATATCTGCAAAGCTATTGAGGACTGGAGATCAATGTCTTAGGGTTATGAAAAAATTTCTGCTCTCATGCTTATTTTTTGTGGGTTTATTTTGGGCGCTCTCAACCTATCAAGGTTTGGCAGTCCAAGGTAAATATGACTCAATGGTATTGAACTTTCGTGATAACTTATCCCCCGCTCAAGTCGAGCGTGAACTAAAGGCGATCGCCGCAAAATATGGAATTGAGCCAAAATTTAATAGCCCCTTTTCTAAATCCGAAAACCTGTATGTGGTCAAAGGTGATACTCAAGTCCTTGAAAAGCTCAAACAGTCAGAAGAACTTCGCAACTTGACCGAATATGTCGAAGCCAATTATGTCTATTCGATGGAATTTATCGGCGACTCCACTCCCAATGATCCAATGTATAAGGAGCAGTGGAATTTAAAAACGATCGAAGTGGAAAAGGCTTGGCAAAAAACTAAAGGTAAGGGAATCACAGTTGCAGTTATTGACACAGGTGTAAGCAAAGTTGAAGACCTCAAAAATACTAATTTTGTCAAGGGCTACGACTTTGTAAACGATCGCGAAGATGCTAGTGATGACAATGGGCATGGAACTCACGTCGCTGGTACGATCGCGCAATCGACAAATAATAATTTTGGGGTAGCTGGCATTGCCTACGAAGCGAATATCATGCCACTGAAAGTTTTGTCAGCTTCAGGCGGCGGCACAATCTCCGATATTGCCGAAGCAATTATCTTTGCTGCCGACAATGGCGCAAATGTGATCAATATGAGCTTCGGTGGTGGTGGCGAAAGTAAACTCATGCAAGATGCGATCGACTATGCTTATAAAAAAGGTGTGGTAATCGTGGCAGCGGCAGGTAATTCAAATCGTAATGCTGCTTTTTATCCTGCCCGTTATCCCAAAGTAATCGCAGTGTCCGCTACAGGTTCGACAGGAGAAAAAGCTCCTTATTCTAATTACGGCGCTGGTATAGATTTAGCTGCTCCTGGCGGTGCGATCGCAAGGGGTAAAAATGGCGAAAAGGGCGATACGTCTGGCGGCATTTTGCAGAATACAATTGATCCAAAAACGAAGCAATCCGTATTTAGTTCTTTTCAAGGAACAAGTATGGCCTCTCCTCACGTTGCGGGAGTCGCTGCTTTGATCGAAGCTTCGGGAGTGAAAGATCCTGATAAAGTATTTCAAATCCTGAAGCAGTCTTCGCGTAAAGCTGCTGATGATACTCTTAACTATTACGGTGCTGGGCACTTGAATGCTGCTGCGGCTGTAAATCTTGCTTCACAGGGGCAATTGGGAATTCCTGATTTCTTGCGCTGGGCGCGGGACAATGGTTACTTGAGTCCCAGATTTTGGGTTGATGGCGGTGCGATCGCACTTATCCCCAAACTAATTATGATGATTGGCTCCTATCTATTGGCATGGCTACTTAATCGCTGGTTCCCATTCCGTTGGAATTGGTCATTTACTAATGGCGTTTTCTTTGGCGGTGCAGGTTTATTCTTTTTACGAGGTTTCTATCTCTTTGATATTACCCAACTTCCCTTCCGTATAGCAGGAAGCTCTTTACCTGAATTAGGCAACGCTTTTTCTAATACAAATGCCTTGAATCCAATTACCGCAAGTGTACTTTTACCGCTTGGTTTATTGTTGATTCTACTCGGACATCCACAATGGAAGTGGTTTGCAATCGGCTCAGCGATCGGTACTTCGGCTTGCTTAGCAACTAGTGCGGTGCTTGCACCACAGATGATGTGGATTGGTGAGGGAAGCCCTGCGATCGCATTTCTCAGCGTTAACTCACTACTTTGCTTTGGGTTTGCCTATCTATCGATCAAGTCAGAGACTTCTACCTTGTAAGCCAAAAGATGGAGTGCATCGCGCCCCATCTTTTGGCTCTTTTTGAAAATAGCTATAGCAAGTATATGAACATCCAAATTGTCGGAACTGTAGAATATATCGATATTGGTACTGGAACTTGGGCGATCATTACCGATACTGATGAGCAATATGAAATTTGGCAACCTGCGCCAGAAGCAATTTTGCAAGAGGGATTGAAAGTAAAGGTTAATGCAAAAATCCGAGATGATGTTTTCACAATGTCAGCGATCGGTGATGTCTTAGAAATTGAAGATTTCCAAAGATTAGGATAGACAGCGCTTAGAATCATTTATTCTAATTTTGCAAGTAGTTTATGCGAGGTTACAATGTCAAATAGCAACAAGTATCAGAAGCAAGATCCGCATAACTTGAATTTCGCCATTTTGGGTGCGATCGCTTCATTTGCCATGACGCTCTCTGCGATTGGTATTTGGGAGACGTTACAACCAGTCCAAGCTTTTGAAAATACAAGTGTTATCACAAAACAAAAGCAGACTGAAGTAAAGGTTGTTAAAATTGCAGGAACATATAAAACTGTTTTTACTCCTGAGTTTTTAGCCAATGCAAAAAAACAAGGTTTGGCATCAATTTCAGGCTTATGGACGATCAAACCCAATGGCTCATTTGAAGCTGTTATCGATGCTACTTCTACCAGCGGCAAAAAGCAGACTTTCAGAACAACAGGAAAAGTTTCGATCAAGAATGGAAAAGTCTTATCTCAAGTAGAAACCTTAAATGGGAAAAGACCTGCTCAACTTCCTCCTACTCAGTCCTATACTCTTTTAGCAGATGGCAAAACCCTACAGGCTGACAATCAGCCCGTAAAACTGGTGAAACAATAATCCCATATACCAATTCACGAAAGTGTAGCTACACTTCTGTGAATTAAAAACCAAACCCTGTAAGGGTTTTAAAAACACAAAATGGCGTAGCCATTTTGTGCTTTGGTATAAGTCCTCAGTAACAATACTTCGGACAATTTTAAAAACGGGAAAAAAGCTATTCAAAAGCTATTCATCAGATGTGATTGATCTATAAGTAGACACACTTAATCAATTACACATCCAAACCCGTAAGGTTGCACCCCGCAGGGGCGCAACCTTACGGGTTTGGATGTATTCTGCATAGGTACTAAGTTTGTGCAGACAAACCTAGAGAACGCTAGCTAGTAAAGCTTTTTGAGCATGAAGACGATTTTCGGCTTCATCCCAAATGCGAGACTGAGCACCTTCCATGACTTCATCAGTAATTTCTTCACCACGGTGCGCAGGTAAACAATGCAGAGCGATCGCATCTTTATCGGCTAAAGCCATAAGTTTCGCATTCAATTGATAGGGCTGGAAAATAGGAATCCGATCTTCTGCTTCTGATTCCTGTCCCATACTTGCCCATACATCTGTATAAAGGACATGCGCAGCTAGTGACGCTAATTTAGGATCATCAGTAACGATTACTTCGGAATTAATAGCTAGAGCTTTTGCTTGAGCAACAACAGCAGGATCGGGCATAAAATCCTTCGGTGAAGCAATACGAACATTCATGCCAACAAGAGCACAACCAATCATCAGGGAATGCGCCATATTATTGCCATCACCTAGATAAGTGAGGGTTAATCCTTTTAAAGAGCCGAAGTTTTCCATCACGGTTAGCAAATCCGCAAGGACTTGACATGGATGCTCTAAATCGCTCAGGGCATTGATAATCGGCATCTTTGAGAATTTGGCAAAAGTTTCTAACTCAGCTTGCTCAAAGGTACGAATTGCTAAAACATCCAAATAGCGATCGAGTACTCTGGCGGTATCCTCTATCGGCTCACCTCGACTAACCTGAGTTACATTTGGATCGAGGTCGATGACATGTCCTCCTAGTTGATGCATGGCGACGGTAAAGCTAACTCGCGTTCTTGTTGATGCTTTGCGAAACAGCAATCCAAGGGTTTTACGCTGAAAGTCAAACTGGACTTCTCCTGCTTTGAGCTGTTTTGCAAGAGTTAGCAATTCCTGAATTTCGCTTGGTTGCAAATCTGCCAAACTAAGAAGATCGCGTCCCTGAAGGTTTCCCATTGTTGTTAGTTAGAAAAGATCTTGTAATGACTGTATCATCAACTTACAGCGCTTTACCCTGAATCAAAAACGGCTTTTCTAGGAAAGTAATGTAAAGCAGCATTTTTCTAAAAAAGTTATGAGTTTAATTAAATTAGCAAAGTGCGATCGCCTCTAGCTTCTACAGAAATTCCGCTAAGCAATTCGTTTCAAAGTGTCTGAGCTTTTAGCCCCCACTATAGCTACTGAGTAAGTCCAAAGCACAAAATGGCATAGCAATTTTGTGTCTTTAAAATCCTCACAGGGTTTAGTTTTTAATTCATAAAAGTGTGGCAACACTTTTATGAATTGGTATAATTTCGAGTCTAGATAAAATCATGAAGTTAATCTCTGCAAAACTAACCATATTTAATTTGTCTAAGCGCTATTACCTTTTTGCCTTGTTGGGGATTGCGGGTTTAGTTGTGACCAGTGAAATCGTGGCGCGATTGGGAGCCGAGATTTTATGGTTTCAAGAAATGGGCTATTTGCCAATGTATTTGTTGCGGCTTGCTTGGCAAATTGGTTTGGGCAGTGCCGTATTCGCGATCGCTTTAGTCTATCTACTTAGGAATTTGCAGACTGCTGAAACGCTGAAATATGCTGATTTGCCTAGCGATGCTGAACGAAAACAGTCTAAAACACGAAGGCGAACATCTCCAAATCAGCAACTAAATAAGCAGCAAGCAATATCATCCAAATATATCCCAACTTCTCTGCGATTGCGTTGGCTATTGCCGCTAGTTGTGGGCTTGAGCCTATTAATTTGCCTGCTCATAATTCATTATGGACAGGTCGCGATCGCGCAATGGCAGCCGTCAGTTATTCAGCCAAGTATTGCCCCAATTACCCCTTTACTATTTAGACCAGAGCTGATCGGTCAATTGACAATTCAGATATTAAGAGAGCGACTCTCTGCCGTAGTGACTATTGGGGTAGCGATCGCCTTATTGGTCTATCCCAAGTTTTTACTGAAAGCGATCGCGTTTTTGATGAGTGCATTTACAGCATGGGTGCTCTCACGGCAGTGGATGCGAATTATTCCTTACTTTCAACCCACTAGTTTTGAACGAACTGAGCCAGTTTTTAATCAAGATATTAGTTTTTATATATTCAATTTCCCCACATTGGAAGTTGTGGAATTTGGGCTAGTTGGCATTTGCCTATATGGTTTTATCGCCGTACTTTTAACCTATTTGTTATCTGGTAATAGCCTGAGCGAAGGCAAATTTGTCGGTATTTCCCACGATCAACAACGCCATCTCTACGGACTTGGTGGCGTTGTGATGATGGTCATTGGGTTTAGCTATTGGCTCAATCGTTATGAACTTTTATATTCACCACGCGGCGTTTCTTATGGAGCTAGTTATACCGATAATGTGGTGCAGTTGCCAGTTTACACAGGGCTCAGTATTTTAGCTTTAGCGATCGCTATTTACTTGATTTTGAGATGGATTAGATTTCATCGTCAACCTGTAAGCCGCAAGCCAGTAGTGGCGACATTAGTGTTATATCTGACAATGGCGATCGGGCTTGGCGAGGGTTTACCGATCGCTGTGCAATCATTAATCGTACAGCCGAATGAACTCGCCCGTGAACAGCCTTACATCCAACGCACAATATCCTTTACCCGTCAAGCATTTGGACTCGAAAGTATTAGTTCTCAAGTTTTTAATCCACAGGGCAAGTTAACCGAAAAATCCATTCAAAATAATGATTTAACGGTTCGCAATATTCGCCTTTGGGATAAACAACCCTTACTTGCTACCAATCGCCAACTTCAACAAATCCGTCTTTATTACAGTTTTCCTGATGCCGATATAGACCGCTATACGATTAATGAGGAGAAGCTATCCAAATCTCCTGCTAGTCAGCAACAGGTACTCATCGCAGCGAGAGAATTAGACTATGCGGCAGTTCCTCAAGAAGCACAAACTTGGGTTAACCAACATTTGATTTATACCCATGGTTATGGATTTACGCTGAGTCCTGTAAATCGGGTTGCGGCTGGGGGCTTACCTGAATATTTTATTAAAGATATTGGCATCACCGAAGGTACACCTCTCACCACTTCTAGCGAGGCAGTGCGAACAAGTATCCCGATTGGTCAGCCCCGTATTTATTACGGAGAGAATACTGACACCTATGTGATGACTGGCACTAGGGTAAAGGAGCTAGATTATCCTAGCGACAATGATAATGTTTACAACATTTACGATGGAAGAGGTGGGCTTGCCCTTGATTCATGGTGGCGACGAATGCTATTTGCCAAGTATCTGAATGATTGGCGCATGGCCGTAACTCCAGAATTTCTGCCCGAAACCAAGTTACTGTTTCGGCGGAACATTATGCAAAGGATTAAGGCGATCGCCCCATTTTTGCGCTATGACAGTGATCCTTATCTAGTGGCTGCAAGTACCAAAACTCAGGTTAATGATCCAAGTAGCCTTTATTGGATTGTTGATGCCTATACAACCAGCGATCGCTATCCCTATTCAGATATTGGCAAAGAAGGGCTCAATTACATTCGTAACTCGATCAAGGTTGTGATTGATGCTTACCATGGCAATGTGAATTTCTATATTGCCGAACCCAACGATCCGATTATTCACACATGGGCAAAGATTTTTCCTGATTTGTTTAAACCCATGAGTGCAATGCCTGAAGCATTACGTCAGCATTTGCGTTATCCTGTGGACTTATTCTCAATTCAGTCAGAACGCTTGATGACTTATCACATGACTGATGCTCAAGTGTTCTACAACCGTGAAGATCAATGGCAAATCCCCAATGAAGTCTATGGTGATAAACCGCGTTTGGTGGAACCTTATTATTTGATTACGAGTTTGCCAGATGTTCCATTTGAGGAGTTCATTCTGCTTTTGCCATTCACTCCTAAAGAGCGCACAAATCTTGTAGCTTGGCTAGCAGCGAGATCTGATGGAGAGAACTATGGCAAACTTCTGCTTTATACTTTCCCTAAACAAATACTTGTTTATGGACCCGAACAAATCGAAGCCAGAATAAACCAAGATCCAGTTATTTCTCAACAAATCTCGCTTTGGAATCGGCAAGGATCGCGAGTGATTCAAGGAAACTTGTTAATTATTCCTATAGAACAATCACTCTTATATGTAGAACCACTCTATTTAGAATCAACTCAAAATAAATTACCGACACTAGTCCGCGTAATTGTCGCCTATGAAAATCGCATTGTGATGGCACAAACTTTACAACAGGCGATCGCAGCGATCTTTAAGCCAGAGCCAGAAATCACCCCGCCCATTATTCGCCCAGTCGAAGCACCGACTTTACAACCTTAAAAAATGGGTGTGCATAGCACACCCATTTTTTAAATTTTCACACCAGATTTACGGGCAATCCAAATTTCCCAATTTCGGAGAAAACTCGATCGCGCTTTAAATATCGTAGCGATCGATGGCTTGAATACAAGTTCTTCGCAAGGAGGCTGTACCAAAATTGTAAATAAGCCCAAGCGATTACCAACAATGGTATCTGTAAATAGGCGATCGCCTACCATTGCTACCTGAGAAGCTGGCAATTCCATTGCTTCGAGAACTTGACGCACCACTCGCCGCGAAGGTTTACCAGCGCGACTACGATAAGGAAGGTTTAAACTCTCTGCGACCTTCTGAATACGGCGATCGCTAAAGTTATTGCTGGCTAGCCAGATGGGATATTTTGACCGCATTAGCTCTATCCAAATACGAATTTCCGTTGACACATCGGCTTCATCATCACCAATTAACGTATTGTCCACGTCCAAAATCAGACCGCGTAAACCATGAACTCCCATCAGTTGCGGAGTGATCGCGTAAATTGGTGCTGACAAAACTAAGTCAGGAGAAATAAGTTGCCAAGGTTTCACAAATATTTTGAAAATGTTAATTAAATAATTAAGAATATCTTACAGCGCTTTGCGCTAGAACAGTTGCGCCTCGACCAACTGTTCAGTAAAAAACAAAAGAGAGTTGGGGGGGGGGGGGGGGGGGGGGGGGGGGGGGGGGTGTTTTTTTTTTTTTTTTTTTTTTTGTTGGGGGGTGGGAAAATGAGGTGGTGGGGGTGGGGGGGGGTGTTTTTTGTTTTTTTTTTTTAAAAACCCCCGCCCCCCGCTTGCACGTTGATCGTTAGTGATGTCGTGCGGCCCAGCTCCTCGCGGCAATAGCTTTGCTCAATTGAAGTAATCCAAACAAACGATTTTCCCAATTTGCGTGTCGCTGGCAATGTATCGGTCATCGAAGCTACCTTCCGAACACGACAAAAAGGAAATCGTATGTCTAATGAAGCCAAGTGCCCGTTCTCGGGCGGTGCCGCGAAACACACCGCCAACAAATTCCAAAACAATGCTGACTGGTGGCCAGAGCAGCTAAACCTCGGCATGTTGCACCAGCAATCATCGAAGTCCAACCCGATGGGCACGGACTTCGACTATGCAGAAGAGTTCAAGAAACTCGATCTCGATGCTTTGGTGGCAGACCTCAAGGCGTTGATGACTGATTCACAAGATTGGTGGCCGGCAGACTACGGTCACTACGGCCCGTTCTTTATACGCATGACCTGGCACGCGGCAGGCACCTACCGCATCGCCGATGGGCGCGGCGGTGCAGGTACCGGTGCACAGCGCTTCGCGCCACTCAACTCGTGGCCCGATAACGGCAACCTCGATAAGGCACGTCGTTTGCTGTGGCCAATCAAACAAAAGTACGGCAACCGAATTTCCTGGGCAGACCTGCTCGTGCTCACCGGTAACGTTGCGCTCGAAACCATGGGCTTCAAGACCTTTGGCTTCGCCGGTGGTCGCCCCGATATTTGGGAACCAGAACAGGACATCAATTGGGGCTTTGAAACCAAATGGCTCGCGTCGAGCAAAGACGCCAACAGCCGTTACAGCGGCGAGCGTGAACTCGCCAGCCCGTTCGGTGCTGTGCAGATGGGCTTGATCTACGTGAACCCGCAGGGACCAGACGGCAATCCTGACCCAATCGCGTCCGGGCGCGACGTGCGCGAGACCTTTGCGCGTATGGCCATGAACGATGAAGAGACCGTTGCCTTGGTTGCCGGTGGACATACGTTTGGTAAAGCGCATGGCGCTAGCCTTGAGAGCCACGTTGGTCGCGAACCAGAGGGCGCCAGCATCGAGGAACAAGGCTTCGGTTGGAAGAACGGCTTCGGCAAAGGCCTCGCGGGCGACACCATCACATCAGGAATGGAAGGGGCGTGGAAACCCAACCCCACCACTTGGGACAACGGCTATTTCGAAACCCTCTTCGGCTACGAGTGGGAACTCACCAAGAGCCCTGCGGGCGCTTACCAGTGGCGGCCGAAAGACGGTGCGGGTGCTGACACCGTCGTCGACGCACACGACCCAACGAAGCGTCACCAACCCATGATGACAACGGCCGACTTGTCGCTGCGCTTTGATCCAATCTACGAAAAGATTTCGCGCCGCTTTAAGGACAACCCGAACGAATTCGCCGACGCATTCGCACGCGCTTGGTACAAGCTCACGCACCGCGACATGGGGCCACGTGCGCGTTACTTGGGTAAGCTGGTGCCGGCTGAAACCTTGATCTGGCAGGACCCGGTCCCTGCCGTCGATCATCCGTTGGTGGATGCCAACGACACTGCGGCATTGAAAGCGACGCTACTCGACTCTGGACTCACGCCAACGCATCTCATTCAGACCGCATGGGCGTCTGCTTCATCGTTCCGCGGTAGTGACAAGCGTGGTGGCGCAAACGGTGCACGCATCCGCCTTGCGCCACAGCGAAATTGGGAAGTTAACCAACCCGAGCAATTGGCAAAGGTGCTGGCGAAACTTGAAGAGATTCAGAGAGCCTTCAACGCTTCGACCGCAAACAAGCGCGGCCAAAAGATCTCATTGGCCGACCTGATCGTGCTCGGTGGCAGCGCTGGCATTGAAGCGGCCGCGAAGGCTGCGGGGCACAACATCACGGTACCATTCACGCCCGGCCGCACCGACGCGAGCGAAGCGCAAACCGATGTGGCATCGTTCGCGGTGTTGGAACTGAAGGCTGACGGCTTCCGCAACTTCAGCGCCAAGGGTTTTGAAAGCGCCAGTGCAGAGCGATTCATCGACCGCGCGCAATTGCTAACGCTTACCGCACCTGAGATGACAGTGTTGCTCGGTGGACTACGTGCGCTGAATGCGAACACTAACGGCACGCAACATGGTGTATTCACCAAGCGCCCGGGTCAGCTGACGACCGACTTTTTCGTGAACCTACTCGACATGCGCACCAAGTGGACACCGTCTGCTGCCAATCCCGGCGTACTCGAAGGACGTGACCGCAAGACGAGCGAACTCAAGTGGACAGGTACCGTGGTCGATTTGGTGTTTGGCTCAAACTCTCAGCTGCGCGCACTCGCCGAGGTGTATGCACAGAGCGATGCGAGCGAGAAGTTTGTGAACGACTTCGTGGCCGCGTGGGTAAAGGTGATGAACCTCGACCGCTTCGACTGTCGCTGATCACGCAAGCAGCAACGCAAGCGCAAACGTTAGTACAACCTAAAGAGCAAACAAAACCGCAAACTCTATGGGGGTGGCGGTGTTTCAGCATTTTTTGCCCAAAACCCCGCGCCCCGCTTGCACTTTGTGCCTTAGCCGCTGCTTATTCAGCGGCGACCGTATCAGACGCGTACGCTTCCATGGGCGGACACGAGCACACTAGGTTGCGATCGCCGTAAACGTTATCAACGCGCGCCACCGGCACCCAGTATTTGCTCGCCTTGAGCGCGGGTAAAGGATACGCCGCCGCCTCGCGCGTGTAGTCGTGAACCCAGTTATCGACGAGCAGCATCTGCGCGGTGTGTGGTGCGTTGCGCAGCATGTTGTCTTCGCGGTCGAGGCGCCCTTCTTCGATGGCGCGAATCTCTTGGCGAATCTGAATCATGGCGTCGCAGAACCGATCGAGCTCGACTTTCGACTCGGACTCGGTTGGCTCGATCATCAGTGTGCCTGCAACCGGAAAGCTCATCGTCGGCGCGTGGAACCCAAAATCGATCAAGCGTTTAGCGATGTCTTCGTTGCTAATGCCGGTGATTTCTTTGAGTGGCCGGATATCGATGATGCACTCGTGCGCAACCAAGCCTTCATTACCTGCGTACAACACCGGATAGTGGGGTGCCAAGCGCTTGGCAACGTAGTTGGCGTTCAAGATCGCCGCCTGCGTTGCGCGACGCAAACCTGACGCACCCATCATCGCGATGTAGGCCCACGAAATGGGCAGAATCGACGCCGAACCAAAAGGCGCAGCCGACACCGGTCCCACTTTGCTTTCAGCGGCCATCGGATCGCCCGGCAAAAATGGGGCGAGGTGCGCGCGCACACCAATCGGCCCAACACCTGGCCCGCCGCCGCCGTGTGGAATGCAAAACGTTTTGTGTAGGTTCAGGTGCGACACATCAGAACCAAACTTGCCCGGCTGCGCTACGCCAACGAGTGCATTGAGGTTGGCACCATCCATGTAAACCTGACCACCGCGCGTGTGGATGATTTCGCAGATTTCGCGAATCGCATCTTCAAACACGCCGTGTGTTGATGGGTAGGTCACCATCAGCGCTGCGAGGCGGTCCTTGTACTGTTCCGCCTTGGCTTTCAGGTCCGCCACATCGACGTTGCCCTTGTCGTCACACGCAGTGACCACCACTTCCATGCCCACCATTTGCGCCGATGCCGGGTTGGTGCCGTGCGCGGAGCTGGGGATCAAGCACACATCGCGATGCCCCTCACCGCGCGAGCGATGGTAGGCGCGAATCGCCAATAGACCCGCATATTCGCCTTGCGCGCCTGAGTTGGGCTGCAACGACACCGCATCGTAGCCAGTGATCTCAGCGAGCCATTTTTCCAATGACGTAGTGAGCTCTTGATAACCTTCGGTTTGGTCAGCCGGCGCAAACGGATGCACGCTGTTAAAGCCGGGCCAAGTGATCGGAATCATTTCCGTCGTGGCGTTAAGCTTCATGGTGCACGAGCCGAGCGGGATCATGGTGCGATCGAGCGCGAGGTCTTTGTCAGAAAGGCTGCGGATGTAGCGCAGCATCTCGGTTTCAGAGTGATGGCTGTTGAACACTGGATGCGTCAAGAACGCTGAGGTGCGCTGTAACGCGGCCGGAATCATCGGCTCCGCTTGGATCGCAGCAAACGCAGGCGCAGGCTTGCCTGCCGCGCTCGCAAAGATGGCGAGTAGCGTTTCGACGTCAGCCGCAGAATGGGTTTCATCAAACGAAACGCCGACCACTGGCCACGCTTTGTTCTGCACCGTGAAATCGCGTAGGTTGATCTCCTGCGCGCGTGCTGCGGACAGAATTGGATCGCACTTGTCGCCGGCTTGTACGGCCACGGTATCAAACACATGCGAAGCCGCAATCTCATAGCCAAGCTGCTTCACACCATTCGCAAAACTTGCGGCGAGGGTATGCACACGGCGCGCAATGTCGGTCAGCCCTTTCGGTCCGTGATACACGGCATACATGCTGGCGATCACTGCAAGCAACACCTGCGCCGTGCAGATGTTGGATGTCGCCTTTTCGCGGCGAATGTGCTGCTCACGCGTTTGCATCGCGAGGCGCAGCGCACGGTTGCCCTGCGCGTCGACGGAAACACCCACCAAGCGGCCGGGCATCGAACGTTTGAACGCATCCTTGCACGCCAACAACGCCGCGTGCGGACCACCAAAACCAAATGGCACACCAAAGCGCTGCGACGAGCCGACCACAATGTCCGCGCCCCATTCGCCCGGCGACTTCAGCAGCGTCAGCGCAAGCAAATCCGCGCATGCAATAAACAGCGCACCTTTGTCGTGCGCCATCTTGGCGTAAGGTGCCATGTCGTGAATCTGCCCCGAGGTGGAGGGGTACTGCACGACCACACCAAAGTAATCGCCCTCTTCCATCAGCTTTGGCGCGAAGCCTACTTTGACATCGAGGCCCAGCGGCTCTGCGCGCGTCTTGATGAGCGCGATGGTCTGCGGGTGGCAATCGCCCGCCACGATGAGCGTGTTGGATTTTGACTTTGCACTGCGTTTCGCGAGCGTCATCGCTTCGGCGGCTGCGGTCGCTTCGTCGAGCAACGACGCGTTGGAAATTTCCATACCGGTGAGGTCACACACCATGGTTTGGAAGTTCAACAGCGCTTCCAAGCGGCCTTGTGAAATCTCGGGTTGGTATGGCGTGTAGGCCGTGTACCAAGCGGGGTTTTCCAAGATGTTGCGCAAGATAACGCCGGGCGTGTGCGTGCCGTAGTAACCCTGACCGATGAACGACTTAAACACCTTGTTTTTGCCTGCGATGCGGCGCAAATCAGCGAGCACGTCTTGCTCGGTGCGCGGCCCAGCGAGTGCCAGTGCGTCACGTTGCAGGATCGCGGTGGGGACGATTTTTTCGATCAAGTCGTCAAGCGACGCCGCGCCGACCACGTTCAGCATCTGCGCGAGTTCGGCGTCGTTCGGGCCGATGTGCCGCGCGTGGAATTCGTCGGCGTGGTTGAGTTCGGTGGGGGTCATGAGTTGCATGGGGATCCTAGTTTTGTTCGTTGATGCGATGGCTGCACGCACTCATGCAACCCTAGCAATACGCGGTGTGCGTCATACGCACCCAAGATACTGTGTCGTCCCGGCGCAACCCTTGAGGTTGTGCGCCGGGATGAAATACAGGAACCCTTGAGTAAGTCGGCGAGCGAGATGAAGTTGGCGCTGAGAAGCACAGCCGTATGCGGTATACGGCGAGCATCGCAAGTGACAAATTCGCTCGCACAGCCACTTAATCGAGGGTTACCTAACTGTTCTCCGCTACCGCTTGATATCCCGCCGCATCGAGCAACCCTGCAACATCAGCGGCATTGCTTGGCTTAAGCTTAAAGATCCAGTTTTCGTACGGCGCACCGTTGATCGATTCGGGCGCAGTATCAAGCGCGGGGTTGAACGCGAGGATTTCACCGGCAACCGGTGCGTAGATGTCGGACGCTGCCTTCACCGACTCCACCACACCCGCGGTTTCGCCCGCGTCGAGCGTGTCACCGACCTTAACGTCGCCAACGAAGACCAAATCACCCAGCATCTCTTGCGCTGCGTCGGTGATGCCAACTGTCAGCGTGCCATCGGCTTCTGTTTTGATCCACTCGTGCGTCTTGGTGTACTTGAGTTCGGCGGGGATGTTCATGGGGTCTCCTTGCAAGGGTGAAGGGGGAAGGCGGAAGGGTGAAGGCTGAAGGGCTGGTCCGAGTTGCCTCAACGGCGGTTACGCGATGAGCGCTTTGCCGTTGCGAACAAAGGGCATCTTAACGACGAGTGCAGGAACCAGCTTGCCGCGAATATCGACATCAACTTGGTCACCCACTGCCACGCCGAGCGGCAGGCGCGCCATTGCAATCGAAAACCCGAGCGTGGGTGAATGCGTGCCGCTGGTGACTTCGCCATCACCGTGCGCGGTTGCCACACGCATCTGCGCACGTAGCACGCCGCGGTCGAGCAGCTTGAGGCCAAAGAAATTGTGTGACTTACCGCGCGCTTCTAGCGCACCACGGCCTACATACTCACGCGATGATTTGAGGTCGACCGTCCACGCCAACCCCGCGTCGAGCGGCGAGGTGTTCGCGTCCATGTCGTTGCCGTAGAGGTTCATGCCGGCTTCAAGTCGGAGAGTATCGCGGGCGCCCAGCCCAGCGGGGCCGACGCCGACTTGCTTGAGCGCGTTCCAAAAATCAGCCGCGCTAGCAGCGGGCAAAACAATCTCGAAGCCATCTTCACCGGTGTAGCCGGTGCGGGCGACCATGATGTCGCCGGACAAATGCGCAGAGAATGGCACGAGGCCTTCAGTCGCGGCTTGCACATGCGGCCAGACTTTCCAAACGGAAGCGCGCGCCTGTGGGCCCTGCACGGCAATCATCGCGAGGTCGCGGCGCGGCGTGATGGTGAGCCCAAAACCGCGCTCGTTATTCACTTGCTGCATCCACGCAACATCGGAGTCTGCACAGCCGGCATTGACCACGACACGGAAATAGCTTTCATCGACAAAGTAGACGATTAAGTCGTCAATCACACCACCATCGGCATTCAGCATGCAGGTGTAAAGCGCCTTGCCGGAAACCTTAAGCTTATCGACGTCGTTAGCGATGAGCGCGCGCAAAAACTCGCGCACGTGTGGGCCGCGCAAGTCCACGTTCAGCATATGCGAGACATCGAACATGCCCGCATGGCGTCGAACTTGGTGATGTTCTTCAACCTGGCTGCCGTAGTTGACGGGCATTTCCCAGCCGCCGAAATCGACCATGCGTGCGCCGCAGGCGATGTGGGTGTCGAACAAAGGGGTACGCTTGAGCATGGCAGGCATTTACGAGGACTCGGTTGATGTGAGTCCTGCTCAGGCAGGGGTTTGGTCACCGTCGCGAGCGATGCGGAGTGCCGGGCTCGTGGTTTGGGAGCGGACAAGTGAGGCATGCCCGACAAGAACCAGAGGCGGCGATTCCGCGCAGCGCAGCAGGTAAACAAACCTATGCGTGAGCAGGATCCCCTCTGTCCTCGATACCTGAGAGTTTTCCGGTTGTTGAAGACCGGTAGCCCCTTCGGCGAGCTGTATGAAAACTACAGCCTCTCTCCAGAGTTGCCCGTTTGTGTGGTTCTCGGTACCTGAGCGATTACGGGATGTTTACGCCTTCGGCGGCTACGACCTGCAAGGTCGTTGCGCTCTCCCACACAACTTGAATGGCAGGCGGCATTCTAACCGAAACTCGATGAAGCTAAGTTGACAGCCGCTGGCCTTCGCCGAGAGCCGCTCTTCAGGCGGCGGGAAGTCCGAGCACTTTGCGCAAGCGCTCTACGGAGACAGGCTTGAGCAGGACATCGCTCGCCCCCGAATCGGCGGCTTCGCGACGCACGGCCGGATCTTCCACCGAAGAAATGAAGATCAAGCGCTTGAACGCCTTGGGATTACGCATGCGCACGTTCTTCACAAAGCTAATGCCCGAAAGCCGCGGCATACGAATATCGGTAAGCACCAAATCATAGGTGTGCTCGGTGCAGAGCTCCAACGCGTCCATGCCGTTGTCGGTTGCGGTCACATCAAACCCGAAACGGATCAAGGTCTGCATCAGGAACATGCGCTGCACGTCGTCGTCTTCTACAACGAGCGCGAGAGGTTTTTCGACTTCGTCCATTTTTAGACTGACAGTGCGGTGTTCACGATGGTCTACTTAACTAAGCACGCACACAATCGACGTAGTAGCGCAACTCGCCATCGACTTCTTCTTCAACCAAACCGTGGATGTCCGTTTCAAAGCCCGGGAACTTGGCGTTGAAGTCACGCGCAAACATGAGGTACTGCACGATGGTGCGGTTAAAGCGCTCGCCGGGAATCAGCAACGGAATGCCCGGTGGATACGGCGTGAGCAGAATGCCGGTAATGCGGCCTTCGAGTTCGTCGATCGGCACGCGGTCGAGTTCGCGGTGCGCCATCTTGGCGAATGCATCCGCAGGCTTCATGGCGGGCTGCATATCGGACAGATACATCTCGGTCGTCAGGCGTGCAATGTCGTGCGCCTTGTACATATCGTGAATTTGCTGGCACAGGTCACGCAAGCCCACGCGCTCGTAACGTGGATGCGCCGCGACAAACTCCGGCAGGATCTTCCACATCGGCTGATTCTTGTCGTAATCGTCCTTGAACTGCTGCAGCGCGGTGAGCAGCGTGTTCCAGCGACCTTTGGTGATGCCGATGGTGAACATGATGAAGAACGAGTAAAGACCCGTCTTCTCAACGATCACGCCGTGCTCCGCCAAAAACTTCGTGACGATCGAAGCTGGGATGCCGGTCTTGGCGAACTTGCCTGAGACGTCGAGCCCCGGGGTGATGATGGTGGACTTGATCGGATCAAGCAGGTTAAAGCCCGGCGCCAAGTTACCGAAGCCGTGCCACTTCTCGTTTGCTTTCAGCATCCACTGATCGCGGTTGCCAATGCCCTCATCGGCGAGCTTGTCTGGTCCCCAAACCTTGAACCACCAGTCTTTGCCCCACTCGTCATCCACCTTGCGCATCGCGCGGCGGAAGTCCAGCGCTTCGGTGATCGACTCTTCGACCAAGGCCGTACCGCCGGGAGGCTCCATCATCGCCGCCGCCACGTCGCACGAGGCGATGATGGCGTACTGCGGGCTGGTGGAAGTGTGCATCAAATAGGCTTCGTTAAAGCGCGTGCGGTCGAGCTTCTGCGTTTCCGACTCTTGCACCAAGATCTGCGAAGCCTGCGAGATACCCGCCAGCAGTTTGTGCGTTGAGTGCGTGGCGTAAATCATCGCGTCTTTGGGGCGCGGACGACCATTGTTCACGTCGCCGATAGCGTGCATGTCTTTGTAGAAGCTATGAAAGGTTGCATGTGGCAACCACGCTTCGTCAAAGTGCAGGTTCTCGACATGGTCACCCAACTCGGCCTTGATCATCTCGACGTTGTAGAGCACGCCATCGTAGGTTGATTGCGTGATGGTAAGCATGCGCGGCTTCGCCTTTTTGTCCGTGATGAACGGATTGGCGTCGATTTTTTTCTGAATGCTCGCCCAAGAAAACTCTTCAATTGGAATCGGACCGATGATGCCGAGGTGATTACGCGTCGGCATCAAGAAAACCGGGTTTGCGCCGGTCATGATGATCGCGTGCAGGATCGACTTGTGACAGTTGCGATCAACCAGCACTGTGTCCCCGGGTGCCACGTTGGCGTGCCACACCATCTTGTTTGAGGTGGACGTGCCGTTGGTGACAAAAAAGCAATGGTCGGCGTTGAAGATGCGCGCGGCATTGCGCTCAGACGCAGCGACAGGCCCCGTGTGGTCGAGCAACTGACCCAACTCTTCAACGGCGTTACAGACGTCGGCACGCAGCATGTTCTCGCCAAAGAATTGGTGGAACATCTGCCCAATCGGCGACTTCAAGAACGCGACACCACCCGAGTGACCGGGGCAATGCCACGAGTACGAGCCGTCCTGCGCGTAATGCACAAGCGCACGGAAAAACGGCGGCGCTAAGCCATCAAGGTATGACTTCGCTTCGCGGATGATGTGACGCGCCACGAATTCGGGTGTGTCTTCAAACATGTGGATGAAGCCGTGCAATTCACGCAGGATATCGTTGGGGATATGCCGCGATGTCTTGGTTTCACCGTAGAGGTAGATCGGAATGTCGGCATTCTTGAAGCGGATCTCTTCGATGAACGCACGCAGATTCAACACCGCAGGGTCAAGCTCAGGCCCCGGCGTGAACTCTTCGTCGTCAATGGAGAGGATGAATGCCGACGCACGGCTTTGCTGCTGCGCAAATTGCGAAAGGTCACCGTAGCTCGTGACTCCCAGCACTTCCATGCCCTCTGCCTCAATGGCCGCCGCAAGCGCACGAATGCCGAGACCAGAGGTGTTCTCGGAGCGGAAATCCTCGTCGATGATGACGATTGGGAAACGAAATTTCATGGATGCGGGCTCTGCACGGGAAGGGAGCGCGGATTATAGGGCGATACCGCGAAGTGCATACAGCAACTACGCAAACGCCTCATCGTCACGCAGGTAGCGCCACTTACCCATCGGCAAATCGCCCAGCTTCACCTTGCCGATACGGATGCGCTTCAGGCCCACTACCTTCAGTCCGACAAGCTCGCACATGCGGCGAATCTGGCGCTTTTTGCCTTCGGTCAGCACAAAGTTGAGCTGATCCTCGTTCTGCCACTTCACCCGCGCCGGTTTCAGCGGCTCACCGTCGAGCTCTAGGCCGTGATTGAGGCTCGCGAGTGCTTCCGCCGAGAGCGTGCCCTCGACGCGCACGAGATATTCCTTTTCGACTTCGCTGTCTTCGCCGATGAGCTGCTTGGCGACGCGACCATCTTGGGTGAGCACCAGCAAACCCGTCGAATCGATATCCAAGCGCCCTGCCGGTGCCAAGCCGCGACGAATCTCTGGCCGAAACTTCTCCGGGTCAGAAGGCAACTGATGTTCTGCCGTCACCAACACACTCGCGGGCTCGTAGCCGTCCTCAGCCTGGCCGGACACATAGCCCACGGGCTTATGCAGCAGCACCGTGACGCGAGACTCCTGCATGGCGGCGGCTTGCTGGTCGAGCTTGAGTTTGGCGGTCGGCAAGACGCGCGTACCGAGTTCGATAACGCGCACGCCATCGGCGTACACCCAGCCGCGGGCGATGTAGCTATCGGCTTCGCGGCGCGAGCAAAGCCCTTGTTCAGAAAGCAACTTAGACACGCGCACGGTGCCGTCGGGTTCGCGCGGCGCGGGTGCGACGCCTTTCGGGCGGCTCGCGGTGTCTGTAGCGGCGTCGCGTTCCGCGCGGCGTCCGTCGCCTAGCCGATTGTGGCGGCGAATGTCATCGCGCTTAGGTAGCGAGGGTGCGGATGAGGGCGAGCGCCGTGCATCGGCAGAGGGGGAGCGCGGTGCAACGTCACGCGCGCTGGTGGCGGCTCTGTCGCGCCGTACACCGTCCCGGGGTGGACGTGCCGCATCTGCGGCGCGGGGTGGGCGAACCGCATCCGTCGCGCGCGGTGGACGAACCGCGTCCGCGGCTCGGGGTGGGCGTGGGGCGCC
>JALQCR010000043.1 GCA_023336205.1 Pseudanabaena sp. Salubria-1
AAAAAAAAAAAAAAAACAAAATTGGGGGGGGGGGGGCGCCCCCCCCCCCCCTCACACTATTTGGGTTTTATGTCCTAGCAAGAATGGCGACAGCTATAATTACCCCCATCAAAGAGCCTTAGGCTCAAAAAGCTTGTGCGTTAGGCATGATCACAAAATCATTGATCATCGCATCGGCGGGAAGATTTACCAAAGTCATAATTGCATCGGCGACTGTCGCAGGGCTTAACATGGCTGCACGATTAAAACTTGGGGGCACTTTATCACCGAGGGTATCCCATAGGGGCGTATCGACCGAGCCAGGGCAGATAGACATGACTTTGATGCCGTGCGGCTGCTCTTCTAACATGATCGCCTGAGTTAAGCCCAGTAGCGCAAATTTACTGGCACAATATGCGCCCCAATTGGGGAACCCTTGCTTAGCAGCGATCGAGGCGACGTTAATCACTTTTCCGCTTTTTTGCGATCGCATGGTCGGTAACGTTGCTTGTAAACACTGGAATATACTGGTTAGGTTGAGATCAAATAATTTTTGCCATTCGGTCAGAGGCATATCAATCAATTCACCGATATAAGCCATGCCAGCGTTGTTAATTAAAATATCTACGCCGCCCATATCAGCAACAATTGTCTGTATTTTTGCGGAGACTTGAGAGATATCACCAAGGTCAATTGCATAGCCTTTAGCATTGCTACCTGCGGGTAATTCTTGGAGAATGCGATCGGGATTACGGCTAACCAGACTCACCTGTGCGCCCGATTGCAATAGTCGTAATGCGACTTCTTTGCCAATACCGCTACTTGCTCCAGTAACGATCGCTCTCTTGCCTGCTAATTTACCTGATACTGTATCTGTCATGATTTAATTTGTTTTCCTTTAGTCTATGTCAAAAGTCTATGTCAAAAAAAGTAGGACGGAGCTTTTGGTGGCTATGGCTGATCGCAAATGTTATTGGCAATATGCTGTTATCAAGCTTTGTTTGGGAAGACCCTTACGATCTGCGATCGCGGATTTTTCTCAATGAAATACTGCATGGAGTGGGGATTTCTATCGCTCAGTCTTTAGTGCTGCGCGATCGCTTTGCCAAGGAGGGCTGGTGGTTGCCGCTAACTCTGTGGGGATGGATCTTGGGGCTAGCGATTGTATTTTTTCTGCCAAACCTATCACTACGTTCTCATGCGCAAAACATGCCATCACTCTCAATTTTGATGATTGATTTTGCAATTATTGGGACTATTGTTGGTATTTGCCAATGGCAATTACTTAAATCATTTCGGGCAGCAGGGGGATGGCTACTTGCTAGCCCGATCGCTTTGTCACTAAGTACTGTGGGGCTATATTTTGGCTATATGGCGAAATCCACAATATTGGCTAGCGCTTTGCAAGGAGCAATCTATGGCGCAATTACAGGATTCACTGCCATCAAAGTTCTGCGATCGCCCAAAGTTAGGAAGTAAAGACGGTGCGATGCGCCGCTTTTACTGTTCTGATCCAGATTCAACAAAACGTAAATCTCTTTTTAAGAATGTTTTTTCGCCTGTATCAGTATCCACTGTTGCCCTAATTAAGCTAGTGCGAATTACCAACAGTTTTGCCATGTAATAAGGACTATCGGGTTCAAGAATCAATACGCGATCGCCTACTTGTAATGGTCTAATTGTGGGAATTGGTAGAACTCGCTCCGATGATTTGCGATCGCTTATTTCTGGGTTTGCTGCAACATTGCTGTGGCGATCTTTGATTAAGCTGTCTACGTATTGCTTGAGCTTTTTTTCTAAATTAGCTTCGAGGATCGTGAAACGATCTTTTTCTGTGTTTTTGTCATCAGGCTGACTTAAAATCTGTCGTAATCCCTCTACAACTAACTCGGTTTCGGTTTTGCCAGTTGTTTTGACTTGTTTTAGCAAAGCTGTATAAAGTTCACTAGATAGCTCAATCGTCATTAGGTGATTAGGGCTTTGAAGTTTAGAATGTTCCATGGTGAGTATTCTTGATAAGATTATGGTTGGCTGCGGAACAAGTACTATGCTCCAGTCTAAATCCCAAATCAAAAGGTAATACAGGAAATTCTATGTCTGTCGAAGTTGGTCAAAAAGCTCCAGATTTTACTTTACCTAGCGATCGCGGTGATATTACACTCAGTCGCTACCAAGGCAAAACAAACGTCGTACTAGCATTTTACCCAGGGGATTTTTCGCCTCTTTGTACTAATGAAATGCAGTGCTTTGCAGATGATTGGACAAAGTTTCGTGAAGCTGGAGCAGAGATTTTAGGTATTAGTACTGACCCAATCGAAAAACATATCGCTTTTTCCAAAAAGTTGGGCTTACAGTTTCCCTTGCTCAGCGATCGCAACCAAGATGTTTGCAAAAAATATGGGGTTGCAGGTTTGTTTGGTAGTAAACGCGCCTACTGCATCATAGATATTCACGGCATAGTCCGTTACAAACATATTGAATTTTTGCCAGTTTTCAAACGCGAAGATTCCGAACTCTTGGTCGTATTGAGAAGTCTCAAAGCATAAAAAAGATGGAGTGCGAAGCACTCCATCTTTTTTTATACATCTCTTTGCTTCAAAATAAATTCAGCGATCGCTAGATCCTGTTGAGTGGTTATTTTGAGATTAGTTTCTTCTCCCATCACAATCTGTACTGCTAAGCCAACTTTTTCTAATAAAGCCGCGTCATCGGTAACTTCCCATCCTAACTCTATTGCCGTGAGATGAGCGTTTTTGATCACTTCTAATTGGAACCCTTGGGGAGTTTGAGCAGCCCAGAGATGATCTCGGTTGGGGGTATCGACAATGGTTAGACCATCGACGATTTTAATAGTATCTTTGACGGGAACAGCCGCAATGAATCCTTGCATCTTTTGCAAAGCTTCATCACAGCGATCAAATAATTCAGGTGTGGCTAGGCATCTTGCGCCATCATGAATTAGAACGCGATCGCAGTCTGTTGGCAAAGCTTTTAAGCCATTAAATACGGAAGCTTGACGGGTTGCTCCGCCTTGAATTAGTCGAATTGGTTTAAGTTGACTAATCTCATTAAAAATCTTTTGAAACTCTGGATAGTCATGGGGTTGTCCCATAACACCGATCCAAGCGATCGCATCCGAAGCGATCGCAGCTTCTAGAGTCCATTGCAAAATTGGTTTGCCTAGCAGTGGTAGCAGCAATTTATTGCGATCGGCTCCCATGCGTTTGCCGCTACCCGCCGCAGGAATTAATAAATGACAGGTCATAGGTTAATCGGCAAGATGCCACCAACCAAAGGCGGGGCCAATAAACCGAATCGTCACCCAAATGACTACCATTGCACCAATGCCATACCAAGCCGCTTGGGTAGAAACTTTCACAAATGTGTCAGCCTTGTCTTTGGTTAAAAAAGGTATCCAAGATGCGATCGGCTCTGAGCTTCCATACTTTTCACCCATGACTTCCTTACGGCGCTTTGACTCGCCCATAGCTAATCCTCCTACAACTAAATAATTTATCCCATGATATCAGTTCGGTTTCTTATGTTTAAAAACCAGAGGAGAGGTTGGGGGGGGGGGGGGGGGGGGGGGGGGGGGGGGGGGGGGGGGGGGGGGGGGGGGGGGGGTGGGGCAAGCGCCGCAACTCTCCTTTGAGGTCGTGTATGCTGTCTTGTGTTTAGTCATATCAGTAAGGAGTGACGGCAATGTTTTCGGATCAAGAAATTTCTCAACTGACGGCGGAAATTGATGCTCAGTTATTGGAGTTGCGATCGCCTTCTAGTGAGGCGCTTCTAAAATCTGGTGGTAAAGAGGCACAACTGGTTAAACAGAATCAGGCGATCGCGACAGCAACCAAGGAGCCAGCGAAGAGTTTTTTACAAAAGTTTTGGAAAGCAGCAAAGGCGGATCTCTGTGAGGAAGATGGAGTGCTGCATAAGCAATGGAAGAAGTGGGGCGATCTGGATAATAAGGAGACGATTTCCGCATTTAAAGGAATTTTGGCTGGGCTAGGTTTATCGGGCAATGTGTTGCCAACGGTGATCGTGGCGGTGACGGTGATTGTGTTGCATATTGGTGTGAAGGCGTTTTGTGATGAATATGGAGATCGCAAGGAAAATCCGTAAAATTAAAATTAAGCGGCGACGTGATGAGATTGCTCTAAATGGGCGTGAGGCATTGGCTTCATATCGTGCAGGAAAATTAAAGTCTTATACGGCAGAAGAGGCGATCGCTGAGCTACGGTCTATGATGATTGAGTGATAACTTTTGTAAAACTTAGGAAGAAATCATGAATGCTTTTAAGTATGAAGTTGTGGTTGGTAAAAATGGGCGGATTGAGGTTCCATTTTCTGATCTGCCAGAAGGGGCGACGGTTGAGGCGATATTTTTGACGAAATCCAATGCTATTGAGGTACGTCGAGAAGAGATCTATCAGAATTATTTAGCTAGTGTGGCTGAGGAAAAAAACGGCAACCTGACATTTACTGCTGATATTGAAGAATTGAAAAAGTTGGTAGAGGTTAATGATTGAAGTTACCTTTAGCTCTACATTTCAGCGTGCCTTTCGCAAACGTATTACAGGAAATAGTGATTTGCAAGCAAGGTTTTGGCAAAAGGTAGAGCAATTTCAGCAAGATCCTTTTCAACCAACATTAAGGACGCATAAACTTGCTGGAAAGATGAAAAATATGTGGAGCTTTAGTATTGAGTACGATGCAAGGGTGATATTTTATTTCACTGATGATGGCAAGGCAGTGTTTGTCGATATTGGTACTCACGATGAGGTGTATTGATGATTGAGCTAAATGTGCGGTTTACGAGTAGCGATCGCTTTGTCATCAAGTTCGACGATCGCGAGACGGATGCTTTGGAATTTGTAGCGCCTGTGAATGATGGCGATCGCGCTGAGATGCGCTGGTATTTGGAGAGCTATGCGGCGCATTACATGATGGATGTGGACGATCGCAGGGCGGAGAGGATTGAGGCGCAGTTGCCTAAGTGGGGAGAGTCTTTGTTTGAGGCGATTTTTGGCGATCGCGCTGCGGCGAGGATGTTTAATGATTTTCAGGATAGTGATGGGCGGGGCAAGATTTTAACGATTGGGGCAAGTCATCCGCTTATTTTGTCTTTGCCTTGGGAATTGTTGCGCGATCCGAGGGGGACATATTTATTGCATGAAAATCCGCGTATTGCGATTCGGCGTAAATTTGCGGGTGTGGGTGGCGGACGCAGTGCGGCGCGGGTAAAGACTAAAGAACAATTGCGGGTGTTGATGGTGGTTAGTCGTCCTAGCGATGCGGGGTTTCTCGATCCGAGGGCAGAAGGATTGGCATTGTTGGATGCGATCGGTGATGTGGGCGATCGCGTAGCCGTAGAATTTTTGCGTCCTGCGACTTTGGATAAGTTGATCGATCGCTTAGAAGATGATCGCTTGCCTGCGGTGGATATTGTGCATTTTGATGGACATGGGGCGTTCGATCCTGATGGTAGTTTACATGAACGGGCGAAGTTGAGCGATCGTGGATCGGCAATGAAGGCGGATGCAACGGCGGCGGCGAATACGGGCTATTTGTTGTTTGAGGATAGTGAGGGCAAATCGGCATTGATTACGGCGGAAACCTTGGGGGATATGCTGCATCGGCAAAGGGTGAGTGCGATTATTTTGTCGGCTTGTCAGTCGGCGGCTGTCGGTGGTGATGATGCTTTGGGGAGTGTGGCGGCGCGGTTGACTCAGGCGGGGATGCCGTCGGTGTTGGCGATGCAATATTCGGTGTTGGCGGTGACGGCGCGGCAGTTGTTTGGTAAGTTTTATGGCTTTTTGCTGCGGGGTCAGGGTGTGGGTGAGGCGTTGGAAAATGCACGGCGGGATTTGTATTTGAATAAGGAACGGGGCGATCGCCCAAGGGGTAAGGAACGGGTGATTTTAAAGGTGCAGGATTGGTTTTTACCTGCTTTGTATCAGGTGGGTAATGATGGGGCATTATTTAACCCTCACCCCCAACCCCTCTCCCAAGGGGCGAGGGGAGCAATAGAAGAGAATCCAGATCTCTTGTCCCCCTCTACCTCTGGGAGAGGGGCTAGGGGTGAGGGCAATCTCCGCGAAGTGCAGGACGCGGGTTTTTGGGGTCGGTCGCGGGAGTTGTGGGCGATCGAGAGGGCGTATGTGCGGGGGACGCGGCGGATTACGATTTCGGGTTTTGGGGGGATGGGAAAAACCTATCTGGCTGAGGAGGCGGGGCGGTGGCTGTTGCGGACAGGGATGTTTGCGCGGGTGTGTTTTATCAGTTTTGCGGATTTTCAGGGTGTCGATCCTGTGAGTTATGCGGTGAGTGTGTTGGCGACGGTGTTGGATACCAATTTGATCGATGGGGCGGCGGTGACTAGGGCGCTAAGGGAACAGGCTGTGTTGGTGATTTTGGATAATTTGGAGACGTTGAGATCCCCCCTAACCCCCCTTGAAAAGGGGGGAAAAGAAGAAAATTCCGATCAAGCCCTGCCCTTTCTAAGGGGGGTAGGGGGGATCAAGCCCTGCTCGACATAGCAAAGGCATGGTCGGAGGCGGGAAATAGTCGGGTGTTGCTGACGACGAGGGCGGCGGATTTGCAGCATCCTGATTATCCCAATCAGGGGAGTTTGAAGCATATTTCTTTACCACCGTTGCAGGGTTTGTCGAAAGAGGATGCGCTGGACTATTTCCAAAGGTTGATAAAGTTGCCACCAGAGCCACAGTTTGGGTTGCCGCCCCGTGAGGGTTTGTTGGAGTTGTTTAATATGCTGGACTATCATCCTTTGTCGTTGGGGTTGTTGGCGGGGCAACTGAAGCAAAGAAGGGCGCTAGAGGTGCATCGGGAGTTAGAGCAATTAGTGGCTAATACGCCCAATAATCCTTTGCTTGCTTCGCTGAATCTGTCGGTGAGTCGGCTCGATCCTCAAGCACAGGAATGGATTAAGCGGTTGGGAGTGTTTCAGGGTGGTGCATGGGAAGTTAATCTACTTGCGATTACGGAAATTGTGGAAACGGAATTGAATGCACTCAGAACGCAGCTAGAGGCAACAGGACTGATACGGGCGGAATCTTTGAGTCATGTGGGTGTGAGTGTGCCTTTTCTCAAGTTCCATCCGACTCTTGCCCCTGCGATGTGGTCGCGGCTGACCGAACTCGAACAACAGCAACTCCTCAGCCGCCATCGGCAACGCTATTACCAACTGTCGAGTTATTTGTATTCTGAGGATGTTAAAAATCCTTTTTTTGCGAGAGCTATAGCCCAACGAGAACTGCCGAATTTGCTGTATGCGGTGCGCGGCAGTATCGCCTCAGGGGAAGACTTTGCGGTGGATTTTGTGGGAGGCGTTAACAGGTTTCTGGACTACTTCGGGCTGAATCAAGATCGGGCGGACTTGACAGAAATGGTGCAACATATCGGCGGTGAGGCTGGCTCCCAAACTTGGTATCTGACGCGCAGTAATACAGGCGAACAGTTACAGAATGCAGGATGCTATGCCGAAGCAGAGGCGGTGTTTGATGAGATATTGACAGGCTTGGGCGCGACTCCTAGTTATGAGCGCTGTGTCACGCTGAACAGACTCGGACGGTGCTATGAGGCAACGGGACAGCCAAAACGGGCGGCGGCAACCTATCGTCTTGGGTTAGAGGTGGCAGGACTGCTAGAGCAATCTAACAGCGTGAAGCGACAGATGGGCAATTTACAGGCAGACTTAGGGGATGTGTTGACAGCTATGGGGGACTACGATCTTGCCCGTGACTCCTACGAGGCATCGTTAGTGATTTTTAAAGAATTGAGCGATCGCCGAGGGGAAGCCACTACAAAATTCCAACTTGGAACTTTGGAACTAGTGCAGAACAACCTCACCGAAGCCGCCCAACGCTATCAAGAAGCACTGGAAATCTTTCATCAACTCAACGAACCCGCATCAGAAGCAACCGTATGGCATCAGTTGGGCAGAACCTTTGAAGAATCGCGACAATGGGAAGCCGCAGAGCAATACTATCGCCAAGCCGCCCAGATTAGGGAAGCACAGGGCTTAATTGGTGGAAAAAATGGAGCAGCAGCGACTTGGAATCAGTTGGCGATCGTGAGTAAAAGTGCGGGGAAACAGGCAGAGGCGGAGGCATGGTATCGGAAGGCGATTGATGCAGGAAAAGCTACTGGCGATTTAACTGGTCTTTCCAAGTATCTCAGTAACCTTTCCGCTCTCCTCCAAGAATTTCCGAATAGCCTCAACGAAGCCCAACAGTTAGCGGAAGAAGGACTAGCCATAGACAAAACTCTCGATTCTGCGGCGGCTCAGATTTGGAAGACTTACGAACTTTTGGCACAGATTAGCGATCAACAAGGCGATCCAGCCAAAGCAAAGGAATATCGCCGCCTCTCTCGCACCGCCCGCACCAACTTTGCAGGCACTGAGTACGAGCTACGCCAACACGCCCCGCTTATCGAGGCTGTAGCGATGGCGGTTGACGAAGCCGAGGTCAGACAGCAATTAGAGCCAACTTTGGAAAACATGATCTCGCGTGGTTGGCAAAATCTCATCGCCGCGATTCGGCAAATCCTCAACGGAGAACGTGATGAAGATATTCTCTACGAAGGATTGGATATGGATGATTCTCAAATTATCCTTGCGATCCTTCAGCAAGTAAAAAGGTAAAAGGGAATGCCCAGATCCCCGACTTTTTCTTTGCTATCAAAGGGGATTTGTGCATTCACAAAAAAAGTCGGGGATCTAAATCTCGGCTACGGTGACAAGGAAAAAGGTAAAAGTAAAAAGTAAAAATTGGAGGTAAGTTATGGAAACCATTACCATCGAAGTCGAACCAGAAATAGATAGAGCATATCAAAACTCAAGCTCTATAGAACGACCTAAGTACAGAACAAAAATTCAATTTTGCAGTAAATTATCCTAAGTCTCCATTTTTAGGTGATTTCTCATTTAAAATTTACCCCACCCTAACCCTCCCCTTGCAACTACGGTGTACACACAAGTCATATAACCTATTCAAGTCAACAATTAATCGCCCCCTAGCCCCCAATTCTGGGGGAACAAGAAAATAAAATTCTTTCAAAGTCCCCCAGAATTGGGGGATTTAGGGGGCTTAGATAAACCGAAACGTAGACAGTTAGACTTGTGTGTACACGGTAGCCCCTTGCAAAGGGGAGGGAACAAGATTTCTAGTCTTCCCCCTTGCAAAAGGGGAATTAAAGGGGGTAATTCCAACTTTTATCAAGATGATGGAAGATTCTTTACGAGTAATGTCCTTAAGGCTACTCTGTAACATGTTACCAAGAGTCCAAGTTCTTGGCTAAAAGTGGAAGTTATCTAAAGACAACTGAACACAATCAATCTGTTTTAACGAGTTTTAGCTAGAGCGAGTTCTCAACTTTTTCTTTCCGCCATTCTTGCGCGATCGCAGATGACCACAACAAGTAACCAATCAAAGATAATCCTGATAAAGCATCCAGCCAAATTAACCCATGCATTTTTAATGACATTGGCATAATCATGGGATAGAGATAATGTCCTGGACTTGAAACACTAGTAATGGAATAAGCACCTAGAAATAAATAGGAGATCAAGAATGAGCCTTTTGTATATAACCAATAACCGCATAGTCCAATCGGTGTCATCACGATCACCGTAGCCCAAACTCCCATAGAGGTGAACCATTCGGGACCAGGATATTGATCCAAAAATATGGCATTGTCGCTATAGTGCAGCCAAGTGGAAACAAGATTGAATATCACGATCGCAAGAAGAGTAGGTTGATGCTGGAATGGGCGATTCATGGATGACTCCTATTGAGTTATGCGATTGATCCTGACATAGGTGAATTAAACTCAATTCACCCGATAGACTCAACAAATTGCTTTCCACAATCTTTACATAGATAACATTGCTTACCTCTGCGCTGTCCATTTTTTGACAACTGCTTAGAGTAACAATGCTGACGATGCTGCTGAATATGCATGACTACAATCACCAAAACGGAACACATCGGGAATTGTTTCGGATTACAGAAGTTCAATTCCATCAATTTATCGATCAAGGTCATCTATCTCACGCCTTTTACGAGATGCCAACTGCTCCCTATAGCTTGATCGAAAAAATCAAAAAACCAGATTTATTTCTTTTGCCAACTACGTTAAAAGCCCATTTAGAGAATCATTTTCCATCGCTAGTAATTTTTCATGGTGAAACGGATCTAGGGAAGGTTGCCCAATGCCATATTTTTGTGCCAGAGGCTGAAAATCTTACCCGCACTTATATTTTGATGTTTGGTATACCTAAGCATCCAATGTTCAAGATTTTTGGCAATACTTTTTTGAATTTCGCTAAAGTTGTGGTCGATCAAGATGCCGATATTCTCGGCAAGATTTATCCCAATTCGCCGCAGAAGGTGAAGCTGAATAATGAAGTGGGTATGGACTGGGTAAAAAGAAATTTTGCGAGTTTCCCCAAAGTAGTTGAGCCTAGTCTGTCAAAATAAGCGATCGCTTCATAGAAGTTTCTAGTCGGTTATAATTTTGGAAAAAGTGCGATCGCGGAGAAGATGAAATATCTCTATTTACATGGGTTTGCGTCTAGTCCCAACTCTTATAAAGCGCAGTACATGAGACGACGGTTTACGGACATAGGGCTAACGCTGCTTATTCCAGACTTAAATCTCACGGATTTTTCAACAGTGACCCTCTCAGATCAATTAGAGTATCTCGATCGCACTTATCTGCAAAGTCTTGAGCCAGTCACAGTAATTGGTTCTAGCCTTGGCGGTTTCCTTGGCGTGCAACTCGCAGCCCAAAATACCTTAGTTCAGAAATTGATATTATTTGCCCCCGCTTTTGGATTTAGTCAGCGCATTGATAAAGCCTTAGGAAATGAGAACGTCACTAAATGGCAACAAGAAGGCGTTCGTGAGTTTTATCATTACGGACTAAAACGTAACGTAAATTTACATTTTAATTTTTTTGTTGATGCTCAAAAATATTCCGAAGAAAAGCTCACGAGATCGCTACCTATTCTCATCTTTCATGGTATCAATGATGGCGTTGTACCTGTATCGCTTAGTGAAGAATTTACAAAAATGCGATCGCAAGTTACGTTAAAGCTACTGGACGACGATCATGCCCTTGGTAAAGATTTAGAAAGTATTTGGCAAGACATCAAGAATTTTTGTAATTTTTGAACTACAGTGCTTTGCGCTCAAACTCGAAGCTTATAATTTCTTGAAAGTGTTACAAAGCAGCACTTTCAAGAAATTATAAGCTTCGTTTGATCTGAGCTACTTAGAAAATAAAGGAGTTACTTCACAATACTTCAACAAATACTCACTCCAAAGGGTAGTTACTTTTGATACAAAGCATCCGTTAGGATCTTAAAATCAGCAGTAGCATTTAAAAAAGGGTTTTAAAACCGTTGAAAAATATTATCAAAACACTGCGAGCTGACTTCGCAATCATTTTTGAACGCGATCCTGCTGCGCGTAACTGGCTAGAAGTGCTGTTATGCTACCCAGGACTCCATGCGATCGCCTTATATCGCTTTGCTCATTGGCTGCACACTCTTAAGTTACCCGTGATTCCCCGCATGATCTCGCAAACTGCGAGATTCCTAACGGGCATCGAGATTCACCCAGGCGCGAGAATTGGCATGGGTGCATTCATCGATCATGGTATGGGTGTAGTAATTGGTGAAACTGCGATCGTTGGTGAATATGTATTGATCTATCAAGGCGTTACCCTTGGTGGTACTGGTAAACAATCGGGCAAGCGTCACCCCACCCTCGGTGACAATGTAGTTATTGGCGCTGGCGCAAAGGTCTTAGGCAATATTGAAATTGGTAGTAATTCGCGGATTGGTGCTGGCTCTGTTGTTTTGAAATGCGTGCCTCCCGATTGCACCGTAGTTGGTATTCCTGGGCGCATCGTGCATCGTCATGGGGTAAAGGTTTCCGCGCTCGATCACTTTCAGGTTCCCGATCCTGAAGGCGATGTCATCCGATCGCTGATTGGACGTGTCGAGCAGTTGGAAAGAAATGCTGAGGCACATACCTTGCATCCTATTAACAACTATATTATTGACTCAGAATTGCTTAAGAATGTTCGCCCTCGTCACCTTACGCCATGCGATCGCGCTGATCATTTTGACCATCCTCCAGAATATGAAGGTTTTTCCGAAGGCGGTGGTATTTAATAAAAAAGGCTCGCGTCGCGAGCCTTTTTTATTATGTGCAAGCCGCTATAATGCAATCAAAAAAGCAGCTTAAAAATATTCATGCATTATCAAAAGCGATCGCCTAATCAAGGACTCTGGCACTTCTGGAAAAAGTTTCTTAATAAGCTAATTCATAGCGCATTTTGGCAAAAGGCGATCGCTTTGTTACTAGCAGGTTTATGTTTATTTGTCCTAGCCGCCTGTGAGCCAATCCCCGAACCAAATCAAGTCAGTGTTGGCAGCGTCAATCGTCTCAAAAATGTACTTAGTCGTGGCAAATTGGTTTGTGAAGAATCATTGTGGCTCCGCTTAAACCTCCACCTGCACTCATTATCGGGATGAGAGATCTTATTGCTACACCAGCAGGACTAGGTTTGTCTTGACCACTAAAATATTGGGCAGGTGCTCCAATAATCGCCAAAGACGCTGCGCCAACCACAACATATGCAGGATTCATGTGACGCAGCTTAGAAACACTAACAACCCAGCCGAAAGGACAAATTAACCATAAGAGCAGGTGCGCCCAGATTTTCTCATTCGCTCGAAGTTCATCTATAGGTTGCACTTTATTACCTCTATCTCTTACAGTCTAACGACCCCGTTCACCCGCCGCTAGCAACCTCTCGAACCCACCGACTAGCTTGATTCGGTCGGTGTGCAACGGGATTGTTATGACCGGAGAAACAGTTGCTAAAGTTTTTCATACACTACCCCCAAGCTTTTGCATTACGACACGCCAGCTATTTTGAGCTTGAGGAGAATTTGGATCCAATCTTAATGACTCGTTCAGTGCCTGCAATGCCTCTATTGAGCGTCCAAGATGATCGAGCACAATTCCTTGGCTAAGGTGAGCTGGGGCAAAGTTTGGTTCTAATTGAATTGACTGATGAAGTGATTCTAACGCTGCATTATAGCGCCCCAACCCATCGAGCAGAATTCCTTTTCGATAATATCCATAGGCGTAGTCTGGGTTTGAAGCAAGAAGCGTATTGTAGGACTCCAATGCTTCTTCAAGCCGTCCCAGATTGTAGAGGGCAGAATCTCTGTTGTGATATACCTCGTTAAAGGTGGGATTGAGTCGCAGTGCAGTTTCAAATGCAGCCAAAGATTCTTCGTGTCGTCCGAGATTTCCGAGAGCTAACCCTTTACAATGGAAAGCCTCAGCAAATTCCGGCATAGACTGATTTAAAGCGTTAAAAACGTCTAACGCGGCTGCATATTGCTTAGAGTCGAGTAAATTTAATCCTTCTTCATATTGAATGATTGGTTGAAGCTCTTTCCTTAGTTCATAGGCAGGTAGTAAGTCAGGATTAAGTTGTAACGCTTGCTCACATGACTCCATTGCTTCATGAAATCTTCCCTGCTCCTTAAGAATGCCTGCCTTGAGATGATGAGCCGTGGCAGCAGTTGGGCATAACCGTATAGCTTCTTCACAAGACAGCATTGCTTCTTTTAGCTTGCCCTGAGCAAGCAGGATACCTGCTTTGATATGCTGAGCTTCAGCAAAATCTGGGCGGAGTCGCAGTGCTTCCTCACAGGCTTGCAGCGCTTCTATCATCTGCTCTAATCGATAGAGTGCAACGGCTCTTCCCTGATGTGCTTCCGGAGCTTCTGGTGCTAGTTGTATGGCTGAATCGTAGGCAGTAAGTGCTTCTTGATAGCGTCCTTGCTCCAATAATGTTGTTCCCTGTTGATAGTGTGCCTCAATAGAATTCTCAGAAGCAAGCGATTCTTGATAGCGTCCTCCTCGGCTTACCTGTGTAACAGAGACAATTGACTGTCTAAAACTGACTTCTAACTCAATATCTGTCAGCGATTGAGCAATTTGAAGGGCTTGGTGATAGAACTCATCTGCTTGTTGAGGACGACTAAGGTAGTCGTGAGAAATCCCCAAATTCAGTAGTACATTGGCTTCTCCTCGACGATCACGCATTGCCCGGTAGAACGGCATAGCCTGTTGAAAACATTCCAAAGCATTCTGGAATTCACCATTGGAGTTGTATGAAATGCCGAGATTATTCAAGGCGCTTGCCATGAAAAACGGTTGAGCACCAATCTGTCGTCCCAACCCCAATGCCTGCTGGTAACACACAATCGCCTGGGCAGTTTGCCGAAGATTGCGGTAGGCAACTCCCAAATTGGTTAGCGTACTGACGATCCCTGCAAAGTCTTGTGCCTGTTGATATAGTTTTAATGCTTTCTGTAATGTCTGTACTGCCACTGAAAACTGGCAATTATGAATTTGTTCGATGCCTAAGTTCAATAGCTTGTCCGCATCAGGCGCTTGAGCATCTTGCTGCATTGGTTCTCCTCACAACAATATCCTGACCGCTAGCTTAAGCTGTATAACTATGTATTAGACGGAAAAATTCTGTCTAATGTAACTATAAGCGATATAGGCTGAATGTCAAGTTTCTGGCTAATCACCCTGTAGGGGGTGTTATGCAGAAAAATTCTGGCTATTTACCCTATACGGCATGTTATACAGAAAAATTCTGCCTAATCACCCAAATAGCGTGTTAGCCCGACAGTACAGTGTATTATTTAGATTAGTTTCTGGATAGCTTCATTATGCAAACTGAGCCGCCACCTCGAAAATTGTTAGATCGCGTTAGAGATCGCATACGGGTGAAGCATTACTCCTACCGCACCGAAGAAACATATGTGCAGTGGATCAGACGATTTATTTTATTTCATAACAAGCGGCATCCTAGCGAAATGGGCGGCGATGAAGTTAATGCATTTTTGACCCATTTAGCAGTAAATGAAAATGTGGCTGCTTCAACGCAAAACCAAGCTTTGAGCGCGATTTTGTTTTTGTATCGAGAGGTATTGGAGCTAGAGCTAGGGCTTAATCTTGATGCAGTGAGGGCAAAGCGTCCGCGCAACTTACCGACAGTCTTAACTGTTGCAGAAACCTTAGAAATTTTAAATAACCTTACAGGAGTGCATCAGATTATCGCCAAGTTGCTCTATGGTTAGGGATTGAGGCTTAATGAGGCATTACAACTGCGCGTGAAGGATCTGGACTTTGGTCAACAGCAAATTATGGTGCGTGACAGCAAGGGTATGGAAAGCCGCGTGACCATGTTGCCTCGTAACGTGGTGGAGCAACTGCAAGAACATTTACAAATTGTCAAACGCCTGCATCAACAGGATCTGACTAGAGGCTATGGTGAAGTAAATTTGCCATTTGCGCTGAGTAAGAAATATCCCAATGCAGCGAAAGAATGGATTTGGCAATATGTATTTCCTTCTAGCGCGATCGCTAAAGATCCCCGTAGTGAATTGATGTGTCGCTATCATATCCATGAAACTGGTATCCAAAAGGCATTAAAGCAAGCCGTAAGGTCAGCCAAGATCGAAAAAAGAGTTGGCTGTCATACCTTCCGCCATAGCTTCGCTACTCATCTATTGCAAAATGGCTATGATATTCGCACGGTGCAGGAGCTATTGGGGCATAAAGATGTGAAAACAACCATGATTTACACGCATGTTCTCAATCGCGGCGGTAAAGGCGTAATTAGTCCGCTCGATCGCTAACAATTTCAACAATCACGCGATCGCAATATTAGACCTCTTGCAGAACTGAAAATTAATCCAGAGCAGAGAAAGTTTTAGAAGCAACAAGAGCGACTTCAAAGTTATAAATGGCGGCAATCAAATTACAACGCAAACCAAAACGACGACGACGATTACGATAAGGTAAAGAGAGAATCTTAAAAATCTTCAAGCGACGATTAACATGCTCAATCGCAATACGTTGACGTGCAAGTTGGCGATTAAAACGCTTATCCTCCTTGGATAATGAGCCATTTTGAGGCTTTTTGATAGGAATTTGCGAGTTAGGATGCAACTTTTGTAAGCCTTGATAACCCTTGTCTGCCAAACCTTGTGTCTGTGCGTGAAAATGAACTCCACTTGCCTTGAATAATGAGAAATCATGCTGCTTGCCCTTACCGTAAGCGGTACAAACTATCTTGAAATTAGTCAGATCGACCACCAATTGGGCTTTGAGGGCATGATGCTTTTTCTTACCGCTATAAAAATGTTTCTGGTGATATTTAGGGCGCTCAACCTTTGTCTCAGTTACATCAATGGCAATTATGGCTGGAGCCTTCTCCTGCCATAATGACTTTTTTCCTGCTAACCGAAACTTTTTCGATTTAATTAAGACATTTTCTACTTTTTTGACGATGCGGCAAATCGTCGATTCTGACACTTCCCAGTCGCTAGCAATATGAAAATAGGTGCGATATTCACGCCAATACTGCAAAGTAACCAATATTTGGTCTTCTAGACTTAGCTTTGGTTCTACACCACCTTGTCCTTTGCTTTGGGCTGCTTGTTGCATTAGTTCCGTCATTTGAGCAAATGTTTCTCTTCTTACTCCAAATAACCGTTTAAATTCTGTCGCTGATAGATTTTGACTGGCTTCGTATTTCATCGCTTAATTTGAGTTCTGATAAAAAGCTTATAAATCTAACATGTTTTTGGTTCTGCAAGAGGTCTATTGTCAGTCTTTTTATTTGGATTTTTGGACAAACCGCTATAATGCAATCAAAAAAGCATCTAAAAAACATTCATGCATTATCAAAAGCGATCGCCTAATCAAGGTCTCTGGCACTTCTGGAAAAAGTTTCTTAATAGGCTAATTCATAGCGCATTCTGGCAAAAGGCGATCGCTTTGTTATTAGCAGGTTTATGTCTCTTCGCGCTAGCTGCCTGTGAGCCAATCCCAGAGCCAAATCAATCAACTGTTGGTAGTGCCAATCGACTCAAAAACGTACTTAGTCGTGGCAAGTTGGTTTGCGGTGTCAGTGGTGAGTTACCAGGATTTAGCTTTGTAAATAAAGAGGGCAAATATTCGGGGCTGGATGTCGATGTTTGTCGAGCGATCGCGGCGGCGATATTTGATAACCCTGAAGCTGTGCAGTTTCGCAATCTCAATGCCAAGGAGCGTTTTACAGCCTTGCAGTCTGGTGAAATCGATGTATTAAGTCGTAATACCACATGGACATTAAGCAGAGACACAGCTTCTCGTCTTGCCTTTATGCCCGTAGTTATTTATGACGGTCAGGGTGTGATGGTAAGAAAGGACAGCAACATTAAGGCGATCGCGGATCTCAAGGATGCTGATATTTGCGCCCAAACTGGGACAACCACGGAGCAAAATCTCGCAGATCAAATGCGTAAGCGGAACCTTTCTTATAAACCTGTTGTTTATGAAGATGTGAATGCTACTTTTGCGGCTTATCAGTCACAGCGCTGTAAAGCAATTACCGCTGATCGCTCTGCGCTAGTAGTACGTCGTACTCGGCTTGCTGATCCTGAAAATCATATAGTTTTAGATTTTGTAATCTCAAAGGAGCCTTTAGCCCCTGCGGTTGGTGATGGAGACTCGAAATGGTCAGATATTGTCAAGTGGATTATATTTTCTGCGATCGAGGCAGAGGATTTAGATATTTCTTCAAAGAATCTCACAACTCAATTACAAAGTAAAAATGCTGAAGTTCGTAGATTTTTAGGAGTTGATGGCAGTTTGGGTAAAGATATGGGCATCGCCAATGACTTCACAGCGCGAGTGATTAAGCATGTTGGGAATTATGCAGAGATTTACGATCGCAACCTTGGCAAAGATAGTCCATTCAAGTTGCCACGTGGACAAAATGAACTCTGGAAAAATGGCGGATTAATGTACGCACCTCCATTTCGATAAAAAAAGGAGCGCGAAGCGCTCCTTTTTTTATTCTTGCCATCTCACCTTACGCAGAAGGAATTTGTGAGATGCATAGATCATGGCTGGCACGGGGGCGCAGCCCCTACAAAATATGGATTTCAGGTAGGGGCTGCGCCCCCGTGCCAGCCCTTCTTCGCTAGTAGCAAGAGAGCTATATACTCAGTTACCAACCAAAAACAGAAGCGATCGCAGGTTGAGCAACAGGACTAATCTCTTCTAATATCTCAGTATTATTAGCTTCTTCAATCAGTTCTTCAGTGCAGAAAGTCGCCTGAGTAAATCCACCAAATTGCTTGACTGAGCTTGCCCGCATCCGCACCTTAGGAGCAGGAAACCAGAACCGCTCATAGGAACTCATGGATGGATAATCAGTGATTAATACCAACGCTTCTTCGTCATCGATTTCATAGCGACCAATCACAGGCATAATTTCTGCATAGCCTCGTTCACGTAGAAGCTTACCTTTACGACCTGTCTCATCATCTGGCACAAGGGCAAAGACAGTTTCGCCTGAGTGGCTTTCACCATCTTCTTTATCCCATGCCATAGTTCCATCCCATTTAACATAGGCTCCGCCGATCGCAGTGGTTGGTTCTACTTCATGCATTTGACAGATTTCGATTACCTTTGGATCGTCAGCGTTGAGTGGATTAACAAAAATTTCCGAGCCACCTTTTTCAGCTCTGCGAAAAGCTAGATGATGAGTTGTTCGCTGCGATTTCCATTTGCCTGCACTTTTTTGAAAAAATTCTAAAGCATTCATATTTTGGTTTTTATACTTGCCGATCAGCTATCTATGTCTCAGTCTACTATCGAAAACATTCCAAATAAGTACCTGTGCAGAATAAATCACCAAAACCTGTAAGATTGCGTCCCGCAGGGGTGGTTTAGGTTTGGAATAAATTAAGCATGTCTACTTATCAATGTTTACTTTAAAAACCTTTGTCCCATCCCGATCGCCTTTGACCGCTTTCGCGTTTTCACAATTGCAATTCCAGTTATAGAAAAAACAGCCTCATTAATGTGATCAGCCATGCCAGGAATCAGGAACTGCATATTCTTGGGGAAGTTTTTAGTCCACATTTTCGACAGTTTATCTTTAGCCTCTTCATTTACGAGGATATTTTTATCTTGATCAATCATTACCATAGCCACCTCTTCATCCCTTACGGTAAGTACAATGGCAAGGTTTTCCCGATCATCTTTTAGTCCTTCATACCATTCATCAATGTGCTCTACTAGCCTGTCTTCATAAAGCGCCTGAGACATGCTTTCGTCTTTCAACAAGGCTTTTCGCAATGCCTTTGATATTTCTCTGGTTCCCATCGATTTATTGTTTCTATAGGTATTTGTTAACGCTAAATTCTAGTTGTAGCCGTCTTTACAGTCAAACTTATACCAATTCACGAAAGTGTTGTCACACTTTCGTGAATTTAAGACCAAACCCAGAAAGTTTTTTTAATCAAGAAATGGCGTAGCTATTTCTTGATTTGGTATTAGTAAAGTGTGATCTTGTTGCGTCGCTTGCTTGAACAAGGCTACAAACTCAGTTCACAAATATTTAGAATCTCCAAACATCTCTTGTCGTGATAATGAGTCAAAGCAAAATAGCAGGATTGAGGTTTGAGGTAGATTGATACAACGTATCGCTGCGCCTCAATGCTCGATCAACATTGAGAAATTATTACAAGATTTATGACAAAGCCTAAACGTATTGGTGTTTTAACAAGTGGTGGTGACTGCGGTGGACTAAATGCCGTGATTCGGGCAGTAGTGCGCCGCGCCCGTGACTATGACATGGAAATATATGGCATTAAAGGCGCAACCCAAGGATTGATGAATCGTCCAGTAGAAGCGGAATTACTGGACATGAAAAAAGTCTCAGGAATTCTGCGCTATGGCGGCACAATTTTAGGGACTGTGAATAAAGGCAATCCCTTTGCTTATCCTATGCCCGACGGGACTATCCTCGATCGCGCTGAGGAAGTGATTGAGGGCTACCACAAACTCGGACTAGATGGACTGATTGGTATTGGAGGGGATGGGAGCTTGGCAATCTTGCGCCGCCTTGCTCAACAGGGAAATATGAATCTCGTAGCTGTGCCGAAAACCATTGACAACGATTTAGGCGCGACCGAAAACTCGATTGGATTTAATACAGCGGTGAGCGTAGCAGTTGAGGCGCTTGACCACTTGACCTATACGGCTATCAGCCATAGTCGCGTCATGATTTTAGAAGTTATGGGACGCGATGCGGGACATATCGCCGTGAGTGCAGGAATTGCAGGTGGAGCACATATTATCTTGATCCCAGAGATTCCTTATGACCTTGATGAAATATGCGATCGCTTGATGAATCGCGCTTTACGTGGTTTTAATTTCAGTACGATGGTAGTTGCTGAAGCGGTAAAAACCCCTACAGGTGAGCCTGTGACATATACAAATAGTCTCGGTCAAAAACTCTATGGTGGCATCGGTCAATATCTCGGCGATCAGATCAGTACACGCACTGGTATGGAGAGCCGCATCAGCGTTTTGGGACATGTGCAGAGAGGAAGTACGCCATCTCCGCTCGATCGCATCCTTGGGGCAGCATTTGGTGTGGCTGCGGTGGATTTAGCCGCGAAGGACAAATACGATCGCATGGTGGCTTGGTCAAATCGCGAAGTGATTGATGTACCAATTGCCGATGCGATCGCCCAATATAGCGCCGTTGATATTCATGGCACATTGATTCGGACTGCGATCGGTTTAGGAACTTACGTGGGAGAACTCGGATAGAATGAGCGGCGCAAAGCGCCGCTCATTCTATAATTATTATGAAAAAGTTTGTCTAGTAAAGCTTCAGCCTATGTCTAGTCGCCTCAAAGCCCTGTTTTATTACATTACGGCACGGTTGTTACTTGCCCCGATCATGTTGTGGGCGATCGCAACGGTCGTATTCCTGTTAATGCGAGCGACCCCTGGAGATCCGATCGATGCGATTTTAGGTCCACGCGCTCCTGAAGAGGTTAAAGTGGCTCTACGCGAACAAGTGGGGCTCACTGGATCTATATTTTCGCAATATTGGCAATATCTACAGGATTTGTCCCGTTTTAATCTTGGTAAGTCAATTAGTACAAGAGAGCAAACTGTTTGGCAAATTATTAAAAACTTTTTCCCAGCTACTGCTGAACTGGCGATGTATGCTCTGATTGTGGCTTTGGTGGTTGGACTAACGGTTGGTATTGTGGCAGCTCTGCGTCCAAACACTAAATGGGATGTGGGTGGCAGGTTATTTGGGATTATTACCTACTCATTGCCACTGTTTTGGGTGGGAATGATCTTACAACTAGTATTTTCGGTGCAGTTGGGATGGCTACCAATAGGAACACGTTTTCCTGCAAGTGCGGAGCCACCTGTAAAGATACTAGGGCTATATACGATTGATGCCTTGATTAATGGCGATTGGCAAAGTCTGTGGACTAGTATTCAATATTTGATTTTACCTGCGACTAGTTTAGGGATTGTGATTAGTGGCATTTTTGAGAGAATCGTGCGAGTGAATTTGCGCCAAACTTTGCAGTCCGACTATGTGGAAGCAGCTAAAGCCAGAGGAATTAATTCCACAGCAATCTTGTTTAATCATGCACTGAAAAATGCGATGATCCCCGTAATTACAATTTTGGGTTTGACATTGGCTTCGATGTTAGGTGGCGCGGTGTTAACTGAAGTTACTTTTTCTTGGCCAGGGCTGGCGAATCGATTGTTTGAGGCGATCTCAGGGCGCGATTATCCAGTGGTTCAGGGAATAGTCGTATTTTTTGCGATCATCGTCACGATCGCGAGTATTCTCGTAGACATTATTAATGCTTGGATTGATCCAAGGATTCGTTATTAAAGAACAGCTCAAAGCGCCGTTTATCATCCTTACAAAATCTCTTTAATCTCTTTTTTTGTTGCTAGTGGTATGAAAATAAAACCTATTTTTGTCGGGATTGCGGTAGTGGGAGTTTTGCTATTGGTGCTGAGCTTAAGCACGGTGGGCAAGATTTTTGGAGCAAATCCCCGTGATGTTTTGGCAGGAGTAAAAACTCAGCCACTAGCCGTGAAGTTTTTGCCGCAGCGATCGCCTTTATTTTTATCGTTTTTGGTAAATCCAGAAAAATTAGGATTATTTACTCAGTTGGCGGCGAAACCAAGCGATCGCGGCGATGTGCGTCAGGAATTGGCGAACCTCAAACAACAATTGCATCAAAATTGGTTACTAGACTACGAGCGCGATATTCAACCTTGGCTCGATCAAGAAATCACCTTAGCAGTAACCGATATTGATCTTGATCGGCAACCTGCTAATGGTTTGCAAACAGGCTATCTATTAGCATTTGCGGCTAAAGATGCTGACCTTGCCAAAACAAGCATTGATGCTTTTTGGCAGAGATTGGCGGTGAATGGCTCAGATTTGGGGTTTGAGCAATATCAGGGAATCTCCATCTTAAATACGAATTTAAATACTAGTTTTGCTGAAGGTAAACCTGCGATCGCAGGGACAACTTTGGATAAATTTGTCTTGTTTGCCAACGATACGCAGGTATTACACCAAGCCATAGATGCGCTACAAAAGCCTGACTTGGCGCTGACAAATCTGGCAAACTATCGCGATCGCCTAGCACAATTTAATTCGGGCAAGAATGCAGGCAAAATTGCGTTAGCTTATGTGAATCTTGCCGAGTTAGGCGAAGAGCTACCCAAAGAAAGCTTGTTAATGAGTCTCAGTTTTGATAAGTCGGGAATTAGAGCCAAAACAGCACTGAACTTGATAACTGACGACAAGCTCAAAACTCCCGTTGATTCCCAAATAACTGAACTCAAAACTCCCCACAAAAACTCTGGCAATATTGCTAATAAGATTCCATCGGCTAGTTCCGTAATTATTGGCAATAATCTCGGTGAAGCCTTGCAAGATCTTCAAAATACATTGATTCCTGAATGGAAACAAGCCCTAATAAAAGCGATCGCACCCATGACCTTGGATAGTAGTAATTTGGCATGGGCGCAGCGTGACTACGCGATCGCCTTACTTCCCAAAGCCAATCATGATCTTGATTGGTTGTTAGTCGCAAAAGTGGAAGATGCAAATGCTACGAAAGAATCTCTCTCCAACCTTGATCAGCTTGTCAGAAATAAGCTCACAGTCGGCGAAATCTCACTAAAAGCTCAACCAGTTACCATCTGGACAAATCTATCTGCTAGCAATAATTCTGGGGTGTCGGGAAATGTCGTGGCAGCACATACCCAAACTAAGGATTATGTGTATTTATCAAATTCACTCGCAGTTTTAGAATCCAGTTTAAAGTTAAAGAATAGTGAATCAATTGCTGCATCCAAGAGCTTCAAAACTATTTCAGCGAAATTGCCTAGCGATCGATTAACCTATGGATATATCGACAAAAATATTGATCTATCTTGGGCACGGACAAGTCTATTAAATCTCAAGGAAGCAAGTGAAATCATGCAAAACATCAGTAATTCTCCCCTAGCACAAACCCTTAAACATATAGAAGTAAGTGGTTTTGCAATTACTAGTAACGATAAAAGTATGCAGAATAGTGAACTTTTCTTAATTCTGAAGTGATTATGGGTAAGCTTGATGCATATGCTTACCCTTGCATTTGCTATTCGTTAATCCATGACTTTTAGTACATCTACGCCACCTTTTATATTTCATAACATCCCATTACTATTAGTGCTGGTATTGCCATTTCTGGTGCAGGCTATTGTAGTTATGGGGCTGATGAGCTATCTTTCCCATAGCCATTGCTCGGTCTGGGCGTATGGATGGACAACTATACTATCTATCGGGCTTGGCACAATCGTAGCCCATTGGATTAGTCAGCGATATCAATCCTTAGCTCAAGTCGAAGCTGCTCTTAAAGAGTCACAGGAAAAATATAAAGTTCTGTTCCAAACTCTTCCAATTGGCATTTCAATTACGGATAAAGAGTCTCACATTATCGAAAGCAATGCGATCGCAGAACTTTGGTTAGGAACACCTGAAGCAAGAGAGAATAGCCATCATCAACATCCTGAAATTAATCCTAGGATGTTTCTTGCTGATGGTTCCCCAATGCCTGTCGAAGAATATCCCTGTGTTAAGGCTCTTAGTGGTGCAGAAAACTCATGGGAGTCTCAAGATGAGACAATGGTAATACGGGCAAATTCGATACGAAAATCTAACTTTTCGCGTTTAGCAATAGAAGCAGAGGCAGGAGGAGGATTAGTTCTAGGCAAAATCTGCAAAATAGGAAGAGATTTTTGTTGGTAAAGAAGAGTGTGAAGCTGACGGAGACCGAGTTGCAGAAAACTCAAGCCGCGATGATCGTGCCAATCAATCGCAGCCCTTTGCCCCAAACGCACCAACATTATGCCAAGAATTACAGCAATCAGGTTAGCCGTGGCAAGGAGCATAAATAAACAGGTAAGAGCTTGAGCATCACGGAGATGAGAGCTAACAACATTAAAAGCCGCCGACTTATAGTCTTTAAAATGGGGTTCGATTCCACCAAAGCGTTTGCCATAGAGAGCAAAAGTCTGTAATGAAGGGGGAATATCGCTAAGGACAGCCCATGAACCGTTAGCCATGTCTAGGTTAGCCGTCGCTAAATGACAATTAACATCACCGAGTACGGTGACATCGGGAACTAGATAAGCTTGCTCTGCGGGAGGTATCAGTTGTTCAACACGCTTGGTTGTACCTGTTGGCAGAGTCACTAGCAGATCGCTCTTTGCGCGAATTGCCCAAGACCAGTGATTTTGCTGTAACCATCGGATTAATTCCCCATGTTCAAAACCTCGGTCGGCAAGCAAGGTCACCGTACTTTGTGGCGGCAATAGAGAGCGTACTTGTTCTAAGACGGGACGATAATGTTCAAAGCCAACTGTAGCGCTGCCATGCTCTAGTACTACTTGAGCTAGAGTAATCGACCTCCCTCCCCAAATCAAGCATACTTCTATAAGACAGAATTTATCCCACAGCATACTTGTGTCTAAGGCTAGTTCCAACGATTCTCCTGCAAATGCTTGGAGAAAGTGCTTCACCAATGGGTTATAGAATCTCTCGGCGATGATATGTGGATTATGCACAAAGTAGCTTAGTCTTTCCATCTGACTTCTGGCTTGGCACTCTCGATGGCTTAAATAGGGCAACCAATGACTCAGACTCGCACTTCCTGATTGCAATATCGCAGCTACAGACTCCGCAAATCCTTGGAGATGTCGCTTATCTTTTGGCTTGAGCCATTGACGCAATTGTTGTTGTAGCTGAAGATATAGGTGGGGCATGGATAAGATCTTTTGTTGAGGAACTTGAGTATCTCATCTCTTGCCCCTTTTTGCCTCTTGTCTCATGATGAGATTCTATGCCTAGCAACGCTTTTCAGATTTTTCTGCACCACTAAGGTTAAGGCTTTAAGAAACAATCAAGCAGTTTATGAGGAGGAACTGGGTATTATTTGCTCCGATGAAATTTTGCGATGGTTTAGTGTAAGCGCGAGTCCGATTCCGTTAGAGAATTATGGTGTGGTGCTAGTTCATGTCAATATTAGCGATCGCCAACTTTCTGAACAAGCAATGCGACTTAGCGAATCAAGATTCCAAACTTTTATAAATAATGCACCGACACCAATTGCAATCAAAGATTTGGAAGGAAAGTATTTATCAATCAATAGTGAATTTGCCTATTGGATGCAACTTGCTGCTGAAGATATTTTAGGAAAGCAGGACTACGAGCTTTTCCCTGCTGAAAATGTCAAAACTTCCCGTGCCAATGAATTACAAGTGATTTTTGAAGGGATTTCCGTTACCTTTGAAGATACCATACCCTTGCCTGATGGTCTCCATACTTTTCTCATCACTAAGTTTCCACTTATGGATGACCGTAACAGCCCCTATGCGATCGTAGGAATTTATCTCGATATTAGCGATCGCAAGCAATCAGAAATAGCTCTTGCAGAAATAGAAGCAAATCTTAGGAGCGCGAATCATGAACTCCAGAAATTAGTTAATCTTGATGGCTTAACTCAAATCGCTAATCGTCGTTGTTTTGATGAAAAGATTGTTTATGAATGGCAAAGACTCTATCGTGAACGTCAACCATTGTCTTTGCTAATGTTTGATGTTGATTATTTCAAACTCTATAATGATCATTATGGTCATCAATTGGGAGATCAATGTCTTCTAATGATTGCACAAGCTGTAGATCAATTAGTGTGTCGTCCTGCGGATCTGACTGCTCGTTATGGCGGCGAAGAATTCATTGTGATTTTGCCAAATACTAATCTAGAAGGTGCGATCGCTGTTGGTAAAAATATTCATAGAGCGATCGCCAGTTTACAAATTCCCCACGAATATTCAGATGTTAGTGATATCGTTACAGTCAGTATGGGCATAGCTTCTGACATTCCTAAACTAGATCGATCTCCCTATGTGCTAATCAATCAAGCCGATCAAGCACTCTATTATGCGAAGCAACAAGGACGTAATCGGTCAGTGATATTTACAGATTAGCTATATTAATTAAATGTAGGATGCGTTAGTGCAACGTAACACATCAATTAAGCCCCAATGATTGGTTACGCGATCGCTAACCCATCCTACGTTTAATTCCAACAACTTACTTATCTCCCAAATAATGCAAAAATAGTAATGGTTTCCAACGTCCTCCATGATTATTGACCGTAACCACTTTCGTTCACGTAGTATCCCACTGCAATGGCTGTTATTATTGGCGTTCGTGGTACAGGTTTTTGGTGCAGTTGGGCTAGTTGCCTATTTATCTTATCGAAGTGGGCAGGATTCCGCGAATAAGCTCGCGCTTAGACTCCAGACAGAAATAAGTACCCGCGTTACAGAAAAGACTACAACTTATCTGCAAGTCATTGACCAAGTTAATAAAAACAACATCAGCGACCTCCGTCGAAGCCTGTGGGGTAGTCCTAAAAAGGAAAGGACGCACACGGAGGTAAAGAATCGTTGTAATGATGAATAAAATTCCAAATGGCTCCAATGTGATTTTCCAATTTCTTAGAAAAAGATAAGGTCTTTCTAACTAGTCTTGATACTCGTTGACGTAACGTACAGTTGAATCTCTCAATATAGTTGGTCTTTCCCGTTTCTTTCCCGACAGCCCTATGACGTTTGCTGGGCAGGACAACTGGATAAGACGAATAGAAGTCAGTATAAATAACCGCACATTGGCGATAGACGCTAGGCAACGATTCCCATAACTTCTGAGCTGATTCACCAGTGCGATCGCCTATATAACAACCGACAATTTCACGAGTCTCGGCATCAATGGCAAGCCATACCCACTGTTTATTGCCTTTGTCGTCCACAAAAGACCACAATTCATCCATCTGTATGGTCAAACGGCGTTTTGGTTTTGGTTCTACCTCCACCTGCTGAGGAACGTTTTCATATTTATGATTGACGTAACTTTGCAACCATCTCTCTGACACCTTGAGGACTCTGGCAATTCCAGCTAGTGGGATTTTTTCTAGTAGTAGTTTCTCAAGAAGGTCATAAGTGTCTTGGGTACGCTCTGAAACTCTCTGCCACTGTGGATTTTCTACAAATTGACGACCACAGTCCCGACATTTATAATTTTGTTTTCCATGTCGTGTACTGCCGTTTTTTACAACGGATACGGACTGGCAGGATGGACAGGATGGCCTTGCTTCTGACATTACTTTACTTTGTATCAACTATCTGGATATTTTCCTACATCCTTTCCTTTTTAGGACTACCGCCTGTGGAGCTTTGATGACTTCTCTAGCCAAGAGCGGCAGGCTTGGCAACAGATGCAGCTTAATTCCTTATCGCCAATTACAATTATTGGATTTGGAACTCCTACAGGAGGGCATCGAGCAGTCGAATTACTGAAAGATGGCACATTTAGTATTCGGACTGCACCCAATGGCGGTGGCAAGTATAAAACCTTTACCACTAATCCTGATGGCTCTCCAGCTCAAGTTACAGAAACATCAGTCAACTTTGATTCCCGTCAGCGTCCTTGGTTTAAAGCTGCTGTGAAGTCTCAGAGAGCTGCTTGGACAAATGTATACCCTCATATCTATACAGGAGAACTATTAGTTGCCCTAGCTGAGCCAGTCTATGTTCCCAAGAATGGAAATTTTTTGGGTGTGACCTATGGAATTCGTAGCCTTGAAGAAATAAGTCGTTTTCTCCGAGCCATTGATATTAAGACAGGGACAGTCTTTATCATGGAGCGCGATCAAACATTGGTGGCAACTTCATCAATAACCCAGAAGCCATACCAGCTATTGCAAAATGAGAAGGAGCAGAAATTATTAAAAGCTACTGACAGCCAAAATCTGCAAATTAGCGGTGCGGCGAAATACTTACGAAATCGCAGTGGCAGCTCAGAAAATATTCGTCAAGCAGAACAATTTGAATTTGAGATTAATGGCGATCGTCAGAGCGTTCAAGTAACGCCGATCAGCGATCTCAATGGGCTGAATTGGACAATTGTCGTTGTCATCCCTGAGTCAGAATTTATGGCAGCTATCCACGCTAATAAAGTCTGGACTATTCTGTTAATTGGAATAACTTTACTTGTCGCGACAGGGATTAGCATCATCACAACCCGTTGGATTACCAAGCCGATTTTGCGATTAAGTCAAGCGAGCAAAGCGATCGCATAGGGCAACCGCACACGTTCATGAATAAACAACGAAACAAAGAAGGCAAAGTAAAATGACCAATATAAATTAAAAGTAAAAAAGTGACATGTCTTCTACAATCAGCCCAGTCGCATTAATTGAGACACATTTTGGCAACTTGCGAGACCCCAGAGCAGCACATAGTATCGAACATAAGCTATTAGACATATTGGTAATCAGCATATGTGGAACAATAAGCGGAGCAAATGATTTTACAGCAATAGCAGAATATGGAAAATCAAAGGAAAAATGGTTAAAGACATTTTTAGAATTAGAAAATGGAATACCATCAGCAGATACATTTGAGAGAATATTTGCTCGACTGAACCCATCAGAATTGCAAAAATGTTTTATAGGATGGATGGAAGCAGTCCATAAAACAACAGACGGAGAATTGATTAATATTGATGGCAAAACGTTGAGAGGAGCAAAGGAAGCAGGCAACTCCCGTAGCCTAATTCATATGGTGAGTGTTTGGTCGGCAACGCAGCATTTGGTTCTGGGACAGAAAAAAGTTAGTGAGAAATCAAATGAAATAACCGCTATCCCACCATTGCTGGAAATGTTGGCAATTCGAGGTTGTTTGGTCAGCATAGACGCAATGGGATGTCAGACCGAAATCGCCAAAACAATCATTGAACAAGGTGCAGATTATGTATTAGCGCTAAAAGGAAATCAAGGTAATCTCCATGATGATGTAAGTCAATTATTCACATCTGCTCGCTCGCAAAAATTCCATAATATCGAACATCAATTCCATTCAACAGTAGAAAAAGGACATGGGCGCATTGAGAAGAGATCCTATTGGACTATGGGTAATACAGAATTTCTCATTGGCGCAGAGAAATGGACAGGGTTAAAAAGTATTGGCATGGTTGAATCAGAACGTAGTGTCAATGGCGTAGTTTCTATCCAACAGCGATATTATATTCTGAGTATTGAGAGTGATGTTCACAGGTTCTCTCAATCTGTTAGAAGTCATTGGAGTATTGAAAATCAACTGCATTGGATTCTTGATGTTGGGTTTGATGAAGATGCTTCTCAATCTTGTCGAGGCTATACTGCTGAAAACTTAGCTGTTATTCGTCATGTTGGCTTAAATTTACTTTCCCGTGACAAAAAAACTAAGGTCGGAGTCAAGACTAAACGACTTAAAGCTGGATGGGATGACAACTATCTCAAGCTTATACTTAACGCCTTAAACATAGTCTCACCTTAGTCTTCATTATTTATTCATGAACGTGTGCGGTTGCCCTAAGCGATCGCAAGAGGAGAGGAGCAAGAGCCTTTACAAGAGAATAGCCTGATCGCTGAGTTACATGGGTTAGCACAGTCTTTCAATCAAATGTCTGAACAGTTGCAAGCATCTTGGGATATTAAGATTTCCGAGGCTGCTCTTCGTAAATCAGATGCACAATATCACTCAATGCTAGAGTCGATTCCTGTTGGGATCTTTCGGAATAACATACAAGGCAAATGTGTTTATGCAAATCAGAAGAGCTTGGAGATTACGGGATTATCTCTGGAAGAATTTTACAGTGAAGAATGGATTAACTATATACATCCAGAAGATCGAGACAGAGTCTTAGCCAACTGGACAGCCTATATCGAACAAGTAAAAGTTCAACCCAATATCATCTATGAATCAGAATGTCGGCGACTGCATCCAGATGGTTCTATCATTTGGGTATCCGTTCAATCTGGAGTGGAACGAAATCAACATGGGGAAATCGTCAGCTATCTAAGTACAATCACTGATATTAGCGATCGCAAACAAACAGAAATAAATCTAAAGAGAACTTTTAATGAATTAAACTACCACATCGAGAACTCACCTTTAGCAACGATCCGATGGGATCGAGAATTTCGATTAATCTACTGGTCAAAGCAAGCCGAAGAAATATTTGGCTGGAGTGCCGAAGAAGTATTAGGTAAATATCTGTATGAGTGGCAGTTTATCTTTGAGGAAGATCTTGAATACGTTGTTCAGGATACAGCAAAAATGCTGGATGGAGCTTGCAGTATCATCTGCCAAAACCGTAACTACCACAAAAATGGCTCTATCATTTATTGCCAATGGTATAACTCAACATTAGTCGATGAGTCTGGCAATTTGATATCGACGCTTTCTCTTGCTCATAATATTACCGATCGCAAACAAGTAGAAATCGCTCTAAAGCAAAGTGAGCAGGCTAATAGGGCTGTTCTCAGTGCCATTCCAGACTTGCTATTAAGAGTTAGACGCGATGGTTCCTGCTTGGAATTTATCCCACCATTGATCGATCACAACGGTACATATTTACCAGTGATAAAACACCTTTCGGAAGTCCTACCGCCAGACTTGTTAAATTTGCAGTTGCAACGGATTGCTCAAGCACTAGCAACAGGGGAATTACAAGTATGGGAACATCAAATCATCAAAAACGATCAAATTTGTTGCAAAGAAATAAGAGTTTTCCCCTGTGGTTTAGATGAGTGCTTAGTAATTGTCAGAGATATTTCCGATCGTAAACAAACGGAACTTGCCTTAATCGAAGCTAGGGCAAAAGCCGAAGCTGCGACTAAAGCTAAAGGTGAATTTCTCGCAAGTATGAGTCATGAGATCCGCACACCAATGAATGGAGTAATTGGGATGACCCAGATCTTAGAAATGACAGAACTTACAACCGATCAAAAAGAATTTGTCAAAACGATTAAAGAACTTTAGTTTGGACTAATGGGCAGGTATGAGAGAGGAACCAAAAGACACGAGAAAATTGAGCAGGAGCTTGCAATAGCAAAATCCAGCTCAAAATTGAGAAGAGAAGCAGAACCTAAATGGCAATTGGATGGGTTGGCGCAGGAGTCTTTTCAGTTTTCTTTCTTTTTGAGGCGTGTTTTTTAACAGTCGGATAGCGAATACGAGGAGGAAGGCGATCGCCTAAGGAGCGTCCGGGCGATTTACCGCGTAGTTTAGGAGGGATTGCAGGAGTACCAATCGCGGCAATAATTACCGCAAATGATTGAGCGACACGACCAGGAGCAAGATTATCCTGAGGAGACTGCCAAGGTAAAGGAGCATCAACACAATCGAGACGAGCGAACCAAAGTTGCCAAGTCATTAAAGGCATCAAAGCACTCCAACGCTCAGCCGCCTGAGTAGAGGTAATCTGGGGCAGAGTCCAATGTAACCGTTGCTTGGCAAAACGATACCAATGCTCTATGGCAAAGCGACGCAAGTATTTTAACCAAAGAGTTTCCAAAGCAGGCATAGTTTTACCCAACCAAGCCAACCACATGGGCTGAAACTTACGGTTGCGCCCCAAGGGTTCAATCACCTCAATTCTAAAAATCTGCATCGGTCTTTCTGGAGAAGTACGGAAATGAAAGTCACGCCAATAAGTTACCCGTACCCGACCTATTTTTGGGTCTGTAATTTCTATAGTGGTGGCTGCCCCAGCCCAAGTTTCTGGGGCATTCAGTTTGAATTTATGCCCATGTTTACAAGGTGCACCACGACCGCTATAGGCAGACGGAACTCCCCAAACACAGCGATTAGATGCCAAACGTAGTAATAAATCCGCCTCAATATTCGCTGTTGCTTTCACAAAACTTGCATTCCCATATCCTCGGTCATAGACAGCTAGGGGGCGTACGCTTAACTGCTTTGTGACTTGTTTGAGTTGGAAGGCAGCTTTACTCACAGGAGTCTCGAAACTGGTGATCCGCTCATGTTTTATCGGTAGCGCCCAACTCCCACTTGCTTCGGGAATCCACGCCAACGTGCTGTAGCTTTGTCCTACGCCGATACTTTCGTCTTTGCCATGATGGAATCCTCTTTCCTTCAGCGTTTCCGCATCTGGTCGCAACCACACGCTATTATCTCCAGCCAGACAAGGTTGCTCTTCGGTTGGGATCTCTTGCACCATTAGTTTCATCAACTTTCCTCTTGCTGGTCGGCTATCGCGCAGTCCCTCATAAATACTTGACCATTTTCGCCGAAATAATGGATTCATTGACAGACTCACATACGAGCTAATGCTCGGACTTGTCAGGACGGCATCCATTAATTCAAATACTGCATCTTTTCCTGTTCCTAGGTATTCATATATCGACTTGCGAAATTCTTGTAATTTTTGGAAAATCATAGTAGTCAATGTCAATTTGGTTTATTGATCATTGCTCTTTTGGCAGTTTGTGACATTCACTTCCTGCCTTTCTTTTCTTCTTTTTAGTCTAAAGTCCAGTAAAGAAAGTGGTCAATCTCTTTTGACGATTATCAATGACATTCTCGACTTCTCAAAGATTGAATCGGGGATGCTAGAGATAGAATCAAAAGATTTTAATCTAGAGGAGTTGGTCAGAGGAGTTTGTAGACTCCTAGAAAATCAAGCGTTTAACAAACAAATTGATCTTAAATATGCGATCGCACCTAACATTCCTAAAACTGTGATTGGCGATTTTGCCCGTTTGCGTCAAATTCTTCTAAATCTGGTGGGTAATGCCATTAAATTCACTCAGAATGGTCATGTTTCAATTTCAGTTAGCGGGCAAGAAATAAATAAAAAATATGAGCTAACATTTGCGATCGTTGATACAGGTATTGGGATTCAAAGCGATCGCCTTGACCGCTTATTTCAAGCTTTCACCCAAGCCGACAACTCTATCAGCCGTGAATATGGAGGTACTGGACTAGGTTTAGCAATCAGCAAACGTCTCGTAAACTTGATGGAAGGTACAATTTGGGTAGAGAGTCTCGGTCAAGTCGGTGGCAGCCCTCCCATAAATTGGAAACCACAATCTTATAATCCTTTAGAAACTCAAGGCTCAGCATTCTATTTTACGATCACTCTATTAATTAACCAGATGATTAATCAACCACAAACAGTTTTAGCTAAGGAGATTACGATCGATGAAAAATTTGCCGAGAAATTCCCCTTGCGAATTCTGCTAGTAGAAGACAATCGTGTAAATCAAATGGTGGCCAAATTAATGCTCAAACGTCTAGGCTATCAAATTAGTGCGATCGCTAATAATGGATTAGAGGCTGTGCAAGCAGTACAAAACGATAGCTACGATTTGATATTGATGGATGTCCAAATGCCAAAGATGGATGGTTTGGCTGCCACAAAGATGATTCGACAAGGTTTAAAAAGTCCTGTACGGATTGTGGCTATGACTGCCGATGCCATGCCTGAAGATCGTCAAGCTTGCTTAGATGCAGGTATGAATGATTTTATTAGTAAACCAATTAGTATCCAAGACCTCATATCCATAGTCTCAGTTACTAAGGAATGAGAATTAATTAAAACCAAAATTTGTTGGGGAGGGCTTTGCCCTCCCCAACAAATTTTGATTTTAATTGCACAAGTTAATTAATTTTCATCCCTTAGTAAATGCTGTTTATGACTATTTTGATAATTCGTGGAAATATATTGGGGCTGATCATGTTTGTCGCAGTTAGTCCCATTGCTTTAATAGGTGGATTCCTCCTCAAACTACCTGATCCCATTACTATGTCTTGTGTCGGTGGCGCTTTGGTCGCCATAGATTTACTAGTACGCTTACGCTCTCGCTCGTCAAAGGGCTGGCTTATCCAAAGAGAATTTGGAGGCACACTTTTCTTTCTGCCTGTCTGGGCTTTTGGAATAGTTGTTTTTGGTGTCAATATGGCAAAGGCATTGCTCAAGTAATTACCTGTGCAGAAGAACTTACCAAACCCGTAAGGTTTCGCCCCGCAGAGGCGAAACCTTACGGGTTTGCGTGTCTACTTAGTTAGCGACATGGGTAGATTAAATTGCGATCGCAGACAGCCTCTATAAGTATTGTTCGGAGTCATTGGTGACTGTAATGACTTCATTGGTGATGGCATTCAAGGCGGCTAGGACATTAAATGGCGCAAGGCTAGGGTGGCTAATTAATCGCAAAGATCGGGAAGTGGAAGATCGCTACAGATTAGCTAATTCCGATGATGCGTCTATAGATTTCTGAAAGAGGAACTTCTATATTGAGACTAGGCAATGTAATTTTTTGTTCTAAGCGATCGCTGATTTGAAACTGCCAGATATCGCTATTCTCAGGCTTTGAGTCAGGCTTAAAATAATGCTCAATATATGGCTCTGATTGGCTGATGAGTATATACTCTCTGAGGCTGGGAATGGAGCGATATTTACGGAACTTCTCACCTCGATCGTAGCCCTCTGTTGATGGAGATAAGACTTCTACGATTAATAGTGGGTTGAGGATTTCGTCTGTGCAAGTACCGTTAAACTCTGGCTCACCATTAATCACCAGCACGTCTGCGTAAGTACCACATTGAAATTCTGGAATCCAGATCCGCATATCACCATTGTACATACGGAAATCGGTATCTCTTAGCAAAAAACCCAGATAAATGATTAAATTAACGGCGATCGCACTGTGATTGGCAGTTCCTCCAGACATAGTAAAAATTTCTCCATTACGGTATTCGAGACGTTCTTCGGCTGTTTCAGAGATTGCTCGATATGTTTCTAAAGTTATGAATGATTGATCATTTTGAGCTCCATCTGGAGAGCTTTGATGTGATACCGCTTCAAGGCGATCGATAACTGGAGTAACGACCATGACTGCACCTTTGAGTTAATCTGTAATAATTATAGTGGTTTTCTAGCGATCGCTCTAAACACCATGACTCAGAGCTTGTGATAAAATCGGAATGTAGGCTCAAGACTTTACTGAGAACTATGAATGCTTTAACGATCAGCCTAGAATCTGTCATCGATCTTACTGACGAACAGTTTTTTCAACTTTGCCGCAAAAATAGCGATCTTAGATTTGAGCGAAATGCTCAAGGAGATCTTACAGTAATGGCTCCAGAAGGTGGCGAAACAGGGATGCGGAGTGCTAGCATTACCACCGATCTAGGGATTTGGAATCGTAGAACTAGGTTAGGCTTTGCTTTTGGATCGTCAACGGGCTTTAAACTTCCCAATGGTAGCGATCGCTCTCCTGATGCTTCATGGATATTAAAAGAACGTTGGGAAGCTTTAACGCCAGAACAACAATCAAAATTTGCGCCAATTTGTCCAGATTTTGTAGTTGAGTTGATGTCGCCTAGCGATAACTTGAAGGTTACGCAAGACAAGATGCAGGAATATCAGGATAATGGAGCAAGGCTGGGCTGGCTGATTAATCGCAAAGATCGGGAAGTGGAAGTTTATCGCATTGGGAAGCCTAAGGAAGTTTTGCAAAATCCGAGTTCTCTCTCTGGGGAAGATGTTTTACCTGAGTTTGTTTTGAGCCTTGCGGAAATTTGGTAATGGGATAAGTTGAATGCGCGATCGCCCTAAGCACCATGACTCAAGAGCGAATTGAGTCTAATAAACATCATCATGAGTACCAAGATCGATTAACAAAACTTTGGTATCGGATAGAAATCTAAAAACTAATCTCTGCTCATAGTTGATGCTGATTGACCAAGAGCCTGCAAGATTTCCAACTAGGCTATGGGTTTTTAATGATGGATGAAATGGATCATTTTTGAACAGTTCAAGTTTTTGTTGAAATCGAGCAACGAGTTCAGGATGCTTTTTGCGCCATTTCTTTAAGATTCGCGCAAATGATTCATCCCAAGTTAGTTCAATCATCGCTAGAATCCATCATGAGATCTTCAATAGAACCTGTGCGAACTTTACCAAGTCGATAGTTTTCTTCGGCTTCTTGAATTCTTAAGACAATTTGTTTTCTGCGTAGTTCGACCATTCTTTTTTGCAAGGTTTCGACTATAAATAGTTGATCTTCAAAGTCAAGAACCGATATAGCTTCTAAAATATTGCCGACTGTTAATGTTTGCATACAACTTGGATCAATTTTCAATGTTGTTACTTTACGATCATACCAATTTATTTTGATTAGTTTACAATGCTTGAAATGCGATCGCCCTAAACACCATGACTCAAGAGCCAAAGTCCAAAGAACAAGAGCCAAAGTCCAAAGGATCCGATAAACAGACTACTCATAGTTCTGAAAAGAAATTTATCCAGCGATCGCTTGCTGCAATTGCACGATGGTCTCCTTTAGGTGGGACAAGTTTCGCATTTGGATCATTTTTGCTTAAACAGGAATGGGCTACAGCGATCGCTCTATTTCCTGTTACGGCTATTTCAGGAGTATGGGCTGCCTATAGCAAGAATTTTATTGAGAAATTGAGTGAGATCTATGCTGAGCGAGGCAAGAAGGATGCTGAAGGTTTTGTTGAAAACATGGATCGCGCTAATCAAGTGTTAAATCAAAAGCTAAATTGGCAGGCACTTGGATTTGACATGAAATATCTCAAATGTCAGATGTGGGACTGTCATGAAGATTATGCGGTGGGGTTGCGGGAAGATGAAAATTTGCCTGTGAATAATCCTTTGTTGCGTGAGGTATTTGTACCTTTGGAATTATCATCAGATTCCATTGTGGCGGGTTATGAGTTTAGAAATCGTGGTGAAGATTGTCAGCAGATGCAGATTTGGGGATTGCTGGAAAGGGTGAAACAGGATAACCGTTTACGTCAGATTGCAATCAGGGCTTGGGGCGGTTATGGCAAATCAACTTTGCTAAAGCATCTGACGTACATATACAGCACAGGCGAATATAACAGGGGGGATTTTCGCAAATATAAGGCTCCTAAGTTTGTTCCTTTTTTGCTCTATCTAGCAGGATGTTGGAAAGAGATCACCAAAGAGAATCCGCCAGATTTAATTGAACTATTGACCAAGTTTCACATTGGGCGGTTATCCAAAATTAAGGAACTGGAAACAGTTCCGCCGAATTGGGCGCTAAATTTGCTGAGTCGTGGTGATGCTTTGGTGATGTTTGATGGTTTTGATGAAGTACCACCTGCGGAGAGGGCAAAGGTAAGCGAGTGGCTGAGTGCGGAGATGCAGAAATATCATGAGGCGGTGTTTATTGTGACTTCGCGCCCAACTGCTTATCGTGAAGACTATGTAGCACGGAAACCAACGGCGAGTTTTTGGATTCAGGATTTTAATCAGGAACAGCGTCAGCAGTTTGTGGAGCAGTGGTATTTGTGCCAAGAGCGCTATGCGAGGGGTGGGCGGAATACTCCTGATGTAGAGGCAAAGGCAAAAGAAAGAGCCGAGTCTCTATTGGAACAAATTCAGGCGCGTCCTGAGTTGAATGATATTGCGGGTAATGTGTTGCTATTAAACATGATGGCACGGTTCCATCGAGAGAATAAGCAGGGTGCGGAGTTACCGCAGCGCAAAGTGGAGTTATATCAGGATATTTGTGAGTTGCAATTAGGACGGAGAGCTAGTGCTAGGGGTATTTCCTTGTTATTGAAGTCGATTAATCAACGTCAGGAGGTGCTGCAAGTTGTGGCGTTGGCAATGATGATGGAGGCGGCAAAAAATCTTGATGATGGTGAAGAGGAAGGATTTAAACAAATTCAACGCGATCATTTATTGGCACTGCTAAATACTTCTTTGGCAAAGATCGATCCTGATGTGAATGTAAAGGAATTTTTAGGGCAGATGGTGCAGGTGAGTGAGTTATTAGTTGAAAGAGATGGAGGTATCTATCAATTTTCGCATCTGAGCTTTCAGGAATTTTTAGCGGCTATGGAAATCGTGAAATTACAGCAAGAAAGCTTGCTCTATGAGCATTTGGGCTTGAGTGCTTGGAAAGATATGATTTTGTTCTATGCGAGTTTGGTCAATCCGACTAAGCTAATCCAAGAAGCGTTAAATCGTCATCAGAGCGATTTGGCATATCTGATCTATCAACAATCTGATAAGCGACTAAATTTGTCATCGTCTGAGCGTAAGGCTTTAGATGGTTTAAAAGAATCTGTTAAAACTTCACGCTATCAACAGCTAGAAGATTATCTAGTAGCAAAGCAATGGTATGAGGCGGATGAAGAAACCTATAAGTTGATGATTACGGCGGTGGGAAAAGATGTGGGGCAAGGATTTAGTGCAAAAGATGTAAAAGAGTTCCCCTGTGATGAGCTATTGGCGATCGATGCTCTTTGGGTAAAACATAGCGATGGGCTGTATGGCTTTAGCGTCCAGAAGCAGATTTATGTCGATTGTGGTGGTAAGCTAGATTTTAGTCTGCCAAGTTCTAAGACTTGGGAGAAATTTTGCGATCGCACTGCATGGAAAAGCGAGGGTAAATGGGTGGACTATCCCGACCAATTTTTTGACCAATTTTTTAAGAATAATTTTATGAGTGTTAAGGGACACCTCCCTTATAAGAATTTCGGCGGCGTAGATGGAGAAAGAGCGGAGAGGAGTAGAGAAGATGTTCTTTTCTCGCATCGAGACTTGTGAAGTGTAAAGCATAAACGTTTCACACTTCTATTAACTTTTGTAAATCGCAATTTAGCTACGACATAATGCACCTTTCAGAGATCCGTTACCTGTCACCAGCCTCCTCACCATCACCACCATCATTTTCCGAAAATTTCTGGCAAGCAACCTTGGGATCATAGCAATTTGCCATTACAAATTTTTCAGCAACTTTACGGATGTCCTCATCGGGCTTATCCCACTCATCCCATAACGACTTCTGCCCTCGACAACCCTTTCCCGTCTTGCCCTTTATTTTTAAATTTGCCAACAACTTCGTACCCCAATAATTTCGCTTCTCAGGTTTCGGCTTCGGCTTGTACTTCTGGCAAAATTTGCGATATTTCGCCGCACAGATCTCCAACATCGCGCCCAACATCAAAAATGCAGGATGCCACTGCGTCAAACCATCATCAGTGAGGCGATCATAGGTTCCATAATTGCTATAGTCATAAAAAAATCCCAACTGCATCCCCGCCGCCTTCGGATTCGCATGGATATATCGCAACGTATTCAAAGCGCGGCGCATATCCGTATTCGCAAATCCTGTACTGTGATATCGCTTCTCCCAAAAATGCCCCGTTCGATTCATCATCTGGTTAAAACACATAGCAGTGTACCAGTTCAACCAATGCATGATCTTAGGCAAATCCTCTGGTTGGGCAGGTTCTATCAAATAATGAATGTGATTGCTCATGATGCACAGAGCATAGAGTTTAAACCCAAATTTGTCTTTGCATTGCTGAATGGAATAGAGCAGCACCTCTCGACATTCATCCCGAATCAATCGAAACTCGCGATTATTACAGCGCACCGTAATGTGATAGCAATAACCAGAGATGAGTTCGCGGGATTTTCGAGCCATAATTTTAATAATGTAGGGGCAGAGCATTCCCGCCACAATCTATCAATTCTCAGATCCGTCTAAATCGGGAATGCTCTGCCCTAAACCTCCAACATTCACCGATAATCCCCAAACCGCAGGGATAAATTGTCAATAAAAGCACATAGGGTAGAGCATTTGCGGATAGAGATTATCGTGGAGATCTGAGAGATATTGGCGCAAATGCTCTACCCCTACAAATATTTTTCTTTTTACTTGATTGTATCGCCAAATCAAAAAGAAAGAGAAAGAAGCAAAGCTTCTTTCTCTTTCTATAAATTTATCCAACTTTAGGAGCAGCAATTAGCAAGATCTTTTCCATTAGGAATGGAAAGAGCCGATGACCCCAAACCGCCAGATGACTTTGCCATCCGACAAGGATTTCCGGAGTCTCACGCTCTAGCCCCGCGATCAGAGCCTTCGCCACCTGCTTCGGAGTCATCATCGCCACCCAGCGAAACCACTCCAAATCATGCGCCATATCCGTATCAGTAAGAGAAGGAAGTAACGCCGACACCTTGATATTGTAAGCAGCTAACTCACCACGCAGCGCCTGAGTGAATCCCACGATCGCAAATTTAGTTGCCGAATAAGTCGCCATCGTCGGCGCGGCGACCTTACCCATCAGGCTAGAGACATTGACAATGCTGCCATGTCGCAGCACCGCCATCCGTCTCGCCACCATCCGCGTGATCGCATACATACCCAGCAAATTGACCTCGATTTCCGATTGCACATCTTGAAAGCGCGATCGCAAGAAAGAAGATTGATGCGCCACTCCAGCACAATTAACCAGAATATCAATTGGGCCAAAATCACGCCATACATGTGCGATCGCAATGTTTACCTCAACTGTCTGCGATAGATCTAGAGGTAAACTCACCGCTTCTATTCCAAAAGCTTCCACTTCCGAAGCAACAGAATTTAAGCGTTCAAGATCGCGAGCAACCAAAATCAAGCACTTAACTCCCTGTTGAGCGAGTTCCAATGCGATCGCTCTTCCAATCCCTCGCGAAGCTCCAGTGATTAGAGCTGTTTTTCCACGAACATTCATAAAACCTCCAATATTGAGGTCTCACTAGTTTTACTATTTGTTAATAATGCAAGTTTTGTAGCCTATGCCGCTAACGAAGACTTACACAAAGTAAATTTTGTGAGACGGTTAATAATCTCGTTGCCAACAACTTGTGACCAAACTTCTATATGCGTTGAGTTTTTAAAAAGTTTTTGTTTAGTCACGTTGCTCACAACAAGTAAGCAGTCGATAATTAAGCCTTGAAGCCCATCCCCAGTTCTGTCATGTCGTTACCTCCTTTAGGAAACATGGTCTATGCAGTAATAAAGGAAAATCAATACAGACTTTTAACATGGCTAAAACCTTACATCTGTTTCTAGAATATGTAAAGTATTGTTAAACACATTTTTAATCAGTGATTACAAAGCAATTAACAACCGCATCAAACCAAATAATTCTTGCTCCATATACTTTGCAAGTTATTATTTATTCAAGATCCAAGAGATAATCATCATAAAATTAGAAATAAAAATAAGCCTAAAGAGTTATCTCTAAAGACATGTACAATCAGCGGATAGTACATATCTTTAGGTTCTATGCTGAAGGCAAAACTACTGTAAACTTTGTACCCATATTCACTTCACTTTCTACAGCAATTTTTCCTGAATGAGCTTCTACAGCTTGCTTTACTATATATAAACCCATCCCTAAACCCTTTACAGAGCCGACATTATCAGCTCTCAAGAAAGGTAAAAACAAATTGTTTAAATATTCATCAGGTATACCAATACCATGATCACCAATACTTAGAAATAACTGCCTTGACTCACAAATTAGCTCAACATCAATAGTCCCCCCTTCGTAGGAATATTTAATAGCATTAGAGACTAAGTTCATAAATATATGCCATAGTAATTTCTTGTCGAATTTCAATTTTTGGCATTGTCCTTGACTATGAAATTTAATCCGACATTTACGAATACTATCTTCTGTCTCAAAGCTATCTACCAATTGCTGGCAGTAGGCGATCGCATCTACATTTTCAGGATTAAATGGGAATTTTCCCGATTCAGAACAGGCAATAAATTTAACCTCTTCAAGTAACCAATTAATATCTTTAATTGCTGACTGAATAGAAGCAAGATTCTTGGCTCTACTTTCTTTAGTCAGTTGCTCTTCAAAGGTTTGTAATTTCCAAATTAATAATCGAATTACTGACATTGGCGTTGAAAATTCATGGGATGCCATGGCAAGCAACCGAGACTTTAAAATATGAAGCTCTTTTTCTTTATCCAGAGCTTCTTGCAATATTTTTTCTTCCTGATGTTTCTTCAAAGCCAGCATGATCGCAACATTAACTTCTGCATATCTAAGTGGCTTAGTGAGATATCCATAGGGAGAAGTTGCGATCGCTTGTTCTAAAGTCTCAGGATCGCTAAAAGCTGTTAGATAAATTACGGGGATAGACGCTATCTTATGAATCTCGTCAGTCGCAGTGATCCCACTAACTGAGCCCCTAAGTTTAATATCCATCAAAACAATATCTGGAACCTGATGACGGATTGAAGTAATTGCACCATCACTACTATCAGCTATAGCCAGAACTCGGTAGCCCATATCAGCTAAAACATCTGATAGGGCATTTGCTGCTACAAGTTCATCTTCGACAATCAAGACATCCGCGATCGTATTAGTTTTCACTGCCATATTTTTCACTCTGCCTCTATTGCGCCTAAGCTAAATGGCTTTTTTGCTCCACTTATTGCAATTATACGATTAATATATAAAATTAGTCCAAAATACAAAAGTTGTTTCTCTGTGACAACCCTTAACGCTCTTATATATCGCTGTCACCGCTTGTGTTGAAACAAAAATTAAGACCCAAGAATTAATTGTCAGCGCTTTGCGCCGACAATTAATTCTTGGGTCTTACATCGCTTTGCGCCCAAACCCGTAAGGTTGCGCCCCTGCGGGGCGCAACCTTACGGATTTGGGTAATTCTGCACAATATCTGATACAAAAGCACAAAATGGCTACGCCATTTTGTGCTTTTAAAACCCTTAGCAGGGTTTAGTTTTTAATTCACGTTGTCACACTTCTGTGAATTGGTATGAGCCGCAACTCCTCTTTGGAGTTTTGTCATAACCAGAGTGGCTATAGCCAGAAAAGGAACGATTCAAGCTCAAAACATCAGCAATTCTTATCATGAACAATTGATTTTTATATTTCTAGCGCCAATGGCGCTAGAAATATAAAAATCTGTTCTACTGAATGCCTTAACACGATATGATAATAGATCCTTGCTTCTGTACTTAATACTTCAGAAGCCAAATACTGACCGTAAGGAAGAAATTCAATGACTGTTAAGCGTTTGTACGAAACCATGTATATCCTGCGTCCCGATCTTCCCGATCAGGAAGCCGATGCCGCGATCGCTAAATATCAAGACTTCTTAGTACAACAAGAATCTGAAGATATTACGATTCAACATCGTGGCAGACGCAGATTAGCCTACGACATTAAAGGTCACCGCGAAGGCATTTACATTCAAGTAAATTACACCGCAACCCCCAAAACCATCGAAAGCTTAGAAAGATCCATGCGTCTTGCCGATGACGTAATTCGTTATATGACGATCAAACTAGAGCCAGAAGCTGTCGAAGCAGAAGATGCTGAAGCAATCATTCCTGATGCTGAAGAACCTGTAACTACTGCCGATGTAGCTGTTGCTGACGTAGCTGTTGCAGCTGCTGAATAAAATAAGTACCTGAGCATAAATAACCCAAATCCTTAAGGCTTTTCCCCTGCGGGGCGCAACCTTAAGGATTTGGGAATTAATTGCTAAATAAAGGCGGCTCACCGCCTTTATTTAGCCAATAAAAAAGCCTCGACTAATCGAGGCTTTTTTATTGGCTAAATATTAAAAATTACAGAATGCCCCAAAAGTGCAATACACCTTGACCGCTAATTAATTCGATCGCTAATGCAGATACAAATCCGATCATTGCTAAGCGTCCATTCCAGTTTTCAGCACCAGAAGTGAAACCCCAATTCCATACGTTACGGCTTTCGTCAGACATAATCGAATTACCTTTCAGTTAATTTATATTTAGTAATGTAACAGATTGTTTAGAAATCTGCAATCTCTCTTTATATTTTCTGCCTTTAGACAGACAAACTTGATATTCGTAAAGATAGCTCCATGGCTAACACACCCTAACAAGAAGGATTTTTGATATCTCCGACAGGCAGCTAGTTTGGGGCAAAACCTAAGAAGTAAGTGGCGGCGCAAAGCGCCGCCACTTACTTCTTAGGTTTTGATAGCGATATCTATAGGTGCGATCGCTAACGAATTGGGTAGAATCTCAAAGATATCCCACGCAATAATTTACGCAAGGACAAAATTAACTATGCGAACAATATGGATGCGGCTGCTGGCTAGCTGCTTAGCATTGTTAGTCAATCTAGCCACAACAAGTGCAGTATGGGCAGCTAGTCCCAAAAATTCTGGAGAAGCAAAATTTCAGGGAGTTCCACTTCAGTGCTTCGTATCATTGGCAGATGCAGGGACATCTCCCGAAGCCAAAGTTGCAGCCTATACGGAAATTGCAGGCAAATATTTAGAATTGCAGCGTCCCGACCAAGCCAAAAAAGTTTTAGAAAAAAGCTTAACCACAGCCAGTACGATCACTACGCCATCCCTGCAAGCTTTTGCGCTATTGGATACAGCAGGTCGTCTAACCAAAGCTGATCAGCCTAAACTGGCGGTGAATGCGCTAAATGATTCTTTAGCGATCACCAAAACATTACCTGATCCTGTCGATAGAGTTTTTGCCAACATCAAAATCGCTCAAGCCTATGGGGAAGCAGGTAAAAAGGAGAATGCTCAAAACTTACTAGCTGACGCAACTAAGGCAACACCTGAAATCATTGACTCCTATGTCCGAGCGCGAGCTTTTGCCGCAATCGCCAATGTCTACACTGAAATAGGTGACGATTTTAATTCTGAAGCTTCGATTTCAGCAGCAACAGATTTGTTACCAATGATCGAAGATCCTAATCTTAAGGCGAGAGCTAGAGTTGAAATTACAGGTAGCTATGCGCAGTCAGGAAATCATGCCAAAGCGATCGCTTCATTAAATGCTGTCTTCCAAGAGTTTGATGCCATGCGTGATAATGCGATCTCCTCAGCAAAAGAAGCAGCCAAGAATGCCAAAACTACTAAAAAAGCTGCTCCGAAACTAGCAAATAAAGCCTTAAAAGCTGATACGCCGAAAGAGGAAAAGGCTGTACCCGATCCTAAAGCTGTCGAACAAGCCGCGATCGCAAATGCTGAACTCTTAAAGACGCGATCTCTCTTTTTAGTTGCGAATCAATACCTAGTATCGAAGCAATATGACAAAGCCCTAGAAGTTATTGACAACCTTGATGGAAGATCGGTTGAAAAAAGTGTGGGTATTGCCAATGTCGCGATCGCCTATACCAAGGAGAAGAAAAACGATGAAGCAATCAAATTATTTGATCAAAGTCTCCAAGGTTTAAGCGCTATTGCTCCTTCGATGGATGTCTTAACCTTACTAATCGAAGTTGGTCGTCAATATCAAGCGCTCAAATCGACTGATTTAGCCGCTAAAGCTTGGGAACAATCCTTAGTGATCGCCAAAGCCATTCAGCAACCAGTTGATCGCCTTTTTGCTCTGAATATTATCGCCAGTACCTATGGTGAATTTGGGCTAGCAGAAAAGGTAGAGCCAATTTTGCAAGAGAGTCTTGAGATCGCCAAGTCTGCCGCCGATCCCAACATTCGCTCTAGAGCTTACTCAGATATCAGCAGTACCTATTGGGCGATCGGGCAACGCGATAAAGCCAAGGAAATTGCTCAAACTATCGAAAATCCCACAGAAAAATCACAATTAGAAAAGTTATTTGCCTGCGCTGGATAAATGTACAGCGCGTTGCGCTTTAACTCAAACCGAAAATTTTTTAAAAGTGTTGCAAAGCAACACTTTTAAAAAATTACCTGAATAAAAAGGGAGTGCTTCGCACGCCCTTTTTATTCAGGTAATTTTAACGAATTTAATATTTCCCACCGCTTATCGATGGTAGCCGTTGAACCGTCAAGACTATTTGTATCAGTAATTTCAAGAGCAGGCGCATCAGGTGCAATCTTCGGATAGGGAATAGCTAAAATTAATTGCTCATATAGCCAAGCCGCAGGATCAAAATAACCACTGGGAGATATAGACTCGACTAAGTCATCTGCTTCAATTTCTCGCTCTCTGGGATACTCACTTTCTGGCAAAGGCTCAGCCAGACAAATCCTCTCAGAATTGTTAATCGCCAACCTATAGTTAAATTGCACTAACGTGCGATCGCAAGTCAAAGTCATAATCGTCGAAGCTTTAGAACTAACTTCGAGAAAAGAGCCAACATGCCTGACACTAATCACACCTTGGACAGGAGTTAATGTCTCTAGCCCCTCAATAAATTCTTTGAACTCAAAACTTTCAGTCGCATCTACGGATTTAGCGATCTGAGGTATATATAACTTTTCCATTAGCTCTGCACCAACTTAACAATCAAATGACGATTTGGCTCTCGACCCTGACTATGAGTTTCAATATCTGAGAAACCTTCTAAAAGCTGGTGAATATGTCTGCGATCGGCGGATGACAATTGCTTAATGACAAACTCAGTTTGCGTCTCGCGAACCTTCAGCACCGCATTTTCTGCTAAAGCCTGCAAATCAGCTATACGATTTGACCGATAGCCGTTTAATTCGACTGTATAAAAATTGCGATTTTCTGTTTCAGCATTGTCGGAGGGTAAGTGACGATTCAACAGAATACTAGACAAATACTGTAACGAATCAATTACTATCCCATCTTTCCCAATTAATCTTTTAATTTGCTGCTCCTGCAAACCATCAGAACTTATCTCTAGCCAATAGTTCTTAGAGACACCATTAACTTGTTCTGGAGATACCTCGGCAAGACGAATATCAACCGAAGTCGCATAACCCATCAAACTTAAAAGCTCTTGCAGCCAATTTGCACCTGCTGAAGTATCTTCCATAATCCCTACTTGCCTGATCAAATTTCTATTAAATATAATTTCAATACTAAATTGGGTGACGCAAAACGCCACCCAATTTAATTAAGAACCTTTCTTCTTTTTCTTATTGGAAGAGTTAGGCTCAAATGGTAGAGCAGACTTCGTCGGACTCTTTGTATCTTGGTCTTTATCGTCAACTACAACTTTAGATTTGGTATCAACGGTTTTAGTAGTTTCAGATTTGCTAGTTTTAGAGTCAGACTTAGAGCTAGCTTTATCTGAGGGCGCAGAATTTGCCGAAACCGCAACCAACTTTTGCAAGTTTTCAGGAAGTGGTTCTTTAGCAACAATAAAAGCTTGCAAAGTTTGAAAGATATTAGCAATCAACATGTAAAGCATTACACCAGATGGCAGTGGGAAAAACAAAAACATACCAGAGAAAATAATAGGTGTGAGTTTGTTCATCGTTTCCTGTTGCGAAGCTTCAGGTGTGGCATTGCTAGGCTTGGGCGTAGATCCACTCGAAATATTTTGGTTGGCATAAAGACTGATACCAAATCCCAATACCATGACTACGATGTCCCAGTTAATGCTGCCATCAGCATTGGTAACACCTGTTTTACCGAGGGCTTTGATAAATAGGAATCCTTTATTTGATGCTAATCCAGGCACTGTTGCTTGAACAGTTACCTCACCCGCTTGTTTAGCAACTACAGTTCCATCATCTAGAAGTTCTACTAAGTCTTGTCCCTTGGTGACTTTCCATCTAGTAGTTAGTTCTACATCAGGATATTCGGTAGCTAGAGCGTTGAAATCTTTTCCTAGGGAAGTCTGCAAAACAATCTTCGATTCATCACCGATCGCTAAGTTTGTACCGTTTACAGCGGTTGCAAGAACTGGGAAGTGCACGCGATCAGCAAAATACACGTTCTGACTAGGGGATGTAAAAGGCTGATGTTGGATCTCGGCTTGATTTTCGGGGGGCGCAACCTGAAAGTTGAGAGAATAATTTATATCTGCAAAGGGCGAACCTCTCAAGGTTGCAAACAAAGCAAACAGAATTGGCAACTGAATTAGTGCAGGTAGGCATCCCGACAAAGGATTTCCAAATTCTTTGAAGTTAGCAGAGTTGACCTTAGCTAGCTCTTCTTGTTGCTTAGCAGGATCGCTCTTATATCGCTCTTGAACTTCTTTGATTCTTTGTTGCATCACAGGGTTAGCGATTTTCATGCGACGCATACTGCGAAGCTGATTAGCACTAACAGGGAACAACACAAAACGGACAACCAACGTTAATGCAATAATTGCCAATCCATAGTTCGGCACGATGCCGTAGAAGAAATCTAGGAAAGGCAACATTATGTTGTTGGAAAGAAAACCTACACCGAAATCCATTTTCTACTTTACTGTTGGGTTTGCATCCGAATGATAACGAAATATCACTCATGAAAATTAGGATCGCCCTACAACATTAGTTATTGGGCGATCCTTAAATATTTAGGCTTTGCTACCGATCACGCCGCTTATGTCCTGCGCTTTGAGGCTTAGCTTAGATTCGATATATTCATATGTTTCTCGAAATTTAGGCAAAGACTTTAGTTCAAGGCGAGAACCATCTTTGAGGGTCAGCACCATATCACCCCAACCTCCAAAACCACGAGGAACCGTGACAATCTTGGCAATTTCCGCATACACAATATCCGTACGGTTTTGGCTTCTCCACCCACCTGTGACGGTAATGCGTCGGTTGGTGATGCGATAACGAACCCACAGTGCTCTTGCAATTGCACCAATACCCAAAGGGATAGTGATCACAAAGACACTCATTAGCAAGCTAATAATTAGATCGCCAATGTGGGGTGCGCCTTCATAGTAAACTTCCTCATTAACTGCCATGAAACACCTGCGCCTTTGCTAATAAATTCTTTAGGTCGTCCCAAAGTTCTTGATAACTGGGCTTGCTCTGAACAGTAGTCACTGTTACAACTATTTGCAATCCATTCTTCAATTGTGACAGAAGTTGACGAAAAATGGCGCGAAGTTGACGCTTAAATCGATTACGGGTTACCGCCAACTTACTTACTTTTTTGCTGACAACTATGCCTATCCTTGTTAAAGGGTCATTGCTATCAATAAAAATTCGCAAATTTAGGTAAGTGCCTCTGTAGCGATCGCCTTTGGCATATACTTTCGCGAAGTCTTCACGCCGCCGCAGACGGTTTTGATTAGGAAGCACTAGAGATTAACAATTGCAAATCGCGTACAAATTGTGGTTATGAATTAAATCTTGTAATAGCTGATCTAGCGATCGCTTATACAGTTGTGAGGCGAACTCGACCTCTGCTACGACGCGCTCTGATTACTCGGCGACCTGTAGGAGTTTGCATTCTGGCACGAAATCCAGAGGTGCGCTTCTTTTTGCGGACACTACCGCGTAGGGTACGTTTTGTCATAACCGTTACTTACTTATTTAGTTTCAAAAGATGTCATTTTTTCACAGGCTTCCCAGTATAACACCTGTGTTTAGCCTATGTACAGTTTTACCAGCAAGGCAGGGCAATTAATTATAAAAAGTAAAGGGAGCGCTCAGCGCTCCCTTTACTTTTTTAACGAATGTACTCTTTTAAAACGCTATTGCGATTAGGATGTCGCAATTTGCGAAGAGCTTTAGCCTCGATTTGGCGGATGCGTTCGCGAGTAACGTTGAAGATTTGTCCAATTTCTTCAAGGGTCTTCATCCGACCGTCATCAAGTCCGTAACGCAAACGTAAGACATCGCGTTCTCTGGGACTAAGGGTTCCCAACACGCTTTCAAGATCTTCACGCAAAAGGCTCTTAGCAACTTGATCGTCAGGAGTTTCACCTTCGGACTCGATAAAGTCACCGAGGCGAGAGTCTTCTTCTTTACCAATGGGAGTTTCCAGAGAGATCGGCAACTGGGCAGATTTGGCAATAAACCGCAGCTTTTCGATCGTCATCTCCATCCGAGTGGCGATTTCCTCTTCAGTTGGCTTGCGACCCATTTCTTGAGAAAGTAACTTAGTAGTTTTCTTAATTCGCGAAATGGTTTCGTAAAGGTGGACAGGTAAGCGGATCGTACGAGATTGATCAGCGATCGCACGAGTAATTGCCTGACGAATCCACCATGTCGCATAGGTCGAGAACTTATAACCCTTTTCATGGTCAAATTTCTCGGCGGCACGGATCAAGCCCAGACTGCCCTCTTGGATTAAATCTTGGAATGACAACCCCCGATTCATGTATTTTTTGGCGATCGATACCACAAGTCGCAAGTTAGACTGTACCATCTTGTCTTTTGCCCTGCGACCAGAGTGGAGTCGTTTGCGAAACTCTCCGAGGGACATATCCATTTTGACTGCCCAGTCTGCTTCCCTTACGTCATCAGGATGGCATTCAACCTCAGTAGCTATTTCTTCACGCTTTAGCTCTAACTCTAAAAGATCGGCGATCTTTCGGGCAAGCTCAATTTCTTCATCAGCTCTGAGTAAGCGAATACGACCAATTTCTTGAAGGTAGAGGCGAATCGAGTCTTCAGTAAAATACTTTTTCTTAGTCTGGCTAGCTCGTTTTTTGGTCCCCCTTGCTTTGCCAGCTTTGTCAGGGTCATCATCAGGGTCAGCGTCTTCATCTGAGTCATCAATTAAATCGTCCTTTTCGAGTTCGATATCATCATCTAGGTCTTCAAGGTCTTCTTCAATTTCTTCAAGATTTCCGCCAAGTTTGCCTACAGGCAACTTGATTTCAATAGGTAGGTCGATGGCTGTTTTGCTCATGCCAGATTCCTCAGATCCGTACTGTCTAAAACTTTGTGCTACGGGGAATTACACCTAGATGATTGTAGCTTGCCAAATCTAAAAATGGTGGTTTTGGCTACTTAGAATTACAAAAAACCTATCTAAGGGTTAATTTACAATTCTTGAATTCAGTCAAGCTAGAGTAATTCCTACTTATATATTTATAGTCTAACGATGGTAACCCCGACTATAAAAATTTTTTCGCCACAAAAAATTAGGAGCTATAGCTACCAGTCTTGTTGAGCTATAAAACCAAAAAGGAGAGAGGCGGCGCAAAGCGCAGCCTCTCTCCTTTTTAGTTTTGAATTTCGTCATTTATGGTGATCAGCTAAAAATATCTTCAAAAAATCGATGCAGTTAAAAGATACATTTATTAAGTATTATTAAATTTTGACTATGCCTAAGACTAATAAAATATCTCTAGCTTCAGTTGGCTTATATGTAGGCTCAATTCTATTTGCAGTGGGATTTTGGGCTTATGCTAAAGGCAATTCCACATTAAACCTGATAGGTTTTTTCTATGGATTCCCTGTTTTATTGGGAGCATTTGCTTTTAAATCTTCAGAAGTAACACCAATACCTGTAGTTGTTCCTGAATCTGAAGCAGTTCTAGCTTTGCGTAATTTACAAGAAACTTCAACGCAAAAGCAGTTACGCAAAGATGTAACCCGCTATCGTTACGGTATCAAGGCGCATTTAGATGAAATTTTAGAAAAGCTAGGGATGAGTCCTACTGATGAGGAGCGTCCCGTCTTGGTAGGCATCTACGAGGAAATTTCACAATCCGCAGAAACTAAAGAAGCCTATAGTTTAGTTTTACGTTTTCGATCGCCATTGCTAGATTTTGAGGCTTGGCAACAAAAACAAGACAAATTAACGCGATTTTTTGGTCCTGGAATTGTGGCTGTTGTTGCAGAATTAGAAAATAAGGAAGTTGATTTAAAGTTGATTTCGGTGAAATAAAAAGCCATTTTTTCGCGGTGCGTCTTTGTCGCGCTACAAAAAATGGCTTTTTATTTTGTACTTAATTAAGCAATTTGGAGAAAGAAAGATTCAGTGGCTTTGGTTTCTTTGATATCTTTAGTAGCGAGTGCAAGATCGGGGAAATTAGTTAGTTTCCCGACAGATACTGTGCCTGCTTTGGCGGTGCGCCCCGATCGCAGTGCCGATATTTTTACGCTCAAGCAACGATCGCCTGATAAGCCGTTAATTTTGATGGCGGCGAGTTGGCAAGAATTTCTCCCATTTCTAGATATAGCTCATCCTGATTTGGCGACTTGGCAACAAATTGCTCAGAAATATTTTGCAGGTGCGGTGACTCTAGTTTTGCCTGCTAGCGATCGCGGCTGTCTATTAAATCAAGGCTTTACCACTTTAGGTGTAAGAATTCCTGACAGTAAAATAGCGATCGCCATTTTGCAGCAGACAGGAGCAATGCTAACCACGAGTGCCAATAAAAGTAACGAGCCGCCCTTACGCAAAATGATTGAAATTAATGATGCTTTTCCATCAGTAATGACTTTGGGCGAAGCGATCAACATTAATGAGCGATCTGGTAGTGGATTACCGTCAACTGTAGTGGAATGGACGAAAACGGGTTGGGTAGTTCGTCGCCAAGGTGCTGTTAGTTTTTAACAAAAAAGGGCGCTAAGCGCCCTTTTTTGTTTGTTTAGATTGTTTGCCAATCTTTTGAGAATTTTTCTAGGTTGGCTGTAGTTAGCTCTTTTTCTAGCCATTGCAAGGCTGTAACTTGACTAGAAAATTTCTCACTGTCGTAATCTTGAAACACATCCACCAGAGAAATGGCGATCGCGGTTTGTCCTGAGGCAAGCGACCAACGTTGGAAAAACTGCTGCATAGTCTGTAATGGTAAAGAAGCTTGAAGATTTTCCAAAGCAGTTAGCTGGTTTGCAGTGCGCGTATAAGCTTTTACAGCAGCAGTCAGATTGATGAGTTGGAGTTGAGGATTGTTAGTTGGAGGTGGAGTAGGTTGTGTTGGCGTAAATGGAGTAGTTGTACCTGTACCTGTTCCAGCATTAAGGTTTGACCAATCTTGACGAAATTGCGCGAGCGCCTGTGACAAGAGTTGGCTCTGTAACCACTGCAAGGCAAGATTTTGATTGAGCATTTGGGCGCTGTTGTAACCACCGAGAGCATCTTGTAAAGATGTAGAGGTAGTTGCTTGTCCCGAAGCAATTTGCCAACGCTGAAAAAATTGTTGCAATATTTCTGGGGTAACACTTGCCTGTAAGTTGTTAATCGCGGCAGTTTGATTGGGCAATCTAGCGCGGCTATAACTATTCGCCGCATCGACTAGACTAATCGCACTTGCAGATGGAACTGGTAATGGCGTGCTAACACTTGGATTATTAGCTGTTACAGGGATTGTTGGAGAAGGGACAAAAATCGAAGGAGTTGGTGTTGGCGATGGAATTACAGGTGTTGGGGTTGGCGATGATGGGCGGACAATCTCCACAACCGTAACTGGCGGGGTCACATCAGCGATCGCTGGTGCTTGCAATTTTTTCCATGTTTGCTCGCCCACTTTGCCGTCAATAGTCAATCCATTAGCGCGTTGAAATGCAGCGATCGCATCCCTTGTACCTACACCAAAATCACCATCAATACGACCTTGGTAATAGCCTTTATCTTTAAGTAGTTGTTGCGCTTGAGAAACAGCAGCCCCTTTGGAGCCTGGAAGTAATGTTGGTAAGCCCTGCGCTGAAGTCGGTATCACTACCACACGCAGTTTAGCCCAGCTAGAACTACCAAAAATGCCATCAGGTACTAATCCATTCTCTTTTTGAAATTTCAGGACTGCATTTGTTGTCCCAGCACCAAAATCACCGTCGATTTTGCCACTATAAAATCCTTTACTTTGGAGAAGTTGCTGCAACTCAGCGACAGCACTACCCTTACTACCTTGTCTTAATATCGAGTCCATAATTAGCCCAGTGTTTATAGTTCTTAAATTGGCTCAAAATCTAGAAATAGAGTACACGAGCATCTATTCCTTGCGATCGCAAAAAATGTTTCAAAGATTCAGCAGCATCGCGATTTGGATATCCTCCAGCATAGATATAGTTACCACGACCTGATCTCGCCACAAATGCAGTAGGGATAAACTGCCTCACCTGTTCTAAAGTTGTGATCGTTCTCAAGGGAACTGCGGTAACGTAGCGATATTGTGCCGAGTTCTCAATACTATCAGTAGGTAAATAACTTGGCAATGTTACATAGGGTGAAGTATTAACAGTTGGAGTAGTCTGAAACGTCTGGGAAGTATAAGCCTGTTGTGCCGCTACACCGCGACGCTGCAATTCTCTAGTCACAAAATCGGCAGTCGGCGCGTCAAAGGCTCCTGCAACGATAGATGTCTGACCATTGACCGAAGCAACCACAGGATTAGTGACAACTTGCCTTGCAATATTGAGAGTTACAGGATTATTGCCCGCTATATAGACAACAACATTGCCTAATTGGGCATTAGCATTTGCGATCGCCACATTCCAAAAACCCCAGCTCGCGATCATCAAACTAATAGCTTGTTTTGCCCAGTCGGATATTTTCATCGTTTTTAGACCTTATAAACCTAAAGCGACCTAATTGCTCATGAACCTAAATTAAATTCTATAGCAATAAGTAGAGGTGGTTTAGTTTTAGATTTGTGGGGGGGGGGGGGGGGGGGGGGCCCCCCCAAAAAAAAAAAAAAAAAAAATTTTTTTTTTATAAAAAAAAAAAAAAAAAAAAAAAAAAACCCCCCCCCCCCAAAAAAAAAAAATATTTTCCCCCCA
>JALQCR010000003.1 GCA_023336205.1 Pseudanabaena sp. Salubria-1
AAAAAACAAACCCCCCGGGGGGGGGGGCGCGCCCCCCCCCCCCCCCCAACATTCTTGGGGTTTATAGTGAAACTAGCTGCAACATAAGGTCTTGCTGTTTTAACATTGCCTCTAGACTTTCGTCATCAGGGTGATCCCAGCCCAATAAATGTAATAAGCCATGAGCCGCTAGCCAAGCTAGTTCATAAGTTAACGAATGACTACGTTCCTCAGCCTGACTAATTGCCGTGGTTTGAGAAATGATGATATCGCCCAAATAAGTTGGCTCAATATAATCAGAGTCATCACTAGGAATCTCTGGCACATCTGACTCTAAAGCCGCAAAAGACAAAACATCAGTGGGGCGATCCAGTTGCCGATATTGTAAATTTAATTTTTGAATTGTTAAATCATCGGTAATTGCTAGTGATAGCTCGTATTCTCCATCTGCGATCGCTTGCTCAGATTGGAGATACACTTCCCACTTTTCAAACCATTCTTGCCATTGCTCAAGCGAGATCGGATGGCGATCGGCAACCTCAGGATAGATTTCACAGTACAAATCAATACTCAATGCTTTGTAACCACATTAGCTAAACGACAAAAAAAAACAGAAATAGTGATTCTAGAGAATCTTTAATTTACAGCAACTTCCGATCAAACGAATCAAGAAAGTTTTTGAAAGGCTTGTTTGGCAAGCCTTTCAAAAACTTTCTTGATTTGGGATTGAATGCAAAGCGCTGTAAGAATCAATTAAAAGCATCTGTAGGAGAAAAATAACAAAAAAAGGAGAATTAAGAAGGGCAAAAGCAGAAATTTATGCTAGCTTGGAGACTTTTCAAACACACTTTAAGTTGTTCAATATAGTACAAAACCTAGCCAATAATCTTCTTAATTACTACTAAAGTAAAAGTGGAATTGAAGGAAGTTTTCTATGTGACTAATTCCACTCGATTCAAAGACAAGGTTGAATTGCTATCCACAATAGCTATCTAAAAATCAAATGATTTGAGAGATACTGTTTCACGTACAGAGTCTCTTAAATTATTTGATGTCACAAATAGATAATGTTTACTGTGTTGGTTTTGCAATCTAGCAATTAAGCTATAGAGATTAGAAAAAGATTAAATAAATCCCTAAGCTCTCTTGGATTTATACTGTTAATCATTTGGTGATTGCTAACCAAAACATGCAATTCATAAGGTTGATTTTTTAGGGATACCAATCATCAAATTTCTAATGAAAGGCGATCGCTAATCCTAGCAATGCTCCAATCACTCCAAAGATCGTAAGTGCGAAATGAAATAGAGATGTACTCCCTTTTTTAACCATATTTCGCATCGCCAATTTTACAAAGCCATCATTCTCTTTTTGTTTACTATTAGTTGCAGCTTTGTTGTTAGGATCAATACCATTAATGTTATTTAAATCGGAATTGGAAGAAATATTTGGATCGCTATTCATGATTTTCTAGGATTTTATGGGGCAATCATCAATGGGTAATTCGCAGAAAAATAATTAGTGTCTTGACTTTATTCTCTTAAAGAAAGTTTATCATCATCTTTCGTGATATCTTATAGAATTAAAAATGTAACCTTTATTAAATAAAGCAAAATTAAGTATAAGTAATTTTGCTGTTGTATAGTACAGTTTGCACAGGCAGTATCCATATGCCTAACACAGTTAACTCAAGGAGAACATTACTATGGCAGTCGAAAAAGTCAACTCTTCCTCTAGTCTAGCGGAAGTCATCGATCGCATTTTGGACAAGGGCATTGTTATTGATGCATGGGTAAGAGTCTCTTTGGTGGGAATCGAACTATTGTCAATCGAAGCTCGTGTCGTTATTGCCTCAGTAGAAACATACCTCAAGTATGCTGAAGCTGTTGGTTTGACGGCATCGGCGGCTGTACCTGCTGCTTAGTAAGATTTACCACTAGCAATGCTAGTAGTAAACTACTAAACAATAGATTATTAGCCTACCGATTTCTTTTATACCCCCTTCTTACTAAAAACTATCTTGTCAGTTTCTTGCTGACAAAGCAGTAGATTTTTGGCAAGGTAGTTATGCGGTGGTGAGGGGGACTCATTTAATGAAACTTGGGGCCTTTTGGAAAGTTTGATTTATTTTGATTTGAAAGAGTGAATTTGAGGTTAACGTTATGGCTTCTTTGATGAAAGAATTTGCAGAAGCAAGGCAAATACGGTTACAAGGTAGAGCGGTTTTTTTGGCTGAACAACAACTAGCAAGGGAACAAAGATCAAGTGATTTGCAAGCCCAAGCAGAAGCAACTGCAACATATTTAGCTCATGCTGAGGAAACTCGCCTTGCGTGGGAACATGGTAGACAGGCGATCGCAGAAAATGCTTTAGAATCTCGTCGGGAAGAAATTCAAAATCGTGCAGAGCAGATGTCTGAGTTCTTAGAAGACTTAAATGCCACGCGCACTGAGCAAGCCATTGAAGACAGTGAACAACGCGCTCAAGAGGTAAGAACTCGTACTTTTAAAACGCGATCGCAGCTAAAACAAATTCATAAAACACGTATTCGCAATGGCAAAGTTGATCAAGAACAACGACAGCAATTAGTACAGGAGAGAGCTGCTTTAACACAAATGCAGCTAGAAGATCTCACAAAAACTCGTCTTGACAATGCAACCGCAGATGCACAGCAAAGAGCACAAGAAGCTAGCGATCGCGCTGCTAATGTCAAAGCCTCACTAGGACAAATTGAAGCTAATCGGATTGCTGAAGCCGAAGCCCAAGCTCTGAAGTTAAAAACTTTTCGTGCTGAGTTAAGTGACTCAGTTTGGTCAGGTTCTCGGTCTGTCGCTGCTGCGCCCTCACCCGCTAATCCACAACCAGATCTAGCTACAAAGTCCACCGAAGTCTCTAACAGCTATAGCTCTAAGCAAAAAAAGAAACCTGCTAAAGCGGAAAGTACTGCTGCTCCAGTACCTGAGACTGCGATCGCTAAGTCCGTTGAAGTAAAAGAGGCTCCGAAAGAAACTCCCAAACCTTCAGGCAAAATCGAGCAATTTGTGATTGACTATGTTTCCCAGTTGTCTACAAACTCTAGTTTGTTAGCAGTAGTCAACGATCGCGATACGGTTAGAGATCTACTAGCTCAAGGTGCAAACACTTTAAAAGTTGATCCCTCGGATATTCTTAATACCCTGCTGCAAATGGCAGAAGGCTCCTCAACATGACAACAGTTCTTCATGCCAATGCGCGTCAGTTTATTAGCACTGACTTCACTAAGCAAATAGTGCGTAGAGCCTTACGCTATTTGCAATCGGGCTTCGCGATTCATTTACGTGGGCCAGCAGGTACTGGTAAAACTACTTTAGCAATATTCTCTTAAAGAAAGTTTATCATCATCTTTCGTGATATCTTATAGAATTAAAAATGTAACCTTTATTAAATAAAGCAAAATTACTTATACTTAATTTTGCTGTAGGGCGACCGCACACGTTTCTTAACAAAAAAAGGACATGTTTCTTAACAAGCACGAAAATGGAAGGTAAAAACGGGAGAATTGAGCATATTTAGAAAGAGAAGTCGAAATGCTAGCAACAATCAGTCCTGTCAAACTAATCGAAACCCACTTTGGAAGTTTGCGAGATCCCAGAGTAGCTCATAGTATCTTGCATAAGCTGATAGACATATTAGTGATCACGATTTGTGCGGTAATTTGTGGGGCTGATAATTTCGTGGAGATCGCCGAATATGGTAAAGATAAAGAAGAATGGTTAAAGACATTTTTAGAATTAGCCAATGGTATACCATCAGTCGATACATTCGAGAGATTATTTGGGAGACTGAAACCAGAAGCATTGCAAATATGCTTTATTAGCTGGATGGAAGCAGTGCATGAAAGCACAGAGGGAGAATTTATTAATGTCGATGGCAAAACCCTAAGAGGAGCAAAGGAAGCAGGGAATAAGCGTAGCCTGATTCATATGGTGAGTGTGTGGTCAGCATCGCAACATTTGGTGCTAGGACAGAAAAAAGTAGGTGAGAAATCGAATGAAATAACGGCAATTCCGTCACTGCTAAAAATGTTATCAATCCGAGGTTGTATTGTGAGCATAGATGCAATGGGATGTCAGACCGAAATTGCCAACACAATCATTGAACAGGGAGCCGATTATGTATTAGCGTTGAAAGGTAATCAAGGTAATCTCCACGGTGATGTGCAGGAACTATTCACATTGGCAAATGAACATAACTTCAAAAATGTTGAACACCAGTTCCATGAAACGGTTGAAAAAGGACATGGACGCATGGAAACTCGGCGGTATTGGACAATGGGTAATACCGAATATTTAATCGGTGCGGAGAAATGGAGAGATTTGAGAAGTATTGGTATGGTTGAATCACAACGCACTATAAATGGAACTACTTCCACTGAATATCGATACTATCTACTTAGTCTTGAGAATGATGTCCACAAGTTTGCCGAATCTGTCAGAAATCATTGGAGTATTGAGAATCAACTGCATTGGATTCTTGATGTTGGCTTTTATGAAGATGCTTCTCAATGTTGTCGAGGCTATAGTGCCGAAAATCTTGCAGTGATTCGTCATATCGGCTTAAATTTGTTGTCGAGGGACAAAAAAACTAAAGTCGGTGTTAAGGCAAAACGACTCAAGGCAGGCTGGAACAACAACTATCTTAAGACTATCCTTGCGGCTTTAAATATAGTCATTGCTTAGCTTTCGCTAATTGTTGTGAAATATGTCCTTTTTTGTTAAGAAACGTGTGCGGTCGCCCTAAATTTTGCTGTTGTATAGTACAGTTTGCTAAGGCAGAATTTACATGCCTAACATAGTTAAATCAAGGAGAATATTACTATGGCAGTCGAAAAAGTCAACTCTTCCTCTAGTCTAGCGGAAGTCATCGATCGCATTTTGGACAAGGGCATTGTTATTGATGCATGGGTAAGAGTCTCTTTGGTGGGAATCGAACTATTGTCAATCGAAGCTCGTGTCGTTATTGCCTCAGTAGAAACATACCTCAAGTATGCTGAAGCTGTTGGTTTGACGGCATCGGCGGCTGTACCTGCTGCTTAGTAAGATTTACCACTAGCAATGCTAGTAGTAAACTACTAAACAATAGATTATTAGCCTACCGATTTCTTTTATACCCCCTTCTTACTAAAAACTATCTTGTCAGTTTCTTGCTGACAAAGCAGTAGATTTTTGGCAAGGTAGTTATGCGGTGGTGAGGGGGACTCATTTAATGAAACTTGGGGCCTTTTGGAAAGTTTGATTTATTTTGATTTGAAAGAGTGAATTTGAGGTTAACGTTATGGCTTCTTTGATGAAAGAATTTGCAGAAGCAAGGCAAATACGGTTACAAGGTAGAGCGGTTTTTTTGGCTGAACAACAACTAGCAAGGGAACAAAGATCAAGTGATTTGCAAGCCCAAGCAGAAGCAACTGCAACATATTTAGCTCATGCTGAGGAAACTCGCCTTGCGTGGGAACATGGTAGACAGGTGATCGCTGAAAATGCCTTAGAATCTCGTAGGGAAGAGGTTCTAAATCGGGCGGCTCAAGTGTCGGAATACTTGGGGACTCTCAATGTTACTCGTACTGAGCAAGCCGCAGAAGATAGTGAGCAACGCGCTCAAGAGGTAAGAACTCGTACTTTTAAAACGCGATCGCAACTAAAACATATTCGCAAAGCTCGGATTCGTGATGGTGAAGCTAGCCTAGAGCAACGCCAACAACTTCGCAAAGCTCGGATTCGTGATGGTGAAGCTAGCCTAGAGCAACGCCAACAACTAGTTCAAGATCGCGCTGCTTTAACAAAAATGCAACTAGAAGATCTGACTAAAACCCGTCTTGATAATGCAACTATCGATGCACAGCAAAGAGCGCAAGAATTTAGCGATCGCGCAGCTAATGTCAAAGCGTCGTTAGCGCAAATTGAGTCTAGTCGCCTTGCCGATGCTGAAGCCCAAGCTTTCAAATTAAAAGCCTTTCGTTCGCAACTAACCAATTCAGTCTGGTCAGGCGATCGCGCTACTGTCGCGAACCCACCTGTTGCCAATCTTAGTCAGGAAGACACCACAAGGTCTCCTGATGCCTCAGAAATCTCCACTTCTAAACCCAAAAAGAAAAATCCTAAATCTGAAAGTGTCGTTGCTTCAGCGCCCGAACCTGCGATCGCCAAACCCATTGAAGTCAAAGAAACACCTAAACCTGCTGGCAAAATCGAGCAATTTGTGGTTGACTACGTTGCCCAACTATCGACAAACTCTAGTTTGTTAGAAGTTGTCAATGATCGCGATACGGTTAGAGACTTGCTAGCTCAAGGAGCTAACACTCTGAAAGTTGATCCGTCGGATATTCTTAATACCCTGCTGCAAATGGCAGAAGGTTCCTCAACATGACCACAGTTCTCCATGCTAATGCCCGTCAGTTTATTAGTACTGACTTCACCAAGCAAATAGTCCGTCGGGCGCTGCGCTATTTACAGTCTGGCTTTGCCATTCATTTACGTGGCCCTGCTGGTACTGGTAAAACGACATTGGCAATGCATCTTGCGGGTTTAGTTGGTAGACCGATGGTGCTGATCTATGGTGATGAGGATCTGCGATCGGCACAATTGATTGGTTCTAATTCAGGCTATTCACGCAAAAAAGTTGTCGATAACTACATTCATTCAGTCCTAAAGGTTGAAGATGACCTGCGCCAAAGCTGGACTGATTCACGCCTTACATTGGCTGCGAAAGAAGGGTTTACGCTGATTTATGATGAGTTCAACCGATCGCGTCCAGAAGTAAACAACGTATTGCTTAGCGCCCTCGAAGAAAAGCTGATTGTTCTGCCCCCCGATAGTTCTCAGACCGAGTATGTGCGAGTACATCCTTTGTTTCGTGCTATTTTCACTTCCAATCCTGATGAATATGCAGGAGTTCATGCAACTCAAGATGCACTACTCGATCGCATGATTACGATTAACATTGGCGAAGCCGATGTGGAAACCGAAAAGCAAATTTTGGTAAATCGGGTTGGATTAGAGCGCACTGAGGCTCTCAAACTAATCAATTTGATCCGTGGATTCCGTCGCCAAATTCAATGTAGTAAGGCTTCAAGCTTAAGAGCGTGTCTGTTAATTGGCAAGATTTGTCATGAGCATGAAATTCCTGTCTCTGGGAAAAATGATGACTTTCGCGATCTTTGCTTTGATGTGCTGATTTCTCGCTATGGTAGTGGCGAGCCCGAGTCAGAACTTGGACTCGCAAAATTATTGGATAAGATACCTTAATGTCTCAAGCGCTTAGACCTCAAGCAATCAAAACCAGCACAACTGGCTCTTCCCTTGCAGATATTCTAGAAAGAGTATTAGACAAGGGAATTGTCATTGCAGGTGATATCACAGTGTCTGTGGGCAGTGTGGAGTTACTGAGCATCAGGATTCGCTTGCTAGTTGCATCTGTGGATAAAGCCAAGGAAATTGGAATTAATTGGTGGGAGTCCGATCCTTATTTGTCTTCTAGAACTCAAGAGTTGCTTGCGTCTAATCAGCAATTACTAGAGCGCGTAAATCTTTTAGAAAGAGAGCTAGCTGCAACAAAGCAACTAACCGAGAATTAGCTAATGGAGGCGCGAAGCGCCTCCATTAGCTTTTTGTAGTTTCAACAAACTTTTTTAGGCTGATCAAGGCGATCGCTAAAGCAAAAAAGCATAATAAAGCTCCATTCATGGACGAGATTTCACCTTGAGTTACTGCTAATGCAGCAATCACTGCAGTCGCCATGCCATTACCGCCAAAATATAAGCCTGTCCCAAATCCTGCTTGATTAGACGGAACCATTGCTAAAGCTAGGGGAATAGTATTTGTCAAAACTAAACCTAGAGCCATAGCCGCGATCGCACTCATGAATATCAAATAAACGCCATTTTGGCTTAGCACTGTCAATGTGAGACAACCTGCGATCGCTGCTAACCCTAATCCCATGCCAAAGGTTACTTTGTATCTGCGAAATAGCGATCGCAAAGGTAATGTCGCAACTCCTGCAATTAATAGGATTCCCGACTGGATATATTCAACTGAGAGACTGCCTAATGATTGGGAAAGATGCCGAGGGAGAATATGCAGCAGCAAATTAATTTCTAAGCCAGATCCTAAGCCCACGACAAAAGGCAAGGCATACAAGACTAGTGATTTTGCGGTTAATTTTGTGGTGGAGACTTCGGGGCTCGTTGCTGTGACCAAATGGCGTGGCATTGATGCCCATAGCAGTACTGAACCAATTAATAAGGCGATCGCGCCCAGAATAAAAGTCATGGATGCGCCAATCTGTTTGAGTATTAAACCTAAGATTGGGCTAGTGGCGCTAGTGACTGCTAGTACCAGAGCCAGAATTGCATTGGCTTGAGGCAACTGACTGGTCGGCGCAAAGCCTTGGAGCAGAGCGATCGCAGGTCCTCGAAAAATAATCATCGCAATTACCCACATTGTCATCATCACTGGGACAATCCAGCGCATTCCTTCTGCTAGCTGAGTTTCGACTAGCCACGAAGCAATTACAAAAATTAGTCCCGCGAGGGTCACGCCCACAACTACCTGCGGTAAGCGGCTACCAAATCGACCAAGAATGCGATCGGAAAACCAACCGACAATTGGCTCCACGATCGCGCCGAGCAGCCCCTGAAAAATCCCTAGCCATATTGCTAAATCAACAAACCCAATCCGCGCCAAAATTCTGGGCTGATAAAATCCATAAGCGATCCAACTAAAAGTAATCGCAGCTAATAATGCGGCCAATCCCCAAACCTGTTGCCACAGAATTTTTGTAGGGGCATTTGGGAAAGAATTAGTTTGAGCATCAGTCACGACATTCATTTCTTTATTAAAGTTGTGTAGCGCGGCGTGTAGTAGGGTGGGCAATGCCCACCCTACAATTCCTTTAAAAAGTTGAGTTAGACTTTGAGAATCCAAGCATCGCGGGTGTCTTTACTGACAAAAGCAGCAGGAACCACATTCAGAGCAACGCCCAAGGATTGGAATGCAGCCCGAATTACGGTGGCATGGGAAGCCTCAGTGGAACCAATACTTGCACCTGCGGTAATCAGATCAGGGCTTTTGAGAGTGGCGACCTCACGTCCATAGGCGATCGCAGCATCTACCTCTAACGCAAGGGCAAGCTTAGCAATATTCACATCTGAGTCGAGATTTCCTTCTCCCTTTTCGATATAAGGTGTGACCGTCTTGAGATATTCAGACTTTGCCATCACAGGGCTACCACCAAGTTTTTTCACAACTGTAGTCAGCAAATCGCGGTGCGCCTTATGATCGGCTTGGTTAGCTAAGGCGATCGCCAATACTGCTTTACCAACATTGCCAGTCGTGAGTTTGCCTGCCGCAAATCCATAAGCCCAGATTGCTTGATGCTCATAGAACAAAGCGTTATTAAGAACCTTGATGTCGTTCATCACATCGTTTTTCTTAGGCATTGCCATGACTTCAGGGACAACTGCGACACTTGCAATTCCCATAGCCCCAAATAAGCCTGCTTTAATTAATTCGCGGCGCGAAGCGGAACGAGAAAATCTTTCTGTTCTAGACATGGTTTTTACCAGATGATATATAGTTAAAAATCAGTTGTGGCTAGTCAGCGATCGCAAATACAAATGATCTTAGAGATTATTGAAATCGCTGATTCAAATAGGAATACGAAGAGGATCTGATTTTGGATTCATGCGATCGCAAATTTCTTAAAATCGATAGTGACAGCAAGGTTGACGAAATTTCACTAATTAGCCGAATTGCTGAAATGGATCAAACTGCCCTGTCGTTGCTATACGATCGCTACTCTAGAGTGATTTATACGATCGCCTATAAAATTCTTAATTCGTCAGAAGAATCCGAAGAGATCGTTTTAGACGTATTTACTCAAGTATGGAGAATTGCTAAAAATTACAATTTCCAAAAAGGTAGAGTAGATACATGGCTGTTTATGCTCACCCGCAGTCGCGCCTTAGATCGCTTACGCAGTCATACAAGGTTTGGCAAAGCTGTTGCTGCTTCAGAAGATCTGTTAAAGATGCATTCGCACGTCGATAGTCCAGAAGCAGATGTCCTAATGCAAGAGCGAAGTTCTTATATAAAGGCTTGTCTTGCTGAACTTCCCGACGAGCAACGTTTAGCTCTAGAACTTGCCTATTTCGGTGGACTTAGCCATAGTGAAATTGCTGCCAAAACAGGGCTTTCCCTTGGCACTGTCAAAACTCGCATTCGGCTTGGGTTAAAAAAATTAAGGGAAGCGATCGGCGATGAGTGGTTTAGTTTTTAGGGAATGCTAGTAACAATCATCAAAAAAAATAAAAAACCAAACGTTAAATTAATAGAAGCAATGGACTAAAAGCCAAAAGCTAAAAATCAGGATCTAAACTGCATGAACCAAGAAGAAATTAATAATCTATTAGCATTAACAGCCATGACAGCGATCGCTCCTGAAGAGATCCAATCCGTAGAAAAAATGGCAGTTTCCTCCCCAGAAATAGAGAAAGAATTGCGATCGCTGCGCGAGACTGCTTCCACTCTTGCCTATGTTGAGCCAGCTTTATCTGTTCCCACTAGTCTCAAACAAAGACTCTTTAACCGCATTCAGATGGAAACTAAATCTGGGGATTTTGTTGCGTTAAGATCTAGTGAACTTAAGTGGAAACCTCATCCTGTCAAAGGCTTAATGATGGCAGTCTTAAAAATTGATCGCGAAAAAAGAGAGCTGTCAGCATTAATTCGTGCTGAAGTGACTGTTGATTATCCATCCCATCAACATGCTACGGGGGAAGAAATTTTTATGCTGGAAGGTGAGTTAATCGATCGCGGGGTTACTTATCAATCAGGGGACTATCTCTACTCCAAGGCTGGATCTGTTCATACGCCCATTGCGATCGCAGGCTGTATGTTTTTTGTGAAAACATCTCTAGATGACAAGTTTCTCTGAAAGTCAATAAACCAAGAACTCAAGTTCTTGGCTAAAAGCTCAAGTCCACTGAAGTGGACTATAGAATACTCTTAATTAACCCGTTGAAACAGGTTTGGATTTTAGCCCGCATTTGAGTGCAGGGCTAGGTGATTGTGAAAACTTCATTTTAATTTGCGTAATTCTTTGAGTTGATCGTCAATGCGTCGCAAAACACCGTTGATAAATCTATAACCGTCTTCGCTGCTGTAGCGTTTGGCTAGTTCTACCGCCTCATCGATCGCAACTTTGCTAGCCACACTCATAAACATCATCTCCGCCGTGGCAATCCGCAAAATATCTTTATCTACCTGAGCAAGGCGATCGATTTGCCAATTAACTAAAGCGCTGCTGATCATCTCATCGATCTCAGTGCGTTTGCCGTTCACAGTTTTGAGGATATCGATCGCATAGTTACGTACTTCGTTACGTTGAGCTAATACCAACGTAACGGGAAATTCTAAAGCTGCACCAATATTGTTAATCGCATTTTTTGTTAATTCGATTGCTTCACGCACCATGCCCTCGACAGCTTGGATATCTTGCCGAACGTCACCTGTGCGGGTTTCGCTAGCGGATACACGCTCTTGACCACGCTGTAGCTCAGCGCTAGCGGTTTGTAATAACTCTTTGGTCTCATCGTGCAGCGATCGCACAACTGCCGTCACAATGTCATCTAGAGTTTTCGTTTCTAGCTTTTGGGGTTGACTGGGTAATTGGTTGATGCTAAAGAGTGCGAGTTCGCGGGCGATGTGACGAGGTTGCATAGGAGGAGATAAAATTAAGCCAATTGAACATCGTATCATTCTCTTTGCACAATCATTAAACAGGTAAAGTGTGGCGCAAAGCTCAACACCTTACCCATCAACAACAACCACCTAATTTTCAGAAAAATGACTCAGACTTTTACAGCCACACTTCATCATCAAGGACAAACATTTACGGTATCTGTCCCTGAAAATCAATCGATCCTTGATGCTGCGATCGAGCAAGGGCTAGATTTGCCATGTTCTTGCTATGCAGGCGTATGTACGACTTGTGCAGCTCAAATTGTTAAAGGTGAAGTCGATCAAAGCCAAGGCATGGGCATTGGTGGCATGGGTGAAGAGCTAGATGCTAAGGGCTATATTCTCCTATGTGTATCGCATCCTAAGTCCGATGTCGAAATCTACACTGACAAAGAACAAGATGTATATTCGATTCGATTTGGATCTAGCGCCTAAGCTGTAATCAAGAGAGCGCAGTGCGCTCTCTTGATTAGCCGTATGTTTAGATAGTTTTAGTTATAGTTCACTTTCCGACATCTTCCCTTTACATATTGGGCAATGCTCAAGGTAGTCCACATAGTCTACTAATGAGCCTTTTACTTGACAATTTGGACAATTAACATCGTCAAAAGCTAAGCTATACAGAATGTGGAGATTTTCTCCTCTTAGAACGACATTTTCATTAACAGGAATCCGAGTACCAATATCTAGCCATGCATCTTGATAAATATTCTTTTTAATTCTTCCTTTTTTGGAAGATACTTCAACCCACTTTTTTCCTCTGACATAGATTCTGTGGGGCTTATTGCTGCTTACCACCTTCTCCCCTTCGTCAGGATAAACATGAAAATGATAAGTACAAGCCTTACAAATCGCTATAGTTCGATTTTGCTCTTTGCCAATAAAGCCAAGTGGAACTTGATAATTGCAGGACTCACAAGTATAAACGCTAAAGTAAACAGACATAATCTCTACAAGCTACAAATTTCTTCTTACAGCTCTAGCGGTTTTCATTTTGCCGTTGGCAAACTTGCTATGACTAAGTGATTTACAGCAATTGCCGATCAATCGAAACCCAAGAAAAAGTTTAAAAACTTTGCTAAGCAAAGTTTTTAAACTTTTTCTTGGGTTTGAACGCCAAGCGTTGTAAGACATGCTTGGCTTTGTTTTTTTAGGTAAAACTGGCAATAAAGAGGCTGCCTATACATGCCATACTGACTCCCCACATTGGCGATCGCAGCCAAGGTAAATCGAGTATATAAAATAGGCTAAACAAAAATCTTGCAGCTAAAAAGACTAATACGTTAAGAGAAGTTTGATCAGAAGCAACATTGCTAACATAGGCTGTTAGCGCCGCTGCTGCAAAGAGTGCAAATACTTCAAAAGAATTTTGATGTGCCCATGTCGCCCGTTTGGCATAGTCAGGTAAGCGATCGAACATCGCTCTTGGAGAATTCATGTCATAGCCAATACTCACCCGCCCAAATGCGACAACAATATATGGGAAATATACAAGCCCCGCCGCGATCGCAATACCATAAAGCAATATATGTGAAGGAGAAAAAGTCAAATTCATTATGCGTTTGATCAACCAATCTAAAACCTTTTCTATTTTAGAGCTATAAGCCAAAGGCTATGTTATAAAACAGCTAGGAAATAAAGGCTTTGCAAGGAGTATTCCATGATTGTTTCAGAGCGATCGCTGTTAGATAGTCTTCAAGCTTATGTAAATCGATTTGAAAAACCTAATTCTCGCGAAGATCTCCTTGCGATCGCGAGTTCGATTTTGACATTTCAGCAAAAACAAGCAAGCATTGCGATCGCGCCCAATCAAGCTGAAGCTTTAATCCAGCAGGTCGTCGATAAGTTTAAATCAACAACTGGATCTTCTGTGGTTGAAGCAACCACTGATGCATTGGTTCAAGAAGTAAATCAATGGCGGCATTCATTAGAAGATCAGGTTCTTAATACGCTCAATGCCTACGCTCAGAAGGTACAGCCAGAGAAATTGTTGAATTTATTGCCAGATACGATTTTATCTATTCTCCCTTTAGTAGAAAGCGCCCAACTGCGTAAAGTAGAAGCTGAGTCTTTAATTCAGCAGGTAAAATCAAAATTTAATTTGACTAACGCATTAGCGCAGGTCATTGATCCCAAATCTCTGGCGAATGCTGAGAAATTAGTGCAATTATTAAAGTTTGAGAACCTAGAGAAGTTATTACAAGATTCGCTTTTGGGAAATCAGGACTTAATCAATCACACCCTTGAGAATGTAACTGAATCTCTGGTAGAAAATGAACTCGCCAAAATCCTTGGCAGTGATGCAGTAAATCTAGATATTGACGTTGATGCTCAACAGTTAATGATCAAACAGGTAACGCTCAAGCTCAATGTGATGCAGTCTTCTGCTCCACCTTCAAAAAGCAGTGAAGAAATCTCTGCGCAAATGGATGATGAAATCGAGCGCTTTAAATCCTCCCGACCACTTCCATTCCGTTTGTTTTAGCTGAATAATTATATGTGCGCGGCTTTGCCACGCACATATAATTATTCAAAGCGAGTATTTACAACCTATGACTCAAGTTAAATTTGCGATTCGCCATGCGACAATTGCTGATACTCCTGCCATTTTTTCGTTAATTGTCTCGCTTGCCGACTATGAGAATCTTTCTGATAAAGTCACAGGCAATATTGAATCCTTACAAGAAGATTTGTTTGGGGAAAAACCTTGTATCGAAGCGATCGTCGCAGAGATAGAACCGAATCAACAAATTGTCGGATTTGCAATATTTTTTACGAGTTATTCCACCTTCTTAACTCGGCGCGGTATCTATTTGGAAGATCTGTTTGTGCTATCGGAATATCGCGGTATGGGGATTGGCAAAGCCCTAATTACCCATCTTGCTCAAATTGCTGTATCGCGAGAATATGGACGTTTTGAATGGTCGGTTTTAGATTGGAATGAACCTGCGATCTCATTTTATAAGCGCATTGGTGCAGAAATCCTCCCAGATTGGCGCATCTGCCGAGTTAATGGTGACGCATTAGAAAGACTGGCTAATCAATAAAGGCGGCGCTTTGCGCCGCCTTTATTTAACAATCACGATTTGAGATTAATCCGTTTGATAAAACTGTCTTACAGAGCTTTGCATTAACTAACTGTGAATCTGAAATATTTGCACTAGTGAGATCAGCCTCAGTCAGATCTGCTTTATCTAAGATCGCATTGGTAAAGTTGGCTAGCAACATCTTGGTGCGTTTAAAATTGGCATGGCTGAGATTCGCGCCAGTGAGATTGGCGCGGCTCAGATTTGAGAAAGTAATACTCGCACCAACTAAGTTAGCCCGACTCAGGTCGGAGGCAAGTAAATAGGTATAGTCTAATTTGCTAACTGGTAGGTAGGCTCCTGACAAATCACAGACTTGACAGCTTTTTGTAGTTTGCAATTGGACAATTTGGCTAGGATTTGCGGCCCATGCTGGCAAAGGAAATAAAAATAATATAAGTAGCACGATCGCTAAAAAAATACGGTATTTCATAGTTCAGGATTTTTTACCTATTGAAAAATGATCTGAGTTTGATTAGAGCGTCAAGTACTAAAACTAATCAATGGTCACAATCACAGGTGTGTGATCGCTGGGTTGAGTAAGTTTTCGAGGTTCAGGATCGATCGCACAGGCTGTTGCTCTTTCGTAGAGTGCATCTGTGAGGAAATGATAATCAATCCGCCAACCACGATTGCGTTGAAAACCTCCAGAACGATAATCCCACCAACTATAGTACCCGCCATCAGATTCAAATTTCCGAAATATATCTTTAAACCCAAGATTTAAGACTTCAGCAAGAGCCTCGCGCTCGATATCGGTTGACATTACTTTGTTTTCGCGACCTTTTGGATCGTATATGTCAATATCTGCGATCGCGACATTAAAGTCACCGCAAATCAGGATATTGGAATTTTTTGCTAATAATGCCTGCAAATATTCTTTTAGTAGTTTCAGCCAGCGCAATTTGTATTCATATTTCTCACTGCCCACTTCTGAGCCATTGGGGACATACATATTAACGATTTGGGTATCGCCAAATCTACAGGTTATCAACCGTTTTTGGTCATCTAAGCTAGGTTCTGAGATGTCGCCTAATACTGAGGCAAACCCTGTTTGAATATCCTCAACAGGCGATCGCGCAATAATTGCTACGCCGTTATAGGATTTCTGACCATAGATGTGAGTCTGATAGCCTAAATCTGTAAATGGTGTATGGGGAAAGTCAGCATCTACTACTTTTGTTTCTTGTAAACACAACAGATCGACTTCAGGATTTGCTTGTAGCCAATCACAAACATGGGTAATCCTTGTACGAACTGAGTTTACATTCCAAGTTGCGATTTTCATTAAATCAGTATTTCAAAAATGAGTAATATAGTCGGCACTTTGCGCCATCCATACTATCATTTTCAGCAGATTTTGCTGTGAAAAGCTTAAAGTCCAAAATAGAAAATGGCTATCCCATTTGGCTCTATCGTTCAAACTATGCTCGACCAATATCTAAATGCCAACAAATTAGAGATCGCAACTTAAAATTATCAAAATTCCTGAAGCCATACCCAGATCGTTTAATTAGCTTTAACTTATTATTGATACCCTCAACAACGCCATTAGTAGTGCGGTTCTCAAAGTAATTAGTAACTTCTCCAAACCATCGACAAATTGTGCCAACACTATCCTTATACGTCTCCTTTGCTGTCTCCATCCAGTCGAGTAATTTTGATGCGCCATCTCCCCAATTTTTAGCATCTTCAAAGACTCTTCTAAACTCTTCTTTTTGCTGATGCATTTTCCCTAGCAATGGTACCACTTCTCGAATTTCTTCTAATTTTATTTTTTGCTTCTCTGTTAAATCTTTTTCGGCTCATCTGGGTTTGAGGGGTAAATGGTACAGTATCGATACAATTATTGGCGACATGGTAGGGCTGTAACTGTTGCTCCGAGAGGATTCTGATTACTATTAGCTGTGCTTATCCCCATGAACCCAGAAGAGCCTCTTTTTCGTTCTTTAGTAATGCATACTTACTCTGCTTAAGTGCTTCCTTAGTGGTGCAGAAAACTCATGGGAGTCTCAAGATGAGACAATGGTAATACGGGCAAATTCGATACGAAAATCTAACTTTTCGCGTTTAGCAATAGAAGCAGAGGCAGGAGGAGGATTAGTTCTAGGCAAAATCTGCAAAATAGGAAGAGATTTTTGTTGGTAAAGAAGAGTGTGAAGCTGACGGAGACCGAGTTGCAGAAAACTCAAGCCGCGATGATCGTGCCAATCAATCGCAGCCCTTTGCCCCAAACGCACCAACATTATGCCAAGAATTACAGCAATCAGGTTAGCCGTGGCAAGGAGCATAAATAAACAGGTAAGAGCTTGAGCATCACGGAGATGAGAGCTAACAACATTAAAAGCCGCCGACTTATAGTCTTTAAAATGGGGTTCGATTCCACCAAAGCGTTTGCCATAGAGAGCAAAAGTCTTTAATGAAGGGGGAATATCGCTAAGGACAGCCCATGAACCGTTAGCCATGTCTAGGTTAGCCGTCGCTAAATGACAATTAACATCACCGAGTACGGTGACATCGGGAACTAGATAAGCTTGCTCTGCGGGAGGTATCAGTTGTTCAACACGCTTGGTTGTACCTGTTGGCAGAGTCACTAGCAGATCGCTCTTTGCGCGAATTGCCCAAGACCAGTGATTTTGCTGTAACCATCGGATTAATTCCCCATGTTCAAAACCTCGGTCGGCAAGCAAGGTCACCGTACTTTGTGGCGGCAATAGAGAGCGTACTTGTTCTAAGACGGGACGATAATGTTCAAAGCCAACTGTAGCGCTGCCATGCTCTAGTACTACTTGAGCTAGAGTAATCGACCTCCCTCCCCAAATCAAGCATACTTCTATAAGACAGAATTTATCCCACAGCATACTTGTGTCTAAGGCTAGTTCCAACGATTCTCCTGCAAATGCTTGGAGAAAGTGCTTCACCAATGGGTTATAGAATCTCTCGGCGATGATATGTGGATTATGCACAAAGTAGCTTAGTCTTTCCATCTGACTTCTGGCTTGGCACTCTCGATGGCTTAAATAGGGCAACCAATGACTCAGACTCGCACTTCCTGATTGCAATATCGCAGCTACAGACTCCGCAAATCCTTGGAGATGTCGCTTATCTTTTGGCTTGAGCCATTGACGCAATTGTTGTTGTAGCTGAAGATATAGGTGGGGCATGGATAAGATCTTTTGTTGAGGAACTTGAGTATCTCATCTCTTGCCCCTTTTTGCCTCTTGTCTCATGATGAGATTCTATGCCTAGCAACGCTTTTCAGATTTTTCTGCACCACTAAGAAGTGCTTCTTCGATTTTCTTTTTCTCGTTTACATTTTTGTTTTCTTTATTTGCTTTTTGCAGGTCATTTCGTGCTGTTTTTAGTTCCTCAGGAACTATCTTTGTTACATGGAATCGGTCGGCTACTACCTCTGCTTTTGGTATTAGTTTGTTGATCAGTCCTTTATAATTTCCACTTAGATCCATACTTACCTCAATAATTTGCTCTAACACCTCTTTTCCCCACCCCTCAAGCTCTTTCCTTATTTCTTCTTGTTTCCGTGATCGCACAAATCCTATCGGTATTTTTCTGTCTAAATCTACCAATACTACTATGTAGTCCCCTTGTCCTTTTCGTAATGCTATTTCATCAATCCCAAGTCGTTTTAATGGCTTTAAATCTATTCTAAGTTTTTTTTCGCTAATGTATTTTATCATCGACCACACTTCCTCATCTGTTAAGTCATTTTGCTTCCCTACATTATGCATATCGCTATGCAATACTTGCTGCACTATCATCTCTGCAAATCTGTTAGTTTGTTTTCGTCTCTTTCCTATAAATTCTAGTTCTTCACTGAACGGCTTTTCACATTTTTTACACTTGAATTGACGACGGTTTACTTTTAATAGTACTTCCTGTCCACTAATGCTTAAATCTCTTGCAAAATACCAGCGATTTTGATGCAGATGATTACTTTCTTCTCCGCATCTTGGACACTTTGCTTTTGTCGTTTTCGCTTCAACCTCTAAAATTAATCGATCTGCTACTTTTGTGTAGTTTTCTACTTCGATTCCTGGCAGATTTAAAAGTTCGGTTAGAATTGGCTGCATATTTGTTGTTTTGTATCTTATGTTACCTTAGCATCATTTAGACGATTGAGCCTCCCATTTTCTATTTCTAAAACACTCACTGAGTATAATTTTTAATTCACAAAAGTGTGGCGACACTTTTGTGAATTGGTATAACCTCTTGCATATGGCACAATGTGAAAAGCCCAATTAAATTTTGTACATTTTGAGTTTGTCCAGCATGATTTCCCACAATAATATTGCCGAATTAATTAGAACTGCTTTGCCCAACGCCAAAGTTCAAGTTGAAGATCCTAATCAAGATGGGCAACACTTCTCCGCGATCGTGGTTGCCGAGCAGTTTGAGGGCTTATCGATGATTAAGCAACATAAACTAGTGTATGGAGCAATTCAGGAGCATCTTGATACTGGTGCAATCCACGCGTTGCAACTAAAGACTTACAGCCTTTCTCAGTGGCAAAGTATGCAGGTTCAGGTTCTTTAACCACTATAGAGCCTGAATTATCCAAGCAGGGCAACCACGGAGGGTTTTCCTGCTTGGATAGCAGCTTCAGAGCATAAATTCAAAGTAGGTGATTGCGAACTGCAAAAACTGCCGCTTGCACGCGATCGTTCACACCGAGTTTGTTCAAGATGCTATTGACATGAGACTTGATTGTGTTAAGGCTAAGATATAGTGCGGAAGCTATTTGGGGATTACTTTGCCCTTCAACGATCCTTGAAAGCACTTCAAATTCTCTTTCTGTTAGTTTAAAACGATAGGGAACAGGGGCTTTGATGCGGGAAGTTTTAGGTGAAGACATAACTGTTATTCCTTAAAATTCAAAAATTTTTAAAATAGCGCATTGGCGATCATTGAGCTTCAGGATTTTTCGCCACAAGTTTGCCATCTTCCATATAGACAATGCGATCGGCGACATCCAAAATGCGGTTATCGTGAGTCACCATCAAAATTGTGCAGCCTTGTTCTTTTGCTAGTTTCTGCATCAAAGTTACGACTTCTCGACCAGACTGTTTGTCCAAGGCGGCTGTTGGCTCATCGGCGAGGATGATTTTAGGATGACTGATCAAAGCGCGAGCGATCGCAACTCTTTGCTTTTGTCCACCAGAGAGATTCTCAGGATAATAGTCAATTCGTTGCTCTAAACCGACAATGCCGAGGATTTCTCTAGCCCGATCGCGTCTTTCTGGACGGGAATAGGTTCCTTGCACTTCTAATCCCATCATCGCATTCTCGATCACAGTAAGAGAGCTATGTAAATTATGAGCTTGAAAGATATAGCCGCAGGATCTTCGCGAGTTCAAGGCAGTGCCCTTAGGTGCGCCGACTAGTTCAGTATCAATAATTTTGAGGCTGCCAGATTGAGGCGATCGCAACCCGCCCATGAGAGACAGTAGGGTGGTTTTACCAGATCCAGAGGGACCAGTCAGGATCACAATCTCACCGCGATCAATTGAGAGATTAATGTCAAATAGAACTTGTTTTTGGAGTTCGCCTTTACCAAAGAAGTGACTCAAGTTTTCAACAGAGATCGCCTTTAGTATTGGGTCTCTGGGAGATTGAGCAATGGTTGATAGAGATTCGTTGATTTGCATAACTATCCTAAATTCAAAAAATGTCCGCAGGATCGGCGGACTGAAGCTTTCTGATTGCAATCAGCCCTGATACACCACACATAACTAAGGTGAGGAAAAACACAAAAGAGAACCGAGCAAACGTCATCGCGATCGGCAAAGCTGCAACGTTCTGAATCAAGGCATACTGGGCAAGCGCTAAACCTACCCCTGGGATAAATCCTAATATGGCAAGGATCATTGCTTCTTCTAAGACAATAAAAACGATGAAGCGATCGCCATAGCCCATCGCCTTAAAGGTGGCATATTCCGCAAGGTGATCGTTAACATCAGTAGATAGAATCTGAAACACAATCACAATGCCAACGACAAAAGCCATTGCTGTACCGAAGCCAAAGACGACACCGATAGGAGTTGTTTCACCCCAGTAAGCCAATTCATAATCGATATATTCTTGCTTAGTGGAGGCGATCGCATCTTTAGGCAGAACCGCTTTAATATCTGCTAGAACTTGTTTAACATCAGATCCATCCTTTACTTTCACTAGTCCTAAGGTGATCTGCCCTGCCGTGCGTTCAGGGAAAAACCTCAAAAAGTTCTCTTGACTGGTAATTAGAGTGCCATCTGTCGCAAAGGAAGCACCCAAGGAAAATAATCCTGCAACTCTGATGGAACGGCGCTCAATTTCGGTAGTAACCATCTTGCCATTTTCCACTGCTTCGACAACATTCTCATATTTACCTCTAGCTTTGCGGTCAAACAAAAAAGTATCTGGCTGCTTGAGTTTATCTAAGTTTTTATTTACTTCAGGAAAGTTTAAAGCTGGTCTTTCCACACTCTGCCCCACCAAAGTGAGTTGGGTCTTGAGGCGTGTTTCAGGATTTCTCCAAACTACAGTGGAAATGTAAAGTGCATCCGCAGAGGCGACATTCGGTATATCTTGAACTTGATAAATGCGGCGGCGCGGTAAGGTGTTTGCCAGAGACAAATCTCGATATTGAGCGCTCCGAATCACAATATCAGCATCCATACTCCGATTAAGTAAGACATTGCCATCAAAAAGTGCAGCTTGGATTCCCATCTGAGCAAACATAAGTAAATCAGCAAAACCAATTCCTGCGATCGCCACAAATAATCTGCCTTTTTTCTTGGTTAATTGCTTCCAACCGATCGGAGTACGTTGAGTGAAGCTCTGCCAAAATCCCTGTTTAGGTCTTAATTGTGGTGCTTCTAGCAATGGAACCTTGGGCTCTTCTTGCTCAGGCAAAATTAAAGTCATAGTTGAATCTCTCCTGTTACTTGGAGATTGGTCAATGATCTGACTTGACTAGCTGAATCAGGATCGAGCTTTACTCTAACTTCCACAATTCGCGCATCAATATTTGCTGATGTATCAGAATTCACAACATTCTGACGTTGCACTCTCTTGCCAATTTCGATTACTTCACCTGTAAGCGCCTTGGGTAGACTATCGCCAAAGAGTTTTACCATTTTTCCTTTCTCTACTTTGACAATATCGCCTTCAAACACTTCTAGAACTGCCAGCATCTGATTGGTTTGTCCGATCTCGACAATGCCATTACTAGAAACCAATTCTCCTGCGCGAGTATTTACTTCTAGTACTACGCCCGCTTGAGGTGTTCGCACATAGGCTAAATCCAGTTGCGCCTTGGCTTGTTGCACCGAAGCGATCGCTCGATCCACCTGTGCTTGCGAGGCAAAGATATCCACAGTGCGAACTTCAGAAATTCGGTCTAAAGTAGATTGGGCTTCATTTAATTCAGGCGATCGCGTAGTTTGAATACGATTAATGACGGCTTGAGCTTCTTGTAAATTCCTTTGAGCTACCGCTAAAGCCAATCGCTTACTATCCCTAAGCGAGGCATTGGTTGCCCCCTCGGTATAGAGCATCTCATAGCGTTGAGACTCTGTTTGCGCATTTTGCACTTCCATCTGAAGTCTGGCAATTGTTGCTTGTTGGGCTTGAATATCTCCTTCGCGTTGGGCGGCAATACGAGCGATCGCCGCTTGCTGAGAATTAATTTCTCCGCGTTTTACGCCAGACTTGACTACTTCTAAATTTGATAGAGCTACTTTTACCTGCTCTTCAGCTTCGGCTAAGGACGCTTCAAGGCGATCGCGACTATCCAAAATCGCCACTACTTGACCCGCTTTAACCGTATCGCCTTGTTTGACCAAAAGTTTTTCTACACGACTATTGCCGCCACTGGATGACGAAGGCGCAGCAAGTTTAATTACTTTGCCCTGTGGCTCTAAATACCCCAAAGCTTTAACAGTCTTGGCTTTAGGTGCAGCATTTTCAGTAGGTTGAGCTTGTGAACTAGGAGATAGCGATCGCCACAAAGTAAACGTACCGAATGTGCCGAGGAGTATGAGAGGCAAGATTACAAAAATCTTTTTGGAAATTTTAGGGGTGTTTGCTACCTGCATATTACAAGCTCCTTACTGAACTTTAGCGAATAACTAAACTAAACCGTTTAGTAAAGTTTGTTTGTTAATAAACTAAACGATGTAGTAAACTTGTGTCAAGTACATCTCTAAACTTTTTTATTCATGGAATCTTCCAAGCCTTCGCAGCCCAATCGCCCCGAAAAAACAGCAGCTATCTTAGATGGAGCTATGCGAGTTTTTTTAGAGCAGGGATATGCTGGCACGACAATGGATAAAGTTGCCTCGGCGGCAGGGGTGTCAAAACCAACGGTATACAATCACTTTCAAGATAAGGAAGCATTATTTAATGCTCTGATGGAGAAACTAGTCATTGAGAATGAATGGGCAAAATGTCCCGTACCCTTAGCCCTACAAAACTTCTCTTCAGAACCAGCTAATATTGTGCTGAAGCGGATAGCTAACGAAGTGATAGATAAGTGCACTAATTCTTCTGAACAGATGACTTTTATCCGACTCGTGATAGGGGAATCAGGACGTTTCCCTGAACTCAGTAAATCATTTGTTGCAAATATGGACAAGCCAATTATTGATGCGCTCACTAATTATTTTGCAAGCCAAAATATACCTGCTCCAGAAGTGGCGGCGCGAATGTTTATGGGTACGCTGGTTTTCTTCTTAATGACAAGTGAGATGATGGGAGGAAAAGATATTATTCCAATCGAGCGTGATTATTTGGTGGATAATTTGATTAATATGATTATGAAGCAGAGTGCATAGCAGGGTATACACCAAACTTTAAAGCGATTGGGAGAAATAATTTAAAAGCAATCAGGGGAGAATCCATCACTTTAACCTAACTGTTCCATAAACCAAGAACCAATTTGGGAATTATCTATTTCACGGCTACGTTGTAAAGCTTCCTCTAACAAACTCAAGTGTAATCCTCCCAATACAGAGGATTCTGTAATTCTTTCGCTTCCCAAACCCTGCAAGATGCGGAACGCAGTGATTTTCATATTCTGGACATCTATCACCCAATATTCACCAACGCGCACTTCTTCGTATAACAAGCGCTTTGCGCCGAGGTCATAGCCTAATGAGGTGTCGGCAATTTCAATCACGATATCAGGGGGTAAACTCTCATCAAGATCGACGATCGCGCTACTTTGAGGTGCGTCCTGAGTGCGATCGCCTACATAATAAGAAATATCTGGCTGACATTCACGCATTCCCACTTTGCGATAACTACAGTTTGTATAGCCCTTGAGAGGAATTTTGCACATCATACAGTAAAGATTTACTAAAAAACCAATCAAATCATTATCAAAAGCATGATCTGCACCAACACCCATTTCGCTGTAGTAACTCCCTTGAAAATAGTAAAATTTCGCCTTATCATTACTTACTGCTTGAGATATCTGCAAGAAATCTTCCCAAGTTGCTGATATCCATCCTTTTGGAATAATACTTTGATTTAAAGCTTGTTCTTTTTCAACTATCGCAACCATAACCTCTTGCCTCTCAAGATAAAAAGTAAGATCTAAATTCCTAATTGCTACTCATATAATATCTTATTCTCTTAAAAATCTCCCAATCTCGACTTAATAACTGGTGTTACGTGGAAGCATACAAGACCCTCACCCCTAGCCCCTCTCCCAAAGGGGGAGAGGGGAACAAGAAATTAGTTTTACTCCCCTTCTCCCTTAATGGGAGAGGGGGCTGGGGCGTGAGGGCTATATTCGTTCCACGTAACATCAATTAATAATAAAATCAATATTTTGCCATTCTTCAATACTGGATTGAAACAATGTCAGATGTTTTTGCGAAGCCAATTTCAACTTATCTTCAATCTTATAATATTGGTCACGTTGGTTTGCCGATGGGTCAGTCAAATAATATTCAGCTATGGCAGTATTGAAGGAAAACCATAGACAATATACTAAGTAGCAATAGCTATCATTTCCCAATTTTCCGAGAGATTTTTCTATTGCTGAAGCAATTCTACCAAACTCTTCTTCTGCCTTGGAATTAGCCAATCCGATTTCGCATACTAGATCATAATTTAGTTCAGAATATTTATTTTTGGCTTTAGTCCAGAATCTATTAAAAAGTTCATCGGGATGCACTTTTTTTGCATTTTCTTGATTATTGATGATTCTACAAATAGAAGCTATAAGATCATCAATTGCAAAATAAAGGGTGTAAATTTTGGCTTTATTGATCATATTTATTCGCGCCTAGCTACTTATGAGCCTCAGGCAATTGAACCACATTGCCTGCGATGATTTGCCATTGATCATTTAGCCTAGCCCAAGTTCTTCCATATCGATAGTTGTCATGAAAAGATTGACCATTCATAGTGCCTCTAATTTCTGCCTTAACGGTTACAGTAGCTAAATTTTCAAAAGTTTGAATGATTTGGTCTGTGAAAGTGATGCTGTGGAAGATGACTAATTTATTTCTATGCGCTTCTAAGTCGTCAGATTTTGACGCTACAGTTCCGTCTAGAAAAACGAACTGCAACTGATTAGAAATCAATTCGTTCAGTGTATTTACATCATTAGAGAGTTGAGCTTTGCGGATGCGCTCTTCCAGATCTTGAATTATTTTTTCCATATTTATTGCCATATCGATATTTTTATTTTTATTCTGACTCATAATTTTTCCATATCGCCAACTAATCCCCACTATTAAATTCTCTAAATATAACCAAAAGCTGTGGTGCACGCTGAGCGTACACCACAGCTTTTGGTTATATTTTTTAATTATGCCTAGCTACTTACATCAAAAAATCTCTACTATAATCAAAACAATCCAAACACCAGTTCAGGAGACAACCATCATGGTCAGTCAAATAAGTAAACCTGAAATCATCTACCCTGACAGCGATGGTAAGCCAATGGCGGACAATACCAAACAGTTTGAACTCATCGTTGAAATCAAAAAAGGCTTAGATCTACTCTATATCAACGAACCTAACGTTTTCATTGCAGGCGACCTTTTCTGGTATCCCATCCAAGGACAGCCCAAAATTGTCACGGCTCCCGATGTCATGGCGGTTTTCGGTCGTCCCAAAGGCGATCGCGGATCTTACAAACAATGGGAAGAAGAAAACATCGCCCCTCAAGTCATCTTCGAGATTCTCTCTCCCAGTAACGATCGCATTGAAATGAGCAAAAAGCTTCTCTTCTTCGATCGCCACCAAGTCGAAGAATATTACCTCTATGACCCCGAAACCAACTTTCTCGACATCTGGATTCGTACTAGTGAAGGACTAGAACCGATCGCCCAATCCGATAACTGGACAAGTCCTCGCCTCGAAGTCCGCTTTGACACATCCACTGGTCGCCTCCAACTCTACAAACCCGACGGCACAAAATTTTACTCATACATTGAGGTTAATCAATTACTAGAGCAAGAACGCGATCGCGCCAACCAAGTAACTCAAAAACTCGCTGAAGCCCAAGCTTTATTACAGCAATATCGCGATCGCTTTGGTGAATTGCCTAGTGGCTGATAGTTTTAATGGGAATTAATTTCCTCATTGTAATAAAAATTGCAAGTTGTTTTCAAGCGATCGCTTGTTCGAGTGAGTAAGAAATCAACAAAAAAGCAGCCTGTTTGACGGACTGTTTTTTTATGAGGCGATCGCTTTTCCTAGTAAGCAGGGGATACATACTTAAGCCACCGCAAAACCTGTATATTGCCTCACGTCTGGTTGATGAAACCCTAAGACAATATCTGATTTAGGAATACCAGCTTCGACCAAATCATTAGTCACACCATATTCCGTACCATCCCTCTGCACCCACACCAACCCATCCATAATTTCCACATGGATAAGGCAGCCATGCACCCGCCGTTTGTCGCGCTCCCAGCCGACCGAAACAATCATGTACTGATCGGTCTCCCGATCAAACGCCGCCTTATTTTTAGCATCAACATTCGCATAATCAATATGCAAATATTGACTCAAAACATCACAAATAATCTGCCGATAAGCCACTAATTTATCCATTTCACTACTACCTCACGTTCAGAATTAAAAACAAGAAGATTGACAATACCTTTATCCAACAAAAGTTTGCCAATCGGTTCTTCAAACAACTCATTAAAAACAGGCTCACGCACTCCCAGATACAGCTTACGATCTGGCTCAGTTAATTCTAAAACATTTTGATATAAAACATACTGCCCGATCGCATTTTTGAGGTCTTCAAGCTCTGAATTCCCTACAAAACTCTTGATCTCAATCGCCACTTTCTGCCCATGTTTCTCTGCCGCCAAAAACTTCTCTGCACCTATATCCACAAACATATCCTTCTTCCCGATTTTCAACGACAAAGGATCGTGAGTAATTGTCCAACCATCGGCAATTAGAGCATTTCGCCAATTCAAGGATGAAATGCAACACCTAGAGATCTTTGCGTAAAGGGACTCATAAGGATATTCTGATATTAATCACAATAATTAGGATACCCTCATGAGCTTTGTCCATCTTACCACCACAGAAAGAAGTGAACTGTATAAACTAAGAGTAATTGAGCAATTATCTGTATCAGAGATAGGTCGTCGCTTGAAGCGAAACAAAAGTACGATTTCAAGAGAGTTATCGCGCAATACAGACGAGCGACAGATTGGCTATTTGCCAGATACTGCGGTTGCCCTGATGAAAGCAAGACGGAAACAAGCAAAGGTAAGATTTCAGAGCATCAGTGCTGAGACGATCGCCGAAGTCAAACAACGGTTAGAGCAACACCACAGCCCAGAGCAACTAGCAGGGAGAATGGAAAGGGAGGGGCTAGGTAAAATCAGCTATGAGACGATTTATCTGATGATCTATGCAAACCATCAAGAGATGGGAATATATCAACAATATCTGAGGCAGAAGCAAAAGCAACGAAGGCGCAAAGGTCGCCATCAGAAGCGAGGTGGCATTCCCAATAGGGTAGGGATAGAGAATCGACCGAAGATTGCAGATTTAAAAACAGAGATTGGACATTGGGAAAGTGATACGGTAATCGGGTGCAACCACACAGGTATCGTAGTTACGCATGTTGATAAAGCATCGAAGTATTTACTTGCTGGACTAGCTAAGAACAAGACGATGGATGAGATAAACAGAGTGACATTCAATCTATTTGAGCCTATAGAATCAACATCTCGAAAGACAATGACCTTTGATAATGGAAGAGAATTCTGTGGGCATGAGAAGCTATCTGAAAGATTGAAACTAGAGACCTTCTTTGCGAATCCATATCATTCATGGGAACGTGGATTGAATGAACACACCAATGGATTAATTAGAGAGTTCTATCCCAAAAGTACAAACTTTAAAATCGTGAAAGAAGAGGACTTTCAGAAGGCAGTGAATTTGATCAATCACAGACCCAGAAAATCACTTGACTATCGTACTCCTTACGAAGTATTCTTTGCTTCATCAGAACCCGTTGCATTTCATCCTTGAATTGGCGTTTTTACATTGATCGTGATAGATATCTCTTGCTGGCATTTTAGTTTTTAATATATGATTGAATTTAAGGTTGAATTTAAGATCAATAAATAACGATCGCGATCGCTATGGAAGTGATAAAGATTGCAGATCTCGATTCTAATTGTAGGCTGTTTTTAAGCGATCGCCTGTTCGAGTGAGTAAGGAAATCAACAAAAAAGCAGCCTGTTTGACGGACTGCTTTTTTATTAGGCGATCGCATCCCCTAACAATTGGGATACGTGACCTTTCCCTTACCAAGAGAAAAATCGATCGCATCCCCTAGCGAGTAGGGCAAGTAGATTCTCAAATGAGCGTGTAGGAGAATCATCAAAACGACTCAAGGCTCCTTTCGAGGTGAAGATATTTCCAATTGATCGCGCCCCCTAGCGAGTAGGGGACTACATACAACAAAGTCGGTGATGCTGGTGTTGATTTGTTTCCAATTGATCGCATCCCCTAGCAAGTAGGAGACTTATTATGAGCGAGTTGATGTGCAGGAAGTTTTTGAATTTCCAATCGATCGCGTCCCCTAGCGAGTAGGAGATTCTTTCCTTTCCAACTACCAAACTAACGAGCAATAGTTTCCAATCGATCGCGTCCCCTAGCGAGTAGGGGAATCTTAAAAGGTTTCGTAAGTGTTTATACACCCATGTTTCCAATCAATCGCGTCCCCTAGCGAGTAGGAGATGATGCCGCGCAGTTCAGCGCAAACTACAACATTGAGTTTCCAATCAATCGCGTCCCCTAGCGAGTAGGAGAAAGCCAGTCTGACGCTTTCATTAATGCCGCTTGGTTCTCGTTTCCAATCAATCGCGTCCCCTAGCGATTAGGAGAGTTATTGGTTTGTACTGATTTTATTTCCGTGGGTGAAATCGAAACTAGGAAAAATAAGAGCTCGGCTATCTCTTCTTCATGCTCAGGGGCATCTAGTCCTAGCAATTTAATTTGCTCATTAAATTGTTCCTCGCTTTCAGTTACGGCGAAAGCTATGACCACAGCCTTTTTCTGTTCGTCTGTCATTTCACGTATCCTTGCTTACGATTTCTATTGTCAAACCATGAATTTAAAGCATCCATACTGATTTGTTGGTTTCCAATCGATCTCGTCCCCTAGCGAGTAGGGGTTTGATGTCCCCAAACCCAGTACACTTCGTACTTATGTTTCCAATCAATCGCGTCCCCTAGCGAGTAGGAGTAGAATCAACTTTAAAAGAAGGAAGTATAATGTTATACGTTTCCAATCAATCGCGTCCCCTAGCGAGTAGGAGAGCACTTCAATAAAGTTACCCTCTTTGGTAAGGCTCTAGTTTCTAATCAATCGCGTCCCCTAGCGAGTAGGAGAATGTGACTTGGATCGAAGAAACAACAATCATTTAAGTTTCCAATCAATCGCGTCCCCTAGCGAGTAGGAGAATTAAAGCCAATCTAAATCTTACCTGTTTTGCTCAAGTTGTTTCCAATCAATCGCGTCCCCTAGCGAGTAGGAGATACAAATAAAGCGCAAACAAAAAGCGCAGCCGCCCCCTTGTTTCCAATCAATCGCGTCCCCTAGCGAGTAGGAGATTGAATGTATCAAGAGACAAAGCAGTTCCTGCCTTTGTTTCCAATCAATCGCGTCCCCTAGCGAGTAGGAGATTTACTTTTCCTTGCGTAAGAGCCATGTGAGAGACAGTTTCCAATCAATCGCGTCCCCTAGCGAGTAGGAGAGCAATCTTGATGACACTAGAGTGTGGAGATGGCTAGGTTTCCAATCAATCGCGTCCCCTAGCGAGTAGGAGATAGTTCTGACTCAAGCGGAGCATTACAAAACGTATTCAGTTTCCAATCAATCGCGTCCCCTAGCGAGTAGGAGAAAAGCTCTTGCTCAACTGGCCCCTGCTATTCAAGCTGTTTCCAATCAATCGCGTCCCCTAGCGAGTAGGAGACTTGAAGCAATTGAATGACAAACTGTGGGACTTAAGTTTCCAATCAATCGCGTCCCCTAGCGAGTAGGAGATTCACTTCACGCAATCAAGATTGAAAAAGCGTCTAGTTTCCAATCAATCGCGTCCCCTAGCGAGTAGGAGATTTATGTTTTTATTTCTACCCTGTTGAATCTTGGTCTTGTTTCCAATCAATCGCGTCCCCTAGCGAGTAGGAGGAAGTTTATTCATTTCTGTTGAATCTTTGTGTTAATTCTGTTTCCAATCAATCGCGTCCCCTAGCGAGTAGGAGAATAAATCTCGAAACCATTACAGTGTCTAGAGGTATTTTGTTTCCAATCAATCGCGTCCCCTAGCGAGTAGGAGATTGCTAGCCCAGATTCTCCAACCGTCCAAGATGCGATGTTTCCAATCGATCGCGTCCCCTAGCGAGTAGGAGACAAGTGTTCAGTCTATCGCAAAGAGTTTCTACACTCAGTTTCCAATCGATCGCGTCCCCTAGCGAGTAGGAGATTGTTATTGCTTCTTTGCAAGAAGGCATGACTAAGCAAAAGTTTCCAATCGATCGCGTCCCCTAGCGAGTAGGAGATGCAGTCGGCGGAATAGTTGGTTTTCTTCTTGCAATTAGTTTCCAATCGATCGCGTCCCCTAGCGAGTAGGAGAGTATTCATTCAAACAAATGTACCGCGCCACTAGACTGTTTCCAATCGATCGCGTCCCCTAGCGAGTAGGAGAACAATGTGATGCGTTTTAATTTGGTCTTCTCCCACAAGGTTTCCAATCGATCGCGTCCCCTAGCGAGTAGGAGAGTAAAAAACATATGGCTAAATCCGCACCAAAGACAGGTTTCCAATCGATCGCGTCCCCTAGCGAGTAGGAGACTACATCGAGTGCATTATTGATATGCTTCGCAACGGTGTGTGTTTCCAATCGATCGCGTCCCCTAGCGAGTAGGAGATGCCTTAAGATTAGACTACCAACTCTCGGCAGAGATAGTTTCCAATCGATCGCGTCCCCTAGCGAGTAGGAGAAGGGTATTGAGTTTGTTCGCGATTTAAACACGTTCGGTTTCCAATCGATCGCGTCCCCTAGCGAGTAGGAGACTTTTATCAAGCCTTTAACTGATGAAGAAGCCTTTTTGTTTCCAATCGATCGCGTCCCCTAGCGAGTAGGAGAATTATCAAAATCTGGACTCAGAATCAGCAAATGAAGTTTCCAATCGATCGCGTCCCCTAGCGAGTAGGAGAACCTTTGGGTTCGACAAAGCTGTAAGCGATACAGGGGTTTCCAATCGATCGCGTCCCCTAGCGAGTAGGAGAAATAAACTAAAAGGACAAAACAAAATGACTGACTCTGTTTCCAATCGATCGCGTCCCCTAGCGAGTAGGAGATGACTACAAGAGCGATCGCATAAGTGATGGCGATTAGTTTCCAATCGATCGCGTCCCCTAGCGAGTAGGAGAATTGCAACATGATGTAACTCGCAAGTATACCAAGTTAGTTTCCAATCGATCGCGTCCCCTAGCGAGTAGGAGATTGGTAGTCTCTATATTAGCTATTAACACTGTTCCCAGTTTCCAATCGATCGCGTCCCCTAGCGAGTAGGAGATCCTATGTCTCCTCCTCCCCCGCGCGCGCCATGCCCTGCGTTTCCAATCAATCGCGTCCCCTAGCGAGTAGGAGAATTTCAGGCAATTCGATCCGGTCAAATCATCGGTTATGTAACAGCAACGACATTAACTGATATTTTTTATATTGTCAAAAAACAGAGAAATTCCCAAATCGGTAAACAGTATGTTTCTGATTTGTTATTAACATTGGAAGTTTGTGCTGTTAATCAAGATATTCTTAAAACAGCACTGGCTTTAAATTTAGACGATTTTGAAGATGCAGTGCAACTTGCTTGTGCAATGAATGAAAACTTGGATGCAATTATTACCCGTGATTTGCAAGGATTTGTTAACTCTCCCATTACTATTTTATCCCCAGGGGAACTATTAGCCAGTTTATCTGAATTGTCATAACAGTATCCGAAACCGGGTTTCTATATATTCCTATACAAACAATTGACATCCTTCCGACTAAACACTTAGGCTGTGATCAACAAAGCCTCAACCCAACACAATTTGAACAATTATCAATTTTTGATTTGTTGAAGCAGATAGAATCTCCTAGCTTCTAGCTACGGGGAGGATGTCAATTAAAGCTGATGGAATTGTATTTATGCGTCAGGAGTCAAAATTCTTGTTAGGAGTTTTTGTTTCCCTTCTAATTTCTTATCGTTAACTTCTTTCAACTCTGCTTGTAAATCAGACAAACAACTTTTTATTTCCTTGATAACTGCGGTGTCAGTCTCACCTGCGGTTGCTGAACCAGCAGTGGCTAGTCTTGCTGTTAGCTGACAGATTTTAGTGTCTGGTTCTAAAATAGTTAAAATTGCAAACATTTCAGCTAAGTCTTTTAATTCCATATCGCCTCTATATTTTCAAAACATTTGCTTGCGGTTAGCCAGAAATTTTTTCGCCAACTGCAAGCAACTTTCCTATTTTGAACAATAATTACCCTTTTGTCAATAGACAAAAGAAACTTAATAGGATTTAACTCCATGAATTACTTGTAAACTTCCGCCAGCGTAAAGTTTAGGGCAACCGCACACGTTCATGAATAAATAATGAAGACTAAGGTGAGACTATGTTTAAGGCGTTAAGTATAAGCTTGAGATAGTTGTCATCCCATCCAGCTTTAAGTCGTTTAGTCTTGACTCCGACCTTAGTTTTTTTGTCACGGGAAAGTAAATTTAAGCCAACATGACGAATAACAGCTAAGTTTTCAGCAGTATAGCCTCGACAAGATTGAGAAGCATCTTCATCAAACCCAACATCAAGAATCCAATGCAGTTGATTTTCAATACTCCAATGACTTCTAACAGATTGAGAGAACCTGTGAACATCACTCTCAATACTCAGAATATAATATCGCTGTTGGATAGAAACTACGCCATTGACACTACGTTCTGATTCAACCATGCCAATACTTTTTAACCCTGTCCATTTCTCTGCGCCAATGAGAAATTCTGTATTACCCATAGTCCAATAGGATCTCTTCTCAATGCGCCCATGTCCTTTTTCTACTGTTGAATGGAATTGATGTTCGATATTATGGAATTTTTGCGAGCGAGCAGATGTGAATAATTGACTTACATCATCATGGAGATTACCTTGATTTCCTTTTAGCGCTAATACATAATCTGCACCTTGTTCAATGATTGTTTTGGCGATTTCGGTCTGACATCCCATTGCGTCTATGCTGACCAAACAACCTCGAATTGCCAACATTTCCAGCAATGGTGGGATAGCGGTTATTTCATTTGATTTCTCACTAACTGAGATCTTGCACCATTCCTGAAAGAGTTAAGTAGGAATGGGTTTGAGAATAATTTCAAACCCATGACGAGCAGCAATATCGGCACTAATTTGGAGATACCTAAGAAGTTTCAACCAAAGGACAGAAGGAAATAAAACGGAAAGTGTCAAATCACAGGTAGCTTTCCAGTCCAAGACAGGAGGACTCGACCATTGATCAATCCAATGGGCCAAAAGATAAGCAAGCAGAGAGAGGATAAGCCAACGATAAACACCAAGTTTTGTAGATTGCCCAAAACAATGCAAACCAAAGCGATGTTTGATGGTTTTGAAGAATCCCTCAATCGCCCAACGCTTACGACCTAACATCACCAGATAAGCACCAGAATAAGGATGAGAAGAGACAACAAAGCGTAACTCCCGTTTACTATCAGCTCTTTTGAGCCAAAACCAAGAGATCGTCAAAGGCTGAGTTAGCCCTTCTAGCAAAATTTGTTGTCCACGTTTGCCATGACGATAAAGTTGTTTGACTGTACGGCCATCTTGAAGTTTACGATTGTTGCGTACACCGACAACGATGCGCCAAGTCTTGGCGCGGACAGTATTGAAAAACTTCACCGTACTAAACTCAGTATCAGCAAGGACAATCACAGTCTTGCCTTGGGTTAGTTGCTTGGGTACTGTCCCCAATAACTTACAAGCTAAGTCAGAGGGACTGGGGTATCCTTTGCCGCGCCATACTCTAAAACTCCATGGTACGCGCCACTCTCCATAGACCAGATACAGTACAACCAGATGTAGTCCTCGCTTTCCGTTTAGTATTCTCACCCATGGGTCTGGTTCGTTTTGGGTGGGATTGCTCAAATGTAAAAACTTGCCGCTTTTTTCTAGGGTAGTCAAGTCTATCAGTATCTTTAATGGCACTTGTTTCGATGGGCGATGCTTGGCGATTTGTCCCAAAATAGCCTGCCGTGTTGACCGAATTACTGCTCTCGTTGACCAGTTATAGTGATTGAGAAATCGGCTGAGTGCACTCGCTGATTTTATCTGTGTATGTTCTGGATAAGGATGCCTTTGTGCTTCGAGAAATAGTCCTAGTATTGCATTGAGACTTGCTGTTTGATACACACTTGGCATCAAACACAGAAGACTATACACTAGCCCTTGGGCGTGCTTAACGATGCTTTCCATGCTCGTTATTTAATTTACTACTACGCCCTTTTTTTCACATTTCTGCTCTTTCTGCAACCCCTTTTCTTGAATGGTGCAAGATCTCAGCTAACTTTTTTCTGTCCCAGAACCAAATGCTGCGTTGCCGACCAAACACTCACCATATGAATTAGGCTACGGGAGTTGCCTGCTTCCTTTGCTCCTCTCAACGTTTTGCCATCAATATTAATCAATTCTCCGTCTGTTGTTTTATGGACTGCTTCCATCCATCCTATAAAACATTTTTGCAATTCTGATGGGTTCAGTCGAGCAAATATTCTCTCAAATGTATCTGCTGATGGTATTCCATTTTCTAATTCTAAAAATGTCTTTAACCATTTTTCCTTTGATTTTCCATATTCTGCTATTGCTGTAAAATCATTTGCTCCGCTTATTGTTCCACATATGCTGATTACCAATATGTCTAATAGCTTATGTTCGATACTATGTGCTGCTCTGGGGTCTCGCAAGTTGCCAAAATGTGTCTCAATTAATGCGACTGGGCTGATTGTAGAAGACATGTCACTTTTTTACTTTTAATTTATATTGGTCATTTTACTTTGCCTTCTTTGTTTCGTTGTTTATTCATGAACGTGTGCGGTTGCCCTAAGCGTAAAGTTGAGGGGGATTGACATTAAAGCCAATTTGTGATAGGGTTTGAACCAGGTCTGTTTTTAACAATTGCCAAGCCGTTTCCGTTGTTTCCAATCAATCGCGTCCCCTAGCGAGTAGGAGATTATCAGACGACTGGCAATCATCAAAGAAGCAGTAGAGTTTCCAATCAATCGCGTCCCCTAGCGAGTAGGAGATTGTATTACGAGGACAATGACACTGCTGGTCGGAAAAGTTTCCAATCAATCGCGTCCCCTAGCGAGTAGGAGATATAACTTATAATCTACAAATAAAACATCCCAATGTTTCCAATCAATCGCGTCCCCTAGCGAGTAGGAGATTAACGAAGACATCGATCCTGAAGAAGAAGCTCGTTTCTGTTTCCAATCAATCGCGTCCCCTAGCGAGTAGGAGAATGAATCTTAAAACTGCACATCCTGCGCCTCCTTCAATTCGTGTTTCCAATCAATCGCGTCCCCTAGCGAGTAGGAGATCTGCGTTACAACAAGCACACGCTAAACACAGTAGGTTTCCAATCAATCGCGTCCCCTAGCGAGTAGGAGAGTTTTTAATATTAATCGCGGCATTCACGTCTCTATCGTTTCCAATCAATCGCGTCCCCTAGCGAGTAGGAGATATCCATGAGTATAAAGTCATCGATACAACTGACAAGGGGTTTCCAATCAATCGCGTCCCCTAGCGAGTAGGAGAGGAGAATCTTGAAGCGCTGAAAGTCGAAGTATCTCGTATGTTTCCAATCAATCGCGTCCCCTAGCGAGTAGGAGAGGTGCAAAGGTATTGGTTGCGGTTAAACAACCAGCAGTTTCCAATCAATCGCGTCCCCTAGCGAGTAGGAGAAATAAAACCAATGTACGGATGTCAGCAAGTATTAATTAGTTTCCAATCAATCGCGTCCCCTAGCGAGTAGGAGAAGATTGTCAACAAATTCTTTAAGTGGGCTGTCCTTTTGTTTCCAATCAATCGCGTCCCCTAGCGAGTAGGAGATTAGCACTACAAAAAAAGGCTACCGATGAACTAATCGCTGTTTCCAATCAATCGCGTCCCCTAGCGAGTAGGAGAATCGTTAACTTAACCACGTTCGATACTGGCGGCGATGTTTCCAATCAATCGCGTCCCCTAGCGAGTAGGAGAAAAAAACAGTGAGGTAGCAATATGCCGCCTCACTGTTTTTTTATTTTCGGTTTTTTCTAATTTCTTCAAGATTCTTTTTTAGATCGTTCATGCTTTTTTCTGTGTCACTGGGAGCGTATGCGTCTACCAGATATTTCGCCGTAATGCCTACCAAGATTAAGACTACTGCGCTAAGTAAGGCGATCGCTACAGGATTAACTTTTTGTTTTGCCATAAAATTTTAAATATTTGATGGCTTATTGATATCACAAATTAGTGCTGATTTTTTCAAGACACTGCACCTTCTGGAAATTCTGGGCTTTGCCAATTATCAAGTATATCTGCACCCTCTAATAGCTCGGCTTTAAAAAAGCCTGTTTGCTCTGAGTGCATCAAAGCGTGATTTACATCAATCGCGGGAGAATCAGTATCTAAAGTATGCCCAAACATACCAAACATACCAAAAGATCTATAAAGAACTTCCTTGATAGCATCTACCAACTTTTGATCGCCAGTAAATTCATGTGCTACGGAATCCTCAGCGTCAGTTGTGTCAAGCTCAAGAATAACGTCACTGTCTTGAAACGAATATTTAATCATTTAAAATACCTACTGTGAATAAAAAGTGGTCGCGATCTTTTCTCAAGAAATCTCTTGCTGCTGTTTTGTCTATCATGCGTTCTACTCCTACAGATAGCACTTCAGTACTGCCATCTTTATAAACCTTCCCGACATAGGGATTAATAAACTTATCAGGAAACGCTTTCTCTTTTGCCGAATAAAACTTATTGCCTGTAATTTGACTTAATTTTTGTTCTGTTTCCAATCAATCGCGTCCCCTAGCGAGTAGGAGAATGAAGCAATCTCCATGATGTTAAGCGGCATACTTGGGTTTCCAATCAATCGCGTCCCCTAGCGAGTAGGAGACCGCCTTGTATGTAGACGCGGATGCCATCATACATGTTTCCAATCAATCGCGTCCCCTAGCGAGTAGGAGAAAGAAAGATGTATGTGAGTGTAACGTACAAAAGTTGAAGGTTTCCAATCAATCGCGTCCCCTAGCGAGTAGGAGAATGATTAAATTTAACTACCTATTTCCAGCGTATACGATCATGTGTTTCCAATCAATCGCGTCCCCTAGCGAGTAGGAGAAGAGATAAAATCGGGCGGTTACAATCGTGGCTACCGTATCGTTTCCAATCAATCGCGTCCCCTAGCGAGTAGGAGACATGTTTATCAAGTTATTGAGGAGGTAGGACAACAGTTAAAAGCCAATTCTACAGATATACTCGAACTCACACAAATTGATGGCGTAGAAAGTCTGAGCGAGTCTAACTTATTGTTACGGACATTAACCAAAGTCAAGCCCGGAAAACATCTTCAGATTCAGCGTATTTTGCGAAAGAATTTTATGGATACCTTGTTACAAGAAGGGATTCTACTTCCGGCTAACCCTAAAATTAGTGAAGATTAATTGGGTATTATTGGGGATGTTATAAATCTTAAAATGTAGCGATCAATTTTGTAGTATGATCGTTTACAGAAACCATAATCACTAATCTAGTCTTGCATAAAGATCACAAAGATTGGCGTTAGCTAACCCAAAACAGCATCCAAACTCGGTAATTTTATCCTAAATTTATCAGGAATAAAAAATTAATAATTTGCACAATTAAACCCAGAACCCTTTATTTTTTTGACCAAAAAAGTATGAGTGATCCTAAACCCAAAATCCGCATCGAACATCTGATCAAGATCTATGGAGAGAATTGCTCTGCCGCCCTGAAGCTGTTTTCACAGGGAGCCAACCGAGAAGCTATCTTACAAGCCACAGGTCAGGTTCTCGGCATTGCCGATGTATCTTTTACCATTAACCCAGGGGAAATTTTTGTGGTGATGGGTTTGTCCGGTTCGGGTAAATCGACTCTTATTCGTTGTATTAATCGTTTGATTACCCCAACCCGGGGACACATTTATATTGATGATGAGGATATTGCTTATATAGATGAAAAACGAATTCGTCAAATTCGTCTTACTAAAGTATCAATGGTATTTCAGCATTTTGGGTTATTTCCCCATCGAACCGTCGCGGATAACGTAGAATACGGACTAAAGTTACTTGGGATGAGCAAAACCCAACGCCGGAACAAAGCCTTGGAAGCCTTGGAAGTCGTGGGGTTAGCTCAATGGGCAGACTATCGACCCTCTGCTTTGAGTGGGGGAATGCAGCAAAGGGTTGGGCTGGCTCGTGCTTTGGCAACGGATGCTGAGATTTTGCTGATGGATGAACCGTTTAGTGCCCTCGATCCCTTAACTCGCAGGGAGATGCAGAATGAATTATTACGACTTCAGAAAGAGTTGAATAAAACCATAGTTTTTATTACTCACGATACTCAAGAAGCCCTAAAATTAGGCGATCGAATTGCGGTGATGAAAGAGGGGGTGATTGTTCAACTTGGGACACCAAAAGAACTGTTAAATCAACCAACTAATGACTATATCCGTGATTTTATTCAAGATGTTAATCGCGGGCAAATCCTCAAAGCAGGAACCATTGCCCGTCCAACTATTTGTTTAATTCTTGGTGAAGATTTGGAGCCAGGAACACTCAAACAGATACAGAACCAAAACCTCCAGCGCATCTATATACTCAATTCTGATCAAGAACCCATTGGTTTTATTGATCCAGAACAGCTTGATCTAGCAATTCAGCAAGACCTTAAAAATATTACTAATAAATTGATACAAACCAACTTTTCCCAGGTTAAATCCACAGTGCCTTTAGAAGATATTTTTCACCTTTACCGCAACGAACAAAGCCTAGTTGTGGTTGATGAAACCGGAAAGTTTAAGGGAGTTTTAGAATCGGCAGATGTCCTTGCTAGTATTAGTAAGTTCACCTAAATAGATTGTAATAATTTACAATTGAAGGGAACAGGCAATAGGCAATAGGCAATAGGCAATAGGCAATAGAAAGAGTTTACCTGCCTCCCCTGCTCCCGCTACCTTGGGGACTGCTATATTATCCCCATTCGTAATTCATAATTCATAATTCATAAAGATGATCAAACAACGCCTAAAAAAATCAGTTTTGTTAGTTCTGACAACTATATTTCTGATCGGTTTAATCAGTTTTTCCTCCGGCGCACAAACGACTACAAATTCTGCTCTACCCGGAAATGCTATTACTATTCGTTCAGGGACAAGTGATTGGCCTGAGGAGTTGTTTCAAACTGAGATTGTTAATATTGGGTTGAAGAGACTCGGCTACAAAACAGCCCCACTGGTGGCGGCAGCCTATCCAGCCCTCTATACCGCCATCGCTAATGGTGATTTAGATATTGCTCCCGTCTTTGTAGACCCCGGACATAACGAATTTTATAAAAATGCTGGCGGTGAAAAAAAGTTGGAGAAATTGGGTCTGCTTTTTCCGATTATACAGGGCTATCAAATTGATAAAAAGACTGCTGATAAATATGGGATTACTAACTTACAACAATTTCAAGATCCAAAAATTGCCCAGTTATTTGATAGCGATGGAGATGGCAAAGCCGATCTAGTAGGTTGCGATCCCGGTTGGAGTTGTGAGTTAGAAATGAAGCATCATTTAGATGCTTACAAACTACGCGATACTGTTGAAATCAATCAGGGAAATTATACCGCCTTACTTGCCGATGCCTTAACTCGTTACAAACAAGGAAAACCGTTTTTTTCCTATGCTCATAGTCCTTTCTGGCTGGGTCAGGTGCTAAAAGTCGGTCAAGATGTTATTTGGTTAGAAGTTCCTTTTACTACCTCTAATATTGAAAATCTTACCGCCAAAGATACATCTGTAAATGGGAAAAATCTGGGGATGGTTCAAGGTAAATATCGAGTGATTGCCAATAGGGAATTTTTGGCAAAAAATCCATCGGTAAAACATTTCTTGGAACTGGTTAAAATTCCTTATGAAGATATGATTCAGGAAAGCTATCGGATTAAAAACGGTGAAAATAAACCCCAAGATATTCGTCGTCATGCCGAAGAATGGGTTAAGCAAAATCAAGATGTTTTTGATGGCTGGTTAGCTCAAATAAATCAGAGCAGTAATAATTTAGTAGAAAATTCCTCAAATATAGGAAATAATACTAACAGCAAAAATCCACAAGGACTGAATATATTACTAAATCCCTTCCAACTTTACACCATTCCTTTAGATAAATGGATTACAGGCGGCATTAATTTCCTGGTAGATAACTTTCGTCCCTTTTTCCAGACTATTCGTATTCCTATCAGTTGGGTATTAACACAAATTCGCGGTTTATTGCTGGCAATTCCCCCTCTGATTTCTTTACTTTTAATTAGCCTGATGACCTGGAAAATTGCCGGACAAGCTGTAGGCATTTATAGCCTGCTTGCCCTAAGCTTAATTGGTTTTGTTGGGTTATGGGAAGCCGCGATGATTACCCTTGCCCTAGTGGTTACGGCGGTTATATTCTGCATCATAGTCGGCATTCCCTTGGGTGTGGCCTGTGCCCGGAGCGATCGCTTTGAGCAAGCATTTAGACCCCTGCTCGATGCCATGCAAACCCTACCAACTTTTGTCTATCTAGTTCCCGTGGTGATGCTATTTGGGATTGGAGAAGTTCCGGGGGTAATTGCCACGATTATCTATGCCCTTCCCCCCTTAATTCGGTTTACTAATTTGGGTATTAGACAAGTCTCGGCAGATGTTGTGGAGGCGGCCTATGCTTTTGGTTCAACCCCTGGACAAATCCTGTGGGAAGTGCAAATTCCTCTGGCCATACCAACAATTTTGGCAGGAGTGAATCAAACAGTATTATTTGCTTTGGGAATGTCGGTAATTGCTTCCATGATTGCAGTACCCGGACTTGGTTTAACTGTATTACAAGGAATGGGGCGTTTGGATGTGGGGATGGCCGCAGTGGGGGGATTAGGAATTGTTTTGTTAGCAATTCTGCTTGACCGGATTACTCAAGCCATGGGAAAATCAAATAACTCTTGAGATCTCTATTTTGTAGAGGATTAGCTCTGATATTGAACCCGGCGATCGCTTTCTTCAGCAACAGAAGTTTCCAATCGATCGCGTCCCCTAGCGAGTAGGAGATCTGCTTTACTATTCACATACACCAATTACAGGTGTTTCCAATCGATCGCGTCCCCTAGCGAGTAGGAGAACTTGCTAACGTTTCCTCAAATATTGATAGTTTTTTGTTTCCAATCGATCGCGTCCCCTAGCGAGTAGGAGAATTAACAGCAAAGATCATAATGATGCTATCAAGTCTATGTTTCCAATCGATCGCGTCCCCTAGCGAGTAGGAGATTCTTTTGCAGATGATTCTGACTATATTGTGTTTCTTGAGTTTCCAATCAATCGCGTCCCCTAGCGAGTAGGAGATTTAAGTATGTCTATCGTTAAGGGTGATAAGTAATCATGTTTCCAATCAATCGCGTCCCCTAGCGAGTAGGAGAATCGACAGATACTTTAAATAATAGGAATTAACTATGTTTCCAATCAATCGCGTCCCCTAGCGAGTAGGAGACACATTGTATGTAAAGCAAGTTTATGAGCGATCGCACGTTTCCAATCAATCGCGTCCCCTAGCGAGTAGGAGATACAAAGCCCTAAACTGGTGTCCTGACGCTATGCCTGTTTCCAATCAATCGCGTCCCCTAGCGAGTAGGAGAAGAAGAATCAGGTATTGGAGTTACAAAGTGTGGTTTGTTTCCAATCAATCGCGTCCCCTAGCGAGTAGGAGAAAAGCGACGTAGAAGACATGATCGCAGATCTGCTGTTTCCAATCAATCGCGTCCCCTAGCGAGTAGGAGAAGTGGTATTTTGTCCGACCCTCACATCGGCATCTTCGTTTCCAATCAATCGCGTCCCCTAGCGAGTAGGAGACAGACTTGACTGCACTACGAATATTTGCGATATCAGGAGTTTCCAATCAATCGCGTCCCCTAGCGAGTAGGAGATTTACACTAGATTCTAAGTCAGTATTTAACACTAGATGTTTCCAATCAATCGCGTCCCCTAGCGAGTAGGAGAATGAAACTAACTATCAAGATCTATTGCCCTATTGCTGTTTCCAATCAATCGCGTCCCCTAGCGAGTAGGAGAACTCAGTACAAAATGTGATTTCAGACTCAGTACAAAGTTTCCAATCGATCGCGTCCCCTAGCGAGTAGGAGAGATTAGGATGGGTATTCACGCAAACACGAAAATTGAGTTTCCAATCGATCGCGTCCCCTAGCGAGTAGGAGACGGAACTTGTGAACCCGCCGATCTCAAGACCTTGGGTTTCCAATCGATCGCGTCCCCTAGCGAGTAGGAGAATCAAGAAATTTAATAGTACATTTTCTACACTAAAACGTTTCCAATCGATCGCGTCCCCTAGCGAGTAGGAGATTACCAACTAACTTGTTAGAAGCAGTTCTTAAGTTTTCGTTTCCAATCGATCGCGTCCCCTAGCGAGTAGGAGACTAATTATATCGATTTGCTCATTGGCAACTGTAAAATGCACTGTTTCCAATCGATCGCGTCCCCTAGCGAGTAGGAGAAGAAACAATCAAAATCCTTAAAACTATTAAAATCATGGTTTCCAATCGATCGCGTCCCCTAGCGAGTAGGAGAGAAGTTAAACAATTGGATTCAACTACTTATGATGAAGTGTTTCCAATCGATCGCGTCCCCTAGCGAGTAGGAGATCCTTTAGGTCAGTTGTGGCAAACACATCAGACTATGGTTTCCAATCGATCGCGTCCCCTAGCGAGTAGGAGAACTACAAGCCATCATTAACCAGTTTTAACCAGTTGTTAGTTTCCAATCGATCGCGTCCCCTAGCGAGTAGGAGATGGCTGTTAAACTATCCTAGAGATTAATACTTTGTGTTTCCAATCGATCGCGTCCCCTAGCGAGTAGGAGATTGAAGCTTGTCAAAACTATGTGAGTTCGCTAGATCGAGTTTCCAATCGATCGCGTCCCCTAGCGAGTAGGAGATCTCAAGGCGATCGCCAGCTTCAAAACCCATCTCTTTGATATAGTTTCCAATCGATCGCGTCCCCTAGCGAGTAGGAGAGCTGAATGGGATGTAAACCATAAAAGACCTACTTGGGTTTCCAATCGATCGCGTCCCCTAGCGAGTAGGAGACTGAAGCGGACAAACCAGCATCATTAATTCTAGCGAGTTTCCAATCGATCGCGTCCCCTAGCGAGTAGGAGAAACAATGCAAGGCGATCGGTGCTGTAGTTGAGTTGGTTTCCAATCGATCGCGTCCCCTAGCGAGTAGGAGACTAAATGTGGAACTCTAAATATGAGCGAGTTCTCCCTCGTTTCCAATCGATCGCGTCCCCTAGCGAGTAGGAGAAATATTAGCTATCATGTTATTTAACAACTTAGTTTAAGTTTCCAATCGATCGCGTCCCCTAGCGAGTAGGAGAATTTTAGAATTAGAACAATCGCTTAGGAGGCGAAAATAGTTTCCAATCGATCGCGTCCCCTAGCGAGTAGGAGACACGGGTTAGCTTTTGCCAATATCTAGAGAATCCCTCAAGTTTCCAATCGATCGCGTCCCCTAGCGAGTAGGAGATTGTCTGCTCACAACGCTGCTAAAGCAAGTAAAGAGCGTGTTTCCAATCGATCGCGTCCCCTAGCGAGTAGGAGAAAGTAAGTAGGCAGCGTAAAGACTTTGCGGTTAAGACGTTTCCAATCGATCGCGTCCCCTAGCGAGTAGGAGACTGCTACATCTAATTCTAGGGGTTCTATTTCCATGCTGTTTCCAATCGATCGCGTCCCCTAGCGAGTAGGAGAATCTAGCATCTAGTTTAGTACTTAGTGGTTTATCAAGTTTCCAATCGATCGCGTCCCCTAGCGAGTAGGAGAACAAAAGATAAATATCATGGCTCTTACTAACAATGATGCTTCTAGTTTCCAATCGATCGCGTCCCCTAGCGAGTAGGAGATGCCGATCAAAAACCATCTGAGAATCTAATCCCAAAGTTTCCAATCGATCGCGTCCCCTAGCGAGTAGGAGAATTACTATGACTGGCATGGTGGTAATCAATGGTTTATGTTTCCAATCGATCGCGTCCCCTAGCGAGTAGGAGAAATAAAAACATGTTTGATGCACAAAAATACATTGAGGTTTCCAATCGATCGCGTCCCCTAGCGAGTAGGAGACAAACAGGATTTGCTATGAAAACCCTAACCCCTGCTATGTTTCCAATCGATCGCGTCCCCTAGCGAGTAGGAGATACGTTACACTCGCACACATCCTTCTTCTTTGGTTTCCAATCAATCGCGTCCCCTAGCGAGTAGGAGATTTACGGGCGTGACAGTCGGTACAACTATTATTGAGGTTTCCAATCAATCGCGTCCCCTAGCGAGTAGGAGATAAAAATGGCGATCTCTATTGAAAAGCAAAAGAATGGAGGTTTCCAATCAATCGCGTCCCCTAGCGAGTAGGAGAACACGATGACTGCTCAAGAAATGACCCCAGCGCAATAGTTTCCAATCAATCGCGTCCCCTAGCGAGTAGGAGACCGAAACGTTGGAAATGGTAGTGGTTACTGGCTACAGTTTCCAATCAATCGCGTCCCCTAGCGAGTAGGAGAAGGCATAGGAGGTAAATACCCAAGAGGGCAAATTTCATCAGTTTCCAATCAATCGCGTCCCCTAGCGAGTAGGAGATTGATCGCCACAACAGCACTTCCCTCATACGCAGCAGACAGTTTCCAATCAATCGCGTCCCCTAGCGAGTAGGAGATTGATTGTTTACCTATCGTTTAATTTGGAGTGTATATCAGTTTCCAATCAATCGCGTCCCCTAGCGAGTAGGAGATATCGATCTAGGCGATATCCATCGTGATGCCGTTCTGTTTCCAATCAATCGCGTCCCCTAGCGAGTAGGAGATACTAACAGCAAGTCGCCCAAATTGTTCCGCAAGTCTGTTTCCAATCAATCGCGTCCCCTAGCGAGTAGGAGAGTACTCATTTTAACACCCTTTCACTGCATTGAGTCTAGTCATCATTCGCGAACCCTCACCAAAGAACTGTAGAAAAACAAAAAACATGATCATAAGAAAACGTTAGAACCTAGTCTCAATATAAATTCGAGGGCTGAAACGCAAAAAAGGTGATTCAGCTATGATCTTGAACCAATCGCAGACCAAAGATACAAAGTGCCTCAAATCACTACAGAGCTTGGCATCTGGGTAAGTGGAGGATTTCCCCACACAATTACTTGACCTAAGGTATGTTTAGAAATTGGATAAAACCGCACGCTATCCTCATTCATTTTTACTACCTTTGCCAATCGAGATCTTAACTCCTCAAATTTGCGATCGGATAGAACACACTCAAACGCACTAAACTGCACCCTCTGCCCATAACCCTCCAACAGATTAAAAACCCGCCTCCGCCGCTTATCATCCGCAATATCATAAATCACCACATACAACATAAACTTCTCTCTTAACTCCCCTCTCCCTTTTTGTGAACTACCCTCTACACACAAGTCATGAAACCCAGTTAAGTCAACAATTTATCGCCCCCTAGCCCCCAATTCTGGGGGGACAAGAAAATAAAAACCATTCAAAGTCCCCCAGAATTGGGGGATTTAGGGGGCTTAGATAAATCGAAACGAAGACAGATAAACTTGTGTGTACAAAGTAGTTAATGAGAGATGTAAGGATCTAACGAATCAAATACGGCTTATAACCACCACTCGGATCATAAACATAACGCTTAATTCTTCGCACCTGCTCCATTAACAGATCCCACCTAGGCACATCCTCACCCAACCCATTCTTCACCCGCTCCTCCATTCGCATCAAAAAAGCCCGAAGGAACTTCCGTCGCCCACTCTCATTCAAAAAACAGCCACCATCACGAAACTCAAAATCACCCACCGCACTCATCATTCCATTATTAATCAAATACAACACCAAACTATCCACAATCGGCGCACGAAACTCCTCGATCGCATCCGAAACTAAAGCAGGATGACGCTCTGAATCCTGATGCAAAAACGCAAAATAAGGATCAAGCCCCTGAATCTCAACCAATGACAACAAATGATTCCACAACACCATATACCCAAAACTCAACAACGCATTTACAGGATTACTCGGCGGACGCTTCACCCGCCCACCAAACTTAAAATCTGAATCCGTCAAGCACCCACTGAACCCACCAAAATAAGCCGCCGCCGCCGCACCCTCCACACCCAACAAAGACTCCACATCCTCAACCAACAACACCCGATCCGCCAAATACTCTAGACTCTGCACCACCACATCCAGACCATCCACACCCTTACGTCCCTGACGCATCAACAAAGTCCGACCATTCAAAATCTTCGCCCTCACCATCTGCCGCGCCATCAACAACCGCTCCATCACAGACAGACCTTGCTGATAGCGCACCAACTGCCGATAACCACGACCAATCGCCATCACCCGCCCATAACAAAAACCCATCCTAGACAAATAAGCGATCGGAATATCCCGCCGCAAACACTCCCTAATCGCCTGCGTTGTCACCTGCGACTTCCCAAAGATCAACACCTGCTCCAGCAAAGGCAACTGCACCTCTTGCAGCACAGTCTGTCCCTGCTTTACCACCAAAAGCTCCTGCGACAGCCCCACATAACAACCCTGCATCGACACATACAAACTCTGCATTAATCCCGCCGCCTCAACTCATTACTATCCCGCGCCGCCCCCAAACTATCGCGACGCTCATCACGCAACAGATAGACCAGAATGCGGTCGCTTGCCGTCAAAGTTCCATAAGTCGCCGCCACAATCGACAAAGTATTCACAATCACCGCAAACAAACCCAGGCTCTTCTGGGTTTGAGGGGATTAATGTATAATGAAGCACAAAGATAAGTGGTGACAGGTATGGACTTGTATCTAGATAGGTTGCTAAATTTACCCAACACAACCGTTGAAAGTTTTACGGAAGAAGAAAATAAAATCACCCTAAAGTTGAGATTTTTACAGGATGAAATTACTTGTCCGCATTGTAATACGCATGGTGGAAAATTAAAACAAAATCGACCGATATTGATTCGAGATTTGTCAGTATTTGGGAAAATAGTTTATTTAAATACGCCGCGCCGCCAATTTTATTGTCAACATTGTCAAAGACATTTTACGGAAAAGTTACCCTTTGTAGACTGGGAAAGACGATACACACAAAGGTATGAGGAGTATGTTTATCAACGAGTACAAAGTGCGAGTGTGGAGCAAGTAAGTCGAGATGAATATTTGAGTTGGGATCAAATACAAGGGATTTTCAATCACCAATTTTCTCTAAAAAAAAAGATGATTGGAAAGAAGTAAAACGAGTGAGTATTGATGAAGTGAGTAAACGCAAAGGACATAAAGACTTTGTGACAGTCGTATCAAGTATTGACGCAGGAGCATTACTAGAAGTAATTGATAGTCATAAACAAGATGACATCATTGAAGTCCTGAAGCAGCAACCGATTGAGATAAGGGAAAAAGTAGAGGAGGTTAGCATTGATATGTGGGGAGGCTTTCCCAAAGTTGTCAAAGAAGTATTTCCAAATGCGAAAATTGTCATCGACAGATTTCATGTTATGCAGCCACTAATCAAAGAGTTAAATCAACTGCGTCAAAAAGCTAAAATCAAGATTAAAGGTAGTCGATTTATTCTACTAAAGAACAAGGTAGACTTAACAGAAGAAGAAAAAGTGAAGTTAGAAAATGTCTTGAAATGTTCTAAACGCTTGCGACTAGCTTATAATCTCAAAGAAGACTTTAGAAGTATTTTTGAGACTTGTAAAACTCCTGAAGAGGGTCAGAAACAATTAAAAGAATGGCTTCAAAAAGCTAAAGCTGTTTATGGCGCAGTTTTGGAAACCATTCGTAATCATCTTGATAATATTTGTAACTACTTTTTAAATCGTACATCTAGTGGTGTGATGGAGGGACTTAATAATCGTATTAAATTAATTAAACGACAGGCTTATGGTTTTTTAAATTTTTTAAATTTTCGTTCTAGATTATTAGCTTGTCTTTCTCATTAGATTTACTTATCCCCTTAAACCCAGAAGACCCCAAACCCATCGGCGCAATCAACAAGATCACCAAACTAATCGCACCATTCGCCACAGACACCGACAAATTCCGCACCCGCGCCATCTTACTCGTCAAAAAATACATAAAAATGCCCTAATAATTTAACAAAAAAATGCAACTTATCCTAATCGCGTAGCACACCCAATCCCCATTCATAGAGCAACAAAAGCAAAGGCTGCTTGGGTAAATTTCCCGCCTTCTTACGGATGTCCTGCAAGGGCATCATCAAAGCATCACCAATTGGATCTATCGAAAAATCAGCCGTTCGCCATAAACTTTTGACCTCATCTAAACTAACTCCCGCCGCCTCATGGACAATCTTATTTCGCTTCTCACGGATACCATTCAAAATCTCAAACTTAGATGTCGCATCATACTGATCAACCCATACCCTAATTAAACTCTCTAAATTAGGAATAAATCTACTCTTACCAATTCCCTTCTCCCTCAAACTCTCAGGAATCTCAATCCACTGTTTTTCTAGCCATTCATCCTTCTTATAAACTTGATAAAGTAAACGCTCTAAAGTCTGAGCCATTAAAAAGAAAGCATTTGACAACCTCCCCACATGAGCATCAATCGGAATCGAAAAAGCCCCCTCCCAGATAATTGCCGCAGTCTTATTCTTATCCAAACAATCATACTTCTGCCAAACAGCAATTTGTTCAGCACTAGCAAGACGCTTCAACTTCCTCATGGGCAACCATTCACCCTTAATTCTTTGTAACAAGACTTTCATATCCTGACGAGTCGCATCTTCCAAATATCCCGCCAAATCATAAAGCACAGAATACTGATTCTTATGACCTTCCAACCAAATTTTTGCCTCGCCAAAATCCCCCCTTTCCCATGCAGAGATAATTCTTAATTTTTCCAACGGCAAAAAGTAACGACTGAGTGACTGTCGATCAAAACTCTTCGCAAAAGTCGCCGACATCTGCGAAGCCGTATCTCCCTCATACATTGGTGAACACTCTTTCGGTATCACTCGGACAACCTCAAACTGTCTCACAAAAGCCGCCGCATAAATCTCCAACCCCGAAGAAATCGCAGGCACAGATCCCTTATTCTCAATCAAAAGAGTCAAATCCTCCAATCCATCCGCTTTTTTAATCAAATCCTGAATAAACTCCTCAAACCTGACTCGAATAGCTTCTGGATTACCAATATCAACCTGAAAATCCCAAACCTTAACCTCAAGACTTGACCAAACTTGACGAATTTTACCAGCCATCAACTTAGCTAGCCAAGTCGTATCACTAGCCCGAAAACTATCATCCACCGAAACAGGCTGATCCGTACTGAGTAGCCAGACCTCATCAAGCCCATTCTTCGCTTCCTCATCAATCAAATCGCGATCAAGTAACAACTCCACCGCAGCAAAATCTTCCATCACCTCACAAACATCATGCAAATTCTTTCCCAAATGGCGTGCAAAATAGCGTGCTTCTGGTTTCTCAACTGCAATCTCTTGATATAGCTCCATCACATGATCAGGCTTACCACTCACCCCCAAGCATCTCACCACACCATCTTCACAACGCCAACCAACCTGACGATTACCAACCGTAATAATTAAAATTTTCATTTTCTTAAACTCCTATTAAATTCCTGCTTTTACAAAAAACTGCTCAACCGTCACCGCCAAATCGGGAAACAACTCATCAGTAATAAGGCGATCGCCCCATACGCTATTATCTCCTGAGATATCATCAATTAAAAAACTATGACTTTATTTCTCGTAACCAGTCTGATCGACGAAGGCATCTATGACAGTAGCTTCCAAGTCATCGAAGCCAATTCCAAGTTAGAAATTGCCTCTCACATGATTAGCAATTCATGGCAATGGGAACGTTTTTTGCGTAACTCAGTTCCTAGCGATTGGCGCGGCGGCGGCATCAACTATGGCACTTTGTTAGATTGCGTCAGGCGATCGGACATCACTCCCGAAAGACTATTAGAACTAATCGACATGACCAGAGTTGACGGTGATTCAGATGCTCAATTAGCGATTCATGAGATTACACCAATATCTTTACAGGCGGTGAATGTGAATTTTTGAATTTATTCATTGCGGTTTATTAACTATGTTATTGATTAAATAATCGGAAAAACTTGAAGCGCTCGCTAATTTCTTAACTCCTTTTATAAATCTCGAAGCCTACTGCCTGTATAGTGTCTCTGTACTTCTGCGGGATTTGAACAATAACCAATTTGCAAATCTCTAATGCGACGGGGATAACGTGCGCTTGCGTCAACAAATAGGTCAAAACCTCTACCAATATATACAGCAGTTTGATTAGTAATAAGATAGCGATCGTGAGGAAGCTCATTACCATAACTTTCCTCCTTGATAAATAGTTGAAAATAAGAAAAAGTGTTTTTTATCTCCGATTCAAAAGAACGCAAGGAATTTACAGCTTCAGCAAGAGGTACTTCACTTCTTTTTCTATCTATTCCACAGTAAACTTCAAATTTTGTGCCTACCCCAATAGTAGCAACTTGTTGAAAAACTTCTAGAAACCATCTTAACTGAGATCTTGCACCATTCAAGAAAAGGGGTTGCAGAAAGAGCAGAAATGTGAAAAAAAGGGCGTAGTAGTAAATTAAATAACGAGCATGGAAAGCATCGTTAAGCACGCCCAAGGGCTAGTGTATAGTCTTCTGTGTTTGATGCCAAGTGTGTATCAAACAGCAAGTCTCAATGCAATACTAGGACTATTTCTCGAAGCACAAAGGCATCCTTATCCAGAACATACACAGATAAAATCAGCGAGTGCACTCAGCCGATTTCTCAATCACTATAACTGGTCAACGAGAGCAGTAATTCGGTCAACACGGCAGGCTATTTTGGGACAAATCGCCAAGCATCGCCCATCGAAACAAGTGCCATTAAAGATACTGATAGACTTGACTACCCTAGAAAAAAGCGGCAAGTTTTTACATTTGAGCAATCCCACCCAAAACGAACCAGACCCATGGGTGAGAATACTAAACGGAAAGCGAGGACTACATCTGGTTGTACTGTATCTGGTCTATGGAGAGTGGCGCGTACCATGGAGTTTTAGAGTATGGCGCGGCAAAGGATACCCCAGTCCCTCTGACTTAGCTTGTAAGTTATTGGGGACAGTACCCAAGCAACTAACCCAAGGCAAGACTGTGATTGTCCTTGCTGATACTGAGTTTAGTACGGTGAAGTTTTTCAATACTGTCCGCGCCAAGACTTGGCGCATCGTTGTCGGTGTACGCAACAATCGTAAACTTCAAGATGGCCGTACAGTCAAACAACTTTATCGTCATGGCAAACGTGGACAACAAATTTTGCTAGAAGGGCTAACTCAGCCTTTGACGATCTCTTGGTTTTGGCTCAAAAGAGCTGATAGTAAACGGGAGTTACGCTTTGTTGTCTCTTCTCATCCTTATTCTGGTGCTTATCTGGTGATGTTAGGTCGTAAGCGTTGGGCGATTGAGGGATTCTTCAAAACCATCAAACATCGCTTTGGTTTGCATTGTTTTGGGCAATCTACAAAACTTGGTGTTTATCGTTGGCTTATCCTCTCTCTGCTTGCTTATCTTTTGGCCCATTGGATTGATCAATGGTCGAGTCCTCCTGTCTTGGACTGGAAAGCTACCTGTGATTTGACACTTTCCGTTTTATTTCCTTCTGTCCTTTGGTTGAAACTTCTTAGGTATCTCCAAATTAGTGCCGATATTGCTGCTCGTCATGGGTTTGAAATTATTCTCAAACCCATTCCTACTTAACTCTTTCAGGAATGGTGCAAGATCTCAGTTAAAGTATTTTGATGATTATTTCTTCCTTCCGATATAGAACGACCAATCCATCGGTCATATATCCCGATATGTTTAGCATCTCTAAACAGAGGAATTAGTATCTCCTCTGAAAATTTATCTTGATTCCATTCTCCTTTATTGAGCGTATAATCACGCTTGTTCAATTTTTTCTGCAATGGAGAAATAGAATAATCCTCAAGCAGAGTTAATCTGTTAGTAAATTGAGGATTGTCAATACAATGAGATTGACGAACTACAATGCCAGTAAACTCTTCTGCTGTAAATAGTTTTATACAATTTCCTTCATCTCGAATATCACAGGTTTGAGAAAGTGGTGGATGAACTGAGGCTATAACAAACCTATTCTTTTTATGCAATTTCTTAAGAAGTTCTTTTGCTTTTGGTCTAAATTTTGGAGTCCAATCTTCCACATTAGCTTTTATTACTTTAAATAATTGACTTTCATCTAATTGATTGTCGATTAAAATTATTCCAGAATCAGTTAGATTATTCAAAATCGTGATAACTAGATTGTAATAAAAAACGGATGTGTCAGATCTTACAGCAAATATACAGGGAAAAAGAATAGTTCTGGCAAGCATAATAAATCACCCAAACATCTCATTAAAACCTTCGTCAAAGAAGCCATTAGGCCACTCATCAATAAAATCACCTTCAGAGTCTATTCGCAACTCCAAACATTGAGAGCCATTCTTACCGCGATCCACATAAACTACAGCAATATCTTCATGACTTAGTTCACCATTACGGATAAGTTTTTGCAACCTCAATAACAAATGTTCGCTATGAGTCTCAATAATAAACCGATTGCCAAAGGACTTAACTGATTCAGCTAAAAGCGAACCGAGTTGGGCTTGCAATCGTGGGTGAATATGGATCTCTGGTTGCTCAATTACAATTGTTTTATTTCGGGATAAAACACTTTGAATGATTACTGGTAAAATTTGACTAATCCCAAAGCCAACATCAAGCAAACTCACATTTACCTTTGTGTACCTATCAATCAGTCGAATTGCAAATACATCACTCAAGTCTGATGTTTCCTCATCCTTAAAGTTTGAGATCTTAATTTCATAGCCTAAATCAAACAATTCAAATTGCTTATTTACTGCATTAAGCACATCAGGTTTTGTATATAAAACATCAGCAATATTTTTTCCACCTTGACCTACTTGTTCTCCATTATTACCACCAAAAATGTACAATCGTTCAGGATAGGATCTCAAAGGACGAATGTAAACCAGATTCTCCAAGTAGCCACGAAGCAAAGTAGATGCCTTTATTGTTAGATCCAAAACAGGCTTTAAAGCACCACTCTTCTCATAAACTAAAGATAAATACTCACTTCTTGGTTCACTTAAATCATATTGCCAATCGCCGACTTCATTTAGTAAAAAATGACGGCATAAAACATAATGTGAGTACCTTAAAGCTATTACAAAGTCCTCCTCAGCTTGCTGAAAACTATATTTCTGAAATCTTACTTGTAATTGAAGTAGTGTATCAAATAATAAATATTGGTTTTCTAAATCACTCAGTTCGGATTCCAGACCATCAATTTGCAGTTTGCCAATCCCCTGATCTTCAACTTTGCTCTTTATTTCCTTTAATTCATAATCTAGCTGTTCAATCTTGGTTTTAAGTACATCTTTTTGTTTCTGTAACTCGTTAGCAACTTTTTTTTGAGAAGACCTTACAGAAAGCCGAATAATTTCTTTGCGTTCTAAAATATCTCTAATTTCAGAAAGCAGCATCTTACTAAAATCAAGCTTAAATTCTTGCCACCAAAATTGCCAAAAGCTATGCTTGAAATTAATCTCGCTCTCATCAATATTTAAAATAATGCCATTATCATCTTCAGCAATATTCGGAATATAGGATAGTAATGGTCTTAACTTATCTCCAACAAATAAATCAACACGATCAAACTTGATTTTAGAAAATTCTTTGTCGTAATTAAACGAAATTTCCAAGCCTAATAACGAATTATCACTCAAATATTTAGATAGAAGCTTTGAGTCACCTCCCATAATTTGCTCGGTATCTAGATCGAAAAAGACCTTAAACGAGAAAGATTTATCTAAATCATGGTTATTAATATATTGACTGAAATTTCCAAGATCGACTAAGTTACCTTTAGCTAATAGAAGTGTTTGCGGATCAGTTGCCTCTTGTAAAGTTTGTTTTAACAAAAGTAATGACTGTAAAACTGAACTTTTACCAGAAGAGTTTTGACCATAGATCAAAGTAATAGGTCGGATTGGAATCTTTTCCTGATTTGCAAATGCTTTAAAATTATGAATTTGATATTCACTCAACATATTACTTTGTCTCCAATGGATAAATCGTGGCAAACTCTGACGCTTTTTTCTTCAGAATATCAAGATAGTCCTTACGTTTTCCTTGTGTCGCGCCAAACACTGTCACCACTTGATAATCACCCAAATCGGCAATCCATACGGGCGAAGGCTTGACTTCTTTACCCACAACACCACAGAGATTACCATCATAGGTTTTCTCTCCGCGCCGATCTGTGACCTTGAACTCTTGACTATGCAACACCGCCAAAGCATAGGGCTTGCCATAGTCCTCATCACCGCCGCACAGAACGATCCTACAATTTGCATCCACCGCCTCACGCCAGCGATCGCCACTAATAGCCGCAGGTGCATCAGGAGTATTGCGTCCACTCTGATTTAACGCTCTCAACGCATCAGCAAAATCCTTGATCCTTGACTGATAGAGATTTTGTAAATCCTTCACTCCATCAGGAGACTGCCAAAAATCATCTTTGCTATCAATAAAGAACGTTGAACCACGATACCAAGGAGCGCGATCGCGAGTTTTGCGAGAATAGCAAGGTCGTCTTGCCCCCTGTCCAATCCCACCTAAATTAAACATCAACCAAGTCAGGCTCCTAAACAACTTTTCCACATTTTCAGGATTTTGAGCATTTGGTTCTATCGAATGAGACAAAGTTAAAATACCAGCCTGTTCACCACACTTATCATCCCTACCTTGAATATTTGAACGTGGTTCTTTCTGTACCACCGCACCTTCCAAAATTCGTACCTGTACCCAGCCGCTACCCTCAATCTCTAAAGACCCAAATAGCTTACCTTCCCATTCTTTAACTTGATTCACTTGATTCGCAGGTATTAACCCCAAGGCAAAAGCACGAAACCAATAACGCAGCATTGACTTAAAAGCGATCGGGCGCACTTCAGCTTCTGCTTGACCACGCATTTGATATTCATTACGGCGATCGGTCCATTGCGTAAACTTTTGACGACCATGAATAAGTTGCCCTTCTAAGCCAAACTCAACCCTCACAAATTCACGAGTAGAGCGATCGCTTTCACCCGCCTTAATCAAAGCCCCATAACCCGAATTAACCTGTGAGCCAGCCCCATTTTTTAAACCAGCCGTCAACCAACCCATCACCTTATCAATCAGCGATTTTTTAGCATCATCACTCACCGTACTCGCCGCCCGAATTCCAATTAAAAAAATTGGCTCCTGCAATGATAAAAATGGATTTGGATTCGGTGCATAATCTAAGCGATCGCCATTCCAAGTCCAAATATTATTTGCCATATCCACAGTCAAACCACCCGACTTGTCATCACGGCTAGGCATAGGATAGGCATCCAGAAATACTATCTTACCCATGCGATCGCTATCTTTCGCATCCAGAGAACCAAAAAATTTCTCAACTTCTTTCTCATCATTATTCAACTGCCGCAAAGCTTCAGCCCTAGCCACACCCCGCAGCGTACTCGAAGGAATAAACGGCATTCCCAAAGCATCAAAAGCAGGTAATAAAATACTCTCAGGTCCCCGATGACCACCCACCCGAATCCGCCAAGGACATTTCACCTGAAAATAGTTACCCTCTCCCGCAATTCTCTTAGTCCGTTCCGTCAACTTTGCCAAACGTTTGCTGTAATCTGCCTTATCCTCGGATAACTGCAAAATCTGAATCTTAGTTCCATCTTTATTTCCTTGATCAAGCGATCGCATCCAGCGCAAATATTCCACAAAACTTGCCGAAGGATCGATCTTTTTTGGAGATTCCCCCATCAACCAAGGCGAAGGCTCCTGATTATTACCACCATTACCACCGCCGCCAGATACCCCACCACCCTTATTACCGCTATTACCACCGCCACCAATAATGTTAGGAATAACTTTCTTAACAGGATTAGGCACAACTTTTTGAGTAGCGAGATTTGTTTTCTGCGGTGCGCTTGATGGTTGTTTTGTTGGTCTGCTTGGCTTATCAAAAGTCATAATTAGCTCTCCTTAAAAGTATTGCTCAAAGATTTACGAAACTCTCTTAACATCGAACTAGCACCGATCGCGATCGCCCGACTCACAAGCTGCGGAATCAGCGTCTTAATCGCCAAATTTGGAAATAACAAACTTCTCTCAGACTCAAAATAGTGACCATCAGCCAACAAAAATATCTTCAAACTATCATCGCGATATATCCAAATTTCAGGCACAGCGATCGCCTCATAAGCCGAAAGCAAAGTCTTAGAAGTCACATCCGACTCAATCGCCAAATCAGGCGGCGGATAAATATCCACATCAATCCGTTCCTGACAATCTCTCACCAAAGCCGCATTAGCAACGTAAAAACAAGTATCAGGCTCAACACCAGCGCTTCCTCTGCGATAAAAAGTAGTAGAGCCAAAATCTTCCCAATCCCTGCCCTGCGCGTCTAAAATTGCTTTGACAATATCGCCAGCAATGCGATGGGGTCGCTCGTGTCTTGATAATGGAGACATAATTTCTAAAGTACCTTGATAGTATGCAATTCGAGTGTGACGATCTTCTCCTAAATCCTCAAGAATATTTTCACAATCTTGCCAAGTCAAGGAATGGAGGGAGATCGCGCTACCCTGTCGTAAATCAATTGATTTAATGGGAACAGATACAGTCATAGTCAATCCTCTCCTGATACACATTTATCAAATAACATTGCAGCAGAACGCGGCAAACCCTGATCAAGCAGCAGTTTCATCACTTATATGCAACTCGATAATTTTGTCAGCCAAATAGCTAGAAGTAAAAAGTAAAGCTTGCCGAATATCTTCATCTTCTAACTCAGGAAACTCCTGCCTTAACTCTAAGCGATCGGGATAGACCGCCAAAATCTCAAGAACACGCCGTACAGTTAATCTCAAGTTACGAATGCATGGTTGACCATTCATAATCTTAGGGTTGCAAGTAATCCGCTCTAGTTTCATAATCAGTCCTCTCCTGATACATCATGATAAACAGCCGTTGCCCAAAAGCTAAATTCCTGAGCGATCGCTAGTCCCAAGCCAGTTAGACCGAGATAATCAGAAACATCTAAATCTTTCAAAGTAGTTAGACCGTCATCATTTGCCAAGTTTCTACGTTGAGATAGATGTTCTAAACACTCAAAAAACTTTTTAACAACTTGTTTTTTCCCTTCCATGTCCTTCCCTAGAGCTTGTTCCTCAGCCTTGAAGCGCATCATTCCCCAAGTGGAAAGATAGGTGTAAATCTCAACTGCTTGACTTTTTTGTTGCTTGAGACGATTAGTATCATCTCTAGTCTGCAATTTCAAAGAAGATAAAGCAGCATATACAGGCGTACCAATACTTCGCGGATCGAATGTCATCACTTTTGCTCCTAATTAGACAATTGTACAAAACCACGACCCAAGCTTTCCTGACCGCCAAACTGTAAAATTTGGTCATTACCTAGTAAAGCTTGAAAATCAGTTATAGATTGCTCCTTATCGCCATTTACCTGCGATGTCACTCCCCAAGGGAAATACATCAAGGTATCGGGAGGAATGGCTTCTTCATAGCGAAAACTTCCCTTGCTCACTGATTTATGTTGATCCAGTTTGACCTTCACTTGTCGCCATAAACTCATCTGAATTAGGGTTGCACAATGTTGATCTGGTAAAACCAAAACCTTATCAATCTCAGTTTTAGCGGTTGGAGGAATATACTCTTTGTAGTCATCCCAATCTTGTAAATCACTATCTTTTAGAATTGCATCTTTCAAGTAAACAGAAGATTTGCCATCTTTTAGATTTGTACCGTAATCTGGAATTTGAGAAATATGACCGCCAGTGATTCTTGCCCAACGCCTCAACAACAAAGGACTACTGACCCATACCACACCATGACTAAGCGAAGGTACAGGCAACCATAAAATCGATCCATCACCAACCCATATAGAACCTTGCTCAAGTTGAACGCCATCTTCAATTTCATTGCCAAATAAGGAGAAGCGCTTAGATTTTTCTGCGCCACTCTCTTTTTCTCCTGAAGCTGATGCTCTCAACCTGCCTCGAATCGTACTTGAGGGAATGTAAGGCATTTCTGTATGCGACTCACGGGCAATCCCTAACAAATTACCTTCTTGAGTTGTACCGCCCGTATGCAACGGTGATAAAAGATATAAATAAACCAAATTCATGAATTTTCTCCTTGATAATTAATCCAAAACATTTCGGCATAACCTAAGTCATGCCAAACTTTGAGGCTTTTCTTCTGCATATACTCTGGCAAATTCTGCCAAAGCTCCGCAGGACGCTCCAGATAATAAACACTTCCCGCAGGAGCCGCAAAAACTTGCGGAGCAGGAATACTCTCATTCTCGGCATTGCGAAAGCGACAACTAATCGGCACAGGCTTATCAGTCGCCACACTCACCAGCACCTGCCGATCGCTACTGCCATTATCAACATCAGCCAAATCCCACTCCCAAGGATAGGGACGGCAAACCGATCGCTCATATCTTGCCTTTTTAGGAGTACCGCGATCCGTAACACGCTCAAATACACCATTCGTCACCATATAAGCAAGAGATCTATCGCCTTTCTCAAAATTGGTTTTTGAGACTTTTTGCAAATCATTCCACTGTTTATCAAAAGTATCACAACGTTCCAGCAATACCCGATGTCCTTCACCTCCTAAACGCATCACCAAAGGTTTTGCTTTGCTGTTGAGTTTCGCATCAGTAGTTTTATCAACCGCGATCGCCAAACCCCAACCCTCCACCAACCGCGCCGCATTCTCCACAAAATAACCATCGCTTTCCTTAACTTGGCGAGTACCATCTTGTAACGTATTGTGCGATCGCGTTTCCACAATCCAAGGCTTATCTTTTTTCTCCCTATCTTGATTAACTAACCAATCTTTTTCAGTTAAAGCCTCATTTTTGAGAAGCCTCAAAACGACATCACTAGGCAAAAACAGTCGATAGTCACCTTTTTTATGTTTATCTTCGTCAGAGTCATGATTGCCGCGATCGCCTATCACTAAAGGTACTGGTTTACTCTTATCCCAGAGCATTTGTTTAGAGGGATGATTTGGTTCTAACCAAGCGATCGGCGTTAATCGATTTTGGCTGACATAGTTAAAGGGACGAGGAAAATAAAGCTTTTCATCGCAAGAAAGCAAAGTTCCTTTTATTTGAATATTGCCATTAATGTCAAAACTAGAACGCAATGCACCCGCGATCGCATGATTATTTGGCGGAAACACACTACCAGCCCAAGCCCGTTCCTGTGGTGAAAACGGCTTTGCATCCCGAAACATCAACACATCCAAAGGCGTTAACTTATACCAAAAGAACTCAGTCATGATGCATCTCCAATATTAATTTCACGCTTGCGAAGCATAAACGCGGCAAGTTTTAGCCAATTTTGTACTTCACGATCGCGATCATTTTCATCTGTTTTTTTCCATAGTTCATTCAAGAAACTAGTTAAAGCCTTCTGAAAAGTTTCCTTTATTGTAGGCTCGCTTAACTTTTCACGGCGATCGCAAAAAGCAGTAGTCCAAGCATTGATCGCCCCTGCTGGTGCAGGATGCTGTTCCCAAACCGTTGCAGCTTGCTCAAATAATGCAGGGCGATCGCTATCGGCAATCTCAATGTCAAGATTAATCAGTTCTTTCCATTGCTCAAAAATATCAAACTTACAAGTTGCTTTTAAGATATTGCCATTGCCATAAATGACCCGCACTTGCACAGCATCTTTAGCCTGCATCTTGCCTTGAATATCAATGTATTCATGCTCTTTGGCTTCTTCTTCAGCTTGCCACATATTTTCTAAGGCGATCGCTAAGGGCACAGAATGATGAGCAATCACAATCCCAAAACTAATCGTTGCATTACTTCCCATCGTAAACAATGGGCGTTTAGACAAACCCTTACTTTTCGGATCATCACCTTTCCATCGCCAGTAATCTCCTGAGTCATCAAATTCACCATGAGGATCAGTACTTCCTTTAAAGCATTGCCGAATATCCCACAACCACTTGTCCCATTCCCAAAGATTAGTATAGGCAAGCACATCATCCCCACCACCATAAATCAACCGCCCCGCATAGCGTTGTTCAGTCAGGTACGGCACAAGCTGATTAGAGAAATCTAGCAAAGCACGGGATAGAGCACTATGGGTTGAAGGACTCATCCGCTTAGTTTGTTCTAAGAACTCTTGAAATGGTTCTCTCAAAGAATCATCAAGTCTGTCGATCTTAGGATGTAAATCATCAGGAATGTAAGAACCGTAGGATTTCATCAGATGCTTGTCACCTTCGAGCCATTTGCTCATATTATCGCCATCACCAGCAGCAATTACATACCAATCAGTAGGATTATCACCTTCTTTAAAAGTCTCTTGAATACATTGCTTGACTAGTCTAAGCTGCTCTTTCTTCGCCTCTTTACTTTCTGTTTTATATTCTTCGATTAACCAGCCTGCATTAATCAATCGAGGATTTTTGTTACGCCATTGTGAATCAGACAGATCAATCCAAGGAATACCCCAAGGTTCTTCAGCTGCATTACTAGCCCAAGTGAATTGGTCTAAAATGCGATCACATACTTGTTCAAATTGTTGAATTTTTCCTTTGGGATCTTCCTGTTGCTGAAGATAACGTAACCACCCTGCTACACCAGAACTTAGATCTGGTGCATATATAAGTTTTCGACATCCGCCTTTAACTGGCATTTGAAAGATCGTAGTAGATAAAACTTCATGTATTGTGCGCTTTAAGACTTCTGTTGCATTCATCTTTTCGGTTGAATTAAACAAACCAAGAGGTTCCGCCCAAAATTCATTTGCCTCACTTTCAGCTAGCCATTCAGGATGTTCTACGTTAAAGACAGGATGAACCACTGAACCTACTCCTGACAAAGAAGATCGTGGTGCTTTAGCAGTAGGTAATTCCCATGAACGAGCATTTTTGACAGCATTGAGATTTCTTCGAGCTTGATCAAAAAGACTAGCCCACCAAGAACCAACATTCATGTTGGGCTGCTTCTCAAATTTTTTCTTGTCATCGTTTTTATCTTCCTGTGCTTCAATCTCTGGCAAATCATCATCAGATGGCAAATGAAAAACAGCCTCTAAAAAACGATATTCTTGATCTGGAAATAGTAAATTCTTAGGACTAGCAAATCGATTTTGTTCATCTCTCCATGTCTTATAAACATCTTGATCTCTAGGCGAACAGTCAAGACTAGTTTGAATAGAACCAATCGGCAACGCAACCCAATAAGTCTGCCATTGGGACTTTAGCCAGCCTTGCCATGCACTAGGAAGGATATCTTTCCATGAATGCGATTTACGCTTATCTTCTTTTTGCAATTTTTCTAACACAGCACTCCCCAATCGATCCCATTCATCAAGCACACTTTGTTTAATCTGTTGCATTGCTGCATAAACAGGATTATTTATGTTTTCTTGTTTAGCAGCATTGTCTGGCAAAATTGCCACAACTACATTTGGAAATCCCGCAGTTAATAGGGATCTTTGATCGGGTAAATCTACCCACTTCTTAAAATCTGGATATTCTTTTAGTAGCCAATAATCAATCAATGGCTGTGCATACAAACAAGGATAAAGCAATGTATCTGGTCCGTACTTCCAAGCTAAATCCCAACAAGCTTTTGCTGATAAATAATGCAATAGCCATGAACCAGCCCAAAAATCGCGTAATTTGCGACTAGCTTTGATTAATTCTTGTACAGGTGTGAAAGTGAAAACCGCAACATGGGGACGTGATTCTTTTCCTTTAAAGTCACCACGATATTTAGGATATTCTTCTTCTGTTTTGTAATAACCAGCCAAAGAACCAGCTAATGCGGCAGTTAAGCTTGTATGACTCCAAATAGATGCATCTGGAAGACGAGTTTCCGCAGGTAATAACTGGATCTGAGCATCATATTTTGCTAGGGTTTCAGGAAAACAACGCCAAAACCACCAAAATACCTTACGCGCATCAGAACAATTACGAATTTCTACAGGAATAACATTGTATTCCTGATTTTGAATAAACTTAGTCTTACCTGTTGCGCCAATTTTAATGTTGTCGTGCCAATCATTTAGTTTTAAGGGGTAAGGCTCTCCCGAAAGTAAGTGACGAATCTGTAAACCTTCATTCCCGTAGGTAACAGATGTTGTAAATGGTAATCTCCCAACTGTACAACGATCGCTAGCAGAAGAGAGCAAATCACAAAGTCCAACGTGATCTAGCCATTGTCTGCTTCGTTCAGATTGTTGATATACATCCTTGTATGGAGATTTCTTATTTTTAAATTTAGGAGATACCCAACTTTCCATACATGTTAGATAAGGCAAGCCATTCCCATCTTGCCATACGCCCTCTTGTCCTAATTGCCCAGATGCGTGTAAGCCCTTTAATGCTGGATCGTGAAGGAGACCCCAAATTTTTGCTTGCCAAAATGCTTTCGTCACGATCGCCTTCCCTCCCACACACATTTACAAAAGCAATTTATCAGTATTTCACGAGAAAAACAAATTAATCCAAATATTTTTCTTATTTATTTACACAAATTAAATACTACTTATAGACTTAGTTTTATATATATTTATAATCTTTAATAAATATCGTCATTTACTTGACATAACACCATGCCTAAGACTAGCGACTTGCATCCCTACAGCGATCGCCAAGCCTTCGATCGCCTGCTCCTTCTGATTGCCACCTTTATTCATCACCCTGGAATTGGCAGCCCAGATCGCATCGGCAATAACTCCCAATCAGCCCACGAATCCCTAGAAGCAGTTCAAGCAAAAGTTTATGAAATAGCACAACAATACAATATTCAATTAACTAAATATTCCATCCCCACCCTTCGCAAAGACCTAGTTACACTCCGCAAATATGGCATTTTAGAGCAACGTATTTATCGTTGGGGCTACTTCTTAGGCACAGGTGTAATGTCATTTAAAGACTTGCAAGTAGCTCTCAATGCCCTCAACTCAATGGCAAAATATCAGCGATCGCCCCAGGCGATCCGTATTTACCAAGACCTCGAAAAGAAACTGCGCAGTAAACAAATATTAGAATCTACAGACTATCTCTATCCCGTGCGATCGCAAATAGATCGAGCAATTATCTACACCGATCTTGATGAAATGCTAGACATCAAAAAAAATCGCCACAATCTTTATAATTGTTTAGAGCAAGTGGAATCAGCGATCGCGATCGGGCAAGCGATTACCATTTATCGATATGCCGACCCCTATAGTCAGAAAATCGGATACTTACAAGTCTTCCCTTTGCAATTGATTTATCACGATATCGCTTGGTATTTGCTCTATGAGTATGTCGATCACTGAGATCTTGCACCATTCCTGAAAGAGTTAAGTAGGAATGGGTTTGAGAATAATTTCAAACCCATGACGAGCAGCAATATCGGCACTAATTTGGAGATACCTAAGAAGTTTCAACCAAAGGACAGAAGGAAATAAAACGGAAAGTGTCAAATCACAGGTAGCTTTCCAGTCCAAGACAGGAGGACTCGACCATTGATCAATCCAATGGGCCAAAAGATAAGCAAGCAGAGAGAGGATAAGCCAACGATAAACACCAAGTTTTGTAGATTGCCCAAAACAATGCAAACCAAAGCGATGTTTGATGGTTTTGAAGAATCCCTCAATCGCCCAACGCTTACGACCTAACATCACCAGATAAGCACCAGAATAAGGATGAGAAGAGACAACAAAGCGTAACTCCCGTTTACTATCAGCTCTTTTGAGCCAAAACCAAGAGATCGTCAAAGGCTGAGTTAGCCCTTCTAGCAAAATTTGTTGTCCACGTTTGCCATGACGATAAAGTTGTTTGACTGTACGGCCATCTTGAAGTTTACGATTGTTGCGTACACCGACAACGATGCGCCAAGTCTTGGCGCGGACAGTATTGAAAAACTTCACCGTACTAAACTCAGTATCAGCAAGGACAATCACAGTCTTGCCTTGGGTTAGTTGCTTGGGTACTGTCCCCAATAACTTACAAGCTAAGTCAGAGGGACTGGGGTATCCTTTGCCGCGCCATACTCTAAAACTCCATGGTACGCGCCACTCTCCATAGACCAGATACAGTACAACCAGATGTAGTCCTCGCTTTCCGTTTAGTATTCTCACCCATGGGTCTGGTTCGTTTTGGGTGGGATTGCTCAAATGTAAAAACTTGCCGCTTTTTTCTAGGGTAGTCAAGTCTATCAGTATCTTTAATGGCACTTGTTTCGATGGGCGATGCTTGGCGATTTGTCCCAAAATAGCCTGCCGTGTTGACCGAATTACTGCTCTCGTTGACCAGTTATAGTGATTGAGAAATCGGCTGAGTGCACTCGCTGATTTTATCTGTGTATGTTCTGGATAAGGATGCCTTTGTGCTTCGAGAAATAGTCCTAGTATTGCATTGAGACTTGCTGTTTGATACACACTTGGCATCAAACACAGAAGACTATACACTAGCCCTTGGGCGTGCTTAACGATGCTTTCCATGCTCGTTATTTAATTTACTACTACGCCCTTTTTTTCACATTTCTGCTCTTTCTGCAACCCCTTTTCTTGAATGGTGCAAGATCTCAGATAATGGTCATTTAGAAATCGAACGAATCGATCGCTTCACTGACCAGATCCAATTCGTCAATCAGCCCAGAGGAACCGAACTCCAAAAAACAAGTTTAACTGTGGCGATGAATCTTTTTAAAAAAGGTTGGGGCTTGTTTCTTGGTGAACCAGCTGAACAAGCTAGAGAGATTGCAGGAACCCTCGAATATATCCAAATCAAGGTACGTTTCTTCACGCCTGTAATTGCCTTTATCGAAGAGGGAGAGAAAAGACATATTTCTCAATCGATTGATCGGCGTGGAAAGCCTGAGTATATCGATTACATCGTTACGCTACCAGAGCGATCGCTAAATGAGTTTTGTCGTTGGGTGCATCAGTTTGTTCATAATGCTCAAGTCCTAGAGCCACAGAGTGTAAGCGATCGCTTTCGCTCTACAGCGCTGAAGTTAGCAACTTTATATGGTGTTTCGCAATAATTTCACCACAAGTTGGCAAAGCCGCATTTTCAATAAATATATTGCATCTCTTTTTCTAACAAAGCCAAAGCGTAAGGGCAATTCATGTATTGCCCTTACGCTTTGGCTTTACTGTATAATTACCTCGCGCTTTCAAAACATACCCAAATCCATGACCCTTCGCATTTACAACACACTTACCAGACGCAAAGAAGACTTTATTCCCCTCGAAACGGGGATTGTGAAAATGTATGTTTGTGGTGTAACTGTCTATAACTACTGCCATTTAGGTCATGCCAGAGCCTATGTGGTTTGGGACATGATTCGGCGCTACTTGGCGACAAAATATCAAGTTAAGTATGTTCAGAATATTACGGACATTGATGACAAGATTTTAAAAAAGGCACAGGAAAACAACACCACAATGCAGGCGATCGCAGAGCAGTATATCGCCGCCTACGACGAAGACATGGCAAAGCTAAATATTGCCAAAGCCGATGACTATCCTCGCGCCACAGAGACAATTCCCGAAATTATTGCTTTGATCCAGCAGTTAATCGATCGCGACTATGCCTATGCATCTAGTGGCGATGTCTATTATGCAGTGCAGAAGTTTCCTAGCTATGGCAAGTTGTCGGGACGCAAACTCGAAGATATGCAAGCAGGGGCAAGTGGTCGCGTAGATGAACAGGAACCATATAAGCGTTATCCCTTTGACTTTGCATTATGGAAATCTGCTAAACCCAATGAGCCTTTTTGGTCATCACCTTGGGGAAACGGAAGACCTGGTTGGCATATCGAATGCTCGGCAATGGTGCGATCGCGGTTAGGTGAAACCATTGATATTCATGCAGGTGGCACAGATTTACAGTTTCCGCACCATGAGAACGAAATCGCGCAGTCAGAAGCTGCTTATGCAAAGCCGCTAGCTAAATACTGGATGCACAATGGCTTTGTGAATATTGATGGCGAGAAGATGTCGAAATCGCTAAATAATTTCACAACTATTCGGGATTTGGTTACTCATTTCGACCCAATGGCAATCCGTTTATTTATCCTGCAAGCCCAGTACCGCCAACCGATAGACTTTACCGAAGAGGCGATTAATGCGGCAACGAAGGGCTGGGAAACGATTCGCGATGGAATGCTGTTTGCGGAGGACTTTGGAGCAAAGTTAGGTTGGGGAAATATAGCGAGTCCTGCTCGAAGCGATGTGGGAGAAGCGATCACCTGTTTTGAAGAAGCGATGAACGATGATTTTAATACTTCTGTGGCGATGTCCCATGTGTTTGAACTAGCCAAGAAATTACGCTCAGAGCGCAACTCGCTATCCCACGCAGGTAAAACTGCTGCAAGTTCTGAAGTTCTATTTCAAGATTGGCAAGCCCTTAGCTACATGACCAGTATTTTGGGTTTTGTTGCAGATATTTGCGATCGCCAAGTCAAGGTGGAAAACATTAGTGATCTAGAAATAGAATCGCTAATTCAACAAAGGATTGAGGCAAAGAAAGCAAAGAATTATCAAGAAGGCGATCGCATTCGGGTTGAACTGAAGACGTTGGGGATTACCCTAATCGATCAAAAAGATGGAACTATACGCTGGATTAGAGAGTAGGAAATTGCTGTAAAACTTTAGACACATTGCCCGTGTAGCGGGCGATATGTCTAAAGTTTTAGATGAGAGCTTACTCCGTATCTCTTGGCAGCTTTTACCATTTTCAGATATAGTCCTCCATCTTCAGTTAGTTGAATAACTTCCTCTGGCTTAGAGATTTGCAATTCTAATGTTTGTATTATCTTTATAGCAACAGATCGAGCTAATAAAGGTGGTACTGAATTGCCAATTTGTCTAAATCCATGCCACTTAGTACTGTGAAATCGAAACCAATCGGGATAGGAATGCAATCTAGCAGCTTCACGCACAGTGATACATCGTGGCAAAAAGGGATGAATAGGGCGAGGAGCCGTAAATGCACCACGATTACTAGGAGTTCCTGCCCTCAAAGTATTACAAATTCCATCGGGATCGAGCTTCAGGTAATGGCTGATCTTCTCAAGCTCTCCATTCGCAGTTTTGCTAAATCTTTCCATGCAAGCTTGGCTATGCACAGTGCGGATGCTGGAGGTGAGCAAGTTGCGATCGCAATCACGCGGATAGGATAAATCGGCAGAATCCGATCGCAAACCTCGTAAATATTCACTGTAATTGCTTTTTGGCTCTGGAAAATCCGCTACACACCAGTCACGCTTGATCAGTTCAGGATATTGGGAAACATCTGGTAAATCTGCGATCGCGTCTCTTACGGTTGGACTATCAGGTAAATTGGCTAGCTCTTTTGGAATACGTTTGATTTTAGCTGGTTTGGTAATTGGTGCTGGGTAATGGGGAAAATTTAAGTCTTGGCGACAACCAACTAGAAAGAGACGCTCACGATTTTGAGGAACCCCAAAATGAGAAGCATTGAGTACTTGATAGGGCTTAAGGATTTTATAACCTCTTTGCTCAAAGCTCTCGATCACCTCACCAATAAACTGTTGTTGATCGCCAATGGTTAATCCCTTCACATTCTCCATTACAAAATATTTGGGATGGAGTTCGATAACTAAGCGCATAAAATGCGATATCAACTCGTTCCTTGGATCATCAAAAGCCCGTTTCCCCATCAACGAAAAGCCTTGGCATGGTGGTCCCCCAAAAACTACATCGATTTCGCGATCGCCTATTTTGGATTTTTGACGAATATCGTCAGCCGATATTTCTGTAACACTGGCACAGATCGCTGACCACATTGGGAAATTATATTCATGGGTGGCACAATGAATTGGATCGATCTCTACAGAAGCAAGTACATCAAATCCCGCTTGCTCAAATCCAAGCGTCATGCCGCCCGCACCCGCAAACAAATCGATAGCGATCGGTCGTTGATTTCCCATAATCCACAAAGCTTTTAGATACCAGCCACAGAAAATCTATTGTATAGCAATGTAAGTTTTGCTTGGGCATAAAGTCCAAAAGCAGAAATTCTCATTATGAAACCGATTTTTGTGTTTCCTGCGCCTTTGGTGCAGGAAACACAAAAATCGGTTTTTTGAAAGCTCCCCTAAGGGAGGCTTTCAAAAAACCGATTTTGATAATGAGAACTGCTAACCCAAAAGATAAATGGCGGTGCTTAGCACCGCCATTTATCTTTTGGAAGTGTATTCGCACTTTTGAGAACTGGCATAAAACTTTAAAAGCCTTGCTTTACTAAGCTTTTAAAGTTTTACTCACTCGTTCGTACCTAATGCTCCTGGAGAACCAGTTAAAGTCCTTCGTGGTGAACAAGTAGCGATCGTGATGATTAAAGTCATAATGTAGGGCGTGGCATTGAACAAGTAATAGTAAGAATCAAATCCAACAGCTTGAAGAGCTGGTCCAATAGCTTGTGCTCCACCAAACAGCAAAGCAGCCCATAGACAATGAATTGGCTGCCATCTAGCAAAGATCACTAGGGCGACAGCCATTAAACCTTGACCACTAGAAATATTCTCAGCCCAAAGCCCAGGGAAATAAAGTGACAAACTTGCTCCACCGATACCAGCAAGAAAACTACCTACAACGATCGCGCAGGTACGCACACCAACAACGGAAATCCCCATTGCTCTAGCTGCGCTGGGGCTATCACCTACAGCACGTACATATAAGCCCCAACGGGTCGAACTAAAAAACCATTGCATTAACGGCGCGATCGCAATACCAATTAATAACAATGGACTAACTTTCAGAGCCGCCTGAACTTGCGGTAAACTGCTCCAATTGCCCCACTCAAATAAAGGCAAAGGAATAGCTTTGGGTTGAATGAAGGCTTTACCAAAGAAAAAAGCAATCCCACTACCAAAAATAATCATCGCAATCCCGACAGCCACATCACTCACTTTAGGGCGTTGTGATAACCATGCATGAATTAACCCCAGCCCAGCACCTGCTAAACCAGCAGCTAAGACACCCAACCAAGGTGATTTAGTCAAGAAAGAAACAGCATAGGCTGTCATTGCCCCAGTGAGCAAAGTCCCTTCGAGACCAAGATTAATCTTGCCAGCTTTTTCGGTAAGACATTCACCTAAGCTGACAAATAGAAATGGAGCGCTCCCTCGAAGTGTACCTGCGACGATCGCTAGAGGCACGCTCATCCAACCTAATGTTGTAGATGTATCTGTCATGGTAATTGGTAATTCTTAGAAAAATTTATGATTAAGAGAAACAATATTTTGTTAAAAGTGCGGCAATGCAGCACTTTTAACAAAATATTGTTTCTCAATAATTAACTAAACTACAGTCGCAGATGCGTCAATCTTAACTTCAGGCTCTCTATCTTTAAAGAAGTCCAAGCGACCATAAAGAGATTCACTAAAGAGAATTGCTAAGAATACGATGCCTTGAAATAGCAATACAGTAGCATCTGGCAGTCCAAACGATCTCTGAAGAGCGCTACCACTTGCCAGAATACCGCCCATCAATACAGCAACAAGTACCGCTACTAAGGGATTTTGTCTAGCGATAAAGGCAACTAAAATACCGCTATAGCCATAGCCAGAAATTAATGAGGCATTTGCGCTTCCATGAATAGCTGCTACTTCCACCATCCCTGCTAGCCCAGCACAGGAACCACCCAAGAAGGTCACAATTAATGTAAGTTTGCCAACTGGTAAGCCTGCAATTTTAGCAGCACGAATATTGCCACCGACAGTGCGAACTGCAAATCCAAAAGTGGTGCGATGAATCAAAAAATAAGCGATCGCACAGGCAACTAGTCCATAAATTAGACCGTAATGCACTCTTGTATTGGGAATACTTTGCAGCATATTAATCGCTGAAAGTGGAAAACTAGAGGGCTTATTTAACGTAGAAGGATCACGCATTGGACCTTCTACTAAGGTGTTAAGAACCGCGATCGCAATGTAATTCATTAACAAACTACTAATAGTTTCATTAACACCGCGATAGTACTTAATCGCGCCTACAAACATGATCCATAGACCACCTGCGATAAGACCGCCCATTGCCATCGCAATCTGTACAATCACAGAGGGCAAAGAAGCTAGTGATAGACCAACTGCGATCGCGCCAAGTCCACCAACAATTAAAGCTCCTTCATTGCCAATAATCGTCAATCCCAACATTGCAGGTAGAGCAGTGCATAAACAGGTCAGCATCAATGGAGCGGCTCGAATTAAGGTTCCTTGCCAAGAGAAGCTACTACCGAACGCAGATGAATAAATCGTTCCATAAATTGCGATCGGATTTTTGCCTTGGACAGCACAAAAAATCCCGAAAATTACTAATGAAGCAAGTAATGCTCCTAATGGAAGAAGAAAATTCTCAGATGTTGAACGCCAGCGATCGCGTATATTCATATAGTTAGTTCTCAAATGAATGAAATTACAAATAAAAAGATTTAAAACTTGCAAAGCAAGTTTTAAATCTTTTTATTTGTTTAGCCTTTAACGCTTCCAATCACACCTTCAACAAACCAATCCATCTTTTCCAGATCTGGATCGATCTGTTTGAATTCCTTGCCCTTAGCAATCACAACCTTGCCAGTGTTATCCTTCATTTCGCCAGCATAAATAATCATGCTGCCATCTTTAAACTTAGCCATAACAGTTTCGGCTTCCTTCTTAGCCGCAGCGCTAACTGCACTTCCAAAGGGTGAGACTTTACAGAAACCTTCCTTAAGACCACCGCGCAAAACGTGAGGAATGCCTCCATCCATAAGCGTCTTACCTGATTTGAGGAGTTCAACATACTTGGTGTAGACATTAGTCCAATCCCATTCTGCCCCAGTTAGATATCCATTTGGAGCAAGAGATGCTTGATTAGTATGATAGCCCGTGCAGAATACTTTTCGTTTCTCTGCGGTTTCCATCACAACTTTTGGACTGTCTACGTGACAGGTTAAGACATCTACACCTTGATCAACCATGCTGTTGGCTGCTTCAGCTTCTTTGACTGGAACTGACCAATCGCCTGTGAAGATGACTTGAACTGTAGCTTTAGGATTAACGCTACGAGCACCAAGGGTGTAGCTGTTAATATTGCGAACTACCTGCGGAATTGGTTTTGCGGCTACAAATCCTAACTTGCCAGACTTAGTTGATAGCCCTGCTACTACACCTGCAACATACTGAGCTTCATCAATGTAACCATAGTAACTACCGACATTCTTGGGGGTTTTGCCTTCCGTGTACAAGCCGCCGCAATGGAAGAATTGCACTTTGGGATTAGCTGGCGCTAATTTGAGAATGTGAGGATCGAAGTAACCAAAAGATGTAGGGAAAAGTGCTGTAACACCATTTTGGTTGATCATACCAAGCATGGTTTCTTGGACTACGGCAGTTTCTGCAACGCTAGCTTCACTGAATGTCTTAACCCCAGGAAGCTTAGCGATCGCTGTTTCGCCCTCAAAATGAGCTTGACTATAACCAAAATCATCTTTTGGTCCAACATAGATAAACCCAATATTCAGCATGGTAGCAGCAGGCGAGCCTGGCGCACTTGGAGCACCAGTGGTTGCTGTACTAGTTGGTTTCTGTTCTGTACAACCGACCCAGAGTTGAGACGTTGCGCCAAATGCGGCTGTTGCGATCGCGCCTCGGATAAACTTGCGACGTGGAATATAAATTGGGCTCATGCCTTCACACCTTGAAAAGATTGAATGTAATTGCGAGAAAAAAATAATACAAGAAATCTACACTGCATTAGAAGCTAGCAAATATTATCTTCAACAAATGTATTACTAACTACTTGCGGCACTGAGATATCTATTTCAAATACGAAAGGGTGTGCAAAGCACACCCTTTCGTATTCGGAAGCTTACACTTTAATTAGAAGCTAAACACTGCCTGCAAATTACCAATAAACACGGTTGGATTAGTGGAGAAGTTGTTAGGATTGAAAATGAAGTAAGCAGAGGGAACCAAAGTAATATTCTTGGTTAGAGGATAGATATAAGAGAATTCAAGATCGTACTGTGTACCATCATTGCCTCTACCAGAAACGAGTACGTTGCTGCTATCGCCAAACTTGTAAGGTACAGCAAAGGAAACCATCGCCTGAGCACCTTCTTTGAACAAGTCAGGGAATGCTGCTCCAATTTGGAAGGTATATTGGTTGACATTCGCGGAGCCACCAGCAGATCTATTGAGGTTAGTGGTTCCATACCCATAACGACCAAACAGACCAAATCCTTTGGTTACCAACCAATCAAAGTTGGCTGCAAAGATATCAGACTGTCCATTGACAAAGCCTGTAGTTGTAGTAGCTTGGAGCGATGGAGAACCACCAACACGACCCAAAGCATCTGCAGTAATATTGCCATGACTATAGATGAGTCGGAGCTTAAAAGAGTCACTTGGTTTGAAACCAAGTTCGGCAGTAATATTATTTGTACCACCAGTTAGACCTTGCGTTGGGGAGGCTGCTGAATTAGTAGTGAAAAATTCATTGCTTTCTGCCAAGTAGCCAACTTTGAAGTCAAACATGTTTCCCAAAGGAGTCATGAAGATCGCACCCGCGCCACGCTTAGCATCACTCAACAATGAGTTGTTGATAGATGCAAAAGTGGTGTTCCAAGGATAGATGAATCTGTTCCCATCAAAGTACTTATAGAAGTTGACGCGAGGACCAACGACTAAAGTTGCTTTTTCAAATACAGGGAAGGTATAGGAAAGCTCGCGCAAAACAAAAGTGTTCGCTGTGGCTCCAGCGGTTTGATCGGTAAATGTGGTAGCCGTGGTATTGAAGAAACCAGCCGATCCATAAGCATTGGAATAAGCAGAATTACCATTGCCAACAGCGAGTTGAGTTATTAAGCTATCCTTGCCAGTGAATGAGGTGTTTAGGGTCAACCATACCAAACCACTCATAGTTACGTTTGGAGCGTTTCCAGTTGTAGGAAGGCTTCTACCGGGATTTGCAGGGTCTGGGATTAGAGAGTCTCTCAGAACACCAGCACCTGAACCACCAGTGACGTTAAAGAAGGCAAGACCACTGAGCTTGGTAGTAGTAGAGAACTGTTGAGCCTCTAGCTTCTCGACCTTAGCGTCTAATGCATCAACACGACCACGTAGAGTCGCTAGCTCAGCCGCAAACTCTTCTTGAAGCTTTTGCAGAGTAGCAAGGTCTTCTTTGCTAACCTTGTCAGCTAGTCCTGCGGAGATGATTTCATTGATCTTGTCCAGACAAGCATTCAAACCAGCGGCAAATTCATAGCGGCTTGTTGCTTGTTTCCCGCGAAAGGTACGGTCAGGATAACCAGCAATACAGCCATAGCGCTCGACTAAAGACTGTAAAGCAGTGAAAGCCCAATCTGTAGGCTTAACATCGCTCAACTGAGATACAGAAGTGACGTTTTGAGCTAGTTCCTTGGGGCGATTTAACTCTGTGTTAATGGCACGAATCGTTTCTGATTCATTCATCTTAACTTCTGTTACAGGCAGTGATGACTGCAATGCTGGAACAGAGGTAGATTGTGCCTGAACTCGAACTTGATTTTGCGTCTCAGCATTTGCGCCTGTAGCCGTAGCTAGCAAGCTCAAGCCTAATAGAACTGAGAGATTACTGACTTTTTTCATTCCTTCACACCATAAAAAGAAAATATGTTCGACATCTATAACTAAATAATTTAGTTAAGTACTAACTAACTACGTTTAGCTACATTTGTTTAAGATGCATATATTGGAAGCTAACAAAATCAGTCAACCACAAATGTATTCGTAAATACAATCTATCCCCAGTCTTCATCCCAATCATCATCAAAGTCATCTTTAACTTTCTTTGTTGTCCTAGATGCCCTAGAACTATCTTTTGTTGTGGTAGCAGTTTGAGCTACTGTTTGGCGTTTGGAAGGATTGCTTTTATTAGTAAAAACAGAAAATTTCGGCACTGTTGGCAATTCAAAACTTACGGAAGCTTGCCAAATATTAATACAGGTAGCTCCACAGCCAGCACAGAAAATTAAAACCAGTCCTAGCGGAAACTTAATTGACTCAAAGGCAAAAAACCGCAAATTAACTAGAAAAGTATTTTGGGTTGCAAAAATAGCGATCGCCATTGCTCCAATCCAAAGAAAAATATAAAGAGATAAGCGGATCATAAATGTCGCTCCTCTGCAAAAGAAGAATACTCAGTGAGATAATGCCCAAATTTTTCGACAAATTGATTCTCAATGATCGCTTGACGCATTTGCTGCGTAAAGCGGATCAACTCAGTAATATTGTGAATTGATAGTAATGTATAGCCCAAAATTTCTTGCGATCGCACTAGATGACTAATATAAGCTCGCGAGAAATTCTGACAAGCATAGCAACCACAATCGCTATCAATAGGCGTAAAATCGCGCTTAAATTTTTGGTTTTTGAGATTCCATCGTTCGCCTTTGACTAGAGCGACACTATGCCGTGCAAATCGGGTGGGAATGACACAATCAAATAGATCAATCCCAGCAGCAACAGCTTGAGCCATTTCCTTATATGTACCAACGCCCATAAGATATCGAGGTTTATCGGATGGCAGCAGTGGGGTTGTGGCTTTTACAATTTTTTCGATTAATTCTGGTGGTTCACCAACGCTCACACCACCGATCGCATAGCCAGGTAAATCAAACTCAATTAGTTCTCTTGCTGACTGTTGACGTAAATCTAAATAGACTCCGCCTTGAACAATTCCGAACAAGGCTTGATCATCTCTGCGATCGTGAGCCTTTATGCATCGCTCAAGCCATCGAGTAGTGCGCTGCCCTGCTAGTTTAATAGCCTCATAGGTGGCAGGATAGGGAGCGCATTCATCAAAAGCCATGATCACATCCGCACCCAGTTGATTCTGAATTTGAATCGATTTCTCTGGCGTGAGATTGATCATATTGCCATCACGGGGCGATCGGAACTGAACTCCATCTTCACTAATGGAACGGATTTCACTCAGACTAAACACCTGAAATCCACCTGAATCAGTCAGGATTGGACCATCCCAATTCATAAATTTATGTAAGCCGCCTGCTTCCGCAACAATATCTTCACCTGGTTGGAGATGGAGGTGATAGGTATTTGCTAAGACCATTTCGGCTTTGCAGTCTTTAAGTTGCGCAGGTGTAACCGTTTTTACATTCGCCAATGTACCAACGGGCATAAAACGCGGTGTATGTACAACTCCATGCGGTGTATGGAACTGACCAACCCTAGCATCAGTTCTACCGCACTGACACTCTAATTTAAAAGTAAAGTTATTCAGAGCTTATGATCCTAATTCTAATATTTTATTTTTGTGTAAGTGTTTAAACAATTTCTAATTGTATCGCACTCATGTCAATGGCTAAACGAGTCTAGGGCTTATCCCAAAATTCATCTGGAGCGAAAAAATGCGATTGCCCCAAACGCAGTTCTCTATTCCACGCGATAACCAAGATCAGACAATTGAAAACGAGACGAACGCCATTTGGGTTGGACTTTTACAAACATTTCCAAATGCACTGAACCCATAATCATCTTCTGCATTTGTAGTCTTGCCTGCGTGCCAATCTCCTTCAGCATTTGCCCCTTCTTGCCAATCAAAATCCCCTTTTGCGAATCTCGTTCTACATGAATTGTTGCCATTACCCTTGTGATTTTCGGCTGTTCGTCTACCTGATCGATACTAATCGCAACAGAATGCGGAATTTCTTCGCGAGTAAGCAAAAGAATTTGTTCGCGAATTAGCTCGCCCATAATAAAGCGCTCAGGCTGATCGGTGACTAAGTCTGGTGGATAGTAATAGGGACCGAGAGGCAGGCGATCGCACATCATTGCTTGTAAAGCCTCTAATCCTTCACCCGTGATTGATGAAAATTTAGCCACTTGCCAACTATGCTCTGAGGCAAAACTCTCATAACCACTAAAGGTATCTCCAGAATCATCGCTAAGGGTATCAATTTTATTGATTCCTAAAATCGTAGGAACTTTGCTCTGTAAGATAGTCTCAGCAACAAAGCGATCGCCTGTTCCCATGCGATCGCTACCATCAACCAGCAAAACAGTCATATCAACGGAAGAGATTGCCCCGATCGCATTTTTGACAATCGTTTGCCCGAGCAAATGGTGTGGTTTGTGAATCCCAGGGGTATCCACAAGGACGATTTGCGCTTCAGGTAATGTCAAGATTCCCCGTAATCGATTGCGCGTAGTTTGAGCAACGGGCGAAGTTATCGCAATCTTTTGACCAATGAGGGCATTGAGCAAAGTGGACTTACCAACATTTGGTCGTCCAACTAATGCTACAAAACCTGATTTAAAACCTTCGCCCGACTCTGGAATCATGATTATTTGCGATCGTTGTGTTAAAACATTTTAAGTGATGATGGCAGCTATAGTGTTTTGCTAATGATTGAGTACTCATTTACAAAACGCTATAGTAAAATTCTGATGAGATCGAAGCATTTCTTTCATTGGCTGCTACAGATGAAAATGAGGATAATGTGGAAATAAAAGCTAAAAAACGCCATATAGCGTTTTTTAGCTTTGTGCTGCAACTCAAATTTAATCTTCTATTGTCTGGATAATTTGACCTATTTCCTCACAAAAAGGATCCTCCATTAACTCAAGGTGATCGCATTTAATCTTTGCCAGATGAACTTTACCTGAGATCTTGCACCATTCCTGAAAGAGTTAAGTAGGAATGGGTTTGAGAATAATTTCAAACCCATGACGAGCAGCAATATCGGCACTAATTTGGAGATACCTAAGAAGTTTCAACCAAAGGACAGAAGGAAATAAAACGGAAAGTGTCAAATCACAGGTAGCTTTCCAGTCCAAGACAGGAGGACTCGACCATTGATCAATCCAATGGGCCAAAAGATAAGCAAGCAGAGAGAGGATAAGCCAACGATAAACACCAAGTTTTGTAGATTGCCCAAAACAATGCAAACCAAAGCGATGTTTGATGGTTTTGAAGAATCCCTCAATCGCCCAACGCTTACGACCTAACATCACCAGATAAGCACCAGAATAAGGATGAGAAGAGACAACAAAGCGTAACTCCCGTTTACTATCAGCTCTTTTGAGCCAAAACCAAGAGATCGTCAAAGGCTGAGTTAGCCCTTCTAGCAAAATTTGTTGTCCACGTTTGCCATGACGATAAAGTTGTTTGACTGTACGGCCATCTTGAAGTTTACGATTGTTGCGTACACCGACAACGATGCGCCAAGTCTTGGCGCGGACAGTATTGAAAAACTTCACCGTACTAAACTCAGTATCAGCAAGGACAATCACAGTCTTGCCTTGGGTTAGTTGCTTGGGTACTGTCCCCAATAACTTACAAGCTAAGTCAGAGGGACTGGGGTATCCTTTGCCGCGCCATACTCTAAAACTCCATGGTACGCGCCACTCTCCATAGACCAGATACAGTACAACCAGATGTAGTCCTCGCTTTCCGTTTAGTATTCTCACCCATGGGTCTGGTTCGTTTTGGGTGGGATTGCTCAAATGTAAAAACTTGCCGCTTTTTTCTAGGGTAGTCAAGTCTATCAGTATCTTTAATGGCACTTGTTTCGATGGGCGATGCTTGGCGATTTGTCCCAAAATAGCCTGCCGTGTTGACCGAATTACTGCTCTCGTTGACCAGTTATAGTGATTGAGAAATCGGCTGAGTGCACTCGCTGATTTTATCTGTGTATGTTCTGGATAAGGATGCCTTTGTGCTTCGAGAAATAGTCCTAGTATTGCATTGAGACTTGCTGTTTGATACACACTTGGCATCAAACACAGAAGACTATACACTAGCCCTTGGGCGTGCTTAACGATGCTTTCCATGCTCGTTATTTAATTTACTACTACGCCCTTTTTTTCACATTTCTGCTCTTTCTGCAACCCCTTTTCTTGAATGGTGCAAGATCTCAGTTACCCTTAAACAAATTACCCCAACCAAAGCTAGGAAATAACCAAGAGAGATCAAAATGTTTGATCTCTTTCTGTCCATGAACAATTTGCTCACTTCCAATAATCAACAAAATGTTCCCACGGTATGGTTTAGGAACGTAGTCTCGACTAGCCTTTCCAAGAACATCAAAAGCCTCTTGATCAAACTCATATTCCTCCCTATTTGTTTCAGACTTTAATTTATCAGGATCAGACTGTGAACGATTGAACCTCGCTCTGATGTAATGCCACTTATCCCTAAGAGACATCTTAGAGAGCCGAAACAAATGAAATCTGAGCGAACCCACATAAGAATTTATACTATGAGCTAGTTCAAAGAACTTTGATTTCCCAAACGTATCAATTAGTGAGACTAAATCAACTTGTTTACCCATATTTTGTAACTGTTGAGCCATTTCTAAGGCAACCAGACCGTTGTAGCACCAACCTCCTAAAGAATAAGAACCATCAGGCTGTGCACTCAACAACTCATCTACTAGCAAAGTTGAGATCCTAGAAATATAGTTATCATAAGAATTCATTGATATTGAAAGGCTAGCACCAGGCATTACATATACTGGACGAGTAAGTTTAAGTTTTTTGCTAGTTCTACCCTCCCCAATCCACACAAACGGTTTTGTCGAAGTGGGAGAGTCGGGCAAAGTATTGATAATTAATCCTCGCTTACCTAAGCGCAAGCCTGTTTTACCTGCACTATGAGATAGTAAAGCTCTATAATCATCAAGATTTAGACCTAGAGAACTATCTTCGTCAGAGATAGGCTCCTGTGTCTGTTCGCAAATCAACTCCGCAATTTCGGCGATAGTACTGATTTTAAATAATGAGGATAAAGGGATCTGGAAATTAAAGGCTTTTTCTATTTCTGCTACTAGCCTTACAGACAATAAGGAATGTCCGCCCAAAGCAAAGAAATTATCATGGATGCCTACTCGCTCCACTCTCAGTATATTAGTCCATATCTTGGCTAATAGTTCTTCCGTAGGATTACTGGGTAGAACAAATTCAGTACCTAACTGGACAATAGTTGTATCTGGTGCAGGTAAACTGCGATAATCAATTTTGCCGTTTGGGGTGATGGGCATTGCTTCTAAGAAGACAAATGCACTTGGTATCATGTAACTCGGCAGACGATCTTGCAGAAAAGTTTTTAGATCAAATTCTTGAGATTTATCTTCAGTAACAACATAGGCGACAATTCGCTTATCGCTAGGGATGTCTTCTCTGACTGTGACAACGGTTGATTGTACGTTAGGGTTTTGAGATAGAACAGATTCTATTTCTCCTAACTCAATACGGAATCCACGAATTTTGACTTGGTTATCTATTCGTCCTATATACTCAATATTGCCATCATGTCTGTATCGAGCGATATCTCCTGATTTGTATAGTTTGCCTGAACCAAATGGATTTGGAATAAATCTCTCTTCAGTTAACTCTAAACGATTTAGATAACCTCTAGCTAATCCATCTCCACCAATATAGATTTCGCCTGAAATGCCGATTGGTACAGGTTGAAGAAAACTATCGAGAATATAAATTTGTGTATTGCCAATTGGCTTTCCAATGGGAATTGACTGAATAGAATTATCTAGTTGTGGAGGAATTTGATAACAACAAGCAAAAGTCGTGCTTTCTGTTGGACCATATCCATTGATGATCTGTGTGGAAGGTAAAGCTTTAATAGCTCTTTCAATATGATTAACAGAAAGAGCTTCTCCACCTGTGAGTAATTGGCAAACGCCCTCCAATGCTTTTGGATCTGTATCAATAACTGAGTTAAAAAGTGCAGATGTTAACCACATCGTAGTAATACTATATTTCTGAATTGCTTCTTTTAAATCTCTAGCTGTAGGTACTTTTGAAGGAAAAAGTACGCACTGGGCTCCAAATAATAAAGCTCCCCAAATTTCTAAAGTGGCTGCATCAAAAGAAATTGGAGCCATTTGCATGAATCTATTTTCAGAATTAAAGTTAACTGAGATCTTGCACCATTCCTGAAAGAGTTAAGTAGGAATGGGTTTGAGAATAATTTCAAACCCATGACGAGCAGCAATATCGGCACTAATTTGGAGATACCTAAGAAGTTTCAACCAAAGGACAGAAGGAAATAAAACGGAAAGTGTCAAATCACAGGTAGCTTTCCAGTCCAAGACAGGAGGACTCGACCATTGATCAATCCAATGGGCCAAAAGATAAGCAAGCAGAGAGAGGATAAGCCAACGATAAACACCAAGTTTTGTAGATTGCCCAAAACAATGCAAACCAAAGCGATGTTTGATGGTTTTGAAGAATCCCTCAATCGCCCAACGCTTACGACCTAACATCACCAGATAAGCACCAGAATAAGGATGAGAAGAGACAACAAAGCGTAACTCCCGTTTACTATCAGCTCTTTTGAGCCAAAACCAAGAGATCGTCAAAGGCTGAGTTAGCCCTTCTAGCAAAATTTGTTGTCCACGTTTGCCATGACGATAAAGTTGTTTGACTGTACGGCCATCTTGAAGTTTACGATTGTTGCGTACACCGACAACGATGCGCCAAGTCTTGGCGCGGACAGTATTGAAAAACTTCACCGTACTAAACTCAGTATCAGCAAGGACAATCACAGTCTTGCCTTGGGTTAGTTGCTTGGGTACTGTCCCCAATAACTTACAAGCTAAGTCAGAGGGACTGGGGTATCCTTTGCCGCGCCATACTCTAAAACTCCATGGTACGCGCCACTCTCCATAGACCAGATACAGTACAACCAGATGTAGTCCTCGCTTTCCGTTTAGTATTCTCACCCATGGGTCTGGTTCGTTTTGGGTGGGATTGCTCAAATGTAAAAACTTGCCGCTTTTTTCTAGGGTAGTCAAGTCTATCAGTATCTTTAATGGCACTTGTTTCGATGGGCGATGCTTGGCGATTTGTCCCAAAATAGCCTGCCGTGTTGACCGAATTACTGCTCTCGTTGACCAGTTATAGTGATTGAGAAATCGGCTGAGTGCACTCGCTGATTTTATCTGTGTATGTTCTGGATAAGGATGCCTTTGTGCTTCGAGAAATAGTCCTAGTATTGCATTGAGACTTGCTGTTTGATACACACTTGGCATCAAACACAGAAGACTATACACTAGCCCTTGGGCGTGCTTAACGATGCTTTCCATGCTCGTTATTTAATTTACTACTACGCCCTTTTTTTCACATTTCTGCTCTTTCTGCAACCCCTTTTCTTGAATGGTGCAAGATCTCAGGTAATGTAATTCACCCCGAACAATAGCCTACTAATGCCACGATGAGGAGTTTCAACGCCTTTAGGCTTACCTGTTGACCCTGATGTATAATTTATATAAGCGATGCTTGCAGCACTAGCATCACAAATTAGTATTTCTTGTGATTCTTTACTAATTTGAGTCCAGTCAGTATCAACACAAATAACAACTAGCTCCTTGGTGGGTAACTTCTCTATTAGCTCCTGTTGTGTTAATAAGACTTTAACCTGAGAATCTTTCAACATGTACTCAATTCTATCTTGAGGATAGCTAGGATCTAAAGGTACATAAGCACCACCTACTTTAAGAATACCTAATAAGCAGACAATCATGTCTAGAGAACGTTCTATGCAAATGCCAACTAGCTCCCCTTTCTTTACACCTAGTTTTTGCAAGTAATGGGCAAGTTGATTGGAACGACTATTTAGTTCTCGGTAAGTTAGTTGTTGTTCTTGAAAAAACACAGCGATCGCATCAGGTGTTCTTTCTACTTGTTCCTCAAACAATTGGTGTATACATTTGTCATGCGGATAATCCGTAGATGTATCATTCCATTCAACCAATAGCTGCTGTCGTTCTTTTTCGGTCAGTATTAGCAGCTCAGCAATTGATTTATTAGGATTAGCAACAATACTTTCTAACAAGATTTGGAAATGTTCACCCATTCTCTCAACGGTGTTAGCATTAAACAGAGCTGTGTTATAAGTCCATGATGCGAGCAGTATCCCATCTTTCTGTTCTACTGAAAGTTCTAAATCAAACTTTGCGGTTGATGTTTCTATCCCGACTAACTCTGTCTCTAAATCTAGTGGTTTCTCTGTTTGTGTAGGCGTATTTTGAAGCACAAACATGGCTTGAAATAGAGGACTATAACTTAATGAACGTTCAGGGTTAAGTTCTTCTACTAGTTTGTCAAATGGTAAATCTTGATGAGCATAAGCATCTAGTGTAGTTGAACGTACTTTTGATAGCAATTCTTTAAAGCTAGGATTACCTGACAAGTCGTTGCGTAACACTAAAGTATTCACAAAGAAACCTATTAATCTTTCTACTTCAACTTGATTCCTTCCAGCAATCACAGAGCCAACCACAATATCCTCTTGTCGGCTATAGCGATAGAGTAAGACTTGAAATGCTGCCAACAAAGTCATGTACAATGTTGCGCCTTCCTTACGGCATAGTTGATTGATTTCTCGGCTCAAGCTTAGCGATAGGGTATGAGACTGAGTAGCTCCATAATAAGTTTGTACCGAGGGGCGCGGAAAGTCTGTAGGTAATTCTAATAGCGGGTTTACATTTGCTAGTTGCTTTTTCCAATATTGCAGTTGCTTGTCTAGCACTTCACCTGATAACCATTCCCTTTGCCAAACGGCATAGTCAGCATATTGAATTGGTAATGGTGGTAAAGGATTGGGTTTTCCTTCTAGGAATGCTAAGTATAGTTGAGTCAGTTGCTCCCACATTATACCCATTGACCACCCGTCGGAAGCTATATGGTGTTTGACTAGCAGCAAGATATACTCAGAGGCAGATAGTTGTAGTAGGCAGCCCCGTAGCATTAAGTCTGATGTGAGGTTGAAGGGCTGTTGGCTTTCTTCCTTTAGTGTTTTTTGGACTTGAATTTCTTTTTCTGTGTTTTCGTATTGTTGCAGGTCAATGATTTTGATCTCTACTGGACGAGATGCAGTGATGCTTTGAATCGGTTTACCGTTCTCAGTAATGTAGTTTGTGCGTAATATCTCGTGGTGAGCGACTATTCCATCTAGTGCTTTTTGGAGGATGTCTACATTGAGGTTTCCCTTTAAGCGAATCGCTTCTGGGATATTATAGAAAGAGCTGTTTGACTCTAGTTGGTCTAAGAACCATAACCTTTGCTGAGCAAAAGATAAGGGCAGAATTTGCTCTCTTGAGACGGGCTGTATGCCCGAAGAAGAAGTATTGTCTGATAGATTATTATTCTTTAATAATTCAATAATTTCTTCTTTGCGTTCAGCTAATTCTGAGCGCAATTGGGGCGTTAATACATCTTTAGGGGCATTGCATCGGAGTTTATCACCATCTGTCGAGATTTGGATGCCTAAATCGCGCAATTTTGACAAGAATTCTAAAGTATTCATAGTTCAAATTCCTCCATTTGATTTGTTGTAGAATCGGCGCTAGTTTTTTGACTTTCAGCAAGCCAGAGCAGCGTTTGAATGCGATCGCCTAAACCTGCAATTGTCGGCTTCTCAAATAAAGATTGCAGGGTAATTTCAACAGAAAATCCTTCGCGACAGCGAGAGATAACTTGCATTGCTAACAAGGAATGCCCACCTAAATCAAAAAAGTTATCATTTGTACTTAATAATTGCTGCGTCCCAAGAACATCTGCCCAGAGTACTGCTAAAAACTCTTCAGTAGAATTAGAGGGAGCAATAAACTCTTGTCCAATTTGTTTGCTAGAGTTATCAGGAGCAGGTAAACCACGAAAATCAATCTTGCCATTAGGAGTGATGGGCATTGCCTCTAAGAAGACAAATGCACTAGGTATCATGTAACTTGGCAACCGATCTTGCAAAAAAGATCTCAGATTGATTTCTTGAGATTTATCTTCAACAACAACGTAAGCCACAAGTCGTTTATCACCATCGGTATCTTCTCTTGTTGTGATAACCGTTGCACGGAGATTAGGGTGTTGAGACAAAGCTGTCTCTATTTCGCCTAACTCGATACGGAAACCACGGATTTTGACTTGGTTATCAATTCGTCCAAGATATTCAATGTTGCCATCGGGTAGATAATTTGCTAAGTCACCAGTTTTGTAAAGACGGCTCCCTGAATTTTGACTGAAGGGATTAGGGATGAATTTCTCGTCTGTTAGTTCGGGACGGTTGAGATATCCTATTGCTAAGCTGTCGCCACCGATGTGTAATTCTCCTGTTACTCCAATGGGAACTGGTTGTAAGTATGGATCGAGGATATAAGTTTGCAGATGGGCAAGAGGGCAGCCAATGGGTACTTCCCCATTGATCGTAACAGTGTTTGGAATTCGATATAATGTGGCGCTAACAGTTGTTTCCGTTGGTCCATAAGCATTAATTAGTTGCAGGTGATCGCCCTTTCCTAATTGATTAACATATTTCTGCCAAGCTCTGACTGTTTCTGAGAGTACTTTTTCACCTCCAATAAGAACTAGTCGCAAAGATTCTGGTAAAGGGATATCTTTAATTGACATCTCTGCAACTAAATCATGCCAGTAGGCTGTTGGTAGATTAATTACAGTTAGCTGCCAATCTTCACAAGCTTGAAAAAATGTTCGTAAGTCAGATAGCATATCATCGTTACGGATTACCAATGTCGCCCCTGTACATAGAGAGGGATATATTTCTTCTACTGCTACATCAAAATTGATCGAAGCAAACTGGAGTAAGCGATCATCTGCGGTAATTTGATATTCGGAAATAATTGTTTGTGTAAATATGCTCAAAGCCTGATGGCTAATCATTACTCCTTTCGGCTTACCTGTAGAGCCAGAAGTGTAAATGACATAGGCTACATGCTTGTTTTCATTTATGGGAGCAAGATTATCAGAATTTTGAGAAGCGATTTTTTCCCAGTCTGAGTCAAGACAAATAACCTGAGATTGATGTTCCTGTATTTTCCATTTGGATTGAGTTAACAACACTGGCATCTGAGCATCAGCAATCATATACTCAATTCTTTCTTGAGGATAGCTCGGATCTAAAGGTACATAAGCACCACCTGCTTTGAGTATCCCTAATAAGCCCACAATCATTTCTAGGGAGCGTTCTATGCAAATACCAACCAATACATCTGGCTTTACGCCCAGATTCTGCAAGTAATGGGCAAGTTGATTGGCGCGACTATTTAGTTCTCGATAAGTTAGTTGTTGTTCTTGGAAAACCACAGCGATCGCATCAGGAGTTCGTTCTACTTGATCCTCAAATAATTGGTTTATACATTTACGAGGATACTCTACTTGTGTTTGATTCCACGATGTCAGTAGTTGCAATTCCGATTCTGGTAGGAGCGGTAAGCGGTCAATAGTTGTATCAGGGGCAGCCACAATCCCAATCAATAGAGTCTCAAACTCTGCCAAGCGACGACGAATTGTTTCTGTATCAAACAAGTTGGTGTTGTATTGGCATTCTAATGTAACCCTGCCCCGCAACTCTGTGGCATTAATAGATATTTCAAAATTCTCATAACTAAGAGGATTAGTAGATAACTCTACTTTGAGATCCTCAAACAATAGGCGAACACCATCTAGCCCTTGGTCGAGATTGAATGTAATCGGTACGAGTGGAATGCGGCTATTATCACGAGGGATTGCCAATTTCCCTAACAAACTACCAAAAGTAAACTGTTGATGATCGTATGCATCCAAAATGATTGATCGTCGCATCAGTAAGTAATCAGTGAATGCTTGTGAGCCATCAACTAAGCTTTTTAAAGGTAGCAAATTGACGCAATGACCTACTAACTGATAATTGCCTGTCGCAGCTTGTCCAGCCGCAGGAATGCCAATCATAATCTCGTTACTTCCAGTTAACCGATGCAGAAACACCTCAAAGCTGGTAAACAAAGTGGTTGCAAAACTACATCCTAGCTTGTTTCCCAATTGCTTTAAATTAAGAACTAAAGCAGGATCTAAATCCCAATCTTCTCGAGCAGCACTAAAAGTGCGAAATGGTGGACGAGGGTGATCGGTGGGAAAGTCTAAAACAGGAATAGAATCAGAAAACTGGTTTAACCAATATGCTTCAGTCTCGATCTCTTCTTCACTACCTTTAGCTTCTTGTTGGGCGATCGCATATTCACTAAAATTTTCTGGTTCTTCTAAGTCGAGCATTTCTCCATTTTTTAAGGCGGTATATAACTTGCCAAGATCGGTCATTAGCACAGCCCAAGACCAGCCATCACAAATAATATGATGTGCCGTCAATAGTAGCAGATTTTCCTGATCTTGAGTCTTAATTAGCTGTACCCGAATCAATGGACCATGCTCAAGGTCGAATGGAGTCTCTACAGCTTGCTTTAGCAAATCTGTTAACTTGGTATCTCGTCCCCCCGAATCCAATCCAGAAAGATCGATTTCTGGAATTTCAAGATTGAGTGAAGCCACAATACAAAGATTAATTCCATCAGGACTAAAGGTTGTTCTCAAAGCTTCATGGCGAAGAACTAGCTCTTGCAAAGCTAACCGTAAAGCATCAGTATTAAGTATTCCTCTTAACCACAATTTTTGTGATTGATTGTAGGCACAGTTAGCGTCACTACCCATTTGCACTGAAGCCCAAATTTCTTTTTGAGATTCGGTCGCTGGTGCTGTTAAAAGTAATTCTCCATCTGCGAAAGGATTAAAGTCAACAGTAGTAAATTTCGGTTGAGTACCTGATGGAGAATTCATAATTTATACTTCCTATTAATGATTTACGATGACAATAGTTGAAAATCTTATATGTTTTTCTTGCTATATTTTTTTTGATACTAAGATAATCTACTTTTACAATACAGCAGTAATCATGAGTAAATATACGGCTCATCTGGGTTTGAGGGGTAAATGGTACAGTATCGATACAATTATTGGCGACATGGTAGGGCTGTAACTGTTGCTCCGAGAGGATTCTGATTACTATTAGCTGTGCTTATCCCCATGAACCCAGAAGAGCCAAATATACTGTCCATATTTTCTCATGATTACTGCTGTATTGTAAAGCTTGAAGAAAAATTCATACATTTAGTGCCAATCCACAAAAGTACTATTGTACTTTCACAAATTATAGATAAGTCAAACTAATGGTTTTGCAACCAAGAAATGGCTATGCAATTTCTTGGCTATATATAAATAGTAAGATTTTAAATAATGCAGGATTTAGTTTCATGTATTAAGTTGGTAATAAATAGCAATGATTGAGTTATATCAAATCACAAGACAGATAAGCCATCTTGTGATTTGATATAACTCAGAGATAAATTAAAGAACCTCATTTAGCACTCTTTTTTGTTATTTTTAATGCTTAACAAAAGAATTTGTATTTCTAAAATTTGGTGCAATTCATCTAATATATTTTTTAAAATGGATTTGTCAATTTAATTCCTACCAACTATACCCTACAACATAGAAATTAGTATCATCCAATGAATAAAGAATGTTATACGGCAAAACTAAATACTATTATTTATTCATTACCAAGGAAGTATACTTGCATACTGAGAAATATTTTCACCTAAACTATTGAATGCAGATACTGCATAGATATCATTTTCTCCAGCAGCTTTATCTCGAAACTCAAGTACTACATGTGGATATATTGGAGCGTCACCAGCATCACGTTCTTGTCCCTGTAATGTTGCGATTAGAGCGTTGTTACGATAAACCCGAATTTTGGCAATCCATTTTCAAGGTCTGGGGTGAAATCCCAATTTAAGACAACCTCAGTTGCTCCGATTCTTACAGCACGCAAATCATCTGGTGCATTAGGCTTTCGAGTCGGAGAAACTCTATTTGGATAGCAGCTTTGATATAGATGCGGTGCGCCTATGAGAGTAACAAAACTTTTATGTGAGCAAAAACTATACCTAGCTTTCTCAAATAAATTTGGATTAGAAACGTATGCCTGCCATTTATATGCAATTTCTTTATTCGGTAACCATGCTGCTTGTAGAGGATCTCCCTTGTAGTTACTGACTGGCATTCCAAGAACATTTGGATTGATATCTGAGGTAAGGAGTTTAAGAGGTTCTGAATGAGAGATATTAACACCACCTCCTCGCATTGATATCAATGCAATCGTGCGATCGGGATACTTGTGAGACATTTGTACTGCCCAATCGGCTCCACCAGAATATCCCCATAAAACCCATGGAAGCTTACCTAATTCTGGATGGCGACTCTTTTGCCCAAATTCATTAAGAGATTTTAGAAAAGCATCTTCGGAGCCTCGGTCAATGACAGCCCAGCTATCGCAAGGATCGTCAGGATATATACCAACTGTTTGATATTTAGTTCCGAGAATTGCTAATTGATGCTTAATTGCTAGGGCTTGCCAGTGTAAATCGTTTGCATAAACAAGCCCCATATCTGTGGTATCATCACCGCCACATCCATGCTGCCTAACAATCACACCACGAACTGTTTCTACTCCATTGGGAATCCATATTCGATAATTGGCTAAGATATGGTTATCTGTATCAGTTATTGGAACTGATGTTTCGTAATAGATGCCACGTTCAAGACGATTCTTTTTCCCAGTAGATATATTTGATTGTTGTGGCAATGGTTGAGGATCAGATAACAACCATTTTGTCCATCCTAAATGAAGCAGAAACGTAGTTAAAGTGGCTAAAAGGAAGATGACAAGAAATTTCCATTTGATGTAAATACCAAATGGTATAAGTGTTGGTCGCATAACAGACAAAATTCTATTGAAAAAACGAAGAAAAAGAACCATCTTTATATGCGTTAGCATATCCTCCTGCCAATGCAGTATATCTTTACGAAACACCTCCAAGTTGCAGATATTTACCAGGATTCTCTAAGTCAGGAATATACCAAGCAGGATTACCTTCAGGATCACGTCCCAAACGCGCACCTGGTTGGGGTGGACGATTGCGATTAAAGCCTCCATTATTGCTGTTAGAGACATTCTTAGGTTGAGGTAAAAACCCAATCATTTGCATCTCAGACACGCTGTCTTTAAAAGCTCTAACTATGAATTCGATATCAGCATCAGTATGGGAAAGAGTAAATGTGCAGGGGCGATGATCCCAAATATGGACTCCTTTTTCTCTTAACAAATAAAACAACAGGTTTGCATAGGGCAGTTCGTGGGGATAGTTAATATAGAAGAAAGAGCTAAAGTGGGCAATCTCAATTGGTGCTTCAATTTGCTTGAAGTATTGGTTGAGGTGCGTTGCAAACTTGTTAGCTTTGTCAGCAAGCGATCGCTGCAACTCTGGTCCACCTGCCTTAAGTTTATGGAGAACAGCCTCGGCTGCGGCTAGCGCCATAGGATGACGTACAAAGGTTCCTGCAAAGAAAGTAACTCCAACTTCAGGAATAGAGTTATCGCCATATTGCCAGAATCCACCATCAAGGGCATCCATATACTCAGCTTTACCCGCTACAATCCCAATCGGTAAGCCGCCGCCAACCACTTTTCCGTAAGTTGCCATGTCAGCTTGGATATTAAAGTAAGCTTGAGCGCCACCTGGATGAACGCGGAAGCCTGTCACAACTTCATCAAAGATGTATGCAGTTCCAGATTGCTCAGTTAAAGTCCGCAAATCCTGTAAAAACTCTTTAGGCTGCAAGTTAGGATCGCGGCTGCGAACTGGTTCCACTAAAATTGCCGCCAAATCATCGGCGCGATCGCGCAGAATCTGTAAGGATTCGGGCGTGTTGTAATCCAATACCAGCAAATTCTCAAGCATACAGGGCAAAATGCCTGGAGCTGCGGGCAAAGTTTTTAGATTAGGTCCTTGGCGGTAAATCACCTCGTCAAACGTACCATGGTAATCTCCAGCAAAGGTAGCCACCAGATCTCGTCCCGTAACTGTCCTAGCTAGGCGCAAGGCTGCCATCACCGCTTCCGAACCCGTGTTACAAAAAGCTACTCGTTCCATGCCTGTAAGTTCGGCAATAAGCTTGGCAACTTTACCTGCTAGAGGATTTTGCGGTCCAATTTCAATGCCCTTATCTAGCTGTGCTTTTACGGCTTCTGTCAAGAAATCTGGTGACCAACCAAAGAAGTTTGAGCCAAACCCATTGGTTATATCTACATACTCGTTACCATCGACATCCCACAGTTTGGAACCAGATGCGCGATTGGTGACGATAGGATAAACCATTTCTTTAAACAATGGTGTAAATCCAGAAACTGTGCGGGGATCGGCAAGATATTTGCGATGCTTTTGCGTCTGGCGTTTTGACTCTGGAGTCCGAGCAACATAACGGGCGATGATGAGATCGAGGGCTTTTTGCTGATCCGATGTTAGCGCAGCAGTGACATTCTTTTCGATCTTAGCTCCAGGTCCAAAGTTTTTGCGTGGTTTAGGTTCCTCCGCCTCATTAACTGTTGCAGTTTCTGATTTGATTGGCGCAGGAGCAGGTGTGGGCTGAGTTTGCGTTTGAGGTTCTGATGGAGGAACGACTGTCTGAACTACGGGTGTAGCGGCAGGCATAACGGTTCCACCAGTTTGACCGAGCAATTGCAATTGTTGTGACATAATTTGCAGTTGCTGAGCCACCAGAGCTTGCATAGTACCAGCCATTTCGGGACTGAGTGAGGGCATAGCAACACCGTTGTTATAGGAAGTGTTAGTTTGTCCGACAGAATTAGACATGGCTGGAATATGGATAGCGTTCGGTGAGGGCGTAGCGACTAAAGTTGCAGTGGCAGGAGGTACAAACGCAGGAGTAGAAACAACTTCTACTGGAGTTGATGCTACAGGGGCAGGTGCTTGGAATGCATCATCGGTCGGAAGAGATCGCAGTACAAAGTCAGACAACGTATCAAGATTGGGATAATCTTCTAATAAATGTCGAAAAGTGATTTTAACCTTGAACTTCTTTTTCAGAGCCATGGCAACTTGGGTGAGAGAAAGAGAATCCAATCCCATTTCCAAAAATGTTGTTGCGCCATCATTACCATCAATTTCTAGCCCTGAGGTGGTTTCTAGAACCTCTTGAAGTTGGGGGATAAGTTGTTGCTTACGAGCTTCAGTCATAATATGCGCTTGCACCTCTATATTGGGCGTAGGATTGGATTGTAAAGATGGGATGGGTGGGAGTGATTGAATTTCGACGGTGGGCTGAATTGGGATTGGTTCAGCAGGTGGGGGCAGGGGAAGCGTTATTTCAATCGTAGGTTTTGGATCGATCCAATAGCGCTTGCGCTCAAATGGATATGTGGGTAGTGGGATGCGATGTCGGTATTCATCAGCATAAAACTTGGCTCTGTCAAGATCAACCCCAGCCAGCCAAAGTTGCCCGATCGCCTGCAATATGGCAGCCCATTCGGCATCGTTATCGGCGGTGCTACCCAATGAGGAAATCGCAATTTGACGTTTGATGTCTTTTGCCTGTTGTCGCGCTAATGTTGCGGTTGTAGTACGAGGACCGACTTCAAGCAAAACCCGTGCAGGCTGCTCCCATAGCCTTTTAGCACCCTCTGCAAACCGAACGGTAGCGCGTAAATGACTAGCCCAGTAAATCGGGTCGGTAGCTTGAGCATCGGTGATCCATTCTGTCGTTACCGTTGACACAAAAGGAATTTTGGGTGGTGACAACTGAACAGTTTTGAGCATTTCAGCGAATGGCTCGATAATTGGGTCCATCATTGGCGAGTGGAAAGCGTGGGAGGTATGTAATGTTCGACAAACAATCTCCTCGGCTTCTAGTTGTTGCTGCAAGTTATTAACTACCTCAGTTGGTCCCGCCACAACACAAAGCGAAGCCCCATTTACTGCCGCGATCGCTAGGTCATCACTCAGACGCTTCTGCAATACCTCTGCGGGTAAGCGCACTGAGAGCATGGAGCCACTGGGCAACACGCCCATCATCCTTGCCCGAGTCGCGACGAGTTTTAACCCATCCTCTAGAGAAAACACACCCGATAAACATGCGGCAACAAATTCGCCAATGCTATGCCCAATCATCGCTGCGGGGCGAACACCCCAACTTTGCCAGAGAAGCGCCAGAGCGTACTCAATCGTGAATAAGGCAGGTTGAGTGTATTGAGTCTGCCGCAATAAAGCCGTGGCGGCTTCATCGTTACCATCGTTGCTCTGGGGTGGATAGATGACTTGCAGGAGATCTCGATCTAGCAAAGGACGGAGAATCTCCGCACAGCGATCAACAGCATCCCGAAATACGATTTCATGCTCATAGAAATACTTGCCCATGTTGAGGTACTGCGAACCCTGACCAGGAAACATGAACACCACATCTGGGTTGCGAATTTCACTTAGTCTTGTGGCACTGCGATTCACATCAAGAGATTCTAATGTCGCGATCGCTTAGATGCGATCGCGACAGACGATAAAACGGCGGTGATTGTATGCTTTTCTGCCATGATCTAGTGTATAAGCTACATCGGCTAAGTTCGCCTCAAGATTGTGAGTGAAGTATTCCTTGAGGTTTGTCGTGGTCTGCTCTAGAGCAGTACTAGTTTTTGCCGACAATCGCAGTAATTGAAAGGGACGAGAAGGACTAGAGACTTCCACTGATGGGGCTTCTTCTAACACGACATGGGCATTTGTGCCGCCCACACCAAAGGAACTTACGCCAGCCCTGCGAGGTGTCTCACCAGCCGCCCAATCAACGAGTTTGTTATTGACATAGAAAGGACTATTCGCGAAGTCAATTTCTGGATTAGGTGATTCAAAGTTGAGGCTAGGTGGAATTTTTTTGTAATAGAGGGCTAGGGCAGTTTTGATCAGCCCTGTCACTCCAGCCGCAGCAACTAAATGCCCAAAGTTACTTTTAATTGAACCGATCGCACAGAATTGGGTCGCATCAGTCTGAGGGCGAAAAGCCTGAGTAAGAGCCTCAATTTCGATGGGGTCGCCCAATGGAGTTGCAGTTCCATGAGTTTCAATATAAGAGATGGTTTCAGGATGGATACCAGCCGAAGCTTGCGCCATGGTGATTGCTCCCGCTTGTCCGTTAACACTCGGTGCAGTGAAGCTCACCTTATCCGTACCATCATTATTCATGCCTACGCCTTTAATCACAGCGTAGATGCGATCGCCATCATCTAAGGCTTCTTCCAATCTCTTCAGTATGACAATACCCGCACCACTGTTAAACATGGTTCCTTGAGCATTAGCATCAAAGGGACGGCAACGCCCATCAGGGGAAAGCATACTACCTTCTTGGTAGAGATAGCCTCGATTTTGGGGTGTAGTAATGGAGATACCCCCCGCTAGGGCGATATCACATTGATTACTCATTAATCCCTGAAATGCTTGAATCACAGCAACTAGAGATGTAGAACAGGCAGTATTAATGCTAAGGCTAGGACCTGTTAGCCCCAATTTGTAAGAGGTACGAGTAGTTACAAAGTCCTTTTCATTGGCTAGCATCGTCTGAAATTCACCCAGTCGGTTGATGATTTCAGGACGACCGCAGATGTGATGCTCAAAGTAAGTATTTTGACCAGAGCCAGCATATAACCCGATCGCACCATCGTAGGATTCAGGCATATAGCCCGCATTTTCCAAAGCTGTATAGGCTAACTCTAGAAATACTCTTGCCTGTGGGTCAAGAACTTCGGCTTCTCTAGGACTAATTCCAAAGAAACTTGCATCAAAGGTTTCGGCTCCATCAATGATGCCTCTTACACGAACATAGTTAGGGTCGGTACGTAATTCGACATCAACACTTGGATCGATTTCTGCATCAGTAAAAGTAGTGCAGGACTCTATCCCATTACAGAGATTTTGCCACAGGGCTTCGACAGTATCCGCACCTGGGAAACGCCCAACCATACCAATAATTGCGATGCCATCAGAGTTAATCTTTGGCGCTTTTTGCAAGAGGCGATCGCTTTGTTTATTTTTTTGTTGCGGTTGCTCTAACTGTTTGTGTTCTTCGCGATCGAGGTACTGGGCAAATGTGCGAATAGTTGGATATTGATAAAGCTTGACAGCACGGAATTCAGAACCTAGCTGTTTTTGAACTCTCATCACAATCTGTAAGACCAACAACGAAGTACCACCGATGTCAAAAAAATTGTCTTCAATCCCAACCTGTTCTAGACCAAGAACATCGCACCATATTTCTGTAAGTACTCGTTCTTTGGTAGTATTGGGTGCAATAAAGTTAACATCAGTGCCTGTAGCTATAGGTGCTGGTAATGCGCGTCGATCTAATTTACCACTAGGTGTTAGGGGAAAAGCACCCATTATGATAAATGCTGACGGTATCATGTAATTTGCTAATTTTAGCTTTAAGAAGTTGCGGAGTTCATTGATTGTCGGTTTCTGTTCTAGTTTAGGAACAATATAAGCAACAAGACGCTTATTACCAGGTATATCTTCTCGTGGTATTACTACTGCTGTCTGGACGCTAGGATGTTGACAAAGAGTTGCTTCAACTTCTCCTAATTCAATGCGAAAACCTCGTATTTTTACTTGGTTATCGATGCGCCCAAGGTATTCTATATCTCCGCACCTTAAGTATCGCGCTAAGTCTCCCGTTTTGTACAAATGCGGTGCTTTTTCGTGACTAAAAGGGTTAGGGATAAATTTTTCGATTGTCAATTCAGGGCGGTTGAGATAGCCTCTGGATAAACATGCGCCACCAATATAAAGCTCACCTGGAATGCCAATTGGGACTGGTTGGAGATGGGAGTCAAGAATGAAAATATGAGTGTTGGAGATCGCTCGACCAATTGGCGGTAAAGGGGACCAAGTTTCTACTGACCCATTTAAGGTAAAAGCGGTCACAACATGACTTTCCGAGGGACCATAATGATTATGTAACCTAGCATTAGGAAGATTGGTAAATAGATAAGTAATTGCTGGAGTAATTTGTAATTGTTCGCCAGCAGTAATGATGTCTTGAAGATTATCAGGAATCAAACCAGAAGCTTGAGATGCTTCTGCTAACTGCTGTAAAGCAACAAATGGGAGAAACAACCTTTCAATCGATTGTTCTTTAAGTAAGCTTAATAAAGCTCTAACATCACGACGCATTTCCTCGTCAATTAGTACTAATGTTCCGCCAGCGTACCAAGTAGAGAAGATCTCTTGGAAAGAAACATCAAAGCTGATGGGAGAAAATTGAAGAGTTTTTGCTTGAGCAAAAATGCTTGTGTTACGAAGTTGCCACAAGATAAGATTACAGAGAGCAACCTGCGTCATTTGCACTCCTTTAGGTTTACCAGTAGAGCCTGATGTATAGATCACATAGCCTAGGCTTTCTGGATTTACCTCAGAAACAAGATTCTCCTCACGTTCTTGCTCAATTTTATCCCAGTCTGCATCTAAAAGTACCAACTGAGAATCGCATTCAGGCATTTCAGTCACTAAACTTCTACTAGTCAATAGAACTGACACTTGAGTGTCCTGAAGCATAAAATGTAATCTTTCTTGAGGATAAGTTGGATCGAGTGGGACATAAGCACAACCAGACTTAAGAATACCTAACAAACCCACAAGCATTCCCAAGGAACGTTCTACGCAAATACCAACTAAAGCATTGGGTTTTACGCCTAATTTCTGTAAGTAATGTGCAATCTGATTGGCACGGTTATTAAGTTCGCGATAGGTGAGTTGCTGTTCTTGGTAAATGATGGCGATAGAATCAGGAGCTCGTTCTACTTGTTCCTCAAACAACTGGTGTATACATTTGTCATACAGATAATCTGTGGATGTATCATTCCATTCAATCAATAATTGTTGTTGTTCTTTTTCGGTTAGTATTGGCAAACTTACAAGTTTCTGATCAGGATTCGTGACTAAACTTTCTAGCAAGGTTTGAAAATGCCCCAAAAGACGATTAATTACATCTTCTTGAAAACGGTTGCGATCATATCTAACTTGCAAAGTCAATTGCGGCTCTATTTTTATCCCAATAGTAATCGGCAAATTAGATAGTGCAGTCGCTTGTTCAAGATTCCCAAGTATAATTCCAGTCTCAAACATTGATATATCAGAAGGAATATCACTCCATGTTTGAATTTGATTTAGCGATACTTGAGAATATGCTTGGGTGATTTTCCAATATTCTTGAACCTGAAGTAGCCAAGGTACAACTAATTTACCAGGCTCAATTTTGATACGAATAGGTATGAGTTGACTTTTACTCTCTTTGTCCTCTTTGTCACTTGCTATTAGAGTAGTTTGGGCAGCCTGAAAGCCAAAAATAATATCTTCTTCACCACTGTAACGATGCAAGAGCAATGCCCAGACTCCTTGCAATACTGAAGAGACTTCTAGATTTTGCTCTTGAATAAACCGATTAAAAATTGAAGTTAAAGATTCATTAAGGCAAGAGACAAACTCCTGATAGTCTGGCGTTGAAAGATAATCCTTATGCTTTAATGAATCACCAACTAAGAATGTGCTTGCATTGACTCCTTTTAAAAACTGCTTCCAGAAATGCTCTTGGCTAGTAAAAGGAGACTTTGGTATAGATTCTGTATGTTCAACATCCATTTCAGCGCTTATTTCCATCAGAAGTCACAATGAATAGCATGTAAGGTTAAAAGTAATTGAGTATACTTAATAAATTCAGAATACTCTCAATTTAAAATTAGAATCTAGCATTTTATATGACATTTGTAAATCCATAGTTATTTAGAAATCGGGAGAAAGACGGGATAATAAAGTTATAGGAAAGTTATAGATAGGTTATTCAGTTGTTTTTAGGTTAACTCTATACTTACTACATAGCTATAGTCTAGATGGCAAGATATTTATCATGATTTCAAATCATAATTGACTTATGCTAAAGACCAAATTTGTTATGTAAAGAAACCTTATACAATTTAATAATTATTTCAAATCATGGCTATTCAGAATAGCTACGTTTGAGGTTCATTATAAAATAAATTGATGAGTCTCTAATGGCTATTTTTTCATCATCGGTTTTGTTTTCATAAGCATGAATCATTAGTGACACTCTACCATTCTCGATAAAGCTATCCCGATGCTGATCGACAAAATTCCAGTACAGATAATTAAAGGGACAAGCAGAGCTACCTGTTTTTTTCTTCACATCATAGGTACATTGTGAGCAGCAATTACTCATTTTGTTAATGTAATTACCCCCTGATACATAAGACTTGGATGCAAGTATGCCACCATCAGCAAAAGTAGACATGCCAAGAACATTAGGAAGCTCAACCCATTCGTAGGCATCGACATAGGCTAGCCAAAACCAGTAATTTAGCTGACGCGGATCTGTATTTGTGAGATTGCTAAAGTTACTTAAGACCATCAGTCTCTGAATATGATGTGAATAGCCGTAATTTAGAACATTAGTGACAGCATCTTTTAGACAGATTAAATCGGTATTAGCATCCCAATAAAGTTGCGGTAAATTATTAAAAAATTCAAAATAATTACTCTCTCGCACTTGTGGCATTTTTGCTTCATAGTAAACTCGAACATATTCACGCCATCCTAAAATTTGACGAATAAAACCCTCAACGGAGTTAAGAGGAGCAATGTTCTGTTCATAGGCTACGATCGCCATTTCGCATACTTCCTGTGGTAGTAACAAGCCATTGTTAAGATAGATCGACAACACAGAATGAAATAAAAAGGGTGCGCCAACTTTGATCGCATCTTCATAAGCACCAAAATTTGCTAAACGGGTTTCGATGAATAATTGAGCTAGTTCTAGGGCTCGATCGCGAGTTACGGCATAGCCAAATCTGTCTAGTCTTCCTAACGCATCAGGTAAGTATTGGTTGACCAACTCGATGACTTCCTGAGTAATTGCGTCAGGTTCCACTTCAGGAACTGTGGGAATCACAGTATTTTTCGGTAAAGCTTTACGATTCTCTTTGTCATAGTTCCAATTGCCACCGACTGGCTTGCCGTCTGCCATCAAGTAGCCAGTTTGTTTACGAAGTTCTCGATAGAAAGTTTCTAAGCGATATCCTTTTTTGATTTTTGGCTTAAATTTTTCAGCATCCGCAATAAAAAAGCGATTGGGAATTATTTCGAGGCGATCGCTAAATTGATCATTTAACGCCAACATCTGCGATCGCGTATCCCATTCTGATGGCTGCATATAGGTAAGCTTAAGCTGAGGATATTGCACCAAAAAATCCGCGATCGCCTCGGCATGAAATCCTTCGGTAAACAAATTTAGTACAGGAAATCTATTTTGATGACAGGCGATCGCAAAGTGCCTCTGAGAACTGAGGATATAAACTAATTTTTGCTTATGGTGAGGAATAAATGTGGCATATTTCAGGGATTCCACGAAGATTAATAATGGCTTTTGCGCGAGTAATTCTTTGGGAAATACGTCCAGATTTAGATGATCATGAAGGATAAACAGGGCGCAATCGCTAGTTTTTAATTTGTTTTTAAGAGACGATGCATTATTAATTTGCGCTAGAAATTCACGAGACGTTTCGATCATGACTTACATACAGTTTGATTGCTTAAAAAACACTATAGCCTTTCCCCGCTTGCTATAAAATGCGTGATGTATATCTGCCAAAGTTGCTATGGTCACTTCTGATGCCCTCAATGAATTACGCCAAACCCTCCGCAAAGGACAGCAGCCAATGGCGGACTGGCAAGGCGGCGAATTGGCGGTGTCCGCAGTTCCAGGGGCAGGTAAATCGACAGGTATGGCAGTAGCAGCAGCGATCGCGATCGCTAATTTCAATCTGCATCGCCAAAAGCAATTAGTAATCGTCACATTTACGCGATCGGCAGTAAGTAATATTCGCAAAAAAGTATCTGAGCATCTCAAAAATCTGCGGTTACCACAAAGTTCTTTTACAGTTAGTACGTTGCATAGCTTGGCATATAACATCGCAAGTACCCATCGTGAGCTGTCGGGATTTGGCTTAGGCGATACCAAGATTATTTCCGAATCCCTCAAGCAAAAATTAATTCGTAATGCCACAAATATATGGGTAAAAGAGAATCCCAAATTGTATGACCTATTGCTAGAAGGCAAAAACTTTGATGGCGAAGATACGGAACGCTTGCGACGACAGACAGTATTGCGAACTGATGTATTACCAAGCTTAGCCAGAGAAGCGATCGCAACGGCTAAAAGTTCAGGATTAAGTGCGATGCAGTTACGTGAAGCCGAAGCACCCGATGGTGGCGATATTTTGGCGATCGCGGCGGGACTCTATGAAACCTATGAGCGACTGTTGCGACAGGAAGGTGCGATCGACTATGACGATATGATTTTGGGAGCGTTGCGAGTATTAAAAAATCAAGGTGTTCGCAGGTATTGGCAAGAACGGATTTTTGCTGTATTTGAAGATGAAGCACAGGATTCTTCGCCATTGCAGACAGAGTTGTTGGAGATTCTTGCCCTCACCCACCAGCCCCCCCTCCCTGAGGGAGAGGGGGAGTCAGAAATCTTGCTCCCCTCTCCCTCAGGGAGAGGGGCTGGGGGTGAGGGTATTAAAAACCTGATGCGGGTTGGTGATCCTAACCAATCGATTAACTCCACATTTACCCCTGCAGATCCGCGTTTTTTTAATGAATTTTGCGATCGCTGCCATATCAATTCGCAACTCTCGACTCTTGACCAAGCAGGACGCAGCACTAGAAACGTGATGCGTGCCGCAAACTATATGTTGCATTGGGTCAATCATTCGGAATACGCAAAGATCGAGAAGCCCTTTCGTATGCAAAGAATTCTTCCTGTCGATGTGGATGACCCTCAAAAAAATGCGAATCCTGAACCGATAGGCAAGGGTGTAGAAATCTATTTGCCAAATACTGTCGATGATATCGAGCATGAAATTACAATGATTGGCGATCGCATTAAACAGTTGCATGATCAAGATCCCAAACTCAGTATGGCGATTTTAGTACGCCAACATAATCAAGGACGCTTTGTTGCCGAGTCTCTGGGATGGTTAACTGAAGAGCATGAAATTAAAATCTACGATGTCGAACAGAGCGATCGGCGATCGCGTGTGCCGATGGATATGTTGGCGATATTACAATTTATGGAGCGTCCCCACTCCCCCGACAATCTCAAATCAGCGTTAGAAGTTCTCAAGGATCGCCAAAAAATTTCATCGCAGCAAGATCTTAATGCCCTTGCTAGTAATCCTGAAAAGTTTCTCTATCCGACTTTGTTAGATCCTGCGCTATCGCAACTCGCGCAGGAAACTCAAGCAAAATGTATTGGCTTACTTCGCGCTAAAATCGAGCTTCCATTATACAACCTGATTTCATTTGTTGCGTTTACCCTCTATGACGAGGAGGCAGGGCTATTAGCAACCGCAGACAAATTAGGCGATCGCCTTAATCAGCAACTAGTAGGCAGCTATTCCATGCAAACTGTAATCGAATCGTTACGAGAAATTGTCGAGTCAGAGAATTTTGAGGCAGTTGAAGATGAGAATCTGGAAGGGCGCTATATGACTGCTGGACAAGTGACGCTAATCAGTTTACATAAATCTAAAGGGCTAGATTGGGATGTGGTATTCATGCCTTTTCTGCATAAACGCATTTGTCCGGGGGAGGCTTATATTCCTGATTCTGTAAAGTTCTTAGGAGATTTTGGCTTGCCCGAAGTGACGCGGGCACAGATTAGAGCGATCGTCCATAGCGATCGCCTTCCCAATGCAGAGGAAGCTTGGAAGCAATGCAGTTACCTCAAACAAGCCGAGGAGTTTCGGCTGCTCTATGTCGGCATGACCCGCGCCAAAAGACTTTTGTGGCTATCGGCTGCTCAGTCAGCGCCATTCAGTTGGAACACCTTAGAAAATCGCACTGAAAATGCCCCAATTTGTCCTGCAATTACTGAGTTAGCCCGTAAATTTCCTGAACTTGTGTCTTGGTAAGGTAATGCAATGAACCGTAAGGGCAATTCATGAATTGCCCTTACGGTTCACATTGTTGATGCTAAAATATGCCTTGATATTTTGTTAGGAAAACAATATATGTCAACCAGACGCAGTGATAGCGCATTTCCCATTGGTTATAACCGAGATACTGACAGCCTTATTGAAGGAATGACTAAACGTGAATATTTTGCGATTATGATCATGCAGGGATACACAACAGCCAATGCTAAATTTGAAGATGAGTACCAAAAAGCGCGTCTATCGGTTGCCGAAGCAGATGCTTTGATCGATATTCTTGCATACGAAGTAAATCCATTAAACCCAGAATAATTAAAACAAAACTTGCTTTGCAAGTTTTGTTTTAATTATTCTGGGTTTATATGACAACTGCCACAGGTAATCAATTAATCTATGTTTGCCCGATCGCTAAATAAAATATTTAATCAAAAATCTCAAAAACTCACTGTTTATCAGCTTGGCAATCCAGCTTTGAGGGAGATTGCCCAACCGATTGCAGATGTACGCGATCGCGAAATTCAGAATCTGATTGACGAAATGCTGGTTACTCTCAAAGAAAGCAAGGGCGTAGGTCTAGCCGCTCCGCAAATTGGGCGATCGCTCCAATTAGTCATCATTGCCTCCCACCCCAATCAGCGCTATCCTCATGCGCCACAAATGGAACCAATGGCAATGATTAATCCCCAAATTATTGCGTATTCAGGGGAAACTGAAAAAGGCTGGGAAGGTTGCCTCTCAGTACCGATGATTCGGGGGCTAGTGCCACGCGATCGCCAAATCGAAGTTGAATATACAGATCGGCAAGGCGATCGGCAAGTTGCGAAACTAACTGATTTTGTGGCAAGAATCTTTCAGCACGAATATGATCATCTCGAAGGGAAAGTATTTCTAGATCGAGTAGAAACTAACTTAGATCTAGTTACAGAAGCTGAATATCAAAAATTATGGCAGTAATCAAAAATGTTTTGGGCGAAAATCTAGCTCTATGCTGTTCATCGCCAATAGCAGGATTTTATCGAGATGGATTTTGCCAGACAGGAGATCAAGATCTTGGGATACATGTTATCTGCGCTCAAGTTACTGACGAGTTTCTAGATTTCACCAAAGCTCAAGGCAATGACTTAAGAACACCCGCACCAATGTTTAATTTTGTGGGACTAAAGGCAGGCGATCGCTGGTGTTTATGCGCATCGCGATGGAAAGAAGCATTAGAAGCAGGTGTTGCCCCGCCCGTAGATCTCGCCGCGACCCATGAGGCAGCTTTAAAAATTGTGTCTCTTGATATTCTGAAGCAATATGCAATTTAGACCCAAAAGCTCGCATAGCGAGCTTTTGGGTTAGTGCAATTCTTGACAAATCTTTTCCCAAGCTAAAACAGGATCAGGTGCGGCTGTAATCGGTCTACCGATTACCAAATAATTAGCACCCGCAGCGATCGCATCTTTGGGAGTCATCACTCGACTTTGATCTCCAACTGCGGATCCTACGGGACGAACCCCAGGCGTAACGAAGCAAAAATCATCGCCAAGTAGCGATCGCAGCTTCGCCACCTCATGCGGCGAACAGACCGCACCCTTGAGTCCACTCTCTTTGGCTAAAAGCACCAATTTAGCGACATATTCAGGGATTCCTAGAGGTACTAGTAAATCAGACTGTAATTCGACGCTAGAAATGCTGGTTAACAACGAGACCGCTAAAAGTTGCGTTGATGAGTCTTGGACTTCAGCTTGAGCAGCTTGCATCATGGCTTTACCACCCGAAGCGTGAATTGTTAGGAAATCTGCACCATATTTTGTCGCCACTCGACAAGCCGAAGCAACTGTATTGGGGATGTCATGCAGCTTTAAATCTAGAAATACCCTTTTATCTCTTGCCTTCAATTCACGCAAAATCGTACTACCATCGGCGATAAACAGCTCTAGTCCAACTTTCCAGAAACATACTTGGGGTAGGCGATCGCATAAATTTAGGGCTTCGTTTGCAGAAGGGACATCCAACGCCACAATAATTTTTGCTTGGGGATCTGCTTCAGGATTAAGGTTTATTTTCATTGCTTTATCGCAAATTTGAACGATACTAGAGCCTAATCCTATTACGTATTGTCGTTCGGAGGATCTATGCGAGCGGTATTGATGGCAGGCGGTTCAGGAACGAGATTACGCCCACTTACTTGCGATATGCCAAAACCGATGGTATCGGTGCTAAATCGTCCCATTACCGAACATATTCTTAATTTACTTAAGCGTCACGGCATTAGAGAAGTAATTGCCACATTGCATTACTTACCCGATGTAATTCGCGAACATTTTGGTGATGGTTCGGATTTTGGCGTAAACATGATGTACGTGGTTGAAGAAGATCAACCACTGGGAACCGCTGGCTGCGTCAAAAATGTTGAAAGTCTTTTAGATAGTACTTTTATAGTCATTAGTGGCGATAGCATTACTGATTTTGACCTCACAGCCGCGATCCAATTTCATCGCCAAAAGAAATCAAAAGCTACCTTAATTTTGCGCCGAGTAAGCGATCCCATGGCTTTTGGGGTAGTTATTACTGACGAACAGGATCGTATTCAAAGATTCTTAGAAAAGCCTTCAACGAGCGAAGTTTTTTCCGATACAGTCAACACAGGTATTTATATTCTTGAACCTGAAGTTTTAGATTTTTTACCAGCCAATGAACCAAGCGACTTTTCTACAGATCTGTTTCCCCTTTTGCTGTCTAAAGGCGTGCCGATGTACGGCTATATTGCTAATGGTTATTGGTGCGATATTGGCTCCTTAGATGCCTATCGACAAGCCCAGTATGATGCGATCAGAGGGAGAGTTCACTTAGATCTGGATTATGTACAATTACGGACAGGATTGTGGATTGGCAAACATACCGTTATTTCGCCCACCGTCCAGATTGAACCACCTGTGCTGATTGGGAGTAATTGCTCAATTGGCGATCGCACTAAAATCTCCGCAGGAACAATCATTGGCGATCGCGTCACGATTGGCACGGATTGCGATCTCCAGCGTCCGATTATTGGCAATAGCGCCATGATTAGCGAAGAATGTCACCTTTGGGCCTGCACGATCTCCCGCAATGCTCGCATTAGTCGCCGCGCTCATGTAATGGAGGGCGCAGTGGTTGGCTCCAACTCAGTCATCGGCGAAGAGGCAAGAGTTTTCCCGAATGTGCGAATTTGGCCAAGCAAACATGTAGAAGCAGGAGCAACCCTAACCACAAACTTGATTTGGGGAGCAATGGCTTCGCGTAATTTGTTTGGGCAATATAGTGTGTCTGGTTTAGCCAATGTAGATATTACACCAGAATTTGCGGTCAAGCTTGGTGCAGCCTATGGCGCTACTCTACGCCCCAACTCTCATGTGATGGTTTCGCGAGATCAACGCACGATTTGCCGAATGTTAACGCGATCGCTAATTTCAGGATTAATGTCCGTGGGCATCAATGTGGAAAACCTTGAGGCAACAGCGATCCCTATCTCAAGATTTATAGCACCTAGTCTTGGTGTTGTCGGCGGTATCCATGTGCGCGTACATCCTGATCGTAACGACTGCGTGATGATTGAGTTCCTTGATGCTAATGGGATTAATATCAACAAATCCGCAGAAAAAAAGATTGAAGGCACATTTTTTAAAGAAGATTTTCGTAGGGCAAGAATTGAAGAAATTGGTGAAATTAGCTATCCCACTCGCGTTTTAGATTATTACAATAGCGGCTTTGCAAAAAATATTGACGTTGAGGCAATTAGGTTTAGTGATTGCAAAAAAATCGTTATTGACTATGTATATGCGGTGTCAGGCGCAGTTTTACCGAGAATATTAGGCAAATTTAGTACCGATGTTGTAGTTCTCAATGCCAGTCTCAATGAAGTCGCCCCAGCACCAGTTGATCGCGAAAAAATGTTGACTCAGTTAACTGATGTAGTCAAGGCGGTACGGGCAAATTTTGGTGTGCAAGTCTATGCTAATGGTGAGAAATTTATCTTAATTGATGAGTTAGGCAAACCTATCCGTGATGAAGCTTTAACTGGGTTAATGGTGGAAATGGTACTGACTTCTCAGAATGGGGGCACTGTCGTCGTGCCTGTTTCTGCATCGGGTATGGTGGAACTTATAGCAGAAAAGCATGGTGGCAAAGTGATTCGCACTCGTGCTAATCCAACAGCTTTGATGGCGACTTGCCATAGCCATGAAGGTGTAGTGCTTGGTGGTTCAGCAGAAATGGGGTTTATCTTCCCGCAGCTTCATCCTGGTTTTGATGCGATGTTTAGCATTGCCAAGATCATGGAATGGATTACGCTGCAAAAGCGATCGCTATCGCAAGTACGTGTACATTTGCCCCGTTGCCATTTTCGCAAACAGACCGTCCGCTGTCCTTGGAGCATCAAAGGTACACTCATGCGTCATTTGGTCGAATCTTATGGGCGCGAAAAAATAGAGCTGATTGATGGGGTGAAAGTTTTTTATAGCGATCGTGATTGGGTTTTAGTTTTACCTGATGCTGGTGATCCACTTGTGCATGTTTTCGCGAATGGATTTGATACGCCATTGAGCAATGGACAAACATGGGCTGAGCGTAATATTGAAGATTTTTGCAGTCATATTGATGGTTTCTGCAAGATTCAAGTTGCTCTATCCAAAGATTCTGTGCTTTTAGATAACTAGGAAAGATTTTTTGGCAAATGGGTTGACAAAACCCTGCCTCCCTTTGCTATAGTAATTACCGCGCGATCAAAGAGATTTGAAAGACGCATCACATCAAAATACAATAGTATTATTGGGGTGTCGCCAAGCGGTAAGGCATCTGGTTTTGGTCCAGACATTCCGAGGTTCGAATCCTTGCACCCCAGTTCCAAATAAAAAAGCTCCTCGTTGAGGAGCTTTTTTATTTCATTTGCCTTTGTGTGGCGGACTACGCCCGCCACACAAGTTCTGGGTTTTATTTGCTAAAAATTATCTTTTTTGCCACGAATTCTGGCAAATACCCGCTCAGGAATGTCAATACCAGCCGATCGCTGAATTGCAGGAAAATCCCAGCGCATAAATGGATTAGTTCGTTTTTCCAGCCCAATCGTGGTTGGTACAGTTGCTTCACCTCTTTGTCGCATTGCGGTTGCTGTAGTCATCCGTTCTTGTAAATCAGGATTATCACTATCCACTGTCAGAGCAAACTTGAGATTGCCCAGCGTATACTCATGAGCGCACCAGACGCGAGTATCATCTGGCAATTGGCGCAATTGATCGAGTGAGTTAAGCATTTCCGCTGGAGTGCCTTCAAACAATCTGCCACAGCCACCTGCGAACAAAGTATCACCACAGAATAGTTCACCACCTTGGTCACCCCTTGGCTCAAAGTAATAGGCTATGTGGGCGTAGGTATGTCCAGGCACAAAAAACACCTGAGCTTCCCGATCGCCAAAAGTAACACGATCGCCACCTTTTAAGAAAACTTGCTGATGGGGAATGCGATCGCGGTCTTTTTCGCCACCGTAAACAATTGCATCAGGGAATTTTTTAATGAGAGCATTATTGCCACCCACATGATCGCTATGGTGATGGGTGTTAAAAATCGCAACTAAATTTGCTCCTAATTCTTCTAATTTAGCAAGAACAGGTTCATGTACAGCAGGATCAACTACTGCTGCTGTATTGCTAGCAGGATCATGCAAGACAAAGACGTAGTTGTCACTGAGAACGGCTAAACGGTAAATATTCATAGAATCTCTCAGTTGGATAATGTACAAATTGTTAATAAGCTTTGCTTCGCAAAGCTTATTAACAATTATTGGGATTGAAGTAATGCGATCGCAGCTTCTAATCGAGAAGGATAATTTTTAGCAAATTCCTCAAACCATAAGCCTTCACCACCAAGCGGATCGAGCTTTTTTAACCATTCAGTTGCGGTTTTTGTGATCTCTTTTTGATCTTTGGCTTTTTGCTGATTTGCAATCTGCTGTAAATCGCGATCGATCACTGGTGAAGTAGGTTTTTGTTTAACTTCGGGGATTACCTGCTGAGATTGGTAATCAGGCACATAGTTTTGTGATTTGCTTTGTGAATTATTCCGCAAATCATTTAGCAGGTTATCCAAAGAATTTGCAGCTGGTGCGATCGACAGGATATTGTTTTGACTGGGTGATTGAGGCGTTGGCTTCTCATCTTTACCCTGCTTACTAGTTTCTGGATCTTTATACTTGCCCTGAAGATCGGAAAGAATGGACTCAAGAGATTCCATTTGGTTTGTTTATATCTATAAATTTGTTTGTATTAATTATTTGTGAGAAACCAATAGCTAAGAGCTAATAGCCTAATCACTAATCGCGCTCAGTAACACTTCTGCAAGAGTCATATCTTCCATATCACTAAGTGTAATCGTATCCACGATGTCAAAATTTGCACCGATACTTTGCAACTTGTCATCTAATGCCTTAAGAAAATCAGTGGCACTAGCATCGGAACCAACTTGAATAAAGGAGATTGCTAGTTCTTCATCTGAATTGAGACGGCGCGTTGCGTCGATGATGACTTCAAACACAGAACGACGATCATCTGGTTCTCCATCAGTAATCACTAGAATGGTTTCCCCAGCCTTAGCTTGACCAGCCTTTTTACGCTGAAAGTATTGATTAATCGCATCTTGCAGTACTGCGGTTAAATTCGTACCGCCCATCGGATCATTCTCTTGGAAGATTTGCTCAACTTTAACTGCCGACACATTGTCGTATCGCTTAAATTTCCCTGAGAACAAATACACCGTAATCCCGTCAGGATCTAACTGATCGCATTTACGCGCAAGGGCAAGCGTCGATTCCTTGACAATTTCCCACCGACTTTTGTTAGTGCCTCTGTCAGTGTTTGACATGCTTCCACTTTTATCGATGATTAGGGTATAGTCGCGCTTGTCTAGCATATACAACTCCTTAGCAAGAATGTGAACTAACTTAAATTATATCTGATGTGACATGGAAGCAAACGCCTTGCACTCAAGTGCTGGCTAAGAGCTAAAACCCGTTAAAACGGGTTGCACTTTTTCAGTCGGTTGAAACCGACTTTAGCTTTTAGCCAAGAACTTGAGTTCTTGGCGGCTTTTGCTTTTAGCACCTTAAATTTTGGTTTGATATGATAGAGATCGCTAATTTTGCTCCCTTTCCCAATACCTTCTAAGCTCATGGCATTGTTTGACATTCGTACACCTTGGCCGCCCACCGCCGATCAACCCAAAGCGATCGCGCAATTATTTGACGGATTACAAAAGGGCTTGCGTTATCAGACACTTTTGGGTGCGACGGGGACAGGCAAAACCATGACTGTAGCCAATGCGATCGCCCAATATCAAAAGCCAACCTTGGTACTTGCCCATAACAAAACCTTAGCAGCACAGCTTTGTAATGAATTGCGCGAATTCTTTCCCAACAATGCCGTCGAATATTTCATCAGCTATTACGATTACTACCAACCAGAGGCATATATTCCTGTAACGGACACTTATATTGAGAAAACCGCTTCGATTAACGACGAGATCGATATGCTGCGACATTCAGCCACGCGATCGCTCTTTGAGCGCAAGGACGTAATCGTAGTTGCCTCGGTAAGCTGTATCTATGGTTTGGGTATTCCTGAAGAATATCTCAAAGCTTCAATACCATTGGGTGTGGGTGTGGAATATGATCAGAGAGAATTACTGCGATCGCTGACAAATGTACAGTATGAGCGGAATGACATCGAAATGGGACGCGGTAAATTTCGCGTCAAGGGTGATATTTTAGAAATTGGACCAGCCTACGAAGATCGCACAATTCGGATTGAGTTTTTTGGTGATGAGATCGAGGCAATTCGTTATGTCGATCCAGTTACTGGTGAGATTTTGCAAAGTTTAGATGCTTTGAATATTTATCCTGCACGTCACTTTGTTACTCCTACTGATCGCTTAGAGATAGCCTGCGCAGAAATCAAAGAAGAGATGGAAGCAAGACTTGAAGAATTAACTAATGCAGGAAAATTACTTGAAGCTCAACGGTTAGAGCAACGCACTAAATATGATTTAGAGCTGTTGCAGGAGGTAGGTTTTTGTAATGGGGTCGAGAACTATTCGCGACATTTAGCAGGGCGTAAAGCTGGTGAATCGCCTGCTTGCTTGGTGGATTATTTCCCGAAAGATGATTGGTTGCTGATTGTGGATGAGTCTCATGTTTCTATTCCTCAAATTCGCGGAATGTATAATGGCGATCGCGCTAGAAAGATGACCTTAATCGATCACGGCTTTCGCTTGCCTAGTGCTGCTGATAACCGACCACTTAAGGCTGATGAGTTTTGGGGGATGGTCAAGCAATGTATTTTTGTGTCCGCGACCCCTGGAGGTTGGGAAATGGAAGTCGCAGAACAAGTTGTCGAACAAATTATTAGACCAACTGGCGTAATCGATCCTGAGATATTTGTGCGTCCGACTGAAGGGCAAGTTGATGATCTCTATCATGAGATTCAAGAACGGATTAAGCGTAAGGAAAGAGTCCTAATCACTACGCTAACGAAGAAGATGGCTGAGGATTTGACCACATATTTTCAAGAACGAAATCTTTTAGTACGTTATCTGCATTCAGACATTAAATCGATTGAGCGGATTGAGATTCTGCAAGATTTACGCAGAGGTACATTTGATGTATTGATAGGGGTAAATCTATTGCGGGAAGGTTTGGATTTACCAGAAGTTTCGCTAGTAGCGATTTTGGATGCAGATAAAGAAGGCTTCTTAAGAGCAGAGCGATCGCTGATTCAAACCATCGGTCGGGCGGCGCGAAATATTGGCGGACAGGTGATTATGTATGCCGATCGCATGACCAACAGCATGGATAAAGCTATTTCTGAAACAGAGCGTCGTCGGAATATTCAAATTAAATATAACCAAGACAACAAGATTACGCCTACATCAATTGTGAAATCAATTGAAGGTAACTCGATTCTTGACTTTCTATCTGTGTCTCGCCGACTTAATGAGCGTCAGCTTGAGTATGTGGTAAATAATGCCAAAGAGATCCCTCTTGATGACATTCCCTCTTTAATTGGAGAACTAGAAGCCCAGATGAAAGATGCCGCGAAAAAACAGGAGTTTGAGCAAGCAGCCTCCTATCGCGACAAGATAAAGTCTTTACGCGATCGCTTAATCGGTAAAGCGTAAATCTAGGAAATAGTGTACTAAGATAAAACAATCAATTTTTGTATCGGCTTATTTTCAGGAGGAAAGATGTTTGCACTTGCAGGTCTGGCTTTATCTGCTACTACAAGTCTTTTTGGTATTGCCGTTCCTTTCCTCCTGACTTCATTAGGAGCTTTACTGGGATTTGCTGTACCGCGTGCCATAAAGATTCCCAAATATATTAAAACTTTATTTTTACTTTACGACAACTCTGATCCTAGTTCACAGACACGCAAGTATCTAACTGGAGCATCTTTGATATTAAGTAGCCAATTAGCATTTATGGCTCATTCCTTTGTTCCATTTACAGGAGTACCAATAATAGGAGCAGTCACAACGCCCATTGCTCTACTTTTTGCCTTAGTAGTTATTCTGCTTGCTCTTGATATAGTAACAAGTATAAATGAACCTTATTTAAAAAATCTTGAATATGCTTATAAAGACGAATTTCAAGAGATGCGAGATGATCTTTCTATCGTCAGAAATATTGTAGGTCCCGCTTGGAATAAATTAAGGGAAAAAGCAAAGACACTTTTTGATGATCTAGCCCCAAAATTTGCCGAACTAGGAGAAGAAATCGCTGAAGAAATTAACAAATATTTTAGTAGTCATCTTTCTGATTTAGTGGTCTATTTAGATCGTAAGAACTCTGCCAAAATTGTAATTAGAGAGGCTGACATTAAAGTTATTACACAAAGCCTTGAACCTTGGAAAAAAGTAGGTGGTTCTTTAGCACTAGGTGCTTTAACAGGTGCAGGAACTGGAATAGGAGCAGCATCTGCTGCTGCTGCAACTTTTGCACCTGCTACATGGTGGACTCCATTTGCTCCAAGAATAGTTCAAGCTGTTTTACTTGGTGGTAGAACTGTTGTAGGCACTACCGCTTTTGCAGCTTATACAGTCGTGGCTCCAATTGCTTTGGGATTGACTATTGGTACAACTGTATTCAGTGCAACAATGTTTGCATTAGGGAAAATTGAAGAGAAAAATTTAAGTCAATTTCTTGCAGATGTTATCATTGCAGCTTTGCCAATGATTAGAGCCGACGGAGATTTTAGCGAAGAAGAAAATCTATCTATCCAACAATTATTGTCTAATCCAAAAATTGCTGATCGTGACAAAACTAGAGTTAATAATGCATTGCACAGTCATGATAGCTTTGAAGATAGCATCGCAAAAAATATTGTGCATGAACAAAATAGCGAAAAGGCTTTAATTAAGAATAGGTTGATTTTGACTATTACTTGGGAGATTGCTAAGGCTGACGGAAAGATTGATGAACGGGAAATCTTGCTACACAACAAAATGGCAAAAATTCTTCAAATCCCTCAAGAAACTATTGACGAAGTACGATATCTTGTGACACCTAAACTTATTTTAAATCCTTGTTAATTAATGGATTCTGTTTAAGTTTAAAGAGGTAATAAAGTCAATGCATATTCAACAAGTTAAGATTAAAAACTTTCGCTGTTTTGAAGATCTAATCGTCAACTTAAATCCAGATGTCAATATATTCGTTGGCAATAATGGCTCTGGTAAAAGTGCCGTACTAGATGCGATCGCTGCTGCAATGTATCCCTATATATCACAAATCCAGCAAATTTCGGATCAAAATCAGGATAAGTCACCTATTTTTAAAAGTGATTTATCAATTCAGAAAAATGATCTTAAACAGAAAAACAATCGTATTAATCCACAGTTTCAGGCATTAGTTAAAGGCTTTCCAGAATGGTCGATTGAATACAAAAATATTTTTTCTCGTGAAGATAGAAATATTTTTGTTGATGAAAACAGTATAGGTTTCGACGTAGATTTTGGGAGTCCAAAACTTAGTCAATTGATTAGTTCAATAAATGATAAATATGGAGATGAGACAGAAAATAGCAGCTTTAGTCTTGTAGTTTATTATAAAGAAAATCGAAAAAGTGTTATTGAAGTTAAAGATATTTTTAATCAAATTCTTGATCAATTATCTGATAAATTTGATTCTTTTAAAAATTCTCTTAACGCATCTACAAATTTTACGGATTTAGCTAATTGGTTCTTTATCCGCAGATTTCACGAACTGAGCGAAGTTCAAAAAAGAGGAGATCTTAAGTTTGAACTCTCTGATTTAAAGCAAATACGAAAAGCAATTTCTACAATCATTGCCCCAAATGCAAATGTTTATTTTACTCAAAATACATCAGCTAAGTTAATGGTTGAGTGGGAAACTGAAACAGGTGAAAAAATCGAACTATCACTTAATCAATTAAGCTCAGGCTATCGCAATATGTTAGCCCTTGTGATGGATTTTGCAAGACGATTAGCACAGGCAAACCCACAGATGGAAAACCCATTAGAAGCTGAAGCCGTATTAATGATTGATGAGCTAGATTTACACCTACATCCAACTTGGCAACAAAAAATTATTCCCGACCTCCGCAAAGTGTTTCCCAATACTCAAATTATTGCTACCACCCATAGTCCCGAAATAGTCACCACCGTAGAACGTCATCAGGTCAAGATTTTAGAAAATTATCAAATCAAAGAATGTCCTACACCAACTAGAGGTAGATCCAGTTCAGACATAGTGCGTGATGTTTTGGGACTAGAAAAATTACGTCCAGACACTGAAGAATCACGGACATTGACAGCGCTTTTTGATGCGATCGATAAAGACAATCTAGAAGAAGCAAAAAGACTTCGACTAAAATTGCAGGATTGGGAACACTTTGATTCTGACCTGATCAGAGCCGATATGCAAATTCATCGTTTACAACGAAAAGTCAAGGCATGAAGAAAGTATTAAAATCTCCAGAACCAGAAGAACTGCGAAATTATAGAAATAGATACGAGTCACAAATTAAAACACCAAAACAATGGAAAGACTTAAAGAAAACTAGAGTTAAGAATATTATCCAAGGTCAATTAATCACTGATCAAAGAGGTGTTTGTGCTTATTGTGAAACCTACATTCGAGAAAAATTTTGTTCGGTTGAACATTTCATTCCCTGTGAAAAATCAAAAGTTAATAACTATGAGAAAAATTACGATCTAGATTGGCAAAATATGTTAGCTGTATGTATTCCACCAGGAGCTATTGAGGATGAAAATTTTGATAACTCGCAATTACCTCACAAATATCCCTGTTGTGGTAAAGCCAAAGCTAATTTTGTTCCTGATGGGCGTTTATTAAATCCCCTAGAGCTACCCACAGCACGATTATTTCGCTTTAAAAGGGAAGATGGTGAAATTTTACCCGATGAAGCTAATTGTGAGAAAGTGGGCATTCCTGTTGCAGTTGCTCAATTCACTATTCAAACATTAGGGCTGAATGTTGAGCGATTGAAAACACTGAGATTAGCGGTAATTAAGAAAATAGAAGAAGAAATTGACTCTTATGATGACGGAATAATTGATCCAACTATAATCGAAAAGCAATTAGCCGCAGAATATTTTGATAATGGAAAAGAGAACTATCCGAGGTTCTTTACGACAATCCGTTGGGCGTTAAGTAAAGGAGCAGAAGATCATCTGCTTGATATTTCCTACTTAGGCTAGATGCAGCTTTATCGATACGAGATTAATGCTTTGCGCGATCGCTTGATTGGCAAGTCGTGAGAATTTTTGGATGTTGTATTGTTTAGTTTCGCATTACATTTGTGTCATAGTTTTTTAATTACGTGAGGTAAGCAACTATGAGCGGGCGCATCTTAGGGACAACTAAAATTTTAGGAGTGATGGGGTTTCCTGTCAGTCATAGTCTTTCACCTGTGATGCATAATGCCGCGATCGCAGCGATGGGGCTGGACTATGTGTATGTGCCTTTTCCAATCCCTGTGGAGCAATTACCTGCGGCGATCGCAGGTTTGAAAGCTGTTCAATCAGTGCAAGGCTTTAACCTGACGATCCCTCATAAAGTTGAAGTGATGCCTTTACTTGATGAAGTCTTGCCGATCGCTAAAGCTGTTGGTGCAGTCAATACGGTCAAGCGAGTTGGAGATCGTTGGGTTGGTACAAATACAGATGTGGCAGGTTTTTTAGAGCCACTCAAGAAACTTAACTGTGATTGGGAAAATATGCCTGCTGTGATCCTTGGTAGTGGTGGAGCGGCTAAGGCAGTAGTTGCTGCTTGCTTGGAATTGGGCTGTTCGGTAATTCATGTAGTGGGGCGAGATCCCAAAAAGATGAAAAAATTTCATGGAGCAATGACTAGCCAACTCCATGATTACAATCTGCGCGTACATCCTTGGGCATCAATACCCCACTTGCTAGAGGTTGCAGGAATCGTCATTAATGCCACGCCGATCGGGATGGCAAGCGATCCAAATACACCCATTTCTGAAGCAGAAATAAATTTATTGCCTGATCATGCGATCGCCTATGACCTGATTTATACACCACGTCCCACTAAATTTTTACAAATCGCGGCTGCTAGGGGGCTCAAAGCGATCGATGGCTTAGAAATGCTAATTAATCAAGGTGCGATCGGGCTAGAGTTTTGGTTAGACCAAACTGTCCCCATTGAAATCATGCGCCAAGCATTACTTCAGCATCTGGCTACCAAATAATCAAAATAAAAGTGGCGGCGCTTCGCGCCACCACTTTTATTTTGATTCGTGCACGGCTATGGGGGCTACTGACTTGCGTAGGGATGTAAAACTACTGCTTTGAGAATGCGATCTCCTTTCCACAGTGGCAGCGACAGCCATAATTTACCTTCATCGATCCATTGCTGGCGCAGAGCAGCACTACTAAGCTGCGGATCATTAGATTTGATGCAAATAATATTTAAAGTTGGTTCGCAGACCAGATCTAATTCGGGCGATTCCTCAACCCATTGACACAGATGATTAGATAGATCAAGCGATCGCTCCACAAGATAACGACAACCTGAAATTCCCATCGCTTTCAAAGCCATCCATAACTTAAGGCTATCGGTACGTCTGGTTCCCTGCAAATTGAGATTTCCGAAGTTAAGCGTGTGAGCATCCATATAGGGAAGTTCCCCATCAAAGCCATCAACGAGATGCTGCTTATCTTTGACAATTAACATCGCACAGGTTCGCGCTACCCAGAGCCATTTTTGCGGATTAAAGGTCATGGAGTCAGCAAGTTCACAACCTTGAAATAGGGGTTGCAGTTTTGGTGTAAAAATGCCTGCACCGCCATAAGCTGCATCAATATGAAACCAACAATCATAGCGTTTAGCAATTTCACCTACCGATTGAATTGAATCAATTGCTCCTGTTACTGTTGTCCCTGCGATCGCAGCCACAAAAAAAGGATTTTTTCCTTCCTGAATAGACTTCTGAATAGCAGATTCCAATTCCTCTAAAATGATTTCACCACGATAGTTGGTTGACACACGCACTAAGTTCTCTTTCCCAACACCGATTACATTCATCGCCTTCTCAAAAGAAGTATGAGCTGCATCAGAGACAAATGCAACTAAATTACCAGAACCCCCCAATCTCTTACTCTGTGGCAGTTTCCAGTTTCTCGCTAATAATAGTCCTGAAATATTAGCAAGGCTACCTCCAGCAGTAAGTGTGCCAAAACAATTAGTTCCCATTCCAAAGAGATTGCCAAACCATTGCATCAATTGTGCTTCCATTTCTGTAAATACGGGAGCGAGTTCATAGCTCAGCATGTTGTTGTTAATTGCTGAAACTAGAGCATCAGCCCAGATTGTAATCGCAGTAGGAACACTGTCCATATGTCCCATATAGCGAGGATTTTGGAAGTTGACAGTACGAGGCAAAATCTGCGATCGCACTTCTGACAGCAATTCTGAAAGCTCTTGTCCTTGATCAGGAATAAGAATATCAAAAGCAGATTCATCTTTTACAAATGGCTGATTTTGAGTATCCAAAACTGAATCCACAATCAGATCAACAAAGGCATATCCTAACTTACGGATGTCTTCGAGATTAGAGCGATCGGGATTAAGAAAGTGTGAATCAAGGAATGATTTTCTTGAAGAATCGGGCATTGTTGCTTTTTTTATAAATAATATCCAATAAAAATCAGGGATTTAAAAGCTGTGGCGCACGCTGCCGAGTGCGCCACAGCTTTTGGGATTTCCTAACTTTTAGCTATTGATGTAAGGAATGCGTGGAATTGAAGCAATCAAAGCCTTGGTATATTCATGTCGAGGATTGGTCAACACTTCTACAGTACTGCCCTGCTCTACAATTTTACCTCCACGCATCACGGCAATGCGATCGCAGAAAAATTGAGCAACAGCGAGATCATGGGTAATGAAGATATAAGTTAGCTTAAATTCTTCCTTAAGATCGCGCATTAACCGCAAAACTTGACTCTGAATTGAAGCATCGAGCATACTCACAGGCTCATCGCAAATGACCAATTTCGGGTTAGTAATTAAAGCACGGGCAATCGCCACTCGTTGCAACTGCCCTCCTGACAAATCCGAAGGATAGCGTTCGGCTAGTTGTGAATTCAGTCCTACTTTTTCAAGAATGGCATATACTTTTTCGCGAGCAGATTCGAGATTAGGTTCAAGTTTATGAATCAGCAATGGATCGGCGACGCTATGAAACACCGTCATATAAGGACTAAAGCAAGCACGCGGATCTTGGAAAATCATCTGCATCTGCGATCGCATTTGGCGTAGTTGTTCACCTTTGAGTCTAGTTAGTTCTACGCTATTAAATCGCACTGAACCGCGATCAGGCTTAATCAATTGCAAAATTGCTCGCCCCGTCGTACTTTTGCCAGAGCCACTTTCGCCAATAATACCAAAGGTTTCTCCTGAGACTATTTCCAAGTCAACGCCATCAACTGCCTTGACTAAACCAATCGAAGGATCAACTAAACGTGTCAGCAGATTGCCGCCAGTGACATAATGCTTTTTGAGATTATTAACGTACAGGATTACTCTTGGTATTGATTTTTGGATAACTTTAACTTTGTCACCTGCATTAGTCTCTTCATAATCCTGATGCTCTTGCAGAAAACCTTCTGGGATATCTTCTAGCCCCCCCTGATTTTGCACTTCAGAAACATCTTGAATATCTTGGATATCTTGGTTAGAAGATAGTTCTTCTGGATGAAAATGGAGAACAGAAGCTAGTAAGCTTTGTGTATAGGGATGTTGCGGGGAACGGAAAATTTCTTCAACCGATCCTGTCTCTACAATCACTCCGTTATACATAACTGCAATGCGATCGCAATATTCAGCAACCATCCCAAGATCGTGGGTGACCAATAGCAAGCCCATAGAACGACTTTTGCGAAGTTCCGTTAGTTCTTTGAGAATATCTGTGGCAACGGTGACATCAAGACTAGTGGTTGGTTCATCGGCTATTAATAAAACAGGATTCAGCAGTAATGAAAGGGCGATCGCAACTCTCTGACGCATCCCACCACTAAATTCATGGGGATATTGCTTAGCTCGTGAAGGATCAATACGAACTGCTTTAAGCGCATCATTTAGGCGTTGTTTCGCTGATTGGGCTGATAACTTAGGATAATGGGACGCTAACACTTCTAAACCATGCGCCTCTATGCTCATGAGTGGATCGAGTCTTGTCATCGGATCTTGAAATATTAATCCGACTTTTTCACCGCGCCATGTGCCGTCTTTTTTCTCAGCGATCGCTTCGCCATCGACACAGATTGTCCCTTCAGTGCTGGCATATTTGGGTAATAGCTTAATTAGTGATCGCCCAATCGTCGATTTGCCACAGCCGCTTTCGCCGATTAATCCTAGCGCTTCACCTGCTTGTAAATGAAAAGTAACGCGATCGACCGCAGGCTCTGCGTCGCCATAACGAACAGTCAAGTTTTCGACTTCAAGCAGCATGTTTTTTAAGGACTGAGGATCTAAGCATCTCAAGCTAAAATATCATGCTTCAAGACACTTACAGCGCTTTACGCTGATATGAGAACTAAGATTTTTGTTAAAAGTGTTTCAAAGCAACGCTTTTACAGCAATTTGTTTGCAAATCCGCCACAAATCAAGAATATAAAACCCATTGCGGGACTTCGCCCTGCGACTCATTTTGTGGTGGGTTTGAGCGATAACTGCTGTAACAAAAATCTTGTGGTCTTTTCTGTTACAGATTTCTGTAAATGTACATACTAGATATCGAGATAGCGACGAATAGCAGTAAGCTCTAAATGTGCTTCTATTAAATCTGCCATATTGTTATAGAGATTTTGTTGATGTTCTTGCCAAGACTGCGAAGAAGGTTTATGTTCAGAAATATTCGCTAATTGAGTTAAAGCTTGGCGAACATTTGCTGATTCAAATAGACCATGCAAATAACTGCCCCATACCCGATCGCATTGCATTCCTTCGTCACGAAACTCGCGATCGCATTGCACTTGTAGCAAAGGTTGAATTTGCGAAGATTCACTTGCCTCAGTTAATTTTGTCACTCCCATATGAATCTCATAGGTCATCCATTTATCGATAGATTGCGAACTTTGCCAAATCGCTTGCACCTGACGCACCTGTTTTATCGCCATAAATTCGGTACTAATTGGTAATAGTCCCAAGCCTTCTACTTCCCCTGACGAACCAGCCACACCTTCGCGATCGCACAGATATTTCCCTAACATCTGATAACCACCGCAAATACCAACTATCGGCACACCTCGACCATGTGCAGCCAGAATCGCATCTGCTAATCCTGAAGTTCTTAACCATTGCAGATCGCTGAGAGTGTTTTTACTGCCGGGGAGAATAATGATCTTTGCATTGGCTAAATCCACAATGTTTTTTGCCCAAACTGTCTCTATGCCTAAATCTAATTGCCAAGGCTGACTATCTTGAGAATTAGATAAATGCGGAAATCTAATCCACGCGATCTTTGCACCCTGACCTTTAGCTTCTGCTTCGCTACATAAACTGTCTTCGCTCTCAGGTTGTAGATCTGAAGCATAGGGAAGAACACCTAAATAGGGAAGATACGGCATGTAATCGCGAAAGTATTTCTCTGCATCACTAAATAATCTCAAATCACCACGAAATTTGTTAACAATAAACCCTAATCCTAACTCCCTAGCAGTTTCAGGTAAGAGCTGATGCGTCCCAATTATTTGAGCAAATACTCCTCCCTTCTCAATATCGCCAACAAGAATCCAACGTCCTTGCAAATAGATGATCGGGCGTAAATTCACAAGATCGCGATGCATGAGATTAAGTTCTACAGGGCTGCCAGCACCTTCTAGCAACAAAACATCACAGCGATCGCGCCAAAACTCAAGGGTGTCACGCACGTTCTCCCAGAGGGTTTCGATATGTTGATAATACTCAACTGCCGCTATATGTTGACGAGCCTCACCTAATAGAACTAATTGCGAAGTTCCATTTCCCGATGGCTTTAATAGAATTGGATTCATTTCTACAATTGGACGCATCCCACAGGCGAGCGCTTGTACTGCCTGCGCTCTTCCTATTTCCCCCCCTTCCAAGGTCACATAGGAATTATTGGACATATTTTGCGCTTTAAATGGAGCAACTTTTACTCCATTGCGTCTGAGCCATGCCCCTAATGCTGTAACCATCCAGCTTTTGCCAGCATTAGATGAAGTTCCCAAAACAGATATGGCTTTCATGATGTCAATACGATAAGTTAGGATAGGCAGCACTTCGGGCAACCTATCCTAACTTATCATCGAATTTCTGTGCTAGAGCTATCTCCTAACTTTCTGATTTTAATCTTTGCGGCAAGTCTCGATCGCTTAATCGGCGATCCAGTCAATTGGCTGCATCCAGTGCAGGTGATGGGTTGGTTAATCTCGCAATTTACTGATTTGGTGCTGATCGAAGATTCAGCTTCTAGTAATCGTATTCCTCGCTTTTCGCCACTAATCATGAAAGTGCTAGGCATAGTTTTAGGGATTAGCTTAATCTTGGGAAGTGGCGTAGTAAGCTGGCTGATTGCGATCGCATCGGCACAAGTCCATCCTATTCTTGCGATCGCTGTTTCCAGTATTTTATTAGCCGCCTGTTTTGCGGGAAGAAGTCTCCGTGATGCCGCCGAGTCAGTGTTAGCTGTGTTGCAAACTGGAAATATTGAAAAAGCTCGCCAAGAGTTAAGTCGTTATGTAGGGCGCGATACGGAAGATTTGACAGAATTAGAAATTTTACGAGCTGTGCTGGAAACTGTGACCGAAAATGCGATCGATGCTGTTACATCGCCATTGTTTTATGCCTTGATTGGCTCAGCATTGTTTGATTATGGTGGCGTAGTTTTAGCGATCGCTTACAAAGCATCTAGTACTCTCGATTCAATGGTTGGTTATCGCGAGGCTCCCTATACCGATCTAGGTTGGTTTAGCGCCAAAACCGATGATGTACTGACTTGGTTGCCCTGCCGATTAACGGTTATTACTTTAGCCTTACTTTCAGGAAAGCCAATTTATGTTTGGCAAATTTGCGATCGCGATGCCAAGCAAGACCCTAGTCCCAATTCTGGATGGAGTGAATGTGTTTATGCGGCAATTTTGCGAGTACAGCTAGGAGGCGAAAATCGCTATCGTGGGCTTATCAAACACAAGCCGTTATTGGGAGATGCGATTGAAGCGATCGCATCTCCCAAAATTTCACATGCTCTTAAATTAACGCGCATCTGTTTTTTGATCTGGCTTAGCATTGCCATAGTCACAACTAAGTAGATATGCTTAAGCCCTTAAAGTTACGCCCCTGCGGGGCGTAACTTTAAGGGCTTGAGTAATTTATTCTGCACAAGTACTTAAATAAATAGAAAAAATGAATGCTGAGTATCCACTTTTTCTACTTGCTAATTTGGCGACATTCATCGCCAGATATTGATTTGGTACTGCCATCGGGTAAAACCTTAACACAGGCAATATCTGTCTTTAGAGCAAAGAAAGTATAGGCTATAACTCCTGAAAGAAATACTAGAGAAGCAGCAATTAGAACATTTAACGAAAGCCATTGTGGTCGTAATTTCTTCTTGATACTTGCTAGCTTTTTTTGAACTGCCAAAATATGAGGATGCTTATCTTCATGTGATCGCTTATAAATTTTGATTGCTTGTTCATAAAGATTTTTTACCTCTTGATAGCGCTTTTGAGAATAGTATATGGCTGTTAAATCTACCAAACTCGCCGCAATTTCTGGATGCTCTGAACCTAACACCTTTTTTTTGATTTCTAAAGCTTGCAAAAACAATGATTCTGCTTTGATGTACAAAGCTTGAGCATTATAAATTGCTGCTAAGTCGAGCATTGCCGATACGACATCAGGATGCTCTTCACCTAAAGACTGTTTACGAACAGCGATTACCTGCAAAAATAATGGCTCCGCTTTGACAAAATCATTTTTTGAATAATGAAACATTGCCAGATCGGTCAAGCAATTTGCCACACTAGGATGAATTTCTCCATAAAACTTTTGCGTTACCACTAAAATTTGGTGAAGTGTTCCTTCAGCGGCATCAGTATAATTTCCTGATTTAAGATAAAGTTTAGCTAGTTTTTTTAAGCTATCTACAAAAACATCTATGTTGCCATCAACATAGGCTGGCTCTGGATTAATTCGATAGTAAGCCATACAATCGCTGCTAAATACAATTTCATCGCCATGCATCAATACCCAATGATCGCACCGCTCCCCGTTGATTTGGATGCCATTTGTACTTCTCCCTTTTTCGGGATTCCCATCACTCAGCCGAAATATTTGGAACAACGGTGGATCGATCAATATGCCCGTTAAAGTTGCATGTTGACGGGATACTAACTGAGACCGCACAACAATATCATTTTTAGGCGATCGCCCAAGACTGTAGAATCGAGCGTCTAGTAATACTCCTTGTATTCCTTCGGGGTCTTTAACAACAAAGGAATGCTCGAATTGGCTGCCTTCAACTATAGTTGCATCTTGGGGAATGATGGATTTGTTAGGCATAGGATGTAGAGGTAATTGCTAATTAAAAAGAGCAATAGTCAGAATATTCAGTTACTCGAAAAATTATGACATTGATTAAAACTAACTTACCCACAGCAAACTTGCAAGCAGCTATAATGAGCTATTTGGCTGAAACAGATTAGATGAGACGATTCTTATCACCTCTAATCTTTAAGCACTTTAATTTACGCGCTCTTAAAAAAGCGAATAATTTCTCGAACTTGTTCTAAAAATTGGCTATCAGCACTCAATTGTGCGATCGCTTGTCGAGATTCATGGGCTAAGCGATCATGATCCAGAGCATTTGTTGCTCGTAAATCTTCAACATTTGCACCTAGTCGTGATAGATCTTTGCGCATCTCATTGGCAAATTGCTCATACTTTGTTACCAATGAATAGGGATTATCAGTACTTAGTTGCTCGTTGATTTGTCGAAATGACTCTTCTAAATTAGCAAATCGTTGCCTTAGCTCCATCACATCTTCACGAGGATAATCAATTTGTTGAGAGATTAAACTTAATCGTTGAGCTATATACTCATAGGCGCTTATTGCAGGGCGTAATACGGTGAGCAACAGCGCAGCGATCGCACCCACATAGCCGATAGTGCCAATGCCACTTGATGCCAAAACATATAGAGCAATCGCCGAAATTACATGCAACCCAATTGCTAATCCTAGGGATTTTTGAGCAAGCGATCGCACATAGGGTAATTGGTTCTCATCAATGGCGATTCCTTTGTCCTTAGAAATTGTCGCTTGATTGAGCACTGCCTTGGACTGAAAGTAAACGTTCCAAGGCACAGTGACGATAATGATCAGCCATACAAAAATGCTTGCCCCAATTGCCCAATCAATAAAATTACCAAAGGGTAAATTCAACCATTGAGTCAGTCCAAATCCTGCTAGAAAGATTAGTAGCAAGGCTCCAAGCCAACCAATAAAGTTACCCATAGGATTCACCTGAATATATCTGTACCAAAAGATCAAAGGCGGCGCGAAACGCCACCTCTCTTTAAAAAAATCTAATACCAAAACATAAAATGGCGTAGCCATTTTGTGTTTTTAAAACCCTTACATGGTTTGGTTTTTTAATTCACAAAAGTGTGGCAACACTTCTGCGAATTGGTATTAAGTTGCTTTTGCTAAGCAACTTAATACCAAAAAAACATTACCGCCCGCTGCGCGGGCGGTAATGTTTTTTGGTTTTGCCGAATTACTTAATTAGGGAATTTTTGAGGGAACTGAGAAGTTTCCACACTCAACGCTATTGTTTGACCATTGCGTTTAACTTCCATATTAATCTTGTCACCAACAGCACGATCTTCCACTAATTGAGTGACTTGATCTGCTGTCAAGATTTCCTTATCGTTAAACTTAGTGATGACATCACCACGCTTAGCACCTGCCTTTGCCGCAGGTGAATCATCAACAACTCTGGTAATTAGAACACCTTTATCTTCAGAGATTTTAATGCCAAACTCAGTGTCTTGATTGACTTGTTTCTTGACATTAGCATCAACTGTCACCATCTGAATACCAAGATAGGCTCGGCTGACCGTACCCTTCTCAATTATCTGCTTAGCAATGCGCTGAGCTGTTTCGATTGGGATTGCAAAACCTAGCCCCTGTGCACCTTGAATAATTGCGGTATTTACACCGATCACTTCACCATTCTGATTGAGCAACGGACCACCTGAGTTACCAGGATTAATTGCGGCATCAGTTTGAATGAAGCTAACTCGCTTATCGACTCCAATTTGACCGCTCTTACGACCGATCGCACTGATGATTCCTGCTGTAACGGTATTGTCTAAGCCAAGAGGATTACCAATCGCGATCGCCCAATCGCCTGGTTGCAAATTTTGAGAGCTACCGATGCTCACAGTAGGCAAATTATCAGGCTTAACTTGAACAACAGCAATATCCGTAAGTTCATCACTACCTAAGACTTTACCTTCAATTTGGCGACCATCTTTAAGAATTACAGTCACTTTGTCAGCACCACTGACTACATGGGCATTGGTAATGATGTCGCCTTCTTTGTTGATGATAAAGCCTGAACCAGTTCCGCGTTCAGTCCGCTCTTTAGGCATCCGTCGTAGTTGATCGCCAAAAAACTGGCGAAACATGGGATCTTCTAAAAATTCCTGAGGAATTTGTTGATTACTAGCGACAGTCCGTGAGGCGTTGATTCTGACCACCGCTGGACCTGTGCGATTAACAGCCTCTACGACGTAATTACGGGGGACTGTGATTGATTTCACTCTGTCGCTATCCTGTGCGATCGCTGGCGAGATCGTTGCAACTTGAGTCACAGGTGTAACTACTGTTGTATTTGGCGATCGCACTCCAGACACAACCGCCCAAGCTCCCAAGATGACACCTAGCAGCAGCATCGAAGCATAAATCAAAGGTTGCTTGTAACGAGATTTTTTATTTGAGTCTCTCATAGCTATTTCCGCGACCAATAATACCTAACATTCTACAAAATTTTTTTTATGGTGTTAATCTTTGAGGCTAGACGGAAAACCGTCACGTAAGTATTTATCCACAGTTTTAATGAATAACGCATCACCCATGAGAACTTATTTACGCTATAAACATCGAATAAATAGTGGTGCGCTGATTTGCCACGCACCACTATTTATTCGATGTTTATAGCAATTCATAAAATTGCTATGCCATTTTGTGAATTGCTAAGGAATGAACATTAATTAACTTGTGCAATTAAAACCAAAATTTGTTGGGGCGGGCGAAGCCCCCAAAAAAAAACAAAAAATTTTTTTTTTTTTTTTTTTTTTTTTTAAAAATTAAAAAAAAAAAAAAAAAAAAAAAAAACAAACCCCCCCGGGCGCCCCCCCCCCCCCCCCCCCCACCTCAATTCTAGGATGGGAAGTTGTGCCAATGTTAATAGTATTTTGGTGTTTGGGGTTTATTGCCTGAGCAAGACTTACATTCCTTACAGATAAAGTGGTCAAAGCCATCCGCTCTTCTCTATTTTGTTAATTAATCCTGACGTAAAAACTTTTTGGCAAACTAAACTTAACTGCATCTTTAACGTCCCTTAACCTTTGGTTGACGTAAGCAGTTTAGTATCGATCATGTCTAGTTTAAATGCCTAGTAAACCGTAACAGATATAATCGCAGTAAGATTTCTATGATGTCTAAAAAGAGTATCAATCGTAGTGTAGTCAAGTTTGTAGCTGGTGTTACACTTGCCACAGCGCTAGCATCCTGTAGCGGTAGCACCACCACCCCCACAACTGGTGCAACTAGCCCAGCAGCTTCACCTACAACGGCGATGAAAGATTCCGGAAAGGAACCTGCAAAGGAACCCGCAAAAGCACCTTCTAATTTATCTGGCAACATCACTATTGATGGCTCTAGTACTGTTGCTCCAATCAGCAAAGCTGTTGCTGAAGACTTCGCAAAATCTAACCCTGGCGTAAAGGTTCCTGTTGGTACAAGCGGTACTGGCGGTGGATTTAAGAAATTCTGTGCTGGAGATATCGATATTGCTAATGCTTCTCGTCCAATCAAAGCTAAAGAAGCTGAAGATTGTAAGAAGAATGGTGTAGAGTTTGTTGAACTACCTGTTGCTGTTGATGGTCTAACTGTAGTTGTTAACAAAGAAAATACTTGGGCAAAATGCCTTACTATTGCAGAACTCAACACCATGTGGAGCCCTGACTCAGAAGGCAAAATCACAACTTGGGATCAAGTTCGCCCTGATTTCCCCAAAGAACCAATTGCCCTCTTTGGAGCAGGTGCTGACTCAGGCACATTTGACTACTTTACCGAAGCAGTCAATAAAAAGTCTAAGGTGATCCGTAAGGATTATCAACCCAGTGAAGATGACAACATCACCGTTAAGGGTGTTCAAGGTGGCAAGGGTGCAATGGGCTTCTTTGGAGTTTCTTACTATGAAGAAAATGCTAAGAAGTTGACTGCTATCGAAGTTGATGGTGGAAAGGGTTGTGTTGCGCCTACTGCTGAGAATATTAACTCTGGCAAATATGCTCCGTTGTCTCGTCCTCTGTTTATCTATGTGAGCAAGAAAGCTCTAGCACGTCCTGAAGTCAAAGCTTTTGCTGATTACTACTTCAAAGATCTTAAAGTAGTTAAAGAAGTAGGTTATGTGCCACTTCCTAGCGACGCTGTACCTAAGATCCTTGAACGTTTGAGTGCTGTTAAGACAGGCACAACCTTCATGGACGCTCCTGCTGGCGTTTCCGTAGCTGAATTGCTTGCAAAAGACTTGAAATAATTTCAAGTTAGTTTTGAGCTAAGCCCTCCTAGCATCTAAAAATCCAAGCCAAAAACTGTACCGCCCGCGCAGCGGGCGGTACAGTTTTTAGGGTTTTATATTTAATTTTGCTTAACTACCTATGCAGGGCTTTGACTTTTGATGTACTTGAGGAGAAAACTTTATGACAAGTCCTGTAACTCTCGAAGATCTTGACCTTTATCAACGCCGCGATCGCAATATTAAAGAGAGTGCGATCGGATATGCGTTGCTTTTTTGTGCTTTCGTATCTGTACTGACTACAGTTGCGATCATCTATGTTCTTGCCTCAGAAACAGTGAGCTTTTTCGGCAAGGCTAGCATTGGTGAATTTCTATTTGGTAAGACTTTAGAAAATGGCAGCTATAGCTGTAGTTGGACACCTCAGTTTGCTGACAAGGGCTTTTGCGTTTGGCCAACGGTTAATGGCACATTAATGGTGGCTCTAATTGCCATGTTAGTTGCAACCCCCCTAGGACTGGCAACTGCTGTTTACCTTTCAGAATACGCATCACCAAGATTGAGTAAATTTTTACGTCCGATTATTGAGTTGTTAGCTGGAGTACCTACTGTTGTATATGGATACTTTGCGTTGACATTTGTTACCCCAATTTTAGCGAAGCTGATTCCTGGTTTGCAAGGATTTAATGCTCTCAGCGCAGGCTTGATCATGGGCGTGATGATTGTCCCCACGATCGCTTCAATTAGTACCGATGCAATGAAAGCTGTTCCAAATTCTCTCCGTGAAGCAGCCTATGGGCTTGGCTCCACAAAAAAAGAAGTTGCAACTGGTATTGTTTTTCCTGCAGCTCTGTCTGGCATCTGTGCTGCAATCATTTTGGGTATATCCCGTGCAGTGGGTGAGACGATGATCGTTGCGATCGCTGCTGGCCAAAGACCTGTATTAACTCTCGATCCTAGACAAACAGTTGGCACAATGACTGCCTACATTGCTCAAGTTGCCAAGGGTGATTCACGAGTTGGCAGTGTAGAGTACCAAGCACTTTTTGCAGTTGGGATGTCGCTATTTCTAATCACTCTTCTTCTCAACATTATCAGTAAGCAAATTAGCAAACGCTTCCAAGAAACCTATGAGTAACGGAATCGATATCTTAGAAAATATTGACGGACAATCTAGCGAATCAAAATTTGAGCCAAAGCTTGAATCCAGACAGTTTTGGGGCAAAGTATTTTCTGCATTTTGTGTTTTTGCTACAGGGCTTGGATTGGTTGTCCTCGCATTCTTAATTTATCAGGTCTTTAGCGATGGTTCTAGCCGCATTAATGGGGATCTATTACAGCTATATCCATCTCGCCGTCCTGAAGAGTCGGGATATAAGGCAGCAATTCTGGGATCGATCGCGATGCTTACCTATGTGTTGGTGTTGGTAGTCCCACTTGGAGTCTGCTCAGCAATTTACTTGGAAGAATATGCCAAGAAAAACTGGTTGTCAGATTTAATTGAACTTAATATCTATAACTTGGCTGGTATCCCCTCGATTATCTATGGGTTATTAGGCTTAGGACTATTTGTGCGTGGTCTTTATAGCGGTAGGGCTGTCTTAGTTACAGGAATTTTGACGATTACTTTACTAATTTTGCCGCCAGTTATTGTTATCTCTAGGGAAGCAATTCGCGCCGTTCCGCAATCAGTCCGTCAGGCTTCCTATGGAGTCGGTGCAACCAAGTGGCAGACGATTCGCCATCACGTTTTACCTTCTGCTCTACCAGGGATTTTAACTGCGGTGATTATCTCTACCTCTAGAGGTATAGGCGAAACTGCTCCAATTGTAGTTCTTGGCGCTGGTACGGTTTTATTTGACCCTAAAGCCTCTCCTATCAACTTTGGAGCTTTGTTCAGTGGTAATATAGGAGATGTATTTACCGATACATTATGGTCAAACGATAACTTCTTTTCCGTTCTGCCATACCAAATATATGAGTGGGTTGGAGATCCGAAGCCTGAATTTCAGACGCTAGCTTCGGCAGGTATCATCGTGCTTTTAGCCCTAGTTTTAGGCATGAACTTAGTTGCCATCTTTTTACGCAGTCGGGCAAAGTAATTCAAGCTATTCGCAGGCTAAATTTATCAAACTTGGGGTTTTACAATGAACTTAAGCAGCAATTCTTCTGAGAATCAGGCAATTTTAAAGGTTGAAGACGTTAACGTTTTCTATAGCTCCAACTCACCAGCAGTTGCAGGTGTTAACCTAGAAATCTTTAAAAATCAAATTACCGCATTTATTGGACCTTCTGGCTGTGGTAAAAGTACGATTTTGAGATGTTTTAATCGTCTCAATGATTTGATTGAGGGCGCAAGAGTTAAAGGATCAATTACCTTTAACGGACATAATCTTTACGATGATAAAATCGATCCAGTGGCAGTTCGTCGTCACATTGGGATGGTGTTTCAACGCCCTAATCCATTCCCAAAATCAATTTACGAAAACATCGCCTTTGGTCCCCGAATTAATGGATTTAAAGGATCTAAAAATGATATGGATGACTTAGTTGAGAAGTCATTAAGATCAGCTGCCATTTGGGATGAAGTTAAAGATAAACTGAAAGAAAGTGGTTTAGCTCTTTCTGGCGGTCAACAACAACGTCTATGTATTGCCAGAGCGATCGCAGTGGAACCACAGGTAATCTTGATGGATGAGCCATGCTCAGCACTTGACCCGATATCAACTCTGCGAATCGAAGAACTAATGCAAGAACTCAAGCAAAAGTATACTCTAGTCATCGTTACACACAACATGCAGCAGGCATCGCGATCGGCTGATATGACTGCATTCTTTAATACCGAACTTAGTGATAGCGGTAAGCGGATGGGTAAATTGGTAGAAATCGATCGCACATCAGTTATCTTCAGTAGCCCTAAACAAGTAGCCACTGAGGAATACATTAGCGGTAGATTTGGCTAAAGCTAAAAATCAAGATTAAAATAAGTAAAGAGAGCGCCAATCGCTCTCTTTACTTATTTTTGTGGCTATTAAATTTTCATGGTTTTAACAAGTACTGAATCGATCGCTGGTCAATACTGGCTATGGCGTGAACAAAAAATATATTTTGTCAAAGCAGGAAATAATCCTCAGCGTCCGCCACTGCTCTTAGTGCATGGATTTGGAGCCTCAACAGATCATTGGCGCAAGAATATCTCTGAACTTAGTCAAGATTTTGAAGTATATGCGATCGACTTGTTAGGCTTCGGGCGATCGCAAAAACCTGCATGGCAATATAGCGGCAATCTTTGGCGGGATCAACTGCATGATTTTATTACCGAAAAAATTCAACGTCCAACCGTAATTGCAGGCAACTCCCTTGGTGGTTATTCTTCGTTATGTATAGCTGCTGATTATCCGCAATCAGTGGCGGGTGTGATCTTGCTAAATAGTGCGGGACCATTTACAGATACCAATCCCCTTGGTGCTAAAAAAGTAAATCCCATCCAAAAAGCGATCACCCCAGCCTTGCAGACAGTCTTGCGCCAGCCTTGGGCAAATCAATTACTATTTACCTTTGTCCGCCAAAAATCGCGCATTCGTAGCACCCTCAAAAAAGTCTATTTAGATCAATCTGCCGTTACCGATCAATTAGTCGAGGATATTTATCGTCCATCCTGCGATCAGGGGGCTGCACAGGTTTTTGCATCAGTATTTAGTACTCCACAAGGTAAAAAAGTTGATGAGTTATTGGGAGCGATGACTTGTCCCTTAATGACAATTTGGGGTGAAGGTGATCCTTGGATGAATTCCCGTGCTAGGAGTGCAAAATTTCGTGAGTTTTATCCATCACTTACAGAGCATTACATTAATGCAGGGCATTGCCCCCACGATGAAAGCCCCCAAATCGTGAATAAATTAATTCGAGATTGGTATGAATTAACTTTATAGTGAAAGAAAAGTTGGTGCGACGCACCAACTTTTCTTTCACTATAAAAAACTAACGAAATGGCAACTTGGCAATGTATTAGTGGCTGTGGCGCTTGCTGTCATCTCGATCCGAGTGAACGCCCTGACCTAGCAGATTACCTCACCCCCGATGAGCTACAAAAATATTTAAGTATGGTGGGTAGCGATGGTTGGTGTATTAACTTCGATCACCTTAATCGCAGTTGTACTATCTATGATCAAAGACCTCGTTTTTGTCGAGTGGAATCTGATACCTTTTATGACATGTTTGGCGTGGAGCCAGAAGAACTAGATGAGTTTGCGATCGCCTGTTGCGAGGAAAATATTGAGTCAATCTATGGTGAGCGATCGCTAGAAATATTACGTTTTGAGCAAGCAGTTAAGTAGCTCACAAACCCCAAAAAGACAAAGTGCCCGCTATGCGGGTACTTTGTCTTTTTTAGGGTTTGTGACTATGATCACTCAAATATACATATGAGAGTCACATCTATCCACAGGTATAAATCACATCTATATCTTTGATTTCAGAGGAAACTAATTGGTATAGAGATAGTCCTTAAGAAGTGACGATTTTCCAATTCAAGCGCGGAATCATCATTGCCTAAAAGCCTATTACTTTTCTAATTTAATCCTTATACCCCTAGTACAAAAATCATGAGTAACAAGAGTGTCATCAGAAATCTCGTCAACCGTGCTCTTCTCGTCAAACGCCTTACTCCTGAGCTAGAAAACATGATTAATCTTGAGCTTTCTGAGCAAGGCTACATTACTGATCCTGACTATGAAGCCCTAGAGTATCTCATGCAAGCTATCGATCAAGGCAAAGTAAGGCAAGTTAGCTAAATAATTGACTAAATCGCCAATTATTTAGACTTGATTTTATTGCTAAGGGCTGTAGACTAGGATTGCAAAATTTGAAGTCTTGCTTGTATGGGTTATTTGACCTATTTGCAGATAAATTATAAACTCGCATCTCTATCTCGTCGCATAGGCTACTGGCTACTGATTTTTGGGATAACCGCGCTGATTGCGATCGCGGTAAATGCTTGCAAATCTGAGTCTGGGATTGTTCCCACTTTGCCACAGAACCCAAACATTCAAGTGTTTTTCAACCAAAATCAAGCATCTCGATATACAGATCCATATCGAAAAATCGAACGTCTCGGTGACAATCTAGAAAGAGTAATGATTGACAATGTTAGTCAATCTAAAGTTAGTCTTGATATTGCTGTTCAAGAACTACGTCTACCTAATATTGCTAAAGCAATTGTTGAAGCACAATTGCGTGGCGTGAACGTCCGACTGATTCTCGAAAATAACTATAGTCGAGCTTGGAGCGAATATACACCTGAGCAAGTTGAGAAGCTAAATCCTCGTGATCGCGATCGGTACAAAGAATTTCGGAAGTTTGCGGATATTGATAACGACGGTCGCTTAAGTGAAGATGAATTGGATCGTAGTGATGGTTTACGGCTAATCAAGATTACCAATGTGCCTTGGATTGACGATACTGCTGATGGCTCTAAAGGTAGTGGATTAATGCACCATAAATTTATGGTGATTGATGATCAAATAGTTTTGTTTGGTTCTGCAAATTTGACCATGAGTGATATTCATGGTGACTTTACTAGACCTGAGACTAGGGGTAATGCAAACAATCTTATTCGTATAGACAGCAAAGAACTTGCCACAAGATTTAAGAAAGAATTTAACCTAATGTGGGGAGATGGACCAAATGGAAAACCTGACAGTCTGTTTGGTACAAAAAAGCCTTCTCGAAAAATTGATTATCTCATCGTTGGCGGAGCGCAAATCCGACTTAAGTTCTCTCCAGATCCTGAAGATACAGCAAGGGAGCAAACCAGTAGCGGACTAATCGCCACAGCGATCGCTGGTACTAAGACAAATGTTGATATGGCCCTATTTGTCTATTCCGATGAATTTATTTCGGCAATTCTTGAAGAGCGTCAACAGGGAAATGTCCAAATTCGAGCACTAGTAGAGCCTCAATTTGCCTATCGAGATTATTCGTCAACTCTTGATATGTGGGGACTTCAATCCACCCAAGATTGCAAAAAAGACAAAAGCAGTGCATGGAAGCAACCCATCAAAACAGTTGGTATTCCCAATCTTGTATCTGGAGATACTTTGCATCATAAGTTTGCGATTCTTGATCGCAATTTAATTCTTACAGGTTCACACAACTGGACAAAGGCTGCAAATCATACGAACGATGAAGTTTTAGTTGTCATTCAAAATGAGACTGTAGCAGCGCATTTTCAAAGGGAATTTGATCGCCTTTATCAAGATGTTACTTTAGGACCCACGGCAAAACTAGTTCAAGCTACTTCCACAAGCTGCGCTGAGAGAGTTAAAAGCAATGTAAAGCCCATGATCGAAAATTCTGAGTTTTAAGGGACTTACACAAAATAATCGATCCCCAAAAAATAGGGGCGGGCATAGCCCGCCCCTATTTTTTAGAGTGTAATAAAACTGATTTTGGTGTTTCCAGAGCCTTTGGCTCTGTAAACACCAAAATCGTTTTTTTGAAAGCCCACCTACGATGGGCTTTCAAAAAACGATTTTTATAATGAGAATTGCTAGAGTTTTAATCATTGCGATCGCATGGTGCTTAAGTTTTGTTAAGCTAGGATGTCTGAAATTTTGTGCGCCAAAAATTGCGTTAATACAAATATGGTCAATCTGGTTCAACCCGTCAAACCCACAATCGCATTCTCTCACTTGGGTTGTGAAAAGAACCGCGTCGATACTGAACACATGCTGGGATTACTAGTTCAAGCAGGCTATCAAGTCGATAGCAACGAAGAACTAGCCGATTATGTGATTGTTAATACCTGTAGCTTTATCGAAGATGCGCGGCGCGAATCCGTGAGAACATTGGTTGAGCTAGCCGATATGGGCAAGCGTATCGTCATCGCTGGCTGTATGGCGCAACACTTTCAGCAAGAACTACTTGATGAAATTCCTGAAGCGGTTGCCCTTGTTGGTACTGGCGACTATCAAAAAATTGTTGATGTAATTGAACGTGCCGAGAAAGGCGAACGAGTCAAAGAAGTTACTCAAGTCCCCACCTATATCGCTGATGACACCGTACCGCGATATCGCACCACCAATGAAGCTGTTGCCTATGTCCGCGTAGCTGAAGGTTGTGATTATCGTTGTGCATTTTGCATCATTCCCCATTTACGAGGCGATCAGCGATCGCGATCGATTGAGTCGATTGTGACTGAATGCGATCGCTTAGCCAGTGAAGGCGTAAAAGAAATTATTTTGATTTCGCAAATCACTACTAATTATGGTCTAGATATTTACGGTCAGCCTCGCCTTGCCGAACTCTTAACCGCTCTTGGACAAGTCGATGTGCCTTGGATCAGAATGCATTACGCCTATCCCACAGGACTTACTCCAAAAGTAATCAATGCGATGAAGTCCACTCATAACGTGGTTCCTTATCTAGATTTACCTTTGCAACATTCACATCCCGATGTACTAAGAGCAATGAATCGTCCTTGGCAAGGGCGGATCAATGACAAGATCATGGAGCAACTCAAAGCAGCACTTCCCAATGCTGTTACCCGTACTACATTCATTGTTGGATTTCCTGGGGAAACTGAGGATCAGTTTGAGCATTTACTAGAATTTGTGAAGCGTCATGAATTTGATCATGTCGGTGTATTTACTTTCTCGGCTGAAGAAGGTACACCTGCCTTTGATTTGCCAAACCAATTACCCGAAGAAGTCAAACAAGACCGCCGCGATCGCATCATGGCAGCTCAACAGGAAATTTCTTTCAAGAATAACCAGTTAGAGATCGGTAAAACCGTTGATGTGTTGATCGAGCAGGAAAATCCAGGCACAGGTGAACTCATTGGGCGATCAGCAAGATTTGCTCCTGATGTTGATGGTGTGGTCTATGTCCGCGATCCTCTTGGCAAAGCAACTCTAGGCTCCATGTTTCCTGTCAAAGTTACTGCTGCCGATCATTACGATCTATTTGGTGAAATTGTCTAAGAAGTACCTACAGCATTTTGTGCTCAAACCCAAACCCAGAAATTTTGTAAAAGTGTTGCGAAACAACTCTTTTACAAAATTTCTCGTGGTTAGTTTGATCGATAGTTGTTGTAAACAATAAAAAACTAGAAGCCTGAGCAATCCTTGAAATGTGCGTAGTAGACTTCTTGGTTTAATGTGAGAGAGTTGAGTCTTAAGGATTACAGCCTTGTTTTGGTATATATAGCTACATAGTTTTCAGAAAATTTATATCAAGACGAGAAAAGTAACTTTTATATAACTTTTTAACTTCTTTTTACTAACCTTTATATATCTATTAATGGTTTCTCAAAATAGAAAAGCGTGAATAATAGAACTCAAGAAGAAAGAAATAAGTTTGCGATGTCAAGCAATCTAGATTCACTTCTAAATCAGATGCTCGGCATTAAAACTCAAACTATCACTCTCTTAAACAAGCTAAAAGGAAGAACAATGGATACAATTACTAAAGTTAGTCAGCTATCCTTCGCCCAAGGTCAAAATAGCGAATCCGCTTTTACAATTAAACTTACCAATAGCAAGTTCGATAGCCTCGCAGGATCTGAACTTCTTGTTAAAGTTGAGTCTTGGGTTTCAGCTAATGTCATGATGAACAATAAAGAAGTTCCTGTTCTGATTGTTGACATGGAAAATGTAGAATTTATTGATAGTCAAGGTTTACAAAAACTCCTAGCATGTTTAAGGCTAATGCAATCCCACAAGAGTAATTTGTTACTCTGTTCTCAACAACCTTCAGTTCGTCTTGTATTTGAGATTACAAGAATTGATCAATTGTTTGCTGTGTTCCCTAGTGTTATCAATTTCGTAAATCACTTTGATGCCCAAAATCAAGGTTCTGAATATCTGTTAGCTGCCTAGAATCAATACAAAAGTGAACTTCCTATGTTCTTTCTCCTATAGCCAAAAAGTAAAAGCCTCGCTACGCGAGGCTTTTACTTTTTGGCTATACCTAATAGAATGATTTGGTCGGACTGACGTTACTTTAGATATGCATCAATTTTATTGGCTTCTTGCAAACTCCGCTTGATGCAGTCGCCGAGAGCCACACCGCCAATAAAATTGGCACTAACATAAAGTCCTTGAGATTTCTGTAATTCGGCTTCCACAGTAGCGATTCGTTCTAAATGTCCGATTTCGTATTGGGGGATCGCTTTATCCCAGACATGAACTGCGATCGCTTTCGGCTCTACTTTCGTATTAGGTCGGAGAATAGTCTTTTTCAAATCTTGGTGCACGGCTGCAATGATTTCTGATTCTGAAAGTTTGGCTAGAGCAGGATCAAGCGTCCCGCCGATAAAGTTTAGTAATAGTTGCCAACCTTCTGGAGCACGTCCAGCAAATAGGCTCGAAGACCAGATCGTGCCTAAAGTTCTCACCCCTTGAGTGCGGGGGATCAGATTACCAAAGCCTTTCATATCATAGGCAAATTCGCTCTTAGGGTAGGCAAGTACCACGCAAGCAACAGTCGGATAGAAAATCTCATTTAAGGCTTGGCTAGCTGCTGGTAAATAATTTTGTAAAAGTTTTGCGGTGATATAAGCAGGGGTACTGAGAACTACCGATCGCGATGTCACAGTTTCTTCACCCGTTGGTGTATCGAACTTAGAAATATAGACTTCGCCTTGCTTTTCCAGCGATCGCAAAGTCCATTGCTGTTTGACGACCGCACCTTTTTCTCTTAGCTTAGTGGCGATTGCTTCAGGCAGCATCTTAATGCCTTCACGAAACGATCCCAGTTCACCAGTTTTAACTTTGGGAAGATTCGGATCAGAAAGCTTCTGGGCTTTACGTTCTTTAGCAGAAAGAATTGCTCCTGCAAGCAGACCGTTATAGTTATTTTCTAATCGAAAAATCTTCGAGAAAGCCGCACTAGCACTTAGTTGTTTTGGATCTCCTGCGTATACCCCTGATATAAACGGTGCAACTAATCTTTCAACAGCTTGTTTGCCCAATAGACGTGAAAAGAATTGATCGACAGATTCTTCTCCAGCCATGGCTGGACGGGCAAAGCCAAGCGCACCAATAGCTAGCCGAATTTTTCCTCCCCAAGTCAAAATATTGGAGGCGATCGCACTAGGTGGACTCATGGGCAAAGCGTTTAACTTGCCATTTAGAAAAACGAAACGGGGTAATTTGCCATCGGCTAGTACCAATTCATCCTTGAGTCCAACTTGTACTGCTAGACGTAATAGTTCAGGAGCAGGCTGAAAACTATTTGGACCCTCTTCCCATTGATAACCTTCGTCATTTTTGGCACTGGTTATAGCCCCACCCACACGATCTTGAGCTTCTGCAACTAAGACACGATATTTTTTTGCGATCGCTAGTTCATGAGCGATCGTTAATCCTGATATTCCTGCCCCAACGACAAGGACATCTAAAGTGGGATTGGCTTCGGAGGATGGCTTGAGGGACATAGCTTAGAGCGCTTGGATCAATTGAGCAATTTTTAGTCTAGTACAACTAAGCTCTTATAGTTTAGTACAAGCTTTGAAAGTCAATAAACCAATTGTGTGTATTTAGCGACTGAGGTGCTACAAAACACACAATTGGCTCTTCTGAGGAAAGCCGCTTTTATACTGTGTGCTGAAATAAAGCATTTAGATAAACTTTGGCGGTGCTGCGATAACTATGGGATGCATTATGGGATGAGCCATGGCGATCATTCCCGCCATTTTGCAATAGAAATAAAGATAATGCTGCGGCAAATACGCGATCTTGATCCCAGTCGGGATGTGACTCTAAGTAGTTTTTGAGGGTTTCGTGTAATTCTTCAGGAATCTCTGCCAATATACTGACTGTCGTACTCATGCTGAAACCTCAACTTTTAAACAAGTTTGATAGAAATGACGCAACCATTTTCAGCGGTCGGGCTTTAATTGTGCGTGTATCTATGGATCTTGTCAACGTAACGGAATATTAAGTGATGATGACAAAATACTGAAATTGTTTTGATAAAATCAGTATTTTGAGGCATTTTAGTTTACATTTATTTATAATAGATGGGCTTAAAAAGTTTTCCCAAGTGAAGTGTTCATTCTATTAACGAATCCTTAACCAGTAAGGCACAAGTATCCATACTTATAAAAACTCCTGTGGAAAACTAATGGTTATCTGTGGATAAAGCCACAATATCTGTGGAAAAGTCTGTGGAAAACTTTTGGGTGTTTAAGTTGAAAATTATTTTTTTCTTAATATTTGTCGCATGTTTATGGCGATCTCTACACAAGCAAAAAACGACAATTACAAACATAAACAGACAAGGTTTCACCCCATTGGGGCACAACCTTATCTGTTTATGTAATTGCTTTTACTTAATTGTTCAGCCAATTTTCAGGAACAACTATCAATGTTGTACCTTTTCGCCTTAGCACGATTACCGTTTGATTGGCAGCGATCGCAATTTGCGGATTATCACATCTTGCTTTCCATGAACCACCCTCATACTTGACTCGTCCAGTTTCTCCTGCGGGTATTTCCGTGAGCGTAATCCCCTCACTAGCCTCTTTCAGTTGATGTGAATCCTTAGGTATGAATCGCCTAGAAACTACAGCTAACATTGCTGAGATCAACATCCAAGCCAAGACTTGCAACGCAGGAATAGGTAAAAGCAACGAGATCGCGGCTACTAACAACGCAGCTATCCCCATAGCCCCTGCAATTAGAAAAGTTGGCAATGGAACTAGTAGCTCAACAACACAAAGAGCTATACCAATCAACAGCCAGACTTGACTCGGTAGTAAGCTCATGGATTGTTTGATTTATCGGAATTGGGTAAAGCTGTTGTAGGAAATGATTCTGACTTCACAATTGTGCTGCTAGGTTTGGGACTGTTGATCTTAACTTTTTGAGAGTCAAGGGATTTTTCTCGTTTAAAGCGATCATCCTCCGTAGTCGATTTAATCACTTTATTGCGAGCAACTTCTACGGTTGCTGGTGCTTTAGGGCGATCGCTTGTAGCAGGTTCGCTAGGACTTACATTAGTCGCAGTTGGCGCAATGGAGTCTAGATTTGGAGCATTGGAAAGTAGTCCACCTAAACCATTGATTAAATTACGAATATTGCTGCGCAGCTTGGGATCTCCCGTTAGTTCATCAAGATCGGCGGTAATCTTCTTGGCGTTGGCAAAAGTTGCCCTTGCCGAATCAAGGGTCTCGCGCAATGCCGACATCGTGGCAGGATTGTTTAACTCGCCCGATACTTTCCTAAGGTTTGCTGATGTTTCAGCAGCATTTTCGGCTAGTTGCTGTAAATTTGCGATGATCTTACCATCACTTAATAAAGGCTTGGCACTAGCTAGTAAAGCTCTCGCTTCATTGGAAGTAGCGGCAATGCCATCAAGGGTTTGCGCTAGTTTTTCGCGATTGACCTCGATTAAATCTTGGGCACTATTTGCGACATTGCCAACCTTAGTGGCTGCTCCACTAATCGCGTCCGCTGTATCGCCAAATTTAACGATTTGCCCCTCAAATGTACCGATCACTTTACTCGCGGAATCCGTCAATTTTTGGATGCTTTTTGCAGTAGCTTTGGCTGCAACTAGCGTCTCATTGAGGTTATCGACTAAATTTTGATCGTTGATTTTGCGTAATGTAGCACTCGAATCCTTGAGTAAAGCGATGAAGCTCACGCCACGAATTCCTTCAATTTCTCCGCCTTGACAAATAATCAGATCAGCATTGCAATCTTTAGCGATCGGATTCATCTTGGGATCAATCGCTAATTTATCTTGAGGAGGGAAAATATCAATATTGGTATTTCCCAGAAACCCACTTTGATTAGTTTCGGCGATCGAGTTCTTCGGAATAATCAATCTTGAGTTTTCGATACTTACTTGGACATCAACACCCTCTGTTTGGGCTGTCAACGCTGTAACCCGACCTACTTCCACACCGCGAAATCTCACAACTGAGCCATTATTTAGACCACTTGCATCAGCAATTTTGATCGTAAATGTAAACTTAGAGCTACTTAGTTGCAACCCGCGCAGCCATAATAAAGCGCCCCCAAAGGCAACTACTCCACCGATGATAAATAAGCCAAGCGCACCGTCGCGTAATGTTTTTCGCTGCACGAGTCTTATACCTCCCTAGTCAAAAGTTGAATTGGACCTTCAGTACTACCGCTAAAAAATTGCCTGACATATGGATTGTCAGCAGTATCAATTGTACTCACGTTTCCTGCGTAGCGAACCAATCCACGGTAAAGAACGATCAAGCGATCGGCAGTACGACGGATCGTGCTGTCTTGGTGAGTGACGACAATATAACTATCACAGACCTGTTGCTCTCGTAGCGATCGCATCAAGTCTTCGATAATTGTCGAAGCCACAGGATCAAGTCCTGCGGTGGGTTCATCATAGAGCAGCACTTTTTTGGTTTGTGTTTTCGCAGTAGGGTCATCCATAATGGCACGAGCAAAACTAACACGTTTTCGCATCCCGCCTGATAGTTGGCTAGGATATCGATCGCTAATATTCTCTAAACCCACGAGTGCAAGTTTATGTTCGACCAGTCGATAAATTTCACGACGTGACAAACGAGAATGTTCAAATAGTGAAAAGCCCACATTTTCTGCAACTGTAAGCGAGTCAAATAGTGCAGCGTTTTGAAACACCATACCAATGTTTAATCCATAGCCCCCTTCTTGGATATCCTCTTCAGAAGATACTAGGTTGCCATTGATGTAGAGTTCACCTTGCTCAGGGGCAAGGAGACCGCAAATAATCCTTAAGATTGTCGATTTACCAGTACCAGAGGGACCAATGATGGCGATCGCTTCGCCTGAATGCACAGTGAGATCGACCCCATTTAGTACAGCATTGGAACCAAAACTTTTGTGAACATCACGCAGTTCTAGCAAAGGCGTAACCACATTGCTACTATTTTTGATCAGAGATCGGACTGGCTCCATCGACATTTATTTCAGATTTAAAAATCGCTCTACAAAAAACTAACATTTTTTCAGATGCTTTTCCTAAAAAATAACTCGAAACCAGCAATTTGCATTATCAAAGACCAATATTTAGAGAGGTGACGCTTTGCGTCACCTCTCTAAATATTGAGTACTTATACCAATTCACAAAAGTGTGACAACAATTCTGTGAATTAAAAACCAAACCCTGTAACACCAAAACACAAAATGGCAACACCATTTTGTGTTTTGGTGTTACAGCAATTCCAGAGCAAACAAACCCAAACCAAGAAAATTTTTGAAATCTTTGTTTTGCAAAGATTTCAAAAATTTTCTTGGTTTGGGTTTGAGCACAAAGCAACTCTTTCAGTAAAAAAGCAAAAACAAAAGGCGGCGCTTAGTACCGCCTTTTGTTTTTGCTTTTTGAATTACCGTAAGATGTTAATGGCGATCCTAAAGCATTAATATATGAACCTTGGCAAGCGCAATCGTTTCTCTGCTAACAAAATTACCGTCCAATTGCTACGCGAAGGCATAGTTGAGTCTGTACACTCTTGCCAAGCAGCCGTCGTTGATACAAGAGGTCGAATTCTCTCGGCAGCAGGAGATCCTCAGACAACCACCTTTGCCCGTTCTTGCCTTAAGCCAATTCAGGCTCTACCAGTCTCTATTACTGGTGCACAGGAGCGATTTAACCTCTCAGAAACTGATCTTGCGATTATTTGTGGTTCACATCAAGGCACGATCGCTCAAGCCAGACAAGTTTTTAGCATTCTTTGGCGATGCGATGTTGAGCCAAGTGCATTGCAATGTCCAGTACCAGAATGCCAAAAAAGTCCTCTTCAGCATAATTGCTCTGGCAAGCACGCAGGCATGATCGCTATATGTAAACAGCAAGGATGGCAGATTTCCTCCTATATGGATCGCCATCATCCAGTACAGCAACTTGCACTCAATACAATGGCTGAGCTCTTGCATATGCCTGCTGCCGAATTTATCTGCGCCCATGATGATTGTGGAGTTCCCACTTATCTATTAGAAATTGGTCAACTTGCCCGACTCTATGCTCTACTATCCACTCATGATCAATTACACCTAGAACGTATTACCCGTGCGATGACCAGACATCCTGATATGGTGTCTGGAAATGGTCAATTCGACACGGAACTCATGCGCCTCAGCAATGGTGAAATTATCAGCAAATCTGGTGCAGAAGGAGTGCAATGTATTGGACGAATTGGACAAGGATTAGGGCTAGCGATCAAAGTGATGGATGGCTCTAAAAGAGCAAAAAATGCGGTTTCTATCCATTTGTTAAAACAATTAGGATGGATTAATCCTACAGTTGCTCAAAGTTTAGAAGAATCATTTCTTTCTACTGGTAAATATAGCCGATTAGAAGCTATTGGCGAGTTGTCACTAGCATAGTAGAGCTTTGTTTGTAGGTGTAGAGGCAATTACCTCTACACCTGCAAAGTTAAATTGCCTTTACTGCATAGCTTTTACGTTTTATAATTGCAAAAATTAGGACTAGAAAAGTGCAAATTCCTGCTAAATATAGTGGGTAGCCATAGGAAGAAGGATAGTTTTGATTAACAACTAATCCTGCAATTATGGGGCCAAAAGCATTGGATATACTCAGATAGGATGAGTTTATCCCTAAAATTGTGCCCTGTTCTTCAGGGCTAGTATTGAGGGAAATCAACGCACTAATCATCGGTTGCACAACTGAGTTTAGTAATGAGAAAAGAACGCAAACGGTGACAAAATAATATACATCTTCCCAAATTGGCATCAAAACGAAGGAAAGACTACGGATGAATAATCCTAAAAAGAGAATCTGAACTAGTTGCAGATGTTTTGTCATTTGAGAAATGCCTAAAGTCTGCATAAGTACACCTAGAAACCCAAACAGCAAAAACATTAAAGCTAAACCATCGCTATTCTGTTTGAGAACTGTCAGAAAATAGGGCTGAAATGCGAATGTAAACAGCGTAAATGTCATACCCGTTAGAAAATTAATAATCAATAAGATCCCGATTTTGGGCATAAACAAGCCTGTGATCAGTTTGCCTAAGCCAAGATCGAAGATGTTTTGAGCTTTTTTTGCCTTGGTTTTGAGTGTTTCTGGCAGAAGAAATATTGTCAGAAGTAAAGCGATCGCTGCGATTGTTCCCGACACCAAAAAAGATGCTCCAAAGGATTTGCCTATAGGAGTATTCAGCGCAACTTTCTGAGCAAGTAAACTGATTGCTGGTCCAAGAATAAAACCTAAACCAAAGGCGGCTCCATTAATGCCAAAGGCTTTAGCACGGTTCTCAGGAGTAGTAACATCAGAAATTACAGCTTGAGCAACTGAGGCGTTACCGCCTGTGATGCCATCAAGAAATCTTGCGAAAAATAAGATGGCAGCACTTGCTGCTGTTCCAGCCATCAGATTTGCAACTACTGTCCCCGCCAAACTGATGATTAATAGTGGTTTGCGTCCAAAGCGATCAGATAGTTTCCCGATAATTGGAGTAGCAAAAAATTGGGCGATCGCATAAATCGCAAATAGTAAGCTAGTCTGAAAATCATCTAATTTGAACTGTCTACCATACTGGTACAACACAGGGATCAGAATCGTAAAACTCAGGGAGTTAATAAAAGAAATGAGGGCAATAATCCAAAATTTACGATTCATTCGCTTTGGCGATCGCATATAGTCCTTGTCCATACTACAGCTCTATCACATTTACAACAGTTTTCGAGCAACTGAACCCAAAAAACATGCGATCGTAAAGCTCACACACATATTTTTGAGCCTAGCTGTTTTAGTATTTGTAATACTTCATAAAGCTCATTATTTGGGTTTACTAAAGAGAATAACCGTGAATTGGCATACTCATTTTGTGAAGTTTTCAAAAATAAAAATTCATTCCCATTGGTAATCATGCCAAATGTTGATTGCACGGTTTCCGAATTACTCAACATATAAGCTAAAGCTTGTGGAATCGCTCTTGTTACAGCAAAATCACTTCGTTTTGATTCAATGACTAATAACCAAAGCTGATTTTTTATCACTAATACATCGATCCGCCCTCGAATTATTGCTCCTTCATCTTTCATTTCTAATGCTATAGCGGTTTCTGTCTCGATCCGAAATGGCTTGTGATAAAAGCCAGCGAGATCTAACAATGGTGCAAGCACTACCATTTTCACTGTATTCTCTAACATTGGTGGATCTTCCATCAATTCTAGAAAATTAGCTTTTACCCGATCTAACAAATGGTGCTCTTCTTCTCTTAATGGTGTAAAACTATCCAACCATTCAGTAAAAAAAGTAGGATTTTGAGATATCTGAAGCCCAAAATTTTGCTTTAACTCTCTTAACGTTACATCTTTTGCTGCGATCGCCTGAACCATGATGAATTCTAGGTAGGAGTAATAATCTTAATAGTAGTGCAAAAACAAAATATCCAACACGATCGCCCAACCACCCAAAAAAAACGCGATCGCCCAACCATCCACAAAAACGCGATCGCCCAACCACTCACCCTAAAAATGCTATCTTCAAGATTCGTTGATTAGATCAATTAAAGGTTTGAGATCGAAGTACATAGTGCGATATGGAACAGAAGGAGGTAGCTCTTCCTCTGAGTTTACAAATCGAAATCCAAATTGCTCGTAAAATCCAGACGCATCATATGGTGTTTCTGGATCAGTGTCATAGAGCGCATCAACGGTCATGAATCTTATGCCTAATGTACTGACTAATTCTGTAGCTACATATTCCAAAGACCACTCGACTAATCGGCGACCTGCTCCCTTAGCTCTTTGATCGGCAGCTAATAAGCCTATTTTTACGGCGGGAAATGTACGGTACTGAACTCCTTCTTCAGCAAGTAGTTGCTCATCTCCTTCTAACTTGTCAGCTAGGAGTGTTATATAACCTGCTAACGATTCGTTATGACGAATGATCCAACATTGACTCAATTGGGCATCAACTTCTCTTTGAATCCGTCCCTGTTTCCAGTAAGTGACAAATTCTCCTCGAACGCACCGAAAACCTTGACCTAATGATCTTAAGTCAGCATTTATCTGTTCTACTTCAGCTTCAGAAAAGTCTATGCCAGAAAACTTAGGTGTTGGCGGCATGGGTTATTTTGCGATTCTTGCGACGTTCAGCAATTCGTTTTGCTGTAGCGATCGCTGCTTCGTTAGATATGCTGCCACCAGTTTTAATTGCTAGGGCTAGTTTTTTCGCTTCACTACCTACTACTGGTTTAGATAGGGTGTAAAAAGGGTATTTCATGTCTTCTCTAACCGTTGCTTAGTCTAACTTTAGCATAATTAAGCAATAACACGATCGCCCAATCATTCCTTAACAAAAATGCGATCGCCCAATCACGCACCCAAAACACGATCGCGCAACCACTCACCTCACAAAGCACGATCGCCCAATCACCCACAAAAAACACGATCGCCTAACCATCCACAAAAAACACGATCGCCCAATCACCCACAAAAACCGCGATCGCCCAATCATCAACCAGAAACAAATAATACCAATAAAATTTGATAACAGTTATTGCTATTTACTGTTATTGCAGCGAGAATATTGATATACAAGATTATTAGAGGACTAAACTTATGAATGTGTCTCTAACGCCTGAGCTAGAGAGCTTTATACAGGGAAAGGTTAGTACTGGCTTGTACTATTCTGCTAGTGAGGTTGTGCGTGAGGGGTTGAGATTGTTACAGGAACGAGATCAACTTCAGCAGTTGCGTTTGCAGGAGTTACGTCAAGATATTCAGGCGGGTTTAGATAGTGGTGATGCTACTCCCCTTGATATACAGGCAGTGAAGGCAAAAGCACGGCAACGCAGGCAACAGAAGCAGGTACAATAATGGCAATTCTTTTGAAGCGTCCGCTTGCTGAGTTGGATTTGCTGGATATTTGGGATTATATTGCGGATGATAGTCCCGATAGAGCGGATGATTTTTTAGATCGAATAGAAGGTAAGTTGTTGACTTTGGCTCAGAATTCGGGTTTTGGCCGGAAAAGACCAGAGTTATTGCAAGATTTACGGAGCTTTCCTATTGGTAATTATGTTGTGTTTTATCGGCAGATTGAGGGTGGTATTGATGTGATTCGGTTGCTTCATGGTTCAAGGGATATTGAGCAAGTATTTAAACAGAACTAATGTATGGCGATCGCCCAACCAACCAAAACACGATCACCCACTCATCCACCAAAACACGATCGCCCAATCCCCACCCCAAAAACGCGATCGCCTATCCATGACCCAAAAATTGTTATAATCACCCGTATATTTCATCGTTGGTAGAAACTATGCAAGTAAAAGACTTGACTGTAGAGCAACTACAAACTTTAATCCGTAATACTGTGGATGAACGTTTGGATGAATACTTTGGCGATCCTGATCAGGGAAGAGAAATCAAAGAATCATTCATGCATAGTTTGCTAAACATACGAAAAAAACGGATGGAAGGAAGACCTACTATTCCAGCATCAGAAGTATATAAAAGATATGGAATAGATCAATAAATGGCTTATTCAGTAAGTTTTGAACCAGAGTCTATAGAGGATTTAGATGAAATTTCTCAGGTTGTACGTGGGCGGATTCTGAAGAAAATCCAATGGTTGAGCGCTAATTTTGAAAAGATTTCGCCACTGCCATTGACTGGTCAATGGTCTGGTTTTTATAAGTTGAGAGTAGGAGATTATCGAGTCATTTATGAATTTGATATAGAAAATCAGTTAATCTTCATTGCTAGGGTAGGGCATCGTAGGAAAATTTATTAGAGTCAGATAACCTCACCCAAAACACGATCGCCCACCCACCACCAAAAAGTAAAACTCGATCGCCCAATCACTCACAACAAAAACACGATCGCCCAACCACCCACAAAAAATACGATCGCCCAATCACCAACCAAAAACACGATTACTTATCCGATTGTCTCGATATTTCAGTATAAAATAAGTCTTCTATAACCCTAACATCTGATCGATGAGCTTTTTCTTTTTGTCTTCAAATTCTGTCTCAGAAATTAGACCTGAATTCTTTAGTTCTAATAGCTTTTGAATTTTTTCAGAAATATCATTTTTGCCAATATAACTTTCATGTTCACTAGCTTTATCAACTTGAGGAATAGTAGGGACGATTGATGACAAATCATTTGCAATAGCCTGTTCATCATATATAGTTAGCCTTCCTCCTCTTAGTGAAGCATAGTATTCTCTACCTGCCTGTAGTGCTGAATCTCTAAGCTTATTGTTGGATGGTTCTTCCAACAATCTATCCTTTGCCTCAAGATAAGCATTCAATCGTTTTGCTTGTACATCTTTTTCTTTAAAGAACGCAACAAAGATTACTACAATAATGCTGATTGTTATTACAAATGTTAAGGCATTTGGGTTAACTGCTCTAACGAGTAAAGCAATTGATATGGCTATCAAAATGCTCCTAAGTACTGGATCAAGTTTAAAAAACCACTCAACAATACTCATAGTAATAGCCTTCACTATGAATAAAAAATCAGGTTCATTCGACTTTGACATTAGATTAATTTGAATTCAGTAAGATAAGATTAGCATTTTAGCATTTTTTATAAGCAAAGTAGCAGCCATACTCATAAACCTTTCAGCACACAAGAGACACTCAGGCAATCATCAACAAAAAAACGATCACTTTGTTAACTATTTTTAGGTGCATAAATATCAGTGCCAATAGTTTCTATGAACTCGTTGGCAAATGAGAAATTATTATTAGGTGAAATTACAAATCGAGTTGCCATAAATACTTGTCCAGCGTTTTCATGCTCAATCATATCTGGAGTCATCTTTACAGGAGAAAGATAACAATCTAATTTCTTTAACATTGCCCAATAATTTGGTTCTTTGCAATAAAGCACATAATGCGGATTAATTGGATAAACTATATAGCTTCCCTCTGACATTATTCCCATGCCTTTAAGCCACATTCTATTATCTCCCGTTTTAAAACATACAGGATTATCTGATGTCCAGAACGGTATTTCAGTATCATTACGAGAAAAAAGCCAAATTGATTTCTCTATTCTCTCCGCAATTTCCTCAACTAATCCGCTACTGCAAAGCATATATGCGTGAAGATTTATTTTCTCGTTAGGAGATATGTCGGACTTATCTTGTCCAACAAGTTTAGAAAATAGCGCGAGAATATCTCTTTGTTGGGCAGTTCTTAAGAATTGAACAGATATGAAAACTGATAGGAGCCGTCTTTCTTCTGGTGTAACTAGAAGTTTTTCCATTATCTGCATTGAGTTCAATGATTCAAGCCACTTATTCATAACTATTGATGTATCAAACTCTAGCTTAGACAGGTTATGCTCCAAGAAAAGTGGATCATACTCACTGCCAATAAATTCGGGAACACGATAAAAATGCTGCTCTGCTGCAACACCATATGGATTCCCTTTAAAAACTTTTTTAGTATTTTTATTCCATACCCAAAAACATTCCTTTTTGTCAGCAAATTGTTTCAAGTAAAAGCGAGGCACGTAATGATGTAATTTGGGTGAACTCATGGATGTATGAATTAGACGAATTAAAAATGCGATAGTCTAGTTAGATGAACCCACTATAGCTAATCTAACTAGATTTATACAACTAGACCAAACTGCGACTTATTTCAACCTGTCAATCAACCGATCGCCTACTCTTAGAGCATTAGCAATAATCGTCAAAGCAGGACTCACCGCCGCATTAGATGGAAAGAAACTGCCATCTACCACATAGAGATTATCGAGATCGTGGGCGCGGCAATTACGATCTAAAACGGAAGTTAAGGGATCGTCACCAAAGCGACAGGTTCCACACTGATTGGCGACCACTTGCAAAGGCGACTCGGCGCGGGGATGCAGGAAACCAGTACGGAAACCATCTAGGGATTTTTCGATATTTTTTAACACATCAGTCCAGCGGTAAATTAGGCGATCGTGGGCTTCCGTATTGTTGGGATTGTAATCGATATGGATTTTATTATTTTCAAGGCGCACCCGATTATTCGAGTCTGGCAAATCTTCCGTTTGCGCCCACCAGCCGATGGAATGGGTCGCTAACTGCTTTAGTCCAAAGTTGGGCATGAGCTTCGCAACAATGGAAAATACGGGAGGAGATTCTGCAAAAATGATGTCGGTGAGTAGTCCGCCAGAGTTCTGAATATGTCCCATTGGATAGGGAAAATCCGCATCACCCCAATAGAAATCATTCACATAGATCGACTTTTGGAAGGAGCCATTATTGGGCTTAGTGCTGAGTTGAACTACCGATGACAACAGGCTTTTCATCAAGTTCCGTCCCACTTGATCGGAGCTATTGGCAAGCCCTTTAGGATGAGAATCATTAGCCGATCGCAACAGCAATGCCGCCGAATTGATTGCGCCACAGGCAAGCACGACAATATCGCCTAAAAAGAGATAGGACTGTCCGCCCACTTCCGCTTCTACTCCCTTCACCGATCGCCCCGATGGATTGGTATGTAAACTAATCACTTTGGCTTGGGTTTTCAAGGTGACATTTGCCAATTTCAAGGCAGGGACAAGGCAGCTTTCTTCAGAATCGCTAGTGGGGTCATCCTCTTGGCGGGTCAAGCCGAGGGGAATTGTAGATGGATGCAAACCTTGATTAGAGATCGCCTCATAAATCTTCTGGATCTCAGGCTCATGACTGACCGCAGGATAGGGATAATCAGCGCTGTGAGTTGGTTCGGTGCTATCAGAATTTGTCTCGCCATGCACCTTATAGAGATTTTCGGCTTCGGTGTAATAAGGCTCAAACTCGTCATACTTGACGCACCATTCTGGGGAAATTCCCGCTTGATGAGTAACGGATTCAAAGTCCTTCTCGCGCCGCCGCAATAGAGCCGCACCATAAATTTTGGTATTGCCACCGATCGCATAGTTAGTTTGCGGTGAAAATGGCTCGCCTGTGTGGTCGTACCATTGTTCAGGAGCATGATAGCGATCGCGCTGAAAGATATCGATATTGCTGCGATTCTGTTCTTCGAGAGGCATGAAATTACCACGTTCCAGAATCAGAATCTTCTTACCTGTGGAAGCGAGTTTATAGGCAAGGGTTCCGCCCCCCGCACCAGTTCCCACAATAATCACATCGTAATAATGGTCATCAATAATCATTGGGTTCTCCTTTGAATAAATAATTTTAAAATAGAAAAACAATCGTAAAAGAACCGTAGGGGCAGAGCATTTGCGCCACAATCTTCAAACTCTTCACAAAAATCTCAATCCGCAAATGCTCTGCCCTCTTCTCTTTCACCGTTAAATTTTCACTGCGTCTTATGTTTTGGGAATTGTTTCTGGGTTCGAGATTTTTGGGATTGTCCCTACGTTGCGAGTTTTTGGGCAAAGCATTCCCAAATAAAGGGGATCTAAGAATTTATAGATTGGGGTGGGAATGCTTTGCCCCTACATTTTTATGATTCTTTTATTGCCAGACGTAAATCAGAATAAACAATGCAATCCAAATCACATCGACAAAATGCCAAAATAGTGAAGTGGATTCGACTCCGAACTCTCCTTTTGCGTAATTATCAGGAAGGAACGATCTCACCAACATGATTAACTGCAACAGCACACCCGTTAAAACGTGCAGCCCGTGAAAGCCCGTTAGCAAATAGAAACTACCACCAAACACGCCATCACCAAAGCCAAAGGCTAAGCCACTCCATTCCACCGCTTGACCATAGAGGAAATAACTACCCATAGCGATCGTCAGTAGCCAGAAGGCTCGAAATCCCCAAAGCTGCTTTTTATGGAGGAATTTCTCAGCGATGTAGATCGTGAGACTGCTGGAAACTAGAATCACGGTATTAATCGTTGGTTCTTTAATTTCCAAACCTGTGACACCATCAGGCAGCCAATTGAGAGATGTTGTTTTATAGACAATATAGGCAGCAAAAAAGCTCAAGAAGATGACGCTTTCGGAAAGTAGGAAGACGACAAAGCCAAACAGCCGATTATCAGCATGGTCGTGATGCGCGGCTTCGTGGGCAACTTCCAAAATAGGATTCTCACCAACAGAAGTATTAACTGGTTGCATGATTTACCTCCAACTTATCAGGATTAGAAACTAAGGGTTCATCTTTGCCATAGCCATAGGGTTCCGAAATTACAATCGGTAACTCTTCAAAGTTCTCATGGGATGGTGGCGAAGAAACTAGCCATTCCAAACCGATCGCCCGCCAAGGATTTTTAGGAGCCTTTTCGCCCTGTACCCAAGAGCCAATCATATTAAGCAAGAAGGGCAATGTCGATACTCCCAAGAGAAAGCCACCAATACTAGCGATCACATTCCAGAAAGCAAACTCTGGATCGTAGGAGGCAACGCGACGGGGCATTCCCTGCAAACCGAGGGGATGCATCGGAAAGAAACAGGCATTCGTACCGATAAAGGTGAGGATAAAATGCAGTTTCCCTAAACCTTCAGAATACATTCTGCCTGTCATTTTGGGGAACCAATGATAAAGGGCGGCGTAGATTCCCATGACCACTGCGCCGTAAATTACATAATGGAAATGTCCGACCACAAAGTAAGTATTATTCACATGAATATCGACGGGAACAGAAGCAAGCATGATGCCCGTGATTCCTGCGAATACGAACATCACCATCGCTCCTAATCCAAATAGCATCGCTGTATTTAGCTTGATTTTGCCACCCCAGATCGTCGCTACCCATGCGAAAACCTTGATCCCCGTTGGTACAGAAATTAACATTGTCGTCGCCATAAATAGCATCCGCATCCAGTCAGGAGTACCACTAGCGAACATATGATGCACCCAAACCACAGCGCTCAATCCCGTAATAATCAACGAAGATACCGCCACGACCTTGTATCCAAAGAGCGGCTTACGCGCATAGACAGGAAAAATCTCCGAGAAAATCCCAAATACGGGCAAGATAATTACATAGACCGCAGGATGGGAATAGAACCAGAAAAAATGTTGAAAGAGAACGGGATCGCCGCCCTTGGCGGGATCGAAGAAGCTCGTGCCAAAGGTCAAATCCGATAGCAGCATCACGGCTCCTGCGGTGAGTGCTGGCAATCCAAATAATTGAATGATCTGCGCGGCTAGCACCGTCCACACAAACACAGGCATTTTGAACCAAGTCATCCCCGTAGTTCGCATTCGGAAAATGGTCGTCACGAAGTTAACCGCGCCCATAATCGAAGCTACGCCCGAAATTGCGACCGCTAATAGCCACAGGAACTGACCATTAACAATATTTCCCGTAGGATTTTGCAAACTCACAGGCGGATAAGCCCACCAGCCCGATTGTGACGATCCCCCAGGAATAAAAAAGCTTGCCATCAGGATCACCCCAAATACGGGAACCATCCAAAAAGCAACGGCATTTAACTTCGGGAAAGCCATATCACGAGCGCCGATCATCAATGGCACTAGGTAATTGGATATTCCTAAAAGTACGGGAAATGTCCAGAGAAACAGCATGATCGTGCCATGCATCGTGAACATAGAGTTATACACAGCGCGATCGACTAAATCCGATTCAGGGGTAATCAGTTCACCTCGAATCACCATCGCCAGAACGCCACCAATGAGAAAGAAGAAAAAGGAAGTAACAATATATTGAATCCCAATCACTTTATGATCGGTACTAAATCCAAAAAATCGCCGCCAGTCTTCAGGTTGCTCAGACTGGGGTGGAAGATCGGCGATCGCATCAATAGAAATGTTTGCCATGATTTACCTATAGAATTGAAAAAATATAAAGATTAAATTTTTCCGTGTTTGTTGAATCTAGACGGTAAGTTCAGTCCAGTTTGTAGTCAGGTTCAGAGATTGGTTATACCTCTTTTTACGGTGGATAGTAATCGACGCTTTTTAGAAACTGCTCAACGGATTGTATTTGTATTGAGCGAAATGGACTGAGAACCAACAGATCCTTATCTCCACTAACAATCAAATCAGCTTTACCGCTAAGTGATAACTCTAAAATCTTGTCATCCTTGGGATCGCGGCATTCCTTAACAACATCTACTACTTCAATCAATATGCCTCTATCTACGAAGCTATCCAAAAATTCTTCTCGCTCCTCGTCTGTGATATATTTTCTGAATTTTGCACGACTGAGAACTTCGTCAATTTCTTCTATTAGTTCTAATGAAAATAAAATATTACCGTTTTGGAGTGCATACCTAATTGCCAAGTCAGGTTTACTACCCTCAAATAGCACAGAGCTAATAATCACGTTAGTATCAAAAACATATCGCACTTTATTCACTTAACAAATTATTCAAAATTTCTGGAGTTAAGCCTCTAGCCTGTGCTTTACGACTGATATCACTCATAACAACCTCTAGTGGTCGGCGTTTTCTGGCAAATTCTTTCAGCCTCAAGCTAAGAAGAGCATCAAGCTTTTGGCGATCGGCAAAGATAGCTGACTCATAAATTTTTGCCGATTCTACATCAACACAGATTTTAATTTCTTTAGTTTCCATAAATTTTATATGCCAAAAAATATTTCCAAACCATCTAAAAATTCTATTCTCGTTGAAATCATTAGCGATCATACTGCTCTCTTTGTCCGTCCACCAAATCGGCGTACATGGCGAGAACCGACTCGAACAATCCAAATTTGAGCATCTGGGTGACGGGCTTCGAGCCTATTGCAAGCAACTATTTCACGAGCATCAACTTCAAAGTCTCCAGTCTCAAGGTCAATTGCTACAATTTTACCCTGATTACTCAATTCAATTTGTGGTCGAATTTGAGTTTGATAAATCAGATCGCCACGTTGGGCAAATTCTTCTTTGCTATAGCAGGGTTGATGGACTACCATGATTGTGAATTTTCCTCGATCGCTGACTTATCTGGCATTATAACTGACTAGAAACTGCTATGAATAGGTTGATTTCGTTAAAACAAAAATAAGGTGTGTTGCATTGCAGGAACTCACCCTACACGATTGGCGATCGCACTAAGTAGAATGGTGATAATAAGGTTAAGAAAGATTAAGATTAGATGCTTGACTTGTGATAAGCAGCATGAGAGTATTCTTACGATTTCCATGCTCGCTGTGGAAAGCAGTCTTTGAGAAACCAAAAAATTCAGAATAATTCATGAAAAAATTAGCTACATTTTTGGCTGTGGTTCTTAGCTTTGTTTTGTGTCTAGGTGGGGTAAACCCAGCCTTTGCACAACAATCTGTCCAGCCCCCATCTCGTGAGATTACCACTTTTTACATCACTCCCGCACAACAAGCTCAAGGAGTTAATGTATTTCGCGATATCTTGAAATATGATTCTTATTCTTAAACTGTACGATTTATTTATTTACTTGAAAATTCTGGAATGGAATTAATTTTTTACAGGGGAGCTACGGAATTATGAAATTTCAACCTGTCGCTCATAGCTGGGTGGCTCTACATCCAGAACCAAAGGGAGTCATTCAATTTATTGGTGGCGCATTCTTCGGCACATTTTTTCCAATGTTTTTCTATCGTTCCCTGCTTCGGGGGTTATTTGAGGATGGCTATACAATAGTTGTCTTACCATTTAACTTTACTTTCGATCATTATGCTGAAGCTGGCTTTTTAATCAAAGAGCAGTATGAAATCATGCCAGAAAGTCAGAATAGCTATATCCTACGGATATGACTATTCTACATATCTCAGCGATAGCAATTTTGCATGGCTTGGGCATAGTATTGGCTGCAAATATATTGCTCTTTTGGAAGCATTTAGTGCCTTACATTCAATTGACAGTCCGCAAGAGTTGAAAGAACTGATTGGAAAGATAATTAGAGAAACAGCAACCGAAAGGGATTCTCCAGCAAATCTCGATCGCAAGATTGATAATATTTTTAATGATCTTTCACGGTTAACCAACGATCTGAAGCTAAAGAGAACTGAGGCTAAAGCATTAATTGCCCGTTACGTTGAGCGAGCTACTAATGCCAAGCAGTCAGAAAATCTTGTAACAATCATCAGCCTCTTTATCAAAAACCAACCTTCTTTACTACTCGCTCCCGTAAATACGGGGCTTGATAGTGCTATTCCTAAGCCATTAGCCGCCGTATTGATTAATTTAGGAATAAATGTCAATCCAACGCCAGAACAAACCTATGCACTCATAAGATCTGGCAATTTATTCAATCTCTTAGGGATAGTTGACTTCAAGACCGATAAAATTGCTTCTTCAACTTGCCATTGGTTTGAGAAAGATTTTAAAAAGCCACCTGAGAATTTTCAAGAACATTTAATAGGCGGTCATCTAAGACCATTGGGTATCCAATTGGGTAACTTTGTGATCAATTTCCCAGACTTTGGCGACAATATTCCTCTTATTGAGTCTATCCAAAAACGCGATGCGAAATTTCAAATTCCTGTTAGTGGATTATTTCAAAATCTAATTTCTGTTATAAGCAGGACTTACGCAAAATAGCCAAAAGCAGGGGCAATTCATGAATTGCCCCTACTACGACGCTAGAATCAAGTCCTTTTGTGTAAGTCCTAATAAGTTCAACTAGTGGCATTTGAGACTCTCCTCATCTGAAGGTTGGATCAAAAGGTTGGAATACTAGCTTATCGGATGGAAACAACCACTAGCGATCGCTTCTATACCAATCATAGCTATACCTATCATAAAATCCACTGGGACAAGTAAATTTCCCTCCATTAAATACAGGCTTAGGTGGCTTCTCGAAAGTACTTCCTTGAGCTATACATAGAACTGAATCAGTAGCTTTCCGTTTCTCGTCATAGGCAACAGCACCGACAAGAGCATATATCTTTGCTTTGGTGAGTCCTAGACCAAATAGGTCAGTTGGCACTTCCCTTGGGGTTGCATAGATATAAACGCGATCGCTAGTTACTTCTGTAGAAAAGAGATAACGATTCGTTTTTTCAGGGAGCGGTGGAAGATCTGGGAACGTGAAAGACTTGCTAAAACTCTGCTTTTCTAAGTGATGAGCCTGTTGGAATCTAAGATAAGAACCAGTTATATCTAATGCAGGATTACCGCAAGCACAACCGATCGGAACTTGAATAAAACAAATTCCAATCCCCAATGGAATTGCACCAATAGCGGTCAAGGCAATAATTCGTTTAGGATTTCTTTTGCGAGAACCTTCTTCGAGATTCTTTTCCAATGGATCAGACATAAGTTGACCTCTATATTTAATTGGAATAATTCACCACAGGCGGAGCCGCAGGGATAACCGTTGCCCAATTATTTGCATTAGCTCGTTTAGCATATTCATTAGATGCACGATTATAGGCAGCTACAGGCGTTGCACTAGAAGAATCTAATAGCCATTTTTGATAGGCTTCAGGAGATTCCACTACCACATCCGTTTGCATCGCTGCGAAATAAGTACCGCTATATTGCGAATCCCGCAAACGATATTTTCCTTCACGGATCGGCGTAAATTCAAAATCAATATCACGTCCTGGGATCACATCTTGCTTCACCCGAAAAGCAGGGATATACAAGCCATGCAGTACATCTTCCGAATGAAGTACTAACTTAATCCTGCGATTATTGGGTAAATGTAATTCTGTACTACTAACATCGATACTAGTGCCTTTGCCATAAACGAACTCCCACGACCATTGCCGCGCAAATACATCAATTTTTTCTGTAGGCGCAGTTTCATCTCGATCTATTTGCGCTGCTTGAGCCGCTTCAATGATCTGTCCATGATGAGCATGTTCCATTGGTCCCAAAATCGACATCTGGTCATAGATTTGATAGCTATAGCCAGCAATCCAAATCACTAAGGCTAGAGGAATCGCAGTCCAAATGATTTCTAATTTGACATTGCCTTCGATGTGGGGGCCATCACTGTAATCATATTTTTCTGCTCGTTGAAACAAGACTGAATAGGTCAATGTCCCAACCACACCGAGAAAAATAAAAGTTCCCAGCGTCACCAAAAAGCTAAATAGGTTGTCCACTAAAATCGATTCGGCTGAAGCCTGCGGGGGGAACCATGTATAGGCAACTTGTCCCATCCAGAGACTGACTAGAGCGATCGCGATCGCCACACCCACCAAAATTAAAATTGTGCGAAGTTTCATAGATCTCCCTATTTCAGTAACTGATTGAGATCAATATCTTTGCCTATGCGCAATAGGCGATCGGCGGTGATATGTACGCCAAATTCCGAAGCAAGTTGTGCACCTAAAGTTCCATGAGCAAACATGATCACAAAAATCGCTAATCCAGCTAATAGATAGCTCCATTGCACCTGCTGTCCCATATCCTTGCGCCAGAGAAATCTCTGAAATCCTCTCCATACAGTCATGCCAACAATTAGGGCTAGCAATAAAACGCCGCCCACACCATGCCAGATCATAGTTTCCATTGCTTGAAAACCCCAAGCACTCTTCACATTTGGATCAGGAGTGGCTAACAAGATCTCGTAAAAGCCAGCAGCCACAGTAAAGAAGGTGATGATCGAAGCGGCGACCATGTTGTACCAACCGACATCAAAAAAGTTGGAACGTGCAGCAGGAATTGCAAGAAACTTGAATAATGGCTTTTCCAGAACAAAAAACACACCGACAAAATCAAACCCGATCGCCACAATAAACAAACCCAAAGTCATGTGAACTAGATTGGGATGAATGGGAATTACATAGGGTAATCCATTAGCACCCAACTGACTACCTAATTGATTAATCAAGTCTGGATTCATTTTAAACTAGCCTCTCTTAAAGCTTCGACAACGGGAACTGTATGCAGTCCGTAGACCCAAACTAAGAGGTCTCCCAAATAAACTTGAAACAAAACCAGTCCAGTAAGTAATACACCTGCGCCAAGGAACGAGAAAGGTAGCACCTTAGGATCACGAATACGAATTACATAGCGCCATCCTGTAATCGCGGCGATAATTCCTGATAATGACCAACCAATTATGGTATGCAAGTTTAAAGTAGCTTCTACTGAACTATAAGGTTCAGCAAGTCCCGCTTCAATTTGTCCAAAGACGATCGCAATAAAGATAGAAATAGTGGCAAAAAAGTAATTCCACCAGCTAACTTCATATAGGCGAGGGTTGCGAGTGAAGTAGCCGATCGCATCGCATACTACCGAAAACAACACCATCGCAATCACAAAATGCACCACAATCGGATGAATTGTATCGGGATAGGGCAAATTATGGTCATTTAACGGTGGAAGGTATTCCAGCATAGTATTTTCAATACTCAATGAAGGATTGGATTTGCGTATGCTTTTATTTTAGTCTAAACAAAAATTAATCTAAGTCAAAAGACATCTCGTCAAATCTCATGCAATATTATATAGATCGCAAAGCTTACATACATATTTTTGAGCCTAGATGTTTTAGTATTTGTAATACTTCATAAAGCTCATTATTTGGGTTTACTAAAGAGAATAACCGTGAATTGGCATACTCATTTTGTGAAGTTTTCAAAAATAAAAATTCATTCCCATTGGTAATCATGCCAAATATTGATTGCACGGTTTCCGAATTACTCAACATATAAGCTAAAGCTTGTGGAATTGCTCTTGTTACAGCAAAATCACTTCGGTTTGATTCAATGACTAATAACCAAAGCCGATTTTTTATCACCAATACATCGATCCGCCCTCGAATTATTGCTCCTTCATCTTTTATTTCTAATGCTATAGCTGTTTCTGTCTCGATCCGAAATGGCTTGTGATAAAAGCCAGCGAGATCTACCAATGGTGCAAGTACTACCATTTTCACTGTATTTTCTAACATCGGTGGATCTTCCATCAATTCTAGAAAATTAGCTTTCACCCGATCTAATAAATGGTGATCTTCTTCACTTAAAGGTGTAAAACCATTCAACCATTCAGTAAAAAAAGCAGGATCTTGAGATATTTGAATCCCAAAGTTTTGCTTTAATTCCCTTAGCGTTACATCTTTTGCGGCGATCGCCTGAACCATGATGAATTGTAGGTAGAAGTAATAATCTTAATATTAGTGCAAAAACAAAATTACCAACGCGATCGCCCAACCACTCCCAAAACACGATCGCCCAATCATCCCCTTCGCAAAAACGCGATCACCCAATCATCCATGTATAAACATCAGCAATAATAGCTAGAGCAAGATTAATCTCAAGTATAAAAATCTTGTTGACAACGTACACAATTTATTTTATCCTGTGTTCAACGTACACAGACTGCTTCATGGAATTAGTAGGTGTTTCTGAAATAGCTGAATTAGCTGGAGTCTCTCGGCAGGCAGTGTCGAACTGGCGCTCACGGTCAAAGAACTTTCCAAGTCCTTTGGCTGAATTGTCTAGTGGACCTGTTTGGCTAAAGGAAAATATTGAAAATTGGCTCAAAAATAAGGATGGCAAAATGACAAAAGTTGTAAGCTTTATTAATCTCAAGGGTGGAGTTGGTAAAACAACTACTACGGTAGCTATTGCAGAGTTTTTGGCGCTTGAGCATCAAAAACGTGTCCTTGTTGTTGATCTCGATCCACAGACAAATGCAACAATCGCATTAATTCATGAATCTGTTTGGGAAGAACGTGACAACGCAGGACTTACCTTGCTCCAAATGTTTCGAGATAAATTAGACAGAACTAACAAGTTCGACGTGAATCAGGCGATTATTCAAGGTGTATCAAACCTAAAAATACCTCGCTTGTCTCTTCTACCGTCAAGTCTAGGACTAATTGAACTTCAAGATTACTACTTACATGGTCTTACACAAAAAAATCCTGCTGTTAACAAGGATAATATTCTCAAAAGCGCTCTTAAACCTGTACTGGATAACTATGATTATGTTCTGATTGACTGTCCTCCCAATTTACAATTCATCACGACAAACGGAATTAATGTAAGTACGGGCTATGTGATACCTACAATACCAGATATTCTATCTACTTATGGAATTCCACAGATTGTGGGTAGAGTTGAGACGTTTTCTAAAGAGAATGGTATAGATATACAACCGCTAGGCATTATCATCAGCAAGATGCGAGAAATTGGCTTGCATCGCTCAAAATATGAACAACTCAAACGTGAAGCTGCCGAAGGAAAAAAACCACCTATCTTTGATAGGGTAATTGATGAAGCTGCTCAAATTGCTGAATCTGCTGATGTGACATCTAACGTCAATACACTTCGTCAAAAATATGGCTATGGAAACAACTATGCAAATTATGCAGCTCTTACGGAGGAATTTATTTGGAGATGTCAATAGATTCTAAAACTCTAAGGAAAGTTCTTAGGCAAATTGCTGATTTAGTTGCTGACAAAGCAGAACAAGATTCAGTTTTTGCAGAGGAATTAGTCAGTTTGATTAGCCTATCTGATCAGCCTACTAAATCAAAAACAAAGTCAGTCACAAGAAAAGATGTAGAATCGGAAAATGATCCTGATCTTTTCAAATTATTTCTATCACAGGGAATAGACGGACTACAAGAATCACTGAAAACTTTTGATATTGAACAATTGCGTAAAATCATTCGTAAACATCGCTTCGATCCATCACGAACTAGTTCAAAATGGAAAGAAGAAGATAAAGATCGTTTCATTGCTCTAATTAGTGACAGAGTTGAAGCAAGATGTAAACAAGGAGATACTTTTAGACAATATAGTTCTCAAAAAACATAACTCAGGTATCTCAGTAAACCTAATCTAAAGGGCATTAATATAGACTTTCTATTTTCTATCCAAATTCCTTATTGACTTTACTTGTGAATATTTAACTACTTCAACCTCTCGATTAACCGATCGCCTACTCTTAGAGCATTAGCAATAATCGTCAGCGCAGGACTCACCGCAGCTTATGCGATCGCAATCTCCGCGATTCCAGCCCAATGGTTGAAGCCATCACCTAGGTTTAGCTCTAAAATTGAGTTAGGTTGATCATAATACAACAGGAAATTTTAAGGATGGATACTTGGGAAAGCTTTCGGATGGCAGGCAAAACCCTTGCCGCTAATCGCTTGCGTAGCACATTGACGATGCTCGGTATCATCATCGGTAATGCCTCCGTAATTTTGATGGTTGGTGTCGGTCAAGGTGCACAAAAATATGCCGCTCAACAGTTCCAGTCCCTTGGTACAGACGTGATTTTTGTGATTACTGGTACTGACAATGCGCGTCGAAATGTCATCGCACCGCCCAATCGACTAGTACTTGCCGATGCCGAAGCGATCGCTACCCAAGTACCTACCGTTCGCAGTGTCGCAGCGCAGATTAATGGCTCCGAGCTAGCGATCGCAGGTAACAATACTAAACGCGCTACCCTGATCGGCACGACAGACACCTATGCGATCGTCCGTAATGCCGAAGTTAGCGCAGGTCGCTTTTTTAACGAAGAAGACATTAAGCGAAATGCGCGAGTAGTCACAGTTGGAGCTGCGATCGCGAAAGAGTTATTCCCACAGGGAACAGCAATTGGTCAGACAGTGAGAATGCGCGGTACTAGCTATGAAGTAATCGGTGTGATGTCGGAAAAAGGTGCTTTTTTGGGGACAAACCAAGATGACACAATTTTTATGCCGATTACGACCATGTCTAGCCGACTGACTGGCAAAACTTCCCCCTATGGAGTTGCTGTCGCCGTCATTAATGTTTCAGCAACTAGTAATGACAACGTAGACGCTGCTCAATTCCAAATCTCTAACCTATTACGATTGCGGCATCGCACATCTGATATCAATGCTGACGATACCTTTACAGTACGAACCCAACAGGATGCGCTGGAAATTGTTGGTAATATTACAGGTGCATTAACGATCATGCTTGCTGCGATCGCAGGTATTTCCCTACTAGTTGGCGGTATTGGCATCATGAATATCATGCTGGTATCAGTTACCGAGCGCACAAGCGAAATCGGACTTCGTAAAGCGATCGGCGCTTCACCCAGCGATATTCTCACCCAGTTCACAATTGAAGCGGTAATTTTGTCGTTACTAGGTGGTGCGATCGGTACAGGTATTGGCGTTGGCGGCATTTTACTGATCGCCGCAGTTTCTCCATTACAAGCTGGCGTATCCATCGGCGCAATTACCCTAGCCGTCGGAGTATCTGGCGGCATCGGTCTATTTTTCGGCATCTTTCCCGCCCGACAAGCTGCCCGACTTGATCCAATTGTGGCTTTGAGAAGTATTTAACACAAACATGAGAGGCGGGGGGGGGGGGCGCCCCCCCCCCCCAAAAAAAAAAAAAAAAAAAAAAAAAAAAAAAAAACCCCCCCGCCCCCCCCCCCCCCCCCCCCCCCCCCCCCTCTCACTATTTGGGTTTTGATTTGTCTTGATAAAAGTGGCTAAGGCTATATAAGACGAGTATCAATACCCGAATTAGTCAAGACAAATCAAAACTGAAAATAGAAGGGCGGAGCAAAGCGCCGCCCTTCTATTTTCGGTTTGCATATAAGGAGATCGCGATACACTTGATAAATTATGATTAGTTAGCAAAAATCAATCAATTTTTATGTCGGAAGCTATTCTCCTCAATACTTTTTTCTGGGCTGCCATTGTGCTAATGGCGATCGCTACTAGTGGTGTTGGTTATCTCACTTTTCTAGAATGGCAAGATCGTCGCCGTCGCGGAGGAAAAAGTTAAACCACTCATACATCCGATCTTCTAGCCAAGGCGTATGCCACGCTAAACCCAAGTTGATTGTCTCCACAAAATTTTCAGGTAAATCATTGTCATTGATTGCCACGCAAAACCGAAAGGTCGTAACCTGTTCCCACTGTTTTAAATGTTTGAATATGCGGACGATCGCTTGACGATAGGGGTGATTTGGCAGTTCATACCAATCATCAGAAATTTCATTGGAACGATCAAATCCTAAATGGACAATCGAGAGCTTACTAGAAAACTCTTTGGCTAATAGGGTTGGATCTTGGGTGTCAGCATTAGCGAACAAACTCGCAAAAGCTATAGAAGTTTCCTCTTGTAGTAATAGATCGTTAGCTGAAGCAACTTCCCGCAACTGATCAAACCATTCATGTGGTTTATGATCTGTCCAACGAATCCCAAGGGTGATTAGTTTAGTCTTCAAGAGCAGATGCCCTAACTTTTCTGCCTTGGTTTCGAGATAACGCAAGTTATGCTCATTAGTTTCGATTAATAAAGGCAAGCGTCCAACAACTTCAATATCAAAACCTTTAAGTCCCGCTAGCTTCCGAGGGTTATTAGTAATTAAGCGCATTTTCTTAATACCCAGATCATGCAAAATCTGCGCCCCAACTCCATAGGTACGCAAATCAGCACCAAAGCCTAGCTTTTCGTTAGCTTCGACCGTATCTAATCCACCATCTTGAAGGTTATAGGCTTTGATTTTATTAATCAAACCAATACCACGCCCTTCTTGGCGTAAGTAGACGACTACGCCCCAGTTGGCAAACTCGATCATTTTCAAAGCACTTTGTAACTGTCCACGACAATCACAACGTAGCGATCCGAGAGCGTCACCTGTCAGACACTCAGAATGTACTCGCACTAAGACTTCATTTTCAGGGAAGTCCTGTAGATCGCCTTTAACGATCGCAAGATGCTCAGTATTATCAAGGGTATTTCGATAGGCATAAACCTTAAAGTTTCCAAATAACGAAGGCAAGTTGGCGATCGCTTCTCTCTGCACAAAGCGATCATGAGCTAGCCGATAACTAATTAGATCTGCAATGCTGATTAATTTCAAGTTATGCAACTTTGCATATTCAATCAGTTCAGGCAGTCGAGCCATTGAGCCATCATCATTTTGGATCTCACAAATAACACCTGCGGGATATAGCCCCGACATTTGTGCCAAATCCACCGCCGCCTCAGTATGACCAGCTCTTTTAAGAACGCCGCCATCTTTTGCTCTGAGCGGAAAAATGTGTCCAGGACGACGCAGATCATTTGGGCGCGTATTTGGATTAATCGCCGCTTGAATTGTGCGCGATCGATCTTCTGCCGAAATTCCTGTTGATGTACCTTCAACAGCGTCAATGCTGACTGTAAAGGCGGTTTGTTGACTGTCAGTATTGCGATCAACCATTAATGGCAAATCTAAACGATCAAGGCGATCGCCTGTCATTGCTAGACAGATCAGACCTCGCGCTTTCACCGCCATAAAATTAACCATTTCAGGAGTAGCAAATTGGGCTGCCCCAATCAGATCACCCTCGTTTTCACGGTTTTCATCATCGACAACGACAATGAGACGACCAGATTTGAGGTCATTTAGAGCATCAGGGATAGAGTCAAATTGAAACTTAGTCAAGGCTTACTGTCTGGCATTCAAGCTATTTATATCCATCATATAGCAATCTCTATATTGCTTAACCCAGAAAACAAAGAGGGTGGCAACGCTATTTGTTTTCTGGGAAGGGGAGTAGGCTTAATTAATCTCAAACCAAAACCCATAAAGTAGCGCCCCTGCGCACTGGTCAGTTAATCGGGGATAGTTGCTAAAATGCTCATTTCGTAATGACAAAAAAAGAAACAAAGTCGATCACAATTTAACTGTCCAGCTAGAGCTTCCCCCGAAAGAGCAAGCTCTCACCGACCGTTGAGGATTACTTATTCATTAGATTTTATTAAATTATTATTGAATGCATTTTTAAAGGTTTACGAAATAGATTAAATGTTTGATTTGATTGATTTATTTATTTAACTAAATGAATCAAACCTTAATTTAACGAGCCTTAATGTTTGATTTGTCTGACTTATTGTTTTTGGGGACCTGTGTTGTACAAAATTATTGAAGATGATATTGTCACGCCCCACAAAATCTTAGGAACATTTAGTTTAGATATACAGTCATTCACGCATATACATAAATATGTATAGGAGAAAAACTCAAAATGACAAATCAAACTAGACGTTCTAGCACTGCATTACTTGTTGCTGTTAGCTTTATTGGTAGCTCTGTAATTCCTTTGTTCAGCGCAAACTCTGCATTTGCTCAGACCACGTTTAATGATGTGCCTACGGGGTATTGGGCGCAGACTTTTATTCAAGAGTTAGCCTCAAGAGACATTATTAAAGGTTTTCCTGATGGGGGATTTCGACCAAATGATCCAGTAACTAGAGCACAATTTGCAGCAATGCTTAGCAAGGCTGTGACAAAAGCACCTATTAGAGGGGGTGTCACTTTTGTTGATGTTGCTTCAAGTTATTGGGCAGCTTCCGCTATTCAAACTTCATATACAACAGGTTTTATGTCTGGCTATCCAGGCAACGTTTTTGAACCCGCTCAAAATATTCCTCGCGTACAGGTTTTAGTTGCTCTTGCCAATGGTTTAAATTATTCCGTAAGTCAAGCTCCTGAAACAATTTTACAAGCCTATGCTGATGCTTCTGGCATTCCTAACTATGCAAGAAATAGTGTCGCAGCAGCTACTGAGAACCGCTTGGTGGTTAATTACCCCAATGTCCAGTTTCTAAACCCCAATCAAACTGCTACTAGAGCCGAAGTTGCTGCGTTTATCTATCAATCTTTGGTGCGCTCAGGACAAGCCAATGCGATCGCTTCACCTTATATAGTGGGGCAGACAACTACGACTCCTCCAGTGCAAAACCAAGTTAGAATTCCCGCAGGCAATATAATCGCCGTGCAGTATTCCAAAGACAAGATTTTGCTCGGACCTAATGAAAAAGTGCCCCTAGTGCTCAATGTGTCCCAAAATATTGCTAATTCCCAAGGAAGCATTTTGATACCTGCTGGTACTCAAGTTGTAGGTGAATTGCGAACTGTTTCAGGTGGCGCTCAGTTCTTTGCTAATGAACTTGTGTTTGCCAATGGTCAGAGAAGAGCTATCAATGCTACTTCTAAAGTTGTAACTACGACGGAGAGAGTTGACAAGGGTGTAAACGTGGGTGGCCTGCTCCAAAATGCTGCCCTAGGTGCGGCGGCGGCGGCGGCGATATCTGCGGTAACAGGCGATCGCGCTCTTGCTACTGAGGAAATTCTTGGTGGTGCTGGAATTGGCGCATTGCTTGGTCTATTCCTAGGTCGCGACAGTGTAACGCTTGCTTCTGTCAATCCTAATATCGACCTTGCCGTAACTTTAAATTCCGATCTTTTGCTATAGCAGTAATACCAAAACACTAAATGGCTACGCCATTTAGTGTTTTGGTATTAGAACTTGAGGAGAGAAAGCAACAGGAAAAAGGCGATCGCCTTCTGTGCAATCCACATCAATAAAAAAGCCCCTCCATAAGGAGAGGCTTTTTTATTTCGAGATGACTAGATAAATCGGTAAAGATTAACCATTGATAGCAGGAGCAGCCATAGCTACAGGAGCTACATCAACAGCAGCCAAATCGAGTGGGAAGTTGTGAGCATTACGCTCGTGCATTACTTCCATACCCAAGTTTGCGCGGTTGATTACGTCTGCCCAAGATGGTACTACACGTCCTTGGCTATCAGAAATCGATTGGTTGAAGTTGAAACCGTTCAAGTTGAATGCCATTGTGCTTACGCCCAATGCGGTGAACCAAATGCCAACTACCGGCCACAGTGCCAAGAAGAAGTGCAATTGACGGCTGTTGCTGAAGGATGCGTATTGGAAGATCAAGCGTCCGAAGTAGCCGTGCGCTGCAACGATGTTGTAGGTTTCTTCTTCTTGTCCGAATTTGTAGCCTGAGTTTTGGCTTTCGTTTTCGGTTGTTTCACGAATCAAGCTGGAGGTTACCAATGAACCGTGCATTGCACTGAACAATGAACCGCCGAACACGCCTGCTACTCCTAACATGTGGAAGGGGTGCATCAGGATGTTGTGTTCTGCTTGGAATACGATCATGAAGTTGAAGGTTCCAGAGATTCCCAAAGGCATACCGTCAGAGAATGATCCTTGTCCGATTGGGTAGATCAAGAATACTGCGGTTGCGGCGGCTACTGGTGCAGAATATGCTACTGCGATCCATGGACGCATACCGAGGCGATAGGAAAGTTCCCATTCACGTCCCATGTAGCAGAAAATGCCGATGAGGAAGTGGAATACTACCAATTGGTAAGGGCCACCGTTGTATAGCCATTCGTCAAGGCTGTCTGCTTCCCAAATGGGGTAAAAGTGCAAGCCAATCGCGTTCGACGAAGGTACAACTGCACCAGAGATCATATTGTTCCCGAAGAACAAGCTGCCTGCTACTGGTTCGCGGATACCGTCGATATCGACTGGAGGTGCGCCTACGAAGGCGATCACGAAGCAAATTGTGGCTGACAGTAAGCAAGGGATCATGATTACGCCGAACCAACCTACATACAGGCGGTTTTCGGTGCTGGTGATCCAATTGCAGAACTGATCCCACAGTGAAGCGCTTTCGCGTCTTTGTACTGCTGTTGTCATAATTGCAAATAATCCTTTTGGGAATGAATAAGATTAAAAAGTTATATGTAAGCTTGCGCTTATATAAATAGATTAAATGAAGTATTGAGTAATGTAAATACTAAAATCTTAAATCTATCTATAGATAAATGCGATCGCTGACAAGCCCCAATTGTTTAGAAATGACCGATCATCTTGACTTCGGTTTCTAGCACCACACCATCGCGATCGCTGATTACAGTTTTAATGTGCTCGATGAGACTGCAAATATCACTAGCTTTTGCATTCCCCAAATTAACTATGAAGTTGGCATGTAATTCTGAGACTTGGGCATTGCCGATTTGATACCCCTTTAATCCAGCGTCTTGAATTAGTTTTGCGGCAAATTGGGGCAAAGGATTACGAAAAACACTGCCACAGTTGGGCAGATGATACGGCTGTGTGGTGTGTCTTACTTTAAGTTTTGCCTCAGTATCTGCTGCGATCGCCAATGGATTGCCGCCAGCTTGAAATTTAAAGGTTGTACCTGTAACGATGTTTGACGATTCTTGTAGAGACGAGGTTCGGTAACTGAATTCCAAATCTTGAGGATAGACGAGATGAGTTTTACCAGTTAAGGTGATCGTCTGCACAGAAACCACACAATCAGCCGCACATCCACCCTGTGCGCCTGCATTCATTACGACCAATCCACCCACAGTTCCAGGAATACCAACCGCCCATTCAAAGCCAGACCAACCATGACTAGCGATTTGCATAGCTAAACGAGCCACAGGTTCGCCTGCGGCGGCGGTAACTTGGCCAGAATGATCATCAAATTCAATGCCCCGCAGGTGTCGAGTACAAACGACCAAACCCTCTAAGCCTTGATCGCTGATTAAAAGATTGCTGCCAGCTCCAATAATTGTGATTGGCAGATGCTGATCGCTTGCCCATGAGAGACTTTCAGCTAGCTCCGCAGATGAGCGAGGCGAAATGAAGTACTCAGCCAAACCACCAACTCGCATCGAAGTTAGCCCTGCAAGAGATACATTGGAGCGAATAGAGTTTTGGATTTGAAGATCGAGTGACATTTGCTTAAATTAAAGCTAATTAAGTGACTAAACTGCTTCGTGCGTTATCTTTCGTGCGTTCTCTAATTTAACAATTCGCTCATTAAATGTGCTACGGCAAAGCCGTGCCGCATTTAATGGGTTAATTCTTGGATGGTTGGCGCGATCGCTTGATTGAGATTGCCCGCACCAAGAAATACAGCTAGATCCCCAGACTGCAAATTTTTCACTAAGAAGGCTTGAACATCTTTGAGCGTTGGCAAATAATGCACTTGATCTTGTACTAAGGCGATCGCTTCAGCAACTTGTGGGCCTGTAATCTTGCCATCATTGGGTTCACTAGCAGCATAGATATCGGTGACAATCACCACATCTGCATCGGTAAAGGAATGACTAAATTCTGCCAAGAATCTATGGGTGCGGCTATAGCGATGGGGCTGAAAAATCGCAACTACACGACTAGTCGTATTTTGTTGTCTTGCTGAAGCAAGGGTCGCAATAATTTCGCTAGGGTGATGGGCATAGTCATCAACAAAAGTAATCCCGTTCTGCACTCCTTTAATCTCAAAACGGCGACTAGCACCAACAAAATCAGGTAAAGAGTCGGCGATCGCTTGCCACTCAACACCAACATAACGTGCTACTGCGATCGCGGCAAGAACATTACTGAGATTATGCTTGCCAAGCAGCCCCACTGAAATTTTACCTAAGGCTTTGCCTCGTTCGATCACTAAGGCTTGAGTATCTGACGGGGTGTAACTCACTTCCGACACCATATAGTCTGCGGTCGGGTCACTCAAACTATAGGTAATGTCTGAATGAATAAACTCCTTAACCGTTGGGCAATCAATACATCCAACGACAATTTCACAACGTTTTGCAAAAGTCTTAAAGATTTCAACGACCTGCTCAAGGCTGTGATAGTGATCTGGGTGATCTAGCTCAATATTGGTAATAATGCCAATATGGGATAAAAATTTTACTAAAGTACCATCCGACTCATCGGCTTCAGCAACTAAATATTTTCCTTGCCCCAAACGCGCATTTCCCTGCCAAGCGCTAACTTCACCACCGATGATAATACTAGGATCGAGTCCAGCTTTGAGCAACAAGAAGCCAACTAAGCTACTAGTTGTTGTTTTGCCGTGAGTACCTGCAACGGAGATCGCCTGAAATTGTTCGATCAACGCTGCTAATAAGTCTGAACGATGCAAAATTGGTAAGGCGTTTGCTAAAGCTACCTGAAACTCAGGGTTTTGTTGATTGATAGCTGTCGAACAGACGACCTGAGGTGCATTTGCTAGATCGATGTTGTCTGCATGATGCCCTTGAAAAATTTTTACATCTAGAGCCTGTAATTTTTGAGTGATGCGATTGCTACTAATATCCGAGCCAGATACTGTAAATCCTTGCTTCGCCAAAATATAGGCGATCGCCGACATCCCGATTCCGCCAATACCCACAAAATGAAACGGTCTACCGCTGAAATCAACTGGATTCAGCATTTATACTTCTTACCTACCAAATAACGAGCCTAATAATAACAGATCAAAAGGTGACGCGAAGCAACACCTTTTGATCTAAACCATCAAAGATTCTAAGCCTTCAGGGTTGAGGATGCATAGTACATCGCGATCGGGAATACGCTGAATTAAATTTTTGCGTTCTAATTTACCCAATACACGAGTGACTGTCTCCCTTGCTAACCCACTTAGACTACTAAGCTCACGATGGGGTAAATTGGGGATTTCTAAACCACCACTGACTTTTGTCCCTTGCCCTTCAGCTAGAAACAGCAGAACATCGGCGACACGAGAAGTACTATCAGCTTCCCGTAAGCGCAAACGTCGATTAACTTGACGTAAGCGCTTTGCCATTAGCCTTGCTAAATGAATGCCTGCGATTGGCTCTGTTTCAAGCAGATGTACAAAATCTGAAGCTGGCAGACTACCAATAGTTGTCGGTGTAAGCGTAATCACATCAGTGGATCTGGGTACTTGATCTAGTGGAGCCATTTCGCCAAACATCTCACCAAAGCCTAGTATGTTTAGGGTAATTTCTTTACCATCAAGGTTATAGGTGCGAATTTTTGCCCAGCCTTCCAAGATGAAATAAACTGAGTTGCCCCAATCATTTTCCAACAAAATCACTTGATCGGCTGGATGGCTACGTGTAACCATATGGGCTGTAGCCCTAATTACGGCTTCATCAGGCAACCCCACAAAGAATGGGGCGGACATAATTTTTTGCTGAAGATCAGTTCCATCCCGCATAGTGGCTGCTCGTATTTCTTAAAGATTTATTGTAAGTAATCACTCTATCCGAGTTTGTGGCGATAGGTATTACCATCAGCACAATGACTTAGTTATTTTAGAACCCAAACCTGCGGCAATTTACGATTAAGCAACCCGTAAATTTGTCGTTAAAAGAGTTGAAGGAAAGTTTTAACTACTAATTATGAACAAAAAAGCTCATATTTTTTATAAAAGCCGAGTGAAGCATAGCTTTTATAAAAAATATGAGCTTTGATTTATTGCAATTTTGTTAAACAAAGTTTTGTTTTTATCTCTGTACAAAGCTACTCACTTCATAGTGAATAAATAGTGGTATGTAACGAAGCCACACATCACTATTTATTCGCCTTGCAACACTTATCCTTATTAATATGGGAAAGGAACGTATTCATTTATAGCTTAAGTACTTATACAAAATAAATGTTTAATTAGTAAGGGTTTGCCCACGCAGAGGCAAGCGAAACCTTACTAATTTGCATTTCCGAGCAATTTATGTAGTCTTAATGCCAAAGATTTAATAATTCCGTTGGGATTGGATTCTTCATGAGGAATGATAGAAGCTTCAATGTCAGCTACAACATCTGGGGGCAAATCTAGTATCCTGACTAGCCTTTGATAGGCTGCGGCTTCATCAAGATTAATCATTGGTTCATCTGGATTGCGCCGACTAGCTTGGATCACTTGGTAGCCAAGTCTGAGAGTCATTTTTCGATCTTCAACACTTTTGATGTTTGGTACAACTTCTTCAAGAGGAATATTTTGACCTAAATAATCTTTAAGACGAGTTTTTAGATCGCTACGTTCTTTTTCAGTTTTGGCAAATAACATTGCAAATTCATCAAGCATCAGTCGAATTTCATCAGGCTCAAGCTTGCCATCAGCCCAAGCCATTGCAGCTACAGCACGAAGCATATCCATCTGACGAGGACTAATCGGAGGGGGAAGTTCTTGAGGTGTCATAGATTTACCCTTAGCCAAGTTTATTTGCCAAATATGCTCAAATCATAGGCTGGATTCATTAAAAATACGCCTTACTTTATTAATGTTTATAAGTAGATACTCTCTTCCGAGAGAATAATTAGGGGCGAGTGGCGAAGCAGTTCATCCCTGATTATTCACATATTCTTTCGGTGGGAGAGGATAAGACTTAGTCAAAAACTAGATTTATACCAATCACAAAATGGCGTGGCTATTTTGTGATTTTTAAATCCTTACAGGGTTTGTTTTTTAATTCACAAACGTGTGACAACACTTCTGTGAATTGCTATAGCTGTGCAAATATATTCTATGTCTTACTTAGCTTTTGCTTAAGTACATCGGCATTTACGGCACTCAAATCAATTTGAATTTCTAAGCGTTGGGTTTCATCTCGAAATAGTAAAACTGCATCACCATTGGGCTGAATAATACAGCCAAACTGAGGATCGATGACTTGAGTCTTTTGGTAGACGATTTTGGGTAGAGTAATGCGAAGTTGGTAGCTTCGACCTGACGATGGCAGAATGTCTAGTTGTTGAGTAAATTGGTTGAGTTGGAGGTAGCCAACAGAAATATTGCGTTCGTCGGGGCTATTGGGTTTGTACCAATAAAGGGTAATCCCGCGTAAGCTCGGTGTTTGAATTGCAAAAGTTTCGTCGAGAGCTTGCTTGTTCCAGTCGATCGCATTGCGATCGCTATTCTCGTTTAAGGGGCGTTGTTGCCAGATGATTTCTTGTCCTGCTAAAGATGCCCACCATTGGGCGATACGGGCAAGATTGGCTTCAGCATCGGGTTCGGTGCTGCCAAGTGTCCAAGTAATGGTTGAGTCCATTATTTTTTAGTACTTGTTTAGATTTACTTGTAAATTCTTTATAGCTTACTGCTTTTGAATACACTTAGAAAGTTGAGTTAGCTTATACTTGCTGAGACAATAGAAGAATATTCAGATACGTTTGAGGAGATCGAAGTTAAATGTTTGGAATTGGCTGGCCAGAAGTAATTGTAATTTCGCTTGTGGGTGTAGCAATTTTTGGGGCAAAGCGAATCCCTGAAATTGGTCGCAGTGTGGGACAAGCACTACGGGGTTTCCAAGATGAAGTAAAGGGTAATGGCAAACCTGATGAATTAGATTCTAAGTAGCTAAGAACCCAAAATCTATACCGCCCGCTACACGGGCAGTATAGATTTTGGGGCTATTTTTTTAATCATGCTCAATTACGTGAAGATAGCTAAATTAAAAAAGTATCAGTTCAAAGTCCTAACTTTATCTGTAATATAAATTTCTTGTTAAAAGTGATGCTTGGCATTACTTTTAACAAGGGTCTTGGTTTCGTCTTCAGCACAAAGTGCTGTCAGAATATCAATATAGGTTTCGCCTTGAGCGATCAGATGGATAAGGCGAGCTTCAGACAAGACTTCTAGATCATCTTCTAAATTTAAGTCAAGATTTTTTGTCTCTTCTTTATTTTGTGAGCTCATTGGTGCTGAGAGATTAATCTTGAGATGGTTTGGCGGAATTTTAAGCAGTTTACTTGCCCACTCGATCGCCACCACACCGAGAGGAAAATCTTCACCACGCCAATATTCTTCTAAATGTAAGCTGGGAATTTGAGATGGCTCTAGGCGATAAAGATCAATGTGATAAAGTGGCAAGCGACCTTCAGTGTATTCATCAATTAGCGTAAACGTTGGACTAGTAATTGTCGAGCTAATGCCAAGTGCACGACCAAAGGCTTGCATAAAAGTGGTTTTGCCGCTGCCGAGATTGCCTTCGAGCAGGATAATTGTACCTGTAGCCACAAGCTGAGCTAGTTGGGTCGCGATCGCTTGCGTCACACCAAGATTATCGGCATAAATCTCAATCTTTACAGTCTCAGTCATAATTCGGGTAAACTTTTGTACTAGGTGAAGAGTCTGGTCATGGCTGAATGGTTAGCAACGACTAACCATGATTAAATACTTCGTAACCTTGTTTTGTTTTTATATTATTGAGCTAATTTCGGCAAAGTTTTTTATGGATACGGATATTCTTCAGTCACTCGCTCATCTCGATCAAAGTGGTAATGCTCAGATGGTGGATGTGACGCATAAACCGCAAACGGTGAGACGGGCGATCGCTGTTTGCGAGATATCTATGAAAACAACAACATTAGATGCCATCCAATCAGGAAATGTGCCAAAGGGAGATGTATTAGGGACGGCAAGACTAGCAGGGATTATGGCAGCGAAACAAACAGCTAACTTGATCCCCATGTGTCATCCGATTAATCTCACTAGTGTCGATGTCAAGATTTTTCTAGATGAAAATATCCCTGGCTATCAAATTGAGGCTGAGGTCAAAACTAAATCTGAAACTGGAGTGGAAATGGAAGCCATGACTGCTGCCACGATCGCGGCTTTAACCCTTTACGATATGGCAAAGTCCCTTGAAAAGACGATGATCATCTCGAATACAAGGTTGATCCATAAGAGTGGCGGAAAGTCAGGGGATTTTAATGCACCTAAAGGAGATTATTGCGATATCTAAGAATTAGATGCAGTAATTTCCACGGCATCTAATTCTTATGCAGCTTTGTGACCTGCGATCGCAATTAGTTCTCGAATTTTGACTTCTGATAAATTGCTCTCGATATTTAAAGACTTAGTTGTTACATCGCCATTAACTGCTGCTGTTGCATCGACAGATTGAATCGCTTTGGCAATAGTTTCAATACAACTAGCACAACCGATAGAAGGAACTGAGATGGTTAAATACATAAATAATTAATGTGAATACATAGAGATCACAATTATAGTTGAGCCATGAAACCTAAGACTCAGAATAGAGGCTTATTTTTATCTGTATATATTGGGATATTAAAATCCTAAATTTCTGAGAAAGTACACCTTTCGGGTGCACTTTCTCAGAAATTTAGAAAACTTATAGTTAATAGCTGCGACATTTGGTAGAGGATTTGGCGATTATGCAAAATATCCTAGATCATGTTCAATGCGGAATCTTTGTTTTGTCGATTGAAGCAAATACGCAAGTATCTGATCTAAATGATCAGGGATTTGTTCTGCGGTTTTCTCTCGCTAATTCCGCATTTGTCCATCTTGTTTTTGGGGAACGTAGTATCGATCAAACTGTTGATCTAGTTGGCTTACAGCCAAAGGAATGTTTGTCTTTAGGATTTGCTGAATTATTAAACAAATATGTTCGTCAATGTTTGCAAACACGACAAGTTGTTGTGTTTGAAGAACAACTTGATTTAGTGACAAATCGGATGCTATCGATTTCGCTATCCCTGGATATTGACAGTATCAACAACTCAGAGCAGATCGTCGGAACTTGCCAAGATATTACTGACCGCTCACTATCAAAATTCCAAGTTCAAGATCTCAATCAAAAAAAATTCAGCCATTTAGTGAGTGAAGTTTCTGACGCTTTTGTGGTGGTTGATCATGAAGGCGTAGTGCGATATGTTAACCAATCAGCTGAGAACTTATTTGGGTGTAAATCTGAAGATATTATCGGTGAAACTTTTGGACTTCCTGTAGTAGCGGGGGAAAGCACTGATGTCGATATTCTCAACCGAGGCAGTACAACCTCGGCGGAAATGCGTGTGTCAGAAACAATTGATGAAGATCGCAGAGTCTACGTGGTTGCTTCATTGCGAGATGTCTCAGAACGGAAGCGAGTAGAAGAGTCTCTGAAGTTGCGCGAACGCGCGATCGCTGCAAGTTCTAATGGGATTGTGATTACCGATGCCACCCAGTCGAATAATCCCATGATTTATGTTAATCCCAGCTTTGAGAGGATTACAGGCTATAGCGCAGCAGAAGTAATCGGACGTGATTGTCGATTTCTGCAAGGTGGCGATCGCAATCAAATTGGGCTTTTAGATTTACGCAAAGCTATTGAAGAACAGAGGGAATGTCACTCTGTCCTGCTCAACTATCGCAAAGACGGAACGCAATTTTGGAATGATTTGTATATTGCACCCGTCTTTAATGATCATGGCGAACTTACTAACTACATCGGCATTCAAACCGACATTACCGACCAAGTAAAATCAAACCAAAAATTGCTGGCAAGTGAGGAGCGCTTACGTACTGTACTGACATCAATCAAAGAAGGTATTACATTTAGTGATGATTCAGGCTATTTTTCGATTTTCAATACTGGGATGGAAAACCTTACGGGGTATACGTCTGTGGAAGCAAATGCTAGCCATGATTTCACAACCTTCCTATATCCCGATCGGGCTGAACATGATAAAGCTTTACAGCGATTACAGCAGCTACAGGAAAAGGGTCGAGCGATGACTGTCGAGACCCGAATTTGTCATCGTGATGGCACATTTAAAGATGTTTTAGTCTCCACAAGGCTAATGGCTTACAAAGGTAAACGGATGTATTTAAGTAGCTATTACGACATTACTGAGCGCAAAAAAGTCGAAACTCAATTGCGCTATCAAAGCGAGAGAGAACGATTATTAAATGCAATTTTACTTAAAATTCAATGCGAATTAAATCTTGATCAAATCCTCTCAATTACTGTTAAAGAGGCTCAAGAATTATTGCGTATTGATCGAGTAGTTATTTACCAGTTTCAACAAGATTGGAGTGGTACTTTTGTCGTAGAAGCTATTAACAATCCTTTGTTATCCATTCTTGGGAAAACAATTGATGATACATGTTTTAATCAAGATTATGCACAAAAATATCAAAACAGAGCTATATCTAGTATCAATGATGTTGAACTTGCAGATTTAAGCCCTTGCCATAAAGATCTTCTACAATGTTTTCAAGTTAAGGCTAATATCGTAGTCGCTATTTCTTTTGGAGATACGTTATGGGGATTGTTAATAGCTCATCAATGTTTTGCGCCTCGTCAGTGGGAAGAATTTGAAATTGATTTGCTCAGACAGTTGGCTAATCATGTAGCGATCGCAATTCAACAAGTAAAATTATTTGAACGAGTTCAGGATCTTAACAAAAATCTAGAATGTCAAGTTGCTGATCGCACTCAGCAGCTTGAGCAGAGTCTGAGCCAACTACAGAGGGCTTTGCTCAGAGAGAAAGAACTTAACGAACTCAAATCACAATTTATTTCCAGAGCTTCCCATGAGTTTCGCACTCCACTAGCAACCATCCAAACAGCAAGTGATCTGCTGCGAAACTATGGACACAAAATGTCGGACGAGAAAAAACTGGAAAGAATTGATAAAATCCAACGCGAAGTTAAAGGAATGACTAACCTATTGGAGGAAGTACTAATTATTGGCAAAACTGAATCTGGTAGATTTGATTTACAGTCAGAAAGAATTAATCTTGAAGATTTCTGTCTAGAAATTATCGAGCAAACTAAATTAATAGGCAACGGCAAGCATCAAGTTATTTTCAAAAACATCAATGCTCCTGCAAAGATATCAATTGACACTAAATTCTTTAGACAAATTGTTTCTAACTTACTATCAAATGCTATTAAATATTCTCCAAACACTAGTGAAGTTAATTTTACAATTTCACTAACTAGCGATCGCATTCCGCAACTTTTATTAGAGTTTAAAGATCAGGGGATTGGCATTCCTTTAATTGATCAAGAAAAGATTTTCGACCATTTTTATCGCGCTCAAAATGTTGGTATGATCGTAGGAACTGGATTGGGGATGGCAATTATCAAGAATTCAGTAGATATTCTTGGTGGCACAATTCAACTTACTAGTGTTGAAAATAAAGGCACAACTGTAAAGGTAAAACTTCCTTACGCCTTAATGAATAATTAGTTTTGTGAGGCTACATTGCGCAACACTAATTATTAAATTTATAACGGAACAAACTAAATTATGACAACAATACTAGTCATCGAAGACGTGGAAGCTTTGCGCGAAGAGATTATGGAGACTCTTTCCTACGAAGGTTTTGATGTACTGGGTGCAGAAAATGGACTTGTTGGTGTACAAATAGCTAAAACCTATTTACCAAATTTGATTATCTGTGATATAGCCATGCCTGAACTAGATGGCTTCGGGACATTGGTTGCACTGCGACAAGAACAGAAAACCTCAATGATTCCGTTTATATTTTTAACGGCGATGACGGAAAAAGCAGATATGCGTCATGCTATGCAACTAGGTGCAGATGACTATTTGACAAAGCCATTTACCTCAGCAGAGTTATTGGGTGCGATCGCCTCACGCTTGCAAAAGTACAACTCAGCTAGAGATCATTACTATGATGAAATCAAAGCAGTAGGCGCAAGGTTTGAATACCTGTCTCACCATGATGGCTTAACACAACTACCAAATCGCATCCTTTTTCATGAGTCGCTAAGCCAAGCTATTTTGCACGCCAAAATTAATAACAAATCGCTCGCTTTACTATTTCTGGATATGGACAATTTCAATATTATTAACAACACTCTTGGTAATAATATTGGCGATCAATTGTTTATAGCGATCGCCGAGCGCCTAAAGCGCTACACCGCACCATGCGATATGGTGGCGCGTATCCAAGGCGATGAATTTGCACTGATCATTTCTGGTGTCACAGATACGCTCAGCATCAAACTTGAAACACAGAAAATTCTCGATCTATTAAGCCGTCCTTATCATTTATATGGGCATGAGGTTTTCATTACTAGTAGTATTGGCATATCCATTTTTCCAAACGATCATCAAGAGGTGGAAGGATTAATCAAAAATGCTGAATTAGCTATGTATTATGCTAAAACCCATAGCCGAAATAGCTATAAGCTCTACAGTCCAGATCTGAATGTCCAATCTTCAGAATATATGGCGTTAGCAAATAGCCTCCACCGCGCCATTGATCGCAATGAAATTCGGGTTTTTTATCAGCCTTTGGTCAACCTCAAATCTGGAAAAATCGTTGGGGCTGAAGCGTTAGCAAGATGGCAGCATCCCGACTTAGGGTTGATTATGCCGAGTAAATTTATTCCTGTAGCCGAAGAAACAGGGCTAATCCTGCGTTTGAGTGAGGTAATCCTATACTCAGTCTGCGAACAAATGCGCTCTTGGAGAGAATCTGGCATAAATTATGGATTTATTGCTGTTAATTTATCTGGTCAGCATTTTCGTCCAGACAATAATCTCACAGAATTAATTAGTAAGGTTTTACAAGAAACTGGTACCGAACCAGATAATCTGGAAATCGAGCTTACTGAAAGCATCATTATGCAAAATGCTGAGTTTACAATCCAAGTACTATCGCAGTTGCAGTCAATAGGCGTAAAAGTAGCGATCGATGATTTTGGTACAGGCTATTCGTCTTTGAGCTACCTTAAGCATTTTCCAGTAAATATACTTAAGATAGATCGCTGTTTTATCCAAGACATTACAACAGATCGCCACGATGCGACGATTTCCATCGCCATCATCGATCTTGCCCATAGTTTGTCCTTGCAAGTTATCGCTGAAGGTGTCGAGACTGCGGAGCAAATTCAGTTTTTAAAAGAAAATGGCTGTGATCAGATACAAGGCTACTTCTTTAGCCCACCATTACCTGCACCTGAGTTTGAAAAATTATTGATTGATGGTAAATGCTTGTAAAAGAGAAAAGGAAACTTCTCGTTTTTCTCATCTTTGATCTAGATTTCTTTAATCATTGTTGTAAAATTTTATTGAGTCCTTACCAAAGCCATACTTCATGAGTAAATCTAAACGCGCTTTAATTACGGGTATCACAGGTCAAGATGGATCTTATTTATCAGAACTATTGCTAGCAAAAGGGTATGAAGTGCATGGAATCATTCGTCGCACTTCCACAATCAATACCGATCGCCTAGATCATATGTATCAAGATCCGCATTTACCAGAAACCAAATTATTTCTGCACTATGGTGATCTGACCGATGGCACTACTTTGGGACGCATTTTAGAAGCTGTTCGACCTCATGAAGTCTTTAACCTCGGTGCTCAGTCCCATGTGCGCGTTAGCTTTGACTCTCCTGAATATACAGTTGACGCAGTAGGGATGGGAACATTACGGTTATTAGAAGCTTTGCGCGACTATCAACAACGCAACGATCGCGAAATCCGTTTTTATCAGGCAGGCTCATCAGAGATGTACGGCTTAGTGCAAGCCGTACCCCAAAATGAGGATACGCCATTTTATCCACGTAGTCCCTATGCTTGTGCCAAGGTGTATGCCCATTGGCAAACAATTAATTACCGAGAGTCTTACGGACTATTTGCTTGCAATGGCATTTTGTTTAATCATGAGTCACCGCGCCGAGGTGAGACCTTTGTCACCAGAAAGATCACCAGAGCGATCGCCCGCATTGTCGCTAATCAGCAGAAAAAACTCTATTTAGGAAATCTTGATTCCAAACGCGATTGGGGCTATGCCAAAGATTATGTTGAGGCGATGTGGTTAATGTTGCAGCAGGAAAAACCTGATGACTACGTGATTTCCACTGGTGAGACCCATTCAGTAAGAGAATTTTTGGAAGAAGCTTTTGCTTACGTCAACCTTAAATGGGACGACTATGTAGAGATCGATCCGCGTTATTTTCGCCCTGCTGAAGTTGATTTGTTATTGGGCGACTGCACTAAGGCAAAACAAAAGCTGGGTTGGGAGCCTAAGGTTACCTTCAAAGCTTTAGTTGAGTTGATGGTGGACGCAGATCTAGAAGCCTTGGGCTTACCTAACCCTAAGGGTACACATTCTCAAGATGTTGCCACATTGCGAAATATGGGACAGGCTTCAACTTGGTAGGTTAAAAGCCATGCTTTGCATGGCTTTTAAGTTCAGTTTGGGTTTTAAATTACTTAGACTTTAATAGAGAAGTTTTTATGTTAGAAAATCGAGCAAAACTACAATTCAAAGATCAAAAGATTCTTGTGACGGGGGGGGCGGGCTTTTTAGGTAAGCAAGTAATTGCCCAACTAATCGCCAGAGGAGCCAGCCCAGATTTAATTACCGTCCCTAGATCAAAAGAGTTTGATTTGCGATCGCTGGATATCTGCGAAAAAGTTGTACAGGGGCAGGATTTAATTATCCATCTTGCCGCTCATGTTGGTGGTATTGGACTCAATCGCGAAAAACCGGCCGAACTGTTTTATGACAATCTGATGATGGGTGTCCAATTAATTCATGCCAGTTATCAAGCAAATGTTCAAAAATTTGTATGTGTTGGCACAATTTGCGCCTATCCCAACTTTACACCTGTACCGTTTAAAGAAACCGATCTCTGGAATGGTTATCCTGAAATTACTAATGCTCCCTATGGAGTTGCTAAAAAAGCTTTACTAGTGCAGCTACAGTCGTATCGACAACAATATGGTTTTAATGGCATTTATCTACTGCCAGTTAATCTGTATGGACCAGAAGACAACTTTGATCCTCGTAGCTCTCATGTAATTCCTGCTCTAATCCGTAAAGTTTATGAAGCTCAGCAAAGAGGCGATCGCTTTATTTCTGTATGGGGAGATGGAACCCCTACAAGAGAGTTTGTATATTCCGAAGATGCTGCGAGAGGAATAGCGATGGCATCCGAGGCTTATAACGATTCTGAGCCAATCAATATTGGTACTGGCTTAGAAATTTCAATCAAGGATTTGATCCATTTAATTTGTGAATTAATGGGATACGATGGCGAAATTATTTGGGAAACTGATAAGCCTAATGGTCAGCCTCGCCGTTGTCTTGATGTAGAACGAGCTAAGCAAGCATTTGGTTTCACAGCACAGGTAGATTTTCGCGATGGTTTAAATAAGACGATCGCTTGGTATCGGCAGCAAGCAGCATAAAAGCAGAAATGCCGCACTTCGTGCGGCATTTCTGCTTTTAAATTTATAAAAATTTCAGTAAAATGTTATTAACTATTTCTGGAACTTCATCCTGTGGGCAATGCCCAGCATTCGGAATATCAATAAATTCCTTGACACAGGCAAATTTTGTGAAAGACTTACGACCTAATTCAATTGGCTCCCAAGGATCGCGATCGCCCCATAAAACGAGCGCATCACAGGGCAAAATTGCTAAGAGATCCTCAGGTCGTGGGCCCTGTGAGTAGCGCACAAAAGCCATAAATACATCCACCGCATTCGGATTTTGGGCAGGCTTAATTAATATGTCAACTAATTCATCAGTCACAGCTTCTTTATGAAAATAAGCTTGCGAAAGTATCTGCTTGACTGATCGACGATTGCGAACTTGATTAAAAAATAATTTGGCGATCGCCCGATTACCCAAAATATTTTGGACAGCCTTTACACCAACACGCTTAAACCAAGGCATATCCAATTGATTTTGTTCTTGTAATAATCGCAATGAACAATTAATCAATACAGTCTTGACGATTAGCTCAGGTGCATATATCGCAGATTGCATAGCCACGACTGCACCAATCGAATTACCAACCAATATGGCGCGATCTCCCACCACTTCGTTCACAAAATCGGCAACCTGTTGCCCCCAAGTCTCGAATGTATAAGCAAGCTCACTCGGTTTAGGCTGAGCAGAGGAACCGAAACCAATTAGATCGATCGCATAAACCCTAAATTTTTGCGCGAGAATAGGGGCGTTTTTGCGCCAATGCCCCACTGAAGCTCCAAAGCCATGGATCAGAACAATTACAGGCTTATCAAGATTTTTATCTAATCCCTCAGCACAATAACCAATCTCATAATCGCGCCATATCCAGAAGCGATCGGCAAACCTACGATATTCAAAAAACATTGAGATAATTTAATTTTAGGACTTAGAGATAGATCGTACGAAGAGCCAAATATCTCTTGCAAAGGTAAACTTATATTAAGTAAGTAGAACTAGCTAATTTCGCCTATCCTATCATTGACAAGAGGTTAGCCTCTCATAATTATATTTAGCTTATTTAGCCCCAAACTCATTGTATGTTTGGAAATAGGTATTTTTATAACTTTTCGATAATATTTTGGAGATTTAAACGTGGCTCTTCCTTTATTAAATTACGCTCCAGCATCGCAGAATTCTCGCGTTGATGGCTTTACAGTCGGTAGTGACAACACACCTCGCATTTATAACACTGCAAACTTACTCTCTAGTGGTGATCTAGGCGAACTGATTGAAGCTGCCTATCGCCAAATTTTCTTCCATGCTTTTACCTCTGATCGCGAAGTTACTCTAGAATCGCAATTGCGTTCTGGCAATATATCGGTCAGACAATTTGTGCGTGGACTAGTACTGTCCAAAACCTATAGAAGCAGTTTTTATGACAAAAACAGTAACTATCGCTTCGTAGAACAAACTGTACAGCGCGTCCTTGGTCGTGATGTATACAGCGAAAAAGAAAAAATTGCTTGGTCAATCGTAGTTGCGACCAAAGGTATTGAAGGTTTCATTGATGCATTGCTCAACAGCGATGAATATCTTGAAGCTTTTGGCGATGATATCTTGCCTTACCAACGTCGTCGGGTTCTACCTAGCCAAAGAATTGGCGAAGTGCCTTTCAACCTCAAGTCTCCTCGCTACGATGCTTACCATCGCGCACAGTTGGGCTTCCCTCAACTTATCTGGCAAAATACTGTCCGCAGCTATGTGGTTACCGACAGAGCCCCAAAAACAGGCGATCCAGCTTTGTTCTTGAATATGGCTCGCAGTATTAATACTGCTCCAGCAAACTCAACCCCCGTGTCTGCTCAAAACCTCGATTACGAACGTCTAGTCCCACGTCGCTAAATCTCAACTTAAAAGGTAAACGGCTAAGTCCGTTAATCTTTAAAACCTATAAAGCAAAGGGGGCGCATTGCGCCCCCTTTGCTTTGACTGCAAATTACTATAAAATTTGTGTCATAGCTAAACTAACGTTTGTTCTTCTTATAGCAATTTGCTTTCAAACCCTACACAAATTAAGAATATAAACCCATTGCAGGGCAAAGCCCCGCAACCCTTCTTAGTAAATGATTTGAGCGAACATTGCTGTAAGTCTTGCCCTTATTTAAGTTGTTTATTTTTCACTAATGGATATTCATCAATTTCTCGAACTCTTTGTCGGTCGCTGGCGATCGCAACGCAGCGATCATCAATTTAGTAAGGGAAATGGTAATGATATTCGCTCTGTGATTGAGATTACCGCTTTAAATCTAGACGATCCAGATTTGGTTGCAATTTGCCAAAAGCATGACATTCATCCTAATACTGCGATCCATCCGATGAAAATGTCATGGGAAGAAGAAGCTCTAAGCAGTAATAAGCCAAAGGGCAACGCCTTAATCGTACCTGTGCCTAATGAACTGAACTCACCACATAAAGGTTTTATATTGACTAAACAAGGTAAAAGTGATTATGAACTTGGTGCAGACGAAGCTCTGACAATTCAGACGATTACGGCTCACAACATAATTGAGGAAAGGATTTGGTATGGAAATCCTAACTTAAGATTTCGAGTAGCAACTTTGTTACAAGGAGATGTAGTTAGCGATCGCCATGTCCAATCGTCCAAGTTTTATTCGGAAATTCGTAGTGTTACCCCAAAGACATAAAGTAAATGCGGCTCAATGAGCCGCATTTACTTTATGTCTTTATGAGATGGGATATTAAGGTCCAGACTTCTAAGCTTATAAAACCTGCTAAAAAGATAAAAATTGCAATATTTAAACCAGTTTTAATTTTTTCCATGTTTTATGTTGGGTATTAGGCTTTTAAATAGATTCGTATGGGCGGCACTTAGTGCCGCCCATACGAATCTATTTAAGAGTGTCATATTTTGATGAAATAGGTGCTTAAATAAACCAAATAATTTTGACTAGAAAAATCATCACTTTATCTAGTTGAGTTAAACTTAACCGTTATTACATTCAAGTGTGAGGATGTACTGCTGTGAATTGGGTCAAAAGGTTTAGTATTCTCGGATCTGTAGCGATCGCATCTTTGGTGCTCGCTCAGTCCGCCTCGGCACGCTTTGTGATTTTTGTTGCAGGTAATGATGCTGCAACATTACAGAGGGTTCGCACTGTTTCTCCGACTGCTTTTGCTACCAAGATTAACGATCAACCTGTAGTACAAGCAGGGACATTTAACTCTGAGACTAGCGCTGATAGCCTCGCGATCGCCCTGCAACAGACTGGATTGTCAGCCCAAAAATATTTTCGAGCTTCAGGTGGCAAAGAAACTAATGTCCAAGTTCCTTTCTCAGAGACATCCACCGCTTTTGTAAATTCTTCATCTATCTCTTTACCCAACCCGCAACAGGTTGTCATTCAATCAAGTCCAACGCCTCAACCAGTTAGCTTTCAGGTAGATTCTCAGCCTCAGGTTTTTAGCTCAGCGCCTCAACAAGCGATCGCCTATAACCAGAACCAATATCAGCAAATCACGACAAATACTGTCGTCCCACAGGTACAAACTCAGCAGGTACTAGTACCACGTTGGCAACAAGTACTAGTACCAGAAACACGGCAAGTTGTCACCCAGACAGTTGTTCCTCAAACTCAAATTGTTCAAACAGGCTATACCCAACAGGCTACGGGTTATGTGCAACCAACTGTTCAAGCCACAGGCTTCACACAAACAACTGGTTATGTGCAACCTCAGACAGGATTTATACCTACGACATCAACCACTTTAGCCCCGACAACCTTCGACAACTCGATCTCGACGACCACTAGCTTCGCATTGCCGCCTCAATCAGTCAATACAGCCTATAGCACTGGTTCGTATACCAGTAATGCAACCAGCGAGCCACCGTTACCACAAGCCGCTCAGAATTCTAATTTTCGCTATGTTGCAGCCATACCAGCAGCTGCAAGCAATCAGTTTTTGCTGTCACGAGTGCGTCAATATGTTCCTAACGCCTTTTTGACAAATTCTGGGCGTGGTACTTATATTCATGCAGGTGCTTATCAAAGTCGTGATTCGGCTGAGGCAGTATCTCGCTATTTGAGATCGCAAGGTGTTGACTCACGAGTTCTTTACTTCTAAATATGCCTGTGAATAGCTCTTCAGATATTCCCCCTAACCCAAGCCAAAAATCAGTTCGGCAACTCAAGTGGCTAGAGCCTTTAGCTTTACTATTACCAAGTGGCTTTTGGCTGATCTCATTTTTGATTATCCCAACAGTTTTTATTTTAATTCAGAGTCTTGTACCCCTTGGTAAAACTGAGTTTGGGCTAGACAACTACCAGAGAGTATTTGAGTACGTTGGTGGTAACTTTATCTATCTAGTTGTCGTGTGGCGATCGCTGCTTTATGCAGTTATCACTACAGTATTTTGTTTGATCTTAGGGTTCCCTGTGGCTTACTGGCTAGCCGTGATCGCTCCCAAGCGATGGCGCAGTATTTTGTTACTTTTATTTGTCCTACCTCTATGGACATCATCGTTATTGAGATCCTATGCATGGATTACAATTTTGCGACCGACAGGAGTTCTAAACACTTTTCTTAACTTCTTTGGACTGTCAGGGATCAATGTATTAAATAAAGCTGAGGGTGTAATTATTGGCATGATTTACACTTATCTGCCTTATATGGTTTTAGTTCTATATACTTCGCTCGAACGCCTTGATCTGCGTTTAATTGAGGCGGCAGCTGATCTCGGCGCTAATTCTAAACAAACTTTTTGGCAGATTACAGTTCCGCAAGTTTCCTCAGGAATTATCGCGGGAGTCTCACTAGTATCGATCACTAGTTTTAGCGACTACATTAACCCGCAACTATTAGGCGGTCCTGGTAGCCGCACAATCGCCTCAATTATCGAGTTGCAATTTTTGGGCGCAAGTAGCAACCGAGGGTTTGGATCGGCGCTGAGTATGGTGCTCATTCTTGCCGTAACAATTGTGATTGCCTTGCTAATTAAATATGGTGATCGCAGGGTGGTAAGTGATGGCTAATCCAATCAATGTCCCAACTGTTAAACGCTGGCAAACTTGGTATACGGTACTTGCATTCTTTTACATGTACTTGCCGATCGCTGTTCTGACACTTTTTAGCTTTAATAAATCCCCATCCCCATCAAAATGGACTGGGTTTACATGGGAATGGTATGCCAAGTTTCTGCAAAACCCAATCCTACTAGCAGCTCTAAAAAACAGTCTGAGTGTTGCTCTAACTGCGGTATCAGTCTCCGCAATATTAGGCACGCTCACCGCAGTCGGATTAGCTCGATATTATTTCCCCGGCAAAAGCCTATATCGTGGCGCGACCTATTTACCTTTGATCATCCCTGACATTGCGATCGCAGTAGCAACCCTCGTATTTTTCGCAGCAATACAATTGCCCCTCAGCCTTGTCACAATCGTGATTGCCCATATTGTTTTTTGCTTAGCTTATGTTGCCGTAGTTGTTTCTAGCCGTCTTGCCACAATCGATCCCCAACTAGAAGAAGCAGCTCTTGATTTAGGCGCTACACCCGTACAGGCTTTTTTGCGCGTATTGCTGCCACAGCTTTTACCAGGAATTTTGTCTGGATGTTTGTTAGCCTTTATTCTCAGCATGGACGACTTTGTAATTGCCTACTTTACCGCAGGTGTTGGCTCAACCACTTTACCGATCGCCATTTTCTCGTCGCTGCGGAGTGGCGGTGTAACTCCTGAGTTAAATGCTCTCAGTGTGTTGCTAATTATTGGGTCAGCCTCTATGGCAGCAATTGCAGAAGCAATCAGAAGTTGGGGTAATCATGATTAAGACATGATAGCTATAACAAATATTAAATCTTAATCAAGCTTAAATAGCATCCAAAGCATCTAGGCTAGTCTGTTGAAATTGATATCAGAAATTTGGAAATTGTGATATTTTTTGAACGTCTTTATCAAAAATTAATTGGTTTTGCAAACATAGGTTAAAAACGTGTGGTATATTACATCTGGCAAAGCTAATCAAAGCTACAGAATGACTCCCCATGAGTGAGAAGCCTTTAAAGCTGCGAATCTCAATTCCACCCGTTGAGGGAATCGAGGACATTCCCATCGCAGCAGTCGAAGTACTCGCTACAAAAATGGGGTTTGATCCTGATGCTGTGCAAGATATCGTACAAGCTCTTACGGAAGCTTTAGTTAATGCGGTTCTTTACAGTACATCTGATCTTGACGTAGAAGTTGCAGTTTTCGCGGCAAATACCAGCCTAATTGTAGAAGTCCATGATCGTGGATCGGGTTTTGATATTGATAGTGTACCGCCACCTGATTTTGATTTGATATCCGAGATTGGTGTCAAAAATGGTGGATTTGGTATACATATGATCAAAGCACTGGTTGATAAGGTCGAGATCGAATCTACCAATCAAGGTACAACAGTCCGTATGAGTAAGTTCCTGTCTATCCCCAAACCCATTCTCCAATCATGACTCATTCCTCATTTTTACAAGATGAACTCAAGATCGTCGAACAGATTGATGGCGATCAAGTTATTCTCAAACTGAATGGTGCTTTGAGTGTAACCACGGTTCCATATTTTAGGCAAGCCGTGCAACCATTTATCGACCGCAAATTATCAGCGATAGTTTTGGATTTTGAAGGAGTGACCAAAATCGTCAGTAGAGGCGTAGGTGCTGCAATTGATATGGCAGTACAAGCCAAGAAGCAAGGTGGTAAGTTGCGCCTAGAGAATGTTGGCAAATATGGTCGCTCTCTATATATCCAAGGTGTACATTTAGTGGCTGAAGTACCTGAACTCGAAGGATTTGAACCATAAATTTTATTCTATGAAAATAAAATAGAGGTGGTGCTTTGCGCCACCTCTATTTTGTTTGTTTTTAAATTGATTTTTAATAGGCAATAAAAATGAAAATCATCAGTCGTAAATCGTTGGGCATACAATGTGTTTTCGATATCGGCTTAGAGCGGGATCATAATTTTTTGTTAGATAAAGGTTATGTAGCTTCAAATTGCTTTAATAAGTCTCATAGCGTCGCCTATGGATATGTAACGTATCAAACCGCATATCTTAAAGCAAATTATCCCGTTGAATATATGGCGGCTCTTTTATCTTCGGTTAGTGGTGACCAAGAAAAGGTTCAGCGATATATTGCTAATTGCCGCAGTATGGGCATCCCTGTTGTTCCTCCTGATGTCAATAGCTCTGGTGAAGACTTTACTCCTCGTGGGCATCAGATTGTATTTGGCTTGGCTGCTATTAAAAATCTAGGAGCTGGACCGATCGCAGCAATTTTACACGCCCGTCAAGAGGGATCTTTCACATCTTTGGCAGATTTATGTAGCCGTCTCGATTCGCGATCGCTAAACAAAAAAGCTTTAGAAGCATTAATTCAAACTGGCGCATTAGACTTACTAGAGCCAAATCGCCACCAATTAATGAACGATCTTGAAATTACGATGGAATGGGCTTCGCGACGCGCTAAGGAGCAAGCATCAGGGCAAGGTAATATCTTCGACTTCTTTGGTGAAAGTAGTAATACAAAAACTTTTGATACTGCCCCAACTACATCCCGCGTTCAAGACTATTCTGCTCAAGACAAACTTCGCCTTGAAAAAGAACTGTTAGGTTTTTATATTTCTGATCATCCGCTTAGTGTGGTCAGTCGTTCAGCTAAATTAATGGCTCCGATCAATCTCTGTGATATACCCGAATCTTCAGAGACGAAGGTAGTAACTGCGATCGCTTTAATTCTGGAAATTAAAGAGGTCGTCACAAAAAAAGGCGATCGCATGGCAATTTTACAGCTCGAAGACTTAACAGGCAGTACTGAAGCCGTCGTTTTCCCAAAAACCTTTGATAAGGTCAAGCATTTAATGGAAAAGGACAAACGCCTAATGGTATGGGGAAAAATTGATCGCCGCGACGAGCAAACGCAATTAATTATTGATGATATGCAACCGATTGAGTCAGTACGTATGGTTCGGGTCGAACTCACTCGCGAGCAAGCAAGAGATCGGCAGGTTTTGGAACAACTCAAAAAAGCTTTAAATCCTAACCCCAGTTATAGCAGCAATACCAGTAATGGTAATTCCAGCTACGGCAAGTCCAATTATGGTAGAAATGAGCCTGATACTTCTAACAAAATTCCTGTAATCGCGTCGATTGAGTATATGCCGAAGTTAGTTCGACTAGGCAATCAGTTCTGGGTGCAAGATGAAGAAACTGCCGTTAAAGCTTTAGTGCAAGCAGGATTCAAAGCAACTTACGATGCACTAGTTACTTAAACAAGAGAGGGGCTTTGTGCATTACTTATTTTATAAGCCTAATTGTCGTCTGGCTTCAAACAGCCCCAGAGCTGCACTTACGGATAGATTGAGACTACGCACTTTGGGGTGTTCCATAGGAATCTGGACAGTTAGATTGTTGGCAATAATCTCTTCGGGCAGTCCGCTTGATTCACTGCCAAATAGGAGCCAGTCCCCATCTTGGTATTGAAATTCTCGAAAGCTTTGTGAACCACGAGCACTAAAGCAAATCCATCGTCCTCCTTTTGAGGCTTCGCGTAAAGATTCAATATTGGGATGTACAGTTACGTCCACATATTCCCAGTAGTCTATGCCTGCGCGTTTGAGTTGACGATCGCTAATTTCAAAGCCCAAAGGCTCCACCAGATGTAAATGCGTGTTCGTTGCCGCACAGGTACGAGCGATATTGCCAGTATTAGGTGGGATTTCAGGATAAATGAGAGCGACTTGTAGCATTGACTATAAATATATTTAAAGGATATTTAAAGGCTGCGTTGTTAGCACAGTCTTTAAATATAAAAGAATTGCGGCACTTCGTGCCGCAATTCTTTTTATTAGCCTTTCGCTCGGTCTTCAATATCTTCTAAGGTTTGTAGGACTAGACGCTTAGCTTGCAGTTTCCAACCCCATTTCTGTAAGGCGATCGCGGCTCCTGTACCAACAACTGTGGCAATAAAATCTAAAGGTTGCTCCATCGATATACCTAAAAGCAAACCCAGTCCAGCGATACCCCAAAAAGGTATAGAGACAGACTGGCGGTTTTTTTCTACAATTTTACTTATGTCGTCAGTTGGCATTGCTGCTACTAATTCAGCTTTTACTTGTTTTTGTTCCGACTTGTTGAGAGATAGACCGATTTTTTGGCGAAGTTTTTCGATTTTGCGAGCATTGGTGCTGTACTGCACTAACTCATCTTCCGCCAACATGATTAAACGCTCTAACTTTGCCATTGGTAAATATATCGAGATAATTAAATGAGACGGACTTTACGTATTTCCTCAATCTAAGCATCATAGCGATCGCGATCGCAATTACCAAAAGGAGAGAGGTCAGGTGATCGCCATAAAAAGCATCAAAAAATATTTGACAAGATACGCCATTCTTGTTGTATGATATAAATCTTGAAAAAAGGGCGAATGGCGGAATTGGTAGACGCATCAGACTCAAAATCTGACGACTTCGGTCATGAGAGTTCGATTCTCTCTTTGCCCATAAAATAAAAAAGAGTTCTCATTTTGTGAGAACTCTTTTTTATATGGAAATTTTTTGTAAGACCGAACTCGTGGACACAATGTGGCGATCTAATCCAAGAACTTTTGGCTCGATCCCGATCGCTAGTCCAATCAGCTGTGGTAAATGCAAAATCGGAATCCCTAATTTGTGACCAATCACCTTTTCAACTTCAGGTTGACGCGAATCGAGATTGAGATGACAAAGAGGACATGGCGTGACAATACAATCTGCACCTGCGGCGATCGCCGCCGTTAGATGTCGTCCTGCCATTGAGAAAGATTCTTTGGGGGCATAGCTAGAAATTGGCCAACCGCAACATTGCACACGTCCTTCGTAATACACAGGAGTTGCGCCAACTGTACGAAAAATATTTTCCAGAGATTCGGGTTTGAAGGGATCGTCGAAACGAGTGACCGTTTGCGATCGCAACAGGTAGCAGCCATAGAAGGCAGCGCATTTAAGATTAGCTAGGGAGCGAGTTACTTTGGCTGTGATATTTTCTAAACCATAGTCGCGGATTAGAACCCAGAGTAAGTGTAAAACTTCGGTAGAACCTTGGAAATCATGTCCTTGTGTATTCAGGAGTGCATTTACTTCGTCTTTGCGAGTAGTATCCGAGCTTTTGAGTTTATCGTTGACACGACCAAGTACACCCTGACAGGTGCTGCATTGCGTCATCACAGTAAGATTTAATTCTTCGGCAAGAGAAATATTTCGGGCATTGATGACATCCTCCATTAGTTCGTCAGTTTCCTTGAAGGTGCCTGAACCGCAACAGGTTGCCTTATGTAATTCTACGAGTTCAATACCTAATGCTTGCGCGATCGCCGTTGTCGATGCATGTAGCTCTTTGCAAGCACCCTTAGCAACACATCCTGAGTAATAAGCGTATTTCAATGCTTTAGTTTCTGTCATTTCTCTGATCGCAACATCTTTCCATTTCGTTTCTAAATTACCACCAAAAAAGAGAGGCGGCGCAATGCGCCGCCTCTCTTTTAGATTAATTAAGCTGTGACTAGCTCAGGACGCTTACTGTTGCGAATACCCTTAATCGCTTCCGCGTAGTCAGGAGCATTAAATACTGCGGAACCAGCAACGATCGCATTAGCACCAGCTTCTAGAACTTGCCAAGTGTTGTTAGCTTTTAGACCGCCATCAACTTCAATCCAAGGATCGAGTCCGCGATCATCACACATTTGACGCAACTTAGCGATTTTAGGAATTACGTTAGGAATGAAGCTCTGACCACCAAAGCCAGGGTTCACACTCATGATCAAAACCAAGTCGCATAGGTCGAGAACGTACTCAATAAAGCTCAAAGGAGTCGAAGGATTGAGCGAAACACCAGCGAGTTTACCAAGTTCCTTGATTTGGCAGAGATTACGATGTAAGTGAGGGCAAGCAGTATGCTCTGCATGAACGGTGATGATATCTGCACCAGCCTTGGCAAAGTCAGGCACATATCTTTCTGGCTCAGCAATCATCAAATGCACATCTAAAATCTTTGTAGTAACAGGACGAATAGCCGAGACTACCAATGGTCCAATGGTAATGTTTGGCACGAAGCGTCCGTCCATAACATCAACGTGAATCCAATCTGCACCCGCCGCATCAACTGCACGAATGTCGTCACCTAAACGGCTAAAGTCAGCAGACAAGATTGAAGGGGAAATAACTGTGGACTTTTTAGGCATATGATTTACGGGGGGCTTAGCTTTACAAAGATCTAAAAAACAGCAGATAAAGGTAGTTTTAACTACAGTCCTGTATTAATTATTAATTAAATTTAGCAGTTTTGATCAATTAAAGGCTAAAAAATAGGAAGGGTGCTAGGCACCCTTCCTATTTTTTAGCCTTTAACTCAAACCTAGAAAGTGTTGATGAACTGCAAATAGACTAATAGTATATGTTCCAAATCCAAGCAGAATACAAACTGGTAATGTTAAAAACCAAGCTAGCAACAAGTTTTTTAAAGTATTAGTCTGAACACCAGCCTGATTTGCTACCATCGATCCAGCGATGCCCGATGAAAGTATATGGGTAGTGCTAACGGGTAATCCGAAATAATCGGCTGTAACAATCGTGGTCATGGTCACTAGTTCTGCGATCGCACCTTGAGCATAGTTAAGAGGTTCTTGACCAATTTTTTCGCCAACAGTCACAACTACCCGTTTCCATCCAATCATTGTGCCAGAACTGAGAGCGATCGCAATAGTAATTTTCACCCAATAGGGAATGAATTTGGTAGTTTTATCTAATTGATTTCGATAGTCAATTAGTACAGATTTACGATCCAGATTAGCTAATTTTTGTTGTTTTTCTAGCTTAGTAATAGTATTAGCCACAAGATACATATCAGCTCTGATTTGATAGCGATCGCTATCTGTAATATCAACAAAGTTATTACGCATTGACAAATTCTTTGCTATTAACTGACTTTTAGATAATAGCGATCGCCAAGTATTTTCATCCATCTGACCTTGAGGTTTTAAGAAATTAGTAAGCTCTGCTTGCCCATTTTTAAATTGTACATTTTCAAGAATGAGATTATGAGTTGAAGATTGCCGTAGCTGTGAAGCAAATATTGGCACGACTGCTTGAGATGTAGTAACTAATTGAGCGATCGCTTGATGGCTCGTATACATATTCAAAGAAAAAATGCTTGGCAAAATACCCACTAAAATCAACATCATTAATCCCATTCCTTTCTGTCCATCATTAGAGCCATGGGCAAAACTAACCCCAGTACAAGTCAAAATTAAAGCTACACGAACTCTAAAAGGTGGAATATTATCCTTGGGAGCGGCATAAAGCTCCTCTTGTTTAATGAGAGTTTTAGCAATTAGAAATAGAATAAATACTGCACAAAAACCTATTAATGGCGAAACGACAAGTGAAATTAACACCTCCTGCAATTTAAGCCAATTTATCCCGTCCCACCAATTGCTTCCAGTTGCGAATGCTGAATTTGCTATACCAATTCCAATAATTGCTCCAATGAGAGTATGAGTACTCGATACGGGTATGCCTAAATACCAAGTTCCCAAATTCCAGAAAATCGCTGAGCTTAGTAAAGCGGTCACCATCACAAAGCTTTGCCACGAAGCTACATTTACAATTAATTCCACAGGCAATAAAGACACAATCGAAAAGGCAACCGCACCACTAGATGTCAAGACACCCAGAAAGTTGCAAATCCCTGACCATATCACAGCGTAAGTTGGCTTAAGAGTATTTGTGTAAATGACAGTTGCAACTGCATTGGCGGTGTCATGAAACCCATTAACAAACTCGAATCCAATTACTAGCGAAATTGCCAAACCTAAAAAAAGATATTCCATTTTTTTATGGTTTTAAAATCTGAGCAAGACTTAGATTTTAAGATTAATCCTCTTTTCTCTCTAGCGATCGCCACCAACGACTGAGAGGAAAGTAAATTACAGGTGACCACAAGCTACTTAATATTGCGGAGCTAAGAGCAATTCGTTGCTGTAGAACCCAAACATTATCCATACCAGATCCCATAGCAGTCAGTTGCACTGCATGCATAGTCTCAACAATTACTGCCATGCCAAATACAATTAAAGCTATCGAAATAAAATCCTCTTGCACATATCTCTGTTTTTGCAAAAGTGAGTTAAGTCCCCCCGCGATCGCAAGACCAAGAGCATGAGTTGGCGCAATACTCATGCCAGAAAAAGTCATACTGTCTTGTATAAATCCCAGCGCGACACCCACCATTACAGACAAAATTACAGGACGGTTTACACTCCAAGCCACTAGCCAAATTAGCAGCCAGTTAGGAGCAATTCCCATCAAGGTCATTCCCGGAAATCTGGTATACATTGATAAAATGCAAATTATCAGGGAACCAATGGTTACTGCCCAGTTTAAAAACTTTTTTGATAAAGGGACTTTGCGATCGAGCATTCTTCTTGTTGATTGGGTTATCGGCTCTCTTGAAAAGGATATACCTCGACATAATCGAGTAACCCCAGAGGAGTAGAGAACTCGACAATTGCCTCAGGAGCAGGTTGCTTATCAAGATTGATAGATTTAATCCTACCAACAGGAAGATTTTTGGGGAATAAGGTACTAAATTGCGAAGTGCTAACAATGTCACCCACTTTTACATCTGGGTCACGCTCAAAAAATTCTAAGGTAGCAATATTTTGGCTTAGCCCCTTGAGCATTCCGCTAATGCGACTTCGACTAATCACAACACCAACTTGACTATTAGGATCACTAATTAGCAAAATTTGACTACTGTTTGGTGATACATGGGTAACACGACCGACTAAGCCTCCTGGTGCAATGACATATGCCCCAGTCTTAATGCCATCATTACTACCTTTAGAAATTAAAATTTGATTCCACCAAGAGTCAGCACCACGACCAATTACAGCCGCCCAAGTACCAGAACTGTTAGAAGATACTTTCACCTTCAAAAGCTCTTTCATTCGCAGGTTTTGAGACTCTAGCTCAGTTAAGCGATAGCGGAGTTCACGGACTTGTGCATCTTGCAATATCTCTTGCTTAGATACAGTTGATTGGAAGGGGCGGCTAAGAAACTGATACGTCTCCATAATTGCTATACCTTGAGTTTGACGGATTAACCAAGCCAAACCGATACCAGCAGTAACAACTACAGTCTGAAAGCGATATCGCTCCCACCAACTACGGATTGAATCCATGAAAAATTTACCTATAAACTTTTCAAGCGACTGGTTAAGACACGACCAAGATTTTTATAATCTTCTAAAACACGACCAGCACCGATTACTACGCAGTCCAAAGGAGCTGGAGCAATGTGAGTAATAATTCCAGTCTCATGACTAATCAGGGTGTCAATACCATTCAGCATGGCTCCACCACCAGCCAACATAATGCCGCGATCAATAATATCGGAAGCTAGTTCTGGTGGTGTTCTTTCTAAAGTACGCTTCACAGCTTCAATGATTACTGACAGTGGCTCACTCATACTTTCACGAATTTCTGAAGATTTTACAGTAACGGTACGAGGTAAACCTGATAGTAGGTGCAATCCCCGCACCTCCATAGAAGTCTCTTCTTTGATCGGATAAGCTGAACCAATTTTAATTTTGATTTCTTCAGATGTACGTTCCCCAACGACGAGGTTATGTACAGTCTTCATGTATTTCATGATTGCTTCGCTGAGCTCGTCACCCGCAATCCTCACCGACTCACTCAAAACAATTCCTTGTAAACTCATCACCGCAACTTCGGTAGTGCCACCACCGATGTCGATAATCATGTTACCAGTGGCTTCAGTTACAGGTAGTCCTGCCCCAATCGCTGCGGCAATCGGCTCATCAATTGGATAGACCTCACTTGCCCCAGCACGACGGGCTGCATCCATGACTGCTCGCCATTCTACGCCTGTTACGCCACTTGGGATACCGATCGCGATACGCGGATTAAAAACCCCTTTTTTAACTTTCTGAATAAACGAACGCAGCATCAACTCAGCCGAGTCAAAGTCAGCAATTACTCCATCTTTAAGTGGACGCACTGCGATGATGTCACCAGGAGTGCGTCCGATCATTTTGTTAGCTTCATTTCCGACTGCATAGGCAGTCTTATCTCGTTGATCGATTGCGACAACTGATGGCTCTTGCAGAACAATACCTTCACCAGACACATAAATAAGCGTGTTGGCAGTACCGAGGTCAATGCCGATGTCTTTAGTAAAATGGCGGAATAAACCCACAGTAAAACTCTTCCAGTGGTCAAACTAGCTACATCACATTAATATTTTATTACGATTGTTGTCACTTAGTCTAGTCTTCTTAACTATTCCGAAAGTCTTGTCTTTATAAATAAAAGTGAAAAGCATTGCAAAGCAGTGCTTTTCACTTTTATTTATAAAGATTGCTTTGTTATTATGATGGGTAAGTAGCTGCGCACGATTAAATATAAAGCTCAAGAATCTTTACCGTCCGCGTAGATTTTGGCTATTTTTTTAATTTTGCCGAGGTACTTAATAAGTAAAACTTTGTAACAAACTAACGATTATTCAATGAGTGATTGGCTCGAACATACCGTCCAAACTGAAGTAGCTATTCCCGTAGAATATGCATGGTCGTTATGGTCAGATTTACAGGCTATGCCCCGTTGGATGAAGTGGATTGACTCTGTAGTAGTCACAACCGATCCTGAGATATCAGCATGGAAACTCGGAACTAACGGTTTAACTTTTACTTGGAAGTCACGAATTCTCAAACAAATTCCCAATCAAATTATTCAGTGGGAATCGATTGGTGGTTTACCAAATCGTGGAGCTGTGAGGTTTTATGGTCGCCCAAACAACATGACAATTGTGAAATTAAGCATTGCTTATGCGATTCCTGCGATTGGACAAATTATGGATAATTTATTTTTAGGGCAAGTTGTTGAGTCCACTTTGCAAGCTGATTTAGACAGATTTAGAGTTTATGCCCAAGAAGATTTTGCCAAAACCAGTTAAATAAAAAGGGCGCAAAGCGCCCTTTTTATTTAACTGGTTTCAAAAGATTGATCGCTGTCCTTCTGGACTTACGCCAATTATGGTGAGTTGGCAATCTAGGACTGAGAAGCCATACTTATCAGCAACTTTTTTACTAATCGTGAGAATCTGATCGTTTTTGAATTCAATAACACGGTTAGTTTTGACACAGACTAAGTGGTGGTGGTGATGAGGCTTAGGCTGATTAATTTCATAATGTTTATGATCTTCTGTGAGTTCTAATTCACGTAATATCCCCATTCTCGCCATCATCTTCACAGTGCGATAAATTGTCGAAAGACTAATATTTTCACCTTGCACTTTTAAGCGTTCGTAAAGATCCTCAGCACTGAGATGTTCACCTTCAGGGAGGGTTTGAAATGTACTTAAAATCACCTCGCGCTGAGGTGTCATGCGACAACCCTTTGAGTTGAGTTCAGCCTTGAGGGCTTCAGGTGAATAGGTAGGCTCCGCAGAAGTCATAGCATTATCAATAACGGTAGCTTCTTGAGAATAACATAAATGTCATTAGCAAGGCAGCAATTCTCATCAAAACCAGATATTCTTATTTTAAAAATTGTTTTTTTGAAAGCTAGTCTCAGGCAGGCTTTCAAAAAAACAATTTTGGGATTTCCATCTCTTGCGGTGCTAGAAATCCCAAAATTGTTTTCATCACGAGAATTGCCTACTCTCCTTTCTGTGTTATGTTTAGCAGCCTGTCCTCTAAAAATTTATTACTTATGTCATCGTTGCCCCGTGCGATTATTCATCGTAAAAAAGTCGATGCGGTTCAGCGTTTTCACCCTTGGATTTTTTCGGGCGCGATCGCTAAAATGCAAGGTGAAGTCAGTGATGGCGACTTAGTAGAAGCCTATAGCGAAGATGGCAATTTTTTAGCGATCGGCTTGTGGGGTATGGGTAGTATCGCGATTAAGGTGCTATCGTTTCAACCTGTGGAGTCGATGCAAAGTTTATTGCGCGATCGCCTACAGCAAGCATTTATTCTGAGAAAGCAATTAGGATTAATCGATAATTCAGAGACAAATTGCTATCGCTTGATTAATTCTGAAGGTGACGGGTTAGCAGGATTAATTATTGATGTTTATGGTGAGACAGCGGTTTTGCAGTGCCATTCACTGGGGACATATGGATATCGGCAGGAAATTGCTGAAATATTGAAAGAAATTTATGGCGATCGCTTGCAAGCTGTTTATGACAAAAGCTCGGCAACTCTTTCGCGCAAATCACAGACTCAGTCTCAGGATGGTTTATTAATTGGTGAAAAATCTACTGATAGTGCTGAAGTTTTAGAATATGGACATCGCTTTATTGTTGATTGGGAAAGGGGACAAAAGACAGGTTTTTTCCTAGATCAACGCGACAATCGCCACTTGTTTGGTAAATATGCCACAGGCAAAAAAGTTTTAAATACCTTCTGCTATTCGGGCGGATTCTCTGTTTATGCAGTGGCAGCAGGGGCGCGAGAAGTACATTCGATTGATAGCTCAGTCAAGGCGATGGAATGGACAGATCGCAATATTTCTGCAAATTTTGATGCGGAGCGTCAAGCAACTCATACTTCCTTTACAGGCGATGTCTTTGATTTTCTGAAGCAATGCGATCGCGATTACGATGCGATCGTGCTTGATCCACCTGCTTTTGCTAAAAGTTTATCGGCGCGACATTCAGCAATGCAAGCTTATCGACGGTTGAATTTGCAAGCCATGTCTAAGTTGAAAAGTGGTGGGTTGCTATTCACATTTTCCTGCTCGCAAGTGGTGAATGTGGAGAATTTTACGGGTGCGGTGACTGCTGCTGCGATCGAGTCAGGTCGCACTATCAAAGTTTTGCATCATTTAACCCATCCCGCTGATCATCCTACAAGTATTTTTCATCCAGAGGGATCATATCTCAAGGGCTTAGTTTTGAGTGTTATTTAGATTTGAATTAAGCCGCCATAATTTGCTCAACAGTGAGATTTAATTCTGGAAAGGTTGGCGAAATTAGGCGATCGCTGTTTTGAAATATTGTCATTTGATATTTGCCTTCTGCATTTAAGGTGAATATCAGCACAGAAGGGAGCTTCGGATCGCCTAAATAGTCGCGAGAACCGATCGCTAAATAATCAACAATCCAATATTCAGGAATTCCTAAACGTTCGTATTCTTCGAGTTTATCAATATAGTCATCTTCCCAATTGGTAGATACCACTTCGACGGCAAGTTGAATTGGTTCGCGGATGCCCCGATGATTTAGGCGATCGCTCCGCCAAACATCTCGATTTATAACACTGACATCAGGATGTCGCCCCTGTTCTTTCCCTTTTTTATTGGTAGTTAAAACCGCCGCCACATCATTAATGACATAGTTTAATTGCAGTCGTTTAATTTCATCTTGTATAGCATTGATAATCAACCAAGCCACATCGTAATGAAGTCTTGTTGCTAATTTTCTTACCATTTTGCCATCCACCAATTCATAGCGACCATCTTCAGGACATTGCTCTAAAAACTGGTCAAAATTTAGCTCTAGTTTTTGCTCTTGCTCCAGTTCTGAACCAGATTTTGCTTGAGTGAGTGTAATCATAGATTTCCTCAAAATGCTTAGCCTAAATTATATCAAAGCCATATCTATAGAGTTGTGGCGCTTTTGAAGTAGTCCAGAGAAATTGTTGAAAGCGATTCTTTGCATTGCTTTCAACAATTTCTCTGGGTTTTAATTTAGCGCACATCCCTGTATGGAAATAAATGTCAGAAAAAGTCAGAAAACTTCTATAAAAAATTGCTTTTATATCGCTACAATATGTCCACCTTATTGGTGAGGATGTAGGGATATGTATAGAAAGCATCAGAAAATGTCGGTTGCTAATATCGGCGCAACGATTTTAGCGGCAGCTGTGGGAGCGATCATTGTGCCGATGCCAACACAGGCGCAGCACACAACTGTTAACCCTGCAAATCGGGCTGTTCGCAATGAAGCCGATCGCTTGCTTGATCTTGGTTATGTACAACTCAAAGATGGTAAACCGCGTGAAGCCATTAAAACTTGGCTCTATGCGATCGGCTATTACCGTCGCATTAATGACCAACCTGCGATCGCCTACACACTGGCAAGGGTGAGTGATGCCTATGAAATGATGGGAGCAGCGAACGCCGCTCAAGATACAACTCGCCAAAGAATCCGTTATGCCAACACTTTGCAAGACAATGGCGCAAAGTTGGAAAGCTCCAATAATCTGGTCAGTTTTGAGATTGCCCAAAACAAACTAGAATCTGCGGCGAAACTCAACAAGGAAACTCTTGATCTGGCTATTCAAAATGATCAAGGACTGAATACTGCGCTTGCTCTGAATAACAAAGGCTTAATTGCAGGACGCTATGGCGACCACATGGCGGCGATCAAGCTCTATTATGCATCGATCAAAAAATATCCACTCCGTGAGGCGATCGGGGAGGGCTATGTCTATGTCAATAGCGGCGATAGTTTCATGTCGTTGGACAATTACAAAGCTGCGATCAAGGACTATGGCATGGCTCTAACGATCGCCCGCCAATATCGCAATTATCCATTGATGGCAGTTGCTAGCGATCGCTTGATTGCCGCGTATCTCGAAGTTCCTAATTTTTATCGCATTGAAGAATTATTACAAAATCGCTCTAGCTTGGCTTTGGTGATGGGTGATCTCGAAACGGCAGCGATCGCACAGCGATATTTGGGTGATTTGTACTTATCTTTTGGAAATCTGCCAAAATCACGCGCTGCTTACCAAGAGTCCTATGATTTTGCTGCTATGCTAGAAGATACTTCTGGCTTGCAACTGCGAGAAGCTTATTACAAATTACAGACATTAGAAAGATTGTAATTTTTGAGAGGTGGTGCAATGCGCCACCTCAGATTGAATATAAAAGCGCTTTTTATTTAAAAATTTAGTAAAAACCTTAAATTTGCCATGCCAGCGATCGTCATTCCGCGTCGGTTAGATGTAGCTGCTCCCGATCATGCTCTGAATGATCTAGCTACTGAATCGCAATTATCTGCGCCTACTCAACATATTCTTCCCAATGGGATTAAGATTATTGCTGAACAGGTTCCTGTTGATGCGGTTAACCTTAGTATTTGGGTTGATGTTGGTTCTGCTGTTGAAAGCGATGACATAAACGGTATGGCGCATTTCCTAGAACATATGGTGTTCAAAGGTAGCGATCGCCTTGGCTTGGGAGAGTTTGAGCAAGCGATCGAGTCTCATGGTGGTAATACTAATGCAGCTACCAGTCAGGACTACACGCATTTTTATATCAATGTTGCGCCTAAAGATTTTGCGAAACTTGCCCCTCTACAACTGGATATAGTCCTAAAATCTAGTATTCCTGACGAAGAATTTCAGCGCGAACGTCATGTGGTACTAGAAGAAATTCGGCGCAGTGAAGATAATCCCGATCGCCGTATTTATCGCCATATTTCGGAATTAGTGTATGAGCAGTTACCCTATCGTCGTGCTGTTCTAGGCCCCGTAGATGTGATTGAAAACGTCACCTCAGAGCAAATGCGATCGTTTCATCGCCAATGGTATGCACCACAAAATATGACGATCGCTGTTGTTGGCAATTTACCCGTCAGCGAGATGATTGGTGTGATTGCGGATTATTTTGAGACACAAAATGAAAGAGATGCGATCGCTGCCAAACCAAAGCACAAGGACTTTATATCTGAAAAGTCATTTACAGAAGTTGTGCGGCGGGAAGTCACTGATTCAAGCCTGAAGCAAGCCAGACTGAGCATGTCATGGCGCGTTGCTGGCTTAAGGGATTTAGCGGAAACCTATCCCTTAAGTATTTTGGCAAATATTCTCGGCAGTGGACGCACTTCGCGGATGGTGCAGGACTTGCGCGAAAATCGGCGGATTGTTGATCGCATTTCTGTGAGCAATTCAGCGATGCGCTGGCAAGGAACTTTTCAAGTATTTGCGAAGTTGAATGTGGAAGATGTGGCGATCGTCGAGCAAGCAATTCGCGAACATATCCTCAAATTACATAAAACTCCCGTCACCGATGAGGAGCTTGCTAAGATCCGCACTCAAGTTAGCAATCGTTTCATCTTTGGTAATGAGTCACCGAAAGAACGTGCAGGTATCTACGGCTATTACGATCGCATTGTCGGTTCGCTAGAGCCAGCTTTAAACTATCCCGATCTCATGAAATCAATCACCAAAGAGGATATCCAATCCGCCGTTCGCAAGTATCTCAATCCTGATGCTTATGGAATTTTGATTGTGAAGCCTTAATCGTGAAATAGCTAATTTTCAATTATGGTAAATTGATTTTTCAGTAATCAATTTGCCTGTACAAAAAGTATGTTGCATCCTGAAGCTCTCATTAAGCTGGCTGAAAGCTGGAGATTTTCTAGCGAATCAGATTTGGAAGATTTTGTTTGGAATAATCTAAACAAACTATTTGGACTAACTCCACTTAAACGCCAGTATATTATTCAAAATGATTGCTGTGATATTTTAGCTTTGTCCGAGTCTGAACAACTAGTAATTATTGAATTAAAAAACATAGAAGATCGTTATATTGTGCAGCAATTGACTCGTTATTATCACAGCATAGTAACAGAGAAACCACTATCTGACATTGTTGAATATGATCGACCTATTCGCTTAATTGCAATAGCTCCCAATTTCCATAGACATAATCATATTGACCAACTTTATAACAAGCTATCAGTTGAATTTTTTCAGTTTGAAATTACACAGCTTGAAAAACATTTAACATTGCATCTCACAAACCAAGAAGAACAACACATTGCATCTGAAATAATTCCTTATCCGCAGGAATTTATTTTAGATGACGAGCCATCTGTTACTCAATTGCGCGTTTTGCCTCGTATTCCTAAAGCATTTGAAAAGTTGCTAGATGAACGCCATGCAGAGAAGAAAGCGATTGCTTTAAAAATCAGAGAGCAAATACTTGGTTATGATGAAAAAATGGCAGAAACAAGTACGCAATCTGTTATTCGTTATGGTTATCCACAGAAAAATGGAATTATTCCCAACACTAAACTTTGTGCTGAATTCTACAGTCGCCCTATCAATGATTTTTATAGCCTTCAACTATCTCTTTGGCTACCGATTCCTAGCAGAAGAGACATAATGAAGAAAATATATCAAGGAAAAACTCAGAAAATACTTATTGGCGTACTTAATGAAGAAGATATTAAACGTTCATTATGCGTACTAACAAACCCGAATCCTAGATCTTACAGTTACCATGATTATTATTCTGTAAGTCAATATTTTAAATTGTATAAATTAATGACTGGCAAAGAAATTGTTAACCAATCTCTGAATCAATTAATTGATATTGCCTTAGCCCATTGGCAAGAAAGAATTAATCCACTTTCTGGTTCAGTAAGCTTTAAAATTTAGCAAGCTTGTGAATTTAATGTCTCTGAGCTACTTGCGATCGCCTATATGCCAGAACTTAGTGGTGCAGAAAACTCATGGGAGTCTCAAGATGAGACAATGGTAATACGGGCAAATTCGATACGAAAATCTAACTTTTCGCGTTTAGCAATAGAAGCAGAGGCAGGAGGAGGATTAGTTCTAGGCAAAATCTGCAAAATAGGAAGAGATTTTTGTTGGTAAAGAAGAGTGTGAAGCTGACGGAGACCGAGTTGCAGAAAACTCAAGCCGCGATGATCGTGCCAATCAATCGCAGCCCTTTGCCCCAAACGCACCAACATTATGCCAAGAATTACAGCAATCAGGTTAGCCGTGGCAAGGAGCATAAATAAACAGGTAAGAGCTTGAGCATCACGGAGATGAGAGCTAACAACATTAAAAGCCGCCGACTTATAGTCTTTAAAATGGGGTTCGATTCCACCAAAGCGTTTGCCATAGAGAGCAAAAGTCTGTAATGAAGGGGGAATATCGCTAAGGACAGCCCATGAACCGTTAGCCATGTCTAGGTTAGCCGTCGCTAAATGACAATTAACATCACCGAGTACGGTGACATCGGGAACTAGATAAGCTTGCTCTGCGGGAGGTATCAGTTGTTCAACACGCTTGGTTGTACCTGTTGGCAGAGTCACTAGCAGATCGCTCTTTGCGCGAATTGCCCAAGACCAGTGATTTTGCTGTAACCATCGGATTAATTCCCCATGTTCAAAACCTCGGTCGGCAAGCAAGGTCACCGTACTTTGTGGCGGCAATAGAGAGCGTACTTGTTCTAAGACGGGACGATAATGTTCAAAGCCAACTGTAGCGCTGCCATGCTCTAGTACTACTTGAGCTAGAGTAATCGACCTCCCTCCCCAAATCAAGCATACTTCTATAAGACAGAATTTATCCCACAGTATACTTGTGTCTAAGGCTAGTTCCAACGATTCTCCTGCAAATGCTTGGAGAAAGTGCTTCACCAATGGGTTATAGAATCTCTCGGCGATGATATGTGGATTATGCACAAAGTAGCTTAGTCTTTCCATCTGACTTCTGGCTTGGCACTCTCGATGGCTCAAATAGGGCAACCAATGACTCAGACTTGCCCTTCCTGATTGCAATATCGCGGCTACTGCCTCCGCAAATCCTTGGAGATGTCGCTTATCTTTTGGCTTGAGCCATTGACGCAGTTGTTCTTGTAGCTGAAGATATAGGTGGGGCATTTGTATAAGATCTTTTGTTGAGGAACTTGAGTATCTCATCTCTTGCCCTTTTTATTCCTCTTGTCTCATTTTGAGATTCTATGCCTGTCAACCCTTTCCAGACTTTTCTGCACCACTAAGATGCCAGAATTAGAACATTCAAAATATTGATCGAGCCATGCAGCAGTTACTTTACATCGAAATACCTACACCTCAAATTGAAGCCGTGAAAATATGGCTCCAGACTGAGTACCAGCCGCCTTTCGGTAAAAAAACTGTTGCTAAGCATGGCTTTATCCTCGATCGCCAAAATCGCTCAGGAGCGATCGCGCAATTATCAGTATTTATCTGGACATTACAGCGCACGACTTATCTCAAAGTATTTCGATGGTCAGATGAGGTCATGGATGGCGAGAAGGATTTTCTGGATCATTTTACAAAGGCGGCGCGTCAAGCTTTTCCCTATGAATTTAAACAGCCACCTGCGATCGCCTCGAATCAATCAATTTTTGAAGCACTAGCTGAAGAATATCCGCTTACGGTCAAATTCTTTCAACGGATTCCCAATGGCGAATATGATCTCAATCGCGTCTATTGGTGGGAAAAGCGTTGGCGGGAAAGTGTCAAAAATCCTGCAACTTCCAAGCAGGTGATTTTTGAGGATTCCCAAGCTAACTCTATAAAGCCTGACGTAATCTATGACATTGTGTATTTGGGTGGAGCATTAGGCGCTATCCATGCGGCGATGATGGCGAAGTTGGGCTATCGTGTTTGCTTAGTGGAGCGCATTCCCTTTGGACGGATGAATCGGGAATGGAATATTTCCCGTGCAGAATTCCAGAATCTCATTGACTTTGGGCTCTTCACTAAAGAAGAATTTGAAGCGATGATTACGGCGGAATATGTCGATGGATTTAATAAGTTTTTTGATAGTAATAATCCACCACATCTTAAGGCTAAGGTACTGCATACGCCTACGGTTTTAAATATTGCGATCGATACTAATCGCTTATTGGAAATTTGTAGTAAGAAATTACATCAATACGGAGCCGTAATTTGCGATCGCACTGAATTTCAGAAAGTAGTAATTAACGATAATGGCGCGACTATCTTTGCAAAGAATTTGGAAACGGATGCAGAGGTAATTCTAAATTCGCGCTTAGTTATTGACGCGATGGGATCGGCTTCAGCGATCGCACAACAACTGAATTCAGGGCAAGCCTTTGATAGTGTCTGTCCCACCGTCGGCGCAGTTTTAGAAGGAATTGATAAGCATGTATGGGATTCCCAATATGGTGATGTGCTGTTTAGTCATGGCGATATCTCACGGGGACGACAGTTGATTTGGGAACTCTTTCCTGCGGAAAAAGATGAGCTGACAATTTATCTATTCCATTATCACCAAGTGCATCCAGAGAACGCAGGATCGTTGCTGGAAATGTATGAGGACTTTTTCACGATTTTGCCAGAGTATCGCCGTTGTGATATGGAGAAGCTGACTTGGAAGAAAGCAACTTTCGGCTATATCACAGGACATTACAGCCTCAATGAAGATTCTAAAAAATGTGCCTTTGATCGAATTTTAGCGATTGGTGATGCTGCTTCCTTACAATCGCCCCTAGTCTTTACGGGATTTGGTTCCCTCGTCCGCAACTTGCCACGTTTAGCGACTTTATTGGATACAGCGCTGAAACACGATTTGCTTAGAGCCGATGATCTTAGCCAGATTAATGCTTATCAAAGCAATATTGCCGTTACTTGGCTGTTTTCTAAGGGAATGATGGTTCCTACGGGGATGCATTTACCACCAGAGCGTGTGAACTCGATGCTTAATACTTTTTTTGGACTGCTTGCTGATGAGCCTCAACCCGTAAGCGATCGCTTTATCAAAGATCGCCTTAATTGGTTAATGTTTAACCGTCTTGCCCTAATTGCCGCATTTAAAAATCCTAAGCTTATTCTCTGGATTATAGAAATGGCAGGTACAAAGGATTTGCTGAAATGGCTTTCTAGTTATGGAGCTTTTACCCGTAGTTCTTTTGCCAATGCTTTATTAGGTGGATGGCTGCCTCAACTCTTACGTAGTTGTCAAACTTGGGTAGAACCGTCAAATCCCCGTTTGTGGCTGCGGTTACTAAGTTGGAGTTATGCGCTCAATTACTCGGTGGGTAAATCTGTAGATTAAGCAGTCTTAATTTACCAGTATTAGGATGCCATAGTCTTATAGAACCATTGCTACCACCACTCATCAAAATGTGGCGATCGCTGTTAAAAGCCACGGAAACCACAGCGATTTACAGATTTATTTGAGTTATTCAGTTGTTCATCTATAATTTCTGATAACTTTTTCTAGTAAAGCTAAGCATTGCGAAAATATTTGAATTAGAAGGTTGTGTAATTCAAATATTCATGCTAGATTTACGCCTAGGAATAGGAGTACAGTTCAAGTAATACAAAACTTCGCCAATTCAAGGATGAAATGCAACGGGTTCTGATGAAGCAAAGAATACTTCGTAAGGAGTACGATAGTCAAGTGATTTTCTGGGTCTGTGATTGATCAAATTCACTGCCTTCTGAAAGTCCTCTTCTTTCACGATTTTAAAGTTTGTACTTTTGGGATAGAACTCTCTAATTAATCCATTGGTGTGTTCATTCAATCCACGTTCCCATGAATGATATGGATTCGCAAAGAAGGTCTCTAGTTTCAATCTTTCAGATAGCTTCTCATGCCCACAGAATTCTCTTCCATTATCAAAGGTCATTGTCTTTCGAGATGTTGATTCTATAGGCTCAAATAGATTGAATGTCACTCTGTTTATCTCATCCATCGTCTTGTTCTTAGCTAGTCCAGCAAGTAAATACTTCGATGCTTTATCAACATGCGTAACTACGATACCTGTGTGGTTGCACCCGATTACCGTATCACTTTCCCAATGTCCAATCTCTGTTTTTAAATCTGCAATCTTCGGTCGATTCTCTATCCCTACCCTATTGGGAATGCCACCTCGCTTCTGATGGCGACCTTTGCGCCTTCGTTGCTTTTGCTTCTGCCTCAGATATTGTTGATATATTCCCATCTCTTGATGGTTTGCATAGATCATCAGATAAATCGTCTCATAGCTGATTTTACCTAGCCCCTCCCTTTCCATTCTCCCTGCTAGTTGCTCTGGGCTGTGGTGTTGCTCTAACCGTTGTTTGACTTCGGCGATCGTCTCAGCACTGATGCTCTGAAATCTTACCTTTGCTTGTTTCCGTCTTGCTTTCATCAGGGCAACCGCAGTATCTGGCAAATAGCCAATCTGTCGCTCGTCTGTATTGCGCGATAACTCTCTTGAAATCGTACTTTTGTTTCGCTTCAAGCGACGACCTATCTCTGATACAGATAATTGCTCAATTACTCTTAGTTTATACAGTTCACTTCTTTCTGTGGTGGTAAGATGGACAAAGCTCATGAGGGTATCCTAATTATTGTGATTAATATCAGAATATCCTTATGAGTCCCTTTACGCAAAGATCTCTAGGTGTTGCATTTCATCCTTGAATTGGCGCTTTCTATGTGTTGAGGATTGTAGAAATACTTACTTAACAAAGTTAGAAAGCTTATCCTATGGGCGGGGACACCTTAATAAAAAGGTGCTGTATTTACTGAAATTGTCATTATTTTGTTAATTTATTTTTCTTTTGTGTCACTTTTCTAGGAATCGAGACACATCTGCTCAATTGCTTTAGATATCCTAAATGCACAACTTCTCACATACAACTTTGAAGCATCTAGTGCGCTATTGTTTTTTGGTAAGCGCTATCTTTAGAAGTAAACCAAAGTAAAATTAAAGTGAGAGTTAGTCAAAATATTATCTAGGGCTAAGAGCGTGTTTGAGTAATACCTATCTAGCGTGAATTTCTGTTTTTACCCCCCTTAATCCCTCCTTGCAAAAGGGGAAAAATTAAATTCTCCCCCTTTACAAGGGGGAGTTAGAGGGGGTAAAAAACTTATAAAACACGCTCTAATGGCGAAATTCAATAGTTAAGAAAATCTCAATTGAGAGATAGATAAAAGAAAATCTAACAAACTATATGTTGTCAATTATATAAGGATAATATCTTAATTTGGGGATTTGGATATGGAAGGTAGAATTATTCAGTTTAGTATCGAATCTCAGCAAGGTTATGTTCGCTCTAAATGCGGTAAAGTCTATAGATTTTCTGCCAGTATTTATCGCAGTTTGATGCCAATAATTCCGGCTCTTCTGGGTTCATGGGGATAAGCACAGCTAATAGTAATCAGAATCCTCTCGGAGCAACAGTTACAGCCCTACCATGTCGCCAATAATTGTATCGATACTGTACCATTTACCCCTCAAACCCAGATGAGCCATAATTCCAGGAGAGTTAGTAGATCTTGATCTTGATTTTGATGGGGAGTTGAAAGCGATTTATATTGCTTTGCCAATTAAATGTTTGGAGTTATTAACAAGAGTCGTTTCAGATTACTAAAATTATTGCTATAACAATGCTGGTTTTCCTTAGCGCATAAAAAAAGATTATTAGCCGTGAGAAGTCCCGCTATTAATCTTTAAATACCAAAACACAAAATGGCGTAGCCATTTTGTGTTTTTAAAATCCTTACAGGGTTGGGTTTTTAATTCACAGAAGTGTTGTCACACTTTTGTGAATTGGTATTACTGGGAAACAGATACGCTTCTTTTTGCCAGTTGACTACGTTGCTCAGCAGTCAGAATTGTCAATTTTTTCTCATTATCACTTTTATTGATTTCAGTGATTCTTTTCTTTTGCTCTCTCGAAAGTTTTATTGCTTTCCAAGCAGCACTACGATCGCTTTTTTTCAGTTCCGCAGTAAACGTCGCCTGTTGTTCTGGGGTCAGTACATCTTGAATCAGTTTCGATGTTTTTTCGTTCAATGTCTTGAATAGTTGCTTTTGGGCATTAGTCAAATTGAGAGGATTCTGGTCTGACTTTTGATTCTTTGCCAGTTGACTACGTTGCTCAGGGTTCAGAATTGCTAATCTTTTTTCAGCAGTACCTTTATTGATAGCAATGATTTTGTCCTTTTGCTCTTTCGAGAGATTGAGTGATTTCCAAGCAACATTGCGATCGCCCTTTTTCAATTCCGCAGTAAATGTTGCCTGTTGTTCTGGGGTCAGTACATCTTGAATCAGTTTTGATGTTTTTTCGTTCAGTGTCTTGAATTGTTGCTTTTGGGCATCGGTCAAATTGAAAGGGGGCTGCTCTGGCTTTTGATTTTGTGCTGTAACAACAGCAGCTGTCTTGGGAATAGAGGATTGAGCCGAAATAATGTTAGGAATAATGGCTGCTCCAGAAACGCCTGCTGATATAATAGCGATCGCTAGAATCTGTTTACAGTTACGAAGCATAATATAAGTCCCCTTTAAAAATTTGATGTGTGTGAATTTGACATAGTGAGCCAAATTTATCTGGAGTAGCTGATTTTACTTGAAGTTTTTTAAGGATTCGTGCGTGAGTATTGGTAATTAGGTGATAGACCTTACCTATTCCAATTAACGAAAGTGTGGCTACACTTTCGTTGATTGGAAACCAAACCCTGTAAGGGTTTTAAAAACATAAAATGGCGTAGCCATTTTGTGTTTTGGTATTAAACATCCTTTAGGGTTTCTATATTTCTATGGATAGCCTTGAACTTCTAGGGCAATAAAATCATCGACTAGATCCAATAGTCTATCTATGTCTTGTTTTATATCCAGATCTTTAAAATATTTCTTAGATAATCTATCCTGAAGGGAATTTAGGTGGATTACAATTTCAAATTGTTCCAAAGAGATTATAGACTGTTGATAGAGATGATGGATCATCAAGGTGCTTGATACACTTTCTGTTGGTATCGGTGTTTGCTTTGTTAGTCTTTCCATTAAATGCTCGGCAAATTGCCATAGGGATAGAAATGCTGAGCTATATTCACCATCCGCAATTAGCTTAGAAACTTGATTCTTACAACTCAATACATATGATATGGATAGTGGAGAATCTGACATATTTCTTTCTTTTATAGGCAATTGATCATCTCCAGAAATGAGGAGCAGTTGCAAGCCATTAAATTCAGTAACTGTTTTAATTATTGAGTTGTAGATATCAATCGATAAATTTTCATTGTCGTATTCTACCTCTATAGTAAATAACTCTTTTTCAGACATATTATCCATAAGTAATATCGTAGGTGATTTGAAAATTTATATATTGATATTTAGAATGTTTCTTTCGTTACTTAGTTTTTCTAGGCAACTTGTTGTGAAGGAAATGAAATGTCTTGAGAAAGATTTATATTTAAAAATCAGGCTTTAAGAGTATGTCCCAAGCTGAATTAATTAAAAAAATATCTGTTTCTATTAGATCATCCTCGAATAACAAATCATTATTGTTAATTGTCAAATCTTTAATAGAGATATCATTAGATGTAGTATTAATTTCCACATTTGGATTCCCAGAATCTTCATAGGTAGATGTAATTGAGGCTACCTTATTACTCTCTGAGATTGCAATACCAACAGCATTACTTTGTGCTAGTACTAGTGAAGAAGAAAATTTGATTTCTCCAATTGTCAATATAATTGACAATAAAAAAAGTTGAAGAATTTTTTCCTTCTGAGATTTTTTGAGCTTTGAAGCTCGTTTGAAATTCTTCATTAAAGCTATAGCCTTCACTAATTTAAGTAGTTGCAGAAAAATTTGATCGCAAAATAAATTTTTCACAACCAGCACAATGTATTGATGTCGTTGGATAGAATTAAGATATAGATATCCTTGATACTTTAATACCGAAAAAGCTTCATTGGATTTACTTGATATTTGATCTCATTTAAGGGATTTTCTTAAAAAAGAAAAGTCAAGCAAAGCAGTCTGAATATAAATTTAAAGACAGCTTTGCTGGAACTCTTGGAGAAAAAGTATCGAAAAATTCAAATACACAAGATTAGTAGATCAAACACACTAAATTCATTTCCTATTCCCGACATAAATATACTTCAATTAATTTCATTTTGCAAGAGATTTGAAGATTTATTCGGGTTTTGGTGCTAAGTATTGGGCACTGGTCAGTTAAGGCGTGAGGTATAAAATAGAGGAGGAGAGTGAAGGAGAAAGGTGTGAAATGCCCGCATTGTCAAAGCCCTAAGATCGTCAAGAATGGCAGAGACTACCACCAAGATGGCAAAGCTGTCCAGAATTATTTATGCAAAGGGTGTGGCAAAAGGTTCAACGAACGTACAGGAACCGCAATGTCAAGGCTGAGAACGCCAGAAAGTATAGTTTCGTTTGCACTGAAGATGAGGAGTGAGGGGATGGGAATCAGAGGGAGTGGGAGAGTACTGGAAAAATCTCATACAAGCATCATGAGATGGGAGCAAAAATTGGCAGCCCAGTCAGAGCAATGGAGTCCCCCAGCCCCAGCAGAAGCAGATATAACAGTCGAGGGAGATGAGGTTTACACTCGCGTAGGCGAGAACCTTCCCCCCCTCAAAATCAAAAGGGTGGACAGTGACATTCATCGAACGTAAAAGTCGCTATTGGATTGTTGCCAGGGCAGGACTCAAAGATACTGAACTATTTGCTAAAGCCACAAAAACAGCAGTGCCATGGGCAAAAATGAGTCAGTATATCCGATGGTTTACCGATGGAGAAAGGAGATATGCCCAACAATTGTGGCAAATGGCAAGTGTATACCTCAAATCCACCGAAGTAAGTCGTGAGTATGGACATCGGAAAGTATGGCGACATGGCTTGGAAGTTGCCATCAAAATCAAAGGTTCACAGGGAAATCGTCGTGTTGAATGGCTCAAACCTGAGCATCCCTATACTGCTATCAGCGACAAGAGTGACGTTCATGCCAATCACAATGAATCCAACAACAGTGCTTTGAGAAGGAGATGTAGCGCTTATCGCCGTAGACAAAACCTGTATGCTAAGAATACCGAAGGATTGCAACGCACAGTTACGGTACAACGATTAGTTCACAACTGGGTGAGACCCCATATGGGCTTAGGAAAGAACAAGACTCCAGCTATGGATATCGGACTATATCATCGACCGATTTCTATGCTGGAGTTGCTATCAATACGCGGCTTTTCTTCCCTCACGCCTTAACTGACCAGTGCCGGTTGCTCTTGTTGAGCTAATTGCAAACCTTCTACATCATTGCTCGGAGCTATCACATAAAAATTGTTTAAAGACAATAAATCTTTAATGTTAGATAAAATGATCAAGTCATTTTCAAGAACTAAAATTCGCTTCATGACTATCAGTTTTAAATTTGGTGATTTAGATTCAGATCATATTCTTGAAAATTGATATTGGAGATAGATTAATACAATCGCACCAAATATCTAATTAAATCAAATCCAAAAAGACTATTGACTGTTAAATTTGCAACTACAATCGTAAATACACAGAGAGAAAAATTCGTTATAACAACCAATATAGACATCAATATGATATCTATAAGTCTGGCAAATAGATTGGCAAACTTATTGGTATTAATATTTTTAAAAAAAGGTGACTTCATTATTCTAGTCCTATCTTTTTTGACTAATATTACAAACCAGTAATGAAAAAAAATCAAATTAATCCCTAATCTATATTCAGAAAGCATTAAAATTAAATCCTCTTAGTAAACTATATTTTGTTTATATGTAGACCGATAGCAAGTTCGATCTAATGAACTACTAAACAAGGTAGTTAAATACCTTGTTTAGTAGTTCATTAGCATAAGGAATAAAAATTAATTAACTTGTGTAATTAAAACCAAAATTTGTTGAGGTGGGCTTCGCCCACCTCAACAAATTTTGGTTTTAATTAATTTTCATTCCTAAGGAATAAATAGAATTAATTTGAAACAAGAATTACTCCTAGAAATTTTGTGCTAAGGCGATCTCGTTCACGAATGGCATTCCCTATATCTTTATAGGAACGAATCTGAAGATAGGTGCGACCTCTAACTATTTTTGGAAAAGCATCAGAAGTAATATAGCTAGCTTGTTTTAGATTTTGATTGTTATCCATTGGAATAAGCAGTTGATAAACTTTTTGTGCTTTTGCAGAAGTCTGAGAAATTGAGGAATTAGACAAGACTTTATTAGTATTTGCTGGTTTATTAACTGGATCAGAATCTGAAATCCAGATAGCACCTACTGATTGAGCAGCAAATCCTTGACTGCGTAAATTATTAGCAAGAATATTTGCAGTCTGTTGACTAGATAGTGGTGCAGATAAAATCACAGGACGATTATTGAAGGTTGCCAAAAAAGATGGCTTCCCAGTCAGCATCCTCACTTGTTGAATTGCTAAGTCTGCATTGAGAGGTACTTCTATCAGTAAAGCAGCAGCTCGAAAATGTTGAGCGCTATTATTGTTTTTATCTGTGAAAGAATGTACAACCGCATCTAGACCCATGTTGCGGATTTGTCCAGCGCGATAAATAGATGTATTTACATTCTTAAAACTACCTAGAAATGTCATTGACGCTGTGAAATAGCGACATGGTAAAACTGAAACCGCCAAAAATTCTGGCAATTGTGGTAATTGATTAACAGGTTTATCTATGATGACTGCATAGTTTCCGTTAGCTAGTTGCTGACAGGTTTGAGTAGGGAATATGTCATTAGCGATCGCCTGAGCCTGAGAAGGCGATCGCATATTCATGAAAACAAGACTAAAGATAAATAAGCATTTAAATTTCAACGTAATCACGCCATAAATCTGTCTAGGACTTAACAGTCTCATATTGATTAACCTGTAGTATCTAATTGTTTCGGAATCAAGTCTGGAATGCAACATATGAGTAATCTTCTGAAGGATTGGTCGTATGTCTACTCCAGTACTGATGAATTTGAACATATTCATCAGCAATAATATTTAGTCCTGAAAATGGCGTTGTCATTTTTAGGACTGGCATAAGAAAAGTTTACTTAACGGAAGTAGCGTTACATATAAAACTCTAATATGAATATCAGATCCATAGCTTTGTGTTTGACAAGCAAGACTCTAAAGAGATAAATCAATATAATCTTGTATACTTACAAGCTTTGAGTAATGCTAAAGACTCAGTAGTGATATGTGTTCTGACAAAAAATTAGAACAAGAAGAATCACATACAATCATTCAAGATAATTCCAGCCATGCTGACGAATGAATGGAATTTACTTATTAATGTATTTCGTCTTTTCTTTAGTTGAACTTCTGCTTGGAAGTTTAAATCCTAAAAAACTAGCTAATAACTAGTTTTTTAGGACATTCTAAGCTCTTTATCCCTATTCCCTTCCGCTAATTTATAATATATCACACAATATCATACAAATTTATTTGTCTATATATTCTATATATTTAGGGCAACCGCATAAGTTCATGAATGAATAATCAAGATTAAGGTGAGACCATGTTTAAGGAGTTAACTGATGTTACGTGGAAGTCCTAAGCCCCTCACCTTTAGCCCCTCTCCCAAAGGGCGCTACCGTCTACACACGAGTCTAACTGCCTATGTTTCTATCGACCTAAGCCCCCCCCCAGCCGACAATTCTGAAGGAACAAAAATTTTTATTTTCTTGTTCCTTCAGAATTGTCGGCTGGGGGGAAGGGCAATCTTCATTCCACGTAACATCTGTTACTAAAAACTGGAAACCTAAATAGAGTTTGGATGAAACTACAGATTTAGGACTTTCAGTCCTAGTCGAATCTATGCACTTCCAGTGCATAGTGGTTCATTTATAATGTGCGATTGCCCTATATTGAAACAAGCTAATTAGTTGCTGTTTTGAGAATTCATGTTATACTTTTAAAATCTTATGTCATAGTAAATATAGGAACAACGGGAGGAATTGGAGAATAAGAATTTAAAAGATAGTAATCTCAATTGCTTGCGAAATTTATGCGGTTTTATTGCAAATAGAGATAATTTCCTTGTTTTTAATTCTTTTTAGAAACCAAATAAGTTATTAATTTCCTGTTTGTCAGTATTTCAAGAATTTTCCTTACGGAAACACGGGTGGGAACAAAGAAAAGCAAGACCATTGTTTAGGTCGATTGCTGTCTATTTTCGAGCATGAATTCTTTCTAGAATCCTGCTATCTAAAACATAATATACATTCCAAGTTTTTGTAAAATAAACTCTTGGAATGTTTTGTTGTACAGCTAACGGGTGGGTAAAGGGTTTTTGCATACTTATTTTTTAAGTTGTGCTTTAGCTCGGAATCTATACGTTCAAAAAAACTCCAAAAGAACTGAACATTACACATGTTCAGTTCGTATCTTTTTATGAAAAAATAGAAATGCTGCTTAAAAAGACATCTTTTTGCTATCTAATAGCTACTTGTATTCTGGATTCTACCAGTGATATCTCTGCTCAAAATGTTATTCCATAGACTGTTAGTAATCTCAATACTAATGTTACCCAAATTGGCAATCAATATAACAGCAGTGATGGAACTCAAGCAGGCGCAAACTTATTTTATAGTTTGCGGAAGTTGTAGCATTGGGCATATTCGCTGTCGTGGTCTCTCAAAATCGGAGGGTTTCTTTAATGCATCAGAGCGTACATCATCACTTACTGAGCTATTTCGCGATAATTGGTACTATCCAAGCGATATGGCTAGCTTTGATAGTGATGGTTAGATTCGTTTAAAGGGAAGAGAATCTGAAGATTGTTAAATTAATAACCTGTGACTAACATCGGCAACCTGAGTTGCTAGGGCAAAATCTATGGCTGAATTTTCAAAACGCAAAATCGCGATTGTAGGTGGTGGGATCTTTGGAGCTGCGATCGCTTATGTACTTACTCGGGATGGGTTTGATGTCACACTATTTGAAGCGCTTTCGATTGGAGCACATGCATCCAGCAAAAATGCAGGCAATTTAAATCCACTCCATGGAACACCCTCAGCCTTACTCCCATTTGCATTAGAATCATTTCGCTTGCATCAAGCGATCGCCATAGGATTAGCAGAGCTAAAAAGTGCCCATTATAATTTGCTTCCTTCACATCGCATTCTACTAGAATTAGATAACTCTAAAAGGAAATCATTAAAAAAATCTACTGATTTATTTACAAATACTGAGGGCTTTTCTGCTGAAGAATTAGATGTTGAAGCCCTTCATCAAATAGAGCCTCGTTTGAGCCAAAATGTTCGTTTTGGTATTCTCACTAAGGGAAGTCTTGCTGTAGATAGCTATCTACTTACGATGTCTTTAGCTCAGGGAGCCGAACGTCTTGGAGCTAAATATGTTTATGACTCAGTTTTAGGGGTCACCAAGAAGGGCGATCTCATTACAGGGGTCAAAACTTATCAGGAAAGATTCGCCTGTGACGAGATCATCTTCGCAACTGGCCCATGGTTAGGTGAGACTCAAGCTTGTCTTGATATTGATATTGATATAGAACCAGTAAAAGGGGAGCTTTTGCTCATGCAATTATCTGGGAAACCATTGGAATATGACTTTACTTGGGGATCAAGTTGTCTTTACAAAAGACGCAAAAACCAAGTATGGGTAGGGGGGATTTTTGAACGCAGTAGTTTTGACATGTCTCCTTCGCTCAAAAATAGAGAATCTATGCTTAATCAGGCAGCACAGATTATTCCCGAAATTAGAGAGGCGAGACTACTGGAACATGTCGTTGGGTTACGTCCCATGACGAGCTCAGGATTACCGCTCGTGGGTCGTGTACATAAATGGCAAAATGCCTATCTTGCCAATGGTGGAGGCAGCAAAGGCGTATTACTGAGCGTGGGAATTGCTCAAGTAATTCGGGATTTGCTGATGGAGGGAAAAACAAATTTATCTGTTGAATCTTTTTTGCTAGGTCAAGAAGGAAGAATGGCGCTTAGCTCCGATCATCATTACGCTAACAGCTCACTATTTTTAATTTAACTATTTTACAGAGATACAAATGAAACACCTGTGCATTAGTTGCAAAAATGAGATTACTACAGGATTCCATCCATTTTGTGATTGTGGCGGCATGATCGATGTCAAATATCCTCTAGAAAAAGTACATCTACACGATTCGCCTAATCCTTTTATTCGTTTTGCTGAGCTACTCCCGATTGAAAGTTTCCACGATCGCTTACCTGTTGCTAGGTATACTCCCTTAGTGGTGCAGAAAAGCCTTAAAAGCGTTGACGCACATAGAATCTCATAATGAGACAGGAGATAGGGAAGGGGCAAAACATGAGATACTCAAGTTCCTCAACAAAAGTTCTCATGCAAATACCCCACCTCTATCTTCAACTACAACAACAAATGCGTCAATGGATTAAGCCAAAAGACAAACGACATCTGCAAGGATTTGCTGAGGCAGTAGCCGCAATATTACAATCAGGAAGTGCAAGTCTGAGTCATTGGTTGCCCTATTTGAGCCATCGGGACTGCAAAGCAAGGAGCCAAATGGAAAGACTAAACTACTTTGTGCATAATCCGCACATCAGCGCTGAAACATTCTATAACCCATTGCTGAAGCACTTTCTGCAAGCATTTGCAGGAGCATCGTTAGAACTGGTTCTAGATACGAGTATGCTGTGGGATAAATTTTGTTTAATAGAAGTATGCTTGATTTGGGGAGGACGGTCGATTGGCTTGGCGCAAGTAGTGCTGGAACATCGCAGTGCCACAGTTGGCTTTGAGGATTATCGTCCAGTATTAGAACAAGTACTCACCCTATTGCCACCGCAAAGCACGGTGACCTTACTTGCCGACCGAGGTTTTGAACATGGGGAATTAATCCGTTGGTTAAACCGAAATCAATGGTCTTGGGCAATTCGAGCAAAGACCGATCTGCAAGTGACTCTAGCCAAAGGTTCAACCAAGAGTGTGGAACAACTGATACCACCCTCAGAGCAAGCTTATCTATTCCCTAATGTTACGGTGCTGGGTGATATTAATTGTCACTTAGCTACGGCAAATCTAGCAATGGCTAACGGTTCATGGGCTGTCCTTACTGCTATTTCCCCATCATTACAGACCTTTGCTCTTTATGGCAGACGTTTCGGTGGGATTGAACCTCATTTTAAGGATTACAAGTCTGCGGCTTTTGATATTGTTAGCTCTCATCTCCGCGATGCTCAGGCTCTCACTTGTTTATTTATGCTTCTTGCCACAGCTTCCTTGATTGCTTTGATTCTCGGTATCATGTTGGTGCGTTTGGGGCAAAGGGCTTGGATTGATTGGCATGACCACAGAGGCTTGAGTTTTCTGCAACTCGGTCTCCGTCATCTTCACAGTCTTCTTTACCAACAGAAACCACTTCCTCAATTAGAGGCTTTTCCTAAAAGTAACCCTCCTCCTGCCTGTGCTTCTATTGCCAAACGAGAAATGTTAGATTTTCGTATTGAATTTTCTCGTGTTACCACTGTCTCAGGATGAGACTCGCCTAAGTTTTCTGCACCACTAAGGGTATACTCCTGTAATTCATGCCACCAGCCTTGGAAAAAAGCTGGGGATGCCTTCACTTTATTTGAAGAATGAGACGGTATTACCCACCAGATCTACGAAGGATCGAATGGCGGCAGTATCACTTGCCTATCTTTATGAGCGAGGAGTGCGTTCGTTCTGTATATCTTCTACTGGCAATAGCTCGACTGCATACGCCTATGAGATTCAAGCATATCCCGAAATGCATCTTTATTTATTTACTGCCGAAAATTTTGTATCCCGCGTTCAACATGCAGACCATTCGCAAGTAACTCATTTTGGGTTGCGTGATGCTAGTTTCGTTGAAGCTTTTGCATATGCTGGGGTTTTCGCTCGCGAAAACAGATTAGTTGCCGAACGAGGATTTTTTAATATCGGTCGCCGCGAGGGGCTAAAAATGGCTTTTCTAGAGGCGAGCGAGCAAATCCCTGAGACTATAGATTGGTATGTACAAGCAGTATCGAGTGGGATGGGAGTGTATGGTAACTATAAAGCTGCTAAAGAACTTTATCAACTTAAACGGATCAAACACCTACCCAAGCTATTATGTGTGCAACAAGATACCTGTGCGCCAATGGTTCGCGCCTTTGCTAATAATAGCGAGACGATTACATCAGAATATGTCGTAAAAAAGCCCAAGGGGATTGCTTCATCAATTTTACGAGGAGATCCTACGAGAGCTTATCCTCATATCAGACGCATTATGATGGAAAGTAATGGTGCTTTCGTTGCTGTGAGTGAAGCTGAAATTCGGGAAGCACGTCAAGCAGTAGAGGAGTATGAAGGTATTTCTCCATGTTTTTCTGCTTCATCTGCGATCGCAGGAATTATAAAAATGTCTCGCAATGACAATTTCCCTAAAAATGATGTAGTGATGATCAATGTGACTGGAGGCGATCGCGCTACGGCAGAATATCCATCAAATATCAAATGGTTAAATAATACAACTAATGGATGGATGCCAGAGGTTAGATACCAGAGATTACGGAGTCCAGCAAGGTCTATCGGTAATTTTTTTGCTGTGGAACTATTTGAGTTTATGAACGAAAATCAAGATTTCATGTTGGATTATTGGTGATCTTAGTGCTATTCTATTTTTAATTCTTCCTTAATAAGTATTAAGAACAAAGAGAAGAGATGATAATTAAGAAATCATTTAAGAATTGTTTAGATCCCCCCAGCCCACCTTTTTAAGGCTACGGTGTACACACAAGTCATAAAACCTAGTTAAGTCAACAATTAATCGCCCCCTAACCCCCAATTCTGGGGGGACAAGAAAATAAAATTCTTTCAAAGTCCCCCAGAATTGGGGGATTTAGGGGGCTTAGATAAATCGAAACGTAGGCAGTTGACTTGTGTGAACACGGTAGCTTTTTAAGGGGGGATCTAAACCCTCAAACGTAGATAGAGATACTTGTGTGGACATGGTAGCCTTTGCAAGGGGGAATTAAAGTGGGTAAGTCCGAATGTACAAGGTAGCTTTTTAATGGTGCAGAATTTAAATCTTCCCTATTTTTGAGGGAGATTGAGGGGAATCTCTTAGGACTTTTGACCGCAGAAATTAATTCTTAGATGGTTTCTTATAGTGAGCTGTTCTGCGTAAGTCCTAATACTTAAATAACTGATGTTACATGGAAGGAATTCCTGCGATCTTCAAGGTTGCGGGCTGTCACGCGAGGAGTAGGAGATTCATCATCTGCATTCTACGTAACATCAGTTAAATAACTTTATTTGCCAATTATGTAGGTATAACGGTGTTAGCAGGCTTTATTTCAGAATCACAAATATATTCGCAAATTAAGAACAGTAGTCCTCTAGTAGTTAATCCTAATACAACTGTTTTAGAAGCGATCGCACAAATGCAGGAGGCAGATTCTAGCTATGTCTTGGTTATGGCGAGTGATGAAATTGACTCAGGAAGTGACTTGCTCGGTATTCTCACTAGAGGAGATATTATCCGAATGATCCTAAAGGGTTGCACCTTTGACCAGTTGTTGGTGAAAGATGCGATGTGTGGTCCTGTGATTACGATCCAAGAATCAGAACTAACAGATACGAAGTCTGCCTTAGTATTGTTCTATTCTTATCAAATTAGTCGTTTGCCTGTACTAGATGGCGATCGCTTAGTCGGAGTATTGACTCAAAATGATTTAATCGATCTATTGGCGGAGAATGTTTTAGAAAGCAAGTCCTTCAAGTATAAGACGCAAAATTCTTTAAATCTTCCAGACATCCAAATCCAAGATGAGTCATGTCTTTCTTTGCTATTTGACACATATGAAGAATTACAGCTAAATATTGAAGAGTTAAAGACTATTGAAGAAGAATTAAGGCTTCGGAATATTGACCTAGAAAACATACAGCGTCAATACCAAGATTTGTTTGATTTTGCCCCCGATGGTTATTTAGTTACCGATTGTGTAGGGTTAGTAGTCCTATCAGCCAATCTGGCGATTTGCAATTTTCTATCGATATCGAAAGAGGATTTGTATCTTAAGAACTTGCATTCGTTAGTCGATCCAACAGATATTCCATTAATTTACAGTAATCTACGTCAAGGCTTTCGTGAAAAGACCAGACTGACTTGGGAAATGTCCCTTAAACTATCTGATGATAGTTACTGTCCAGTAGAAGTTTCAGTCTCTAAGATTCTCTGCTTACTCGATAACTCTACGACTTTACAATGGTTGTTTCGAGATATTAGCGATCGCAAACAAGCGCAGCAAGCACTTCAGGAACTCAATCAATCCTTAGAAACAAGAATTGAACAACGTACCAACGAACTTTGGCAAGTCAACAAACTACAACGTACCATCCTCGATAGTACTGATTACTCGATTATTACCACCGATCTCGATGGTATTATTCAGATTTTCAACCATGGCGCTGAACAAATGCTGGGTTACAGCATGGGAGAGATTATCGGACAGGCTACACCTACAATCTTTTGTGATGCTCAGGAACTAGCAGAACTGGCGGCAACTCTCTCTGCGGAATTAGGGCAAGACCTGCCTAACGGGTTTGTTGCATTAACAGCCCAAGCGTCTCTAGATGTTGTTTGTGAGAAAGAACTGACAAATATCCGTAAAGATGGATCTCGCTTTCCCGTCTTGCTATCTATTACAGCTCTTAGGAATGAGAAGGAGCAAGTTATTGGTTTTTTAGGCATTAGTAAAGATATTAGCGATCGCAAAGAAGCCGAAGCGACACTCAAACAACAACTTGATGCTATAGAAGCTGCAAGCGATGGCATTGCTATTTTGCGAGACTATAAATACACCTATTTAAACAAAGCCCATGTACGTTTATTTGGGTATGAGCATTCTGAAGAGCTTATTGGCGAAAGTTGGGAAAAGTTTTATTCTCCAGAAGGGATCGCCCGAGCATATCAGGAAATTTTTCCTCTACTAGAAATCAATCGCGCTTGGTCGGGCGAGGTAACTGTCCTTCGCAAAGATGGATCTAGTTTTGATGAGGAATTATCTTTAACCCTTACTGATAGTGGATTACTGATTTGTGTATGTCGCGACATTAGCGATCGCAAAAAAGCTGAAGCTCTACTAAAAACTACAAATCAGGAACTATTAAGAGCGACAAGGCTCAAAGATGAGTTTCTCGCTAATATGAGCCATGAGCTTCGCACCCCTCTCAATGCCATTCTCGGTATTACAGAAAGTTTATCGGAAGGAGTGTTTGGAGCAATTCAAGAAAAACAAAAGAGTATGTTGCAGGTCGTCGAAGACAGTGGCAATCATCTACTGGAGTTAATTAATGACATCCTCGATCTTGCCAAAATCGAAGCTGATGAAATGACTTTAGAATGTCAAGCATCTAATATTAAAGATATTTGCCAATCTAGTATGATGTTTGTCCGACAGATGGCAATCCAAAAGAATTTGCAGTTAGACTTAAGGGGCGCTCAATCTGAACTAGAAACATCCCTTGATGATCGCCGTATTCGACAAGTATTAATCAATCTACTCAGTAATGCCATCAAATTTACACCATCGGGAGGCAAAATAACTCTAGAGTATTCTCTCGAAAGAAAGCTTCCCTTTAATGACAATACTAGTCTTCAAGATTGGGTATATTTAAAGGTAACAGATACAGGTATTGGTATTACAGCTGATAACTTACAAAAGCTATTTCAACCTTTTATCCAAATTGATAGTCAGCTCAATCGCCAATATGATGGTACTGGTTTAGGATTAGCCTTAGTCAAAAAGATAGTCGAATTGCATGGTGGATATGTGAGAGCCACCAGTGAAGTAGGTGTAGGGAGTCAATTTGCGATCGCACTTCCCTATTCTAGCGACATATCTCAGCAGCCTCAAAAGCCTGCAAATATCCCACCATCTCCAAGTGAAATAATTGATGGTGAGCGCTACCTCCCTCTAGTTCTGTTAGCTGAAGACAACGAAGAAAATTTCTTAACGCTTACTACCTATCTAGAAGCAAAAGGTTTTCAACTAAAAATTGCTAAAAATGGACAACAGGCGATCGATCTCGTACAAATAGAGCCGCCAGACTTAATTCTAATGGATATCAAAATGCCAGAAGTGGATGGTCTTGAAGCAATTAAGTATATCCGCAGCCAAGGTTTTACCATGCCGATTATCGCTACTACTGCCTTAGTGATGACAGGCGATCGCGAAAGATGTCTCGCCGCAGGAGCAGATGACTACATAAGTAAACCGATCAAATTAAAGCTACTTTTGACAACAATTCAGCAGCTTTTCTCCAAAAAGAATCAATCAAACAATGAATCATAATTTGACTTTTATATGTTATTATAAATCTTGGGAATAGGATATATTAAGCAAATAAACTAGTAAGAAATACTTAGTTAATTATTTCTTATTGTTAATGATGCCTTTCTATGAAGTAATCTTAATTTCATAGAATATTTTCTTCCTTAAACGCTTTGTAAGTTAAATATTCCATCTTTTTAATACTCCTAGTAAATTGCTTTTCACTAGGAAGCAATTTACTGGATTTTTTAGAAGAATACTTCTAGAACTGTAAATAATAATAGATGACAATTTTTCATATGCATGATTTATCCCTACTTGTTTGTGTTTAAGAGACTATACAAAACAAATAAGAAATATTTGTGTGCAAGTAAATAGACATAGTTATTTGCGTAATATCATGATCAAAAACGATTGACAGTTATACCCATAATTAATGATTTTGCACATTTCAAGAATGTTTCTTGTTTATGCTCCCCGTAGATAAGAAACAGGTCGTAGGGCATATTTACCAATCGCTTCATATTAAGGGTATTATGCCTTACTTTTTATTATTTATCAAATCGCAAATCGCAGATTCAATGCGCTGAAATGAAGCTATTTTGAAGTCAGTTCCCGCTCAATCTTGCCCAAACTCTGTAAATGAATTGTCGCCATCGCCGCCAACTCCCTCTGATTCAAACCGAGGAAAAATGTCTCGCCGCAGGATTAGATGACTACATAAGTAAACCGATTAAATTAAAGCTACTTTTTACAACAATTCAACAGCTCTACTCTAAAAAAATCAATCAAAAAATGGCTCTTCTGGGTTCATGGGGATAAGCACAGCTAATAGTAATCAGAATCCTCTCGGAGCAACAGTTACAGCCCTACCATGTCGCCAATAATTGTATCGATACTGTACCATTTACCCCTCAAACCCAGATGAGCCCAAAAAATGAATCATAATTTGACTTTTAGAACCCATTTAAGAATTCACTAGATCCTCTCAGCCCCTCTTAAAAAGTCTACCTTGTACACACATCTCATGTTTGTGTGTGAAATCAAAGAAATTACCCCACCCTAACCCTCCCCTTGCAAAGGGGAGGGAACAAGATTTCTAGTCTTCCCCCTTTTCAAGGTAAAGGGGGTAAGTCCGACTTGTGTGTACAAGGTAGATTAAAAAGGTGGGAGAATTAAATACTTTCACCTTTTTAAGGGGGATTGAGGGAGATCTCTAAGAGATCTTAGGTGTCTAGCCCCCCAAATCCCTAATTCTGGGGGACTTTGAAAGAATTTTATTTTCTTGTTCCCCCAGAATTGGGGGCTAGGGGGCGATTAATTGTTGACTTAACTAGGTTTTATGATTTGTGTGTACACCGTAGCAGCATTGGGGGGGCTAGGGAGGCAAAAACTAGAATTCTTAAATGGTTTCTTAAGTTAAAAGCTTAAAATTTTATAGATCACTAGGATTTAGCTTTTCATACTTCTCGAAGGGTTGATGAATCCAAGGATTGTCCGCCAAGAAATCCACATAATAGTCGGGCTTAGCTACAGAGCAAGCCTTAAACCACAAAACTGCCGATCGCACTTCAGTAATTGCAAATTCTTCGTGTTGTTGTAACCATTCCAAGATCCGCGCAAGAGTCACACCCGAATCAACTAAATCATCCACTAGCAAAATCCTTTTGCCAAGTGTCGCCGTAGTCATCGTGATATTGCTAGCGATCGTCAAGCTGCCCCGTTCCTGAAAATCTTTGCCACCATAGGAAGAAGTCGAGAGAATCGCAAGAGGCTTGTCGTAGATTCGCGAAAGCACATCCCCAATGCGTAAGCCACCCCTAGCAAGACAGAGAATTTGATCGAATTCCCATTGAGATTGATAGATTTGAGCTGCCAATCTCTCGATGTTGGCGTGATATTCTTCCCATGAAACGTAAAGATCTGACATATTAGGTTGGGGGGTATCCCAGAAGTTAAATAGAGGTAATTAGTCCGCCTACTTAATTTTTGGTTTTTGACTAGTTACTTATAGTATCAATTAGCACATTCAATTGGACTTGTCGAAAAGTAAGCATTAGACTAGAGATAGTTGAAAATCAGATAGGGAGACAAGATCGTGGTAGCTGCTGTTGAGATTCCTTCTATTGTTAATGTAGCAGAGAAGCCGATTGAGCGCCGACTCACTATACAAGTTGCTGAAATTGCAGCTGACACGACCACAATCCGATCGCTTGATTGGGATCGCGATCGCTTTGATATCGAGTTTGGTTTGCAAAATGGTACGACCTATAACTCCTATATCATTCGTGGGGAAAAACTGGCGCTAGTTGATACATCTCACGCCAAGTTTCGTGAACTATATCTCAAAACTTTGCAGGGGCTAATCGATCCTGCCCAAATTGATTATTTAGTAATCAGCCATACAGAGCCAGACCATAGTGGCTTGGTCAAGGAAATATTAGCATTAGCCCCTAATGTCACTGTGGTGGCGACTAAAGTAGCTTTGCAATTTCTGGGTGAGCTGATCAATCAGCCGTTTAAGCAGCAAGCTGTTAAAAATGGCGATCAGGTTGACTTGGGTAATGGTCATATTTTGCAATTTGTGAATGCACCAAATCTGCACTGGCCCGATACAATGATGACCTTTGATCTTGGCACATCAATTTTGTATACCTGCGATATTTTTGGAATGCATTATTGCAGTGATGCTGTTTATGATGAGGATTTAAAAAGAATTACGCCCGACTATCGCTTTTATTACGAATGCTTGATGGCTCCCAATGCACGGTCTGTGATTGCGGCGATGAAACGGATGGATGATTTGCCACAGGCTGAAATCGTCGCTAATGGACATGGTCCCTTGCTACGCTATAACGCCAAAGAACTGACGGAAAACTATCGCCAATGGAGCCAAGCGCAAACTAAGGGCGAAACTAATGTTGTGGTTTGCTATGTGTCCGACTATGGCTATTGCGATCGCCTATCACAAGCGATCGCCCGTGGGATTGCTAAAACTGGTGTTGCAGTGGAAATGGTAGATCTCAAGGCAATTGACTTGCAGGAATTACGGGAATTAGTTGGACATGCGTCAGGCTTGGTTGTTTGCACATCCCCTGCATCCAATAGTCATGTAGAAACTGCGATCGGCGCAATTTTAGCGGCGGCGAGTGAAAAGCAAGTAATTGGGCTTTATGAACCCCATGGAGATCAAGATTCTTCTATTGATTTGTTAAATAACAGGTTTAAAGATTTAGGCGTTGTCAATGCGTTTCCCGCGATTCGCGTCCGCGAAAATCCTAACGAGGCAACCTACCAAACCTGTGATGAAGCAGGTACTGACTTGGGACAATTGCTCACTCGTAAGCAAAACATCAAGCAGCTCAAGGCAATCGATGCCGATCTTGATAAAGCTCTAGGACGTTTAGCTGGGGGCTTATATATTATCTCAGCCGCTAAAGGTGGTGCTCGCAGTGCGATGTTGGCTTCTTGGGTTGCCCAAGCTAGTTTCAAGCCTCTAGGCTTTACAGTTGCCGTCGCAAAGGATCGGGCGATCGAGTCATTTATGCAAGTTGGCGATCGCTTTGTGTTAAATGTTCTTGAGGATGGAAATTACTCAAAGCTGATGCAGCATTTCTTAAAACGATTTGCCCCTGGAGCTGATCGCTTTGAGGGTGTCAAAACCCAGTTGTCGAAATGTGGCTCACCGATACTTACTGACGCTCTTGCATTTATGGAGTGCGAAGTTATGAGCCGTATGGAATGCAGCGATCACTGGATTATCTATGCGATCGCAGAGGAAGGTCGAGTTTCTAAACCTGAATCTCTCACCGCCGCCCACCATCGCAAAGTTGGTAACCATTACTAAAAAAGCGGGCGCTTCGCGCCCGCTTTTTTAGACTTTACCAAAACGCCGATCGCGGTCTTGATAGTCAACTAGTGCTCTGTGAAATTCACTACGATTGAAATCTGGCCAAAGCGTATGCGTGAAATACATCTCCGTGTATGCCATTTGCCAGAGCAGAAAATTACTCAAGCGCATTTCGCCACTAGTGCGAATCAACAGATCAGGATTATGATTTCCAGCCGTATAGAGATGTTGCTCAAAAAGATTTTCATCAATATTTTCGGGATTAACTTCCCCCGCCAAAGTTGCTTCAGCAATTTGGCGACATACCTTCACAATTTCGCGCCGACTACCATAATTGATCGCCACCGTAAAGTGAATCGCCTGATTATTAGCCGTAGCATTTTGCGATCGCTCAATCTCATTGCGCAAAGATTTTGACAAAGAATCTAGATCGCCTACAAAAGACATGCGTACTCCTTCTTGGCACATTTCATCCAATTCACGACGCAACATCCGCTCAAATAGAACCATCAAGAAATCAACTTCTTGAGCAGGGCGACTCCAATTTTCTGTAGAAAAGGCATAAACCGTCAGAGCCGCAATTCCCCAGTCTTTGCAGCAGCGCAATAAATCCTTTAGGGCATCCACACCTTGTCGATGACCTGCAATTCTGGGCATTCCCTTCTGCTTAGCCCAGCGTCCGTTACCGTCCATAATTACGGCTACGTGTTTAGGCAATCTTTGACGATCTAGATCTGGAGGCAAAGTTTGTAATAGCTTAGCAGTCATTTCTTTTGTGACGATTTTCGACTTACCATATTTTTGAGAATTGAGTTTGACCAGAGCCAATTAAAGCGTGGTACTGCTCTTCCTAATGTCGTTGGACGATAATTACCTAGTTTAGTTTCTAATATTTCTCGTAGACGACTACTAGAAATCGGACGATCTAATATGCCATTTTCAGCGATCGCGATCGATCCTGTTTCTTCCGAAACAACGATACAAAAACAATTTCTGACGCGATCGGTAATGCCCATCGCAGCACGATGTCTAGTACCAATTTCCCGCGAGGCGGCTCGTTCAGAAATGGGTAAAATTACACCAGCAGCCAGAATCCGATCTTCTCGAATCAGGATTGCTCCATCATGTAAAAGCGTCGAAGTCTGAAATATTGTATGCAATAGCTCTTTTGATAATAAGGCGTTTAGTCTCACCCCTGGCACTGAAAAATCGCGATCATCGATAGGCTCACCCGTCTCAATAATCATTAATGCACCAGTACGGTTTTGTGATAGTTCTATCACAGCATCATTAATTTCTTCAATTACTGAGTCAGCCTCAACAGGGGCTCGCCGATTCGTTGAAGGTTGAATTAACGAAAGTAAATCTCCGCGTCCCAGTCGTTCTAGAAATCGCCGTAGCTCTGGCTGCAAAATCACTGCCATCGCCACGGCTGCACCAATCAATAGTTTATCTAAGACAAAATTGAGCAATCGCATACCAAGGCGATCGCTCAATACGCTAGCTATTAGTAAAAAGATGATCCCCCGCACCATTAATAACGTGCGGCGATCATTGCTGAGAGACAGCATGAAGTAGATCAATCCCAATACCGCAAGGATATCGATCGCCCTCATAATGAATGCAATTGAGTTGATATTAAACCACTGCATTCATAACCCTCTCATTCACAACTGAAATACAACTTCCGTAATACCAAAACATAAAATGGCTACGCCATTTTATGTTTTTAGGGACAAGCGAATAAATAAATTACCATTCCAGATTTTAGAGAATTGGTGAGGCTGCGAAGCCGCCTCACCAATTCTGGTTTTATATTAAATCGCACAGCCTTTAAAACCCTTATATCAATTCACGAAAGTGTGACTACACTTTCGTGAATCAAAAAACAGACCCAGTAAGGGTCTTAAAATTAAGAAATGGCTACGCCATTTCTTAATTTGGTAGTACTGGATTTGGTTTTTGATTCACAAAAGTATCGTCACACTTTTGTGGATTGGTATAATCTTTCTGGTAGACAGTCTTGACGTAATAGATCCTCACGAGTTTCTCGTTTAATAATTAAACTAGAGTCTCCAGTCCCTACAACCACAGCCGCAGGTTTGGGCAACCGATTGTAATTTGAAGCCATGCTGTAATTGTATGCGCCCGTTCCAAATACAACGAGAATATCGCCAGCATTAGTCTCAGGTAGTTGAATATCCTTTATTAAAATATCACCTGATTCGCAATGCTTACCTGCGATCGTCACAGTTTGGGACAAGGATGCACTCATGTGATTTGCCACCACAGCCCGATATTTCGACTGATAGGTGATTGGACGAGGATTGTCTGACATTCCGCCGTCTACGGTTATGTATGTGCGAATATCAGGCACGGTCTTGCTACCACCAATTGTATAAGCAGTTACACAAGTCGATCCCACCAGCGATCGCCCTGGTTCACAGAGTAATTTGGGTAAGGCTACACCTGACGCAACAAATGCATCGGTTACACCAGCACTGACTGTTTTTACCCAATCTTCGATGCTAGGTGGATCATCTGATTCCACATAACGAATCCCAAGACCACCGCCAATATTTAGCTCTGAGAACTTCAAACCATATTTTTCAATCGCAAGTTTAAACCATTGCACCATCACACCGCCAATATCCTGATGTGGTTGCAGTTCAAAAATTTGTGAACCAATATGGGCATGGATCCCAATACAGCTAAGGCTGGACTTTGCCACAAAAGCAAATACCGCTTCGATTTCATTGGGATCAAAGCCAAACTTACTATCAATATGTCCAGTCTGAATATATTCATGGGTATGACATTCAATCCCAGGAGTTAGACGCAACATGATGCGCGGTGCTGTAGGACTCACTGCAATGGATTGCTCTTTGGCTAGGAGAGCCAAAGTTTGTAGCTCATTCCAGTTGTCAACCACGATCGTGCAGCCAAACTCTAGGGCATAGCTCAGTTCATCAGCAGATTTATTATTGCCATGAAAATAAATCAAGCTCGGCGAAACCCCAGCACGTAAAGCGGTCAAGATTTCACCAGCCGATACGACATCAATCCCTAGCCCTTCAGAGCCAACGATCGCACAAACAGCCAGACAGCTCCAAGCTTTAGAAGCATATAAAACCTGTGACTGTCCTTGATAATGCTTAGAAAAGGCATCCCGATATTGCTGGCAAGCAGTTCTGAGGCTGACTTCATCCAAAATATAAAGCGGTGAACCATATTGGCTAACTAAGTCCACCACATCACAACCACCAATTTCTAAGTGATCGTGGGAATTAACGATCGCAGTTAAAGGCAAAAGCTGTTGATTTGGGGACAAACTATCTAAGCTTGAAGTAGTATTTTTCAGTGAATTCGACACAACAGTCTCCTTAGTGGTGCAGAAAAATCTGAAAAGCGTTGCTAGGCATAGAATCTCATCATGAGACAAGAGGCAAAAAGGGGCAAGAGATGAGATACTCAAGTTCCTCAACAAAAGATCTTATACAAATGCCCCACCTATATCTTCAGCTACAAGAACAACTGCGTCAATGGCTCAAGCCAAAAGATAAGCGACATCTCCAAGGATTTGCGGAGGCAGTAGCCGCGATATTGCAATCAGGAAGGGCAAGTCTGAGTCATTGGTTGCCCTATTTGAGCCATAGAGAGTGCCAAGCCAGAAGTCAGATGGAAAGACTAAGCTACTTTGTGCATAATCCACATATCATCGCCGAGAGATTCTATAACCCATTGGTGAAGCACTTTCTCCAAGCATTTGCAGGAGAATCGTTGGAACTAGCCTTAGACACAAGTATGCTGTGGGATAAATTCTGTCTTATAGAAGTATGCTTGATTTGGGGAGGGAGGTCGATTACTCTAGCTCAAGTAGTACTAGAGCATGGCAGCGCTACAGTTGGCTTTGAACATTATCGTCCCGTCTTAGAACAAGTACGCTCTCTATTGCCGCCACAAAGTACGGTGACCTTGCTTGCCGACCGAGGTTTTGAACATGGGGAATTAATCCGATGGTTACAGCAAAATCACTGGTCTTGGGCAATTCGCGCAAAGAGCGATCTGCTAGTGACTCTGCCAACAGGTACAACCAAGCGTGTTGAACAACTGATACCTCCCGCAGAGCAAGCTTATCTAGTTCCCGATGTCACCGTACTCGGTGATGTTAATTGTCATTTAGCGACGGCTAACCTAGACATGGCTAACGGTTCATGGGCTGTCCTTAGCGATATTCCCCCTTCATTAAAGACTTTTGCTCTCTATGGCAAACGCTTTGGCGGTATTGAACCTCATTTTAAGGATTACAAGTCGGCGGCTTTTAATGTGGTTAGCTCGCATCTCCGTGATGCTCAATCTCTTACCTGTTTGTTTATGCTCCTTGCCACGGCTAACCTGATTGCTGTAATTCTTGGCATAATGTTGGTGCGTTTGGGGCAAAGGGCGGCTATTGATTGGCACGATCATCGCGGCTTGAGTTTTCTGCAACTCGGTCTCCGTCAGCTTCACACCCTTCTTTACCAACAAAAACCTCTTCCTCTTTTGCAGATTTTCCCTAGAACTAATCCTCCCCCTGCCTGTGCTTCTATTGCCAAACGCGAAAAGTTAGATTTTCGTATCGAATTTGCTCGTATTACCATTGTCTCATCTTGAGACTCTCCTGAGTTTTCTGCACCACTAAGCAACAGTCTCTGATTTTTGACTGGTTAAAACAGTAGTCATGAAGTACCAATGATTTTTTGTAAAACTTTCTAATATCTATTATAAAAAATAGCGGCAATTTTATTTGGCGCTATTTTTATTAGCAGGAAGTGCGTTGGGAAATGCCCAGACTAACAATTTCTACCTTTAATGATCTATTTTTTCTAGTTTTAGAGATCGTTGCAATTCTTCGATTTCGTCTTTGTGTGCACGAACCTTAAGTCTTGTCTCAGGCAGAAGTTGCAAACTAACTTTACGCTCACGCGGCGTACCTTGCCAATAAAATACACCAGCGATCGGCGATAAGATCGTCAACCATAACCAAAGATTTTCAAGATCAGGGATTAAAATACCTAAAACTACTCCCAAACAAATTAGACCAACAGCCGCTAGTATTGTCAGAAATATTGCCAAAAAAAGACTTGGTTTAACTTGACCTGAGAGATTGGCAACATCTCTTTCTGGATCAATCTCAACTACTTTGTAAGCTCTTTGTTGAAAATGATCACGAACTTGCTTCAAAAGATGATCATCCGTAAGGTTTCCCACAGCGAACAATGCATCAGTTGTGCGATCGCGGATTGAACCACGCAAAAAAGAAACTAACCCATAAAATAACAGGATTGTTAGGAACAGGGTGGAATATACTGTCGGAATAGTTTCAGGCATTCGATCTGAGATGTTATTGGCTTTAGATATAGTCTAAGTAGCTAGGCACAATTAGATATAAAATCCCAAAATCTGTACCGCCCGCGTAGCGGATGGTACAGATTTTGTTTCTAAGTTTTTAATTATACCGAGTTACTTAATAATCACTTATTATAGGTAGCAACTTTAGAAATGCAGGCTCATCTGGGTTTGAGGGGTAAATGGTACAGTATCGATACAATTATTGGCGACATGGTAGGGCTGTAACTGTTGCTCCGAGAGGATTCTGATTACTATTAGCTGTGCTTATCCCCATGAACCCAGAAGAGCCGAAATGCATAAGCATAAAAAATTTTAATTTGATATATTATCTTGATTTTGATATAAAGATTAACGATTAAAGGCGTAATCAGAAATTCTCATTATGAAACCAATTTTGGGGTTTCCATCGCCTGCGGCGATGGAAACCCCAAAATTGGTTTTTTGAAAGTCCGCCTGCGGCTCACTTCCAAAAAACCAATTTTAAAAATGAAAATTGCTGAAGCGTAAAGATTAAAGCTACTTAGGTAAAAACAACGATGACTGAATATCCTAAAGCTACCTATGTAGGCAAGTATGTTGATGATTCATTTAAGCTTACCAAATTCTTCAGAGTACTCCGCAAGCGATGGATCGTCATCGTAGCTGTCTCGGTCACCGTATTTGCTGGGAACACTTACTACACATTTACCAGAACTCCTCAATATCGCTCAAGTGCATCCCTTTTAGTCAACTCAACGATCGCGGTATCAGACATCCAACTCCCTGGCTTACCCACCAGCTCCACGGTTAATCTCGGCACAGAAATCGCTATTCTAAAAAGCCGACCTTTGATTGAAATTGCTGTCTCCAAAATGCAGCAGTCCCCCTCGAATACTTACAAAGATGTAGATGCATTAACTATCATGAGCGGATTAGACATCCGTCCTGAAAAAGACACAATGGTTTTGCGTCTGACTTATACAGATAGCAATCCCAAACGGGCACAAGGAGTTTTAAATGCCTTAGCCCAAACCTATGTCGAATATAGCTTAAAAGATCGGCGTACTAAATCTAGTACTGCTATTAAATTTATTCAAGACAAGCTGCCACAAGTCAAACAACAACTGGATAAGTCGGCTTTAGCAGTTACCCAATTTCGTAAGACCTACAACATTGTCGATCCTGATACCTATGCCGCCTCCGTTTATAAAATGCGCGAGGCTCTAGAAAATCAAGCTCAAGACTTACAAATCAAAATTGCGCAAGTCCAACAGCAATATGAAGTTCTTAGTCGTCAAGTTGGTAAATCCCCAGAAGCTGCGATCGGCGGCGCAATTTTGCAGCAAGATGCTCCTTACCAATCATTGGTTAAGCAATTCCAAGAAGCTGCGATCGGCGGCGCAATTTTGCAGCAAGATGCTCCTTACCAATCATTGGTTAAGCAATTCCAAGAAGTTGAAACTAACTACTTCTTAGAGCGAACGCGATTTCGAGGCGATCACCCTAGTATGATCGCTCTTAAAGATCGTCGTGATGAGCTTTATCGACTACTGGAAACTCGCGCCCAGTCGGTAGTTGGGGTGAGAGGCAATACAGCTAATATTACTAATGAGCCCAACAGCGCAATTCAACAAAGCCTAGCCTCTCAGTTATTTGATGCGCAAACTACCCTTGCGGTGAGTCAAGCCCAGCTAGAAAGCATCCGCAATGCCCAAACAGAAGTATCTTCAGCTTTTTCTAAAATCCCACAGATTCAACAAAAGTATGTCGAAATCCAAAGACAACTAGCCCTTGATAGCTCTACCTACAATAAGCTCAGTGAAAAACTAGAGGAATTAAGGATTTCTGAGGCTCAAGAGATTTCATCATGGAAGGTTTTGGAGCCACCTCTCATTCCCATTAGACCATCTTCTCCAGATATCGAGAGAAGTTTGATTACTGGAGCAATTTCTGGCTTGGTACTAGGTATCTTATTTGCTCTTCTACTCAATCGCCTAGATCAGCGTATTCGTGAGGTGGGAGAAGTAAGAGAAATAATTGATATTCCTTTACTTGCCTCAATTCCGATGACAGAAACAGCCTCTTTGTCTGCAAACAACAGTCAAGGAATGTTACCCACTAGTAGCTACTATGCTTTTAAAGAAGCGCCAATTCAAGGATGAAATGCAACGGGTTCTGATGAAGCAAAGAATACTTCGTAAGGAGTACGATAGTCAAGTGATTTTCTGGGTCTGTGATTGATCAAATTCACTGCCTTCTGAAAGTCCTCTTCTTTCACGATTTTAAAGTTTGTACTTTTGGGATAGAACTCTCTAATTAATCCATTGGTGTGTTCATTCAATCCACGTTCCCATGAATGATATGGATTCGCAAAGAAGGTCTCTAGTTTCAATCTTTCAGATAGCTTCTCATGCCCACAGAATTCTCTTCCATTATCAAAGGTCATTGTCTTTCGAGATGTTGATTCTATAGGCTCAAATAGATTGAATGTCACTCTGTTTATCTCATCCATCGTCTTGTTCTTAGCTAGTCCAGCAAGTAAATACTTCGATGCTTTATCAACATGCGTAACTACGATACCTGTGTGGTTGCACCCGATTACCGTATCACTTTCCCAATGTCCAATCTCTGTTTTTAAATCTGCAATCTTCGGTCGATTCTCTATCCCTACCCTATTGGGAATGCCACCTCGCTTCTGATGGCGACCTTTGCGCCTTCGTTGCTTTTGCTTCTGCCTCAGATATTGTTGATATATTCCCATCTCTTGATGGTTTGCATAGATCATCAGATAAATCGTCTCATAGCTGATTTTACCTAGCCCCTCCCTTTCCATTCTCCCTGCTAGTTGCTCTGGGCTGTGGTGTTGCTCTAACCGTTGTTTGACTTCGGCGATCGTCTCAGCACTGATGCTCTGAAATCTTACCTTTGCTTGTTTCCGTCTTGCTTTCATCAGGGCAACCGCAGTATCTGGCAAATAGCCAATCTGTCGCTCGTCTGTATTGCGCGATAACTCTCTTGAAATCGTACTTTTGTTTCGCTTCAAGCGACGACCTATCTCTGATACAGATAATTGCTCAATTACTCTTAGTTTATACAGTTCACTTCTTTCTGTGGTGGTAAGATGGACAAAGCTCATGAGGGTATCCTAATTATTGTGATTAATATCAGAATATCCTTATGAGTCCCTTTACGCAAAGATCTCTAGGTGTTGCATTTCATCCTTGAATTGGCGTTTTAAAGTGTTATGAAGTCATACATTTAAATTTTTTGTGGTCGTTGTTAAATAAAACTGTCAGTATATATTCATGTTTCGGTGGTTTTATCTATGAATAAATACAAATTTCCGAAAGTGTAGTCATTTTGTGGTTCGGTTATAAATCAGTCTATCTAGAAAGGATTGTTAGGACTTATGTATATGGTATATGTAGCTGTGGCTTGGTCACACCACATTTACTCGAAACCCATTAAATTCGTTAGGCTTGCGTAAGTCTTAATAGTATTATTTGCCTTTTCTTTGAGTAGTTTATATTGCCATTAGCAATGTGATTTTTAGGAAGAGCCCTCCTGCAAATCAGATTGCTACAAATATTACAACCTATAAATAATCAGCAACTATAATCATGAAAATTATATTTCTAAAATCTCGCTAACCCAAAGATTTTAGAAAAGCCAATTTAATTGTTGGCTCTTCTGGGTTCATGGGGATAAGCACAGCTAATAGTAATCAGAATCCTCTCGGAGCAACAGTTACAGCCCTACCATGTCGCCAATAATTGTATCGATACTGTACCATTTACCCCTCAAACCCAGATGAGCCTAATTGTTTCTGCGCCTGATGCATAGAAACAGTTAGATCGGCATTATAGAGGGAATTACCAATGAATAATTTAAAATTGCCATACATCAAAAAAAAATGTTAGATTTTGAAAACAGCAGTCAGTTTTAAGTTATGCAAAAGAATACAAATTTAGTTTTAGTAGTTGATGACGAAATTGAGATCCAAAGACTCTTTAAACAGAGATTTAGAAAAAGAATTCTATCTAAAGAATTAGATTTTATATTTGCTTCAAATGGAATAGAAGCTTTGGCAATCTTGAAAGAAACAAATTGCATCTCAATGATCCTTACCGATATTAGGATGCCTAAAATGGATGGATTATCCTTTATTTCAAAATTAGCTGAAATTAATCGAAATATAAAAGCAGTAGTAGTCTCAGCCTATGGAGACATCCAAAATATTCGGATGGCAATGAACTGTGGCGCTTTTGATTTTGTAACAAAACCTATTGATTTTGATGATTTAGAAATAACTATTGATAGAACATTTGCTTTTGTTTCTCATTTACAGGAACAACAAAAACAACTAGAGGAAACTCTTGCACAGGTGAGAGTGCTTGAAATTAAGGAAATTGCTTTAGCTCATGACAAAGAGCTTGCCGAAGCTGCAAATCGAGCAAAGAGTGCTTTCTTAGCTAATATGAGTCATGAAATCCGTACGCCAATGAATGGAGTAATTGGAATGACGGATTTATTGTCAACCACCAATTTGACAGAAGAACAGAGAGATTATGTACAGATCATTCGTGAGAGTGGCGATTTGCTTTTAACAATTATTAATGACATTCTTGATTTTTCTAAGATTGAATCTGGAATGCTAAAAATAGAAAGCCGTTTGCTCGTTCTGGAAGATATTGTCAGATCTGTCTTTGAACTTTTAAGTAAACAAGCAAGCGATAAAAATCTCAGCATTCAATATTCAATGCATCCAGATATTCCTCATGATTTATTAGGTGATGCCGCAAGGATACGTCAAGTTTTAATCAATCTCTTAGGTAATGCGATTAAATTTACTCTACAAGGCAATGTGACAATCTCGATCGAGCCTCGGTTAATCGTAAATAGTGATGAATGTGAATTATTCTTTGCAGTTGAAGATACGGGTATTGGTATTGAAGTTAATCAGCTAAATTTATTGTTTCAACCATTTACTCAAGCTGATTCTTCCATCAGTCGTCAGTATGGTGGGACAGGATTAGGGCTTGCAATTAGTAAGCGTTTGGTTGAGTTAATGGGAGGTACAGTTTGGGTCGAGAGTCTTGGACGAATTGGTGGTAATCCTCCTGACAATTGGACGTTTGATCCAGAAACGATCCATACCAGCGGCTCTGTATTCTACTTTACTCTCGTGTTGAGAACTTTACCCACAGAAGTTGCTAATTCTCAAATACCTAGCATTACTCAACCAATTTTATCTCCTGCAGATCAAGTAACTACTCGATCAAAGAGTTTAGAAGTTCTCATTGTTGAAGATAATTTCGTTAATCAAAGAGTGCTACAACTATTTTTAGAAACACTTGGTTCTTAGTGGTGCAGAAAACTCAGGAGAGTCTCAAGATGAGACAATGGTAATACGAGCAAATTCGATACGAAAATCTAACTTTTCGCGTTTGGCAATAGAAGCACAGGCAGGGGGAGGATTAGTTCTAGGGAAAATCTGCAAAAGAGGAAGAGGTTTTTGTTGGTAAAGAAGGGTGTGAAGCTGACGGAGACCGAGTTGCAGAAAACTCAAGCCGCGATGATCGTGCCAATCAATAGCCGCCCTTTGCCCCAAACGCACCAACATTATGCCAAGAATTACAGCAATCAGGTTAGCCGTGGCAAGGAGCATAAACAAACAGGTAAGAGATTGAGCATCACGGAGATGCGAGCTAACCACATTAAAAGCCGCCGACTTGTAATCCTTAAAATGAGGTTCAATACCGCCAAAGCGTTTGCCATAGAGAGCAAAAGTCTTTAATGAAGGGGGAATATCGCTAAGGACAGCCCATGAACCGTTAGCCATGTCTAGGTTAGCCGTCGCTAAATGACAATTAACATCACCGAGTACGGTGACATCGGGAACTAGATAAGCTTGCTCTGCGGGAGGTATCAGTTGTTCAACACGCTTGGTTGTACCTGTTGGCAGAGTCACTAGCAGATCGCTCTTTGCGCGAATTGCCCAAGACCAGTGATTTTGCTGTAACCATCGGATTAATTCCCCATGTTCAAAACCTCGGTCGGCAAGCAAGGTCACCGTACTTTGTGGCGGCAATAGAGAGCGTACTTGTTCTAAGACGGGACGATAATGTTCAAAGCCAACTGTAGCGCTGCCATGCTCTAGTACTACTTGAGCTAGAGTAATCGACCTCCCTCCCCAAATCAAGCATACTTCTATAAGACAGAATTTATCCCACAGCATACTTGTGTCTAAGGCTAGTTCCAACGATTCTCCTGCAAATGCTTGGAGAAAGTGCTTCACCAATGGGTTATAGAATCTCTCGGCGATGATATGTGGATTATGCACAAAGTAGCTTAGTCTTTCCATCTGACTTCTGGCTTGGCACTCTCTATGGCTCAAATAGGGCAACCAATGTAGGGCAACCGCACACGTTCATGAATAAACAACGAAACAAAGAAGGCAAAGTAAAATGACCAATATAAATTAAAAGTAAAAAAGTGACATGTCTTCTACAATCAGCCCAGTCGCATTAATTGAGACACATTTTGGCAACTTGCGAGACCCCAGAGCAGCACATAGTATCGAACATAAGCTATTAGACATATTGGTAATCAGCATATGTGGAACAATAAGCGGAGCAAATGATTTTACAGCAATAGCAGAATATGGAAAATCAAAGGAAAAATGGTTAAAGACATTTTTAGAATTAGAAAATGGAATACCATCAGCAGATACATTTGAGAGAATATTTGCTCGACTGAACCCATCAGAATTGCAAAAATGTTTTATAGGATGGATGGAAGCAGTCCATAAAACAACAGACGGAGAATTGATTAATATTGATGGCAAAACGTTGAGAGGAGCAAAGGAAGCAGGCAACTCCCGTAGCCTAATTCATATGGTGAGTGTTTGGTCGGCAACGCAGCATTTGGTTCTGGGACAGAAAAAAGTTAGTGAGAAATCAAATGAAATAACCGCTATCCCACCATTGCTGGAAATGTTGGCAATTCGAGGTTGTTTGGTCAGCATAGACGCAATGGGATGTCAGACCGAAATCGCCAAAACAATCATTGAACAAGGTGCAGATTATGTATTAGCGCTAAAAGGAAATCAAGGTAATCTCCATGATGATGTAAGTCAATTATTCACATCTGCTCGCTCGCAAAAATTCCATAATATCGAACATCAATTCCATTCAACAGTAGAAAAAGGACATGGGCGCATTGAGAAGAGATCCTATTGGACTATGGGTAATACAGAATTTCTCATTGGCGCAGAGAAATGGACAGGGTTAAAAAGTATTGGCATGGTTGAATCAGAACGTAGTGTCAATGGCGTAGTTTCTATCCAACAGCGATATTATATTCTGAGTATTGAGAGTGATGTTCACAGGTTCTCTCAATCTGTTAGAAGTCATTGGAGTATTGAAAATCAACTGCATTGGATTCTTGATGTTGGGTTTGATGAAGATGCTTCTCAATCTTGTCGAGGCTATACTGCTGAAAACTTAGCTGTTATTCGTCATGTTGGCTTAAATTTACTTTCCCGTGACAAAAAAACTAAGGTCGGAGTCAAGACTAAACGACTTAAAGCTGGATGGGATGACAACTATCTCAAGCTTATACTTAACGCCTTAAACATAGTCTCACCTTAGTCTTCATTATTTATTCATGAACGTGTGCGGTTGCCCTAGCAACCAATGACTCAGACTTGCCCTTCCTGATTGCAATATCGCGGCTACTGCCTCCGCAAATCCTTGGAGATGTCGCTTATCTTTTGGCTTGAGCCATTGACGCAGTTGTTCTTGTAGCTGAAGATATAGGTGGGTCATTTGTATAAGATCTTTTGTTGAGGAACTTGAGTATCTCATCTCTTGCCCCTTTTTGCCTCTTGTCTCATGATGAGATTCTATGCCTAGCAACGCTTTTCAGATTTTTCTGCACCACTAAGCACTTGGTTATAGCCCGATGATCGCCAACAATGGCTTAGAGGCTTTAGAGGCTATCAAAAATCAAAAATACGATGTAATTTTTATGGATATGCAAATGCCGAAAATGGATGGACTTACTGCTACTAAGCAAATTCGGCAGGATTGTTGTCAACAGCCTTGGATTGTAGCTTTAACTGCTAATGCTTTACCTGAAGATCGTCAGTTATGCTTAGATGCAGGAATGAATGACTTTATTACTAAGCCTATTCAAATTGAAAATATTATGAATATTTTTGCTAGATATACCAGCGATAAAAGCGATAAATATTTTGAAAAATAGCGCAAGTAACCCAACAACTAAAGTTTTTAGCTAAACGCTAAATTCATCTAAACAATTGACGAAAAACACTTTTAGTCAAACCAGTTCAATAGGTTAGAGCTTTTAGCTCGCACTTGATTGCAAGGCTTGACTCTTAGTGGTGCAGAAAAGTCTGGAAAGGGTTGACAGGCATAGAATCTCAAAATGAGACAAGAGGAATAAAAAGGGCAAGAGATGAGATACTCAAGTTCCTCAACAAAAGATCTTATACAAATGCCCCACCTATATCTTCAGCTACAAGAACAACTGCGTCAATGGCTCAAGCCAAAAGATAAGCGACATCTCCAAGGATTTGCGGAGGCAGTAGCCGCGATATTGCAATCAGGAAGGGCAAGTCTGAGTCATTGGTTGCCCTATTTGAGCCATCGAGAGTGCCAAGCCAGAAGTCAGATGGAAAGACTAAGCTACTTTGTGCATAATCCACATATCATCGCCGAGAGATTCTATAACCCATTGGTGAAGCACTTTCTCCAAGCATTTGCAGGAGAATCGTTGGAACTAGCCTTAGACACAAGTATACTGTGGGATAAATTCTGTCTTATAGAAGTATGCTTGATTTGGGGAGGGAGGTCGATTACTCTAGCTCAAGTAGTACTAGAGCATGGCAGCGCTACAGTTGGCTTTGAACATTATCGTCCCGTCTTAGAACAAGTACGCTCTCTATTGCCGCCACAAAGTACGGTGACCTTGCTTGCCGACCGAGGTTTTGAACATGGGGAATTAATCCGATGGTTACAGCAAAATCACTGGTCTTGGGCAATTCGCGCAAAGAGCGATCTGCTAGTGACTCTGCCAACAGGTACAACCAAGCGTGTTGAACAACTGATACCTCCCGCAGAGCAAGCTTATCTAGTTCCCGATGTCACCGTACTCGGTGATGTTAATTGTCATTTAGCGACGGCTAACCTAGACATGGCTAACGGTTCATGGGCTGTCCTTAGCGATATTCCCCCTTCATTACAGACTTTTGCTCTCTATGGCAAACGCTTTGGTGGAATCGAACCCCATTTTAAAGACTATAAGTCGGCGGCTTTTAATGTTGTTAGCTCTCATCTCCGTGATGCTCAAGCTCTTACCTGTTTATTTATGCTCCTTGCCACGGCTAACCTGATTGCTGTAATTCTTGGCATAATGTTGGTGCGTTTGGGGCAAAGGGCTGCGATTGATTGGCACGATCATCGCGGCTTGAGTTTTCTGCAACTCGGTCTCCGTCAGCTTCACACTCTTCTTTACCAACAAAAATCTCTTCCTATTTTGCAGATTTTGCCTAGAACTAATCCTCCTCCTGCCTCTGCTTCTATTGCTAAACGCGAAAAGTTAGATTTTCGTATCGAATTTGCCCGTATTACCATTGTCTCATCTTGAGACTCCCATGAGTTTTCTGCACCACTAAGGGCTTGACTTCAGGATTAATGTGTAAGTTTGTGCAATAGCGATCGCTAACAAAAATAACTAACGGGTAAGATCATCTCAAAATCAAAGTTGCAATCTCGCTCTATTATCGGTAGCATAGGGGATAATAAAAAATGTAATAAAACGCAACAATCAAATATATTTTTCCAATATATTTGAGTTTGTCAATTGACAAACCAAAAACGCATACTAGATTAAAGATAGGAAATTTGAGTAAGGAGTGACACAATGCAGCAGCAGGGCAGAGCCCTAACTGTTCCAATCGGTGTGATGGGCGCAGCACAGGGATTTAATCCGACGATACTACTGCTACTGGGTTCGATCATTTTAGGAACTGCATCGACAACAGGGTATTGGGTATGGGGCTGGGCGCACTGGCTCGTATTTGTTTGTAATTTTTCGGCGCTTTATGTACTGGGAACAGTAATTCATGATGCTTGCCATAACGTTGCTCACCCAAATCGCATTGTCAATGCAGCGATCGGGCATATTGCAGCAATCTTGCAAGGATTTGTGTTTCCCGTATTTACTCGTGTCCACATGCAGCATCATGCCCATGTGAATGATGAGGAAGATGATCCTGACCACTATGTTTCGACTGGCGGCCCCTTGTGGTTGATTGCTGCTCGCTTTTTTTATCACGAAGTTTTCTTTTTCCAGCGTCGGCTATGGAGAAATTACGAGCTTTTAGAATGGGCAGTTAGCAGGTTGATTGTAGTAGCAACGTTGTTTGTAGGCTACCATTATGGTTTTCTCAGCTACATGATGAACTTCTGGTTCGTACCAGCAGCCGTTATGGGACTTTTGTTAGGCTTGTTCTTTGACTATTTGCCTCATCGTCCTTTTGTTGAGCGATCGCGCTGGAAGAATGCCAGAGTTTACCCAGGCAAATTTTTAAATATCTTGCTATTAGGTCAGAACTATCACCTAGTTCATCATCTTTGGCCGAATGTGCCTTGGTATTATTACGAGAAAGCATATTATCAAATGAAGCCTTTGCTCGATGCCAATGGCTCCCCTCAGACCTTAGGAATTTTCAAGATGCCAGATTTAGCTGGTTTTATATACGACGTTTTCTTAGGTATTCGGTTTCACGGTAATAAACACAAATAAAAAAGGGAGCGCTAAGCGCTCCCTTTTTTATTTATAGCTACTGTAAGGACAAATCAAAACCCAATAATTAATTGGCGGCGCGGAGCGCCGCCAATTAATTATTGGGTTTTATGCCCTATTGCAATTAGCGACAGCTTCCCCAAGAGCAAAGGCGGCGCAAAGCGCCGCCTTTGCTCTTGGGGGGTAATAGCTACAGTGTGTCTAAGGAATGGTCTAGCTGCATTCTAGTTTCCATTTGCCGAATAAAATAACCTGTCATCATCGCTGAGCCGATCAAGCCTGCTAGATTTTCGCGATCAGTGGTGATGCTGACGTTGAAATGCTGTGGTGGCAATATACCCAGCAAGTTTTGAATATTTTGGTTGATAATTTGTTGCGCTTCAGGGGTGACGGACTGCGCGACTGTGGCTAAAGTTTCAGGCGATTGATTTTTGAGGTAATCGAGTAAAAGGTTGTTGCTACTGGAGTTGAGTTCGCCTAGGTTAAACATGTATAGGTTCCTCGAATCTTGGATTCGCTAAAAATATCTAAATATATTCTTACTGATGCGATCGCTAAGTTTTGAGTAGGAAAACCGTATTTCAACCGAATAGTAAAGTACAAAAGCCTTGTTCATCAAGGCTCTTGTACTTAAAAATCGTCGTCATAGCTGCCGCTACTATTGCTAGCTGCTTCATTGTCTTTGCGAGAGCCAAGTAGATCTAGACGATCCACACGAATTACGGGTTTTTGGCGCTCATCACCAGTAGTGCGATCGTTCCAACGATCAAATTTAAGCGATCCTGATATACCAATTAGGCTTCCTTTTCTGACAAAGTTCTTCGCAACTTCGGCGGTTTTGTCCCACATTTCTAAGTCAAACCAATCGGGTGGATCATCACGGTTGCTGGTATTACGATTAACTGCGATCGTGAAGTTGCAGACTACTTTGCCAGACTCAAAATATTTAACTTCAGGATCACGTCCTGCACGTCCGACTAGGTGAACTTTGTTTAAGGTCATAGGACAAGTTTCAAAAAAGATTTAGACATCTGCATTTTATAGCAAAACCAAAAAATAGAGGTGAGAAGAAGTGTCGCCTCTATTTTTTGGCTATGGATTAATCGACTCAATTCTTGCGGATAAACCTTGTTGTGCGAGACGAGAAACTTGGACTTCAGCGATATTGCGATCGCTATAGGCTCCAATCTGGACTACTAAATAGCCATTAAGTCGAGATGCAAAGGAGTTTGGCACTATTTGACGTATTTGAGCAACAGCATTTGCTGAAGACACAGGCACAACCACACGATAGCGTGGTGGATTTTGGGGCTTAAAACTAGTATTGGCAAGAGGAGCGATTTGGATCGGTTGATTAACTGGCTCTCCGCTGGGTGGACGCGATCGCACAGGCGGCAAACTAGTACTAATTTCAGAATTAGCGGGGATCGGGGAACTAAAGCTCTTGGGCGTAATTCTGACGATCACAGAAGTAACAGGCTCGTACCAGAAAGGATTATTGGCTTGATTTGCTTGATTGGTTGGAATAAAACTATTGCTTTGACTTGAAGAGTTCGTTCTAACCAATGCTGGTGGAGTATCAAGATTAGGCGCAAGATTCATGGGCTGACTGCTGGCTATCTGTTGTTCTAGTTGTTGGTTGATGTTGGCAAAGCGATCACTTTTTGGTGTAATGCTTGGCGAAGCCTTACTTACAGCCACAGCATTTGTAGTTGTCGCATTTGCTGAAGGATTATTAACAAATAGATTGGATGGCAGACGCACACCCGACAATTGTAAATTTCCCTTCACTCTTTTACTGTCCAATTGATTGCCATTCACAGCAACAGCATTACGGCTGACATTCTGCAAATCAAATGAGCCATTTCCTTGAAAAGTATTGTTGCCCTCATCATTAGGTTTGCCCAAATCTGGGCTCGCCATATCAGAAATAGTTAAGCCGTAATTGCGATTATTGACGATCGCATTCCCCCGTAAAACTGGTTTAGCATTAGCTTGAATTAAGATTCCATTTTGATTTTGCGTAAAAGTGTTTTCCGTAATTTGTGGTGCGGCAGCTTGGCGAATACTCATGCCAAAAGTAGTTTGCTGAAAGAGATTGCCACGAATATCTGGACTAGCCTCACCCTCGATCGCTAAGCCACTTGTGCCATTCCGAAAAAATTGATTTGTTGAGATGATCGCCGTTGATTTGCCTGTGATTAATCCGCCATCTTGCTTGTTATCCAGAAAAGTATTATTGGCGATCGCAGGACTAGCATTCTCAATCCATAATCCATAACCTCTAGGATTAGGATTGGTCACGGTAACGCCCCGCAGTTCGGCGCGATCGCCAACGGTAATCGCCACATTTTGCGGAAATCCTGATCCTGTCCGCAAGGTTCCGCCACCCAAAATGACGATATCTTTACCTTTATTAGCTTCATTGCCGCGCAAAGTTACATCTGATCGCAATTTTAAGGGAAACTGCTCACCCGTAGCGCTGCTGTAGGTTCCATAGGCGAGCTGAATAATCTGTCCAGTCTGAGCTCGGCTAATGGCATAGGTGATTGTCTTAAAAGGTGCGGTATTGCTACCTTGATCAGCGCGATCGCTACCTGTTTGGGGATTTACATAGATGATATTTTGGGCGATCGCTGATGAGCTAGTCGATGTCTGTGATTGAGCTGCCACAGGGGAGGCTATCGCTAAGGTTGGGGACAAGATTGCGATCGGAAGCAAATAAATCAGGTTTTGAAAAATAAAGCCTTGAAATGTCTTACAGATGCTCATTTTTATGTACGGATTGCTTCCCTTAAATTTGCTGAAGTTGCTGAACAGGATAGTGGGCAGTCTGACTGAAAATATTAAATCTATATTAAATTTAAAACTCAAGTCTTAAGAATCATAAACTACCCTAAGTTCAAAACTATGGCAAGAGCAACGAGTCAAAGGATAAAGACGACGCGCTGCGTCGTCTTTATCCTTTGACTCCAGCACTAGCTTCGGTAGGAATGATGTAGCGTTGCAGAAATACAAACACGATAAATACGGGCAGCATCGAAATCGCGGAACCTGCGGCAATTAAGCGCCAATCCTCAGAGAAGGCACTTGCCAGACTCGCAATTCCCCTCGGTAATGTATAAAGCTCAGCCCTATCGACGATCACCAACGGCCATAAAAAATCTCCCCACATCGCCACAAAGGTAAATACAGCAAGAGTGGTGAGAGCAGGACGCGCCGCAGGTAACATCACATGCCACCAAATCCCCAAACTAGAGCAACCATCCATTCGCGCCGCTTCTTCCATTTCTTTGGGAACGCTCTGGAAGGCTTGGCGCAGGAGAAATATGCCAAAAGCTGAAATTACATAGGGGAAAATCAAGCCAGCATAGGTGTTTTTGAGGTTTAGCTGCACCGCCAGAATATATAGGGGAATCATCGTAATTTGAAACGGAATCATCGTCGTACCCACGATCGCCCAAAATATAGAATCTCGTCCTTTAAAATTTAGTCTGGCAAGGGGAAAGGCAGCGAGGGAGCAGAATAGCAAATTTAAAATTACGGTGATGCTGGAAACAAAAAAGCTATTCCAAAGATATAGATCAAAGCGGGAATTTTCCCAGACCTTGAGGAAATTCTCAAAGGTAGGCTGGGCGGGTAAGAGTTGTGGTGTCGCCTGAAAAATATTTTCGCTAGGTGATTTAAAAGCAGTGCTGACTAACCAGAGTAAAGGAAACACCGTTAAAGTGGCGATCGCAATTAAAAGCACAAATTGCGGAATATTATTAAAGATATTTAATGATGATTTTAGCTTTTTACTTTCCATGATTTAGTTGAAATAATAAATAATATTGATGGATTTGTTTGTTAATCAATGAGTTGTAAATCCTTAAAAGTGTCAAATAAAATCTTCTTGCGAGTAGGAATTATCGGGAAGTTCGTCTCTTGATTAATCATATTTAGAGTATAAAAATAAACATTGTTATCTCGTTCTAAATAACCGACATACCAACCAATATTTTTCATGCCATCAACACCTTGCCCCCAACCAGTCTTACCTCTGAGCGTGTAATTGTCTTGGCGCTCAATTACCATAACGTCCTTAACAGTTTGCATTACCGCAGGCGAGAAGGGTAAATCTTCTTTATACAGCCTCACTAAAAACTTGATTTGCTCCTCTGGTGAGATTCTCAGCTTGCCATTTAACCAAAAAGAATCAATCTTGTCACCAATATCTTGATTGCCATAGCCAGCCGCTTGGATATATTTGGACATCTTTTCATTGCCAGCCCGTCTAGCTAACTCTTGATAAAACCAAACCACCGATCGCGTAAAGGCGGTTCGCATAGTTTGGTCTTGATTCCATGCGGTAAATTCATTGTTAACTACGCCATTCCAAGGAATTACGGTGTTTTCATCTGCGATCGCTTTAGTTTCGAGGGCAACCAATGAGTTAAATATCTTAAATGTCGAAGCAGGAATAAATCGCTTCTGACAGTGGTTTGAGTTATAGCGAATATAGCGATCGCGTTTTAAGTCATACAAAATAAAACAGCCTTCAGATTTCGCTTCTTGAAAGTTTTTAGCAAGATTTTGAGAAAATTGCGATTGAAATATTGGAGTTGATTTAATAGAGCTATCCTGAGCAAAAACAGGTAAAGAGAGAAACAAAGAAGCACTCAACAAAAAAGAACCAGTCTTAATCATATTTAGATTGTTTTAGCAGGATTAATAAATTTGAAAGTTGGCTCATCTGGGTTTGAGGGGTAAATGGTACAGTGTCGATACAATTATTGGCGACATGGTAGGGCTGTAACTGTTGCTCCGAGAGGATTCTGATTACTATTAGCTGTGCTTATCCCCATGAACCCAGAAGAGCCTGAAAGTTAGAATTGAAATAATAAAGATAATCAGAAATAAAAATACCCCGATCGCTGAAGCATATCCCATCTCTAAACTTGTAAAACCTTTGTCATATAAATAATAAACTACAGTCTTTGTACTATTCGCTGGACCACCTTGGGACATGATATAAACTTCTTCAAAGACCTTCATTGCTCCAATCGAAGAAATGACTGCCACGAGAATAATGTAGGGCTTCATTAATGGAATCGTAATATCTAAATGTTTTTGCCAACCATCAGAACCATCGATCGCAGCCGCCTCGTATAAATCTGCGGGAATCGCTTGTAAACCAGCTAGATAGATGACCATATAGTAACCAACGCCTCGCCAGATTACTACCGCAATAATCGCAAAAATGGCTGTTTTGGGGTCAGTTAACCAAGGGATTTTAATATCTTGAAATGAAATAGTTGACAGAAAATAATTCAAAATTCCATTCTGAGCATAAACCCATTTCCAAGCAATACCAGCGACAACCACAGAAACAATCACTGGAAAATAATAAATGGCTCGAAAGAATTTAATACTGCGTAACTTTTGATTGACTAATATCGCCAGTGCTAAAGGTAAAATCACCAGACTAGGAACTGCAAATATTAAGTAGGTTAAGGTATTACCTAAGGTTTTCCAAAAAGTTTGATCTTTCCAGAGATTTAGATAATTCTTCCATCCAATAAATTCAGGACTACCAACAAAATCATAATTGGTAAAACTTAAATATATGGCTTGGAATACTGGTAAAAAAGAAGTCAAGCAAAGAAATGCGATCGCTGGCAATAGAAATAAATATGGAGTCCAAGAAAATTTCTTACCTATTATTTGCCGTTTTAGTTTTACATTGGGCTGCATAGAAGATCTCAAAGCTTAAAAATAAGCAAATTTAATTAGATTCAAAGTTTGCATTCTTGACTAATTCTAAAGGTATTTCTAGCAATTCTACAATTTCATCTTCGGTCAAGGGCATTGGTCAGTTAAAGAGTTAGGGAATGAAAACCACGCAATAACAGTAATTCCAGCATGGAAAGTGGTCGATGATACAACCCGATCTCCATAGCTGGAGTCTTGTTCTTCCCTCAGACCATATGAGGTCAGTTATACCAAAGCACAAAATGGCTACGCCATTTTGTGCTTTGGTATAACTGACCAGTGTCTCCTGTAGCTATGCCGATCGCATTGACAAACTAATCCGTTTCAGAGATTCATTTACTTCCAAAACCCGTACCTTTACGACCTGACCAACTTTAACGATTTGCTTTGGATCGCTGACAAAGCGATCGGCTAATTGCGAGATATGGATTAATCCATCTTGATGCACACCAATATCCACAAACGCACCAAAATTAGCCACATTGGTAATAATCCCTTCTATCTCCATACCAATTTGCAGATCAGAGATTTTCTGAATCGCATCGCTGAAAGTAGCATATTTAAACTCTGCACGCGGGTCACGCCCTGGCTTTTCTAGTTCTCGTAAAATATCACGCAGGGTTGGTTCACCGATCGCATCTGTCACATATTTCTTGAGGTTTACCGTTAGGTTTACCGTTTTCAGCTTGTCCGCCGCTTGCGATATTTTTGATAGATCCACATTCAGATCACGGGCGATCGCCTCCACCACACTATAACTTTCAGGATGCACTGCCGTATTGTCTAAGGGATTAGCACCACCGCGAATTCGCAAAAATCCCGCCGCCTGTTCAAAAGCCTTTGCGCCTAGCTTTGGCACTTTCAGCAAATGACGGCGATCGCGAAAAGCACCATTTTGATTGCGATAGGTGATGATATTATTTGCCACGGTGGCGCTTAGTCCAGACACAAAAGTGAGCAGTTCTTTAGACGCTGTGTTCAGGTCTACACCGACGAAGTTAACGCAACTCTCTACGGTGTCGTCAAGCTTCTTTTTTAATAATTTTTGATCGACATCATGCTGATATTGTCCAACTCCAATTGATTTCGGATCGATTTTTACTAGCTCAGCAAGAGGATCTTGCAAGCGTCGCCCGATGCTGACAGCACCACGTACTGTTAAGTCTAACTCGGGGAATTCTGCGATCGCAACAGGACTAGCAGAATAAATCGAAGCCCCCGACTCGTTGACCATTACTTTGATTGGCGGAATTTTTAACCCTTGAATAACTTCCATCACAAAAGCATCAGTTTCTCTTCCTGCCGTACCATTGCCAATCGCGATTAATTGAATTTGATACTTCTCAATCAAAGTTCTCAAAGTCCGAGTGGCTTGCTCTCTTTGCGCTAATGCCTGATGTGGAAAGATAGTTTGATATTCGAGAAACTTACCTGTCTCACTAATTACCGCAGTCTTGCAACCAGTTCGGAATCCTGGATCGATCGCAAGAGTTGGTTTCATCCCTGCGGGAGCCGCTAATAGCAAATCGCGCAGATTAGTTTCAAAGGTTTTGATTGATTCCCCATCCGCCCAAGCTTTCTTCTCCGTGATAACCGAAGCGATCGCCGAAGCTTTGATCAAGCGGTTAAAGGCATCCTTGAGCATATCTTGATAAAACTGCTTTACGGCAGGAGTCTTCGCCCGAATTTGTTGCGCCTCTAAATAATCCAGCACATGGTCTTCATCAAAATCGAGATTGAGGGTCAGGATTTCTTCGGTTTCTCCTCGCAACAAAGCCAGAAGATTATGGGGAGCGATCACCTTGACTTTTGCTTGATAGTCACGGTACATCTCAAACTTTGTCGTACCAACTGCGTGGGCTGCCTTGATTTGCGAAACAAAAAAGCCTGTCTGCATCAAGTATTCTCTGATATAGGCTCGATATTCTGCACTGTCAGCGATTTCTTCAGCAAGAATGTCTGATGCGCCTTTAATCGCTTCTTCGACGGTCTTTACTTGCTCTGATAAATATTTCGTGGCTTCTGGTGCTAACGACGCAATGTTAATGTTTGGACGGTTGAAGGTTTTGATGGCTTCGGCTAATGGTTTGAGTCTTTTTTCCCTTGCGATCGCGGCTCTAGTTCTGCGCTTAGGGCGATAGGGCAAATATAAATCTTCGAGTTCGGTCTTTTGGGTGCAAGTTTCGATTTTGGCTCTGAGCGCGTCGGTTAGTTTGCCTTGGTCTGAGATCGCTTGGAGGATTACAGCTTTGCGATCGCGTAACTCCGTGAGATAGGCATAACGATCTTGGAGATCTCTTAATTGAATCTCATTCATTTCGCCTGTACGTTCTTTCCGATAACGGGCAACAAAGGGAATCGTAGCTCCTTCCGCGAATAGTTCTAGAGCATTTTTGATTTGTTCGGCACGAAGAGAAAGTTCTTGAGCTATGAGTTGGATTATTAGTTGTTCGTTCTGCATTTATCTAAGCAACTCCATAGACTGGATACATACGTTTGTAAAGCGTTTGCTATCCTAGCATATAAAAATTGGTTTTTAGAGATCTCTCTTTCGGCGAGATTTCTAAAAACCAATTTTGGTATTTCCAGCGCCAAAGGCGCTGGAAATACCAAAATTGGTTTCACTATGAGAGTGGCTTATGGTACTTATGCCAATGCTGAGCAATATCAACACGGCGACAAATCCAGACGCGATCGCGACTCTGCACATAGTCCAAAAATCTCGCTAAAGCCGCCGCTCTCCCTGGTCGCCCGACTAAGCGACAATGCAAACCGATGCTCATCATTTTTGGTGACGTTTCTCCCTCATCGTAGAGAACATCAAAGGCATCACGCAAATAGGTAAAGAACTGATCTCCTGAATTAAATCCTTGAGGAGTAGCGAAGCGCATATCGTTATTGTCAAGGGTATAGGGAATAATCAGATGTGGCTTACCATATTCATAATTCCAATAGGGAAGGTCATCGGCATAGCTATCAGAATCATAGAGAAATCCACCTTCCTCGACGACCAAACGCCTTGTATGCTCGCTAGTGCGCCCCGTATACCAGCCGAGGGGACGCTCGCCCGTTACCTGTGTATGAATCGCGATCGCCTTTTGCAAATGCTCTCGCTCTTGTTCGGGCGAAAAATATTTGTAATCAATCCAACGATAACCATGACTAGCAATTTCCCAATCAGCTTCAAGCATAGCAGCCACGGCTTCAGGATTGCGTGCAAGAGCCATAGCAATACCATAGATAGTTACGGGAATATTTCGATCGCAAAACATGCGATATAAGCGCCAAAATCCTGCACGACTTCCATATTCATAACAAGATTCCATATTCATATGTCGCAGTCCATTAAAGGGAACTGCGCCCACAATTTCTGAGAGAAAAGTCTCAGATGCACTATCACCATGGAGAATACAGGTTTCCCCACCTTCTTCATAATTAATTACAAACTGAACAGCAACACGAGCATTATCTTTCCATTTTGCATCGGGAATAAATCTCCCATAGCCAATCATGTCTCTTGGGTATGTCATATTTGAATATTGGTAATTGGAGATTGGGTAATTCGTAATTCGTAATTCGTAATTCACTAGCTGCTAGTTGCCAAAATCAACCGCCATCTAGCTATTTCGATGATTTCAGATATCGCTTGTTTTTTCTCAACTTCCAGATTGTTTAGCAGCCTTTGTTCAAAAGCTTTGAGGATACTATCTTTGGTGTGGTTACGAACAGCGATAATAAAAGGGAATGCGAACTTGTCTTTATAGGCTTGATTAAGATATTGAAAGCGATCGTATTCTGTTGCTGAGAGTTGATCGATTCCAACGGTAGATTGCTCCTGTATTGAAGCCTCTGCCATTTTGAACTTACTGCCAAGATCGGGGTGAGCGCAGATTAGCTTTAATTGCTCATCATCGCTCATTTTCAAAACAATCGCTGCCATCACTTGATGTAAACTCTGAACATCGGCAAAAGGCTGCGATCGCCATGCTTCAGCGGCTATTTCTGGCGTATGTTCAAAGATAGAACCAATGGCTTCAGTAAACTCTGATTGGCTCATCTGGTTGAGCATAGTAATCGGATAACAACTTGATGAATGGCTCAATGTAATGGTCCTCCATTAATAATTTTAGCGATCGCTTTGGTTACATCCAAGGGATCTTCTTGAGAGAGTTGGTCATACCATTTTTGGGTGATTTCAGGATCTTTCCCATGAATAGTTTCAGCACGATTTCTGGCTTTGTTGACAATTTCGGTGACGCGGACTTTGCGTTCATTTTCGTAGCGTCGTAGTGCATCAGGAACACTTAAGTTCGTAGATGCTAAATAGTTGGCTAACACCCATCCATCTTCGATCGCTTGACATCCACCTTGACCAAGATCGGGACAAGTGGCATGGGCGGCATCACCGAGCAAAGCTACTCTGCCTTTAACCATCTTTGCGATCGGACCAACATCATGTATTTCTAAACGAGCCACAGATTCAGGTTCAATGCGATCGATTAGTAACTGCACAGGCTTAGCCCAGCCTTGGAAATGTTGCTTCAATTCGCTTTTGTAATTAGCGCAATCGTTAACTGTTCCCATTGGTAATGGCACATCAAAGAAGAAATAGAAGCGATCGCCTGCTAAAGGCATCAGCGATGCACGTTTATGCTCTCCCACATAAATTGACCAAGTATCTGCTGCGGCAAGTTCCGTACTAATAGGAACTAGCCCATTCCAGTTAACATAGCCAGCATATTTAGGTTCTACGGATTCGTTGAGAATATACTGACGCAAGAGAGAACGCACACCATCTGCGGCTACCAATAGATCTCCCGTGGCTGTGCTGCCATCCTCAAATTTTGCCGTGACATCACGAAAGCCTTCCACAATACCAATGCACTTAGCTCCAAGTGTTAGCTTGCCACCCGCAGATTGAAAAGCTTCTAAAAGCACATTTTGCAAATCCCGTCTTGCGACAGGGTAGGGACGTTGTCCAACTTCTTCAACTAATGGTTGCAATGAAATATGATTAAGAACATTTCCTGACAGATGGCGGTACTCCATGTAATGCATCTCTCCACCGATCGCAGCTAGCTTTTGGCTGAGCCCAAGACGATTGAGGACTTTCACTCCATTTGACCAGAGTGAGATTCCTGAGCCGATCGGACGCAAATCCCGCACCCGATCATAAATTTCTACTTCATAACCAGCTTGTCGCAAGGCAATTCCTGTAGTAAGCCCACCAATACCCGCACCGATGACAATTGCTTTTAAGCCATACATCGCAACAAACCCATATACTTTGCATACAGTATACATGCATGTTTTTTGAAGCAGATCAAAATTTAGATAAAGAACCTAATTTTTGTGGCGCGGCGAAGCCGCGCCACAAAAATTAGGTTCTTTGCGTCCTCAAATGCTGCTTCTACATGGGTATTAGGTTATGAAACTGCGATACTCTTGTGTTAAATGCGATCGCGCATACAGATAAAATTGTGACACTCTCTAGCAAGCAACCCTATGGATTTTAAAAGCATTATTCGTGATATTCCTGATTTTCCGCAGCAAGGCATCATGTTTCGAGATATTACGCCTTTGTTAGCACATCCTCAGGGGCTGACATCAGTTATCCAAGGCTTTAAAACAAAATTTGCAGAACTGAATATTGGGGAGATCGATTGTATTATCGGCATTGAATCACGAGGCTTTATACTTGGCGCACCACTGGCGATGGCTTTAGGTTGTAGCTTTGTGCCTGTCCGTAAACCTAAAAAATTACCATCAGCAGTATTTCGGGTTGAATATGCTTTGGAATATGGAACTGATACCTTAGAGATGCATCAAGATGCGATCGCTTCAGGTAAGCGCGTGATGATTATCGATGATGTGATTGCCACGGGTGGAACAGCGGCGGCAGCATCCAAACTAATCGAGCAATCAGGCGCAGAGCTAGTTGGCTATGGATTTTTAATTGAGCTAGATTTCCTCAATGGCAGAAAAGCTTTACCAGAAGTGCCGATTGTTTCCTTAGTAAACTATTAGGTAGCTACTCCCTTGCCACTCAAGAATTAGCGCCCCTAATCCTTGTTGTTCGTTGATATAAAACCCAAACAGTGAGAGGCGGCGCGATGCGCCGCCTCTCACTATTTGGGTTTTGATTTGTCTTGATAAAAGTGGCTAAGGCTATAACTGAATCAATCAGTTTTCAACAGGAATTTCTCATGGATATCATTACACTGCTTGTGAGTTTTTTGGCTGCTCATTTGCCTACACTACTAAGCGCTTTATACCAAAACACAAAATGGCGTAGCCATTTTGTGTTTTTAAAACCCTTATAAGGTTTGGTTTTTAATTCACAGAAGTGTTGTCAAACTTTTGTGAATTGGTATTACATCTAACTAATTGGTAACAACACTTCAAACTCAGTCCCAATCGTGACATCGCCATCGTTATTTAGATAAGGCGATCGCAACACAATTTTGCCTTGATGCTGCTGGGTAATGATTTGATGGCAAATTGCTAAACCCAAACCAGTACCATGTCCTTGACCTTTAGTAGTAAAGAAATTATCAAAAATACGATTTTGGATTTCTTTGGGAATTCCCATTCCGTTATCCGCAATCTTGACCGACACCCAATTACGATTATCAATTTCAGCGATCGCTGATGTAATCATTACCAAAGGCTGCCACGTAATGTCCGTACTAGTCTGGACATTACTGCGCCAATTACCACGATCTTCCCTGAGAAGAAGATGTTCATGTTCTATGATTAGATCAGGACGTGATTTCATCTCCACCAATGCATCCAGAGCATTACTGATCAGATTCATAAACACTTGAATTAAGCGATCGCTATAGCCATTAATTTTTGGCAATTCGATGTAATTTTTAACAATTTGGACATTCCTAACTCGACCACTAAGAATCGTTAAACTACTCTCTACACAGTCAACCAAACTAATCGCCTCCGGATTAGCATGATCATCCATATGGGATAGAGATTGTAAAGTATCAACTAGTCGGCGTAGATACCTTGCACCCGATTGGATGCTCCGTACCACTTGTGGCAAATCAGAACGCACAAAATCCCAATCAACCTCTTCAAGGGTTTCACTAATTGTGGTTGATGAAATACCATATTCTTTCTCATAGGCTCTCAAAATCTTCATGACTCCTTCTATGTAAGTCAAGAGACATTCAGTATTTCCATAAATCGCCGACACAGGATTGCGAATATCGTGAGACACCTCAGCCACGATTTGCCCCAGACTTGCCATTTTCTCAGTTTGGAACATAGTCGTTTGCGTCTGCTCACGCAAAAGCTTGGTAGCTAATTCATGGATATGAGACTGCTCTAGTAGTAGATCGTGAACATCAAGCACCGAGTAATTATCAGCATCCAAACGAACAATTACTGGCTCATAAATTTCATCATTAGCTCGTCCCAAAGCCATTTGAGATGCCATCACAATCGAGGTATTGCCATGCAATTCCAAAGTCTCTACAGGAACTTGTTCAAAGAGAACTCTCAATGGTCTTTTGGTGTACAACTCAAGAGCATAGGGGCGACTCAGGCATTCTAAAAACCTGCGACGAGATAACATACCCACATATTTATCTTGCTCGAAAACAATAAGTGCAGGCAAAAGAGGATTATCTTTAAAAAGTTGACGAGTAAATTCTCCTGTTTGGGATAAATCAACTTTGATATTGAACAAATTTAACTCAGCAACCGTAGAGTCCAGTGCTAATTGGCGCTTTATACTTTTTGGTGATAAGTCATTGTTTGTATCATTTACAGGCTCACTTGCCATCACCATTAAGGGAATCATAGCCATCTTGCGAGCTAATTCTTGAGTGGCTGTTTGCCTGATATTCTTGCCCTTAGCTGCGCCTTTGTCTGGTTGATACTGTTGCGACTTGAGATTGCTAATCGCAGAGTTTAGTGCTTCTGGTTTAATCTCTATCGCTAAAGCTTGGGCAGCGATTCCAAAGGCGATATTTAAATTTTCTAGAGATATCTTTGGTAATAAATCGATCGCACCGCGACGGATTGCCCAACGTTTCTCTACTTCCTTGATTTGAATTTGGCGAGGGTTAACCAATAAAACTTTTAAATCAGGTGCATGATCGGCGCACCATTTGCAAAGCTCAGTGGCAAGTAACGAAGTGCCACCACCATATCGGATGCCGATATCGGAAATAATCAGTTGCGGTAAGCTTTGTTTTGACTGGCGTTTTTGATCGAGGAGTTTAAGTAAATCTTCAGTTTCAGAGGCAGCCCATACTTCTAAGTGATGTGATGACAAAGCATTGTGCCACATCAGAGATTGCTCTGCTGATAACTGAGCCAGCAACACAGATTTGACCACACAGCCCCCAAACATAATAAATGTAATAAATGTACATTATCGGACGGCGATATGTGTTCGCAAGAGAAATTAGATAACCTAGGGTTAACCAAAAGTTAATATGCTATATCTCAAAGGTTAGAAGAGGGGCACAAAGCGCCCCTTTTCTAACCTTTGAGATAAGATGGGAAAAAAGAACTTGGATTTTCACATGACACGAATTTGTATCCTTGGTGGTGGTTTTGGCGGTTTGTATACTGCGCTTAATCTCTCGCGCCTACCTTGGGCGGTCATGCCTGAAATTATCCTGATCGATAAAAGCGATCGCTTCTTATTCACGCCGTTTCTCTACGAGCTAGTCACAGGAGAAATGAAAGAATGGGAGATTGCGCCAACTTTTGCTGAATTACTTGCTGATACTGGCATTCAGTTTGTTCAAGGTTTAATTACCAATATTGATTTTGAGTCAAAACAAGTAGAAGTAAATATTGGACAGAGAACGATATTGGCATACGATCGCCTTGTATTAGCGATCGGTGGTGAAACGCCGATGAATATTGTCGATGGAGCTTTGGAATATGCAATTCCATTTCGCAATCTGAATGACTTCTATCGTCTTAATAGTAAATTAGAACTATTAGAAGCATCCACTCGTGACAAGATTCGTGTCTGTATTGCAGGTGGTGGCAGCAGTGGTGTAGAGCTTGCCTGCAAAATCGCCGATCGCCTCAAGGATCGTGGTCGAGTCCGACTCGTTGATCGCAACGATAAAATTTTAAGCAACTCCACGGACGCAAATAGACAGATAGCTGAATTAGCCCTCTCAAAACGTGGGGTCTGGACTGACTTGAATACCAGAGTCTCGCAAGTAAATGATGGTGAAGTTACCCTTGACTACAGCGACGGAAGTGACACCCTACCTGTTGATATTATCTTATGGACAGTGGGAAGCACTTTCTCGAAAATGCTTCAGAGTCTACCTGTTGAACATGGTCGGCAAGGGGCGATCGCTACAGAGACAACCTTGCAAGTTAAGGGGTATTCCGATGTATTCGCGATCGGAGACTTAGCAAGTTGTTTTGACTCTAATTCTAGTCTGCTCCCCGCCACCGCACAGGTCGCCTTCCAGCAGTCCCAGTATTGCGCTTGGAATGTTTGGGCTAGCCTTAATCAAAAAGCACTTGTTCCCTTTAGCTATATTCCCCTCGGCGAATTTATTAGTTTAGGGATTGACGGAGCAACAGCCTCAATTTTTGGTAAGTTCAGCATTGATGGATTGCCAGCCCATGTGATGAGACGACTGGCTTATTTATTAAGGATGCCAACTACGCAGCATCAATGGAAGCTCGGCACACATTGGTTGACAAAACCCTTGATTGAGATGTTTAGAAAATCTGTAAAATAAAAACCAAAATTGATGCGGCGGGCAAAGCCCGCCGCATCAATTTTGGGATCATATAGAATAATGCCAATTCACAAAAGTGTGGCAACACTTCTGTGAATTAAAACCCAAACCATGTAAGAGTTTTAAAAACACAAAAGGGCTATGCCCTTTTGTGTTTTGGTATAATTTATGAATAATTCTCCGTCGAATTCCCCACAATCAATATCGTGGCTTGATCGTTTAGGCAACTGGAATCCTCAACTACTGCGGGAAATTCGCGGCAAGCTGAAATTGCGTAATCTCATCGTAGCGATCGGGTTATCTTTGCTATTCCAGATTTTGCTACTTTTGTTTTACAGCCAGCCTATACCGAGTGAAGAATGCTCTGCTCAAATACGCGGATTTGGCTGCGCTACCTCTTGGCAAGTTTGGTGGTTAGAGCAGTTTCGGTTTATTACTTGGTCTGAACCATTTATTTTGTTCTTGACGGGTGTTTATAGTCTAGTTGCCGATCTTTCGCTAGAAGACTACAAAGGCACTCTCAACTTTATTCGTATTAGTCCGCGATCGAGCATCAATATTCTGATGGGAAAGATTATGGGTGTGCCATTACTGGCTTACATCTGTATTGGGCTATCGATCCCTTATCACCTGACGGCTGCGATCGGCGCAGGTGTCCCGATCGCCTTTTTATGCAGTTTTTATATATTGATGATCGGGACTGCCTTTCTGTTGTTTAGTGCCTCACTATTACTAGCTTTACTAAGTGGTTGGCAAGCAAAGTTTGGTGGACAGGTATCCGCAGGCGCTTTGTTATTTTCGTTTATTACTTTTATCTGGTTTGCCCCTGCTTTCATGTGGTGGAATATTTTCACCACATGGAGTTCTTTTAGCAAAGTCTTGGTGGGTGGACAGATCAATCCTATCCAAGCGGAATGGTGGTATTTATCGATTACATCAAATATTTGGACTTCACATATTTTTACAATTGTAAACTTAGTGCTTTCGAGTTTAGCGATCTGGCGCATTTTAGAAAGGCGCTTCCATAATCCCAATGCCACTTTGGTTAGTAAGGGGCAAAGCTATATCATGACTACATATTTGCAGATCTTGATTTTGGGCTTTTGTATGCAATCGAGCTTTACCACTGCAAGATCTACAAACTCTTTGGAAATACAATTAATTTTGTTGCTGATGATTTATATTGCTAATCTGTTCTTGTTTTTAGCGACGATCGCAGCTTTAACTCCGCAAAGACAAGCACTATTAGACTGGGTGAGATTTGGAGCATTATCGACCACCGAAGAGCATCCATCGGGCTTTAAATATATTCTGCGAGATCTGATTTGGTCAGACAAAAGCCCTGCACCGATCGCGATCGTCCTCAATCTTGTATTTACCCAAGTGCCAATTTTGATTTGGGTAAACTCGTGGAGTGATTCAAGTATGCGCGGTAAAGCCATGGTTGTGTTAGCCTCCTTTGCAATCTCAATACTTTTGGTTGCTCTGATTGCCCAACTAGTTTTATTCCTAAAGACAAGAAACCCTTCCGCATGGTTAGTAGGCATTATTTCTGCATTAATTTTTCTACCAGTTTTGATTATGCTAAGCCTATCGATTAGCCCTGATCGCTATGCTGGCTTGTGGCTGTTTTTTGGATATCCTTGGTTAGTTGTTGCAAATATCCAACTTTCCGATATTATTTTGGCATTCGCTGGGCAAATTTCTGTAATAATTGCGCTGACATTGCAGCTAATTTATCAGCTACAACGCGCTAAAATGCGAGAGACTTAATGACTCTAATTTTGGTTTTGCCGCAGCGCAGGTATGAAAAACTAAAGTTTCTGATTTCAAAAGATTAGTAGACGTTTGAGCATCACAACATGGCACAGTCAACCTCTGCTAAGCAAATCGCCACAACGGGCACAGTCCCCGATGTAGAGCTACAGCGAGTATTTAAAATGTTTGGGGCAAATACCGTTGTCCAAGGTGTGGATCTGCAAGTGCAGAGAGGTGAGCTTTTTAGCATCTTGGGCCCATCGGGTTGCGGCAAAACAACTTTACTTAGACTAATTGCAGGTTTTGAGGAGCCATCGGCTGGTGAAGTGCTGATTCAGGGCAATCCCATGACCTATATTCCAGCCTATCAGCGACCAGTAAATACAGTTTTCCAAAGCTATGCTCTTTTCGGGCATATGACTATTTTTGATAATGTTGCATTTGGCTTGTCAGTGAAAGGAGTTGCCAAGCCAGAAATTCAGCAACGGGCGAAGGATGCGCTCAAGCTAGTGCGGCTTGACCACATGAGCGATCGCTATCCTAGTCAAATATCTGGTGGTCAGCAGCAACGGGTTGCCCTCGCTCGTGCGCTTGTTAATCGCCCTAAAGTGATTTTGCTTGATGAGCCATTAGCGGCGCTTGATTTTAAACTCCGTAAAGAACTCCAAGTAGAGCTGTCCAACTTACAGTATGAGTTGGGTATTTCCTTCATTATGGTTACCCACGATCAAAGTGAAGCTCTGGCAATTTCTTCAAGAATTGCGGTGATGAATCAAGGACGCATCGAGCAGATCGGCACACCATCAGAAGTTTACGATCGCCCATCTTCGGCCTTTGTAGCAGACTTTGTGGGCGAAACGAACTTATTTGAATGTCGGGTAATTGAGCAAGATGGTGCGTTTGTGGAATTGAGATCATCTACTGGTTTAGCGATCGTTGCGGCAAAGCCCAGACATTGGCTCCCGATTCCTGAAGCCGTAGTCAGTGTACGTCCAGAAAAAATCAAGCTCTCCACCGAATATCCGAACCAGCCATACAATACCTATCGCGGTATTCTCAATAATGTCTTGTATCTAGGCGATCACTCGCAGTTTGTGGTGGATATACATGCTAGTGAAAATGTCCCCCCCGTCAGAGTCATGCTAGTACGTTCTAATCACCAAGGCGAAAAGACCCCTCCCTTTGATAGTCAGGTATATGTCTCATGGATGCCTGAAGATTGTGTGGCTCTTCCCAAAACTACAGTTGCGACCTAAATCCTCCTAAATTTCTATTATGCATATCTCTCGGCGCAAATTTCTTAGACAGACTGCCTATGCGACATCGGCGATGGCTAGTGCATCAACTCTGGCAGCTTGTGGCATTTTCGAGAAGAGTCCCCAAGAAACAAAGGCTGGCGGAGAAGAAGTAGACCGACCAGTTACTCAAGACAAAAGCACTTTATATATCTACGGTTGGGCTACCTACGTTAATAACCAAGAAGTTTTAGCTGATTTCACAAAAGAAACTGGGATTAAAGTTGTTGGTGATGCCTATGACTCTAATGAAGTCATGCTTGCCAAGCTAGAGGCTTCTGGTGGGCGATCGGGCTATAGCATTATTTATCCAAGTGACTATATGGTGACGCAGATGCGAGATTTAAAACTGCTAGCACCGCTTAATAAAAAATTATTACCCAACATCAAAAATATTGCCGCCAATTATTTAGATCTACCTCACGATCGCGGCGCTATATTCAGCATCCCTGTAAGTTTGGGTACAACTGGGTTTGCTTATAATGTCGAGGCAGTTAAGTCAATTATTGGGGAAGAACCATTTGATTGGCGATATCTATGGGATAACAAAGAAAAGCTGCGAATTACCCTAGTTAATGATCCTCGTGAAGTGCTCGGTATGGCTCTCCACATCCTAGGGTACTCTTACAACACCAAAGAAGTTTCAAAGATTGAGAAAGCTTTCCAAAAATTACAGGAATTGACACCTGCGATCGCTAACTTCACTACTGATGCATGGCGAGATCCGCTGGCTTCAGGCGATCTCATGATATGTATGGCATTTTCTGGAGATGCGATCAGTATGGCTAGGCAAGATCCAAACATCAAATATGTCCTGCCCAATAACGGTACATCGATCTGGACAGATACCATGGCAATACCTAGAGGTGCGTCGAATATCGAAGGTGCTCATGCTTGGATAAATTATGTGATGCGACCTGAAGTTGCCGCTAAAATTAGTGATGCGAATAGTTTTGGGACAACAAATAAATTGGCGAAATCGATGATCCCTGATGATCTAAAAGCGATTAAGGCTCTGGAACCATCAGAGGAAATTATTGCCAAAAGCGATCGCATAGCTAAGCTCGATGCTGAAACTCTTCAAATCTATGAAGGTTTCTGGACACGTTTAACAACAGGCTTAGGATAAAAATCCTAGTTTTGAATGTTTCGCCTGCTAAGAGAGACTCTCATAACTTTGTAAAGATCTCGCAATCATTCCTAAAGATTCATATGACATCACCACATCCCTCTAATCCAACTAGCAATATTTCTCTAGGCAATAATCCTTTTATCTGGGGAAATATTGCTTTACTTGCTATTGTGCCTTGGTTATTGGCGCTAAGTATGGCTGGTTTAGCAGTGGGTGATCCTGTTTTTCCTGAGTGGTTTGAGATCTTTCTTTTGGGATTTCCTGCGATCGTACTGGTGGCTTGGGTGCAGTGGCAACAGCCGATCTCACCATTTAGTTTATGGTTTGTGGCGAAGCCTAGTGAGAGTCTCAGCGATCAAGAGCGGCAGATCCTTACTCTTGTGAAGCAGCATAGTAATGGTTGGTATGTGACGGGTTGGATTGCTTCGGCTGTTGCCATAGTTATGAGCGCTATATTTTGTAAGATTTATATTTCTGCACCATTAGCTCAGGCGATCGCGCCATTTCCCTCTGGTTTGCGATTGTTCGGTATTCTGTGGACGGAGATTTTCTTTTTTTTAAGTAATATTATTTTGCAAGCTGGGATTTCAGCTTTGCGAATTAAATTAACAGCCGATTCAGAGTTAAACGGATTGAAGCCATTTAATCCTGAAAAAATTAAAAGCAGCTTTACAAGTGTCGGTTGGCAATCTCCCCAGATATTAAAGTTTTTTGAAGAAGATACGATCGCTGGAGTATCAGATGATTCGCCCAAGGTCGAAGTTGCTGAGCCGTCCCTAGATGTAAATGAATCTCAAGAAGTTCCAGATACTGAGGCAATAGAGCCTAATAATTTGATTGCTGAAGTCGAGCCTGAGGCAGTCTCAGAAATCAATGCTGTTGAAGATACAGTATGCGAGACTGAGGCGATCTCAGACATCTCAGAAGACTTGCTTGTAGAGCCTCTTGAGTTTGTTAAAGATTCTGAGGTCGAAGAATCTTTGGACTTCTCCGAAATTATTGCAGAACCTGAGATTGAGACAATTGCACAAGAAGAATGTATCCAAGAATCTGAAGAATTGGAGCCTATTGAATTTTTTGCAGCTCCAGAAATTGAGTCTTTAAATGTTATAGATACTTCTTTCGAGGCAGAGATTGAACCTGAGACTAATACAGAAAATGCTGATGTTAGTCTAGACCATGATTTTGTTGAAGAAGTTGAAGAATTAGAGGTTAGTGCGATTGCTGCTGAAGAAGCTATAACTGAGATGATTTCTGAAACTGCTGCTGAGCAAGAGGCTGAATACCTAGAGTTTAGTGAGATCATTGCTGAAGAATCTTTAATTGAGGCAATCTCTGAACCTGAAGTTGAGCAATTTATTGAAGATACCCAAATTGGCTCAAATATAAACCTAGAAATTGTTCAAGAAACTGAAGAATTAAATCAGTTTGAGCTTATTGAAGATGAAAATTCTGATATTGAAGTTATAGATTCTACTGGAGATCAGTCTAATCTGGATGAAGAGATTGATGAAGAAGCTAAGGAGTTAGAAGCTTTTGAGATAGATGAAGAGCCTGAGCTGACGTTTTTAGAAATTCCAGATGCTAGTCCAGAGTCAAGAATTGAAGAGAATGAGCAAGCTGAGGGGGACTTAGAGGTTTCTGAAGATATTCTCGATGAGCAAATTACTGAAGACTGTGAAGAATTAGAATATCTTGAGTCTATGGAAAGTTCTGAAGATGAGGAGGTTGCAGATACAGCACTAACAAGTGATATCAATCTGAGTCTGAATTTTTTAAAAAAGTCTCGTAAAAGTGTAGGTACACCAAAAAAACAAGGGTTTGGGAAACCTATAAAACGCGATATTGTCTCAAGTTCAGACGCTATAGAGCCCAGTGAGTCTATAAATGCAATAGAGCCAGATGCGATCGCTAATCCTATAATCGAAATTGAGTCTGATCTCGAATTTCCAGTTCCTATCTCAGAGCTAGAGATGATTCAAGAGCTTGATGAAGCGCCTAATCTTGAAGCGATCACTACACCAATTGAGCAAGATTTAGTAGCAACTGAAATCAAAGCTCAAGATTTTGACGATGAATTAGATGAGCTTATTGCCTTTAATGCTTATGTTGAGAATATTCTAAAAGAATATCTAAATGATAATGACGAAGAATCTAAAAATGAAGAACCGTTGGATGAGGAAACCCCTGAACAAATTGATCCATCAATAGTTTTTGATCAAGCTATAGAAGCGACTACGATCGCTAAAGAAAGTATAGAAGCTTTCACTGAAAATCTACCAGACCTAGAAACTCAAGTTCCGATAGACACGACTGAAGAGGTTTCTAGTAAGGAGAAATCACCCAAAAATCCTGAATTTTTAGTTCAAGAATTTCTCGTTGATAAGTTTTTTGCAAGAATAGAAGAACTGAATATTGCAGACAAAGCTAGTAAAGCCGCTGTTGAGAAAACTACAGAAAACATCTCAAAACCTGACTCTGAGATTGATGAGTTTGCTGACCTTGAGGCGCTACTAGATGGAAAACCTGAAAATTCTGATGCTAGTGATTTAAGCGATCGCAATTCCTGACCATTGTACTTGCGGCGCTCTGGGATGTGGATTAGGGTTGTTCAGAAAATAACGTCGATAGGAAAAGAATATTTCCTCATGCTGTAGCGTGCAGTATGGTGCGATCGCCACATTTTCCACTAACATGCCTAATTCTTGAAGTTGTTGCAATTGTACTTGACGCAAATCGAGCTTGACTCGTTCTGGGTGCTCATCAGGCTGCAATCCAACTGTTTGATTAATCGTTGCTGTTACCTGTTTTGCCACATCCTGCGACACTTGATAAACACTGCCCGAAATTGCTGGACCAAGCGCCACTCGTAAATCTGTTAACTCACTGCCTTGATCGCATAATGTCGCGATCGCCTTAGTCACAATCCCCGCAGCTGTGCCGCGCCAACCTGCATGGACAGCCGCAACTGCGCCTAACTTGCGATCGCCAATTAACACTGGCACGCAGTCAGCAGTGCAAACCCATACTGACCGATTATTCCCGTTACGCGTTGCCCAAACTCCATCTGCTTCAGGTAAGTTTGTATTAGGAGTAACCTCGATTTCGTCAGCATGAATTAAGCGATTTCCATGTACTTGTTTAGCGCGATATGCTTTGCCTGATGCTACGAGATGATTATGCAATTCAGTCGGCGATTTGGGAGCGTGCGATCGCGTAAAAAATCCATGTTGCCAGTCAGCCAGTAAGTCACAAGTTAGTACACCGTCTCGCCATTGCCATTGATTTGCGTTCATTGATTTAGAGTCTTAAAAATAATCAAATGTCAGTACGATCCTAGCCCAAAAAGCAGAAGAAGTTGCCCATCGGGCAACTTCTTCTGCTTTTTGAACTAACGATGTTAACGGTGTAATTGCACAGATCTACCATTGATAGGTTGGATTGGACGGGCATCGACTTGATAAAGCTTTTCAAAAGCTTCGATTTGCTCTTCAGAGATAGTCACAGGCTCCACAAAAACATTCCATTTAACTCCTTCGCTACATGGTGGAGTGGTTAGAGAACCAGCATAACTATAGTAAGCTTTACTACTTGGCAAGAGCTTCGCAGCATTGATCGTGATATTATTAACTGTATTGGTTTTGCCAGTAGCAGGAATATTCTTCCAGACTTCTTCAATCAAAGAATTTTCCTTGCCTTTAGTGAGCATAACTCCTACTACGGCAAATTTCCCAGCTTCATTGCGATGCACTAAATGTAATTCCATTGCAGCAGCCTTGTCATTAATTTCATGTTCACTTGGTGTATGAAAATGGAACTGAACAAGTGCATACTTCTCTCCATCAATAGTAACAGTACTACCTTCAGCATAGTTCACCTGAATTGTGTGACCATTATTGATAACCACTAAGGGAGAAGCTTTATAGTCAAAGCTGATTTTTGAAGGAGTGCTTTCTACAGCATTTTTGATATTGATGGGAGATTGATCGCGACCTGACTCACACAATGCAAAATCTTTACTAAGGCTACCCCATTGAGTTGGATTTTCTGCTCCTCCGTAGCGCCAATGAGGAGCAACTTCACCTGCCAAAGCGGGTGTCGATAATGGCGATAATGTCGCTATGACGATCGCTAATAGTAACATCACCTTCTTGCCTTGATTCTTGTTTCGTGAGTTCATTAAAATGCTAGCTCTTTTCTGAAAGATAAGATAAATATAGCTGATGCAGATTGAATCCTCCTAACTTTCTACACTTTTTTGCAAACCAAATAAAGCCTACAAAGTAAAGGTGACCTTTACTTTGTAGGCTTTATTTGGTTTGTAGTGCAAGTCACTATAAAATGATTTCAGTAGTTATTTAAAAATCACAATAAATTAATTTATGTCGCTAACGCCTGCTTTATTTGGTCAACTCGCACAAGCAATGGGCATATTTGTATTGGTCTGCGCCTTAATTACAGGGCTAGCCGTAACATTTAAGTGGAGTTGGCGCTATCGAATGGTTGGCGCAACCCTGTTTTCAGTTGTTTTGGTTGTCGGGCTGTTCTCCCTTAGCTTTGAGCCAATTACGCGCTCATCTATTGAAGGCGCTGTCCCATTTAAGCTTGTTTACGATCGCTTTGGTCCCAATGCCACGATTGCTGTCGCTCCAACAATTACGCCTGAACAACTTGAAGCAACTTTAAAACAAGCTAGTAGCAACCTATTTTCGTCTGGTCGTAATGCTCAAGGCGAATCGCAATTGACTATTTATGCTCGTACTATTGTGCATCCTCGCGAAGGCATATCTAAGCCACTATATCTAGGGCGAGTAAAGCGATCATTAAATCTTCGTAATGATCCTAATATAGAAGTAGATATTTTTACTGATAAATTTGCTGAACTAAGTAGCTACTCCCTTCCCACCAAAGAAATAGCCATATAAAACCAAGAATTAGCGTTGCGGCGCGCAGCGCCGCAACGGGGAATTTTTAACT
>JALQCR010000044.1 GCA_023336205.1 Pseudanabaena sp. Salubria-1
TTTAAATATAAAAAAAAAAAAAAACAAAAATCGGTGGGGGGGCCCCCCCCCCCCCCCCCCAACTCTTCTTTGAGTTTTGACTTAACTTCTCTGAACGTCTATAGCAGTGGGAGACTCTTTCCGAGAAATGTTCTTATTTAAAAAATTGGTAAGGTGGATATTTCCTACCCTACCAATTTTTTAGAAGAAATCACTAAGATGCGTTAAGAACTCAAATTCTTTTTTGGGCTTAATTCCTGAATAGATAAGTTTTGTTCTGTAGTCAATCAATTCACGCATTAGCTCAACCATGATTCTGTAATCGTAAGGAAGTAGAAACTAATCGAACACACGATACTCTTTGGAGATTTCAGACCATGCAAAAACTTATCATAAGCTTCCTTTTTACAGCGTTTTCGATCGCGATCGCCTCCACAACATCAGTTACATCAATAAAGGCTCAAACTACGAGTGAGTACTTAGATGAGACAACTCCCCAAGTAATCGAAAAGATTGCTGGCAATATTGTCACCTTCAAAAATGCTACGGGAGAATCGCACAATTACTTTGTTCCTAATTGGATGTTTGAGAAATACAATCTCAAGGTAGGGACTTCAGCTAGTCTCTACAATCGCAACGTGACTCAGGGAGTCTATCGCGATCTGCATATCAACAATCGCTATATAGATTCAGTAAGTCAAGTGCTATCTGAAAGCATTGGTGCTTTTGCACTTCACGATATTCGTAGGCATTGTATAGTTTCTGAAGGTCTTGCTACGGAGGATTTATATTCAGGTAAGAGGGTTTGGTTTAAAACTGAAGGCTGCCCCACAACTATTCCTATCGTAGGATCGATGTCATTTTATCAATCCAAACCGATTGCAACTGTAGAAAATAAAGATCGCGATGCAGTTTTACCTTTTACAACACCAGAAGCTATGAATCAAATCCCTTCAGAGTCCAATCAAAATAGATAGAAATTCTACTGTGTTTATCCCAAAGCACAAAATAGCGTAGCCATTTTGTGCTTTGGGATAACTTCACTTTCGAGAATTGAAAATACAACTCAGCAAGGGGCGTAAATCCTCAAAGTGGCAATGTTATTTTGAGGATTTGGATCAATCGCTTAATAAAAATATGGAAGAGTTGAGATATCTATTCCACATCTATCAAAGATAGACGGAATTATTATAAATTTCTTCATTTGCTTTTGCGGACGTAAACAAATCGACAACAGGATGGGGATAGTCAACCCCAAGACGAACATTAAAACGCTTCTGCTCAACTGCTAAAAGCTGCCAAGGTTGATGAATTTTAGTGGCAGGAATCTCCATAAGCTCTGGTAGCCAACGCTTGGCGTATTTCCCTTGCGGATCATAGTCCTTAGCTTGCTTATTGATATTAAAGAATCTAAAACCTCTCGCGTCATTACCAATCCCTGCGGTATAGTTCCAATTACCCCAATTACTGCAAGGATCGTAATCGATGAGTAGTGATTCAAACCATTCAGCACCCATTCGCCAATCTATACCAAGATTTTTGGTGAGAAAACTTGCTGCATTTTGACGACCACGATTGGACATAAAGCCTGTAGCTGCGAGTTCGCGCATATTTGCGTCAACTAAGGGAAAGCCTGTATTTCCTGTTTGCCATAGCTCGAATCGTTTCCAATCTTGTTCCCAAGGTATATCTGTACCTCGTAAACCTGAACGATAAAATAACTTATTACCGTGTTTTGCAGCCACAAAACGGAAATAATCGCGCCATAGGAGTTCAAAAATTAGCCAGTAAGTTGAGTCATTAGCTAGTCGATCGCATTCATATTTTTTGACTTGAGCGGATATATAGCGCGGACTAATACAACCTAATGCTAACCAAGGGGAAAACTTAGAAGAATCATTAGCATGGAGCATTCCATTCCGAGTTTGCTTATAAACTTGCAAGCGATCGCTATCCCAAAAGTAATGCTCTAGTCTTTCCAGCGCTTTAGTCTCACCACCTTGAAATTGTAATACCGCGCGATCGCATATTGCGGGTTCTTTAATTCCGAGCCTTGCTAAGTTAGGAATTTCACCGATATCAATATCTTCGGGCATAGTAGGAAGGTGATCGGGTGTGGGGAAAACTTCGCGAATTGTAAGATTGGCTTCAACTTGCTTACGAAAGTGCGTGAATAGTTCTGGAAGCTTTGCAATATCCCCAAAGGGCAAGTCTTCGAGATGAATTAATGTGCTTCCCCAAAAGCTCTTGAAACCAACATTCTGCTCTTTGAGAATAGAACCTAGTTTCTTTTCTAAGTTTTTCTCCTCAGTGGGGACTTCTGCATGATAGTAAACCGCACCAATTTCTAGTTGATCAACTAGTTTAGGCAAAACTTGATCAGGATGACCGACGCGAACAATCAAATCAGAACTAAGCGATCGCAAACTTTCCCGTAAATTTACGATACTTTCGATCAAAAATTTGGCGCGAAATGCTCCTGTTTTCTCAAAGCCAAAGGATGTCTCATCAAAATGTGTGGGATCAAAGCAATACAGAGGAAATATTTTTGCGCCCGTTTGCTGAGCTTCTTGAGATGCTCGATATAAGGTTTCGCAATCATGCGATCGCAAGTCATTGCGGAACCAAACTAAAATATTTTGCTTGTTCATATCAGAATCTTATTTAATTTGCGTGCAATTAAAAGAGTAACGGCGGCGCAAAGCGCCGCCGTTACTCTTTTATATAGATTAGCGTTCAACTATTTGGAACTGGCGATTGAGTAAATTCATACTTGCGGAAATGGTCAAACTCATGGCGAGATATACTCCCATGATAATCAGAATCACGTTTACAGGTCTTCCAGTTTGATTAATTGTCGTAGATGCTATTCGATAAATATCGGTATAACCAATCGCGATCGCTAGACTAGAATTTTTAGCAATGTTTACATATTGACTAGTCAGTGATGGAATAATTACGCGCAATGCTTGCGGCAAAACAATTTTTCGCATTGTTTGGAAGTTACTTAACCCCAAAGCTTTAGCCGCTTCCGTTTGACCTCTAGGAACCGATAGGATTCCCCCACGCACAATTTCAGCAATAAAGGCACTGGAAAACATAGTTAAGCCTAAGACTAGAGCACAAAACTCCGAACTCAAAGTCATTTTCAAGGCAGCGATCGTGATGCCATCTTTAGCAAGAGTTGCAAATCCCAACGAGATGCGATCGCTAGCAGATGGAAGCGTCAAAAAGATTGCTGAGTACCAAAAAAACAGTTGCAATAGTAGCGGAGTATTACGTAGAATTTCCACATAAACCCGTGCAAGTTGTTTGACTAACCAATTATTTGACAACCTCGAAACTCCAACCGTTACTCCGACAACTGTGGCGGAAATAATACTGACAGCGATCGCCTTCAAAGAATTCAGCAATCCGACCTGCAAAGCAGCTGTGTAACTATCTGAAGCCTTGTAAGGAAATGGTGAATCGGCAATGTCAAAGGAAGCAGGATCGCTGAGAAAGTCAAAACTAATCGCTAGCCCTGAATTTCGCATATTTCTAGCGAGTGTGTTCCATGCCAAAATGCTGCAAGTAATCACGATCGCTAAAAAAATTAACTGGGCGATCGTCCGCCAATTCCAAAAATTTGTCTTTAAATTTTTTAGCCAACTTGTTGCGAACTTCGTATTACTTGCAGACATTGCCAAAATCGCTCCTAAAACGCACTTTTAATCTAGGGATTTAGATCAGCTTACATTCTATTTTATTTTGTTGCGATCGCGATCCAGTCATTCCCACCCCTACAATAAAAGTGGCGGCGCTTTTATTTCGTGGTTTATATCTTAGAACCCATTTAAGAATTATATGATACTTGGAATTTCGTTTAAAGCTCTAGGTGTCTAGCCCCCTAAATCCCCCAATTCTGGGGGACTTAAATATGGTTCCCCCCAGAATTGGGGGGCTAGGGGGGCAAAAACTACAATTCTTAAATGGGTTCTTAGGCAAGCTAGGCTATCATGAACGAGATTCTTGATAGCCTAGCTTGCTTAAGATTCGTTGCGATCGCAGTTCAGCTTGTTCGTTTCCAAATCCAAAGTTGTTAGGCATTTTCCCCATATTTTTGATTCGCCATTGCTCGATCTTATAATCGATTTCCGATCGCTTTGATATCAGTTGCGCATTATCTAAACTCGGATCAATATCAATCTGAAGCGTTCCAGACAGTAACTTAGCAATTGACGTACAGTAGTAACTAGGGTATTCCTTAATTTCGCCGATGCCTCTGCCAGAACGAATAAAAGTTAAGAAGTTTTCAATTCGCTCCAGACCATACTGAATATCGTCCAAAAACATCTGTAGCCATTGTTGGGGATTGTAGGGATACAAAGCGACTAAAATAGTTGTTTTTGTATTTTCTTGCATATCGACTTCATCACCTGCTGCGGTAAGAAAGTGCGATCGTCCTCGACAACTCCAATCTGCGATTCTTAGTAATCCTGAAAAATGGTCAAACTCATTGCCAAATACTTCGATTAAATCGCGATTTCCAGATTTCTTTAGCAAGACAATAAATTCAGGTGGTAATTGACTCCAAAATTCCGCAGAATTATTTGCCATTACTGCTTCAATAGTCCAATAATATTCTAAACGTTCCCATTTGCCACCATTGCCAACCTCCAGTAAAAACGTGCGATAAGCTTTAGGTAATCGAATGTTATGTTGTTGTTCAATCGATCGTAGTTTTTCTTCAGAGCCAATTGGCGGATTCAGGGATATCTTTGTGAACTCATCATAGGGATCGAGCTGAAGAAGACGGTTCAGAGTCAAATGAATCCTTTCAGACATCGTCAACCATCGCTCTAGCGGCAATTGGTTCCCAAAGTGGCGCTCCACTGCAAAAATGTCTTTGCCATAAACCTGAACTCGAAATCGAGGCTCATTATTTTTATAGGGAATTCTGTCGGTATGGTGTTCTATATTAAGCTGACGCAGCACCTGACCTATCGCCTCAGATTCTGATTGGGTATTAAAGAAGCCCACGAGATGATTGTGGCGAATGCCTGTGATTAGGCGATACATAAACTCGCAAGCTTTGGCTTCATCGGACGATTCAAATAGCACATCCTGCACATTTCCTCTTTCAGCATAAACTACTCGCCATAGTGTTCCTGATTGAATCAAACAAAATTCATCGTCCCCTGTCTGCCGAATTTGATATTGAGTACATCCTTCACCCCAAAGTTTGAGATCAAGCAATTCTGCGTTTAAGTCGTAGTTATCCCACATAGATATTTTTAATCGCAATCACTACAGATCTGTCGGGAAAAGCCATGAGCAACATTACCTTCAAAGACTTCCTTTAGCCACTTGCAAAAATCAATCGGTGAATCAATGTGATAGACCACGCCAAAACTCGCGATCGCAATATCAGTCGAAGCAGAAAGTTCTTTTAATTCTTTTAGCCATTCCAAACATTCCAGAAATGACATTGGCTTGTCATACCATTCTACAGCTAGAAATTTCATGGTTGTTTGATTGTGGATAAATACCTGATGGACAATCCCAGCATTTAGATCCATATTTGAAGGCTCATTCATAATGTCATGCTGCGGTATTTCCACTACAGTTGATACGTCTACAAAATACAATGGGCTTTGAACAGTTTTTCTGTTTTTTTACTTTCTCATCATTTTTTTATTCGCTTCAAAAGTTGATTGCGGATAATTTTGAGAAGGATACCGATCGCAATAGCGATCGCTCCGACTAACAATAGCTCTTTGTGCATCAGTTCGTTTTCAAAGGAAAACCAGCCATAACATTTGCCATCGCAATTTGTGAGGGGAGGAGCAAACCAAGGGCGGTCGCGATAGCTCCAATATCCTTGAGCTCCCAACAAAATCAGACCGATCGCTAACCACGAAAATCCAATATCTTGCCAAAGCTTTCCATTTGACAGCAAAAAAAGTGCGATCGGGGCAATGATTAGCCCTAATACAAAGTAGTTATGATATTCGCTACTGATGGTTGCTCCTTGATGTGTCCATATGCCAATGATCGTTGCAAGTGTTGCCATGATCATGGCAATGCTAAAAGCCAAGTAAGATTTAAACATATTATATTTAGGACTTACGCAAGAGCCATAGGGATAGAAGGATGCTTGAGTTGGGATTTTAAATAATCAGACAAAAGTCCAAATTTAAGTTGGTAGATAGTGTTACCAACTTGAAAAGCTAAACGCTTAAGATGATGCCAAACAAGCATGGCACAGGCGATATGATTACGCTGAATTCTGGACTTGCGGCACTGGCAAGCCTGAATACCCGTCAATTGTTTGAGTTCACGATGAAATTCCTCAATATTCCACCTAATGGAGCAAATAGCTTGTGCTTCAGGGGTATAGTCTTGAGTTAAGTCGTTAGTCACGACATATTCTGTCCTGCTGGAAGAAACAGTGACCCAGAATAGTTTCACCTTTTTGTCTTTGGGGAATTTATTGATTTTGATCAATTTCCCCTGCAATAATTCTTGCTCAGACCAAGTTAGCTGGTCAATCCGCTTATATTTTTCTACTCCACCACTATCATCGACTAAACGATTCGACTTGAGTGGACAGTAATAGATCTTACCGAGGTTATCAATTTCTGCCATTAATCTTTGCGTGGCATACCAACTATCCATCAACACGGTTTGAAAGGGTAGTTGTTTGCTATAGACTAATCCTTGCAACATATCGGATACATGGTCTAGTTTGCTTTTACCATCGCCTTTGGGGTCATAAATCCGATAGTCTACTAGCCAAAATTCATGCCGTTTGAAATTGACATAGATACAGGTGACTATCCCGATTCCTTGGACAACTCCATGCTCGTTACCACTGTATTGTCTTTGTGCCATCTCAATCTGCTTAGCATGACGTTTGTCTAAAACTGTGTCATCAAACAGCACGTACATGTACTTGGCTTCATCGGTAACGATAGTTGGTTCTACATTTTGCCAGAGTATCCTTGGGGTTAGTTTTTGTCCTCTCATGTATCGGTTGATTTGGTCGTGACTGTATCCCTCTATGTGTTCAGCTAAGTTTGTGATCGTATAGTTTATCTGGCTACTCAGTAGATACTGGCAATAGTCTAAGGTGCTAAATTTCTTTGACATTTGGCTTTGCCTAACTCTTCTTCTTTTTTACCTCTTTTTGCGCGTTGCGTAAGTCCTAATATTTTGAGTTAAATAATCTGACTTAACTTTGTTCATAAAGTTTCGCACCTTGTATTAACTTCTGGAAGACGATTTTGGTATTTCCAGCGCCTTTGGCGCTGGAAATACCAAAATCAGTCATTACATAGAATACAGCCTCCATCATGTTTATATACTTTATGCTTGGGGCATAGAATAAACATCTTAGGCTCGCTTACATAACCCCATATTTCAGAGATTTGATTGCATCGATCCTGAATCTCAAATGCTTTAATGAGAATGCGAAAGTTTTCTAGAGATGTAAAAACCCATTCTTTATGCGGCTCATAATCAAGGATCTCCCAACCCATCTGACATGTTGTTGAATCAATGACTTGCAGAATAAAGCGCTTCTGCTCATCAAAGTCTTCTTGAACCCAAGGTAGTTCACTTACGTCAAATCCAACTAAACCCAGACCAAAAACACCTTGATCATGAGATGCAAACCATACAGCTATTTTTCGTTGCAGATCGTTTTTAGCAAGAATTGAAGCTGCGATCGCGATGACAGAGATGAAGACTGAAGTCAAGCCATTATTCATTTGTACCGAATGAAGATCAGGTCTTTTTTCGTAACTAATTGAATTTGACATCAGTTTTTACTTGCCTTTATTCCCTAGACACAGTTATAGTTCCGTGTGATCGGCGATCGCACTATATTCATGAGTTATGTTAGCTTTATGTTATGTAATTTTATGACTAGAACTGAGGCTAAGCCATGTTAACTGTAGAAGCTTCTACACAAATAAATGTTAGACAGGCTTTAATTCAAGAAATCGATCAGACTTCAGATTCTCTTTTAAACGAAGTTCTGGACTTTCTTTTGTTTGTTAAAGCAAAACATTCACCAGTAAAGCTGGACATACAAACAGATTTTGGCGAATTAGTAGAAGATTATGACGATCCTAAAGAAAAAGTGTTAGAAGATCTTCGTCAGTCTTTAGAAGATGCTAAAGCAGGTCGAGTTCACGATATTTCTGAACTTTGGGATGGGATTAATGTCTAGTGATGATTGGCTCTTCTGGGTTTGAGGGGATTAATGTATAATGAAGCACAAAGATAAGTGGTGACAGGTATGGACTTGTATCTAGATAGGTTGCTAAATTTACCCAACACAACCGTTGAAAGTTTTACGGAAGAAGAAAATAAAATCACCCTAAAGTTGAGATTTTTACAGGATGAAATTACTTGTCCGCATTGTAATACGCATGGTGGAAAATTAAAACAAAATCGACCGATATTGATTCGAGATTTGTCAGTATTTGGGAAAATAGTTTATTTAAATACGCCGCGCCGCCAATTTTATTGTCAACATTGTCAAAGACATTTTACGGAAAAGTTACCCTTTGTAGACTGGGAAAGACGATACACACAAAGGTATGAGGAGTATGTTTATCAACGAGTACAAAGTGCGAGTGTGGAGCAAGTAAGTCGAGATGAATATTTGAGTTGGGATCAAATACAAGGGATTTTCAATCACCAATTTTCTCTAAAAAAAAAGATGATTGGAAAGAAGTAAAACGAGTGAGTATTGATGAAGTGAGTAAACGCAAAGGACATAAAGACTTTGTGACAGTCGTATCAAGTATTGACGCAGGAGCATTACTAGAAGTAATTGATAGTCATAAACAAGATGACATCATTGAAGTCCTGAAGCAGCAACCGATTGAGATAAGGGAAAAAGTAGAGGAGGTTAGCATTGATATGTGGGGAGGCTTTCCCAAAGTTGTCAAAGAAGTATTTCCAAATGCGAAAATTGTCATCGACAGATTTCATGTTATGCAGCCACTAATCAAAGAGTTAAATCAACTGCGTCAAAAAGCTAAAATCAAGATTAAAGGTAGTCGATTTATTCTACTAAAGAACAAGGTAGACGGCTCAATCGTCTAAATGATGCTAAGGTAACATAAGATACAAAACAACAAATATGCAGCCAATTCTAACCGAACTTTTAAATCTGCCAGGAATCGAAGTAGAAAACTACACAAAAGTAGCAGATCGATTAATTTTAGAGGTTGAAGCGAAAACGACAAAAGCAAAGTGTCCAAGATGCGGAGAAGAAAGTAATCATCTGCATCAAAATCGCTGGTATTTTGCAAGAGATTTAAGCATTAGTGGACAGGAAGTACTATTAAAAGTAAACCGTCGTCAATTCAAGTGTAAAAAATGTGAAAAGCCGTTCAGTGAAGAACTAGAATTTATAGGAAAGAGACGAAAACAAACTAGGCTCTTCTGGGTTTGAGGGGATTAATGTATAATGAAGCACAAAGATAAGTGGTGACAGGTATGGACTTGTATCTAGATAGGTTGCTAAATTTACCCAACACAACCGTTGAAAGTTTTACGGAAGAAGAAAATAAAATCACCCTAAAGTTGAGATTTTTACAGGATGAAATTACTTGTCCGCATTGTAATACGCATGGTGGAAAATTAAAACAAAATCGACCGATATTGATTCGAGATTTGTCAGTATTTGGGAAAATAGTTTATTTAAATACGCCGCGCCGCCAATTTTATTGTCAACATTGTCAAAGACATTTTACGGAAAAGTTACCCTTTGTAGACTGGGAAAGACGATACACACAAAGGTATGAGGAGTATGTTTATCAACGAGTACAAAGTGCGAGTGTGGAGCAAGTAAGTCGAGATGAATATTTGAGTTGGGATCAAATACAAGGGATTTTCAATCACCAATTTTCTCTAAAAAAAAAGATGATTGGAAAGAAGTAAAACGAGTGAGTATTGATGAAGTGAGTAAACGCAAAGGACATAAAGACTTTGTGACAGTCGTATCAAGTATTGACGCAGGAGCATTACTAGAAGTAATTGATAGTCATAAACAAGATGACATCATTGAAGTCCTGAAGCAGCAACCGATTGAGATAAGGGAAAAAGTAGAGGAGGTTAGCATTGATATGTGGGGAGGCTTTCCCAAAGTTGTCAAAGAAGTATTTCCAAATGCGAAAATTGTCATCGACAGATTTCATGTTATGCAGCCACTAATCAAAGAGTTAAATCAACTGCGTCAAAAAGCTAAAATCAAGATTAAAGGTAGTCGATTTATTCTACTAAAGAACAAGGTAGACTTAACAGAAGAAGAAAAAGTGAAGTTAGAAAATGTCTTGAAATGTTCTAAACGCTTGCGACTAGCTTATAATCTCAAAGAAGACTTTAGAAGTATTTTTGAGACTTGTAAAACTCCTGAAGAGGGTCAGAAACAATTAAAAGAATGGCTTCAAAAAGCTAAAGCTGTTTATGGCGCAGTTTTGGAAACCATTCGTAATCATCTTGATAATATTTGTAACTACTTTTTAAATCGTACATCTAGTGGTGTGATGGAGGGACTTAATAATCGTATTAAATTAATTAAACGACAGGCTTATGGTTTTTTAAATTTTTTAAATTTTCGTTCTAGATTATTAGCTTGTCTTTCTCATTAGATTTACTTATCCCCTTAAACCCAGAAGACCCACAAACTAACAGATTTGCAGAGATGATAGTGCAGCAAGTATTGCATAGCGATATGCATAATGTAGGGAAGCAAAATGACTTAACAGATGAGGAAGTGTGGTCGATGATAAAATACATTAGCGAAAAAAAACTTAGAATAGATTTAAAGCCATTAAAACGACTTGGGATTGATGAAATAGCATTACGAAAAGGACAAGGGGACTACATAGTAGTATTGGTAGATTTAGACAGAAAAATACCGATAGGATTTGTGCGATCACGGAAACAAGAAGAAATAAGGAAAGAGCTTGAGGGGTGGGGAAAAGAGGTGTTAGAGCAAATTATTGAGGTAAGTATGGATCTAAGCTTAGTGGTGCAGAAAAATCTGAAAAGCGTTGCTAGGCATAGAATCTCATCATGAGACAAGAGGCAAAAAGGGGCAAGAGATGAGATACTCAAGTTCCTCAACAAAAGATCTTATACAAATGCCCCACCTATATCTTCAGCTACAAGAACAACTGCGTCAATGGCTCAAGCCAAAAGATAAGCGACATCTCCAAGGATTTGCGGAGGCAGTAGCCGCGATATTGCAATCAGGAAGGGCAAGTCTGAGTCATTGGTTGCCCTATTTGAGCCATCGAGAGTGCCAAGCCAGAAGTCAGATGGAAAGACTAAGCTACTTTGTGCATAATCCACATATCATCGCCGAGAGATTCTATAACCCATTGGTGAAGCACTTTCTCCAAGCATTTGCAGGAGAATCGTTGGAACTAGCCTTAGACACAAGTATGCTGTGGGATAAATTCTGTCTTATAGAAGTATGCTTGATTTGGGGAGGGAGGTCGATTACTCTAGCTCAAGTAGTACTAGAGCATGGCAGCGCTACAGTTGGCTTTGAACATTATCGTCCCGTCTTAGAACAAGTACGCTCTCTATTGCCGCCACAAAGTACGGTGACCTTGCTTGCCGACCGAGGTTTTGAACATGGGGAATTAATCCGATGGTTACAGCAAAATCACTGGTCTTGGGCAATTCGCGCAAAGAGCGATCTGCTAGTGACTCTGCCAACAGGTACAACCAAGCGTGTTGAACAACTGATACCTCCCGCAGAGCAAGCTTATCTAGTTCCCGATGTCACCGTACTCGGTGATGTTAATTGTCATTTAGCGACGGCTAACCTAGACATGGCTAACGGTTCATGGGCTGTCCTTAGCGATATTCCCCCTTCATTACAGACTTTTGCTCTCTATGGCAAACGCTTTGGCGGTATTGAACCTCATTTTAAGGATTACAAGTCGGCGGCTTTTAATGTGGTTAGCTCGCATCTCCGTGATGCTCAATCTCTTACCTGTTTGTTTATGCTCCTTGCCACGGCTAACCTGATTGCTGTAATTCTTGGCATAATGTTGGTGCGTTTGGGGCAAAGGGCGGCTATTGATTGGCACGATCATCGCGGCTTGAGTTTTCTGCAACTCGGTCTCCGTCAGCTTCACACCCTTCTTTACCAACAAAAACCTCTTCCTCTTTTGCAGATTTTCCCTAGAACTAATCCTCCCCCTGCCTGTGCTTCTATTGCCAAACGCGAAAAGTTAGATTTTCGTATCGAATTTGCTCGTATTACCATTGTCTCATCTTGAGACTCTCCTGAGTTTTCTGCACCACTAAGGGATCTAAGTGGAAATTATAAAGGACTGATCAACAAACTAATACCAAAAGCAGAGGTAGTAGCCGACCGATTCCATGTAACAAAGATAGTTCCTGAGGAACTAAAAACAGCACGAAATGACCTGCAAAAAGCAAATAAAGAAAACAAAAATGTAAACGAGAAAAAGAAAATCGAAGAAGCACTTAAGCAGAGTAAGTATGCATTACTAAAGAACGAAAAAGATTTAACAGAGAAGCAAAAAATAAAATTAGAAGAAATTCGAGAAGTGGTACCATTGCTAGGGAAAATGCATCAGCAAAAAGAAGAGTTTAGAAGAGTCTTTGAAGATGCTAAAAATTGGGGAGATGGCGCATCAAAATTACTCGACTGGATGGAGACAGCAAAGGAGACGTATAAGGATAGTGTTGGCACAATTTGTCGATGGTTTGGAGAAGTTACTAATTACTTTGAGAACCGCACTACTAATGGCGTTGTTGAGGGTATCAATAATAAGTTAAAGCTAATTAAACGATCTGGGTATGGCTTCAGGAATTTTGATAATTTTAAGTTGCGATCTCTAATTTGTTGGCATTTAGATATTGGTCGAGCATAGTTTGAACGATAGAGCCAGGTAGACTTAACAGAAGAAGAAAAAGTGAAGTTAGAAAATGTCTTGAAATGTTCTAAACGCTTGCGACTAGCTTATAATCTCAAAGAAGACTTTAGAAGTATTTTTGAGACTTGTAAAACTCCTGAAGAGGGTCAGAAACAATTAAAAGAATGGCTTCAAAAAGCTAAAGCTGTTTATGGCGCAGTTTTGGAAACCATTCGTAATCATCTTGATAATATTTGTAACTACTTTTTAAATCGTACATCTAGTGGTGTGATGGAGGGACTTAATAATCGTATTAAATTAATTAAACGACAGGCTTATGGTTTTTTAAATTTTTTAAATTTTCGTTCTAGATTATTAGCTTGTCTTTCTCATTAGATTTACTTATCCCGGCTCTTCTGGGTTCATGGGGATAAGCACAGCTAATAGTAATCAGAATCCTCTCGGAGCAACAGTTACAGCCCTACCATGTCGCCAATAATTGTATCGATACTGTACCATTTACCCCTCAAACCCAGATGAGCCCTTATCCCCTTAAACCCAGAAGACCCTGATGATTCTAAATTGAAGATTCAGTTTACATATTTTTAAGCGTCAAGTTCGAGATTTAGCAAAGCGCTATAGACGGATTAAATTAGATATTCAGCCAGTTTTAGATCAACTTCAGAGTGGCGATTTAGTTGGCGATCAGATTCAAAATACTGGCTATACAGTATTTAAGGTTCGCATCAAAAATAGTGATATTCAGAAAGGTAAAAGTGGGGGCTATAGGTTGATTTACTATATTAAAACCTCTGAGAATATTCTATGTGTTTTGATTTACTCGAAATCTGATGAGGACAATGTAACATCATTAGAAATCAAGAAAATTATTCAAGAATTTTATGATTAATATCTTGAATTTCTTGCTCTTTGCGATCGCCTATCCAAAAAATTAGACCCGATCGCCTTTACAAATATGACAACCAACAAGCGATCACCTCAATTATCTCTAAAAAAAGATCGCCAATTATTAATCTTCAAACTTACGCGATCGCCCCAGATCACCTACCAGTACATCTTGAATCTCTGGATAGCCAAGGTTTAGTATTACAATTGTTAGATACCGAGTCAAAATATTTCATGTCATCTAACCATGATCTGTTTGAGGTATTAGAACTCGTAGATATTATTCCAATACCTATAAATATTCCAGAGATCACACCGATGACGATATGTATATGCTTCACTTTCTCCATCGTTCTACCACCTTGCGGAAATACTAAAAATTTTTAAGTGACACTTAATACCGTGGGCTATTACAAGAATATGCGCCGCCCATATGGTACGTTACTCCATGCGTACACTCTGAACCAGGGGATCTCTGGGTTTCTTTAGGAGAGAATACAGAAACCACGACAAAAACAGTAAAAATACTTATGCCTAAACCTTTTAATAGTTCTGAATAGTCACCCATATTTTCCATTAAACCCATGCACAAATGAATAGAGATTTCACCATGTAATTTATAGGTCCACCAGTACCTTGCATACAATATGCTAATCCTAAAAACGTTCGCTCATGTAGGTAAATAGGTGGAAGGAGGAAAAAGAAGACGACGCAGGAAGTCAAAATCAATCCAACGTAGATTGTAAGCCCACTCGAACATGGCTACATACAGATACAAATACTTCTTGTGAATACCTCGAAAGGGACGCAGAAAATTGCGTAAACCAACCCAAATGCCCTCCATAGTATTGCAATGAACCTCACAAAAACCATCTTGATCTTCATCGCGGGCATACTCGCGCTGAGAGTGACAAACGGTTTGACGCTCACGACCAGAAGCAGGTATGCGATTATAAGCATCGGATTCATCGGTATAGACTGTCGTGGTCGGTAAGGTCGTTACCTCTACCTGCGGTTGAATCGTGATTTGTTGAGTATTGTCACAGACCTTCATGCGGATCTGACCACTGTTGCGCCCAACAGTACCGACAATGGGTGGACGGTCATTTGCCATGGTTCCCTTGCCTTTGCGTTGATTCCCGCGTTGTCTTGGTGGGTCTGCTATTGGATCTTTTTTTTTGCTCCCTTTTCTCCTGCATTCTGAAACATCTCGTCCATCTCGGCTTCAGCATCGGGCAGATTACCATTAATCAAATGGGCAAATCCTCGACGTTGGATGCGATGCCGCCAAGACAATAATGTCCCATAGTCGAGTCCTAGTTCCTCGGCTATGTGTTGGGTCGTTTGTCCTTGTAAGAATCCACGCAATATCAGCACGATCTGACCACAGGTGTAATGGCTTCCTGATAAGTCTGTTCCTGTAAAAATGTGAAACACTTTCCCACATTCCCGACACTTATATTTGACGATTGGTGTACGTTGGCGATCGTGTGGCGCTTGTCCTGCTGGTATTGCGTGTCCACTTGGACAATGCAAACCCTTTGGATGCTGGATCTTTAATAACCATTCATAGCACGCTTGTTCATCTAACAATTCGGTCAGGGGAAATTTGATCATGGCATCTCTATCGATTCATGAAAATGACTTCCTCCTATTTTGCCATTTCACCTACTTCCCCATATGAGCGAAAACGTTATGCAATTGATAGTATTTTTCTATGTTATACCTCTATAGTTAAAATGAAAAGCGGGAAAAGACGGTTCGCTAAAAATTTAAGTTAAGACGGAAAAAAGAGGGAAAAGACGGTTATAATCGGGCTTGTGGATTTATGGCTTTGTAAGTATGGATGTTAAAGAATTGCTAAAGTTTGTGGATGAGAGTATGTTTGCGAAGACAGGGCAAAGACTTAATGATTTGCAGCGTCAGGTGATTGAGGGGGCGCTGAAGCATCAGAAATATGTAGATATTGCAGAATCTTTTGAGAGAAGTGAAGGTCATGTTAAAGATACGGGTTATGAGCTTCTGCAAATGCTTTCAGATATTTTCGAAGAGCCAGTTAAGAAAGGGAATCTTAAATCTGTTTTGGAAAGACAGAGAAGTACAATTTTTAATGTTAGTGATGGAAGTGTAGGGAATGTTGGAGATGTTATTAATTGTGTAAATTTTAATAGCGATCGTGCAAAACCCACACCAAATAAAATTCCATTAGAAAAACCTGATTCTCAACAAAATAAGCAAATATCCAAAATCAAGAAATTGCAAGATCTCGGCTTAACCGATGAAGAAATTGTCGAATTGCTGGAAATTCCTTTAGAATCAATTACAGGTATAAATCTAGAAGAATCGGCTTAATTCCCAGTTAATGTCTTACATCCCGCCACCAAAAGCATTAAAAGCCTTTCCTGACGCAGTTATTGTCAAAGGTAAAACACAAATTCAAGGATCTAATCAAAAGCGCAGACGCTGGCAGACACCAGACAACAAACTTTATGAGTGGGATTACCAACATGGCGCAGTCGAAAAGTATGATAGAAATGGTAAACACCTCGGTGAGTTCGATCCGATAACGGGCGAACAGATAAAAAGCGCCGATCCTAGTCGTAGAATTGAGCCTTAAAATTATGAACAAACTAAAAAGTCATAAACGATTAAATACCAACGCTTCCAGAATTTTTTATATTCTTCAGCCTAAGTCTATACTTCGTGCTAGAAAAATAAAAGTTAGTCAACTTGAACCTGAAATAATCAATGGCTATAGGGTTAATCGTGTCCTGAGATGGTATGAAAAAGACGGTAATGGTTTAATCGGTGAAACTATACTTAGGGAATTCTCACTAACCGAATTACAGCATATTTTAAACGAGCCAAATGATTCACCAATGTTTTTCTCCTATCAGCTTACAGATGAGCAAGTTGGTTATTTTCAGCTCAAACTTAAACAAGCTTTTGATTTGAGTACCTATGAATATTTTTTAGAATGTGATGCAGTCTAATCGTAACTTAGAACATAATCTGAAGTCTGTTCGATTTCTTGGATTGGCGATCGCCTAATATCGCTTTGAGTAGAAGTTTCTGTGATTAGCATGGCTAAAATTTTACTTAGTATCTAAGCTTTTATATTTTAACATTACTCATAGCCTACCTAACTGATAGCCTTACCCGATCGCCAACAAACTAATTAGCATCATGCGCTACATAACAAGCGATCGCCATGACGCTATAAAATGTAGTGCGAGTTACCTACGAAAAACAAGATAATATGCCCCGCCGTACTGACATCCAAAAGATTTTATTGATTGGCGCTGGACCGATCGTGATCGGGCAAGCCTGCGAATTTGACTACTCAGGAACCCAAGCCTGTAAGGTTTTACGGGACGAGGGCTACTATGTGATCCTAGTTAACTCCAATCCCGCGACGATCATGACCGATCCCGCCACGGCTGATCGCACATACATTGAGCCAATTACGCCCGAAGTAGTTGCCCAGATTATCGAGAAAGAGCGCCCCGATGCGATTTTGCCTACGATGGGGGGACAAACAGCCCTGAATACAGCCGTGTCCCTAGCAAAAATGGGGGTTCTCGAAAAATATGGCGTTGAACTGATTGGCGCAAAACTTGAAGCGATCGAGATGGCGGAGGATCGCAAGTTATTTAAAGAGGCGATGGAGCGCATTGGTGTTGCCATGTGTCCATCGGGTTTAGGGACGACAATGGAAGAATCCCGTGCGATCGCCCAAGAAATTGGCTCCTATCCCTTAATTATTCGTCCCGCCTTCACAATGGGCGGTACTGGCGGCGGGATCGCCTACAACCAAGAGGAGTTTGAAGAAATTTGTGCCTCTGGTTTAGAAGCTAGTCCCGTATCGCAAATCTTGATTGAGCGATCGCTGATTGGCTGGAAAGAGTACGAGCTAGAGGTGATGCGCGATCTCGCCGATAACGTGGTGATTATTTGCAGTATCGAAAATATTGATCCGATGGGTATCCATACGGGCGACTCGATTACGGTTGCACCCGCTCAGACCTTAACTGACAAAGAATATCAGCGCTTGCGTGACTATTCGATCAAAATTATTCGTGAAATCGGCGTGGAAACAGGCGGATCGAATATTCAGTTCTCGATCAATCCTGAAAATGGCGATGTGGTCGTAATTGAGATGAATCCTCGCGTGTCTCGCAGTTCGGCGCTTGCATCGAAAGCAACAGGATTCCCGATCGCCAAATTTGCCGCAAAATTAGCAGTTGGTTACACATTAGATGAAATTTCTAACGACATCACCAAGAAAACTCCTGCTAGTTTTGAACCGACGATTGACTATGTAGTTACCAAGATTCCTCGCTTTGCCTTTGAGAAATTCCCAGGGTCTGAGGCTGTTCTCACTACTCAGATGAAGTCGGTCGGTGAAGCGATGGCGATCGGGCGGACTTTTCAAGAGTCATTCCAAAAAGCACTGCGATCGCTAGAAGTTGGACGTTTTGGTTTTGGTGGCGATCGCGAAGAAACTTTGCCTGATCTTGAAAAAATCAAATACAGTCTGCGGGTTCCTAATCCCGATCGCGTTTTCTCGATTCGGGATGGATTTTTGTCAGGTTTATCTGTGCAAGCGATTTTTGAACTAACCAATATTGATCCTTGGTTCTTGCAAAAAATGCGTGAGATTACTGATGTGGAACTTGCGCTCAAGGGTCGCAAACTTGACAGCGTTCTCAAAGAAGAGATGCTGGAAACGAAGCGGATGGGCTTTAGCGATCGCCAGATTGCCTATCTCACAGGTACAAACGAAGATGTAGTTCGCGCCTATCGCAAAAATTTGGGCGTGATTCCTTCCTATAAAACCGTTGACACCTGCGCGGCTGAATTTGAAGCACTTACTCCCTATCACTATTCCACTTACGAAGAAGAATCCGAAGTCCTGCCTTCCACTAAGCGCAAGGTGATGATCCTCGGTGGTGGACCAAATCGGATTGGACAAGGGATTGAGTTTGACTATTGCTGTTGTCATGCTAGCTATGCTTTACGCGCCGCAGGTTTTGAGACAATCATGGTTAACTCTAATCCTGAAACTGTTTCCACTGACTATGACACTAGCGATCGCCTCTATTTCGAGCCATTGACTCGCGAAGATGTACTAAACATCATCGAAGCGGAAAAACCTGAAGGCGTAATCATCCAGTTTGGTGGACAAACTCCGCTCAAACTTTCGGTTCCCTTGTTGAAATATCTCCAAGATACAAATTCCACAACTAAGATTTGGGGAACTTCACCCGACTCCATTGACATTGCTGAAGATCGCGAACGTTTTGAGGCAATCTGTCAAGAAATCGGTATCATGCAGCCGAATAATGGCTTAGCCCGTTCTGAAGAAGAAGCAGTAGTAATTGCCCAACGTGTCGGCTATCCTGTTGTTGTCCGTCCTAGCTACGTTCTCGGTGGTCGTGGTATGGAAGTGGTTTACTCTGATGCTGAACTCGAAGACTACATGCGTCGGGCGATCATCATCGAGCCAGAACATCCTGTACTAATCGATCATTTCCTTGAAGGTGCGATCGAGGTGGATGTCGATGCGATCGCTGATCAGCTTGGCAATGTCACCATCGGCGGCATTATGGAACATATTGAAGAAGCAGGGATACACTCTGGTGACTCCGCTTGCTCGATCCCCACGTTCTCCTTGCCTCCTGAAGTTCTTGCCACCATCCGTAAATGGACAATTAGCCTCGCTAAATCCCTGAACGTGATTGGCTTGATGAACATCCAATATGCAGTGCAGTTGAATAACAATAACCTCAAGGAGAGTAAAGTTTTTATCCTTGAAGCCAATCCCCGCGCCTCGCGTACCGTTCCCTATGTCAGCAAAGCAATTAACGTTCCCCTCGTTAACTATGCTTCGCGGATCATGGCAGGTGCAACCCTTGCGGAACTTGGTTTAACTGAGGAAGTAATTCCTAAACATATCTCGATCAAGGAAGCTGTACTTCCCTTTGCCAAGTTCGCAGGAACCGATACAATTTTGGGCCCAGAGATGCGATCGACTGGCGAAGTCATGGGCATCGATACCGAGTTCGGACGCGCCTTTGCCAAAGCTCAACTTGGTGCAGGTACTCATCTTCCCCTTGAAGGAACTGTCTTTATCTCGGTCAACGATCGCGATAAGAGTGGTATTTCGACAGTTGCTGAAGCTTTTGTCGAACTGGGCTTTAAAGTTGTCGCGACGGAAGGAACTCATAAAGTTCTGCGCCGTAACAGTATTGAATCGAAGCAAGTCCTCAAGGTGCATGAGGGTCGTCCAAATATTAGTGACATAATGAAAAATGGTCAAATCCAATTGATTGTTAATTCACCCAGTGGCGAAGAGGCGAAAACCGATGGCAAAATGATCCGCCGCACCGCGATGGCTTATAAGATTCCTGTGATTACGACATTGGCTGGTGCAAAAGCAGCGATCGCAGCTATAAGAGCCTTGCAGACTGGTGGTATGTCCGTAACCGCACTTCAGGATTACGCATAATGAAAGTCTGAAGGGTGCGTTAGCGATCGCTAACGCACCCTTTTTGTTTTATGATTTGCGAAAGCTAGACTACAGACAAGGCGAAGTAACAGGTTTTGCTAATAAATCCAACAGAAGCTTATGCAGTAGATTTGTCTGCTCCAGCATTGCCATATGTCCACAATCTGGAAATTCAAAAACATTCTCACCATAGCCATTAAATGAATAATGGAAGCTAGCCAGATGGTTCACATATTTGGGTTCCATAATGGTGTCATTCGCGCCAGCTACAAAATAAATAGGTTGCCGCAATTTCGAGACAATTTGTGGAAGCTTGTGAACTTCCTGCTCGCTAGTAGAATCCAATAAAGTTCCTCTTGCCGCTTCATATTTAGCAGACACAAAATCGATCGCTCTTTGTTTACCCCAAGATTGATCCAAAGGAGAATTAACACTGTCTTTGGCAAATTGAAGATGAACTAGGGGGAGATTTTGCAGCCATTTTGGACGCAATTTTAAAATAATTTTGCCTGCTGTCCGAAACTTCTCAAACTCTTCTTTGATATAAATACCGCCGCCAGCATTTAGACAAACAACACCCGAAATTCGTTCGCTTAATAAATTTGCTGCCGATAAAGCGATCGCACCGCCAAGGGAATGCCCCACCAACCAAACCTGCGAAAGCTCTAAATGATCAAGTAACGCTTCTAAATCTCTTGCATAACTAATTAACGAATAGTCATTGCGATCGCTAATTTCAGAAAGCCCAAACCCTCGTAAATCATAGGATAAGCATTGGAAATCAGGTTGTAGCTGACTAATCAATGGTTGCCAATAAGCCTGACTGAGCATCCAACCATGTAAAAAAGCGATCGTTGGAACTTGCTTTTTTGCGTGTGTAGGAGTTGTAAGGCTATAACTATGTTTTGCTCCTTGAATGATGACACTGGACATATAGAGAAAAGCCTATAGTTGCAGATAAAATGCGATCGCTGATCCGATCATATAACAAGACAATGAGCTTAAGTGCGTTGTTCCGCAAAGCTACCCAAATAAAGGCGGCGTGGAGCGCCGCCTTTATTTGGGTAGCTTTGATTAAGCCAGCCAACTTTTAATAAAAAAGTACAGCGTCATCGCTGAACCAACACCAATTACAAATCGCTTGACTACAATGGGTGGGATCTTTTGAACATAGTAAGCACTGATATATCCACCAATCGCCGCTCCAATCGCCGCGATCGCACCCTCTTGCCAAAGAATTACCCCCGCATTAACAAAGGGAATCACTATTACCGCATTAATACAACTGGTGAGCATGGTCTTATAGGCATTCATGCGATGGATATTGGTCATCCCCATCAGCGCAAAGGTTGCCAGAAATAAAATCCCCATACCACCTCCAAAAAAGCCTCCATAAATAGCTACAACTAATTGCAAGATCGTAATTAAGACAGTTCGTAATTCTCTAAGCTTAGTGAATCTAGATTGTTGCTGCTCAACCCATACCGTCATTTTGTTACTAAAAGCAAAAGCTAATGTTGCTGTCAGTAGTAAATATGGCAAAACTTGCAAAAAAGTTGCAGATGGCGTTCTCAGGAGGAGAATTGCCCCAATAAGCCCTCCAATCACGCCTAATATACATACTTGAATTAGCGATCGCTTATCCTTATCAAACTCATGACGATAGGCTCCTGCACTTGCTAACGTACCTGGAAGTAAGGCGATCGCATTAGTAGCATTAGCAGTTATAGGCGGAATACCGACAAACATGAGAACAGGAAACAAAATAAAACTGCCGCCCCCTGCGATGCCATTGATTCCACCCGCCAACAACGCCGCCCCAAAAATTAGCAAATATTGCATATTAACGAAATATATACGACACAGAAACGATCTAATGATGTTGAATCCAAACCTAACTTTTGGACGTAATCATATTCAGAGAAATCAACCCAATCTACTTAAATCGGGAAACGACAATATGATTAAGGTTTTTAAGAAATATCAGAAGCTTTTATTCAGCATGGCAATTGGTATCACCATTTGCTTACTTGCAATAAATATTAGTGCACCGGCGCAATCTTATAACCGCGCTCCCAAAATCAATGTTTCGCAGCTAATTAATACCACTATCAGTTTAGCAACCTATCAACAGCAAGCTGAGGCTGAACTTATTTCTCAAGGGAATTTGATTAGCCAAGGTGCTAGTTTCACTCGATTTGCTGCAATATTGTCAGGTGCTGAAGTTTACCCGAATCCAGCGACAACGAACGCCTCAGGTGTGCTTGGAGCAGCCTTGATCGGCGATCGATTAATTGTGCGTGGCAGTTTTTATGGTTTAAATAGCCCTTTACGTGACTATGCTACCGATCCTGTCGCCCCTCCCAATCCAAATATTACTTCAGGTGTACATATTCATAAAGGAGCTGCTACTGCTAATGGACCTTTCCAGTACGCTTTGCAAGTGCAAGTTAATTCAGATGGTGTAAGCGGTAATGTCAAGGGCGAATATAAGCTAACAGATGAGCAACTCCAAGCTCTTAATAGTGGTGGCTTATATGTCGATATTCACACTAAATCTAATCGTGCTGGGGAGATGCGTGGTATCTTGAGCGCACAATCGTAAAACTAAAAAACCGATCAAAACCCCAAATAAAGAAAGGTGGCACGAAGTGCCACCTTTCTTTATTTGGGGTTTATGGCTTAAGTAAAACTTGCGTTAATCAAGTAGACATAAAACCCAAAAGCGAGTTGCGGCGCTTCGCGCCACAACTCGCTTTTGGGTTTTGATTAGCTATAGAATTATGACAACTACAAATTGCCTGAAACGTGGGAGCGTTCATTTTTGCTTTAATATTATTAATGTAAGCAATTATTGTCGTCTTAGTGTGTCTAAGCTGCGTGATATCTAGCGTTTATCTTGCGTTGATTCAAGGGCGTTTAGGATTTAGAGCGTAGCCGCAAACCTTCCGCTATAGGCACTGGTACATTTTTTAATCGTTATGCCCAAAGTTCTCGTTTCTGACCCCATCGATCAAGTTGGTATCGATATCCTCTCTCAAGTCGCCACCGTTGACGTAAAAACAAATCTAAGTCCAGAGGAATTAATTCAAATTCTTCCTGAATATGATGCGATCATGATTCGCTCTGGCACAAAACTCACCAAAGAAGCTGTTGAAGCTGGTAAAAACCTCAAAATCATCGGTCGCGCTGGTGTTGGGGTTGATAACGTAGACGTTCCCACAGCTACGCGGATGGGGATTGTCGTTGTTAATTCACCTGAAGGCAACACGATCGCAGCAGCTGAGCACACTCTAGCGATGATGATGTCACTATCGCGCTTTATTCCTGCTGCAAACCAATCCCTTAAGAGTGGTAAGTGGGATCGTAAGAGCTTTACTGGTGTTGAGGTTTATAAGAAAACCCTTGGTATTCTTGGCTTAGGAAAAATCGGCTCCCATGTAGCCACAGTTGCCAAGTCTTTAGGAATGAGGATTCTCGCCTACGATCCCTACTTAACGGCTGAACGCGCTGAGAAACTCGGTGTAAACCTAGTGGATCTAGAAATTTTGCTGCGTGAAGCAGATTACATTACATTGCATTTGCCCAAAACTAAGGACACTGCACATCTAATTAACGCCGATCGCATCGCCATTATGAAAGATGGTGTAAGAATCATCAACTGTGCTAGAGGCGGGATCATTGATGAAGTTGCGATCGCTGAAGCAATCAAGAGCGGTAAAGTTGGCGGTATTGCCCTTGATGTATTTGAAAATGAACCACTTGAAGCTGAGTCTGGTTTGCGCGAACTCGGCGCTAACGTAATCTTAACCCCGCATCTTGGTGCATCTACCGAAGAAGCTCAAACCAATGTAGCTGTGGATGTCGCTGAACAAATTCGTGATGTTTTGTTGGGCTTACCAGCGCGATCGGCGGTAAATATCCCTGGTTTACGTCCCGATGTATGGCAAAAACTCAAGCCTTATCTCCAACTTGCCGAAATGTTGGGCAATCTGGTTGGACAACTGGCTGGTGGTCGTGTCGATACTCTCAATGTCAAGCTCCAAGGTGAAATCGCTAACAGCGAAAGTCAACCAATCGTCGTAGCTTCTCTCAAAGGTTTGCTTTCTCCTGCGTTGCGCGAACGGGTTAACTTTGTCAATGCCAGCATTGAAGCCAAAGAGCGTGGTATTCACGTCACTGAAACTCGCGATCCTTCGGTTGAAGATTACAGTGGCTCAATTCACCTAACAGCTCATGGCAGTCAAGGCGAACAGTCAGTAACTGGGGCATTACTTGGTAAATCAGAAATTCGGATTACCAGCATCAATGGTTTCCCAATTAACGTCGCACCTACCCATTACATGTTGTTAACACTTCACCGTGATATGCCAGGTATCATCGGTAGAATCGGTTCATTGCTTGGCAGTTTCAACGTGAATATTGCCAGTATGCAAGTCGGTCGTCGTATGGTTCGTGGCGAAGCGGTAATGGTCTTGAATATTGATGATCCATTGCCTAGCGGTTTAGTTGATGAAATCGTGCATATTCAAGGTGTAACCGATGCTTTCGTGGTAAAGCTATAGTTGCTATAGTTTGGAAGGTGGCGCAATGCGTTACCTTCCAAACTAAATTGAGCGGGGTATGTACTATGTCAACTTCTAAACCATATATTTCTTCGGAAAAGTATCGTCAAATGTTGGTGATGGATGGTAATCGCCGTTTTCAAGAATGGCACAATAGATTTCTCAGTTACCAACGGGCTTATCTAGAAGACTTGAATAAACGTAAAGCAAAATAAAGAAAAGGCTCGCTAAGCGAGCCTTTTCTTTAGGGGAAAAATTATGGATTTTTGGGAATGGTACGATCGCAATTTTCTAGCGGCTAAACAATATGATGTACCTATATACGAATTTGATTGGTTGGTTTTAAGGCTCACTGATCTAGATAAATTGGACTTAAGATTGCGATCACCAAATATATCTCAAAAAGTTACAACTGAAACCTTAACCACCCTCGATCAACTTTGGCAAAAACGGCTAAGCGATAGCATTCCTGTGCAGTACCTCACAGGCGAAGTGACATGGCGAGATTTAGAATTACAAGTCTCTCCCGCTGTATTAATTCCTCGGTCTGAAACCGAATTAATCATTGATATTGTTACTGTTTTTATTAACAATAATAGCCAAGCTGAGATTTACAAAAATGGCATTTGGGCAGATTTAGGAACTGGTAGCGGCGCGATCGCGATCGCGTTAGCGCAGCATTTCTTAAATATAAAATCGCAAGCGCAAGTTCATGCAGTTGATTACAGCGAAGCTGCTTTAGAAATTGCCAAAATTAATGCTAATAAGAACCATCAGCAAGTTCACTTTCATCATGGCAGTTGGTTTGAGCCATTAGCTAAATTAAATTTACAAAACCAAATTGCGGGAGTTGTTTCAAATCCGCCTTATATACCTAGTATTAAAGTTTTAAATTTGCAACCAGAAGTAACCAATCATGAGCCTCATTTAGCTCTAGATGGTGGTGACGACGGACTTGTGTCAATTCGGGAGTTAGTTAATACTGCACCACAATATTTAATATCAGGTGGCTTTTGGATCGTAGAGTTAATGGCTGGTCAATCGGAAATAGTGCGATCGCTATTACAAGTAAATGGCAACTATACAAATATTCAAATACATCAAGATTATGCAGGAATCTTAAGATTTATATCTGCTAATAGAAAATAAATTCATAATCGCGGATTAAAGAGATTATTGGATTTTAATTATTTAATTAATTCATCCTAGTCAAAACTTTTTGCTTCAGATATCTAAAAATCTGCGTCATCTTTATAATCTATCTAATAAACGCTATAAACTCTACCTTATTTGATAATAAGCGACATCAGATATGAATGGAATCTTATCAGCATACTTTCCTTGGACACAATTAAAGACTGAATAAACAAATGCAGATATTATTGTCAAGAATGTGACACTAGAAATTGTTTGGAGTATGAAAGGGAAAAAATCAAATCTTCCGATAGTTTCCCATAAAATATTAACTATCACTTCAACAAGAGTAACAACAATATCTAACATTAGAGCCTGCATAGCATTGAAGCGTGTAAAATGATTTACCTTGTAGCTTCTAACCACAAAAATAAATATACAAAACCAAGAAACAAAGCGGATCGAGATAAAGTCAATTATCCTAATAGAAAGAATTTTATCCACAAACGAAAAAGGAAGCAGTGCATAACCTAGCGGACTGAATTGCGCAACTAAAAAGTCAGCAAATCCAAACAACATCAATATTTGACCATAAATTTTTATAGAAACTACAGCAGCCATTGGAAATAAATATAATAGGGTGCTATATAGTCTATCTAAATAATTTATTGAACTACGTTTTGCCATAATTAAAATTGGATAGATAGTATATAAAGTTTATAATTCACACTGAAATGATGCAGCTTGGGAAAGGGTAGGAATATCAGAATATTCGCCTTTAATGCTGTGATAAATAGCATAACCAGCTATTAGCGTAGTACCGATAAATATTGTGTTGGCAATGGTTGCGGTGATTACTGATGGTAAACCATTGTTAGACAATTGTTGGACAACCTGAAACAAAAGCTGAACAATAAATAATATAATTTGCATTAACAAAGCTTGCATTGTATTAAAGCGAATAAAATGAGGTATACGAATATCTCTTACGATCAAAAAGAATAAACCCATAAACAAGAAAAATTCACCTGTCAAACCAAGTACGGGCACTAGTGGAAATGCTAAAACATTGCCATATAGCCAAATAAATGGAAAAAATGGAAGTACTAGGAGCGGGAACTGTTGAAATAAGACAGCACCGTAGATTACGCCTGCCGATATGGGTAATAAGTAAGGCAAGCAACTATAAAAGCGATGCAGAGGTATTACAGATTGCTGCCATGTCATAACGATTTTCTCTCAATTCGGTACTTGTTGTTAGATTTATAGCAATCCTAATTCATTTGTGGATTTGATACAGTTTGAGAGAGTGCGCGCCTTTGGGGCGCACTCTCTCAAACCGATTAGGATTGCTATATATGGATTCGATTTTAGCTTAAGACTCTTCAAGAGATTTAAAAAATATTTACATTTTGCTGTCATAAAGCTCAAGAAATGTAACGAAATGTAAACGAATCAATTTCAAATTATTGCATTTATCGCCCAAAATCAACCACTGCAATGGTTGTCTGGTATTAAATAGTGAGTAGGTATAAATCTTTAGTTGCCAATTGTTACTTTACGTAACAGTTTGTTCAACGAATAACGAATCAGCCAAATTTAAAATCCCCAAAAATCAGGACTGTAATTTAAGGAGACTGCATGTTCACTTCTGCGCCACCGATCGCATCACTATCTAGTAGACGTATCATTCCCGAAAATCTACAGGGTCGGGTCTTAATGAAGTTGGTCTATGTAGTGCTCGAACCTCAATACCAGAGCGCTATGTCGGCGGCTGTAAAGTCAATCAACAAAAATAATCCCAACCTTGCGATCGAGGTGAGTGGCTATCTAATTGAGGATATTCGGAGTCCCGAAAATTATGAGGAATTCAAAGAGGATATTGCTGGCGCTGATATTTTCATCGCATCGCTAATTTTTATCGACGATCTGGCGACAAAGATTGCTCTCGCCGTTAGTCCCCATCGAGATCGCCTCTCTGCCTGTGTAGTATTCCCATCGATGCCAGAGGTGATGCGCCTGAATAAAATGGGCAGTTTCAGTATGGAAAATCTGGGGCAGTCCAAGAGTGCGATCGCGCAGTTTATGCGTAAACGCAAGGAAAAATCTGGGAGTTCTTTTCAGGACAGTATGCTCAAGGTGGTACAGACCTTGCCGAAAATCCTTAAATATATGCCGATGGACAAGGCGCAGGATGCTCGCAACTTCATGTTGAGCTTTCAATATTGGCTAGGGGGATCAACAGAAAATCTTGAAAATTTCTTGTTGATGCTTGCCCAAAATTATCTGCCTACGGTCAAAGCGCGAGCAAAAGAGAATGGTTCCGCACCTCTACAAATTAAAGATCCTGTCAATTACTTAGACATGGGACTGTGGCATCCCCTTGCTCCCAAGATGTTTGAGACTACTACCGACTATCTACACTGGTTTAACTCACGTACAGATATTCCTGAAGAAATGAAAGATCCCCTCGCGCCATGTGTGGGGCTGCTCATGGCTAGAACTCACCTTGTCACAGGCGATGACGCGCATTATGTGGCGATGGTGCAGGAATTAGAATCTCTTGGGGCTAGGGTGATTTCCGTATTTAATGGGGGCTTAGATTTCTCGAAAGCAGTTGAAGAGTATTTTTATGATCCTAAGCAAAAGGATCGGGCGATCGTCGATAGCGTAGTTTCACTGACTGGTTTTGCATTAGTTGGGGGCCCTGCAAAGCAAGATCATCCGAAGGCGATCGAAGCCCTTGAAAAGCTAAATCGTCCCTATATGGTGGCTTTACCCCTCGTCTTCCAAACCACTGAAGAATGGCAAGATAGCGATCTCGGATTGCATCCTGTGCAAGTAGCGCTACAGGTTGCGCTACCAGAACTCGATGGCGGACTCGATCCCATCGTGCTTTCGGGGCGCGATAGTATGACGGGAAGATCTCATGCGATTGGAGATCGCCTTGAAACCATCGCCAACCGTGCGATCAAATGGGCAAATCTGCGCCGCAAGCCTCGCCACGAGAAGAAACTTGCCATCACCATATTCAGTTTCCCACCTGACAAGGGAAATATTGGCACAGCCGCTTACTTGGATGTTTTCTCTTCAATTCACAAAGTTGCCGAAGCTCTTGGGAACAATGGCTATGATGTGCAAGGCTTGCCAAAGACATCCCATGACATGATGTCCGAAATCTTGCATAACCCTGAAGCAATGGTTGGCAGCCCTGAACTGAATGTTGCTTACAAGATGTCTGTGCCAGAGTATGAAGCAAATACTCCCTACGTCGATCGCATTATCGAGCAATGGGGAACCGCCCCTGGACATCTCAACTCAGATGGACAGAACTTGCTGATTTACGGTAAACAATATGGAAATATCTTCGTAGGGGTACAGCCTACATTTGGCTATGAAGGCGACCCCATGCGCTTGCTCTTTAGCAAATCTGCCTCCCCCCACCACGGGTTTGTTGCTTATTACACCTATCTCAACCATATCTGGGGAGCCGATGCTGTCCTCCACTTCGGTACTCACGGCTCAATGGAATTCATGCCAGGTAAGCAAGTTGGTATGTCAGGTGAATGTTTCCCTGACAGCCTGATTGGGGCATTGCCAAACATCTATTATTACGCCGTTAACAATCCATCGGAAGCAACGATCGCTAAGCGTCGCGGTTATGCCACGATCATCAGCTACATTACTCCTGCACCCGAAAATGCAGGCTTGAGCCGCAATTTGCAAGAACTGAGCGAATTGATTGCATCTTACAAGGATCTGCGCCTCGGTGGTCGTGGTGTGCAAATCACCAATACGATCATGGACAAGGTGCGCTTGGTCAATCTCGATAAGGATGTGCAGCTTCCAGAACAAGATGCCAAGGAAATGTCGCTCGAAGAACGCGATAACGTCATCGGTCAGGTTTATAACAAGCTGATGGAAATCGAGTCTCGTGTTCTCCCCTGTGGCTTGCACGTTGTTGGCGAACCTCCAAAAGTTGAAGATGTCACCGATGTGTTGACTAGCATTGCCAGCTTCGATCGCCCCGAAGACAACATGAAGTCTTTGCTACGGATCATGTGTGAATGTATCGGACGCGATATCGAACAACTCTATAAATCCAGTGACAAAGGTATTTACGCAGATGTGGAACTCTTGGTAAATATTCGCGCGATCGCCAATAAAGCCGTAGGTGCGTTGGTCAAAGCGAAGGCTGATGACGATGGCAGAGTTTCTAAACTCTCAGTGCTTAACTTCTTTAGAATGGGTAAAACCGAGCCTTGGATTGAAGTTTTCCAAGAGAATGGCTATCCCAATATCAATAAAGATGACATCAAGCCTCTATTTGAATTTTTAGAGTTCTGTCTCAAACAAGTTGTTGCTGACAATGAACTTGGCGGATTGATTAAAGCTCTCGAAGGTGATTACATCACTCCTAGCCCCGGTGGAGACCCAATCCGTAATCCTTTGGTGTTGCCCACTGGCAAGAATATGCACGCTCTCGATCCTAACTCGATCCCTACGAGTGCAGCAGTACAAGCTGCGAAAACCGTAGTCGATCGCCTGTTAGAGCGTCAGCGTCAAGATAACAACGGTATCTATCCTGAAACGATCGCTGTCGTCCTCTGGGGAACCGACAACATCAAGACCTACGGCGAATCCCTCGCTCAAGTTCTCTGCATGATCGGCGTGAAGCCAATGCCCGATGCGCTCGGTCGCATCAATCGTTTGGAACTAACTCCTCTCGCAGAACTAGGCAGACCTCGCGTTGATGTGGTTGTTAACTGCTCTGGCGTATTCCGTGATTTGTTTGTAAATCAAATGGACTTAATCGATCGCGCCGTGAGAATGGCTGCCGATGCTGATGAGCCGTTGGAAATGAACTTTGTCCGCAAACACGCTATCGCCCAAGCCGAAGAGTTTGGTTTAACCATCAGTCAAGCAGCAACTCGCGTCTTCAGTAACTCATCGGGTTCTTATTCCTCCAACGTTAACCTCGCTGTGGAAAACAGCACATGGGAAAACGAAGAAGAATTGCAGCAGATGTACTTATCGCGCAAGTCCTTCGCCTTTGGTGCGAATGTCAGCAACACCCAACAGCGTCAGCTTTACGAAGCCTCACTGAAGACCGTTGACATGACTTTCCAAAACTTGGACTCGTCAGAAATCAGTCTCACCGATGTATCTCATTACTTCGACTCTGACCCCACCAAGCTCGTTGGCAGTCTCCGCAAAGATGGCAAAAAACCCGCCTCTTTTGTTGCCGACACCACCACAGCTAATGCTCAAGTCCGCACCCTGACTGAGACAGTCCGCCTCGATACCCGCACGAAGATTCTCAATCCCAAGTGGTATGAGGGAATGTTGAAGAGTGGTTATGAAGGTGTGCGCGAAATCTCGAAGCGCCTTGTGAACACAATGGGCTGGTCGGCAACGGCTGGTGCAGTGGATAACTGGGTTTACGAAGATGTCAATGATGTCTATGTGAACGATAAAGAGATGTGCGATCGCCTCAAAAATCTCAACCCCAATTCGTTCCGTAAGATTGTTGGTACTCTCTTGGAAGTCAATGGTCGAGGCTATTGGGAAACTAGCGAAGAGAATTTGGATAGACTGCGTGAGCTATATCAAGAACTCGAAGACCGCATTGAAGGTGTAGAGTAAAAATAAAGGTTCAGTAGGTGTTTCTGGCAGTTACTTTAGCTTACAGTAAATATCAATAATACCAATCCACGAAAGTGTGGCAACACTTTCGTGGATTGAAAACCAAACCCAGTAAGGGTTTTAAAAGCACAAAATGGCTACGCCATTTTGTGCTTTGGTATAATCTTGGTTGGGAAGGTCAATCGAAACTAGTTTGCCAGACAACCAAAAATTGATCGTCAAATTGGAACGCGATCGCTTTGATCGGCTAGGCTTATATACAAAAAAGGAAGTCTATATTAAACCTTTGAAAACATGAGTGTTTGCATCTGTTGCTTAGTTAAACCCAGTAGCAAAAAAGCAACTGCAACTGTGCTTTTTTGTTAGATTTCATAATTCCAATGCTCATTACTTTCAGCAAGAAATAGTAATTTACGCCCTTTGCGAGAGAGCACACCAATCTTTTCGAGATCGTTAATAATGCGTGTCACCGTAACGCGAGTAGAACCAATTAAATCGGCAATTTCTTGATGGGTTAGTAGGGCAACCGCACACGTTTCTGAATATTTTGGTAAAATCCATTTCTTAGATCGAGATTGCTTGATTCTAGAATTTTGAGATCGCAAGTTTCACAATAAATACACAATTGATAGATTTTGAAAGAATTTCCTGTTTTGTATTCATTTTGATTGAAACCTTTACCTAACAAGCGTTTACAGTCTACTTATAAATTATTCAGAAACGTGTGCGGTTGCCCTGGATGGGTTAGCTGTAAACCAATTATTCGTCCCTTGCGATCATCCTCACCAAAGCGATCGGTTAACCAAGCTAATAACTGGCGCACTGCATCATCCTTAGCACGGCAATGGGAAATCTTCAATAAAAATTCATTAGTTTGACTATGACGAACGATCGCATCAACATGATCGCCCCACTGCGATCGCGGAATTTCAGTTAACTGCACATCGGTCAAACACTCCATTTCGTAAGGATGGAGATTAGACAGATCGCCACCAATTACATCACCATCCGCCCACAAACCCGAACAAATCACCTGTCCATCCTCAGTCCAAGTCAGCGATCGCACCACGCCAGATTCAATTTTCCAGATAAAGTTATGGCGGCGAGCCAGCATTTCGCGGCGCTTGTAAACACGCGAAGTCGTTGTTTCGAGATAAATCATCACATACCCAGTCGAGAAACCGTAGATTTTATTTGTATTGAGTTGAAGAGTATTGTATCTTAATAAGTACGGTATTCAAGTGTAAATACCGTAGATTGTTTTGATCAAAATTTTATCTGAACTCAAATGAAAATTGCCCAAAGTATTACGGAATTGATCGGTCATACGCCCCTTGTGTCGCTCAATCATATCCCCCAAGCCGAAGGAGCATTAGCTCGAATTGTCGTCAAACTAGAAAGTTTTAATCCCTCTTCTTCAGTTAAAGATCGGATCGGTCTCGCAATGATCGAAGATGCTGAAAATAAAGGGCTAATTAGTCCTGCGAAAACAGTCTTAGTCGAGCCGACTTCGGGAAATACAGGGATTGCTCTCGCGATGGTTGCTGCGGCTAAAGGATATCGCTTAATTTTGACCATGCCCGAAACCATGAGTTTAGAGCGCCGCGCCATGCTGCGAGCCTATGGCGCTGAACTGGAGCTAACCCCTGCAACAGAAGGGATGCGAGGCGCAATTCGGAGATCTGGCGAAATAGTTGCTTCTACAAGTAACGCCTATATGCTGCAACAGTTTAATAATCCCGCTAATCCTGAAGTACATCGTAAAACTACGGCTGAAGAAATGTGGAATGATACTGATGGACAGGTAGATTGTTTAATTGCAGGGGTTGGCACTGGCGGCACAATTACGGGTGTTGCAGAGATTATTAAACAACGCAAACCGAGTTTTAAGGCGATCGCGGTAGAGCCATTTAATAGTCCTGTGCTAGCTGGTGGGGTAGCTGGCGCTCACAAGATTCAGGGCATTGGTGCGGGGTTTGTGCCACAGGTTTTACGCACTGATCTGATTGATGAAGTGATTGGTATCTCCGATGAACAAGCTATCGCCTATGGTCGCCGCCTTGCCCGTGAAGAAGGGTTGCTATCGGGAATTTCGTCTGGTGCGGCTCTTGCTGCCGCAATTGAAGTTGGTACGCGGGAAGAAAATCGCGATCGCCTAATTGTGGTCATCTTGCCAAGTTTTGGAGAAAGATATCTCAGTACAGCACTCTTTCAGAACCCCGATTTTGTCGCCCCAGCAAAGGATTCTACCAATCAATAAAGAGCAGGACAGCCGAGCTTTGCCATGTGGTAAACCCCTATGGTTGCCTCTTTTGACATTTTAGACAAACATCCCCTTGAAGATCTTTTGAGAAAATGCGAAGAGAAAAAACAAGTAACCGATGTAATGTTTTATATCAAGCGTTAGAAACCTTGTCTACAATTTACTAATACCTACCGTATAAACCGTAGATTTTATTTGCGTCTTGCCCAAAAGTATTGTATGGTGTTTAAATACGGTAATCACATCAAGATATCGTAGATTATTTTTTGGAGGTTCAAACTCATGAGTTCAAAACAACATCCTTTCAGCAATCCAAAACTTGGGATCAAGGCGATATCCAGCTTATTTGGCAATATATTCAGTCATAAATGGGGACGTAAATTTGTCTCATTTTTCTTGGCAGGTGCATTGATCAGTGTCACCATGGCAGCTTGCACAGCAACTACAGAGACAGCTTCTAATAACGCTCCCCAATCCGCAGGTTCCGGCAAAAAGGATGTTGAACTAACTCTTGTTTCCTTTGCTGTCACCAAACAAGCCCACGAAGCTATTATTCCTAAATTTGTTGAAAAGTGGCAGAAAGAAAAAAACCAAAAAGTTACCTTTAAACAAAGCTATGGTGGCTCAGGTTCGCAAACTCGTGCTGTTATTGACGGGCTAGAAGCCGATATCGTTCACCTCGCCCTTGCTGCGGACACTAGCAAAATTGAAAAAGCTGGATTGATCGATAAAGGATGGCAACAAGAATATCCTAACGATGGAATTGTCTCTAAATCCATTCCAGTTCTCGTGACCCGCGAAGGCAACCCTAAAAATATTAAAGACTGGTCGGATTTAGAAAAGAGTGGCATTAGTTTAATTACCGCCGACCCAAAAACTTCGGGTGTGGCTCGTTGGAATTTTCTCGCGTTGTGGAATGCCGCAGTCAAGAAAGGCGGTAGTGACGAAAAAGCTTTAGAAGCTTTGACTAAGGTATATACAAACGTGCCAATTCTGACCAAGGACGCTAGAGAAGCAACCGATGCGTTCTTTAAGCAAGGTCAAGGCGATGCATTGATCAACTATGAAAACGAGATCATTTTGGCTTCACAAAAAGGTCAGAAGGTCAGCTATGTAATTCCTGATGTCAATTTCTCAATCGATAATCCGATCGCTGTAGTTGATAAAAATGTCGCAAAACATGGAACCAAAGAAGTCGCAGAAGCTTTTGTGAAATTCCTATATTCTCCCGAAGCTCAAACTGAATTTGCCAAGGTTGGTTTTCGTCCAGTAGATGAGACTGTGGCAAAAGAAAAACAATTTGCAGAGCTATACCCTAAAGTAAAAGATCTCTCCACTGTTAAAGATCTTGGTGGCTGGGATGCGATCGACAAAAAATTCTTTGCTGATGGTGCAGCTTTTGACCAAATTCAATCAAAAATTAAGCGTTAGAGACTAAATTCGAGTATCTATAAACAGGTTGTCAGCTATATCATTAGTTACCAATGATCCCCCTCAATCCCCCTTGTAAAGGGGGAAGAAGATAATTAAATTTATTCTCCCCCCTTTACAAGGGGGGCTGGGGGGGATCTAAACTCTGAAACGTAGACAGATAGACTTGTGTGAATACAGTAAGTTTAATACAAGCTTTGTGAAAATTAAAGACAACATGGTAACAACACCTTCCGCTATAACCAACCGAAAGCAAAGATCTAACCCTTTTCTAAAGCTTCTCGGTAAAATCCCTTGGACATGGGTAATTACTTTTACTTACCTCGCCTTTTTGCTGATTTTACCGATCGCCGCATTACTAACAAAAGCCGCTACTGAGCCGTTAGAGAATTTCTGGAAAACAGCGACTAGCCCACTCGCTGTATCGAGTTATGAGATTACTTTCGTTACCGCCTTTGCCGCCGCCGCCGTTAATGGCATATTCGGAACTTTGATTGCGTGGGTTTTAGTCCGTTATGAGTTCTTTGGTAAAAGGTTCCTAGAAGCTGTAGTGGATTTACCATTTGCTCTGCCCACGGCGGTCGCAGGTTTAACCCTAGCAACGGTCTATAGTGAAAAAGGTTGGCTTGGCTCAATGGTTGCACCGTTCGGCATCAAAATTGCTTTCACACGGATTGGGGTTTGGATCGCGATGATGTTTATCTCCCTGCCTTTTATCGTGCGGACAGTTCAGCCCGTACTCACCGAATTAGAAAAGGAAATCGAAGAAGCAGCTTGGTCATTGGGAGCTTCTAAATTACAAACTTTTATACAGGTAATTCTCCCGCCGCTCACACCAGCGATCTTGACAGGAGTTGCCCTCGGCTTTTCTCGTGCTGTCGGTGAATATGGCTCCACTGTAATTATTGCCTCCAATACTCCATTTAGGGATCTAATTACGCCAATTTTGATCTTCCAACGTCTAGAGCAGTATGACTATGTGGGCGCAACAGTTCTTGGAACGGTAATGTTAGGCATTTCTTTTGTGAGCTTACTCGCAATTAATCTATTACAAGCATGGAGCAAACGCTATGGCTAATCTCAATTCTTCCATAGTCGATCGCCCCAGCGATTTACCAGAACCCACAAAAATTGCTAAAAAGAAAAGTTGGGTTCCGACTATATTAATTGCGATTTCTTTTATTTATCTGGGACTAGTGCTGCTAATTCCTGCGGCAAACGTTTTTGTCACTGCCTTTAGCAAAGGCTTCAGCCCCATATTGGCGGCTGTCCAGCGCCCTGACTTCCAAAATGCAATCAAGCTCACCGTCAGCCTAGCGGTAATCGCCTTACCTCTAAATACGATTTTTGGCTTAAGTGCTGCTTGGGCGATCGCTCGTAACAAATTTCCTGGAAAAGCTTTATTACTTAGCATCATCGATTTGCCATTCTCGATTTCGCCTGTAGTTGCTGGCTTAATGATCGTCTTACTATATGGTCGTCTAGGCTGGTTTGGCTCATGGCTGGAATCCCATGATATCAAGATCGTATTTGCCTTTCCTGGAATGTTACTTGCCACCATTTTTGTGAGTATGCCCTTTATTGCTCGTGAAGTAATTCCTGTACTTGACGAAATGGGGACTGACCAAGAAGAAGCCGCACGTACCCTTGGCGCAAATGATTGGCAAATTTTCTGGCGAGTTGTTGTTCCCAATATTCGCTGGGGACTACTCTATGGATTGGTTTTAACCAATGCTAGAGCCATGGGTGAATTTGGAGCTGTATCTGTAGTTTCAGGCAATATCGCCAGTAAGACCCAGAGTTTACCGCTCTTTGTTGAAGAATCTTATAAACAGTATGAAACGGAAGTAGCTTATTCCGCAGCTGTGCTGCTTGCATTGTTGGCAGTAGTTACACTAATTCTCAAAGAAATCCTAGAACGCAGAACCAGTAAAGCTCAAAAATAGATAGTGATAAATAGTTAAGGATGGGCGGCGCAAAGCGCCGCCCATCCTTAACAAGGATAAATTCTTCCCTTTTTAGGGCTACCCCAAAATAAATGAAGATCACAAAATCCATAAAATCTGAGACAAATACTTAGGGTTTCTCTAGTTTTTGGATTTTGTGATACACGAAGCGTCAAAAATTACTACCAGCAAGGAGTTTCTGTGATGACTGTTGATACTCGTCCTGTAATTAAAGATATTCGCCTTCGTATTCCTGAAAGTTTACATGGAGAACCTGTAATTTCACAGTTAACTTCCCATTGTGGTGTAATTGTGAATATCGTTTCCGCAACTTTAGGTGTAAATGCCGGCAGTGGCTGGTTTCATCTCAGCCTCAAAGGTAATTCTGCTCAAATTCAAACAGCGATCGCCTATCTCAACGATCTAGATATCGAACTTTGGCAAGAGAACAATGAAACTCATACATCTCTCTAATACCAAAACACAAAAAGGCGTAGCCATTTTGTGTTTTAAAACCCTTATAGGGTTTGGTTTTTAATTTACGAAAGTGTAGCCACACTTTCGTGAATTGGTATAATTCTATTTGTGAAAATCAGTTTTTAAAAGCCAGCCTATGGCTGGCTTTTAAAAACTGATTTTGGAGTTCCCAGCGCCAAAGGCGCTGGAAACTCCAAAATCAGTTGCACAAGAAGAATTTCTGGATTCTCATTTAAAATTTGCAACAAATTACCTTAGTTTGTTATAATCATTCTCCGTTCGGCGGCATGGCCAAGTGGTAAGGCAGGGGTCTGCAAAACCCTCACCCCCAGTTCGAATCTGGGTGCCGCCTTTAACAAAAAAGAGTGAATGCTTTGCATTCACTCTTTTTTGTTACCAAGTAGTATCTTCAGCAATCTGTTTCCCTTCAGTCTGCAAATATTCCAAAAAAGCCTGAGCTACTACTGATAACTGCTTACCAGCGAGATGAATAACATACCAGTTACAAGGGATCGGAAAATGCTCTACATCCAAAACCGCAATCTGCCCCGAAGCCCCCTCCAAAGCGATCGTGTGTCGCGACAAAACTGAGATTCCTAAGCCACCTGCGATCGCCTGTTTAATCGCCTCATTACTTGCAAGCTCCATTTTTATTTTCGGAGTAACTTTATGCTCATCAAATAGCCTTTTTACATATCCCCTTGTACCAGAGCCCGACTCTCTGGTGATAAATGGTTCATCTGCCAACTTTTGAATGGGAATATTTTTCTCGTTAGCCAAATGATGATCGTGACTTGCTAGAACCACTAATGGGTTTGACAAAAACTGATGAGACTTTACATCTGGCTCATCAGGAACTTGGCTAAGAATATATAAATCATCCTTATTCTCAGCAAGCCTCTCTAAAACACCGCTATGGTTAGTTACCTTCAAAGATATTTCTACCCCAGGATAACGCTGACAAAATGGTCCCAGTAAACGCGGGATTACATATTTTGCTGTTGTTACCACCGTAATCTTTAAATATCCCTGTTTTAGTCCTTTCATATCGGCAACACTCATCTCAAATTGAGATATGCGACCAAATATCTCTTGACAAGTTGTAAACAACTCTCGACCAGCCTGAGTTAAAAAAAGTTTTTTGCCCACCTGCTCAAACAAGGGCATCCCGATGGCCTTTGTCAAATGCTTAATCTGCATCGAAACAGTGGGTTGTGTTAGAAATAGCTCCTCGGCTGCGCGAGTATAGCTGCCATGACGAGCCGCTACTTCAAAGACCTGCAACTGATGCAGGGTGATATGAGTAGCTAATTGAGCATCAGATAGGCGGTAACTCATATTAGTGATAAAACCATAGATTATGTTCTATGATTTTATCACTAATATACATTTTTAGTCTATGCATTTAATCTATATAATCTTTTTTAGTGCGATTACCAGTAAATTTAAGTAGATGAGCATAATTAATTTCAAACCCCAACCCTAAGGTTTAGTAACCTTAAGGCGGCGCGAAGCGCCGCCTACCTGTCTAATACCAAACGGGTCGATGTAATTTATTTTGCATGGGAGATGTTTTGCCATCTCCATCTATATCATTCTGGTTCTGTCGAATAAAAAATCAAAAGGTGTGGGTCTGGAATGAGATTAAGGCAACAAGTTACAAATTTATTTCGCTTTTTGACTCTTGCCTGTAAAGATGAGAGCTTTTTAAAAGCAATTAGAACAGTCGAAAACGTTGTTTCTAAAATAATGGCGATCGCGCTAGTATTTGTCATTTTTGGCGCACTATTTGACTTGTTGCGGATACTAACCTTTGATCTTTTTTTTACTGACCCAAGAGGAGCTTTTAGCATCCCTTTGCTCAAAATATTTGGGATGTTTCTGAATGTATTGATTGCCCTTGAACTCATGGAAAACGTGACGGCTTACTTGCGCCATCACACAATCCAGCTAGAGCTAGTGATCATTACCGCCTTAACAGCGGTTGCGCGTAAAGTCATTATCTTTGATAGCAAAGCTGATGGTGACCTCACAGGGCTTGCGATCGCAGTGCTTTCACTATCAATCAGTTATTGGATCGTCCGTAGCCAAAACAAAATTCATAAACATTAAGGGAACTCCAATGTTCCATATCAAACCCAAAAAAATAGCGGTGGGATAAGCCCACCGCTATTTTTTTTGGGTTGATTAGTTTGTCAAAACCAATTTTTATGTTTGCTGTGCTGTAAGCACAGCAAACATAAAAATTGGTTTTAATGCGAAGAGCTGACTCCATAGCTTTTTAAGCTAAAATTATGTCAAGCATTTAATCTGTATATCAAAACTTTACCTACATATCTATATGACACAATCATTAACTAATTTTCTAGGCAGCCTTGTCGCAGGTGGCGTAGTTCTTGGTCTGATCTTCGCAGCAGTGTTGCTCGTTAGCAGAAAAGATCGCGTCATCCGTCGCGGTTAATCAAAACCCAAAAGACAAGAGGCAGCGCTTTGCGCCGCCTCTTGTCTTTTGGGTTTTGGTTTAGAGAAATTTGCGCCATGGCAAAGCTCTCTGTTGTTATACTGAATGACGTAGATAGACTGAAAGCACTTGACTAGTAAAGAAGCTAAGCATAATTAAACATAAAATCCCAAAATCTGTACCGCCAGATGCACAGGCGGTACAGATTTTGGCTCTGCTGCCTTAATTATGCCGAAGTACTTATACTCTCAATGTTTGAGTCAAAAAAATGCAGGTACTTTAGGAGAAATATAGAGCCATGATCAACATCGGTGGCAACCCGCTAATGATTCTTTTGGCAATTGTTGCCGCTTTAGGAGGCGTGGGTTTATATTTTGTGCGGAACTTTCGCCCTGAACTAGCCCGTGACCATGATATTTTTTTCTCAGCGATCGCCTTGGTCTATGGCATCATCTTGCTAGCTTTTAATTTTCGGATGGAAATTACTACTCAGCTAGCCCAAGTCTTAGTAGTAGGATTCGCAGGCTGGTTTGCTGTAGAGTCATTAGTACTACGCCAAGCTCTAGCCAATCAAGCCCGAAGAGCACCTTCTAGTCCTCTTGTTGATGATGAAGAACCCATAGGTTCGGATTATCGAGTTGAGATTGATCCCACTCGTGAAATTGCGCCTCGTCGAGATCGCGATCCTTCTCGGCGGATGCGCGGTTCTATTTCAAACAGTGCTGAAGCAAGTGAACTTCGTGGAGATACCGCAGATAGTCGCCGTTCACGTCGTCCAAAGAGGAGTAGTGGCGATTCCAATGGCAATGATTCAGTGATTGATATTGACGAAAGTGATATTCGTCCTGTTAGCCCCAAGCGTCGCCCACGACCTAGCGATGATAATATAAGCGGAGAACGCCCCAGAAATCGTAATAACGAATCTGAAAACTTTGGTACTGGTGAATCTAGCAAAGATAATGCTGCTACATCTGGGCGCAGGCGAAGACCATCAGGTCGTCCTTCCCCATATGCCAATAATGATGGAGCAAATACTGATGATTTTTAGATTTATTTGCTAAAGTTAATTACAAATATACTTTTGATTTTATCCAGATTCGCTGAAATTAAAGTTGTGTAAATATTTCCCAAGAATTGCTTTCTTGTCTATGCAAGTCTTAAAGGTTTAAAAAATCCCCAGATTTTTTGAAATTGATATAAGCTATGAGTCTGCGTAGGGCAGTGACATATTAAACTGTTATTATCCCTGCAACTTGATTTGATCAACCATCACTTGGGCTTTCGATCAACCGTGAGTTATTGCGTTAATCCAAACTGTGCTAATCCGAATAATGAACCATTTGCCATGAATTGTGCGGCTTGTGGTTCTAGTTTAAAGCTGCGAAATCGTTACCGAGCTAGTCGTCCACTAGGCAAAGGTGGATTTGGCGCAACATTTTTGGCTGCTGATGAGGGACTGCCTGGATTCCCATCCTGTGTGGTCAAGCAATTGCGACCAAATACTCAATCAGCCAGTGTGATGAAAATGGCGCGAGAATTATTTGAGAGAGAAGCTTTTACCCTTGGCAAAATTGGTAGTCATCCTCAGATTCCGCGCTTACTAGATTATTTTGAAGAAGATGGTAATTTTTATCTGGTTCAAGAATTCGTTGATGGGGAAACTTTAAAACAAGAATTTGAGCGTCGGGGTATATTCAACGAAATTGAAATTCGGAAAATACTTGCAGAAATATTCCCAGCACTAGGTTTTATGCATGAAAACGGGGTGATCCATCGTGATATTAAGCCTGCTAACATCATGCGTCGCAAACAAGATGGACAGCTTGTATTAATTGACTTTGGCGCAGTTTCTAGCCAAATTAATAAACCATCTTCGGATGATGATCCTAGTGGTTTATTAACTAATTTTGCGATCGGTACACCAGGATTTGCGCCGCCAGAACAGATGGCAATGCGTCCTGTTTACTCTAGCGATCTGTATGCTATAGCGATGAGTTGTCTGTATCTTATGACAGGACGATCGCCTAAAGATTTACCCCACGATCCCTATACAGGTGAAATTAATTGGAAATCGCAGGTTAAGCTAAGCGATCGACTCAGAGTAGTTTTTGAGAAGCTCCTTCAGCAATCAGTTGCCCAACGATTTCGCTCAGCGGAGGAAGCTTTACGCGCCTTAGAGTCTGGTGGCGTTTCTGAAGAACCGCCAAAAGCTACGACACCATCAGCAAGCTATACACCTCCTAGTGCGCCTTCTTCTGTGACCGTTAGACCTGCAACGCAGATACCTAACTCACGCATTCAATCGCAGAAACATGGCAATGGTCAGGGAGCACAATTTGATAACAGTGGCATGTTGACCTCTGGTAGTACCAGATCAGGCAGTCGGATTGGTACTGGTGAGCTGAAAGGTGGGCGTAGAGTTATTGTTGAATACAATCAAGGCAAGCGAAACTTTGCCAATCAAGATTACTCTAAAGCTGCTTTTGGTAGTGCAACCCTATCTGGTATTGTGATGAGCCGATCTAAATTAGTTGAGGCAGATTTTTGTCATAGTGACTTAACTGGAGCTAGTTTTCAAGGGGCTAATTTATCTCAGGCTAAGTTAAATAGTGCTAATTTACGGGAAGCAAAAATGCAACGCGCTATCCTGATAAAGTGTGATTTGGGCAGTGCTTCGATGATTTTGGCTGATTTACGCGAGGCAAATCTCCAATCAGCTTATATGAGTAAAGCTGATTTGTCTGGAGCAAATTTAAGTGGAGCTAACTTGAAGGGAGCATATTTAAGTCAAGCCAACTTAAATGGCACAAATCTTTGTGGTGCAGATTTAAAAGGGGCTAAGATCTCTGAAGATCAATTAGCCCAAGCCAAAACAAATTGGGGTACGATTCGCCCTGATGGTAGTAAACGATTATTTTAAAAACTTATATATTGGTGCATCACGAAGTGCTGCACTATATAGCATGTATGTACGGACATTAATTTTGTGAGACTTACTGATCATCAACTGATTGCATTATTTACTGACTTGCTTGGAGTGGATAATGTCGTTTTATTCGATCGCTTAATACCAAATTTGCATCAGCGGATTGTGAATAGCCTTACACCTGATAGCCTCTCGCCTGCCTGTGTACTTTATCCTCAGACGATCTCAGAACTAGCGAAGGCGATCGCTTTAGCCTATGAGCACCGATTGCGAGTACTACCTTGTGGAAATGCGACTAAGTTAGATTGGGGCGGATTGGTCAGTCGAGCAGATCTGGTGATCAGTACAGCCAAATTAAATCGGGTAATTGAGCATTGTGTTGGCGATCTTACGGTAACAGTTGAATCTGGGGTAAAGTATCAGAATTTGCAAACAGTCTTAGGCAAAGAAGGACAGTTTTTAGCGATCGATCCTCCTTATAGAGCTAATGCGACTATTGGTGGAATTCTAGCCACTGCTAGCGCTGGTTCGTTGAGACATCGCTACAACAGTGTGCGGGACATGTGCTTGGGTATTGAGTTTGTGCGAGCTGATGGTGAAGTTGTGAAGGCGGGTGGGCGTGTAGTCAAAAATGTGGCTGGCTATGACCTGATGAAATTATTGACAGGTTCTTATGGAACTTTGGGAATTGCGTCTAGGATTACTTTTCGGCTCTATCCTTTGCCTGAGTTTACGCAAATTGTGGTGATTACAGGGACTGCTGAAGCGATCGCCCAAGCTCAGCAAAAAATTGGTACCTCGGTACTTACGCCCACTGCCTGCGATTTACTCTCAGAAACAATGATCGCAGATCTTGGTTTAGGACAAGGGATCGGCTTAGTTTTACAATTTGCGAGTCTCAAGGCTAGCGTAATCGAGCAATGCGATCGCATTGCTGTATTGGCGAAAGAATTGAATTTAGAAGTGCAAATGTTGGGTACGGCTGAAGAATTCTGGGAGTTGTTAGAGATTATGATCTGGCAGGAAGATCTGCGCAATTCAGATCAGTCTGAAGACGATGCTTCTATGGTTTGTAAGTTGGGTGTATTGCCCTCGACTAGCGTGTCATTACTGCAAGAATGCGAACAAATTTTTGATGAGCAATCCTATTATTTGCAAATACATGCTGGTAGTGGTTTAGGCGTTTTGCGTTTAGAAGATGTGCAGGATTTAGGTGCGATCGCAAATCAGATCTCGAAAGTGAGAAGCATTGCCGATTCCTGTGGTGGCTTTCTCTCAATTCTGGAAGCACCGCAAGCTTTAAAATTTGACAAGGCTATGTTAGGAAATGCCTCTAACCTCGAAAATATCTGGGGCTATCGCGGTAATGCTAGGGATATAATGCTTAAGATTCAGCAGCAGTTTGATCCTAGGGGTTTGCTCAGTTGCGATCGCTTGTGATCACAAATTAATTTAGGAATGTTCCCAAAATATCTTCTCAATGGAGGTCTAGCTAATGGCGATCACATCAGATCAACGTAAAAATTTGGATACAACTGGATTGTTAAGCACAAAGAACTTGTCAATCGAAGAGTTTTTAGCTTTACCAGAAACCAAGCCAGCTAGTGAATATATTGAAGGTCAAATTTATCAGAAACCTATGCCACAGGGACAACATAGTACTTTTCAAGCAGAAATTGTTACCTCAATTAATCTGATTGGGAAGTCTCAAAAACTTGCTTTTGCTTTTCCTGAGTTACGCTGTAATTTTGGCGATATATCGATTGTTCCTGATATTGCGGTAATGCGTTGGGCAAATATACCGTTTTTGTCAAATAAACGCGTTGCCAATCAGATTTTGGTTGCTCCTGATTGGATTATTGAGATCCTTTCGCCAGGTCAATCGCCTTTGCGGGTAATGAACAAAATCAGTTCAGCTATTACCAATGGTTCTGAGCTTGGTTGGCTAATTTCGCCAGCACAAGATTTTATTATGGTTTACCAAGGCGATCGCTTCCCTGAAAAAATGTCTGGCGCAGATATTTTGCCTGTTTTGGATGTTTTAAACTGGCGGGTAACGGTGGATGATGTATTTAATTTGTTATGTTTAGAATAGATAGCGATCGCTCGTAACCACAAACTAATTAATTGGTAAATTAGCTTGTGCGCTATCTGGATTTTTCAGCCCTGAATTTACACCAGTTGAATTGTTTGAAATCGGCTCTCTTGGACCACCACCAATCGGATCGTTTGCAATTGCGTAGGGTTGATGGGTTTGACTATGGGTGTTACTTAAAATTGGATACACAGAGAAAGTGAATCCTAGTGAGACTACAAATGCAACTAAACCTTTAAAACTGATTTTCATAACCTAATCGTTTTCGCTGATGTTTGTAAGCTTTTACATATCCTAGAAGTTTTTGGAAGTTTTTGGAAGTTTTTTTGACAAAAAGTTACAAAAAAAATATTGAACCTAATTGATTATCATTTATCAACAGCAAAAAGATTGCCCCATTTAACGAGACAATCTTTTTGCCGTTGATGTAAATTAAATTAGTACCTAGCTGCTTAATTCTGCTGGAATATGTTCAGGTGGCAAAAGCATGGAGTCAACAATTTCATCTCTTAGGATGTGAGACGAAATATTGTATCCCATAATACATTTTAATAATAAACTATTGGCGTAGAGAAAATCACCAAAATGCTCTAGATCTACTTTAGAAAATTCAATAGAATGATTAACATTAAGCTCGTGCTGCATGATTTCTCTCAATTGCCGATTCCATGCTTGCCAAGCTTTTAGTTCACTTTCTTTGCTGGGAATATCTTTCTTTAAATCAATCAACAAATGAGTAAGTTCCAAATTTTTATTGCATTTTTCGGATTCATTGATTGCAGCTTCTAATTGATTTAAAGCTGTAGTTTGATCATTCACCAAAAGCACTTCAAGGATGAGAGCATTGGTTTGATGCAATGGCTTATAACCCTCTTCATCATTTCTAATTTTGTCTTCAACTAAAGCGTGGGCGAGCGATAAATGTAACGAAATCATCAAATTCGGCTGATTGTCGTGCTTTTTATCTCGATTTTCGTTGTAGGTTTTAAAGTCCTTAGACAGTTCCAATGCATAGATATCTTCAATAGGCGTTTGGCGGGAAATATAGAGATCGGTGGCGATGTCTAGGAAAATGATTTGCGATCGCCAAGAAGAGGTGGGCATCCCAAAATCAGTCGAGACCTCATTTAACCATGTTAGTAATTTCTCGATTTCTGGGTACTGATGCACAAATTTTTGAATCTGTCTGAACATGGTCTTAAACAAATCATCAGCATCAGGGATTAACTCGGTTAACATCAAAAAGACCGTTTCCCATTGCTTGTCAAATAGTTTATTAGCGATCGCCTCTTGTCTCAACTCAGAATTTTGTAATAAATACTCGGCAACAAAATACTCCTGCATCGAAATATAGGGGAAAGCAAAATTGTCTCTAGTGGCAGGTACTAGCAAGCCATCATCCATGACTGCAACCTTGAGTAGAATTTCGGCATCTTCACGAATCATCGCTTCAGGATCATTACCTTGATAGGTAGACATCTTTTTCAAAAAGTTGTACAGCCAATCCTTAATCTCATGCTGTTTCCAAGTGTACTTAGTCGGTGTCTTCATCAACCCTTCGTAGGCCAAGAGTGAAAACATAGTGAACTTGCGATATCTAGTCAATTTGTCACTGGCAGAAGGAATGCGACCACGAATATTTCTTACTTGATCCCACTTTCTCAAAAAGATGTCCACCACATCTTTAAAAATCTCCGCTTGACACTTGGCGAATCCGTAGTTGCCTGTATAGAGCATACAAAGATAGGTTAGGGAAAGGGGATTGTCAGCCATCTTGTAAGCGAGGTTGTTTTTCTTTAGCCTCCTCAAAAAATCTTCAACTAATTTGTCAGTATCAATTACACTTTCATTTTCATCTGACTCTTTAGGAGCCTCATCATTCTCGTGGTGAAACCATTTAGAACAAAAACTCTCGATTTGCTGTCCATCAAATCCCGTCAATTCTAAACTCTTAAATCCATCAAATGCAGGGTAGTAAGTGGACAGACGAGAAGTAATAATCATGCGATTGTCAGGATAGTCATGCAAAAATTCTTCAACTTCATTGCAAACATCATCAAATAGCTCTGCGGTTTCATCAAGGGCATCTAGCAAGATCAGGAATTTCCCCCTCCTAAACATATTTCTCAATTCATCTTCAATCGCAGCTCGATTCGTAGATTCCTCAGAAATATCATGGACAAGCCATGTAATCATGCCGTACTTCACAATATGCTTTGCCACTACACGCAAAGGCAAATAAAGTAAATGCAAATCCTGCCCAAGTTCTTCGACACATTTATTCAGCGATGAATCCATGTAACAAAGCACTAAATTCTTCAAAAAAGCAGTTTTCCCCGCCCCAGGACGACCTAGAATCAGCAAACGAGAATTAGTTTTGACGGCTTGAAGGGAGGATATAAACGACTTTTGGGTGTCATATTCAGCAACATCACGATCAAGTTCCTTCATGACAGTCATATAGTCATCGCGGCGGCGATCGTCTAAGTCATAAAAATACGCCTCGGTATAAATAGCCTTCGTCTTCAAAACATTAGCTCTATCCAAAACCTTGATATGCTCACATCGTTTCAATGCTTTCTTTCTCAACGCTGCCAAACATTGCTGCAAATCTTGACTGACTTTTAGTTGAGGCTCAGTAACTTGCGATGCTTTTAAGCGATCAACCGCATCCACATAGCTGGGATAGTTCAGCAATGCACCACAAAGATAATTCAAATTCTTTTCATTGGTACTAGTCTTGATACCTTTAAACAACTCATCTAAGGTTTTATCAGATATCAGATCACCTGAGACATTAGTTATTTGATCAGCAAATTGAGCTTTCAAAAGCGCTTGTAACTTCTTAATATCGCCGCTATATTTGGCAGAAAAGACTCTCTTTAACTGTGCAAATACAGCAGCATCGATATTTTTGACAATAGCCATAGCCTTCTAGTTTCACTCCACCTTAACTACTTGTGATATTTGTAATTTGGTAACTTTAGATATGCAAAGTCCAAAATATTAATCTTGGACTTTGCATATTAAGCAGCCTCTTCATACTGATAAGACTTAACTTTGGAGAAAAATATAACCGTTTTGGGAGCAAATATACCTTGCCTAGTGATTCTAATATCTCTTCTGACTTCATTAAGTTCGACAAGCAGAGAACCGAACCACTCTTTTTCAAATGAATGCTCGAAGCTATCTGCATCCCTAACCGTCAACGAGGAGCATTTAATGATTCTTTCCATTGTATCTCCCTCCTACGTCTTATTAAGTTTATTGCTTACAACATTAGTTTTATATTAACCAAATAGATTTGTAAATACCTTAACCAACTTACTTTTTTGATGAATTTAGTAATTTTCCATATTATTTTTTGGCTCATCTGGGTTTGAGGGGTAAATGGTACAGTATCGATACAATTATTGGCGACATGGTAGGGCTGTAACTGTTGCTCCGAGAGGATTCTGATTACTATTAGCTGTGCTTATCCCCATGAACCCAGAAGAGCCTATTTTTTAATGGCAATAATTTGAATTTTTTGAAATAAATATTTTTTAAAAATGCTAAGAACTTCTAATAAATTAAAAGTAAGTTTTAGAACTTTTTGTCGTTTATACAATGCCAAAAAATATACTTCTAAGTTGCCACCAAATATTTATAGGTCTAGGCTAGAATCAGCTTTGTGTTGATTATCCCTTGGGAGTTAAGATTATGTCGTATGAAAATGACGGTTTTGACCAAGAAAATCAGTCTGCTAATGAAATTAAATATTTAGTGGAATGTCTCAGGGGATCTTCTGAAAAAGATATTACTATTATGCCAGAAGGTACAAGTATTGCAGTAACTTCGATAATCGAGAAAGAATCTACGTCGGAATTATTAATTAGGGCAACCGCACACGTTCATGAATAAACAACGAAACAAAGAAGGCAAAGTAAAATGACCAATATAAATTAAAAGTAAAAAAGTGACATGTCTTCTACAATCAGCCCAGTCGCATTAATTGAGACACATTTTGGCAACTTGCGAGACCCCAGAGCAGCACATAGTATCGAACATAAGCTATTAGACATATTGGTAATCAGCATATGTGGAACAATAAGCGGAGCAAATGATTTTACAGCAATAGCAGAATATGGAAAATCAAAGGAAAAATGGTTAAAGACATTTTTAGAATTAGAAAATGGAATACCATCAGCAGATACATTTGAGAGAATATTTGCTCGACTGAACCCATCAGAATTGCAAAAATGTTTTATAGGATGGATGGAAGCAGTCCATAAAACAACAGACGGAGAATTGATTAATATTGATGGCAAAACGTTGAGAGGAGCAAAGGAAGCAGGCAACTCCCGTAGCCTAATTCATATGGTGAGTGTTTGGTCGGCAACGCAGCATTTGGTTCTGGGACAGAAAAAAGTTAGTGAGAAATCAAATGAAATAACCGCTATCCCACCATTGCTGGAAATGTTGGCAATTCGAGGTTGTTTGGTCAGCATAGACGCAATGGGATGTCAGACCGAAATCGCCAAAACAATCATTGAACAAGGTGCAGATTATGTATTAGCGCTAAAAGGAAATCAAGGTAATCTCCATGATGATGTAAGTCAATTATTCACATCTGCTCGCTCGCAAAAATTCCATAATATCGAACATCAATTCCATTCAACAGTAGAAAAAGGACATGGGCGCATTGAGAAGAGATCCTATTGGACTATGGGTAATACAGAATTTCTCATTGGCGCAGAGAAATGGACAGGGTTAAAAAGTATTGGCATGGTTGAATCAGAACGTAGTGTCAATGGCGTAGTTTCTATCCAACAGCGATATTATATTCTGAGTATTGAGAGTGATGTTCACAGGTTCTCTCAATCTGTTAGAAGTCATTGGAGTATTGAAAATCAACTGCATTGGATTCTTGATGTTGGGTTTGATGAAGATGCTTCTCAATCTTGTCGAGGCTATACTGCTGAAAACTTAGCTGTTATTCGTCATGTTGGCTTAAATTTACTTTCCCGTGACAAAAAAACTAAGGTCGGAGTCAAGACTAAACGACTTAAAGCTGGATGGGATGACAACTATCTCAAGCTTATACTTAACGCCTTAAACATAGTCTCACCTTAGTCTTCATTATTTATTCATGAACGTGTGCGGTTGCCCTAAATTATTAATTTCCACACTTAACAAAATTACAGTTAAATGATACAATCTAGATTCATCAAAAAATTTATTTCAAATAATTGCCAAAAGTTACTCAATTGTTCTTTAAGTTTTTTGTATTCATTGAGTTGGTAGTAAATTCAATATGAGCGCACCAATTACGCTAAGTAAAAATATTGAGACCGAATTACTGGGTAATCTCAAGTGGCTTGCCGAAAAGTTGGAGAAGCTTGGTGATTTAAGGAATGACAAAATTACTGCATCGATTGCTTTGCGCCATGCGATCGCAATGGATGCCTTGATGCTTGACGAGATGTCAGCAAAATCTAAGATCCTTATCGAAAAGAAAGGTGGCACAGTCACCGAAATCAGGGTTGATCGAGATTCAGTACTTGGATTCAAACAAAATTTTTTAGACAATCTTTCAGAAAATGATAAGACGGAAGATGAACTCATCACCGTCAAATTTGATCGTGAGATAGTCGGTAATCTTAAGTGGGTTGCTCAAAAACTGGAGAATCTTGGCGGATTGAACAGCAACTCGGTCAGGTTATCTATTGCTTTACACCATGCGATCGCTATGGATGCCTTGATGCTGGATGAAATGTCATCAAAATCTAAGATCCTTATCAAAAAAGAAAGTGGTAGGACGACTGAAATTAAAATCGATAGGCAGTCAATAATTAAATTCAAAGAAAACTTTGCAGTTTGACGACCCTAGCCCAAATCCTTAAAGAATATGTTCCAAAGCAATCAGCCCCCCTTTAATGACCTAGCTTCTTTAAAACCTGCGATTGATACACTTGAATCTGAGCAAAACAGTGAAGATTCACAAGCCATAACACCTACAGATTCTCAGGCTATACAACCTAAACGCAATAGTGTTGTTAAATCGGAAGATGGGATTAATCAAACAAGATCAAAACTTGCTAATGGATTGCTTAGGTTAAGTATTGGTATCAGTGTTGGAATCGCAGTCCTAGTAACTGTAGATCTTGGAATTAGCAAATTTATTGCATGGCGATTAATCGAAAAACTTAGCGAAGCACCAGTTAGTTCTCCGCAAACTGGTACATCTGCCACCGCAAGTCCAGCGCCATCTAGTCCAACTAGCCCAGACAAATCAGGTGATGCTACTCAAAAATTAATTGTTTATAAGGATTTACTCAAAGAAGCATCTTTAAACAAAGAATTATTGACACTATTACTGACCTCACAAACGGCTCTAGTAAGTGGGGCTTTAGGTTTTTATTTTGGTGGCAAGGATAATAACTAATCTGGCTATAGAATCGTATTAGCCGTAATAACTTTTAAAATATGCAGGTTTCTGACAAAGCTAGTTTTGAGAATATATCTATCAATAATCAGGAAATAATTCCTAGTTTTGATGCTAAAAATCCCCCAAATCCTAAACTAATCGATGCTTGTGTGCATTGTGGATTTTGTTTGTCTACTTGTCCTAGTTATCGTGTCATTGGAAAAGAAACAGATTCGCCTCGCGGCAGAATTTATTTAATGGATGGAATCAATGAAGGTGATATTCCTTTGTCGCCTGCGATCGCACAGCACTTTGATACTTGTTTAGGGTGTCTTGCCTGTGTGACCACTTGCCCATCAGGTGTGCAATATGACCAACTAATTGAATCAACTCGCGCTCAAGTTGAGAGAAATCATCCGCGATCGCTACCTGAAAAACTATTACGTCAATTTATCTTCTCAACTTTCCCCTATCCAAATCGTCTAAGGATTTTGCTTGCGCCTCTATTGGCTTATCAAAAACTAGGCTTACCAAAATTAGTGCGATCGACAGGATGGCTGGAAAAGTTTTTACCAAAGCAAATAGCAGCGATGGAATCGATACTACCCGAACTAACTCCTCAAGCTTTTAAGGATATTTTACCTGAAGTGATTCCTGCAAAGGTCGAAAAGCGTTATCGGGTGGGAATGCTCTTAGGCTGCGTGCAACGTGTTTTTTTGCCAGAGGTGAATAATGCGACAGTGCGCGTATTGACGGCAAATGGTTGCGAAGTCGTAGTTCCCAAATTGCAGGGCTGCTGCGGGGCTTTATCACATCATCAGGGGCAAGAGGCACAAACTCTGGAGTTAGCCAAGCAAACTATCGATGCTTTTGCGAATTTAATTCTTGATGCAGTTTTGGTTAATGCTTCGGGCTGCGGACATACATTGAAAGAATATGGTCATATTTTGAAGGATGATCCTAACTATGCAGAGAGAGCGAAGCTTTTCTCTCAAAAAGTAAAGGATGTTCAAGAATTTCTTGATCATGTGGGATTGACTGCAAAGCTCTCACCTTTGCAAGATCAACCTTTAGCAATCGCCTATCAAGATGCTTGCCATATGCTCCATGGACAAAAGATCAGCCTTGAACCACGTCGTTTGTTGCGTCAAATTCCTAATGTTCAATTAAGGGAATCAGTTGATGCTTCTTTATGCTGCGGCAGTGCGGGAATTTATAACATTTTACAACCAGAGGTTGGACATGAATTGGGAGAGATGAAGGTAACCAATCTCACGGATACTGGCGCTCAATTAATAGCTTCGGCGAATGTTGGCTGCATTACCCAAATTCGCAAGCATTTAGAGTTGCAAAATAAAAATGTTCTCCTCATGCATCCAATGGAGTTATTAGATTATTCTATCCGAGGTAAAAAACTGGACAAGTAAAATTGTGCTTAAGTAGCTACTCCTTTCCCAGCAAAGAATTAGTGGTGTGGGGCAAAGCCTCGCACCACTAATTCTTTGCTTCTATTACGTTGAGGCAATTAAAATTTTGTGGTAACAAGACGAGATCTTCCTTGTTTTTTTGCTTCATACCAAGCTTGATCGCGTAATTAATTCTTTAATTGTTGTGTCAATCACAAAGCAATACTTCACAAATAATTCGTTGATATACAAATTCACCCCAAAAACATGTTGAATTAGGGTTGAACCTTCTAGTAAAATTGATGAAATTCCAATGTATAGCCACAAATAAGTTAAAACCCAAAAGAGAGTTACAGAGAAAAGCGCCGTAACTCTCTTTTGGGTGGCTATAGCTATCCATAAACAAAACCCCTAATTAATTGCTTTTTCACAAAATCGCTTAGGGAATATTCAAGTGAATCATGTAACATCAGGAATATAGTGCGATCGCTTACCTAAAGCCTTTTTACTGTAGAAAAACAATTTTTGACCAAATAAAACACAAGTTTGAGCTTAAATTGTATTTGCCTAAGGTTTTGTATAGCAAAAAAGAGTTAGCTAGTACAAACCAAAACCAGAAGATGAGTGGGGGGGGGGGGGGGGGGGGGGGGGGGGGGGGGGGGGGGGGGGGGGGGGGGGGGTCGGGGGGGGGGGGGGGGGG
>JALQCR010000045.1 GCA_023336205.1 Pseudanabaena sp. Salubria-1
AAAAAAAAATAAAAAAAAAAAAATTTTTTTGGGGCGCGCCCCCCCCCCCCCCCCCACCACTAATTATTCACAGGGAAGAGAGTATGAAAAAATCTAGTTTGATATTAGTTACTTGCATGTGTCTTTTTGCATATCCTGCGATCGCCTACGCCGAACAAGATGTACCTGCACCAATTACAGTGACTGCAAAATCTAAAAAACAACTCGCTAGAGACCTTTTAGTCGAGCTAGGTATGGGCAAACAGTATGACTTGTATTTGTGGAATAGTGTGGATATATCCACTGGAACTGGAGGAGAAAGAACTAAGTTTAGCCTTTGGCTACAAAAAACTTTGGCTCGGGTGGCCGGGTGGAAGTATGTTGAATCTCAATATGTAGCAAGGTTAGAATCTAGCTTCTCTGAGGCAGAGCTAAAGGAATTATTGGATTTAGCCAAGCGTCCACTGATGAAGAAGTTACTGCGGACAAAAATCGAAGCCTATGAAGAAACTGGAGAGAAAAGAGCCAGATTGCTTTTCCGAGCATGGGATGATTACCATTCAGGAAAAATAGTTCCGCCGCCAAATCTATAGACACAAAAACATAAAATAGCTATGCCATTTGATGTTTTCCCACCCTTACTGGGTTTGATTTTTAGTCCGCAAAAGTATGAATATATCTAAATCTTCAGGCTCGAATGTCAATATCTTTGGCGGTTGCCATTGTGGGGCTATCCGCTTTCGGGTGAAGGTGAGAAAATATGAAGCGATCGCTTGCAATTGCTCTATTTGTCAAAAGAAGGGGATTTTGCACTTGATTGTCCCTCCTGAAGACTTTGAGTTATTGCAAGGTGAAGAGAATCTATCAACTTATACCTTTAATACTGGTATCGCCAAGCATTATTTTTGCAAAACTTGCGGGATTCATCCATTTTATCGTCCGCGATCGCATCCTGATGATTACGATATCAATGTTCGTTGCCTTGATGGCGAAGCAATGGAACAATTTACGATTACGCCTTTTGACGGTAAACATTGGGAAGATAATATTCAGCAGATTACCTCATAAAAACTTTCAAGGATAGGCGGCGCAAAGCGCCGCCTATCCTTGAAATACTAATACCAAAAAGAAGCCGCGCATTGCGCGGTTTCTTTTTGGAGATTAGCTACAAGCTACAGGTGCACCAATTTCTTTAGGAGTTGCAAAAGAAGTACCGCAACTGCAAGACTTGCTGGCGTTAGGATTACGGAAACGGAATCCACCACCCATGAGATCCTCGGTGTAGTCAAGTTCTAGACCTTGTAGCTGAGGCAAATTGCTATTGTTAATAACGATTTGTACACCGTTATATTCATACTGATTATCATCAGATTCAAGTTGATCGACAAAGTCCATCAAATAAGACAAACCAGAGCAACCGCCTTGCTTAATGCCTAAACGCAAAGGCGCAGAAGTGGCGCGTTGACTTTGGAGATTTCTTACGCGAGCGATCGCTGCGTCAGTCAATGTAATCATGCGAAATTTTCCTATATACGAATCGTGCTAAGAGCAATATTAGTCTTCTAGTAAGACAAGCGCAATACTAGCTAGAGAAACATTGGTGTAACCTGCTACTTTGACAGCTTTATAAAATGGTTTGGTCAGAAAGCATTTATGTACACCGAAAAGACGCACACCTTGATCTAGAAGCAATCCAGTTTTGAAATGAAAATTGCGATGTAGCTTTACAGCCTTAGCTAGGTTGGATTTTGTTTTACAGCAGACCATGATTTTTCTTTCGATAATTCAACAACTTACCCTATGTTATCTCAACCATGAATGAGTTGTGAGGATACGCGACACACCCTCACGCTCTTTTTATCACACAAATGTATAAAAATAGGAGATGTGGTGCAAAGTACCACATCTCCTATTTTTATAAGTACTTGCTAAGTTTTATGCAATTTGCCGATCGCCTCCAGCCTTTACAGTCCAACGTATTTGCCGATATGGACATTGCTAAAAGTCAGGTCAAAGCATCTGGAATGGCAGTAATTGACCTATCGCTTGGTTCATCTGATTTGCCCACTGATGCATTTATTCTCGAAGCGATCGCTGAGGCTCTTAAAGATACTAGTACTCACGGCTATTCTCTATTTGGGAGCACCATGGACTTTCGGGAAGCAGTAGCAGCATGGATGCAGCAGCGATTTGATATCCAAGTTGATCCAGAAACAGAAGTATTAGCGTTAATTGGCTCTCAGGAGGGAACAGCCCATTTACCGCTTGCTTTGCTCAACCCTAATGATTTTGCGCTCTTGCAAGATCCTGGATATCCCTCGCACTATGGCGGTATTCATTTGGCTGGGGGGCAAGTATATGGAATGCCGCTATTAGCAGAAAACGAATTTTTACCAGTCTTTGCTGATATTCCTGAAACAGTTTTAGCACAATCAAAAATGATGGTGTTGAGTTATCCTCACAATCCCACTACAGCAACTGCAACGTTAGAATTTTTTCAATCTGCTGTCAAGTTTTGTCAACAGCATAATCTCGTATTAGTTCATGACTTCCCTTATCTCAACTTAGTATTTGATGGCTCAAAGCCACCTTCGGTTTTACAAGCTGATCGCGATCGCAGTGTCAGCATCGAATTTTTTACCATGTCTAAGTCTTACAATATGGGCGGCTTTCGGGTTGGGTTTGCCGTTGGCAATCGCGAACTAATTAAGGCATTACGCCAAATTAAAGCCGCTGTAGACTTCAATCAATACCAAGGGATCATGCGCGGTGCAATCAAAGCTTTAACAGGCGATCGCGCACTAATTGATCGAGTAGTTGCCACATTTCAAGAGCGACGAGATGTAATGATCAAGACACTACATGCGATCGGCTGGGAAATCTCCATTCCTAGTGCCACAATGTATCTCTGGGCGAAGTTGCCAGATCTCTATGCCCATAATTCAGTTGGATTTTGTCTGGATTTGATTAAATCGACAGGTATTGCCCTAGCTCCTGGGGCAGGATTTGGCAAACATGGCGAAGGCTATGTAAGGTTTGCGTTGGTACATCCACCCGAAGTATTACAAGAAGCTGCCACAAAAATCGGTGCATTTCTGCATAATTAAAAAAACATACTTAAAATCTGAGCCAGCCTCTAAGTGGGCAGTTCAGATTTTAGAGTTTTATCAACTCTACTTTTGTTGGCTTTGTTTGTTAAGATTACTTTAAACTTTGTCTGCGAAGAAATAATTAAAGCCTGCGAGAGTCTAGAATAGAACGCTTACAGCTACAGGTTTAAGATTTGCTGATAAAAATCGTTATTTGTTGAAATCATTTTTATGCTGTTGTTAAGCTATTGTTTGCAACAACACAGATGTATCCAACCAAGTTGCGATCTGAATTTTAGAAAGCGCCTAATGGTGCGAGCCCGAACATAATGCTGAGGATTGATTCATGGCTTCCAATAAAAACATCCCACAAAAAGGCCAAGGCGCTAACGAACCAGATAAGAGACAATCAGTTCAGTCTGATGCTGCTGATGTTGATTGGATGATTATGTCAGATATTAGTACGCGAATTGGCGGATCTCCAGCAACCAAACCAAGCGCGAATCAATCTCCAGCAAGATCGCCTTCGCAAATATCTATTAACCAAGATGCCACCGATGATCTTGAAGATTTAGAATTTTTGCGATCAATAGGTTTGGATGATGCAATTGAGCGCCCATCTTCTTTAAGGAGTAAAGCAAATATATCAGGTAGCTATGGCAGTAAAGCTACTGATAATAATGAGGTTAACAATATTGACTGGTTAATTGTGACTGATCTCAATGCCCGAAAGGAAAATGCGGAGAGTAAAGCACAATCCAATCCTTCATATCAAGATATAGGTCAATCTCAGACCACACTTCAGCCACAAACAGATAATATTGCGGATAGTCTAGATGAAGATCTTGGCTTGGATTTAGATGGATTCGACTTTTTAGAGAATTCTGATTTTCCTGATCTAGATTCTCTAGGCTTGGGTACTTCAGACTCAATAAGTACTGATGATTTGCAAAATGAGATTGATAATACCGAAGGTAAGATCCGAGGACTAGCAGAATTGCTAGATGATAAAGATGACTCCAGTTTCGATTTAGTTTCTGATGAACAAAATGATGATTGGGATAGTATTTCAGGAATCTTTGAAAACGATTTTGATCAGTTATCTAGCGAACCAAATCTAGACGCTGCCGATGAATCTCCTGAAGTCCCATCTCAAGTTTCAGAAATTTTTGGAGCTAGCGAAGATGCTTCAGGAAATATAGATTTAGGTTCTAATTTGTTTTCTGAGGATAGTGTTTCAGGAGATTTATTAGTCAGTGATTTGGATTTATCAGATCAGATTCAAGAGGATCTGATAGTTGAAGATCTTGAAATTAGGAATGGCTTTCAAAAAGATCTTCAAGACGATCTGCTAAATGGACAAGATCAAGATCTATCTTTTGATGAATTTGAAGTTATTAGTCTGGAAGCAGAATCTAGCAATAAACTAGGTGATGACTTTGGCACATTACAGTCTCTTGGATTTGATGGATTTGGAACTAGCAGTCCCAAAGCAGAATTTGATAATAAAATAGATGATAACTTTGGCGCAGCCCCTTCTCTAGAATCATTATCTCCAAGTGTAGCTGAAGATAAGTTTTGGTCGAATACTGCGTCAAATTTTGAGGCTGAAGCCGCCCTTGATGATTCAGTTGCAAATACATTCACTAATGATTGGGGAGTGATTGCCGAAAATGCGATCGATGATGCCGTTTGGGATACTACGCCTAGCATAGCTAATGATCTGGTATCATCTACATCTATTGACAATGCCTTTGGTAAAACTGATGACTGGGAAAGCCAGCCAAAGATAGACCAATCTGAGGCAGAAGAAAATATTGATTTTGATCTTCCAAATCTAAATTCTTTTGAAGTGTCTGATGTGTCTTGGGATACTACTCCTAGCATAGCTACTGATCGAGGATCATCCACATCTATTGATAATGCTTTTGGGACTTCAAACGCTTGGGAGAGCTTGCCAACGATAGATCAACCTGAATTAGAAGAACATGAAGAACAGATTAACTTAAATCTTCCTCTTATAGATTCTCTAGATCCCTCTGAAGTAGAAGAATATGTTGATTTTGAGTTGGCTAATGTAGATTCTAGCTTAGAGTCTATTGAGTCAGAGTTTGAGTCAAAATATGGTCTACAGCCTGAGCCAGTTTTTGAACAGTCTTTTGATCAGATAGATAATGAGCTAGAAGCTGAAATTGAATACAATGAAAATTGGGGTGTGGAGCTTGATGAAGCTAATGAAATCAGTGCGGAGAATATTGGATATGAGACAAATTTGTATTCATCGAGAGAAGATGACATAAGTATCACTGATTCTGGTGAAGAAGCTGATTGGAGTAAAGATCTAGAAGCTGAGATTGAGATTTCTAGTGAAGAAGCTGATTGGAGCGCAAGTCTAGAAGCTGAAATTAGTAATGGTAACGATGTCAATTGGGATGAAGCTTTAGTTGAGTCAGAAGATTATTTAATATCCGCAGAAGAATCTTCAGAAATTTTTAATGATAACTTGCTAGGTTTAGTTAATAGCACAGCAGAGCAGTCTATCAGCGAAGACTTTAACTTTGCCGACAATCTTGAAGGCAACGATTGGGCGATCGCAGATCACGCCAATAATCTGGATGAAAGCTATAGTGAATCTGAATCTGTTAATTTAGGGATTCCAGAAATACTTGGTGATTTTAGTGATATATCAGAAAATGTAGATATACCTGAACAATTTGCCGATCAACAACAATTTGCTGATTTCAATGAATTTATTGATCCATCGCTTGATGATATAGAAGCAAGATTAGAAGATGGTGAATTTGACTTTTCTGGAAACTCTATATCGGCATCTTCAGAATGGGAAAATCTCAGTCCACCTATTGCAACGAGCGTTACAGAATCTAACCTTGCTAGTTATGCTGATAGCTTTGCTGTGGAGCAATTTACAGACTCAAGTTTGATTGACAACTTTACTAGTTATACCGATAGTGTAGCTTCTGATTCTGATTTAGCTGCTGATTATGTTAATTATGCTGATAGTTTTGCTGCTGACTCAGGGCTAACTGATAATTATGCTGATAGTTTGAGTAATGATATAGCCCCAACAGTCAAAGACAACCTAGGAAGCTCTAATTCGGAGCCCAGCACAACTGAAGCAAATGCTTTATCCAGTCAAGATGATAATAATCTTGGAAGTATGCTAGATGAAGATTTTGATCTAGCCGCTTTTGATGAAGATAGTTTGTTGGATATCTCTAATCCCGACTTCAACTTTAGCAATACTCCTACAACACTCACTCCATTCCGTTCTACTCCTGACGCATTTTTAGATGACTCAATCAATTCAGGATATACCCATCAACAGTCTTCAATCAATTCTATAGATAGTTTTGCAGACAATCTCGTTTCACAAGCCGATCCCTTTGAAGAGGCTTTGGTAAATGATTTACTTAACGAAAACTATGAAGAAGTAAATTTTGAGGAAGAAGCTTTAGCCCATGATTTGCTTAATGGTCTTGTTTCAGAATCAGATGGTTTTGTGCCAGCAAAAGAGTCTCCAACTATGCCAACTCCTATGCCAACTCCAGACTCAAATATAGCAGCGTCTACAAAGTTCGATCTAGGAGCAGATCGCGACTTTTTGGATGATTTTGATCTAGAAAGTATCGATCCACTTGATGACGACGGATTTAACGATGCATTTGCCTCCGCCCAAATATCTACTGGGCTAACTCCACCAGCGCCATCGATTGCACCTATGCCTGCGGGTCTTCCTCCCCTAACTAAACAAGAACCAACTTCTCCATCAATTAATTTACCGCCACCACCACCCTTCTTGCCACCATTACCTCCAAAGCGTAACCCTACTCAAGGTAGTACAACTCCTCCAGTACCAGCATATCCTGCTGTAAATACTGGCGGTCGGCCGCTACCCCAAAATAGAATGGGCAGAAGAAGTGAAGAAGATGATTTTGATCGATTTCATGATCAACCAGATAAACATAGAAACCGCAACAAACCTATCGGCTCAATTGATGAGGGCTGGTCAGATTTATTAGATGCTGATACCGTACTTTCTGGAGGAAGATCTTCGTCAGAACCTTCCTATTCTGATATGAGCAGTAAGCATCATAGTGCAGGTAAATCTTCTGGAAGAGCTTCGCAAGGTGGAGAAAGGAAAGCTCGTAATTCTTCTTCGAGTATTTCTGGACGAAAAGAAACTGGGTTGCCAGATTTTAATGATCTTGGCTTAGAAGTTCATGACGACAATACAGACTGGTCAGGGCTGTTGGATAGTGGTGATTTATCTGATAGTATCACCACTATTAGTCCTCAAAGTACACAGCTCCCTTCTCGAATTAGAACTAATCCAATAGTTGATTCCCGCTCTGATATGACTGGCGTGAGTGAGACTAAGGAAATTCCGCGCGATCGCCGCAAACCAATGGCAAGCTTTGGTGACTCTACACAAGCGAGAATGAGTGCGCCTCCCGATCAAATCGATTTTAATCGGTTTACTGAAGATAACTATGATGCATATAGTGGCTATGAACAGCCAGCCCCGCCGCCTGAAAAAACTTTTAGCAAGCAAAAATTAACTATACCTAGCGTCAGTTTGGAGTCGCTATGGCAAAATTATCTCAAAATTCCTGCGATCGGATTGGGTGTGATCGGTGGAGCTTTTCTACTTTATACATTTCTCAATAGACCGATTTTTGATTTGGGTCTGCGGTGGGGTCTGTTTAAAGATGCTAGTGGAAGAGACTTTACAAATGCAGATTTCAGAGGAGCCAAGCTGGATAATGTGGACTTCAGCAAAGCTACTCTTACAGGTGCAAAGATGCAAGATGCTAGCCTTGTTGGGGCAAACTTTCAAGGGGCAAACCTTGATGGAGTGAACTTTGCTAAAGCTAATCTCAATAGAGCTAGATTGATTCAAGCTAGTGTAATTTGGGCAGAGTTTGGCAGTGCTCAAATGAATCTTGTCGATTTGGCGGGTTCAGATTTGACTCGTTCTAATTTTGTTGGCGCTAAGATGGAAGGAGCTAATCTAAAAGATTCTAAAATAGGCGCTCAAGGAACTGAGAAGGCAACAAAATTTAGTCCAACCACTTTGCTCGCTTGGCAAATAGTTAATGAACCTCGCGAAGGAAGAAATTTGGCTGGACAAAATCTATCAGGTTTAAATTTAAGCTTTACCAGCCTAAAACGCGCCAATCTAACTAATGTTAAGCTCAACTTTACTGACATGACAAATACAGATCTTAGTGGCGCAAACCTCTCTGGTGGTGAGATAAATGGGGCTAACTGGAGTGGGGCAAAGCTAAATGGTATTAACCTTAATGGTGTTCAGTTCGATAAAACTAAACTACCTAAGACAGATGAGGAAACAATCTGTCCAAATAGTAAGAAGGGTCCTTGTAAGTTCTAAACAATTAGTCTATTTCACCTATGCCCTACGTTGTAATTTATGACGGTAATTGTAATCTCTGTGCAAACTTTGTCAGCATCTTAGAGAAGTTCGATCGCGGTCGTCAGTTTTGCTATATCCCGATGCAAGACGATCAGACATTGCAGCAATTTAATGTCACGACAGAAGATTGCGAAATGGGCATGATTTTAGTCGATCGCATAGATACTACAAAAAGATGGCAAGGTAGTGATGCAGCTGAAGAAATTACGAGATTATTGCCTATGGGTAAAGCTTTAATTGCTGCTTATCGGGCGATCGCGCCAGTTAAAACTCTTGGAGATTCGACCTATATCCAGATTCGAGATAATCGTTATAAATTGTTTGGAAAACGCGATCGCACCTATCACACTGCTTATCCAGTTGGCTGTGCTGCGATCGGCAAGAAGTGACCCAAAAAATGTAGGGGCAATTCATGAATTGCCCCTACATTTTTTGTTTTTTAATTTGTTTTTACGCCAAAAAAGAGTAGGTCTAAAAAGGGAAGGATTTATATGGGTAAGGATAGGCGGTGCTTCGCGCCGCCTATCCTACTATCCAAAAAAGGATGGCGGCGCAAAGCGCCGCCATCCTTTTTTTGGGGTTCTAAGCGATATAATTATTTTTGGAAAGTTACAGGGCAAAATCTGTGTATAAAGTCTCCTCCGCACAAAAGCAATACAATACCTATACCTTGTCTGATGACAGTACAGGTTCTCAGATAGAAGTTGTTCCAGAACGTGGTGGCATCGTCACTAGTTGGCGCATTAATGGTCAAGAGGTTTTCTATCTTGATGCTGAACGCTTTACGCATCCAGATCTGAGTGTTAGAGGTGGCAATCCGATTCTATTCCCGCTCTGTGGCAATTTGCCTAATGATACTTACAACGTGGATGGAACTGATTACAAAATCAAACAGCATGGCTTTGCCCGTGAGTTACCTTGGACAGCTACAGCGCAGAGCAATAGTGACGGTGCAAGTGTTACGGTTGAGTTAAGCAGTAACGAACAAACCAAACTTGTTTATCCCTTTGACTTCCATTTAGCTTTTACCTATGTATTGCGCGGCAATACTTTAGAAGTTCGTCAGGAATACAAAAACCTTTCCTCAACACCAATGCCTTTCTCCTCAGGATTTCATCCTTACTTCCTCTGCGGTGACAAAAGTAAAATCGAGGTAGATATTCCTTCAGTTGGCTATCAAGATAATCGTACTAAAGAGAATTTCGCTTTTGACGGGAAGTTTAACTTTGAGCAAGATGAGATTGACTCGGTATTTGGCAAGCTTTCCAGTCGTTCAACCTCAGTGACTGATAACGATCGCAAACTAAAGATTGCGATCGATTACGATGATTTTTATACTTATCTTGTATTTTGGACTGTTAAGGGCAAGGACTTCTATTGTCTCGAGCCTTGGAGCGCAACTCGTAATTCTCTAAACACTAAAGAGTATTTAACTGTGCTTGAGCCTAATGCTAGTTGTAGTGCCGTGATGCAGATTACAGCAAACTTCTTTTAACCCAAAAAACAAAGGCGGTGCTTCGCGCCGCCTTTGTTTTTTAGCTTTGAGTTATTTGTTCATCCGTGGAAAAATCAATATCTGCTTGCTGACGATTGGAAGGAAGATAGTCTTGTTCAAAAGATGTTTTCAACCCAGACAATAGATCGTATTTGGGATTCCAGTTTAAATCTTGCTGGGCTTTGTTTACTGAAGCAAAAAAGTGTTGTAAGCGAAATGGGAATGCTTTCTTTTTACCAAAGTCATAATCTTTGGGATTGTAATAGACAAAGTTGAGTTGACTAGGATCTTTACCAGCCGCGATCGCACATTGTTGGGCTAGACCGATGAATGTGACATAGCGCGTATCAGAAACATTATAAATTTCGCCGATCGCTTTTTGATTGCCTAAGACGGCTGCCATTGCGGCAGCGAGATCATCAACATGACCGAGTTGGGTAATAAACTTGCCATTGCCAGGGATCGGGATTGGGCGACCGCGGACAATGCGATCGAAGAACCATGCTTCTACATCATTATAGTTTCGTGGTCCATAAATATAGGTAGGTCGAATGGAACTGTAAGGAAATCCAGATTCAGCACGGACTTGCTGCAAATAGGCTTCAGTGTCCAGCTTGCCTTTGTGTCGGCTTTTGGGATCAATGGCATCGGATTCGTGGTAGGGCAGAATATCGCTATTGAGATACACTCCTGCGGAACTCATGTACACAAAATGCTGAATGCGATCACGAAAAATTTCGACTAGTGGCTGAGTATCACTGAGTTCACGACCGTTATTATCAAAAATCGCATCAAAGGATTCGCCACTAAGTTTATCTTGCAATTGCTGCGAATCAGTGCGATCGCCAATAATTGTGCGAAGTCCTGCAACGGGTGATGGCTTCTTACCCCGATTAAATAAAGTTACTTCATGTCCCTGTGACACCAACAATTTGACTAGCGGCACACCAATAAATCTTGTGCCACCCATTACTAAAATTTTCATTTTTTAATTGATTTTAATTACATTTACGAATCCCAAAATCTGTACTGCCCGCGTAGCGGGCGGTACAGATTTTGTTTTTGTTAATCTCAGAATATATCGTTTTGCGCTGTAGATTCCGCGATGACGCTAGTATTAAATGGTCTGTTTGTATTGCCAATCTGAGCAAGTAATTTGAATTATGCGGCGACTGATCGGAATTTTTGTCATTGGACTGTTGAGCTTTGTCTTTGCGATCGCTGTGGGCGCACAAAATTTTGTGCCACCTACGCAACTGCATCTTACCTATCCGCCCTTGCAACATACCACCACCAGCGATCGCCTATTTTTTATTGGTACTGCGCCTAAAGATGGCAATGTCAGTATTAATGGCAAAGCTATATCGCTTACTGATAAAGGACATTTTGCTCCAAGCTTGCCGCTTCAGTTGGGTGAAAATAATTTTGCGATCAAGTACGTTGATAGCACAGGAGATCGCAATAGTGAGCGTCAGATTAATGTCAAAGTCTTGAGAGAGTCACGCATTACCCTGCCTCCAAAAGATTTTGGATTTGTCAAAGAGTCACTATTGCCAACTGTGGATACGGCGCGACAACCCAATGAAAGATTCTGCTTTGATGCGATCGCTACGCCTAATTCAACAGTTTTAGTGAGAATTGGCGATCTCGAAATCCCGCTTTTGCCTCGTCGTCGTAATATCCAATTACCGCCAAATTCTTCTGTACTGACAGGCAACAATGAAGCCACAGCCGAGTCACCCTCAGGATATTTTCGTGGCTGTACAACTTTTGAAAAGCCAAGTCAGTTGGGACAACCTGAATATGAAATGCGCTTGGGCGATCGTGTAGTTAAACAAAAAGCCAAAGGCAGCCTAGAAATTCTCTCCCCGAACAATATTCAAGTTGCCGAAATAACTGCGATCGCGACTGATGCAAGAACTGGTGCAAGTACTGATTTTTCAAGAATCACGCCTTTGCCTAAAGGAACCAAAGCTGTCGTGACAGGCAAACAAGGTGATTGGCTAAGGCTTGATTATGGCGGCTGGGTGAGAAAGAGTATGGCAAAGCTTGAAGCCGCACAGACTCCACCGCCCACAATTGTCCGCAGCATTAATACTAAGCGAGTATCCAATCAAAATAATCTGTGGACAGAGGTGACAATTCCCCTAGAAGTGCCAGTGCCGCTAGCGATTACCCAAGGCGATCGCGTATTTTCTCTCTCTCTCTATAATGTGACTGCTCAGACAGATACGATTTCAATCGATCCAGAATCGATTATTAATAAGCTGGAATGGGTACAAACTGACCCTAATAAGGTGACCTATACGATTAGTCTCAAACCCAAGCAGCAATGGGGATATAAAGTTCGCTACCAAGGTTCAAATCTGATTTTATCCCTCAAGCATCCGCCGCTTCTTACGTCCGCATCAGTCAATTCTCAACCACTCCAAGGTGTGAAGATTCTAGTTGATGCTGGACATGGAAGCTCTGAAGACTTAGGCTCGCGCGGCCCCACAGGCTACCCCGAAAAAGATGTCACACTGATCACATCAAAACTATTTCAAACTGAGCTACAAAATCGCGGCGCTATGGTCATTATGACCCGCACTGATGATTCAGATGTTCTTTTGGAGCCAAGGGTAGATAAAATTAATCAAGAAGAACCAACTCTAGCGATTAGTATTCATTACAATGCTTTGCCTGATAATGGGGATGCAATTAATACGTCAGGGATGGGAAGCTTTTGGTACAATCCACAAGCTGAAGACTTTGCCAAGTTTATTAATACCTATGTCGTGAAAAAGCTGAATCGTGCGGATTATGGAGTTTATTGGAATAATCTTGCCCTCATCCGTCCCACAACTGCTCCATCCGTACTTTTAGAATTAGGTTTTATGATCAATCCTGTCGAGTTTGAATGGATAATCGATCCACAACAGCAAAAGCTACTTGCTAAGACCCTTGCCGATGGCGTTACCGAATGGATTTTGAATGCTGTTAAGTGATCCCGACCAATTTTGGTCTATCTTCCATTTTGACGAACTGATCAATGCTTATATCCCACTGATGGTATGGACGGGAGTTGGCTTAGTAGCATCTAGATTTGCACCCATCAATACCTCCAAATTTATGGGTATTACCCTTTACTGGGTAGGTGTGCCACTGCAACTATTTGTTCTCGCCAGACATACGGAATTTTCTGATACTCCCTATATTCCCTATGTGGCGATCGCCGCATTGATTCTCAGTTGGCTGTTAGCTTTAGTCGGTTGGCAGTTTGCGAAACAGGCGCATAGCGATCGCTCTAGTTTGGGGAGCTTTATTTTGGCGACCATGCTGGGCAACACGGGCTTTGTGGGCTTGACACTAACCAGTTCTCTGGCAAGTTCTACCTATGCTGATTGGGCAGTTTTATACAGTATCGCCAGTAATGTCGCAGGTAATTATGGCATCGCGGTTTTTATTGCTAGCTACTTTGGCAAAAGCGAAGTGAAGCCGCCTTGGTGGAAGCTATTGCTGGATGTGGCGACTGTGCCGAGTCTCTGGGCTTTTGCGATCGGTTGGTATACGCGCCCGATTGGTCTACCTGATGCGATCGAGTCGGGTTTGGATATGGGGGTATGGGTGACGATCGCCTTTGCGTTGTCTTTAGTGGGACTACGATTAGGCAAAATCGAGAAGTGGGACAGCCTCAAACCTGCTGCGATCGCTGCTTTTTTGCGTGTGGCGGTTGTGCCTTTAGCGATCGGGCTAGGAGCGACAATGTTTGGACTGCGCCATGATCCGCGACTAATCCTTACTTTAATGTCGGGTACGCCGACGGGTTTGTCAGTGCTAATTCTTGCGGAAGTCTACAATCTTGATCGCGATTTACTAATTAGCACGATCGCCTTCTCTTTTATCGGACTAATTTTTATGCTTCCGATCTGGATTGTCTTTTTTGGCTAAAGAATTCAATTCAATAAGGAGGCGATGTTTGGTGGCGCGGCAAAGCCGCGCCATCAAACATCGCCTCTTTTAATTTTAAGGTGAATCCCTAATGCTCAATGGGTAGAATTCAGTTTCTACTGATTTGCTATCCCAGTCTGCAAAGTCTTGAGAACTGATGACATATCACTGTTCAAAATTGCATTTACATTTAGCCATAAACCTAAAAACTCTTGGCTACGGATAATTCCTGATTGATCAGGTTCTAATCTACAATATTTACCATTTTCGAGAATGAACCAATCAATTTGACGATCTAATGTTCGCCAGACGATGTATTCCTTTACGCCGTTACGTTCGTAGGTACGTTTTTTGCTGTGTAGATCGTAAGAAACTGTACTAGCAGCAATTTCAGCAATCAGTTCGGGTGCACCTGAAATATAGCCATCATCATCGATTTTTGCCTTGCCATCAACACGGAATAGTACAGCATCAGGCTGAGGTTCGTTGTCGTCATCGAGTCGGACTGTTGGCTCAATACCAACTTCTAGTCCTGTGATCGCTGCTTGATATGTACCAAGCCAAGTGATGATGTTGCTATGAGGTTTACCGTGTGGGGTAAAGCGTAGGGGAGATGCCACGTGTACGATGCCTTCGATTAGTTCAGCTTTTTTGATATTAGATGCAATATAACGACGCTCAAATTCGGCTCGATTGAGGCGATCGCCATTTTCGAGAATGGTTAGTGGTGTTGAAGAGTTGGCAATAACCATAGCTTTTAGAAGTTGTGCTTTTGGATATTTTAGCAGTCTTGTCTTTGGGTAGAGATTGAGATCTCCGACTTTTTTTGTGATTTTGAAGGTTAGTTATGATAGCAAAGAAAAAGTCGGAGATCTTGGCTATATAGATAATCTACAATCTAGATATGCTATATCTTCCAACGAAACTCTATGCAAGAGCATTATTACCACGTTTATAATCGGGGGAACAATTACCAAGCAATATTTTTTGAAAGAGAAAATTATTTGCATTTTTTAAGGTTAATTCGTCAATATTTGGTTTCTCAAAACATCGTGGTTTTAGCATACTGTCTAATGCCTAATCATTATCATTTTTTAGTTGAATGTGATAGAGCTAGTCTTTCAAAGGCAATGCAGATCGCTTCTATTGCGTATACAAAAGGGATTAATAAACGGTTTAATCGAGTTGGCGCTCTATTTCAAGGAAAGTATAAAGCTGCTTTAGTGGATTCTGATGAATATTTAGTTCATCTAGTGCGTTATATCCACCTTAATCCAGTTAAGGCAGGATTAGTCGAGAGCGCTCAAGAATGGGAGTTTTCCAGCTATTGCGAATATGCAGGTGTAAGACGTGGCACTCTACCCAAATTAGAAATGATTCGTTCCCTTTTTGATTCGGAGATGCAATATCAATCTTTTTTGGAAGGAGATACTCTGTCCCTTTTGCCTCAAGTTCAAGCGTTGATGCTAGACCAGTAGAGATTTAAGAGTTCCAGATCTCCGACTTTTTTTGTGATTTTATAGGTTCTGGAGTTTAGACTAAAAAAGGAAAAAAGGCAGAGTAAAAGAGATACAAACTGCCTAAAGTAGATGAAAAAGAAAAAGCACATCTACAGTCATGATTATTGATAAATTACAGGAATTCCGTCAACAGGTATATAGATTTATCGCTCATGTAGGTAAATAGGTGGAAGGAGGAAAAAGAAGACGACGCAGGAAGTCAAAATCAATCCAACGTAGATTGTAAGCCCACTCGAACATGGCTACATACAGATACAAATACTTCTTGTGAATACCTCGAAAGGGACGCAGAAAATTGCGTAAACCAACCCAAATGCCCTCCATAGTATTGCAATGAACCTCACAAAAACCATCTTGATCTTCATCGCGGGCATACTCGCGCTGAGAGTGACAAACGGTTTGACGCTCACGACCAGAAGCAGGTATGCGATTATAAGCATCGGATTCATCGGTATAGACTGTCGTGGTCGGTAAGGTCGTTACCTCTACCTGCGGTTGAATCGTGATTTGTTGAGTATTGTCACAGACCTTCATGCGGATCTGACCACTGTTGCGCCCAACAGTACCGACAATGGGTGGACGGTCATTTGCCATGGTTCCCTTGCCTTTGCGTTGATTCCCGCGTTGTCTTGGTGGGTCTGCTATTGGATCTTTTTTTTTGCTCCCTTTTCTCCTGCATTCTGAAACATCTCGTCCATCTCGGCTTCAGCATCGGGCAGATTACCATTAATCAAATGGGCAAATCCTCGACGTTGGATGCGATGCCGCCAAGACAATAATGTCCCTTAGTCGAGTCCTAGTTCCTCGGCTATGTGTTGGGTCGTTTGTCCTTGTAAGAATCCACGCAATATCAGCACGATCTGACCACAGGTGTAATGGCTTCCTGATAAGTCTGTTCCTGTAAAAATGTGAAACACTTTCCCACATTCCCGACACTTATATTTGACGATTGGTGTACGTTGGCGATCGTGTGGCGCTTGTCCTGCTGGTATTGCGTGTCCACTTGGACAATGCAAACCCTTTGGATGCAGGATCTTTAATAACCATTCATAGCACGCTTGTTCATCTAACAATTCGGTCAGGGGAAATTTGATCATGGCATCTCTATCGATTTATGAAAATGACTTCCTCCTATTTTGCCATTTCACCTACTTCCCCATATGAGCGAGATTTTTAGGGGACGGGCGAGATGCAATATTTGACTTGATGGATGCAGTATTGACCAGTCCAAGTGTGAAATCATTTGCAGAATTATCGTTATCAGCAGTGTATCGACGGAAATGGTCAAGTCTATATGAATCGTTAAAAGATAGCCGACCAAGACGAGGAAGACTCAGACGACTGTGTGTCGAACAAATACCCAAAGATATCCGACCCTTGCTAGCAGGAGACCATACAGGATGGGGAAGACCCCATGCTAAAACCCTAAAAGACAGGAGTTTTGTGCATCAACCGAATTTGGTTGAAGGTAACAAACCCATCGTGTTAGGGCATGACTACAGCACCTTGGGATGGGTGCCAGAAAAGTCAGGGAGTTGGGCAATCCCTTTATGTCACGAGCGGATCAGTAGTTTTGAGACAGCAGCCCAAAGAGGTGCTTTCCAACTGAGGCAAGTATGTCGAGATTTGACAGCAAGACCGATCGCCACTTACGACAGTGAATATGGTAGTGCTGCCTTTATGAATTTGACCGAGGATATCCCCGCAGACTTACTGCTGCGTCTACGTCCTAACCGATGCTTATACAAAGCCCCTGAACCCTATAGTGGCTGTGGTCGTCCCCGCAAGCATGGTGATAAATTCCAACTTGCTAATGCTGCTAGTTGGGGAGAAGCCCAATCAACTTTTACCCTAGAGGATGAAACGGTTGGACAGGTGCTAATCCAACAATGGTCTAATTTGCACTTTAAAAAAGCATCCCAACGACATTTCCAAGTTATTCGAGTCACCCATCCCCATTGCTCTGGTTTGTGGTTAGCTTGGGTCGGTGAAAATATGCCAACTTTGCCTCAACTTTGGCGTTTGTACTTACGCCGTTTTGCCATCGACCACTGGAATCGGTTTGCCAAACAACGTTTACATTGGACTCTCCCTCATTTGTTGACTCCTCAACAAGCTTTGCGGTGGAGTGACCTCATGCCTTTGCTCTCTTGGCAATTGTGGCTGGCGCGTCAACTGGTTATTGATAGTCCTTTGCCTTGGCAGAAACCTCAAACCAATCTCTCTCTTGGTCGTGTCGCTCAGGGCTTTGCGACACTTTTAGTCAGGATTGGCTCTCCTGCTTGTTCTCCGAAACCTCGCGGAAAGTCTCTTGGCTGGAAATCTGGGCGCAAACGAGCTCCTTTTCCTCGCTTTCCCATCATCAAAAAACGCTCTTCTCGTCCAAAAAAGGTCAACTAAGATATCTGAGATCTTGCACCATTCAAGAAAAGGGGTTGCAGAAAGAGCAGAAATGTGAAAAAAAGGGCGTAGTAGTAAATTAAATAACGAGCATGGAAAGCATCGTTAAGCACGCCCAAGGGCTAGTGTATAGTCTTCTGTGTTTGATGCCAAGTGTGTATCAAACAGCAAGTCTCAATGCAATACTAGGACTATTTCTCGAAGCACAAAGGCATCCTTATCCAGAACATACACAGATAAAATCAGCGAGTGCACTCAGCCGATTTCTCAATCACTATAACTGGTCAACGAGAGCAGTAATTCGGTCAACACGGCAGGCTATTTTGGGACAAATCGCCAAGCATCGCCCATCGAAACAAGTGCCATTAAAGATACTGATAGACTTGACTACCCTAGAAAAAAGCGGCAAGTTTTTACATTTGAGCAATCCCACCCAAAACGAACCAGACCCATGGGTGAGAATACTAAACGGAAAGCGAGGACTACATCTGGTTGTACTGTATCTGGTCTATGGAGAGTGGCGCGTACCATGGAGTTTTAGAGTATGGCGCGGCAAAGGATACCCCAGTCCCTCTGACTTAGCTTGTAAGTTATTGGGGACAGTACCCAAGCAACTAACCCAAGGCAAGACTGTGATTGTCCTTGCTGATACTGAGTTTAGTACGGTGAAGTTTTTCAATACTGTCCGCGCCAAGACTTGGCGCATCGTTGTCGGTGTACGCAACAATCGTAAACTTCAAGATGGCCGTACAGTCAAACAACTTTATCGTCATGGCAAACGTGGACAACAAATTTTGCTAGAAGGGCTAACTCAGCCTTTGACGATCTCTTGGTTTTGGCTCAAAAGAGCTGATAGTAAACGGGAGTTACGCTTTGTTGTCTCTTCTCATCCTTATTCTGGTGCTTATCTGGTGATGTTAGGTCGTAAGCGTTGGGCGATTGAGGGATTCTTCAAAACCATCAAACATCGCTTTGGTTTGCATTGTTTTGGGCAATCTACAAAACTTGGTGTTTATCGTTGGCTTATCCTCTCTCTGCTTGCTTATCTTTTGGCCCATTGGATTGATCAATGGTCGAGTCCTCCTGTCTTGGACTGGAAAGCTACCTGTGATTTGACACTTTCCGTTTTATTTCCTTCTGTCCTTTGGTTGAAACTTCTTAGGTATCTCCAAATTAGTGCCGATATTGCTGCTCGTCATGGGTTTGAAATTATTCTCAAACCCATTCCTACTTAACTCTTTCAGGAATGGTGCAAGATCTCAGATATCCTTAATTCCTAATCCTAGATATTCTCCTTTGCTTTCTCTTGGATTTGCTCAGTTATCCATTCTCTGGGTTATTTTTTCCTGCTCTTTTTTTGATTTTCTTAATCAACTTAGTCTAGACTCCAGTATAGGTTGTCTGTGATAGCAAAGAAAAAGTCGGAGATCTTGGCTTTGGATAAAGGTTCAGATCTCCGACTTTTTTTGTGATTTTATAGGTTGTCTGTGATAGTAGAGAAAAAGTCGGAGATCTTGGCTACTCATACGCAAAATCTTGGAAAGATAAGGCGGTGAGGGCTTGAGGGTGATAGAACTACAAAACGGGAAGTATAAGCTGGTTGTTACTCAAGAAAAACAGGGATTTGGTTGCACATGGATTGATTGTCAATAACAATAGCAAAGGTATTCGCTCATGGGAGTACCTTTGCTATTGTTATTTAATCCTCCTTACGATCGCCTCTTTTCTCATTACCATTTTTTCGTGGTGCGATCGCTTGAAATAGTTTTGTAGCAGCATCGATTGTTTGGGCGGTATGCTTTAGAAGCATGGTAATCGCTAAAATCCAAGCCAATGGATTGGTGGGGTCGATCGCGAAGTTAGGAAATTCAAGGTTTGAAGGCGCGGGATGTGCGGGGTCGATGGTTTGGATTGCTTTGCCTTCTGTTTGATTCATCATGATTGAGTTACCTCGTATTTGTTGATGAATCAAGCTTATGGCTGCTAACTTGGGCGGAGATCCCCTGAAAGTTGCGCGAGGTAGAAAAATTGGTACATACTATGTAGAACTTTAGTAGATAGCCCACTGCTTGATGGATTGGAAATCTTTTCTTGAAGATATGAGCGATCGCTTACGCCTGACTCCAGAGCAGCGTAGGGTCTTTTTAGAGCGACTAGCCGATGAGAATTTTCAAAAGAGTGAAGCGAAGATCGCATCTCAACTCAACATTGGTGAGGCAGCTTTAAAAAAGCATATGAGCGAAATTTACGATCGCGCAGGTCAGGAGTTTCCATCATTAGCAAAGATTAAGGGGCGAGGAAAGCTAAGAGAGCTAAGGGCTTGTCTAAAGGAATCCTGTAAGAAAGCTGCTTCAAACCAAAAGTTCGAGGCGGAAATCAATGCTCAAATTCCGCCAGAGTTAGAAAGCTTAGAAAGTAAGATCAGTCTGCAACCTGACCAAAAATCACCACTCAAAGCAGGTGTGCCGTTTCCAAGGGTGCGGTTGCCAGAGAACTATGTAGAGCGACCAGATGCCTTGAATGCGTTAAAGGCAAAACTTTTGGCGGTAGATGAGCGGACGCTGGTGGTTAGTGCGATCGCGGGTTTGGGGGGATTGGGTAAGTCGGTCTTAGCTGCGGCGTTGGTACAGGATCTAGAGGTACAGACGCGGTTTGCGGATGGGATTTTGTGGGTGACTTTGGGGCAAAGTCCCGATCTACAGACTTTGTTAGGAGATTGGATCAGGGAGTTGGATAAGTCGAAGGAAGCTTTTAGCGCCAATACTTTAGAGTCAGCCTCGAAGTATTTAAACAATTTGCTGGCGGAGCGGCAAATGTTGCTGGTGGTGGATGATGTCTGGAATGCTGCCCATGCTGAATGGTTTCGGGTCGGGGGTAAGGGCTGTCGGGTATTGGTGACAACGCGGGAGGCGCAGATCGAAGGGGCGGACACTTATTCCTTAGCGTTGATGTCGGAATCAGAGGCGATCGCGCTGGTGAGACAAAAGTTAGGAACCAAGTGGCGAGCGGCGCAGGAGGTGGAGGTCAAAGCTTTTGCTAAGTTATTGGGCTATTTGCCTTTGGCGTTAGATTTAGCGACAAATCAGGTGCGCGATGGCTTGGGTTGGGAGGAGTTGCGATCGGAGTTTGAGGCGGAGCGGCGCTCTGTGGCATCGGGGATGGGGCGGCGATCGCGGGCGCTAAACCTGTTGGACTCTTCTGAGAAATGGGATGATTTGGATGAGAATGCACAGCGTAAATATAGTTTGCAAGCTTGTTTTAATTTGAGTTTAAAGCGGCTGAATCACGATCAATTGCAACAATTTGCTTGGTTGGGGGTGCTACCAGAGGATGTGAATCTCAATGGTCAGATGGCTAAGGTGCTATGGGACTTAAATCCGTTGCAGGCAAAGAAGGTATTGATCATGCTCCGCAATCGCTCGTTCCTGACGGATGGGGTGGCGACGATCGCGGAGGAGCCGACCTATCGGGTACATGACCTCATGCATGATATGGCGCGTAGCCTGATCGAGGAGGGGGTTCTTAGCACTGAGCCTGTTGCGCCTTTAGAGCTTGCCCATCGGCAATTTCTGGAACGCTATCGAGAACGCGCATCAAATCACCGTTGGGATGGTTTGCCTAAGGATGGCTATATTCATCGTCATTTGACTTGGCATCTGGAGCAGGCAAATTGGGGTGATGAACTCCATGCGCTGATGTCGATGAGCGATGCTAAAGGGCGAAATGCTTGGTTTGAGGCGTGCGATCGCCTTGGGCAACCTGCGATATTTGTAGATGATGTGGCGCGGGGCTGGAAAATTGTGGAGCGTGGTTACGAAGGCGATCGGGCTGGATCAATTGTCTTGCAATGTCGGTATGCGCTGATTACGGCGACGTTGAATAGTTTGGTGGCGAATTTGCCGATTGGTATGATGGCGGAGTTTGTCAAGCATGTTTTTTGGACGGTAGAGCAGGCTTGGGCTTATGTGGAGCAAATGCAGGATGAGCACAAGATCTTAGAATCAATTCGAGCATTAGCACCCTATCTATCCAAATCATTGTTTCAAGTAGCATTAGAAGCAGCTAGGGAACTTAAGGATGAGGAGGAATATCAGGCACAAGCATTGAGCGCACTGGCTAATATCAATTCCACTTACTTTGAGGAGGCATTGGAAACAGCTAGGAAGATTAAGGGTGAGTTCAGTCGAGCAAGGGTATTGAGTGAACTGGCTAAAATCGATTCTGCTTACTTTGAGGAGGCATTGGAAACAGCTAGGAAGATTAAGGGTGAGTTCAGTCGAGCAAGGGTATTGAGTGAACTGGCTAAAATCGATTCTGCTTACTTTGAGGAGGCATTGGAAACAGCTAGGAAGATTGAGGGTAGTCCTAAAAAGGAAAGGATGTAGGAAAATATCCAGATAGTTGATACAAAGTAAAGTAATGTCAGAAGCAAGGCCATCCTGTCCATCCTGCCAGTCCGTATCCGTTGTAAAAAACGGCAGTACACGACATGGAAAACAAAATTATAAATGTCGGGACTGTGGTCGTCAATTTGTAGAAAATCCACAGTGGCAGAGAGTTTCAGAGCGTACCCAAGACACTTATGACCTTCTTGAGAAACTACTACTAGAAAAAATCCCACTAGCTGGAATTGCCAGAGTCCTCAAGGTCTCAGAGAGATGGTTGCAAAGTTACGTCAATCATAAATATGAAAACGTTCCTCAGCAGGTGGAGGTAGAACCAAAACCAAAACGCCGTTTGACCATACAGATGGATGAATTGTGGTCTTTTGTGGACGACAAAGGCAATAAACAGTGGGTATGGCTTGCCATTGATGCCGAGACTCGTGAAATTGTCGGTTGTTATATAGGCGATCGCACTGGTGAATCAGCTCAGAAGTTATGGGAATCGTTGCCTAGCGTCTATCGCCAATGTGCGGTTATTTATACTGACTTCTATTCGTCTTATCCAGTTGTCCTGCCCAGCAAACGTCATAGGGCTGTCGGGAAAGAAACGGGAAAGACCAACTATATTGAGAGATTCAACTGTACGTTACGTCAACGAGTATCAAGACTAGTTAGAAAGACCTTATCTTTTTCTAAGAAATTGGAAAATCACATTGGAGCCATTTGGAATTTTATTCATCATTACAACGATTCTTTACCTCCGTGTGCGTCCTTTCCTTTTTAGGACTACCAGATTGAGGATGAGTTCAGTCGAGCAAGGGTATTGAGTGAACTGGCTAAAATCGATTCTGCTTACTTTGATGTGCTATTGGAAACAGCTAGGGAAATTAAGGATGAGTCCAGTCGGGCAATGGTATTGAGCCCACTGGCTAAAATCGATTCTGCTTACTTTAATGTGCTATTTGAAGCTGCTAGGGAAATTAAGGACGAGTTCAGTCGAGCACAGGTATTGATTGAACTGGCTAAAATCGATTCTGCTTACTTTGATGTGCTATTGCAAGCAGCTAGAGAAATTAAGTATGAATTCAGTCGGGCAGAGATATTGAGTGAACTGGCTAAAATCGATTCTGCTTACTTTGAGGAGGCATTGGAAACAGCTAGGGAGATTAAGGTTGAGTCCATGCGGTCAAAGGTATTGAGCGCACTGGCTAAAATCAATTCTGCTTACTTTGATGTGCTATTGGAAACAGCTAGGGAAATTAAGGATGAGTCCAGTCGGGCAGAGGTATTGAGCGCACTGGCTAAAATCGATTCTACTTACTTTGAGGAGGCATTGGAAACAGCTAGGGAGATTGAGGATGAGTTCAGTCGAGCAAGGGTATTGAGTAAACTGGCTAAAATTGATTCTGCTTACTTTGATGTACTATTGAAAGCAGCTTGGGAAATTAAGAAAGAGTCCATTCAGGTAATGGTATTGAGCGCACTGGCTAAAATCGATTCAGTTTACTTTGATGTGCTATTTGAAGCAGCTAGGGAAATTAAGGATGAGTCCAGTCGGGCATGGGTATTGATCGCATTGGCTAAAATCGATTCTGCTTACTTTGAGGAGGCATTGGAAACTGCTAGGAAAATTGAGGATGAGTTCAGTCGGGCAGAAATATTGAGTGAACTGGCTAAAATCGATTCTGCTTACTTTGAGGAAACATTGGAAACTGCTAGGAAAATTGAGGATGAGTCCAGTCGGGCAGAGATATTGAGTGAACTGGCTAAAATCGATTCTGCTTACTTTGAGGAGGCATTGAAAACTGCTAGGAAAATTGAGGATGAGTTCAGTCGGGCAGAGATATTGAGTGAACTGGCTAAAATCGATTCTGCTTACTTTGAGGAGGCATTGGAAACTGCTAGGAAAATTGAGGATGAGTTCAATCGAGCAAGGGTATTGAGTGAACTGGCTAAAATCGATTCTGCTTACTTTGATGTGCTATTGCAAGCAGCTAGAGAAATTAAGGTAGAGTCCATTCGGGCATGGGTAGTGAGCGCACTGGCTAAAATCGATCCTGCTTACTTTGATGTGCTGTTACAAGCAGCTAGAGAAATTAAGGATGAGTCCAGTCGGGCATCGGTATTGAGCGCTTTGGCTAAGCAATCTCCTCAAGACTTTCTCCCTAACATCTATGAGGCAATCCTTACGATTGTTCACAAACCTAGTCGCGCCATAGCCATTAGCGGTTACATCACTCGACTATCTCCACCTTACTCCGAGTGGCAAACTCACCTCCATATCCTCGCCCACCGCCAGCGTTCAGACTTAATGCAAGACCTTGTTACTCTCTATCCCGCACTCCTTCACCTCGGTGGCTCAGCAGCAGTACGCGGAGTCGTCGATGCCATGAGGCAAGTCTGTAGCCAGTGGAAGTAAACGCTGCCAATCATTGAAGCCATAGAGAATATCGCAGCTCCCACAGTTCAGAATCCTTTACCTGATGAGATTTTGATTAAGGCGATAGAAATAGAAGCCAGAATGTTTAAAATTTCGGCAGAGCTAATGCGAGCTGAAGCTTTTCCAAACAGTAATGTGATTAGAAATCTCTATTCTCTAACAAACTTAGAACCACAAATCTATAAGATATTTTGCCAAATATCAGCAGCCACAAAACGAGACAAGTGACCGACATTAGTTGTCGCAATAACCTTGTTTTGGGCATCCATCACAAACACCTGAGCAACTAAGATCATATCCGCATCAATAGTCTTATCCGAAGCAGTTGGCTGACCCTTTTGACGCGCTTCCGCCCAAAAAACTGCCGCTTGACGCATAGACTCTGTAGTAATTGGCAGATACTCTAAAGAATCAATCAACTCATCTAACCTTGCAAGCCCCTTAACTTTATTTGCTCTCAACAACTCTCGCCTAACTTCGTAATCAACAATTTCTGGAATAATAATTTGGTTCCCTTTATTGATATGCGATAGAAGCCACTTAGCACAACTTATACCTTCTTCTGAAAGATTGGGATTAGTAATCAGTCCTATGACTCCAGAATCCAGAAAAATAGACCTTTTCACCAAGATTTACCTTTCATTGCATCAGGAAATAACAAGCGATCAGATAACCGATCTTGATCCAACGCCTCAATCAAGTATGCACCCGTTGTTTTTTGTTCTTCAATATCAGCATCATTTAACCAAGACTGTAATAGACTTACAGCTTTCTTTTGCCTTTCTTTCTGAGTAAAAGCAAAGGTTAATATTTGAATCGCAAACTCCTCAACAGTAAGACTTTGCTGATTGGCTGCTTGAGATAAGGAGCTTTCTAAATCTGGCGGAAGGTCAAGAGTGAGAGTCATGATTATTTCCTCATCTATTCATGATTACTACTATATTAGAAAGCATTTAAGAATGCAAGGGCGCACCAAAACAGGTATAAATACTGATGAAGTCTAGTATCAACCAGTCAAGATGCGCCAACCCTATAATACCGATTTATCAAGCAAAGAGTGGGAAATAATTGCGCCAATGCTGCCAAAACCGTCAAAATTGGGGAGACCACCAAAAACAGATTTTCAGGAAGTGATGAATGGGATTTTCTACATAACCAAGAATGGTTGTACATGGGAAAATCTGCCCCATGATTTCCCACCATATTCAACAGTCTACTTCTACTTCCAAAGATGGACAAAAACAGGAGTTATAGCTGAAATCAATCACCAGATAAGTGCACAAGTACGTTTGGCGGATGGTCGAGAAGAAACACCGAGTCTAGCAAGTCTCGACAGTCAAAGTGTTAAAACAATGGATAGTGCAGGTAGTCGTGGTATTGATGGCGGTAAAAAGATTAATGGTCGCAAGCGCTTCATCATGGCTGATACATTGGGTTTGGCCATCGGGGTTATGGTATGCCCTGCAAACGTTGGCGAGAGGGCAGGGGCGATGAAACTATTAGAAAGTTTGAAGTATCCAATGAGACGATTGCAGAAGATATTAGTTGACAAGGGATTTTCTGGTGACGACATAACCAAGTGGGTTAAAGACAACTTTAATTGCATTTGGGAAGTAAGCAAACGGGCGGAAGCGCAGAAAGGTTTTGTTGTTGAGTCAAAGCGTTGGGTTGTGGAGAGAACCTTCGCTTGGATAGGCAAATATCGCAGACTCAGCAAGGATCATGAATTTTATGAGAATACCTCGGAGTCCTTTATTTACCTAGCTTTGATCCGCAAAATGCTTAGAAATCTTACTGCTGTCAATTCTTAAATGCTTTCTTACTATCAAGGCAAAATTCCCCCTAACAACCTAGACCTGTAAATACACATATCCCCGACTTTTTCTAAGCAAGCAAAGACAATTAGCAAACTCACAAAAAAAGTCGGGGATCTTAAACTTGTACTTTTTAACTTAATCTTGCGCCTAGGCACTTAATTTTTTCTGGTTTATCTTGCTATATGATCGATGATGTCAGTCATATAGCAAATATGGCGATCGCATCTCACCATTTCACAGCAAGCATGAAGTATCAATCCCGTATATTTGTTACCCTACGTCCCTCCGTTCTCGATCCCGCAGGTACTGCTGTCCAGTCTGCACTCAAACAAATGGACTACCACGTTGACTCTGTCCGCATTGGCAAGTATGTCGAAATTATCCTAGATGCAGCAGACGAAGCCGAAGCATCTCAAAAGCTAAATGAAACCTGCGATAAGCTTTTGGCAAACCCAGTAATTGAAAATTATCGCTTTGAGCTAACTGTCATTGAGGAGGCAAAAGCATGAAATTTGGCATCCTTGTCTTCCCTGGTTCCAACTGCGATCGCGATGTCGCTAGTGTTACCAGTGGTATTTTGAAACAACCCACAAGGCTAATTTGGCATACAGATACCGATATTAGTGATTGTGACGTAATCGTTGTCCCTGGGGGATTTAGCTATGGTGATTATTTGCGCTGTGGGGCGATCGCCAGATTTGCACCCGTGATGAGATCGCTACAGGAACATGCAGCAAAAGGCAAATATGTACTCGGTATCTGTAACGGGTTTCAGATTTTAACCGAATCTGGATTATTGCAAGGTGCTTTAGTTCGCAATCGAGATTTGCATTTTATTTGCGATCGCGCCCCTCTAAGAGTTGAACGCAACGATTTAGCCTTCACTCAGAAATATCAAAAACAGCAAATTATTACCTTACCAATTGCCCATGGGGAAGGATGTTATTTTGCGGATGCTGATATCCTCAAAGAGCTTGAAGACAACAATCAGATTGTTTTTCGTTACTGTGATGCGATCGGCAATATTACTGACGATGCAAATCCCAATGGTTCACTGGATAATATTGCAGGGATTTGCAACAAACAAGGTAATGTAATTGGGATGATGCCCCATCCAGAACGTGCTGCCGAAAGCATTCTGGGCGGCACTGATGGCAAGGCTCTATTTGAAGGATTAGTTGAGAGTTTATTAGTCAATGCCTAGCCTTTATATAATTCGGCATGGCATTGCCGAAGAGCGCGGAAATTACGAAGATGATCGGCAACGCCCTCTCACTGATGAAGGGCACAAAAAAACTAAGCAGGTTGCCAAACGTCTTTATGACTTAGGTTTGCGTTTTGACCTGTTGCAAACTAGTCCTCTAGTTCGCGCTCAACAGACTTCTGATATATTTGCTAATGTTTTTGAAGGATGTCCTGTGCAACAGTTATCCGAACTTGCTCCTGAGGGCAGTTTTGAAGATTGGCTTAAACGGGTAGATGCATGGCTTGCTCAACATCCACAACCTGCGAGAGCGTCTTTAGGAATTATTGGGCATGAGCCAGATCTGAGCACTTGGGCAGAAATGCTGATCTGGGGAGAAGCTAAAGGTGTTTTAGTTTTAAAAAAAGCTGGCATTATTGGTCTAGTTCTACCTGAAAAGCAACCTTGGACTAGTAATGGAATTCTATTTCTATCCATTCCTCCCAAGTTACTAATTTAATCGAGCTAGGACTTATCCCAATTCACAGAATTGTGGTAACACTTCTGTGAATTGGGATAAGTCCTAAATAAGCTACCCCTCTAATTACGATTTAGGCGAAACAATAGGAATTGTGTAAATTGATTATCGCTAAAGTTATCATCACTTACCAAAATTAGACTTCGTGAACCATCGGCTAAACGGGGACCGATCTCCATTCCTTCTAAATTATCTAATTTAATCCCAAGAGTTGCTAAATCAAATACTAGCTTTTTACGGATTGATCGCACATTGGGACTAGTCCGAAAACTCTTTATGGCTGAAGTATCATTAGCATCACCTGTAAAAATCTGCCAGATTTTTGCACTAAGTCCATTGCCGCCATTAGAACGCTCAAGGGCGAGAAAGTGTCCGCCACGATCAAGGGCTACAATGTCATTGACCCCAATTTGAGTGACTGGAGGAGTCATCGCTTCGACAGGATAGCGATGCTCGGCAACAATTAGTGGCGCGATGTTGCCAACTAAGTAATGCAAAAATCGGCTTTCAGATGGTTGTTGCTGATCGGATTGAGCATCTTGGGCAAGAGCATTTTCCGTCACTGTAAAGACACGATAGGGATCACCAATAGAATCGCGAATTATCGTGAGCGCTTCAAAACCAAGATTATCTCTTACTCCTTGTGGCTCTGCTTTAGGAAGATCACTCCTATTAGGATTTGGATCTTTTTTTGGCTCGAATAGATAGCGCTGAGGAATCGGTAAACTCCTGACCCATTTACCTGTCAATAGGTCGAACTCATCGATAAAGGGAGGAATACCTTTGCTAGTTACGCCTTCACTGGAAATTAGTACTGTGCGATCGCCTGTTAATGCTATGCCTTCTGGATCAATTTCACCCTGACGATAAGTACTACCTGTTTTATCTTTGAGAAAGTCTACGCCAATTACTTCTACTTTCTCAAGGTTTGGTTGCTCTTTCTTTTGACTGAACTTCAGTTTGAGAGCATAAAATCTAGCGGGCGCGAATTCACTGCGATCATCAGAAATTGCGTAGAAAATATCGTTAATGCGATCGTAATCGAGTCCCGACAAACCACCAACGGGAGTATTCTCAAACTTCTGTTTTGGTAATTTATACTCATTAATAAAATCTAGCGATACATTCATAAATGTGCGATCGCCTGCCCTTGCTAGAGAATGATCAATGACAAAGGTTGCCAAAAATACTAGGCAAAACCCAATTAATAACTTCCAAAATTTTTTCTGTAAAGGCATTTTTTTATTCATAGAATTCACAAATTAATTACTAACCCAAACCCTTAAAGTTGTGCCCCGCAGGGGCGCAACTTTAAGGGTTTAGAATATTTACTTAGATTCACAACTAGGACGTGCTACAAGATTTTCATATGGCTCGATCGCAAATGGGATGTCAGGTTCAGCGAGTAAATGGCGATCGCACAAATCAAAAAGCTCTTGCTTTGACTGCACTAATCTCATTCCTACTAGAAACTGCCCTTCAGGATCGATGCCAGTGCCAATAAAGTTTAAAAACTTTTTCAGACAATTAACGTGGGATTTTTCTCTGAGATCATCTCGGTAAGTAACTGCAAAAAGATGCTGAATATATTTATACACATCAGCAAGGGTAATCACTTGGACTGGTTTACCTGCAAAGCGATCGCGAATTTGTTGAAAAATCCAAGGATTGCGAATTGCCGATCTCCCAATCATCACTCCCGCCGCACCTGTCTCTTGCAAAACTTGTTCTGCCTTGACATAGGAAGTAATATTGCCATTCGCCAATACAGGACAATGCAATGTCTGCACCGCCTGACGAATTAGATCATAATGCACCTCACCGCGATACAACTCTTTGACTGTGCGACCATGCAAGCTCAGCATATCAATCTGATATTGATTAATTAATTGTAAGAGCTTTTCAAAATGCTCAAACGAGTCAAACCCTAAACGCATTTTTACAGTGAAGAGTCCCGAAAATTGCGATCGCAGCGCTTCAAAAATGCGCTCAATAGTTTCAGGTTCACGCAATAAGCCTCCACCGACATTTTTGCGATAAACTCGCGGGGCAGGGCAGCCAAGATTAAGATCAATTCCCGCGATCGGATAGTTGGCTAATTGTTTGGCAATCCTTAAAATGTCAGGAATACTTTCGCCGATTAGCTGAGCAAATACAGGTCTACCAGTTGTATTCAGAGTGATTGACCTAAGAATCTTTTTATCGATATTGGAATTAGCATAGACTCGAAAGTATTCTGTCACATAATAATCAGGACAGCCATATTCGCTGAGCATTTGCATGAAGGCAAGATCGGTTACATCTTGCATTGGAGCAAGGGCAGTCAGTGGTTGTCCCGATGAAATTGGTGATGGTAATAATTTATATGTCACAAAACTATTGCTAGTTAATATTACAGCCGTATTAGTCTAGCTCACTTATTGAGTTGTCCTGAAAACTTTACACTCAAACTTTTATCTAGCATATCAAACAAAGTATTGATAGAAATTTCTCTTACATAGATACCATCGTCTTCCTCAATTAACCTTGTTTTATCTCTAGTAATAATCCAAACTTCTCGTTTACTTGGCAACGGCACATTTATTTCTCTAGACTTACCATCAATACTTTTAAGTTGAATAGTTAACTGAGATCTTGCACCATTCCTGAAAGAGTTAAGTAGGAATGGGTTTGAGAATAATTTCAAACCCATGACGAGCAGCAATATCGGCACTAATTTGGAGATACCTAAGAAGTTTCAACCAAAGGACAGAAGGAAATAAAACGGAAAGTGTCAAATCACAGGTAGCTTTCCAGTCCAAGACAGGAGGACTCGACCATTGATCAATCCAATGGGCCAAAAGATAAGCAAGCAGAGAGAGGATAAGCCAACGATAAACACCAAGTTTTGTAGATTGCCCAAAACAATGCAAACCAAAGCGATGTTTGATGGTTTTGAAGAATCCCTCAATCGCCCAACGCTTACGACCTAACATCACCAGATAAGCACCAGAATAAGGATGAGAAGAGACAACAAAGCGTAACTCCCGTTTACTATCAGCTCTTTTGAGCCAAAACCAAGAGATCGTCAAAGGCTGAGTTAGCCCTTCTAGCAAAATTTGTTGTCCACGTTTGCCATGACGATAAAGTTGTTTGACTGTACGGCCATCTTGAAGTTTACGATTGTTGCGTACACCGACAACGATGCGCCAAGTCTTGGCGCGGACAGTATTGAAAAACTTCACCGTACTAAACTCAGTATCAGCAAGGACAATCACAGTCTTGCCTTGGGTTAGTTGCTTGGGTACTGTCCCCAATAACTTACAAGCTAAGTCAGAGGGACTGGGGTATCCTTTGCCGCGCCATACTCTAAAACTCCATGGTACGCGCCACTCTCCATAGACCAGATACAGTACAACCAGATGTAGTCCTCGCTTTCCGTTTAGTATTCTCACCCATGGGTCTGGTTCGTTTTGGGTGGGATTGCTCAAATGTAAAAACTTGCCGCTTTTTTCTAGGGTAGTCAAGTCTATCAGTATCTTTAATGGCACTTGTTTCGATGGGCGATGCTTGGCGATTTGTCCCAAAATAGCCTGCCGTGTTGACCGAATTACTGCTCTCGTTGACCAGTTATAGTGATTGAGAAATCGGCTGAGTGCACTCGCTGATTTTATCTGTGTATGTTCTGGATAAGGATGCCTTTGTGCTTCGAGAAATAGTCCTAGTATTGCATTGAGACTTGCTGTTTGATACACACTTGGCATCAAACACAGAAGACTATACACTAGCCCTTGGGCGTGCTTAACGATGCTTTCCATGCTCGTTATTTAATTTACTACTACGCCCTTTTTTTCACATTTCTGCTCTTTCTGCAACCCCTTTTCTTGAATGGTGCAAGATCTCAGTTATAGAAGAATTTGCTTTTAGCTGTGATTTATAGTTAAAGATTTGAGTGTTTTTATGTGGTTGAAATGGATTTCTTAGAGTGCAATCGTAAGCTACAGCAAATTTCCCATATACAAATAAACCATCAGGCGCTCCTGCACAATGATTGCGATCATATTGATATATATTAGTAATCCCAATAAGTCGTAATAGAATAAATACTAAATCTTCAAATTCATATGGATTTGAAATAGCTGCAATTTTATTAAAAGAACTACTAATTTCATCTTTTAATAATTTAGTGACAGTTTGATTATTTGGGTTGCCATTGGTATTGGTAATTAATTGTACATCTACAGCCACAATAAAGTTGTTCAGTTGTTTTGTATTAAACTCAACTAGATCTCCTAATGACATTCGAGTGAATGAGTTGTTGATCACCCGATTCCAATAAAAACCTATTTGATTTCTATTATGATTTGGTATTGGGGTATTAGGGACAATGAAGCCATATGGATTTCCATGGTTTGTAATAAGCCTTACGATTTTCCCAGTAAAAGTCATCTATTAATTTCCGATAAAAGCTATGCCAATTCCCATGGCTGGAATCTATAAGTAATATATTAGCTAAATTTGCAAAAAAAAATTTTTAAAAACTATTAGGTAAAAATTCATCCATCAAAACTTGCTCATTATTAACATATTCAGGTTCAAGCCATGAGCGATCGCTCCACACCATACAACAGCAAAGATGAAAATAAATCCTCTGAGTATAAACAGGGATCGCTCTTCAATGAAGGAATTCAACGTAGTTCGCGACTCTATGATAGTGATGCGAGTTATGAAATGGGAAGCAAATCTTTACAGATGTGGAAACAGGCGATCGCGAAGTATCAGAGTTCCATCACTACAATGATCCCCGCAGTCCAAACTTCTCTATTTGACTTGCCTTCTACTCACTGCGATCCCCATGCGATTAATCCTTTTGCATTACCCATTCAACCCGCTGAGTTCTATCGCTTACCCAGTCGTGGCAGTGACGACGCTTGCATATACTTTGTGATCGACCTCACTAAAGAGTTGCAAGCACCCGTGCTATTGTATATTGGTGAGACATGCAGATCTCACAAGCGATGGAAAGGAATTCATGATTGCAAACGGTATCTCCTTAATTACCGCGATTTGCATAATACCCACAACCTTCAGACACAAGTTGTCATGAGCTTCTGGTGGGACGCTCCTTCCTCATCACGTCCACGGCAACAACTTGAACGAAGCTTAATTGAAAAATGGCGATCGCCATTTAATAAAGAAAACTGGAGCTTTTGGGGAACTCCTTTCGTAAATTGACTCATCTGTAATTACACATACTTACTTAACACTTCAAGCGAAAATATCATTATGTCTTCTCACAATTTGAATCCAAACCCCGATTCTAGCGAATTATGGTTTGCCAAGTTTTTTATCGGTAGCATGGTTTCGATCGCTTTGCTGACAGTAATTTTATCTTTTCTGCCTTCACCATCAGGCTTACGCAATTCCCCACAACTTAAAACCTCATTAATGAAATCACTGGTTATTACTGCTGCTGTTTAACTTGAAAGGCGTGACCTTCAGCTTTTAACCTTCAAAAAAACAGCCTCAGTTTTCTCAGCGAGCTTGTCCCAAGCAAAGCTTTCTTTTAGATCTGCCTGAGCATTATTTACTAAGGTTTTTGCGTGCTCAGGATTGTGTAGGATCTCGATTATGCCTTCAGCTAAGGAATCAGCATCATTAACGCGAGTTACTATGCCTGTAACTTGATGGCGAACTACTTCTGGTAATCCGCCTGTATCGGAAACTACAAGCGGAATTTTCGCAGCAAAACTCTCAAGAGCAACGATCCCGAATGGCTCGTATAAGCTGGGAAAAACTGCACAGTCAGCGACCTTCTGAAATTTCCAAAAATCAGCGTCTGCCATAAAGCCTGTAAATAAAACTTTGTGATAAATACCAAGATCCCATGCTTGACGCTGGAGCAGGATCGAATAAGCATCGCCAGTACCGATAATCACCAAACGCACTTGATCATTCATCGCCGCGATCACCTTAGGCATGGCATTTAGCAAAATATAAATGCCTTTTTCGTAAGTAATTCGTCCGACAAAGTAGATGATTGCTTCTTCAGGTTTCGCGTATTGGGCTTTTAGAGCTTCAAGATCATATTGATGCTCTGCTGTAATATTTTGCCAACGCTCAACACTCAGACCGTTATAGACGACATCAGTTTTCTCGGCAGGACAATCTAGCGCCCGTTGCAATTCACCACGCATATATTCAGAACAAACAATCACTCGCTGTGATGCTTGAGTTAATCGGATTTCCTTATGATGAATATATCTTTGAGTATCGTTGTGAATACCATTGCACCTTCCATATTCAGTTGCATGGATTGTCGTAACTAAAGGGATCTGAAACTCGTTAGTAATTGCGATCGCAGATTCTTCAACTAACCAATCATGGGCATGGATTAGATCCATAGAATTATTTGACAAGAACTCTCTCGCAAAGTTCAGCATACTTGCATTCATTTGCACAACCCATTGGAAAAAGTCATTATTGACTCCAACGGAAATTCGGTACACATGAATTCCATCAACGGTCTCAACTGATGCCCCACGTTCGACGGCAACAGTTATTAAATGCACCTCATGACCGCGCTTAACAATTTCAGGATATAGCTCTGCTACGTGACGAGAAATTCCTCCAATGATGCGTGGTGGAAACTCCCAAGCTAGAGCGAGAATACGCATGATATTTAAGTGATATTTGTATTAGTAAAAACGATAATCAAAACAAGAATAAGAACTAAGTTATAAAGCCTAACTAACTATAGCAACTATCTATGTATAGGAATGTAGAATTTTGCTGTTAAAGAAACACAATATTTTTGTTAAAAGTGTTGCTTTGCAACTCTTTTAAGTACCTATGCAGAATAAATTACCCCAACCCTTAAGGTGGCGCCCCGCAGGGGCGCCACCTTAAGGGTTGGGATGTGTAATTAATTAAGCGTGCCTACTTAATAAAAATATTGTGTTTCTTTTCAACGTAAAGCACTGCAATACTAAGAAATGGCTCAAGATATGTTAATCTCACAGCATAATTTGTGATACTTTTCATGGCAATCGTGTGAATTGTGACAGGAGGCAGTAATGACAGAAAACAAAACTAAAGAAGTAATTGAGGGCGTTTCTAAGCAAGTTGGGCAAACTTGGACAAAAGTACAGCCGCAGTTGCAAGCGCTATTACTTAAACTTATTAAAAGTTTGCTGCCTGCACTAAGTAACCTGCAAACAAAGCTCACCAAGTCTGATTTGGCGACAAAAGAAGGTGGAGAGAGAATTGCAGCACCAAGCTCAGAAAATCTTTCTAGCAACCCTACTCTAAACAAAGCTTTAAATATAGGAAAGGGCTTTTCGGCTAAGGCGATCGCATCTTTAATCGTCGCCTTAACAAAACTCAAACAAAGTCTTGAAGGTCAAGAAAGTACTTTGGATACGGGTGAATCGGCGGGCTTGCTTAATGCCTCCAGCGAAGCCGACTCTCCACTAGTAGCCCAAGTCAAGCAGGAATTTAGTATTGCTTGGAAATTTGTCAAAGAGCAAGTTACACCGAAAATCTTGTCGTTTTTGCAAATGACTGTAGACAAGCTTGATCCGATCGCGACAAATGTTTGGCAAAAGGCTTCGACTAAGGCGGCGGCGACTCCTTCCTTGGTAAATTCTTGGGAAAAGCTCCAAGAAAATGATGCTTGGAAAAAGACTGTGACCGCAACTGCTCCAATTTGGCGTTCAATTAGCGAGATTGCAGTACAGGTTCCTCTGTCCGATGAAGTTAAACGTATTCTTGATAAGCGTGCTGGTACTATCGCTTTGGTCACTTTGTTTTCATTGCTGATTATTTTGAAGCCATCCCACGCACTCAGCCAAAATGTTAAAAAAGTTGCAGCAACACCAGCACCGATTAACAAACCAATCACTACTGCTAAGAAGCAGCCTCCTGCTGTTAATAAAGACTTGGTAAAGCCAGAGCGTGGTGATGTACCTTTAAATGCTGAACAAATTGCGATCGCAAAGATTCAGACCCAAGTTTCAGAAGTCGCTAACCAATATGGCGAATCTCTGCTTGGTTCTGTGCAAACCAACTTTAAGCGTGGACGCTTGATTGTGGCACTTAATGATGGTTGGTATAAGTTGGAGCCAAGCCAACAGACTCAATTGGTGACAGATTTACAAACGCGATCGCAGTCACTCAATTTCAAAAAACTATTTGTCTCAGATGCCGAAAATCATTTGATCGCACGTACTCCTGTAACTGGTAACGAAGTAGTGATTTTGAGACAGTAATTTTTAAACCAGACCAACCCAAAAAAATCATTGAGAGTATTGCAAAGCATTACTCTCAATGATTTTTTTGGGGTTTTATCTCAGCGCAAAGCGCTGTAGTTCTTATGGCAGAAGCAAAAGATCAAAGACATCCTCAGTACACTAAAGATCGTCAAATTGTGAATGATTTACTGCCCCAGTCCGCTCCGAGTAACCGTGATTATGCTGATCTAGCGCGTTTAATCGTTCGTTATAAAGGATTTGTCGGGGCGAGAGATATTCAGGCTGATTTACTTAAGGTTCTGAATAATTGGCAGTTAACCGAAGAAGCACTATTTACCAAAACTAGAGCAATCCATGAGGTTGGTAAAGTCTATATGGCTCAGGATGAGGGGCAGGATGATTGGGCATAAAAAATAAGATGAGGCGATTGCCCCATCTTATTTTTTATGCCTAGATCTTAGAGAGCCTATAGGCAATAGCAAAAAGTCTATAATTTTATTAAGAAATCATTTTAGTTCGCATAATTATGTAATGTCTAATTTCATAAATGCTCAGATCACCCCGAATAGTTCACATGCCTTATCGTTTCAAGTAAAGGTTTTGATTGTAGACAAAGGTGAAAAAGATCGCTCTATTTATCGTCATTACATTCAATCCGATCCCAGCACTAACTATCAAATTTTTGACACTGATAATATCAAAGATGCATTATATCTCTGGCGATCGCATAGTCCAGACATTGTGTTACTTGATACTAATTTGCTTGATGGTAACGGACTTGACATTCTAGAGATCATCAGTGCAGGAATTGTCGATCCCAAATTGCCAGTAATTATGCTCTCTGGATATGAAGATGGGATCATCGCCGCAAATGCTCTCAAGCTGGGAGCTGCCGACTATTTAATCAAAGATGAGATTAGTGCTATTGTTCTCCGTCGAACTATTCACAGACTGTTAGACAGATTTGCTATTTTTTATGAATTACAGCGATCGCAGCAACAAGAAGCTCTAATTGCGGAAATCTCACAACGAGTCAGGCAATCATTAGAACTCGATAAAATTTATGAAGCGATCGTTCAAGAAATTCAAAGCTTTCTCAAAGCTGATCGCACCGTAATTTATAAATTCAATCCGAATATGAGCGGCACGATCGTTGCAGAAGCCGTCGATTCACCTTGGGAGACAAGTCTTCATGAGAATATAATTGACACTTGTTTTCGAGGCAACTTAGGTGGTGCATATCGTCAGGGCAAGATTTTTGCTGCCCAAGATATCCATACCGCAAACTTAAGTCCCTGTCACATTCAATTATTAGAAAGATTTCAAGTAAAAGCGAATCTAGTAGTGCCAATTCTCTTGCCAGAGACTACTATGTATTCGCTTTCAGTTGATGATTCTTCATCTCTTCTATGGGGACTACTTATTGTTCATCAATGCTCATCCACACGCCTTTGGGAAGATGTGGACTTGCGATTACTTCAACAATTATCAGTCGTGTTAGCTTAATCCGAGATATTGATAACCGTCCTGTTCAGTTTGTAGTGAGTGTTGAGGATATCACTCAGAAAAAACAAAATGAGTCAAAATTGGCTGCTGCAAAATTAGCTGAAGCTGCTAACAAAGCTAAGAGTGAATTTTTGGCATGGCATCTATGAGCCTTGAACTCCGCACACCGATGAATGCAGTAATTGGCATGGCTGGGCTATTGAGCAGTACACCGCTATCCACTCAACAACAACTATTTGTCCCAGGGATTCGTCAAGGTGGAGAAGTACTTCTATTCTATAGATGGGTTGGAGCTAGCGAGCAACATCCAAGAAATTTTCCCTTCTTTACCAGTTATTCTCCTCAACTCTGTTGACGCTAACTATATTTCTAGTTCTATTCACTGCGCTGGATATTTAACTAAGCCAATTACAGTATCAAAACTTTATCATGTATTCCTCAGTATATTTTCAGTACCCCAATCAACACCACTAACCAATATTGTTCAACGAAATAGTGATTTTGCCAGCAGCTATCCTTTCCAAATTTTAATTGTTGAGGATAATACTGTAAATCGACAAATTCTCTTACTAATGTTAGAACGGTTGGGATATATCGGAGATGCAGTGGCAAATGGTTTGGAAGATGTTAATGCTTTGAATCAACAAGCCTATGATTTAGTCTTTATGGATATCCAAATGCCGATCATGGACGGATTGACCGCTTGTCAGCATATTCGCCAGATGCCAGATCGAGATCCTTGGATTATCGGTGTCAGCAAATGCCTTTAAAGAACCGCGTGAAACTTCTCTATCTGCGGGCATGAATGATTACCTCACCAAGCCTCTCCAAATTGAAGATTTAGTTTTAACCCTACAAAGAGTCTCCGAGCATTTACAATTAAGTAACGCTGATGTGGAGCAAACTAAGACTGAATTGCTATCTCAAAATCTAAAGCCATTAACAAAAGAGTTTGATTCGTCAAAAGTTAAATTTAGTGATATTGATCGATCTATTACTCCACCTAGTATTTATATGCAATTTGATGTTTCTATCTCTGGGCTTGCTGTAATCAATGTGTCAACTATGAATATGTTAGAGAAATGTATAGGTAAGCAGGCTCTCGCAGAGATTATTGATTCTTACTTAAAAGATTCGGGGAAGGCGATCGCAATGATGCGACAAGCACTAGAGCAATTAGATTTTGCCAAAATTAGCTTTGAGAATCATGCATTTAAAGGTGGAAGTGGGACTTTAGGAGCCGATAGACTTGTGGCTATTTGCAAAGAGTTAAGCGTTCTTTGCAAGTCAAATAGTCAGGCTAGTGATGTCGAAAACTTATATATAGTGATGCATCAATTAGAGATTGAGTTTGCCAAGGTGTCTGAATTTTTACAGCAAAAAATTTCTGCTTAGACCAGTTTTTATTCAACCCCAAACCAATAAATTTTTAAAAGTGTTGCTTCGTAACACTTTTAAAAATTTATTGGTTTGGGGTTGAGCGCAAAGCGTTATAGTTATGGACAGAATCATAAGTAATGTTTTGTAAGATTATCTAAGGCATCAGATTATGTCAGACGCAACCAAAAAATATCGCTTAATTACTCGTAGTGATTTTGACGGTGTAGTCAGCGCTGTATTGCTCAAAGAACTAGATATGATCGATGAGATCCTATTCGTTCATCCTAAAGATGTGCAAGATGGGAAGGTCGAGGTCTGCGATCGCGATATTTTGACTAACTTGCCATATATCGAGGGTGCATATTTAGTCTTTGATCACCATATGAGTGAGACGATGCGCATTTATGATACTCCAGAAAATCATATTATCGAGGGTGAAGCACCATCAGCAGCAAGAGTTGTTTATAACTACTATGGTGGCAAATTAAAATTTCCGCAGATTTCGCAGGCGATGATGCTAGCGGTAGATAAATGCGATTCAGCACAGTTTGATATTGATGATATTTTGCATCCTAAAGAATGGGTATTGTTGAGCTTTTTGATGGACTCTCGGACGGGTTTAGGAAGATTCCGTGAGTTTACGATTTCTAACTATGCCTTGATGATGGAGCTAGTTGACGCTTTTAGGAGCATGACTATTGAAGAGATCATGGAACTTCCGAATGTTAAGGAGCGCGTGGAGTTGTTTTTTGTCCAACAGGAGATATTTAAGAGACAAATTCAGAGCTGTGCAGAAGTCCACGATAAACTGGTTATAGTTAACTTGCAAAATGAAGAAACGATTTATGCTGGCAACCGCTTTATGATATATGCCCTATATCCTGAGTGTAATATTTCTATTCACCAAATGTGGGGAAGACAGAAGCAGAATTCTGTTTTTGCAGTTGGCAAGTCAGTTCTCAATCGTACCTGTCCAATTAATATTGGTGAGTTGATGTTGAGGTATGAAGGTGGCGGACATGCTAATGCGGGTACTTGTCAAATTGATAATGAGCAAGCTGAAGAAGTTAAACAAGAACTGATTGATATCATCACCAGAAATAATGTGGCTCAACCTGCAATGTTCCTCGAATAGTATGTAATACCAAAACACAAAATGGCGTAGCCATTTTGTGTTTTTAAAACCGTTACTGCGTTTGGTTTTTAATTCCCAGAAGTGTCGTCACACTTTTGGGAATTGGTATAAAAATGCAAAATAGAGTGGCGGTACGAAGTGCCGCCACTCTATTTTGTTAAATGCTGAAGTTTGTCGCGCAGTATGGCAAGTGCCTTAGCGCGATGACTAATTTTAGCTTTGACTTCTGGTGGAATTTCTCCAAAGGTTTGCTGAAACTCTGGTATTAAGAAAATTGGATCATAACCAAATCCACCACTCCCTCTGGGCGCATCGGCGATCGCACCTTTGCACAGCCCAACTGCATCAGCCGCGATCGCACCATCTGGTGAGGCGATCGCGATCGCGCAAACAAACTGAGCTTCACGATTAGCCTGATCCTTAAGTTCAGATAAAACCCGATTAATGCGATCGCTATCTGTATTGGCATATCTTGCGGAAAGTACTCCTGGAGCGCCATTAAGCGCCATTACTTCAAGTCCAGAGTCATCAGCGATTGCCCATTCCCCCGTAGCGATCGCGACTTGAGAAGCCTTAAGATGAGCGTTCTCAATAAACGTTGCACCCGTTTCTTCGACATCAATGCTGTCAGGTTTAAGAATCAGGGTTACACCTAAGTTAGCTAAATAATTACGAAACTCTTTTATTTTGCCAGCATTACCACTGGCAATTACTAATTTTTTTAATTGAGTTGATATATCAGACATTTGTTAAACGATTATTACTATAGGGATCATAAAAATTACCATTTATATGGCTTAAATTTATAATCATTGGCATTCTTTTAATCGAAGATAGCGCATTGCGCCATCTTCAATTTGGTTCATAGCAATTTTCTATCCGACGAATTACTATAATTTTTTAAAAGTGTTGCGAAGCAACACTTTTAAAAAATTATAGATTCGGGTTTGAGTACTCTATGGTTTTAGTCCAAGAAAGGCATCAGATTGGAAGCGATCGCTAGTTTCGGAGTAGACAAAAACTGCGCCACCTAATCGATCAATCACTTTTTTGATCTCATCAGGTAGCACTGGTTGCGATGACTTGTCTTGACTTGGTGGAATATCAGAATTAGGTGCAAACAAGAGAAAGCCCAAAGTCGCGACTTGTTTGGCGATCGCATTAACATTGAGATAAAAATAGCCAAAGTTTGGTTGTGGCATGTCTGCGATCGCGTCGCGAAACATCTCTGATTCAGCAAGAGCAGGTTTGGGAATTGGCACAAAAGCTGATGCTGTATTCGCTCCTAATGTCAGCATTAAAGTCTGGCGATCGCGCCAACCATAGGCAAAAATGCTCTGGGTTTTACCGCTGACTCTCGTATCAGGAAACTCAAAGCTGGTAAGAACAGTAGTTCCAATCTGGCGCTTTTTGACTTGGATGAAATCTCTACTTAATTTAGAGAGTTGTTGAGTTAATTTACCTAGAGTTGCATTGGCTACGTCAGGTTTCGATGTACGGATTAACGCTCCTATGGTTAGATCAACGCCCGTCTCTTGAAAAGGTGAGCGATCGCTAGGAAATACCACAACTGCATATTCTCCATCGATCCAAGAGATGATATCTTTCTCAATGTCGAGATCAAATCCAGCACCAACCATTAAAGGAACAAGCATTCGCACGCCTTCGACAAGAATCTTGTAGGTAGATTGCTGTTTCGACTCCTCAACAAACCATTGCCATTGACGATTAAGATTGCGACTTGTAATTGCTCCGTAAACATTTGAAGGCAAGTACGATAGGAGGCGATCGCGGGTTGCCGTATCCTTAGGGCTAGGTGATCGCACTTCCGAGAAATAACTATTACTCTGACTGCGAATACCCTTAGGTGTAACCCATGTAAACAGATCAAAACTACTGTACTGCGCCAAAGTATATTTCAATCCGTCGAGATATTCTTGACGGCTAAATCCTGGAATTTCCGATGTCTCTGGTAAATCCGCAGCCAAAAGTTCAGAAATTTTACCTAGCTCTTTAAAATCGCCATAACCAGCAATTAGTGATCGATTCCACAGAGGATTGTTTAGCGATCGCAAAAAGAGTGGATTATCAGCCAGAGATAGCAACCTTTGCTCAGGAATCTCCGCAGATGTATCAATAATTTTCTGGATCGTTTGACGACTAGTCGAAATTACCGCAATTCCACTTGGTAATTTGGCGATCGCAAATTGCTTGACACTGAAATTGGGAAAGATTGGTGTAGTTGGCTCAATTTCATCAGCATCAGAGTCATCTTCTTGATCGTTCGGATTTGGAGGCAGATCGTGTTTCAGTCGTAACAAAGATTGCAGTGAATTTCGCGAGTTCGATTTATGAGAAAGAACTGGTTTTTTATCCCCAACGGAATCCTCTTCTAATTGCCATTCTAGGATTTTGACATTTTGATATAGAGTTTCAGTGGGATTCGGCAAATCAAGACTTTTTAACTTTTTAAGAAAAAGCTCAAACTTCTTGTCATCAGCGACGGTCGATAAAGCTGTAAAAGTAAACTCGAATTTGTTGTTCGTATTACTAAAGAAAGCGATCGCAACTTCTTTGCCCAACCAAGGTTGAATATCTTTTGCAATAGAAATTGGGAGAGATTGACCCAAAAATGTCAATAATTTGTCAAATGCCGAAACTGGACTTATAGATTGCGGCATTCCTGAGATCTGCCAAGAGTTTGCATCTAGATCCACCAGCACTATGCCGATTGCATCTGCGGGAATCTGCTTCGCAAAATTAAGAGAGCGTTGTCTAAATTGGTTAGAGCTAGAACTCTGGTTTTCAGCAGGTATAGAGCTTTTTGAGATTTGACTAGATATCGGATTTGTGATCGGATTTGCGATCGCAGGTAATGCCGATGTACTAGCACTAACCGCCAAAACTGTAGCAAATAAACTCCTCACTTAATAAAACCTCTTTAATGTAAATGGTAAAACTTTGTAATTGGAAGGGGTGGCGCTTTGCGCCACCCCTTCCAATTTATGATAATTAATTGATATTACAACTAGCAATCTTCGCTAAAAGTGCCGCATACTGAGCCTGAAATTCTTTGGCTTTAGGGTCTTTGGACTGATGCCATGACGCTAACCAAAGCGGTGTAGGGAAATGTCCATCAGGAGCGATCTGCGGAGAAGCAGTATTGGAAGCAATCCAAGTTCCATTTTGTCGCCAACCAACCCGATCGCTAAAGGTCTGCCAACCTTTCATAGCCTTATCTTCTTCGATTACAGCCCCAAATATCTTACTTACTTCGTCGGCTGAAGTATTCTCAGAGGCAATTTTAGGTGCTTTTAGAAATGCTGTCGAAGCTTCAGTTCTACCTGCTAAATTAGCAGAGATTAATTGCAACAATTGGGGTGAAGCCTTAATTTGATGAGCTTTCTGAGCTAAAACTTGCTCCTGAGACTGTTTGATTTCCTTAATTAGAATTGGTGCAAGAGCACGAAATTGATTGTTAGGATTTGATACCGCAGCGCTTACCGATTCCATCAACTCAGCCCAAGGTGCTAGCTCAAAACGATTACCTATTTGCTGCAATTGAGCACAAATTACGCCTAGATTTTGGCGGCTGCGAGGACTATCAGGCTGCTTAAATAGCTCCAGCATATTACGCAACTTTAGAGGAACTTCTGACTGAAATGCCGACAACATTCCCCTAGTATCAATCTTGGTCTCAGGCTCTAATAAAGTTGATTGGGGGGCTTTCCCTGAGATTAAATTTTGAAGATGACTTTTGAGATTGGCAAAGATTTGATCAGAACCAGCCATAACAGTATCAACAGCATCCTTGGTTAGCCCATAAGGACTTTGCAAATGCTCGACAAGTTCTTGCAACTTGTCAAAAGCTTGTAAAAACAGGGTCTGTAAATCTTGATCAACTTGAAAATTAGTGTTTTCACGCATAACTTTAAAATAATCTTCAAAGTTATGGGCTACATGTTGAATGCTGCTAAATCCCAACATAGCAGCCCCACCTTTAATTGAGTGAGCAGCTCGGAATATCTCATTGACTGCTTCAGAGTTGCCCATCAGCGTTTGCAAATTAAGCAGTCCTGTTTCAATTGTCTGGAGATGTTCCTTTGCCTCCTCAATAAAATAGCCTGTAATCTGTTTTTGCTTATCCTGATCCATGACACTAACCCCTGATGATTTGCCTTGTGAATTGATTATGAAATTTCTACATGAGACTGCTCTAGCTGTCTAAGTACTTGTATAAAATAATTACCCAAATTTGAAAGGTTACGCCCCTTTGGGGCGCAACCTTTCAAATTTGGGTTGGTAATTAATTATGTCCATTTACTTATTTATCCCAGAATTGATGACATATAGATCTGATTTTGAGAGCTGAATCCATACCGCCCCTTACTATACTTACGCCAAAGGGTATCAATGGTTTGCAAGTCATCACAAGAGATTTGCTTCATCTCCTCAGCCGTCAAAACCGAGCCAATATTTTTACGGGCTGCTTGACACATCACATTCCATGTCTCTTGATTGGCTTCTTGCCATTTGCCATTAGATAGCAAGATTTTTAACTTCGTATAGTCAACGCCTGTATTGGAGTTGAATAATGGGGATTGAGTATTTGTATCATCATTGACGATCGCCAGTTCTTTATTAGAACGACGAAACCTTAAAGTCATTGCCCCGTTGCTTTGACCATCACCTAATAAAATTGCCTCACCAGCATCTGTGAGCTTAATCGAAATTTCTACCTCATCGAGTGCTAACCCATTAGCTTGACTCGGAGCATTGTCCGTAGCGAGCTGCTGAACTAAACTAGCAAGTTTCTGAATGCTGTCTTTAATTTTAGTGGTGCTGACTGATTTAATCGATTCACCATTAGCGCGATCGCCATTTCCCACAAACTCAATTAGTATTTCTTCGCTATCCATGACATCCTTCGTTTAGGCTAATTGACCAGATATTTAAGACAATCTCTGCGTAAATTTTAAGAGGAAATTGCCTCAGAACTGTGAATATCTGACTCTCTGTTTAAGTTATTGGTTAAAGTGCTATCTAAAGTGTTACTTAGAGAATTATTTAAATTAATTAAATTATTGTCTTTATTGTTGCTCTTTTCATTAGCACCATTGCTAGAAATACTACTAGAACCATTACTAGAAATGCTAGTTATAGCCGTATGAGTATGATTAGCAATAGGTAGAGTCGATTTAGTCGCTGTAATTCTAGCAGCAATCGCCCGTTTTGTTAGTGCTGTATTATAAGCAGTTGTAATTGCTAGGCGATCAACCATCCCAATTACTCGCTTGGGCTGATGGCGATCGACTACGGGCATCTGACGCAAGTCCCTAGTTGCCATGCGTTTTAGGGCTTCAGCAAGAGATTCATCGGCAAATGTGCAAAGTACCTCGCTAGTGCAAATATTCTCTACAGTTAGTTCTTCAAGTGGGCGATCGCCTGAAGGAGATGAGAGAATTCGCTTAATATCTTGAGTGGTGAGAATGCCTTGCAAGTGATTAATATCATCAAATACGAGAGCGCTGTGATGATAGCCGCTGGTAATAAACTGAGCAGCTTGTAGCAATGGCATCGAATATTTGACCGAGGCAGGATTGAGAGTCATGACTTCGGCAATTTTAATTTTTTCAAGAACTTCGATATCTGCTGGTAGCCCCGACCATTGCATAATCATCCGATCTGAGGTTTTTGATGAGTCAATTTGGTCGAGTACCCATGCACAAAGACCAACCGCTGCCATCAGTGGTAAAACAATACGATAGTCACGGGTCATCTCAAACAATAACAACACCGATGTTAAGGGGGCGCGAACCGTTCCCGCCAAAACTGCCGCCATTCCGACAAGTGCATAGGCTGGAGAAGCAGCGATTGGGATCGAGGCGGGTAAAAAATAGGCGATCGCCTGTCCATACACACTACCCAGTACAGCTCCTAAAAAAATTGAAGGGGCAAAGATCCCGCCAACAAAGCCACTAGCAGAACTAATCGCTGTCAGCAAAAGTTTAACTACCAACAAAATAATTAACAAAGGAATCGTGAAAGGAGTATCTTGCAGAATTGATTCCACCGTCTCATAACCAATCCCGATTACTTCAGGAAAAATTAAGGCTGTAACACCTACACATAGTCCACCCATCAGCAGCTTGATTGGCATAGATAGGGTTTGCATAAATGGAGCGATCGCCCATTCCCCCGCAAAAAATTTCTTAGCTTGCTTAATTGCGCGAGTAAACAACAGTGCCACGACACTGGCTAGTACCCCCAAACCGAGATATAGCGGTAACTCCCAATAGCTGCGTACCTCATAGACAGGTAAACTAAATGCTGGCCGCTCACCAAGGCTAATCTGGGAAACCAGCGCTGAAATTACCGAAGCTATAACAACAACACTGACATCCGAGTTGGGGCTCGATTTATTAGTGCGATAGGAATCGCGCAGCAATACCTCTAAAGCAAAAAATACACCTGCGATCGGGGCATTAAATCCTGCGGCTAGCCCTGCGGCTCCTCCAGATCCAATCAGTAATCGAATTCGCTCGCTAGAAAATTGCAGCATTTGGCCCAGCAATGATCCAATATTGCTCCCCAGCTCAACGCTAGGACCTTCAGGCCCAAGCGAAGCTCCCGCACCCAGTGAAAGGGCTGCCGCCACAGTTTTTAGAGGAACTTGCGAATAGGATAACCCTAGTTCACGATTAGAAGCCTTAGATTCGGCTTGATCTAATTTGTCTAATTTGAGGCGTAAAAGGCTAACAACTAGTGCTCCCATCATCGGAATAAAGATAATTGCCCAGTGCCACTGATTGCTGAGAACTACAGCTATTTTATGCCAATAGAATTCTTGGGTAAATAGAATGAGCTTACGAAATAGGGTTACACCAGTACCACTGATTACGCCCACCGCGATCGCAGAAACAAGCATAACCGTCTCCGCAGAAGGCTGAAGACGGTTTAGAACGGTCACCAATAGGCGGGAAAGCGACATGGTGGAGAACTCGTGGAGAGGAGTGATTAAGTTTTTTGCAGTTTCATTTTGCCGTAGGCAAAATGAAACCGCTATATTTTAAATTATTCAAGATCTTCTGTATCGATCTCTTCAGAAAATTCTTCTGAATTATCTTCTGATTCTAAATTAGCTTCAGAGGTATTTGACAAGTCGCGATCTCCCTCAGTGTTCATTACGGCAACTAAGTCGATTTGCTGACGATAGTAATCTACTCCCTTGACCTGTACTTCTACACGATCGCCCAAACAATATTGACGACCACTGCGACGACCAACTAGCAGGGTCGAAGCCCTTGCCCTGCCCTTGCCGTTAATCAATGGGAACTCATACCAATCATCTTTAAGAGAACTGACATGGACTAAACCTTCAACTAATAGAGATTCAATCTCTACAAAAAATCCATAGGACTGGACGCTAGTGATGATGCCATAGAAGTTTCCACCTGTATGCGATCTCATAAATTCTGCTTTCCGTAACCCATCAAGATCGGAAATGGAACGATGATATAAAGCATCAGCCTGATTTAGCTTTGGCACAACGACTTCTAAATCTTCAATCAATTGACGTTCTGTCTCAGGTGGCAAAACACTCCAATTCACCTGACCATGAGCACTAGAACTGCGAAGATTTACACCATCCTTAATTCTGATGCTACGGCGATCGCGACCTTCTTCAAACACAGTATGCAAAATGCGCTGAATTAGTAAATCAGCATAATGGTTTTGGGGAAAAACACCATGCACATAGGGAAGATCGATTAAGCCTAAGCCAAAGTGCAGTGATGGGGTAAGTACATATTCACTGGTCTTAAACATAGACATTAGTAGATATTTGAGAATATCCCGAGTAGCTTCTTGTTCAATCTGACTCACTTGTCCCAAAATTTGATGCAAATCGGCAATCTGGATTTGATCAGGCGTTTCTAGCTGCGCCGAAATCCCCATACTCTCTAATAGCTTAGTCCAGTCGTCAACTTTCCCTTGATCGGGAGGGATTTGACGTAAATAGATAGTTGGAATAGATAGAGACTGTAGATGCGAAGCAATCGATTTGTTTGCCAAGATCATTATTTCCGTAACATTTCCAGAGATTTGCAAAGTTAACGGAACTACTGTCAATCCTCGCACACCCTCATCCGCTTCTTGAGAAGGAATCTGTGGCAATACTAGTCTAATTGCATTAGAGCGCTCTTGGAGAAAAGTGCCTACCTTAGCTATTAAATGTACCAACCCTTCTACTTCTGTATCAATTTCTTGGCTAGGTGCATCTTCATCAACAGCTTCTTTCCCGTCAAGAATTTGTTGGGCTCTCTGATAACTTAAGTTAGCACGAACCAATATTGCTGACGGCTGAATCTCAAACGAAAGCATATTACCTTCGTGATCCAATTTAATCAGTACTGACATCGTCAGATATTCAGGCTGATTAAATACATTCATCTCTGGCAACATCGGCAAAATTGTATCACCCAAGAAAAATGAACGTAGACGCTTTTGCGCTTCTAAGTCCAAAGGTGAGCCCGCTGTTACATAAGTTGCCACATCAGGAATATGTACACCCAAGTCCCAGCCACTTTCCACCTCTGCGATCGAAATTGCTGCAGCATTACCAATTCTGACAGTCAGGGTCTTACGTAAATCGAGGCGATGCTTGAGATCAGCTTTTCGTACACCTCTAGGCAAACTTGCCGCAGCTGTAAGAGCCTTGGCACTAAATCTTCTCGGTAAATTATGCTTGCAACATACAAGATCAATATCATTGGTTGACTCAGCATCATCACCTAAAACCTGTAAAACTCGTCCCAATGGCAAGTGATTGCCTAGTGAAAATCTGACCATTTCTAGGTGTACGAGTTTGCCAACTGCAACATCTAAGTCAGGTGTCTCCTCATCTGGTACTAGCTCGACTTCAAATAGCAGGCGATCATCTAGTGGCACTGCCCGATAACTATCACCAGTTAACTTTACAGTCGATAGTAAAGTAGGATTTGATCGCTCAAGGATCAATCGTACTTCGCCTTCAGGCGATCGCCTGCGCACGCCATCTTTAGTTACCCGCACTAATACGCGATCGCCATTCCAAGCATTGCTCAGACGGCTCTCTCGCACATATATGTCTTCAGCGCCCTCGACATCTTGGATCGCAAAGCAAAAACCTTTGCTCGAACAACGCAATCGACCTTCTACCAATCCTTCTTCGTGGATGCGGCGATATCGACCTTTGTCTTTTTCGAGAATGCCAATTTTTTCGAGTGCATCAAGAGCAACTTGGAGCCGACGAACACTTTTGTTGTCATCACCAATCCCAAGTTTTTTTTCGATCGCCTTGGGCGTAACTAGCTTGTCATCAGAGAAATTGTCTAACAGTTGATTAATCGAGAATTCCATGAGGCGAAGGTCGAGCGATTGTTTAAGGTGAGCAAATTAGAGCAAATGAGGGGTAACAAAGTAGCAACCTACGAACATAAACTACAAGCGGATATCAACATCGCAAATCAGCGACAATCAAGATTTCGGCAATTAGAACAGGCAGACAACTTTAAAAGATTCGACTTATTATCAAAACGAAACTGTGGAAGTTAGTCTATCTTCTTAGAGACGATCTTGATAGCTCTGCGACATGATTACAGATTGAATACAGGATAGTGAAAATATGGATCGAAACGCATATTTCTGTTTATCCCGAAGTGCATTCCCCAAGAAATCTTAGATTATCTACGATTATCTCTGTAGGGAGTTTAGCTCTAGCTTTTTGCCATGCTTGTAGGGCCTAGGTAACTTACGAATTTGCAAAGTTAGCTTCTATAGTTTTCCCCTGCCAATCTTATTTTAGCCCAATTGCTCCAGCAAATATTTTGGATATTAATTTTATTCGGTTAAAGATTCTGCGATCGCTAAATTTTTAACCTTAGGACAAATCAAAACCTAAAGCTTTGCGCTCAAATCCGAACGAATAAATTTTTTGTGGCTCGTTTGGTCAAAAATTTCTGTAAAAGATTAGATCCAGATTTACTATAGCTGCGTTAGCGCAGCGTAACGCACCGTCAAAGTCAGAGGGTGCTTTAGCGCAGCGTAACGCACCCCACTTCTTATAGAACAAGGATTTTGGTTTCCCAGTCAGGCTGCTACTCATTTAGATTTAATGCGTTGCAATCAATAACTTATTGAAATGTCCTTTTGATATCAGAAAATCAGGAGATGAGTCTAATTCGCTATGCCTAATATTACTCAAACCCATAAGGTTCCGCCCCTGCGGGGCGGAACCTTATGGGTTTGGATGTGTAATTAATTAAGAGGGTCCTGATTATGTCATAAATAAGGCTTAGCTATAAATACTGAGCAGGTGTGTCCAGCGACACTTCACTTTTGTCTGCCATTGTTGCTACATTTGTTTTTGGCATGTTATAAACTGTCATGTTGTGAGGGAAATTAATTTATATGTCTAAGTTTTCTAAGAAAAATTGCAGCTTAGTAATTTCGGCTGCTGTTGCTGCTTCTGCTCTTATTTCTGGTGCTGCCAATGCTCAAGCGTCTAAAGACTCTGAAGTTGTTCGCTCCGTAGGTGCTGAAACCCTTGCCGAACAAGTTCAGTTGCGTCCTAGTGCTGTTGCTCAAAATGTAACTTCAGTATCTCAGCTCAGCGATGTTCGTCCTACAGACTGGGCTTTCACCGCATTGCAATCTTTGGTAGAGCGCTACGGCTGTATCGCTGGCTATCCTGATCGCACTTTCCGTGGCAAACAAGCAACCAGCCGCTACGAATTTGCCGCAGGTTTGAATGCTTGCTTGGACAAGATCAACGAAATCATCTCCGCAGGTTTGGCTGACAAGGTTAGCAAAGAAGACCTCGCCACCTTGCAAAAGCTTCAAGAAGAGTTTGCTGCTGAACTCGCAACCCTTCGTGGTCGTGTCGATGCTCTTGATGCTAAGACCGCTAAGCTCGAAGCTCAACAATTCTCCACCACCACCAAGCTACGCGGCGAAGCTATCTTCGGTCTAGCTGCTGGTTCTGATGGTGTTGTTACTCCTCCTGCAGGTAGTGTAGACAGAACAAATACAACCTTCAGCTACCGTGTTCGCTTGAACCTTGACACCAGTTTCACTGGTAAGGACTTATTAAGAACTCGTCTAGAATCTGCCAATGTTCCTAACTTAGCAGGAACAACAGGAGCAACAGGAGTGCCTGGTCTTGCAAGTGGCACAAATGCAGCTCGCCTATCCTTCGACACTAATACCAACAATAACTTTCAAATTGGTCGTTTGTACTATCGCTTCCCCATTGGTGAAAGCATTACTGCATACATCGCACCGATTGGCGCTCCTGAAGATGTAATCAGTCCCTTGAACCCACTCGAAAGCGATGGTCAAGGTACAATTTCTCGCTTCGGTCGTTTCAATCCCTTGATCCGTATTGCCTCTAGCGGTGGTACAGGTTTGGCGATCGCAGGTTTGAATTTCAAGTTTAACAATCAAGCTAACCTAGAGCTTGCTTACAGTGCCGCTAACTCAGCAACTGCTACGGGAGCTGGCGGTGTTAGTGGTGATGACACCAAACTCGCTGCTCAACTGGTGTACAAGCCTTTTAGCAGCCTTACTTTGGGTGCTGGCTATGGTTATTCCTACAACACTGGTAATAGCCTAGGTTCTGGTCTAAACGTGGAATCAATCGGTGGAATCGCCCCTATTGGTCTAAAAACACATACCGTTGTTGGTAGTTTGATTTGGGACATTACCAACAAGTTCACCTTTAATACTTGGGGTTCTTGGAACTTTTCTGATGGCATCAATGCTGCTGGTACTTCCATTGGTTCTACGACCTTTACTAGCTGGATGGCTGCATTGTCTGGTAAGGACTTGTTTACCGAAGGGGATCTTGCTGCTGTATTATTTGGTCAGCCCTTATTCCGTAGCAGTTTTTCTGGTGTAGGTGTCTCAGGATCTATTGATACTCCATATCACCTCGAAGCTCTCTATCGCTTCCGCGTTTCCAAGAACATTACCATCACTCCTGGTGTATTCTTTGTATTCAACCAAGGTAGCAACTCCGCTAACGGTACTGCAACTGTAGGTGTAATTCGCACCACATTCTCCTTCTAGAATTTGGTAGATTTCGGTTACATTTAATATCTAAAAAAGGTAGGGGCAATTCATGAATTGTCCCTACCTTTTTTGTATAGAAAATCATATATAGTGAGTGTCATGAGCCTTTGTTGGAGTTGTGGCGATGACTGTGCTATACGAGCAGGATTATGGACTCTGGGCCGAACAGATGGCAGATCTTTTGTCAGAAGGTCGGTTTGCAGAGTTGGATATCGAGAATTTGGTAGAAGAGGTACGCGACTTGTCTAAGCGAGAACGCGATCGCTTATTGAGCAGTATGCGATTGATTATGCATCATTTACTCAAATGGGACTATCAAGCACACCTTAGGTCAAGAAGTTGGCAAATAACTATTCAGCGCGAACGCCTTCATATAACTCGTTATTTGAAAGATAGCCCCAGCCTAAAGCGGTACTTAACCGATGAGTGGTTAGCCGAAACTTATGTGGTAGCTAGTTTAAATGCACAAAAAGAAACCGATTTAGAATTTCCAGTCGATTGTCCTTACTCTATTGAGGATGTATTGGAACGTCCCATTAATTTAGGCTAATGCCAATTTAAAAACAAAGGGGAGTTGGGGGGGGGGGGGGGGGCGCCCCCCGAGGTTTTTTTTTTTTTAAAACCC
>JALQCR010000046.1 GCA_023336205.1 Pseudanabaena sp. Salubria-1
TAAAAGCCTATCCGAGTCTAACTGCCAGATTGTATCAGCAATCCTTTGAGCATAAAGATCGAGAACTAGAGCATCAGAAATATTCAACCCAGAGCCTGAAGCCACAATTTCTAGATTTGGTAATATCCGCAAAATTTGACTATTCGCGATCGCTGTGGGTTGATATTGATCGGTCAAGCCTAAACAGTAAGCCCCCAAGGCGTTTAACCGAAAATAAATCAAGCCATCATAACGACTGAGAAAATTGAGATCTTCAGTCCCCCAGAGATCGCTAAAATCACGCCAATTTACCCCTGGATCAACATAGCCAACATCAATCAGTCCAAGGGTTGCTGCATATTCAAATAAGAGACAGCGCATATAGCGCTCTTGCAGAATATGCCAATCATGGCTACCGTCATATCCTAAATTCCCATATCCAAATTCACAAATGTAGAGATTGTAAGGATCGCGGGTAACTTCAAATAACTGTCCAGTAGCTACCATGTATTTGCTAAAAGCACTGAACTCTGTCCATTTACCAATGGGACATTCACTCAAAGCGTTAGCAATCACTTCGCGCCGCCCTGCTACTGCCGTCATGCCCCTTGCCCCTTTACCAGTTTGCCCCTTGATCTCATCAATGCGCCGAAATTCATCAAAGGTCGTATTCTTTAACCAGCGCTTCCATAGTGTTTGTAAAGTTTTGGCAGGAGGTTCTTGCATCGCCTTTAGTCCAGCTTTAGTCAGAACCAGCTTTTTGCCAGCAAGTTCCGCCATATTCCCCACCTGCAACAAGGATGTCCATGCAAAAGCTTTGATACCGCCAATATCATCTTCAGGTGATGTGTAGGTGTACTGTGCTTCTGCTTTGCGTTGTTGATCGTCATAAAAATCACCACCCAATAAAATTGTCGCGATCGCTTTCACCGTCGCGCCACTGGGTAAAGATGTTTTATCACTGACAGACACTTTGCCCGATTGAATCAAGCGCAAAACCGATAGCAAATCTTTTTGAGCAACCTGCTCCATTTCACATATTGTCAACGGCACTTCATACTCTTGATCATTCCAATACTTTTGTTGGCACACCAGAAATGTGTCAGGTATTGTGTCCTTGACTTCGGTTAAACGGGTTACTTTAGGTTTGGGGACAAAGGCTTTTAGGTTTTGCTTGAGATCCGATGGCATCACGCCTTGATAGAAAAATAAGCTCAATAGCGATGGCTGATATGCATAACTATAGCGATCTCCTTTGCCAAAGTTAGGCTTCTGTCCATATTTAGCTACAAATGCATCTGCACGGTAATCATTTCCCGCCGAATGAACAACTTCAGCAACTGCGGCTTTCTGCAATTCGTCTAGCTGCTGCCAAATTTTCTGGAGATTTTTTCCCTCAAGGTGTGGCAAAATTGCAGTCACAAGATCAGCTTTGCGAGTCAATTTGAGATTAGTAGACAACAGCGCACAAAACTTTTTTAAATTGTCAACGGTTTGCATTTCAAGCGCTTGTTGAATCGTGGCAATAATATCTACGATTTGTTTCCGTGGCATGGCACAATCAGGCTACAGTATTAATCATCAATTGTATAATCGTCGCTATCAGTTCCTCTAATTTTTCTAGTTCATTTTGTGATGTTTTGCGCTGCAAAATAGTATTTCCTTCACTCCTCATCCAAAAACTCACGCATCATTTGATTAACCAACAGCGATTGTTCCTGCTGCACCCAATGACTGCAATTAGGAATATAGCGAATCTGCAAATCCTGCACATATTCCTCCGTACCATAGGTTAATTCCTTGCCCAAAAAACGATCCTCCTCACCCCAAATCATCAAAGTCGGAATTTTGAGAATACCCCACACTTTCCTTTGGGATAAATAAGTAGGTAGATTGCGATAGTAATTAATCGCGCCTGTCAAAGCCCCCCGCTTCGCAAAAGCATTTTTATACTGCTCAATATCCGCATCCGTAAAAGCACTCTGATCAATCGCCATCCCTCGAAAAGCCTCCCCAATCAGCCGATAATCATCCAACTGAATCAAGAACTCAGGCAGAAACGGAATTTGGAAGAACGCAATATACCAACTCTTGAGCATCTGCTGCGGAGTCTTTAGCCCAGCCGCAAACTTCGCAGGATGCGGCAAGTTCATCACAATCAAACGACTCACTAACTCAGGATAGGCATAGGCAAAAGACCATGCGATCGCTCCTCCCCAATCATGACCAACCAGAATACAACTCTCATAGCCTAAGCCTTTGATTACTCCTCTAATATCTTCCACAAACTCGGACATCACATAAGCAGATTGGGCTTGAGGCTTATCACTATCGTTATAACCACGCAGATCGACAGCAACAACTTTATGATCTTTCGCAAATTCAGGGATTTGATGTCGCCAAGAGTACCAGAATTCTGGAAATCCATGCAACATCAACATCAGCGCACCTTTACCCTCGGTAACGTAGTGCAATTTTATGCCGTTCGTATCAACCCTATCGTGATGCCAAAGCTCTGCGGTCATAAGATTTTAAGTGTAACAATTAGTGCAAGTTGGCTCTAGAAAATGTATCGAAGTATCAATTAGGCTATCTATCCCCGAATAACGATGATTTCTCGACCAGCAGGACTAATGACATTCTCAGTAGTCGTCCGATCGCTTAACGGCGGCAAGCCAGAACGGCGATCGAATATCACTAACCATCCTGTATCTAAACTCAAACCTGACAAATATTTATCTAACTGCTTTAATCCTTCCTTGATTGGATCAGGCTTCTTGTCTCGCCATACTTTCAACTCCATCGCCAAAGTTGTCTTACCATAGCGCAAACAAATATCCATTCTTCCCGAACCAATGGCATATTCTCTCTCCAAAGTGCCCCCACCATTAACAACACGGTGCAGAAAAGCCATCAATACAATATGAGGTGCAATCTCTGGATAAGGTGTACTGTCAAATAAAGGCTCTCCATGCTGCCGCCAGAATAATAAGAACGCTTCCAACAAGCGATCGGGCAAAAATTCACCTTGCTCACTAAGCCAGATTGGTTGAAGATACCCAATAGAAGCAGTAGTTACATAGGCAAGCACTCTAGGAAGCACTTCCTGATAAATAGGATTAGCGATCGCCAAACCATTTTCGTTAGTACAAAGCCCTAAATCTAAAACGTAGCGAATATCATCCTGTGGTACATCTGGCAGTTCCTGCCCCGCGAGAATAGGCTGAATCACTGCTCTGACTCGATCTTCTCTCAGTCTTTCGGCAAGACTATCCAAATGAGTATCTTGTCTCTTAATTAGTATTTCCTTAGCTTGATTCACTAACTCAGCAGTAATGGGAATAGCAGGATCTTTCGTGATATATTCCACAATTTCCTTAGCGATCGCATTGACTAACCAAGGCTGTCCCTGCGTCAAATGAAAAGCTAAATCAACCGCTTCAGGCGTAAATACTTGCCCCGTTGCATCCGTATGTTGCTGGTAGAGCTTTCTTACATCCTCAAGGGTAAAGTTACTCAAAGTAAAAGAGCGCACTTTGATGTTAAAAGGACTAGAAGTATTTAGGCGATCACTCCCCCCAGAAGCATATTTATAATCCCGTATATCACGCATCCCTACCAGGGCTAATGACTGCGGAAATCCCTGCGGACGATTGGGAAACCCAGATCGGATTTGTCTTAACACAGAAATTAAAGTTTCGTTACTCAATGCATCAATTTCATCCAAAAAGACCACTAATGGACGAGAAGATTGTTCAGTCCAGTTGCTCAAGTTTTTACCAATTCTCGCTCCGGCTTCGGCATCTAACCACTCTTCAGGTTGCAAATCTTTTGGCAAACGAAACCTTATCGATTGCTTCCATTCATCTAAAATAGCCAGTTCGGCTGCTCCCAAATCATCAGAGAAAGCCGCTCCCACTTCCAGAGACAACATCACCGCCGTATATTGACCGCTAGCAGTTAATTCTTGGGCAAGTGCCAGCATTGCTGTAGTTTTACCCACCTGCCTTGGGGCATGGATCACAAAATAGTTACGCTGGGCGATCAAATTCACTATTTCAGGCAACCGCACTGTAGACGGCAGCATGTAATGAATATCAGCTTGACAAGGACCAGCAGTATTAAACCATTTTGGCATGACGACAACTAACTAACGGGCAGATACCTCAACAATATAACGCAACGCGCCGAGCAAACGCCTCAAACCTTTAAAACACGTTGATCAAAACGAGTATAAATACTCATTCGCATAAATTTAATGGCAAATAATTGATGATTATTTGCTCTAAGACGAATCTGTGACATATTGGGTTTTTGATGCTGGACTGTTAATTAGGGATGGGTACTGAAATGACCATATTCATACTGACAAGAAAGACGTAAATAAGTCGATCGCGGTTTAGTTTTCCAGTGCCGACAATTCAGTTAAATGAAATGTAGTCATTTGTGGGGAAAGCAGAATAGAATAAAATATGGATTAATTTTAGATCGGCTGTAATATTATTCAAGAAGTCTTCTTAAATCAATCGTTGAAAGTGTTGCTATGCATACCTCTTAAGCCTAGCTTGATTCAATATTGCTCGAATTTTCGTTATACTCAGAATTTATGCTCTACGATCCTGCACGTCATGAAGCTTTGAGAGGGATTCCGTGGGACGAAGATCTTGTTTGCAAAACTATCGAGCATATTGTTGCAGACGCTGAAGAACACTTCACGCCCATACGCTACTGGCAAGCACATCCCCTTGATGTTGGGAGAGACGAAGGTCTAAATCAAATCCTAACACCTTTATATTTCGGGGCATGTGGTGTCATTTGGGCTTTGCACTACTTGCAATCAGTCGAGGCTGTGCAGCTTTCAAAAAGCTATATTGATGACTTAGATTCGCTATTGATGCAGAGTCGTGTGTGGCTGGGTGATTCCTATGAACAGGAGCGTGCTTCTTACTTGATGGGGGACACCCCTGTTCATATGTTGTCCTTTGGGGAGAATCCTACTATAGAAGTCACAGAAATCCTTGATGCACTCATTGCAGGTAATCTCGACCATCCAGCTCGCGAATTGATGTGGGGTTCTCCAGGCACATTGCTAGCGGCGCTGTTTTTGTATGAGCGGACGGGAGAGGCTCGATGGGCTGAACTTTTTCGGCTCACTGCTGCAAAGTTGTGGTCACAGCTTCAATGGTCACCAGAATACGAGTGCCATTACTGGATGCAGGATTTGTATGGTCATCAAGCAACTTATCTAGACGCAGTTCATGGCTTTGTGGCTACTGCATCTCCGCTTATCCGTGGTCGTCACTTGTTGGATTCTGATATATGGGCTGATTGGAAGCAATGTATCGCCAACACAATTCAACGCACTGCAAGTCGTAGTGGATCTCAAGCTAACTGGCGTGTATATCTCAACGGGAAGGAAAGCAGTACTCGTCCCATGCTTAACGCGATGTGCAACTATTTTTGAGCTATTGCTCTTAGGTTGTTTGAGATACCTGTAATGTAAACTGCTTATCAGTGCAGTACGAGGAATCAGGGCTTTCAGACTTTTAGTTGCACATCGCGTATGCTTATGCAGTTCTGTCATGGTGCTCCAGGTTTTGTCATCTGTTTGGCTGAGTTTCCCAGCATTGCTATTGATGACCTGCTAATCGCTGCTGGAGAAGCTATTTGGGCGGCTGGTCCGTTGATTAAAGGTTCTAATCTATGCCACGGTACTGGTGGAAATGGTTACGCTTTTCTCAAGCTATATCAGCGCACGGGAAATTCTGAATGGTTGGAGCGAGCAAGAGCTTTTGCTATGCATGGGATCGCTCAAACAAATGCAGCTACTTTGCATTATGGACAAATGCGATATTCCCTATGGACAGGGGATATCGGCTTTGCAATTTATTTGTGGGATTGTCTACGATCGCAGGCTGCCTTTCCCACGCTTGATGTTTTCTATGGTAGTTAGGGCTTTCTGAATAAAACTATAACCTTTGCCAAATACTTCATTCAGTCTCATGCGTCTCTCCTACTCCCTTCCCACCCTAAAAATAGGCATTACAAAATGAATAATTAGGCGTGCGCGGCTTCGCCACGCACGCCTAATTATTCACTGGAAAGGGAGTATCATTGATGGCAACTACGTTTGCTTTTGCCCGTGTTTGTCAAAGCTTTGGCAGAAATCATCTCTATATAAACCTAGTCTCAGCTTTTCTTTTGTTTTTGCCTACTCTGTCTAAATCACGTTAAAAAATTGATTAACTAAATATAGGAAATCAAGAGTTTCAGACTTTTAGTTGTACATTAAGTTACTTTATGAAGTGGGATTACTAACTGAGTAATGGCAAATCAGCCATAGATCTTCGAGGTTAGTTGCGTCAGGTGTTGATAATGAAAAATCTGCTCCAAGAGGGATTGCAGTAGAGTCTCCTTTACACAATTTATTAAGATTGGGATCCTGAGCTAGAGTGAAGGTATCAGTAGAACTAGTAATCAAATTCATCACTAAGGAAGCAGGGTTACCTTTCACATGCGCTAGCCAAGTACTGCTAGTAATTGTGGGAGTGCAATCTTGAACATAAAATGGTAGGCGATCTTTTTGAAGATTAATGGTAGTCCTGTTAGTCTGTTTCAACTTATGCCATTCGTTGGGTAAGTCGTGCTTGAGGTTAAAGGCGATATAAAGCCCAGTCCTATTAGCTGCAAGTACCATTTCATTCAGTAGATCTTTCAAAACGTTCTCAACTAAAGTTTTGAAACCACTTCCGCCATCACGGGCAGTGTATTTCAGATGCACAATGACATCTGAGATAGTGTTGGAATTGAACTGCTGGAACGCTTTTGGCATTTCTAACTGCCAAGTACTAATGGCACCTGTTCCTTCAAAGGGCAAGTATCGTTCATCGCGGAAATTGAGTTCAAATACACCACTGTCATTTTGTGCTGAGCTTGTGGCAATTGATTGAATCGAGCCAATATTGTATACGAAACGATCATCATTCCCAACTGTTTCATTGTATTTGTCCTTGTCATTCGTTGCCCCTGGTTTAGGCGTTGCTTTTTTACGGTATTTGTTGCTGAGCAGGGATAATTTACAACTTACAGAAGTGTAAGGTCCTACTACACTGGGGATAGAAAGGCTGACTGACTTGATCCGACGCATATACTGACCAGGATGATCTAGATTGAACAGAACCTCTGGTAGATTGATTAGACATTTGCCTGTGTTCTTGAGCTGGATCAATGCCATTGGATCAAGCATTGCTAGAGAAATATGCTTTGTAAGTTCATATTCCCGTTTATTCTGATCGAGGTAAGCAACCTCCATACGTTTGAGATCGTGATGGAGATGATCCGCAGCCATTAAACCTTTCTTGAGGCTATCCCAGTAGCCAAACTGTAGGAAGGAATCATTAGAGCCTAATTCATGCTGGAAGCAGCGTTCTGCTTTTTTTGCCACATCGTAGGCAAGTTGATATGCTCGGAAATAGACTGAGCTAATTTGCCCAATCATCCACTCATAGAGTTCCTCGTTGGTAAACTTACTCCGCATGAACTCATCAGTTTTCAGGGCATTTTCAATCTGCAAAAGATGGTTCTGTAAGTCTTTCTTGGCAATATCTAAGCGAATCTGAGCAGCAACAATTTGCGGACCATCCTGCCCGTCTGACAATTTATATTGCTCTAGTTCTTTATCACCCAGCGTTGCTTGGAAGTCCCATTCTTCTTTACGACGTTCATAGCTTGCCAAGGTAGAAGCCATGCCCGAACCTGTTTGTAACAGACCTGAAATGGCTCTCGATACATCAGCCCAAGAATTGCTTGAGTTACCAACGTTAACACCGCCAAATTTTAGAGTGGCTACGGGTGTGGCACCAAAACCTGAAGCACCTAGTTCACCCTCTGGAACAACGTGAGCAACTGGGTGTAATTAAAAGTGAAATGGGAGAAATAAAGTAGGTTAGAAAGTATGATGGATAACAGTTCTAATCCAAAGAAGTCATAAAATTGAGCCGTGAATATAAAAACAAAAACAGCATCGTCCAGTAAAAGCATAGAAGAAAGACTAAACGATTATCCTGAATTGAAAGCGAAAATCGAAGGATTATTATCCGTTGTAGAAAATGCAGAAGGTGATCTAATCAAAGCCGACGCAGCCGAGGAACGAGTGATAGAAGAAATCCGTCAGTTAGGACAAACAGCACTACAAACATGGGCAACGCGGCAAGAAATCAAGCAAAGCGAAGCATATATCGCCGCGAATCCATCTTCACACCGAGGTGGTAAAAAAAACTCTATTGGTACAGCCGATATGGACGCATCGAAGTACTAGAGCAAAGGTACATCGAATTTGGAAGAGAGTCCAAACAGGTAGTGAGACCATTTCAAAAAGCCGCCGAAGTACATTGCCGAGGATATTCACGCCCATTGCAGAGAGTGATTACCGACTTTGGGTCAGATGTAGCGTTTGGGAAAATCCCAAAAAAAATGATGGAACATCATGGAATAAGCATCCCAATTAGTGCAGGACAGGAGATCACAGAAAGTCATGCCCAGCGTATATTAGAAACGCAGAGTTGGGAAACAGGATTCCCAGCAATCGAGGGTGTGGAGTTTTTAATAGCGGAGATGGATGGGACAATGATTCCGATTGTGGAAACAACGGCAAGCGAAACTGATGGCGAAGAAGTTGACCGTCGTAAGACGCGTAAAATTAGCTGGAAAGAAGCGCGTCTAACCTCGGCGCGTACCCCTGAGCAAGAGCAGCCTATTTTCGGAGCAACGATAGGCTCGACTGATGATGCAGGAGCAGCATTACTTGATTGTGCTATCCGTGCTGGATTGGGAGAAGAAACCTTTGTGCATGGGGTTGGCGACGGTGCGCCTTGGATTGCTAGCCAAATCGAGCAGCGTTTTGGTGTACTTAGTCGCTACTTACTAGATTTCTATCATGTATGTGAATATCTAGCCGATGCAAGTCGCGTTTGTTCCCCAGATGCTCCGAAAGCATGGATGGATGTGCAGAAGCAACAACTCAAATCCAATCATGCTTCGGCTGTCCTTGAAGCTCTTAAGCCGTTTCAAGAACCTGAATCTGTTCCTGACAATCTGGCTGTGGTTAGATCCGCTTATCGCTATCTTTTCAATCGTCCTAATCGTCTAGACTATCAGGGCACGATTGACTCCAATTTACCCATTGGCTCTGGTGAAATTGAGAGTGGTCACCGCTATGTTATTCAAAATCGTTTAAAGCTTGCTGGCTCTTGGTGGACGATTGAAAATGCTAAGGCTATGCTTGCTCTTAGGATCTGCCGTACTAATCAAGATTGGGATGCTTATTGGCTTAATCTTTCTTCCATTTCTTATTGAGCTGAACTTTCACTTTTAATTGCACCCTGAGCAACTCCAGCAACGATATCCAATGCCATTGCAGCAGCTTGAGCAATTAAGGCACTAGTTGTGAGTGCAAAACTAACAGTTTCTCCAGTATTCATAAATTCTCTAGAACGGTAGTAGAGAATTTTTTCTTCAGTCACCTTCATTGACTTTTTGAGTACCTCGATCTGTGTCTCTGCCTCTTTTATCTGTTGATCTTTGACTGCTTTTACAGAATTGAGTACTTTCAATTCTAACTCCGATCGCAGCAAAGCCATTGCCTCAGCATCTTTCTTTTCCAATGCTTGAAGCAGTGCACCCCCTAAAGATCGTACTTCCTGAATCAGTTCCGTTGCCTTCTGGGACATCACATTGAAGCGGTAAAACGGTAGCGGAGCGTTAAGTCCGCTAATCACGGATGCAATATCCAAGCCAGCAGCAGCGGCTCTAACTAATGCACCTGGATCGATCGGTGGTGCAAACAGGGCTTGGATGCGTTCAACCCCATCAATATTTTGACAATGACGAATCTTGAACAGGCGATCGGCAATTCTGTCCCAATATTCCAGGAGTTTCTCATTCTGAGGAATGCAGAAATAGAGGCTAGAAAGGTCGATAGGTGGACTAGGAGGTAGTTCATTTCCTTGGTGGGGCAGTAGATTTAAGTCTGGAATTAAGTTTTCCAGCGACAACAGCGCATTGCTGAACAGATCCAGTTTTGCTTCAAGTTGGTTGTAGGTTTCATAGGGTGGTTTTACCACTGGAGGAATGATGCGGGGTTTGAGTCCCAGCAACTTTTCTGCCAGGATATACATCTGGGTTGCCTGATTCACCGATTCCATCGTGTCTTGCCGAAAAAGGTTATCGCCCCAATCAATCAGGTTATCGATATATTTCATCAAGATGACCTTTTGATAGGCAACTGGACGCGATCGCGCAATCACATGGGGTTGGAAAGGTTTAGAACGCCATTGTTCGATCGCAAACTTCAGTTCTGTAATCGCTGCACCCGATGGATCATTCGCAATCGAGTTCAATAATTTATCAATCCGCTGCTCATCATAGTCACTGGTGGTTTGCAAGAAGAATGGTTTTGTGACCCAATACTTTTGTGGGGCAGTGCCGTCGTAAGCACCAATTGGATTGAAAATATAGTGGAACCAGTTCATGGCTGCCTCAAACTGCTGATTCTGATTCAGCTTTGTCGCGACCAAGAACGGCAGGTGGAAGAACAGTTCCCAGTTATAGCCTGCGTAGCTACCATCCTGATTAAAATCTAAATCTTCAATAGGATAAGGTTGGGCAACGATTGCATTGGGTTGATAGGTTGCACTGGGACCGAATTGGAAATTAGTTTGATGCAGTTGGATGTCTCGCTGCATCAAAGCAGGAATGCCATCCTGATATAAGGTTGATCGTAGATAGCAAGCCAAAGGATGGTAGAAATTCTTAAATTTCAAACCATAGGTCAGGGTTTGATAAATTTTCCATTCCTCAGTTAGACGACTGTATTCAGTATCCTTAATTAGAGCTGCCAGCATATTTGCAAAATCGCCACCAAACTCACTGGACAACTTCTGCCAATACTTCTGGATTAAGTCAATTAGGTCTTCCCAGAATTCGAGGATATCTGAGAAGGTCTTTTGAATGGTCTGTTCACCTTCGTCTTGTTGACTCGTTTGATAAGAACCAGGAACAATGACATATCCCCGATTGCCATCTTCGAAGAAGTGAGGCATGAATGTGCCCAGAGGAATATAAAATCCTTGTTTTCTCTCATAGGCAAGAGCTTTATAAGATTGCTGCTGAACAAATATAATCTGCAACAAGAGCAGAAGATAATCGATCAGCGACATCTGTAGAGGGTAGGTAATTTTAAAGATGCCAGGAGTTTCTTGCAGAATAGTTTGGAACTGAGACAGATCGAAGATGGACAAGACGGCTAGATCATTAAGTGGAATCTGATCCATCTCGCGATACCGCATATTTTTGAATGCCGTATCCTTAAACTGTGGGAGAAATTGGAAACCCGAAAAGGAACTGCCTACTTGAACAGGTTCGGGATAACCTTTACAGCCAGTTAAAGCAAACGCTCCAAGATACTGATTTGAAGGATATGTACTTGGCTCGAACATCTTGACCCTGCCATTGTTCAGAAATGTACAAGAAATAATGTATCCAGCTTGTCCTACATTCAGCACCGTAAAGCGAAAATCGTCCTTCGTCGGCAGCACCTCATAGAAAGTGGGCATTGTCAACCCTTCCTTTGAGATTTTCTTGGGCAACCACTTTTTGCCAGAAAATTCACTGATTGCGAGTTGAACTTTCCATCTCTTTTGAGTTTTTTCAACTTCCTTTCCACCAGCAGGCCCGCTATCAACCTCACTGGGCTTCGGAGTTTTAATGGATTGTTCCATATTTGCCTCTTCCGTAAATACAGCCCAAGCGAGGTAAAGGCGACTGTTCCGGACAAAGGTCATTAGATGGTCGCTGCTAATATCCAAATCGACCTTTTCCCAGGGAGTCCAAGTGCGTTCTCGCTCAAATTTGCGGTAGTAGTACACTGCTGGATCTCCGCCTTTAGTGCGGGCGAAGATATGCATGGTGTAGATATCGGTTTGATAGTAGATCGCACAAACTTCTAGGAAGGCGATATCATCCAGTTTTTGCAGATAGTTGATCGTGGCATCCTCAACGGTGCGATCGTTCAACTCGTTTTGCAAAAGCTCGGTTTCCAGGTCTTTGAAGAGGGGAGACTTATCATCTCGCAGTTCCGGCTCAATCCAGTTTTCGGGATAGAGGAAGACTTTGCGATTTGCCTCCCAAACTCGGTAATTCTTTATCCATTTCGACTGATTCCAATCGCCATCTAATTTCACATCGGCAACGGCTGTAGGCTCCAGACCCATTAGGCATCTTTGGATGAACAGTTGTAGGGTACCGTGTGCTTGCACAATGCGAGAGGTGGGCTGACAGGCACACATTTCGACATCGATCAGGAAATAGTCGTACAGATCGTTACTATCATTCAGATCATCAGGATTCACTGCCAGCAGGTAAGCGACTAGGGCATCTCGCTTTTGATGCCGCAGTCTGTCCTGAATGCCTTTCAATACTTCTAGCCACTGGCTTTCTTCGTAGCGTACTTTCAATGCTGTCCGTAACCGAGCAACATCAGCATTTGAGAGAACTGGCTTGATGAGTTCTCCAGCGTTTGCCAGAGACATTCCTAGCTGGCGCAGAAATGTTACAGCTTTCTGTAAACGTTGATAGGTGGTAGGTAATTTATAATCGGCAATAGAGAATGTGAAATGGGTGTGCAGAGCCTGCAAAGTCATGATGTCCCAACCTGTTAAGGTAGCTAGAGCTTGTTGGAGAACTGCGATCGCGGCAGGTTGCAGTACCAGTTCTAGCACCGTATAGAAGGAAATGGGGCGATCGGGATTGGTTGGATTGGCAACGGGTGGGTATGCCTGAACCCAGCGCAATCCATCGATTAGCGTCTCCCACTGGGCAAAGCTGAGACTGGCAATGCCTGTGTCGTAGGGCAGTCGATCTAGTTCAAGCCAACCGAGGGTGGCATTGTGTTTTAGCAACCACTCGATTGCTTCTGGCTTGAGTTGCAATGGCGTGAGGAAGACTACCACTTTATGGAGCAAGCGAATGGCGCGGTATAGATCCGTAAATGCAACTGAGGTGATCGTGGGCAGGGAAGGGGGCGTGCCAGTTTTATCGATCAGGTTATCTGAGATCTTGCACCATTCCTGAAAGAGTTAAGTAGGAATGGGTTTGAGAATAATTTCAAACCCATGACGAGCAGCAATATCGGCACTAATTTGGAGATACCTAAGAAGTTTCAACCAAAGGACAGAAGGAAATAAAACGGAAAGTGTCAAATCACAGGTAGCTTTCCAGTCCAAGACAGGAGGACTCGACCATTGATCAATCCAATGGGCCAAAAGATAAGCAAGCAGAGAGAGGATAAGCCAACGATAAACACCAAGTTTTGTAGATTGCCCAAAACAATGCAAACCAAAGCGATGTTTGATGGTTTTGAAGAATCCCTCAATCGCCCAACGCTTACGACCTAACATCACCAGATAAGCACCAGAATAAGGATGAGAAGAGACAACAAAGCGTAACTCCCGTTTACTATCAGCTCTTTTGAGCCAAAACCAAGAGATCGTCAAAGGCTGAGTTAGCCCTTCTAGCAAAATTTGTTGTCCACGTTTGCCATGACGATAAAGTTGTTTGACTGTACGGCCATCTTGAAGTTTACGATTGTTGCGTACACCGACAACGATGCGCCAAGTCTTGGCGCGGACAGTATTGAAAAACTTCACCGTACTAAACTCAGTATCAGCAAGGACAATCACAGTCTTGCCTTGGGTTAGTTGCTTGGGTACTGTCCCCAATAACTTACAAGCTAAGTCAGAGGGACTGGGGTATCCTTTGCCGCGCCATACTCTAAAACTCCATGGTACGCGCCACTCTCCATAGACCAGATACAGTACAACCAGATGTAGTCCTCGCTTTCCGTTTAGTATTCTCACCCATGGGTCTGGTTCGTTTTGGGTGGGATTGCTCAAATGTAAAAACTTGCCGCTTTTTTCTAGGGTAGTCAAGTCTATCAGTATCTTTAATGGCACTTGTTTCGATGGGCGATGCTTGGCGATTTGTCCCAAAATAGCCTGCCGTGTTGACCGAATTACTGCTCTCGTTGACCAGTTATAGTGATTGAGAAATCGGCTGAGTGCACTCGCTGATTTTATCTGTGTATGTTCTGGATAAGGATGCCTTTGTGCTTCGAGAAATAGTCCTAGTATTGCATTGAGACTTGCTGTTTGATACACACTTGGCATCAAACACAGAAGACTATACACTAGCCCTTGGGCGTGCTTAACGATGCTTTCCATGCTCGTTATTTAATTTACTACTACGCCCTTTTTTTCACATTTCTGCTCTTTCTGCAACCCCTTTTCTTGAATGGTGCAAGATCTCAGTTATCGTTGTTGAGCAACTCAAATAGCGTTTTCGGACTCGTGATCGCTGGCTCTTTCAACTTTGCGTTTTTCAGCAAGACACGAGCGATCGCGTCATCAAGCTTAAAAGTAGAGATGATTGCTTGCACCAAACTCTTATATTTTGCCTGCTCGAAGAAGTAATTCGAGAGCATCTCTAGCACAATCTGAATTAGCTCGTTTCGTTTTTGCTGTTTTTCCTTGTTCCGATTGTTGTAGTCATCCAGTTTGGATTGGTAAGTTGGATCGCTTAGCGGTGTTGCTGCTAAAATAGTCGCAGTAGATTGTTCTGCTGTGGTGACAATTGCTAGCTCACCTTGTTTGGTTTTGACTAAAGTGAGTTGAACCAAACCGAAAAACTTTCCGAGCGTTGCATCAATGAATGCATCTGTTGCTGAAGTACTCAACCATGTTGCATCCAAAATTGTCATAAATTTGCTAATGGTTACTTCATCAAAAACTTGCTTTTGTAAATTATCTGGATCATTCGGTAGTTGACCAAGCAAATCTTTGAGAGAAATTTTGTTGTCCTCCGCCGTTTGTGCAATGGCATCTGCTGATTGAGTCGAATCAAAAACTTTGTAGAGTGATTTAGTTATATCAAATGCCTTCTGATATTCCCCTTGGAGCTTTTGTAGCCAGACTGTAATAGTTGCTTCTGGAAGGATGCGATCTCCTAAATCAGTTGCTTGGTGGGTTAGTAGATACTGCAAATCCAGTATTTTTACCCCAGCGGTGTTGATCGTCTCAACCTTGTCGATAAACCTTAATGTATTGGCGGGACTGGTAAGCACATCGATTCCCGTCAATGATTGCAATGTCAGCAATTCTTCAATCGTTAGTCTGAAAGTTTTGGCAAGCAGATTAAGGGAATAGATCGCAGCAAGGTTAGCAAAGCTAAGGATATCATTTGTTCCAAAACTATTAATCAGTTTGGTCAGATCTGTTGGATTGATTGCCAAACTGATTGCCAGAGTAGCCTGCACATCGGTGAGTTTCTTCCGAGTTGAGGAACTGGCGACTTCGTTCTGCTTAACTTTCTCTGGTAGCAGCAATTCATCAATGGCTCCATTTGCTGCTGCATTTAAGAAAAGTTGCTGGTAGCGAGGATTTTCGCCTTCAGTCGGAATCATGCCGTAGAGGATGCAGATCTCATCTAGGCTTAATCCTAGCTTTTCCCGTAACTTGATTAACTGAGATCTTGCACCATTCAAGAAAAGGGGTTGCAGAAAGAGCAGAAATGTGAAAAAAAGGGCGTAGTAGTAAATTAAATAACGAGCATGGAAAGCATCGTTAAGCACGCCCAAGGGCTAGTGTATAGTCTTCTGTGTTTGATGCCAAGTGTGTATCAAACAGCAAGTCTCAATGCAATACTAGGACTATTTCTCGAAGCACAAAGGCATCCTTATCCAGAACATACACAGATAAAATCAGCGAGTGCACTCAGCCGATTTCTCAATCACTATAACTGGTCAACGAGAGCAGTAATTCGGTCAACACGGCAGGCTATTTTGGGACAAATCGCCAAGCATCGCCCATCGAAACAAGTGCCATTAAAGATACTGATAGACTTGACTACCCTAGAAAAAAGCGGCAAGTTTTTACATTTGAGCAATCCCACCCAAAACGAACCAGACCCATGGGTGAGAATACTAAACGGAAAGCGAGGACTACATCTGGTTGTACTGTATCTGGTCTATGGAGAGTGGCGCGTACCATGGAGTTTTAGAGTATGGCGCGGCAAAGGATACCCCAGTCCCTCTGACTTAGCTTGTAAGTTATTGGGGACAGTACCCAAGCAACTAACCCAAGGCAAGACTGTGATTGTCCTTGCTGATACTGAGTTTAGTACGGTGAAGTTTTTCAATACTGTCCGCGCCAAGACTTGGCGCATCGTTGTCGGTGTACGCAACAATCGTAAACTTCAAGATGGCCGTACAGTCAAACAACTTTATCGTCATGGCAAACGTGGACAACAAATTTTGCTAGAAGGGCTAACTCAGCCTTTGACGATCTCTTGGTTTTGGCTCAAAAGAGCTGATAGTAAACGGGAGTTACGCTTTGTTGTCTCTTCTCATCCTTATTCTGGTGCTTATCTGGTGATGTTAGGTCGTAAGCGTTGGGCGATTGAGGGATTCTTCAAAACCATCAAACATCGCTTTGGTTTGCATTGTTTTGGGCAATCTACAAAACTTGGTGTTTATCGTTGGCTTATCCTCTCTCTGCTTGCTTATCTTTTGGCCCATTGGATTGATCAATGGTCGAGTCCTCCTGTCTTGGACTGGAAAGCTACCTGTGATTTGACACTTTCCGTTTTATTTCCTTCTGTCCTTTGGTTGAAACTTCTTAGGTATCTCCAAATTAGTGCCGATATTGCTGCTCGTCATGGGTTTGAAATTATTCTCAAACCCATTCCTACTTAACTCTTTCAGGAATGGTGCAAGATCTCAGTTAATGCTCAAGGTGTAGCCATCTGTCTTAGCGATCGCATTTCCAAAATCGGAACTTGTCCTCCTCAGAAATTCATCAGTTCACTAGTTTTATGGCTAGAGACTAAATCTGAGGATGTTTTTCATACCAATTGCTTAAGTTGTCTATATCCCGAAGCGCAAGCTGTCAAGGATATTGCCAGTGGAATATTAGCGCTTTCTATCTCGCTCAATCATACTTCCTATCATATTATTTGGTTTCGCTGTGAAGTTATCCAAACTGTTGATTGGGCTGGTGATCCCAATAAATTAGCTCTTGATGATGAATGGGAGCTAAATCCACAACGGTCATTTGATTTGTGGAAAGAAACTGTCAAAGCTAAATCTTTGCCTTGGGATGAAGTAGAAATCGAAACTGCATCAGAATTGAGAAGTACACTCATGCTTGCAGCATTAGAATTTTCACAACAATCACTGAAGCTAGAAGCTGAACGCGCTCAAGTTGCAAGTCAGGCTAAAAGTAGTTTTTTGGCGCGAATGAGTCACGAATTGAGAACTCCCCTCAATGCAATATTGGGATGCACTCAGTTAATGAATCTTGATAATTCTCTAACTCAAACGATTGGGGAATACGTTAACTGAGATCTTGCACCATTCCTGAAAGAGTTAAGTAGGAATGGGTTTGAGAATAATTTCAAACCCATGACGAGCAGCAATATCGGCACTAATTTGGAGATACCTAAGAAGTTTCAACCAAAGGACAGAAGGAAATAAAACGGAAAGTGTCAAATCACAGGTAGCTTTCCAGTCCAAGACAGGAGGACTCGACCATTGATCAATCCAATGGGCCAAAAGATAAGCAAGCAGAGAGAGGATAAGCCAACGATAAACACCAAGTTTTGTAGATTGCCCAAAACAATGCAAACCAAAGCGATGTTTGATGGTTTTGAAGAATCCCTCAATCGCCCAACGCTTACGACCTAACATCACCAGATAAGCACCAGAATAAGGATGAGAAGAGACAACAAAGCGTAACTCCCGTTTACTATCAGCTCTTTTGAGCCAAAACCAAGAGATCGTCAAAGGCTGAGTTAGCCCTTCTAGCAAAATTTGTTGTCCACGTTTGCCATGACGATAAAGTTGTTTGACTGTACGGCCATCTTGAAGTTTACGATTGTTGCGTACACCGACAACGATGCGCCAAGTCTTGGCGCGGACAGTATTGAAAAACTTCACCGTACTAAACTCAGTATCAGCAAGGACAATCACAGTCTTGCCTTGGGTTAGTTGCTTGGGTACTGTCCCCAATAACTTACAAGCTAAGTCAGAGGGACTGGGGTATCCTTTGCCGCGCCATACTCTAAAACTCCATGGTACGCGCCACTCTCCATAGACCAGATACAGTACAACCAGATGTAGTCCTCGCTTTCCGTTTAGTATTCTCACCCATGGGTCTGGTTCGTTTTGGGTGGGATTGCTCAAATGTAAAAACTTGCCGCTTTTTTCTAGGGTAGTCAAGTCTATCAGTATCTTTAATGGCACTTGTTTCGATGGGCGATGCTTGGCGATTTGTCCCAAAATAGCCTGCCGTGTTGACCGAATTACTGCTCTCGTTGACCAGTTATAGTGATTGAGAAATCGGCTGAGTGCACTCGCTGATTTTATCTGTGTATGTTCTGGATAAGGATGCCTTTGTGCTTCGAGAAATAGTCCTAGTATTGCATTGAGACTTGCTGTTTGATACACACTTGGCATCAAACACAGAAGACTATACACTAGCCCTTGGGCGTGCTTAACGATGCTTTCCATGCTCGTTATTTAATTTACTACTACGCCCTTTTTTTCACATTTCTGCTCTTTCTGCAACCCCTTTTCTTGAATGGTGCAAGATCTCAGTTAACCCATAAATTTTTGTCAGGGTATCGTCATTCAATTGTTGATTACCCAAACGAGGCGACTGGATGACACGGTTCAAGGTTGCCATGTCCAAACCCGTTTTTTTCCATAACCTGAGAAAGCGATGGATCCGATCGAGGGCATCGTTATCCAGATTGGTAATTTCTTTTTTCTGTGTATCGCAAGTGCTGTCAAGATGTTTGATAAATAGAGTGGTTGCAGGGGTAGTTGCAGGGTTAATGAAACTCTGCTCTAGGAGCTTGGTTAATTCGGTATAAGTTAGGTCACTCTTCTGTAAAAAAGTGTCAACGAACTCTAGCGCATCAGTGGGGTCGATCGCACCTGTATTCCAGTAAATATTTTGATTAGCAGAGTTGTCGCTTACAATCAGTTGCCGTTCTGCATCGGTGATGTTTAAGGCGACCGAGGCAATGGCATAATCTGTTGGGTTTGTACTGATCTGCAATACTTGCATCAAATCCGCTCGTTGGATGTCGAACTGTTCAAAATAGCTGCCTGCCTCTTGCTGAAATAGATCAAAGGGGAGGTGGAAGGCATAGTTACTAGTCTGAAGAATTGTATATGCCCCATTATTAAGATATTCGGGGGCAGCGGCGAGTTCGGGGGCACTCAAAGTCGTTTGACGTAAGCGTTTAATGATCCAGCTACCAGATCCGTTTGGGCTGATTTTACAGACTAGTTTTTTGTCTCGTAGGGTATAGTTCCCCTGGCTGTCAGTCTCGTAAATCACAGCCTTATTAGTGACAGGCAATTGATTGGTTTGCAGTAAGGTCAGGAGGGGCAGAGTAATGGCTCCTTTTAAGATCGTGCCATTGAAAGCGATTCCGGCATCAGGGGCGATCGCCTCTTCTAGCAACTCACACACTACGTCAATGTAGGGTAATGGCGTATTGGTATTTTCGCAGCTTAAATCTAGATCGCCAATATCAGGACGACGCTCAAATAGGACATCCTTTGCCTTCTTGACGCTGGCAGACCCAGGAATGGAGGTATCTTTGACTAGACGATTTTTGAGAAACTGTAAGACATCGACTAGGTAAGCGGCTGGACTATATACCGATCGGCAATGTTCGCACTCGCACAAATCTGTTAGCTGGAAGAGGCTTTTGAAGTTGGGAAACTCTTTTGTGACCGCTTCCAATCTTTCAGCAGCTTCAGGAACTGCCAGTGCGCGCACCTCCATTGCCTGCATTTTGGTTTTGATATCAGTTGCCAAAAACATCGTAGCAGTATGGATATCTGCTGCTTTCTGATAAATTGCTTTGGCTTCTTTTTGGGTAAATGTCTTGTTGTCAGAGAACTGCTTGACGAACTGGGTTTCGCCCATAGCATAGATACTTTGGGCAGAATGAATCCCTGACTGCAACAAAGTATTAGTTTTACGATAGTTGGGTGTAAGTTTAAATACTCGTTGCGCTGCTTTAAGGTTATCTTTGAGCAGTTCTGGATCGATCTTTGGATCAAGCGTTACGGTGGGTTGTTTGAAGAAGGCATCGATATTTGTGGTTGCTAGATCAAAATCAGGGTGGTCGTTAAAGACTTTCACCATCTCTGTTTGATGGGTGAGAGGGCTATTAAGATCGCGCTCTAGCTGGGCGGCAAATGCGACTGTTGGGAATCGCACTTCCATCTTTCTGACCAGTGAAGAGGCGTGCAAATCGATTAAGGCTTTATTGATGGGCGCACCACCAGGATTAAGGCGATCGGCGGATTCGGTCAGAACTGCTTTCCAACCAGCTCGATTGAGGGCGGCGAGCCTACGGACATCTTCGGGTTGTTCAATGCCCTGATGGGTTCTGACGGCTTCAATAATCTGGTCATCAAAACCTATAAGTTCTCCCAATTGTAGTTTTGTCTTGACATCGTTAATTTCGTTGGTGTCTCTAAACACATCGACTTGAGTGAGTTTTTCTAGTAATCCCGGAATGTTGCCATGAATGTCTGTTTGCAGAATTTTTAGCACTTCCTCAACTTTGCCAGAGGTAATGTTCTTCTCAATCAGGTTTAGAATCTGGCGGGGTTGTTCATTTTGATAGTAGGATTTGGCTTCTTCCGTGTATTGAGAGAGAAGGTTAAGAATTTCGTCTAGTTGTTGGGTAAGACTTACAGGCACTACATTGTGGGCGATCGACTGTTTAATCGCTTTACGAACTGTTATAGGATCGAGCAATACAATGTCGTAAAACAAAGTTTGCAGTGGCGTTTTGAGCGTGATGGCAAAACGAGCCTGAAGGGTAGTCGCAATATCAACTTTTAGGAGTAAATTTTCTCGCAGCAGTGCGTAGAAGAATTCGGGGGGGATTAGGGAGCGATCGCGCAGGCGATGCGAGACAACCAGATGTTCTAAGCGATCGGGTGACCAAGCCGTTTCACCAGATAGAAGGCTAATATCCTGGTATTTCTCGGTTTCCGGGTTATCCGTATCATCTTCTCGCAAATCCTCAATGGATTGTTCACCCAAAAGTGGACGAAGCTCGACAAGGATGCGCTCGTATTCTGATAGTTTTTGAGAGCCACTGCCTCCTGTCAAGTCAACAATTTCAACAGGCTTAGCATTAAAAATAGTGGGTGAGGAAACTTGTAATTCTCCTGACTGATTGAAGACCCGAACTACGAGATCAGCACTATTTTTTTCTGCCCGTTGGAATTGAGCACGGGTATAGGCAATTTCGTAAAAACCATTCCGATCGGTGATTTTTTCGCCCAGAAGTTGTTCGCTTCGTAAATCCTTGTCAAAGGCTCGAACGATCGCCCCCACAAAAAAGTCGCCATCTGCCTGACGAACCGTACCTTTAACCACAAATTTTTCTTCTGGCGAGGTGGTTTCTGTGACTTGCACGGTTAAGTCAATGGTTTCTTCTGATTGAGCGTTGGTCTTGCGCTTAGATGTGGCTAACAATTGTCCTTCACTACTAAAAACACTGACAATCAGATCTGCTCCACCACGTTCATTAGTAGAAAGACGAAATTGCTCATCGGTGTAGATAATTTCGTAATAGCCATCTGCGTTAGTTGTGGTTTCACCAAGTAGGTTTTTACCATTTACGTCCCAGTCGTAGGCGCGAATGGTAGCTCCCACAAGTACTTCATCTGTAGTACCGTTAGATTGTGTGACGCGCCCTCGCACAAGATATTTTCGTGTTTTTTGGGCATCAACTTTGGCGTTAATGCGTTTGGCGGTTTTTGCGTCTACAATTCCAGTTGTTCCTAATCCTTCGGCTTTTTGGAACTCTAATACTGCTTGTTGAGTACTATTGCCAAAGAGCTTTTTTTGTACTTCTTCGTCGAGGATGTTGTAGCCCAGTTGTTTGAGTTCATTATGAAGAAGTTTTACATCTTCGCCATTCAGATCAATCGATAAGTTACGTCCTTGCAATTTCATGATTTTTATTCCTGTAAAAATTGGTGAATATTAGTCGGTGTTTCTCTTGTTCATCTAATTTTGTCTAAACAAGGGTCTCAGGGCTCAGGATCTTTAATTTGATTGAGCCCAACGACTTTCATTGATTTCGTTTCGTTTGGCTGGCACATCAATACATTTCAGCCACTGGTTATAGAAACATGATGCGAGAAATCCAAGGCAGAAGACCAGTGGTGATAATACGAAGGCTAATAATGGGATATTTGTTATTTTTATACTTTGCAAGGCTAGATAGAGCCACCCTGCGCCTACAGCAGGGTAAATTACACCCGCTGCCATAGGCTCGTTGATTAGGGATCGAAAGTCTCTAAAAATATGTTTTAGCGAAATCTTTGACTTACAGAATTTATCCAGCTTTCCTTCTGAAATTGCTTGCAATCCCGTTGGTCTGTGTTTGAACAGTCCTTCAATCTTTAGTTGATTTTCTAGATGTTGTCCGAGAATGATGAGATGGGTGCATCTTCGCGTACCGTAGATCTCGAAGATGTATAAGCCAAGGGTGATGAAGAACCCAAACAGTACAATGGGTAAGGAGAGTTCAGGGTTACTCAGCATATCTTTTAGCAGTACAAATATGCCGCTACTTGCTAGGGGAAGGAAGCCGAGTAATTGTCCGCGAATTTTATCTACTTCGTTGTAGCTGGTACAAAGTATTTGATATACCAGCAATTCCAAATTCAAAAAGTAGCAAGATATACAAAACCAAGAGTCTAAAAATTAACAGGAATCTGCAAAGACGGGGGCTTCATCAAGCATAAAGTCGATTAAATGTTGCCAACTCTTAAATAAAAAGTACTTGGTAAGAGAGAGAATATCTTGAAAGAATCCTCTACGAGTGCCACGCTTACGACGAATCTCTTGATAACTGGAATCTATTAAATGTAAAATCGTGTGAAATAGAAAAGCTAACAAATTAAGAGATAGAAGTGTCGATGACAAATGTTTTTGTCCATGACCAAAGTTATGTTCCAAGTTGTAGCCCTTGGTTTTCAACACATTGTGGTTCTCATTTTCGGTTTTCCAACGACATCTACCCGTTTCAACTACGACCGCCACATTGTCAATATTAACAGCATGATTAGTCACAAAAGCATTACGGTAGACTTCAGAATTATCAACACTATTGCGAACAGTCAGTTCACACCAGTTCACTAACAGAGAGGGTTCTTGTTCTCTTAAAGGTATCTGATTCACAAATCGATAACTATATATTTCTATAGATTTCCCCTTGCGGTGTTTAGTCGTCAAATTCTGCACTTCACCATTTTTTTCAATGTAATCTAACCACTGATATAAACTAGGATGACTGGATGGTAAGCAGGTGAAAATGAAGTTCATATTTGCCTCTAAACAATTCTGACACATCGGTTGACGGCTATAGAGATCATCCCCTAATAACGTAATCGCCTGTCCTTCAAAAAGATGCCCATGTTTACTAATCCAGCGTTTCGCTGCGGCTGTTTCACAATCTTGTTTCTCATGTCCATCTTGCGGAGTGACGAATTCGGGTGGTAGAGAAATCACCTGTTCGCAACCTGGTGCAGCGATTACGGGCAAAATTGCTGTGTGTGAGTATGTTATTTTGCCACTGCGATGATTACGGGTACTACAACATTCGCAGGATATTTTCGATGAGCTATGGTACTCCGTTCCATCTAAACAAATCAGTAAATTCCTATCCAATCTTTCATATCGTTTCAGGTGCTTTCCCATTTGCAGAAATTTATACACTTTCTCAAATACAGCGTTCAGACTCTTGGCGCTAATTAGGTCGAGGATATTGCGTATTTGCTGGTCAGAGGGTATTTTCTCCACTCCAAATATACTTTGAACGTTATTTTTTCCACTTCGACTCTGCAATTGTCTTTGATACTCTAAAAATGATTGACACTGCATAAAAAACATCGAGAAAGCCGACAGCATCGCATCGCTGATTTTAAATTTTGTCCCATTGCTTTCGCTTCTTGGGTCTTTTATTTTCTCTATCCCCTCTTGCAGGAAATCTAAAAAAACACTAAAAACTAAGATCGTTGGTGGCATTAACTGGATAGGATTATCATTTTTGCTATGTTTTAAGCTCTACCTTTATCTGGTTCCTTATATCTGTATACTTTGCTGCTTTTTGAATTTGAAACTGCTGTTGATATACCATTCTCAAATTTTGACCGTCGGGTACGTCTGTTTGACTTTTGTCTGACATGGCTCGCTCTTTTTTGTTAATGGGTTTTGATGTTAAACGTTATTGTTGGAACTGGTGAGAAGTTTGAAGATCGCAAAGGCACCGCCATTGACTGAAAACAGCAGACCATATCGTCGCTTTTCCCTTCCTCATAGAGGGTGTAAGCATCTTTGATGGATAGAGTTTCTGACTGTTTGCTGGATTGCATCATGATGAGTTGATGTTTGGTTGAGTGCCTCTTCTTTGGGTTGATTCACGTTCTAATGATCATCAAATCTCCAATATTTTTTTGCATAATCAATGATGATTTGAGTAAGTCCTTCTTCAAGAGTTCTAGAATCTACTCTGCAAGGACCACTAATTAACCTGGAACCCGAAATAATTATGGTATAAAAAACTGGATCTTCATCTTCTTTCCTTTCGCCATCAAATTTAATTACAATAACCGCACCCTCCATTTGGATTTTTTTTAGGAATGGTAAAAACATGTCAATACCTTGTAATTCACCTGAAGTGAAAGGGACTCCTGCAATATCTGCAATTTTTGAAAGAAGTAAATTGGAATTAGAAATATTCATGATTAGAAACCTCTTAATGCTCTAGCAATTTCTGGCAATTCTCTTAGGGCACCTGTAGCTACTTGATGAATCACTTGCCGCATCTGTGCTGCATTTACACCAGTCGAAATTTGATTTCGTCTCATTAACTCCTGAACCACCGCAGAAGCTGTTCTCTTATTTGCATCATTAAAAATATGACCTCCAGCAATTGTCCTAACTATTGCTGCAGCTCTATTCCAGAAGCCACTTTGGTATTCGGCTGCTGCAATTGCTGTCTCAGCTTTGCCCAAAAGCTCTGTTGTTCCTCCAAGTTGTCTGTTAATTTCACGTATTTCATCAGCAGTTATGCCATGACGAAATCCTCCCGTTCGACCTAAGGTCTGTCTTGCTGCTGCTCTGGTTCCTGAACTTGCAGTTGCTCTAGTTCCTGAGCTTGCTGCTGCTTCAGTCGTTTCAGTGACTGCTGCTCTAGTTCCTGAACTTGCTGTTGCTCTAGCGCCTGAACTTGCTGTTGCTCTAGTTCCTGAACTTGCTGTTGCTCTAGTTCCTGAGCTTGCAGTTGCTCTAGTTCCTGAGCTTGCAGTTGCTCTAGTTCCTGAGCTTGCTGCTGCTTCAGTCGTTTCGGTGGCTGCTGCTCTAGTTCCTGAGCTTACGGTTGCTCTAGCGCCTGAACTTGCTGCTGTGCTGGCCCCACCCCGCAATGCGCTAACTGCCGCAGAACCACCACGGACAACACCAAAAGTCACTAGCCCAATAGCAGCATCTTGAGCAACAGCGCCCACTGTCTGTTCTTGCCCTGTGAGCGCACGTGTTGTTGCTCCTCCAGCAACTCCTGCTGCCGTTGCTGCCGTTGCTTGTACAGCAAGACTTGCACCCATTGTTAGCCCAGCGACAGCACCCGAAACAGCACCACCTGCTGCTGACGCTCCTACAGATCCCCAGTCACTGACTCTACCCTCGGTGTAGAGTTGCCGTCCTGCTTCAATGCCACCACCGATGACTGCTCCAACAGCAGTGCCTACAGCAGCGGCTAAAAAATTAATTGCTTCGCCATCAGGATCGAATGCTATGACTGGCTTATTTTGCACATAAACATAAGGCTGATATGTAGCGTATTCAAAAGTAGATTCTCTATATATTGCGGGGTCAAAACTTATCCATCTGCCGAGCCATGATGCATAGTATCGAGCACCGTGATAGTAAAGTCCTGTCTCCTCGTCCCGTTCTTTTCCTGTATAGCGATAACGTTTTAACCCTACTTCTGCTGCGCTACGCCCCCCTTGATAAGAGGTACTGCCGTAGGGATAGTATTCTTCGTAATAGATGACATTACCCGCCTCATTTAGTTCTAAACAGGCAGAACCAAGGTGATTATCGTGTTGATAGCGGATTAGAGAAACGTTGAGATTGATGTTATCAGTAGTATCTAGTATTTTAGTTTCTACTAGCGCGATCCGCTGCTTGTCATCCATGATGTGCAGCATTTCTCTTTCCAGTTTGCGGGTACTGCCATCACTCTCGTACTCCCGGTAAATCTCAAACCCACCCAAGTAAAGCCGCTCTTGCATTCGGGTGGGAGTTGCGCCTGCTGGGGCTTGCCGTTCGGTGACTTTCCGCACGCGCTGTCCACTGGCATCGTAAACATAGTAGGTGATTTCAGGCGTACCGCCGTTGTTCACTAACTGCTTCGAGCTGACCTGCAATTGGTCATGGTCATCCCACCGCATCAACGGCAGATGGGGCATTCGGGTCATATTGCCGTGGGTATCATATTCGTAGGGCGTACTGAAAGGCCCTGGCAAATCTCCCGGCAAACTGGTGCGGCTGAGGCGATTGTTGACCTTCCCCGCTTCAATCAGGCTGGGTTCGTTGTAGGCATAGCGGCGCGTCCATCCCCCACTAGCTGCCTGATGAATCATGTTGAGAATATTACCCACCGAATCGTAGTCATACTGTTCGGTGTAATTCCCCATGGCATTGCCCTCACCGGGATGGGGCAAATTCATCCGAAACGAATCATCGTGATCGGTTTGCCGAGACGGATTCAGTGCCCCGCCCGTTTGCCCCAGATGTTCCCGTCCGGTGGCTTTTAGCAAGCGATAGAGCGGGTCGTATTCATAGCTGGCACTGGGTTCCACCCGTTGATTACGGAAGTAGATAATATTTTGAATATCCGCATGGTCATAAATGTGAGTGATGTTGCCGACCGGATCGAAGGTGTAGCGCAGATCCTGGGCACTCTGGTTTTCGGTTTCGCTAAATTGCGGACGAATGGTGAGCAAACGGGTTAAGCGAAACGTCTTCTCATCGTAGTCATAGCGCGTTTTCACCTGATTGCCATACTCAATCAGCTTGCGCTGTCCTTTTTCGTTGTAATCAATGTTCGTCACCGCATGGAGATTGGCAGTCGCCGGATTGAGCAACCCGGTTGGCACCGTGGGTTGCAGCAGCCACACATCCACTTTTTCCAACAAATTGGCTTCGTTGTAGCCCGGTTGAATGATATTGGGACGAATGCCGCTATGATGGGGCGTGGTCAGGGCAATGGGACGATTGAGGGCATCGTAGCGGGTCAACGCGGTGAACTGTTCCGGTTCCAGTTGAGGTGTTGCCGCCGTGGCGATCGCCCCCAAATCCGTCAAATCTCGCAATGCGATCCAATCCGCCAGTTCCTTGTAGTTCTGCACGAACTGACGACTGCTTTGTAAGAGATTCCCCTTAAAGTCATACCGCTCGTTCGTCGCAACCCCTGCGCCATCGTAGTGCTGATACGATTGCCCTCGCAGATTGAAATTTGCATCTGGATGACTCTCGCCATACACCAACCGTTCTAGCAACCGTGGCTCAGCCGTTCCCACCTGCACAAAGGCATGGGTCGGACGCTGAAGCGCATCATAGCGCGTGCTAAACAGACGATTGAGGTTATCCCATTTGCGAATTGGCTTCCCTGCCACATTGTTCAGCATCCAGCGATCGCCCGCATCCATACTGCGCTGACGGATTTGATGCCCCAACAGGTCGTAGTCATATACCATGACCTTCCGCCCCAGAGCATCCGTCACCGATCGCTGATTGCCCTCAAGATCCAGTTCCACCCGCGTTTCATAGTTCTGAGCCGTACCATCCGTCGCGAGTCCGTTATCGGCGATCGTCAAAAACGTCCGCGCCAAGGTATCCAGATGGGCAATGGTCGGTGTATTCGCATGTTTTGCTGCTAACCACGCAGCGCGGGTTTCCTGATTACCGGGTTCTGGATTGGTGGGGTTGGGGCTACCGAGATCGGCATACCAACTGCTTTCCAACACAGTGTCATTCTCATCCCAAGTGCTCTGTTGCCACGCATCAAACTCCACCTTCGAGAACGTGCCATTGGGTAAATCGGTGCGAATCACACGCTCCAACGGATCGTAGTGAATGCTCGGCGTAACGCCCCACTCTACCAAATCCCGCTCAGTCTCGTAGCGATGCGTCGCACTAAAAAATGGCTCGTACTTCTTAACCGGTTTACCCTTGTTGTTAAAAATCGTGCGCCCCGTGCCCACCCAACGCGGGTTCGCCTCTTCCTTAATGAGTTTTCCCGTGGTATCCCGCTTCAAGGTTCCATCAGCATTCCGCGCCGGTGCCAACCCCTTTTCTGCCTGCACCTTGGTTTGAATCTCCCGCCCAAAGCCATCGGAATAGAGAAAACTGTGCTGAATTTCGCTCTGTTCTCCCGTCGCCAAATCAGCCGTGTGGGTTTCCCGTACCAGGGTGTAGACCACGACAGGTTGCCCAGTCTCTGAACCATCGGGTAAGACTTGCCGAGTCCGGCGATATCGATCTAGGTCGTACACTAACCGTGTGGTTGCGTTGACCAGAATATTTTGAGGGTTAGTCAGCGGATTTTCAACGTGATTGGCGATCGTGGTTGGATCCAAATCCGCCAAAAAGCCTGTCAGGTTATCCCCTTTGATTTCTGAAACCTTGCCCATCACGGTAGTACCCACCACCATCCCCAGCGCATCAAAAGCCACCTGAGCGCGGTTCCCATTCGGGTCAGTCACTTCCCAAGGCTGCATCACCCGATAGTCATTCCGCACCCGAATCACATTAGTTTGCGACGCAGGCAGGGCATCCTGGGTTTGCTTTGCCAATAACCCGTAGTCATCGTAGACAGTGATATAGGTGCCTCCAAAGGGATCTTTGACTTGGATGGGTAGATAGAACTGGGCTGGATTAAACGCCTGCCGCCCTAACGAAATCCACCAATTGCCATCCTGTTGTGTGTTTTTACCTTCTGCCAACAACAGAGCATTCAAATCGCCCGTGCCGATCTTGCTGCCGTAAATCTGTGTCAGTAGCCCAGGGGTAAATGCCAGTTTGGAGCTTTCACCGGGAAGTGCCAGCGATTCGACTTCGCCTAGAGGGAGTAGTGTTGGATCAGTAGTGTTTGCCTGATTGTTTGGGCGATAGCGCGATCGCACTCGTTCAATCAAACGTCGTTGCTTACCACTGGTAGGCTGATTTTCGTAATTAACCTCACTATCCAACCTAAGTAGGAATACCTTGGGATTAGCTGAATCGGGTTGCACAAAGTCAGCGATCTGAAACCGACTCCCAGTCTTTGTATAGCCCGTCAATTCGTAGGTGCGAGTTTCGATCGGTACCCCAATCCGATACCATGCCACCTCATTAGGCTTATTCGTTACCTGATTTTCAGTGTAAGTAATCAGGGTTTTGCCTTGCTCTGGATAGACAGGAGTGCGGCGGGGATAGGCGATCGCCACCGACTTCAGCCCATTGCCAAACTCATCTACCTCCAGCGTTAGCGCGTGCTGAATGCGTGGATCGGACGAATTACGCTCGTAGTGATAGGTAATGCCTTCACTGGGATGGGTGAAGAAGACCCCATGGCGGTTGTCAGCCAAAGGTTGCAGGCGACGGATCGTGAAGTTCTGTTCAACGACGGTGTAGGGTGTCCTCGCTCTTTGGGCGATCGCGGCGGATGCCCCCAGTGGAGCATCGTCAGCATAAACCTCTTGGCGCAACATCATCCCCTTGAGGGAGCGGCAGGCTTCCCGTTCTTCCACAACTGTCAACCCAGCAGGCAGAGTGGTATCAGGAAGTAGCAACGCCTGGAATTCCGCATCACTCAGACCCGCACGGTAGTACTCACGCTCGAATTGGCGCGAAATATGATCCCGATCAATATAAACGCCCGTATGAAACCATGTCTTAGTCAATATGGGTGGAACATGAAAATCCGCTTCTAGCGCATTGGTACCGCCGCCCTGCTGGAACACTCCATAATCCTCGGTGTCCCACTGCTCCACAAACCCAAAGCCCCGAAACTCCCGCTCAAAACCATCAAAGTAACCGTGGTGATATCCATAGCGTGTAACGAAGCGATTACCAGAAATATAATCCCGCGTCTCAACCCTATCCACCACATGTACTGGGAACGGCAACTTTGTAATCCAAGGATTCCCTGCAAATTTATCCTGCAAATAAAACCTCGTCGAAGGCGCATACTGCACCACCGTCTCTGCGCCCATATTGTTCACAGTCTTAATGAGCAAATGTGGCTTCTGCCCACCCATCAAATCGATGTATCGCATCACCCTACGACCGTTTCCAGGCATCGGTGATGACCACACCAAGCAAGCCGTGCCATTACCCAGCAGATCGACCACAGTGACAGAGGCAACACTATCGATCGCTGGGAACGATCGCAACAATCGCTTTGCCGACCAGCCATTCCCCGACTGATTGAAATAAACCTGTACCCCTTCACTACTGAAGTACAAAATATCCGTCGTCCCCGTCCCATCAATATCCGCCAACTGAATTCGCTGTTGGTTAAAAATATCGGGCATATCAAACCAAGGCGCATTGTCCATCGTCACCTTTGCCGCAAACCGCCCATAGCCCAGATTTGCCCAATAGCACACCTCCCCATTGCGAATCCGCACAATATCCGTCAACCCATCCCCCGACATATCAGCCAAATGAATCGACTGCGTGCTGTCCGCAAATACCACCCTCGGTCCCTGCTCCTCATCCCAAGGTTGATACACTCGCTCCGATGCACCAAATCCTTCTTCAGCTAGCGATCGATGCCAAACAAAGCAATTATCTTCCGTAATCAGGATGTCACTGTGACCATCTCCGTCAAGATCGATAAACTTGAGATTCGGATTATCCCAATCCAATACAGGCAGAGACTTAAAAGCAATAAATGACTCCCAACCTTCATCATGGGTGCACTCATAAAATCCTGCTACAGCTCCACGCATCGTCACCAGATCGGGCTTTCCATTTCCAGCCAGATCGAGAAACTGAGCGCCATTTGCCAAACCGCCAATGGGTTGACTCGCCACTAACTCAACAGGCGCAAATTGTGCTTCAACATGCTTCTTGCCATTTTCGAGAACCGCATTAATCGGGCTAAGATTGCGCTTGTAAAACCAGCAATTTCCCTGCTCTGTCAAAATCCCAGATAATCCTTCGCCATCCAAATCTACCCACTGATAGCGAGACCCATCCAAGCCTTGCGGCAAATTTTCTAAGCTCGCAGGATCGACCTCCCGCACTGTTTCATCAATGTTCGGTTCGCTATAGGTAAACTCCATCGGCGGTAGAGATTTCGGATCGACACCCTGCTGATAGCCCTTCTGAGTTACCGATACCAGACGAGAATAGATCGGGTTACGAATATCTGTTCGGCTTAGCTCATCGGAGTATTTGAAATCTGTCGATCGCACCAAACAATCTTCCCCCACTCCTGCTTCATCCTTAAAGTGATGAAACATTAGGACACGCTGACAAAGGCGATACGTCCGCACTTCAAACCCAGCCCGATAGGAGGAGAATGGGTCGTTACGCACTGTCCAATGGTTGGAAATAGAATCTAAAGGTTTTGGATTATCTTCATCATGTTCACCGTAGTCAAAAACTACTTCAAAGTACCAGTTGCCCCTGCTAGGTGGAGTCGTATTAACACTGAGACTAGGGGGATAAGGCTGATGATTACCGTAGAAAATTCGCTTTAGATAATGATTTGCCGATCGCGATCGGTTGCGTTCGTTAGCCTGAGAGGTAACAACAGTGCGATCGTCTTCTCTCTGATACTCATAGACAATCACATTGCCTTTATCGTCGTAACTCTCGCAGATCGACCAACTAAAGATGTGTGTCTTGTCAGAGGGTTCGAAAATGCGTGAAGCTTCTGTTTTGCCATACCAAGTTGTGATGTTGTCCTTGGAGATCGTTCTCCAAAATACATCTGTGGGTTTGCCAGTATTTGTCCATCTTTCGATCAGAGCAAATAATCCCTCAATCCGAGGACGATATTTGCGAATGCGGTAGCCATCTCGTAATGGTTCATCCACTGTGCCATCTGTTTTCAGAACAGGCACCAGATCTTCCGCACCCGAAAGAATGAAAACATCGGACTCTTCAGCATCCCAATAGCGCGGCAGCCCTTTATCAGTCTTGCGTGTAATCGATGGTAGCGAAAGGTTCCACCCCAGCCCAAAGATGCCATTGCCTGCACCCGAATCATAGGAAAGCGACAACTGGGGACCAAAACCCGAACGACCAGGACTAGTTGCGATCGGAATGCTCATCGAACCAGTCCCCGTCACAGGATTGGCCACAAACTTTTCGCCCATGCCTTTAATAGCACCACCACCTTTAGGTAAGGATATGGATGGAGGCGCAGTAAAGTAGCTGCTTTCAGCACTTTTATCACCATCTGTCGAAGCTTTGGAGTTATAGTTGCTCATTCTATCTAGCAGTAGATTTATATCTAGATGGGCGAGAAGACTTATGAGGAGACCCGAACTTCTTGGTTATGGAATCTAACTAATTCTCAAATAAAATTATTTAGATTTTTAATAATTTACAACTTTAAATTCAGAGAAAGCTGAAATATACCAAATGCATCTAAAGAATATATACTGACATAAATAAATTAACTCTAAAAATAGAACAAAAATTAACAAAAAATCAATATTTGCCTTTCCTTCTTAATTTTTAACTTTTTCCTTGGTTTCAAGTTAGCCAAAATTTCAGTAGAGATTCTCAAACTGCATAGCACTAGAAGATAGTTTCGAGCAAATTCGCCTTGAAAGAATTACAAGCTCAAATTTCATTTGAGTTTTCTATCTGTGACATGTTTGATTGCGATTTTAAAACACTATTTCCACAAAAGATGGAATTGATAATGCATATGAAATTAATGATTCTTTACTCAAAGGTATTTCTAATGCAAATTTGAGATAGGTCACCTATTCCACCTACAAGGAAATCTTTTGTAAAATATTACGCTTAACCAATGCATCGAATTGACTAGTAATTGCATGAGCGATCGCCGTATCTGTTACAAAAATGCCTGCCTCAATGTTTCGCTCATGAGCAGCTTCGGTGAAGTTAGCGGAAGTGACTAATACTTTTTCTTGATCAACAACAACACATTTGGCATGAAGGCAAGCTTTCTTATTTATTTCCATAGATAGCGATCGCGGATCGTGAAATAACTGAGGCAGTTTATTACCAGTCCAAACCTCTTTGCGGAATAACTCAGCAAATTGCCTCAATAGAATACTGTCTGGGGTTTTGTCTTGATGCAATCGATGAACATTCACAAAAATCTGCACTTGCAAATCTGGAAAAGTTAACATTTGCTGGGCGAGAGTTTGAAACAAAGTGCGGGTGGAAGGTGATTTATCTAAGGCATAACTGGATATAAGCACACTATATTTAGCGGCGGCAAATAGCTCTTGCACGACAATATGAGTATCACGGCTGGTTGAGCCGACAAACTCTTGTCCAGTCCAAACTAGATCAACGCGATCGCGTAATTTTTGAGATTCAGCGCGTTCTTCGGCAAGGAGTCTTAAAGTATAAGCAATTTGCGAAGAGGTAAATCCACTCATCAGTAGTTGATTTACTTCTGAAGTGATGGCATTAGCTAGGGTGTCAGGCACATAGCCAATTAGAGCCATATTCGTCAAAGGTAATACCAATCTCTTATCAGCGATCGCATTGGCTAGGCTAATCAAATTGGGCAAGCTCAATTGTCTAAGGATTGAGGTCATGGGGTTGTGGTATCAGGGAAAAATTCTGCACCGATCGCATCTACAGTTCTGACTACTAAAGCACGATCGAGAAGTTCATTTCTGCGTTCACAGGAGGTCTCGGCAATTAGGAGACATCCGTGACAAGCAGCACCATGCAGATAGCGATCTTCTTGACTATCGGCGGGCTTGTGTTGAGAACAAACAGGATCATTAGAGCATAGGTGTCCCATTTCTAGTGCAGTTTTAAGATAGCTGAGATCTTGCACCATTCCTGAAAGAGTTAAGTAGGAATGGGTTTGAGAATAATTTCAAACCCATGACGAGCAGCAATATCGGCACTAATTTGGAGATACCTAAGAAGTTTCAACCAAAGGACAGAAGGAAATAAAACGGAAAGTGTCAAATCACAGGTAGCTTTCCAGTCCAAGACAGGAGGACTCGACCATTGATCAATCCAATGGGCCAAAAGATAAGCAAGCAGAGAGAGGATAAGCCAACGATAAACACCAAGTTTTGTAGATTGCCCAAAACAATGCAAACCAAAGCGATGTTTGATGGTTTTGAAGAATCCCTCAATCGCCCAACGCTTACGACCTAACATCACCAGATAAGCACCAGAATAAGGATGAGAAGAGACAACAAAGCGTAACTCCCGTTTACTATCAGCTCTTTTGAGCCAAAACCAAGAGATCGTCAAAGGCTGAGTTAGCCCTTCTAGCAAAATTTGTTGTCCACGTTTGCCATGACGATAAAGTTGTTTGACTGTACGGCCATCTTGAAGTTTACGATTGTTGCGTACACCGACAACGATGCGCCAAGTCTTGGCGCGGACAGTATTGAAAAACTTCACCGTACTAAACTCAGTATCAGCAAGGACAATCACAGTCTTGCCTTGGGTTAGTTGCTTGGGTACTGTCCCCAATAACTTACAAGCTAAGTCAGAGGGACTGGGGTATCCTTTGCCGCGCCATACTCTAAAACTCCATGGTACGCGCCACTCTCCATAGACCAGATACAGTACAACCAGATGTAGTCCTCGCTTTCCGTTTAGTATTCTCACCCATGGGTCTGGTTCGTTTTGGGTGGGATTGCTCAAATGTAAAAACTTGCCGCTTTTTTCTAGGGTAGTCAAGTCTATCAGTATCTTTAATGGCACTTGTTTCGATGGGCGATGCTTGGCGATTTGTCCCAAAATAGCCTGCCGTGTTGACCGAATTACTGCTCTCGTTGACCAGTTATAGTGATTGAGAAATCGGCTGAGTGCACTCGCTGATTTTATCTGTGTATGTTCTGGATAAGGATGCCTTTGTGCTTCGAGAAATAGTCCTAGTATTGCATTGAGACTTGCTGTTTGATACACACTTGGCATCAAACACAGAAGACTATACACTAGCCCTTGGGCGTGCTTAACGATGCTTTCCATGCTCGTTATTTAATTTACTACTACGCCCTTTTTTTCACATTTCTGCTCTTTCTGCAACCCCTTTTCTTGAATGGTGCAAGATCTCAGATAGCGCTCAATTTGTTTACCAACTTCGATCAGCCCACCTAAGGTTCCTTCAGAACCAGATGAGCCAGTATGTAGGAGGATTCCATAACCTGATTCGCTGGCATAGATACGTTCTCGAATTGCACTGGCGGAATAGCCACATTCTAAGGAGATGGCCGTAATTAATAGATGGGAGAGGGAATGCAGCATGATGTAAGGTAAAGCTGGCAGCCAGTCACTCTTGATGCCTTTATTATTCTTCCATTGGAGATAGCCTTCGATTAGTTCTTTTCCTCTTTTTTTGACGGCAGTTTTTTGTAGCCATGTTGCAATCGCTTCAGTTTTAAAAGAGATAAATACACCTTCACCTCGATTTTCGTAGGCGGGAACCCAATCAGTTTCCAGACCGAGAGGCGCAAGATTAACGCCTAAATCGAGTTCACCGTCAGTGGTAACGAGGGTAGGCTCAAAGCGCGTAAATCCAACTTGGGCAACTACTTCGCGGAGGCGATGGACTAGGACAATGCGATCAATGCGATCGCTCAAAATTGGGTCAAGCTTATCAAGCTTCCGCGCACGAGCATAGAAATCTGAGTCAGGAAGATCGTCGTCAATATCGCCTTCGGGTTGTGCTAACAGAGTTTCGATTTCGACTTGCTTGAGGCTTTTATCAGCAACAGGTTGATTACTTTTGCGGCGTTGGATTTCTTGCCAGATTGTCTGATTTTGCAAGTCTGTAAGGGTATTACTAACCCGTTCCATTTTTTTACGAATAAATCTCAATTCATCCAAATCATCAATGTTTTTTAGGTAGTCATCATAGATTTCATCAACGGCTGTACGCAATTTCTCATCACTATCGGGAATTGAGATGGCGCTGACGACTTGGGCAAAGTAAGCATTACTTGCCGATCTCACTAAGAGGCGATTAGATTCAGGTTTACCTGATTGGCTTTTTGCAGATTTATCTTTTTGCGATACACATTCTTCTTGGGTAATTGCATCTAAGCCAAGCCAAGGGCGATGACCTTCGCATTTACCAAGGGCGCTAGCATTAGGAATAGTGGCATCTTTGAGTTGGCGGCGAGCGTTGCAGCGATCGCATCGCACAAATATTTCTGAGAAGTCATTACTTGCGGTACCTTCATCAAACCAGAGTCTTCCTGTTTTGTTAGTACAGTTTAGTTCGTGCCTCACAAAGCCATGCCAGTTAATGTCACTGATATGACCATTGGGACAGGCTTGGACAAAGCGCACAGGCACAACAGCGATCGATTTGCGATCTTCGTTGAGATATTTGCCCTTAACAAGTTGTCCCCAAGGTATGAGAGGACGGGTGCGGTATTGTTTACCACTGCGCTCAATGCTTTGATCGACCTGCGCGAGAAACCAATGAGGAAATGTGAAAGCTGTAATCCCGACGCGGCGATTGCCAATTTCTTCTTCGTCAATGGGTGGAGTTTTGAGTTGAATCGAGGCAACTTTAAGCACTTTTTGGCTAATGTATCGGGCAAGGCGTTCTTCGATAACTGGTTTACAGTCTTTTGCTGTCCAATGATTGAGTCCGCCGATGATGACGGATTTATTTGGCAGATCGACCATTGAGCCTGCGCCAAAGGTAGTAATAATTTGGCTTTGACGAATTTCTCCATCAGATGGTCTTTTTTTATTTGCGTTCATAATTATTCCTCCTCCACATCAATACCATCGGGGTTGCGAATCCACAGATTTACAGACTTCTCAACATCGCGTAAGCTTCGCTGTGCTTTGAACTTACGGTAATTAGGCTTTTGACGCATCAAATCAGGATCGAGAGGATCGTAAAGTAACCTTGGCGCTACTCCCTCCTCCTTTTGATATTGCAAATTACCGCGTTCATTGGCGATCGCCTTCCATGTATCGAGCAAATCCACTGTGCGATCGCGTAATTTTTTACGAAGTGCCTCCGCTTCTTCACTAGGAAAATTGCCATGCCGCTCGGCACGTTGAGCAATTGTATCAATCACAAAATTCAAATCATGATGATCATGGTCGAGAATCTTGAAAGCTCCTAAAGGTGTTGTCAGATCGCGATAATGATGTCTAGCTAAGGCAACGGTAATGGCGGCGAGTCCACGATCGATGGCACGGGGCGAAAAGGGTGTAACACTAGTTGCTTCGACAGCACGATAGAAGATGGTATGCCAATGTTTGAAACGTTCGTAATGAGAGCGATCGCGGGGTCGATGGACATTAAGTAAAGTAATTACCAACCCAGGGCGATTGTCATCACGACCAACGCGGCTGGTGGCTTGGATATATTCTGCGGCGGTTTTGGGCTGACCGAGGACGACCATCAGACCGAGGCGGGTGATGTCTAAACCAACGGAAATCATATTCGTAGCAAGGGCAACATCGACACTATCCTTACTGTCTTTTTCAGTAAAGCCAAGCTCTAAGCGACGCTTAGTATCAGAAACCTCACTGGTACTCACCCGTGAAGTTAGTTCTAAGGGAGCGCGGATTGTGCGATCACTAAAGGATTTATCTGTTTCATCAATCCTAATGCGATCGCTAAATTTCTGTAACTTGGTGCTAACTTCATCCTCAACAATGCGCCGACTGCCGCCAAGTTCACGTAAGGAGTTGAAATAGCCCAACAGAGTCATATATGGGTCAGCAGGATTTTCGGGATTTTTCTTACCGCCATTGGCTTTCCATTCTTTTTGGACAGCCGATAATAGGGCTAGGTAAGTTCTTAACAACACAACTTTTAAACTTCTCCCTTGCGCGGCAATGCCCAGATAGGTACGCCCATTGGCTTCACTAGTGGTGACGGTCTTTGCAAAAAAAGAATCACGGCGATCGGGACTTGGCGGCGGGAAGATATCGACATTCTCACGGGCAAATAGCGCTTTAATTTGCTGTGTGGCACGGCGCACCGTTGCGGTGGAGGCGACAATTTTCGGGCGTACCCTCACTCCCTGCCCATCTCCCTGCGATGGTGAGGGGAGAAAACTCGTAGACAGAGCGTCGATCGCTGTTTCATATAATCCGACCATCGTACCGAGAGGACCAGAAATTAAGTGCAGTTCATCTTGAATGATTAAATCAGGTGGTGGTAAGTATTGCTGAAGTGCTTTACCTGCCTTATGTTGGTCAGCTTCGCTATAAAAGTTGCCAGTTTTGTCGTCATAGTGAGACACTTTGCCAAAGAGTTTACCTGTCTCTCCGACCCAAGGTAGGTTGGCAAATTTATCGACGGTGGCGATCATGAAGGCGGGCAACTTGCGATAGATCTGGTCATCCACAGCCACGATTGGTAAGGGATTAGCCCCTTTAAAATTACAAACGGGCTTGCTATCTGGATAAGTCTTGCGGTTATTGCAGGTAATGATCAAGTCTTTGGGATTGTCAGCATTAGGGTAAAGACTGAAAGAATTTTTATCAAATCTTTCACCGCACCAAGGGCAATTTTCGATGGGAATTGGGGAAGGGAATCGGTTGCTGTCTGTTTTAAAATTAATCGTTCTTTGACGGGCTGAATCAGGATTTTTATCACCCTTCGCTCCCATACGGTTTGGTGTGGCAGTTTGTCCGACCCATAAGCCGATTTCAAAGCGATGTTTGCCGAAAATATCGACATTCTCTTGACGGATGGTTTCGAGGGCGCAGATGAGGGTGGCGGCGCGTCCGAGTTGGTCAAGGGTGAGTAGGCGCAGAGTATAGCGCATCAATACCGATAGCCCTGCACTGCCTTCGGCTTTTGGGTCGCGCAGACGGCGCAAAATGAGGGTAAAGGCGGCTAAGCCTAAATATGCTTCAGTTTTACCACCGCCTGTGGGGAAGAAGAGCAGATCGACGATTTCGCGATCGCGATCTAATGGATTAGCAATTCCTGCAATGTTATTCAAAATAAATGCAAGCTGGAAAGGTCGCCATTTGGGAGCTTTAACATCTTTTGGGGCTGTTTCACTATTATGGGAATTTCTTTGACGGATGGAAATGGCGATCGCTTGATTGGCAAGTTTAAAGGCTTGAAATACCTGCGGATCATCCATCGCATTGATGCCTTTGCGGATGCGCTGATAGGTGATCATTGCATTATCTAGCAAAGCTTTTGCCGTATTCTCACGTTGAGAAGTCTCGCTTAATTCAGTAAGAGATTTTCTCTGTTGCAAAATCCAATTTTGATAAGCTTCGACCATCGGATCGAGCATTGCTTTTAAACTGCTGACATCAGATGCTTGCGCTAATGTCTCGATCGCATATTCCCCTGCGACTTGACTGGCAATCACTTTCTCAACATCCGTCTTGGGTATCCATGTGGTGAATAGCCTTGCACATTGTCCCGATTCATCGAGTTCATAATCGGCGGAGACGTTATGCCCTGTGGCATATTCAAAATCATGGCGATATTGCAAGTCTGCAAGTCTTTCGTCTGGGTCATTGTTACTGATTCGCGGATCTGGACGAGGAACAAATGGAATTTCTGATTGAATCTCTAAATTGGCTTGGAAGATGAAGGCGCGATCGCGTTCGGAGTCACCAGCAGGGGCGCGATTGTTGACTAAGAAGATTGATATAGCGCTTGTGCCGATGGGTAATGTCGCTTTTAGCTGTGAATCGGTAATGTTGCGAATGGAAACAGATAGAAATAGTCCGTTACTATGAGGTATTTGGATTTGCTGAGCAGATTTCGTGATTTCCGCGAGTGTAATTTCTACGGTTTGTTGTTTTGGGATGCGTTGCCACTTACATTGACTGGCGCTCTTTTGTTTGGTTTTACCTTCAGCAGTAGTTTCTTCTTCGGGAATGATTTCGTAGTCACCCCATGAGGCGATCGCCTTTAATTTAGTCACCCCATCGGCAATCAGGAAACTTAAGCCCATTGAAGATGGAAAAAATGCTTTACGGGCTGCCGCCGCTTCAGGGGCTTTCTCATCATCACCTGCGCCCGTGCGACTGGCTTCGTCTATTTCATCATCACCAAAGTCATCGGAGCGATCGCTTTGTGGCACACCATAGGGGGCAAGAAATCCTGACAAATACCATTTTGTCGGCGCTTCGGGCAGTATTTCATCAGGTTTTGCACCGATGAGATCCATTTCTAGGGCTTTGATAAGTTGCGATCGAACTTCGGCGGAGGTTGATGTCATAGCGTTTAGGGGTAGATGGCTAATTTAAAGCTGATTACGGATTGAGGAAAAACATCGCTCAATTTCTTCCCATGTTGGATATGTACCATAGCAGAGGATTTTACATTGGTCGGCTGCCGCGATCGCATCCTTAAAGTCTGCTGATTCACAAAGCTTCACTTGGCTTGCCATTCCTTTGCGTATTTGAGATTGCTCAAAATCCCGAAGTCGTAGGTAGACAGGGGATTTAAGCTATCTCGTAGAACCTTTAAGACTTTTTGGCTTTTCCTGAGTTCTTGCCCGATCGCGCCTAGCATTGCTCGGACACGGGGCGGCTCGGCATGGGCAACTGCTAATAAACGCTCAAAACGATCGCCTTCTTTGATATGAGCCAATAGTCGTTTCTTGGTTTCTTCGGGGGATAGTTCACTAAAACGTCCGTGCGATCGCAAAAAATCTAGTAAGGCGGCATCTATTGAAGTCAGGCTATCCCATGTGGTAGGACGGCGGGTATGCAGTCGTGCAGGTTTACCGATAATTTCGATGGGGACGCTATTGGCAGATGTGGCAAATTCTCCGTGGATCGAATTTTGGGTGGTGAATCCTAGCAGGTTGGCGGCAGTTATACCAGCAGGGTGCAAAACTTGGGTGATAGGCAATTCTTTTATTTCTGAGGCAGAGGGACGACTACGTCCAAATTTGGTTGTACGGGGACGGTAGTAAATACCTTTGCTGACTCGTTCTAATTCTCCGACTTCGGCTAAACGGCTAAGTGTGCGAGTAACTGCAACAGCCGAGTAGTCCTCAAAATCTGACTTTCGCCAGTATTTACCTTCTTGGCTTTTTATCTTCTTGCGGATTTTTTCGGCAATACTTATGTGTGCCATAGCTTATCCAGATTGAATTTCAGACACTTTTAATTATAGGGATTGTCTAGTTTTTTTGCAATAAAACTGGACAAGATATGCTTAAAGCCTCTAAACCAAAGCTTGTCCAGTCTTGCCATGTCAAATCTTGCTGATAATGTTCAATCATTGCTTCAGCTTGTTGGGCAAGAATGCGCCGACGTTCTTCGATAGGCAAACGCATAAATGCACGGCGATCGCTTTTTGTAACTTTGAGACTGTTTTCAATCATTCTGGTCTATCCTCTGTAAATTGATTTAGTCTCCTTTCGAGGTTTCAAGATTATCAACTGTTTAGCTGAAATGCTTGAATTATTTTTGTATTCAAAATTGAAATGTAAGTATTTCCTAATTGCCCTAATCTTCTAGTGATTAGCTTGCGCTCAAGACTAGCGATTTTAGTAACTCGAACCTTAGAGACTAATTTTAAACCAGTGCCTAGAAATTCGGGATCTGATGGTTGCAACAAAAATTCATCAGTAGAGACATCATTGAGAGATTGGGAAGTAATGAAACAAATGGTTGCGTCTTGCCCCGTACTGCTTTTCCAAAGGACGATCGCAGGACGTAATTTGGTTTGGGATAGATCGCTAAAGGGAAATACAGCCAGCACAACATCACCTTTTTGCAAAGCAATCATACAGGCTCTCCATCTTCGAGAGTGTAAATATCTGGCTCATCATAGAGAAAGTCAAAGGAGCCGCCAACCATTGCCAGATTCATCAAGTCTCTAGTTGAGATTTCATCAGAGAATGAGTCATTATCCGATCCGCTTTGTTCATCAATTTCTTCAACTAAAATCCTGACCAGTTTACCTTCTAGCTCATTAAATGAAGGATGATTTAAGGCGATCGCGCCATTTTTACAAGTTGCAGTTAAGACAATCATAATTTTGTACTCCTAGATTAAGTTCATTCACCAAATTCGATTAACACCATAAGCATCAAAAGCTTTATCAATACTAGCGATCGGTAAATCTTCGACAATGGACTGAGCAATTAATAGGCGATCAAAGGGATCGCGATGATGAAAAGGTAAAGATGAAATCAGAGTTAGATGTGGTAAGGCAATCGGTAAAATCTCGATGTCATTAATCATTAACTGTTCAGGAATAAATTGCTCAAACAGATCAGGTAAAGTCATCTTGCCAATGCTCACTTTAACTGCAATTTCCCAAAGACTCACCACACTAAGCAAAACATCAGTATCCGATTCAATGAGAGTCTTTATAGTCGCGCTCAATTCTGGTCGCTCATTGATGAACCATAAAAACGTGTGTGTATCAATTATTATTTTCATGCCATGTAGTCTTGAAAGTCTTCTAAAGGTTGATCAAAATCGGGAGACATCCAAATTAAACCTTTAGCGCTTCCACTTTGGCGGCGTTTTTTTGGTAAACCCTTAACAGTAGATACTTCTCGAATGATAATCTCGATTTCTTTGCCTTCTAACTCGTTCGGCAAAGACTTATTTAAGGCGATCGCGCCATTTTTGCAAGTCGCAGTTAAGACAATCATAGTTTTGTACTTCTAGATTAATTTTGTGGATTGTGTATTTGATGGGTAGACAATTTAAGTATAAGTTATAGCCAATCTTGATTTTGGAGATTTTGTAGGGGTTTAGCATTTGCGCGACTGTCGATCGCCTCCTCACCAGAATTTCTATTGGCAAATGCTGAACCCTTGCCTCGGTTGGCAGAAAATCGTTGATCGCATTTAATTTCTGGGCAAAGCATTCCCATTTTGAGCGCATCTCAGAATTTAGAGATTGGGGCGGGAATGCTATGCCCCTACGGAAATTGCAATTCTAGATTATTCGCCACAGGTTGCTTACTCTTGGTTTTCCCTTTTGCCTTTTTACTTTTTCCTTCCCCCCTGTCTCCCCTTAGTACTTCTTCCTGATAACGCTCTTCATTGAGGGCAAGGAGTCGCGCTAGGACTTCATCGCGGATCTCGTCTGCCCAACGATAACGATAGGGCTTTTTCTTTTGGCGCTTGTTGGAGCTTTCGTCGGTGGTTTCTTCTTCGTCTTCATAATCGAGCAGAAACTCACAAATGGGCTGAAGGTCTGTCCAGCCGTAAGCATCGAGGACGGCGCGATCGCATTGATTGTGGAGGTCGCGCAGTTTGAGTATGGCTGAATCGTATTCGTCGGGATCGTGGAAGCGGTTGTAGGTAGTGGTGAGTCCTTGATTGTTGGAGATCATTAACTGGGCGCGGTATTCGTAATATTCTTTGCCAATGGCTTCTAGTTGTGGGTTGTTTTCCCAGTTTGTTGGGAATGGGAAGGTTTCAAAACAATCTGATGGAGTATAGCGAAGTCGCTCTTCTAGAGATGCACTGAAAAACAATGCCCATATTTCATGTGGACGAGATTGAATGTGAGCAAAGGAAGCATAACTTGATAAAGCGAAAGCATAGTGAGGTGCAGCTATAATCCAATTTGATGGGAGAAATGCAAACACCATATACTTGCTGACATAAGCATGGAATAGTATTCGCTCTAGGGGAGAAATAGCTTTAAACAATGCAGGTGTAGTCTCTGCATATCGCCACCAATTTCTAGCTCGAATTTCTCGATTTTGTTTTAATCTAGCGGGCTTAACCTTCTCCTCAAGAATCCTGATCAAATCAGGATATTGTCGAGCCTCCTCTTCCGTCATTTCACCAAAGTTAATCACATAGCGATGATAGGAATGAGTCGGACTGGTGTTTACTTCCTCACCACCGATATAAGGAAAGATTCTCTCCGCATTTTTAGGATCTTTCTCGATCAAACGGTGCATTTCTTCGATACTTGTCGCATCAGGATTAGAATCATCAAAAGTAAATCCCATCCCTAACACATAGCTACCAACAAAACTCTTACCCGCATTAGCTGCCAAGGGTTTCGGGTCTTCATGTCCCCCCGCATGAAACAAGAAAGCAGAAATAAGCGGAACTTCTTTGCCATCCAATAATTTTACCCCTGCATAAATTCCCCTCTTGATATTCAACACACTTACCACCACCGCAGCATCACCCGCCCACTTCACGCGCTTTTGAGCGTTGTAGATCGTGCCGCCATCTTTGCAAACAAATCTTAGTCCAGTAGAACGAGTATCACCCTGAGCAATAGTATTTGTGGCAATCAAACCCAGACAGCTATCCTTTCGCAACAAAGTAAACGCCCTACGAAAAAAATACGCTACTAAATCCGAATTACCGTGAGATTCGGGATAAACGACTTTTAACCAATCCAAATAACCCTCAGCATGACCGCTAATTGTCGTATTTTTCCCCGCAAAAGGAGGATTACCAACGATCGCATCAAAACCGCTATTCTGCCGAGTAAATACTTCGGGAAATTCGATTTCCCAGTTAAAAGGAATGATACCGCGATCCCCACTGCGTAAACTCTGGGATAACTTCTCTAATTCTTTCTTAGTCCCTTGGGCTAATAGTTGCTTATATTCCTGCTCCCGATTAGTACGATCCTTCGCATTTTTACCATCAAAAAACGCTGCAATCTTAGCATCCGCCGACCGCCGACTCGGTGACAAATCAGCATCGATCGCCATTAACTTATCATGCTTCACATCCGCATCGCGATCGCTCAGAGTATCCTGTGACTGAATCTCTAAGCGCTTACTAACAACATCCTTAACGCGATCGGCGATCGGGCGAAATAGTGACAGTTGTGTATTGCTCTCGAAAGCCCCAATCTCACGGCTAGTCAACCCCACCAACGAATCACCACATTTCAAAGCATGATCGATAAACGTAAAAGGATAATTTTTCGCTAAAGTTGCCAACCACAGCGATAACTTCGCCAAATTCACCGCAAAGGGATTCTTATCCACACCATAAATGCAACGCTGCGCCACCAACCGCCTCGCAATCAAAATCGGCTCCTCAGACTTCGGCAAATCATCAGGCATCCCGTCCCGTTCCCATGCAGCCACCACCGCATCCGCCAACTGCCGACAAGCCTCCACCAAAAACGCCCCCGAACCCATCGCCAAATCACACACTTTTAAACTCAAAATTTGCGCCGCCGTCGGTGCTGACCCCAAGCCCGCAAAAATTGGCTCCAAAGTCTTCCGCACAATCGGTTCCGTCAACTTGCGAGGCGTATAGTGCGACCCACTGCGCCGCCGTTCTTCCGTTGGTTGCAAATACAAAGCCCCCACCGCCAAAAGATTTTGCGTCCGATGCGACACCTTGCGCCCCAAAGCCGCCGCAATTCCCTCTAAAGTCTTCGCTTCCTTTAGTTCCTTTAAAGCATTTCCCGTGACCTCACAATTCGCCCAAGTCTTTAACAAACCAGCGCGATCGCTCCCCTTCGCCGCCAACAAAGCCTGCATATTAACCACAACCGTCGTCGAAATCTTCGAGCCTTTCGGCTTGCTAGTCACACCAAGGGAAACACTCTCGGCACGTTCCACCCGATAGCCCATGATCCCCTCATAGACCGAGCCAATATTTTCCACATCTAGCGATCGATAGGACAGGCGATCGCCCTCCAAAATCAATAATTTATCTAAAACCCGAAAAATCTTCCCATCAGACACACGGGGAACGCCCTCACCCTGTCCCTCTAAAAATGAATAAACATCAGGATCGAATAACTGCCCATGTCTAGCGGGTAAATAGTCCTCAGTTGCCCCACCGCCATCATAGACAAGGCGAAACAAACTCAACAACCAAGCCCAAGCCCCAAAACGCTGCTCCATCGTGTCAGGATAATTACTCGCATCATCCCGCAACCTGTCATAAAGTCCCGTCACCGCATAGTTACCCTGATACATCGCATCATCAGGCATCACATCTCTTTCTTCGGCATAAAGCAAAAACACCAACCGCATTAAAACCGTCACCAGTCCGCCGTAAATATGCTGATTGCCCTCTTCTCCTTTCCCTTCAATGGTGAGGGGAGTTAAGATTTTGCCATTGACGGCAGCATCCGCAGCTTGAAACCCTGCTAACAATTCCCATAGAGCATCCAAAACCTGATCGGCTAAGCGCTCAGACACCTCATTTTGTGACAGACGGCTATTCTCAAGGATTTTGCATAGGCGGCGATCGTCATCTATCACGATCTTGTCAAATACACGGTCGCGACATAGCAACATATAAAAAGCACTGAGTAGCGATCGACCCGCCACCTCCGCCATCGCCGCAAAGGGAAAAGTCAAATGTCCCGAAGACTCACCCTCTGGCGCATAGACTAACCGTAATTCCTTACCATTGGTCAGCAATCCCATCGGGATTTTTTGCCCCCGCAATAATCGCTCAAACTTTTGCTGCGATGTCACCTCCCACCCCTGCGAACTAGACTTGTCATCTAGCCCCGTTCCTGCCTCGACTTCCTGCACCAACATCAACCAGCTTTCCCCATCTGGATTTGGCACAGCATAGCTAGGCTTCAAAGTCTCGCCATAGTTCTCTAAATAATACTCAACCCCTTCAGGCGCAGCCACTAAATCCTGACTGTCCCACTCTAAAATTTGCTCCATCAAATCCCGAAAATCCGACAGCCCCCCATCTTTATCCAGTAATTCCCGCAAAATCGGCTGTAACCTTGTGCCATCCGCCCGATCTGGTGTTGCCTCCGCCCTAGCCAGCGATCGCGCCGTCACCACCAACCCCACAGGCTGAATCAGCCCCAACCATTCTTTATGTACAAAAAGTTCGCGATCGTCTGTCATCTTTTTACAAGTTGAGTGTTTTTACTAGAGATACCTTCACAGCAGTCAATAAGTCTGAAGGTATTATGCCTAGCCTTCTTTGAAATACCGATTCATGCAAAGTTGCAATTTTATTAACTTTGACAATCGATGTCTTTTTTAATCCTGTTTCGAGAAAATTAGGATGCTCAGAATTAATTAGAACCGAACTATCTGGCAAGCTTCCTATTGGCACTTTAGAAAAAATTCCTAAAATAATTAGGTCTGAGCCATGAGAGGCTATTACCAAAGCTGGTCTAACTTTTGCTGATGTCTGGTCTGTAAGAGGAAAATTGACTAGCCAAAGTTCTTCAGGTTTAGGCATCATAAATATCTTCCTCTGGATCGTTCCATTCATCAAAAGCCGTTTCTGCAAGCTGCATCATGATGGTTGTGTCTAGCTTTTCCTCAACTTCTGCAATCAGCTTTAGTAGCTCAGGTATAGGCAACTGAAACAAAAAAGTTTTTATATCTTCAGTTGTTAGAGTCGTAATCATAAATTTATCCTCATAATTTCGCGTAAGCTGTAAGGCGATAGAACTACAAAATCAACTAGCGCCAATTCAAGGATGAAATGCAACACCTAGAGATCTTTGCGTAAAGGGACTCATAAGGATATTCTGATATTAATCACAATAATTAGGATACCCTCATGAGCTTTGTCCATCTTACCACCACAGAAAGAAGTGAACTGTATAAACTAAGAGTAATTGAGCAATTATCTGTATCAGAGATAGGTCGTCGCTTGAAGCGAAACAAAAGTACGATTTCAAGAGAGTTATCGCGCAATACAGACGAGCGACAGATTGGCTATTTGCCAGATACTGCGGTTGCCCTGATGAAAGCAAGACGGAAACAAGCAAAGGTAAGATTTCAGAGCATCAGTGCTGAGACGATCGCCGAAGTCAAACAACGGTTAGAGCAACACCACAGCCCAGAGCAACTAGCAGGGAGAATGGAAAGGGAGGGGCTAGGTAAAATCAGCTATGAGACGATTTATCTGATGATCTATGCAAACCATCAAGAGATGGGAATATATCAACAATATCTGAGGCAGAAGCAAAAGCAACGAAGGCGCAAAGGTCGCCATCAGAAGCGAGGTGGCATTCCCAATAGGGTAGGGATAGAGAATCGACCGAAGATTGCAGATTTAAAAACAGAGATTGGACATTGGGAAAGTGATACGGTAATCGGGTGCAACCACACAGGTATCGTAGTTACGCATGTTGATAAAGCATCGAAGTATTTACTTGCTGGACTAGCTAAGAACAAGACGATGGATGAGATAAACAGAGTGACATTCAATCTATTTGAGCCTATAGAATCAACATCTCGAAAGACAATGACCTTTGATAATGGAAGAGAATTCTGTGGGCATGAGAAGCTATCTGAAAGATTGAAACTAGAGACCTTCTTTGCGAATCCATATCATTCATGGGAACGTGGATTGAATGAACACACCAATGGATTAATTAGAGAGTTCTATCCCAAAAGTACAAACTTTAAAATCGTGAAAGAAGAGGACTTTCAGAAGGCAGTGAATTTGATCAATCACAGACCCAGAAAATCACTTGACTATCGTACTCCTTACGAAGTATTCTTTGCTTCATCAGAACCCGTTGCATTTCATCCTTGAATTGGCGCATCTTCATTAATATCCTGCCCCTCATCGATAAACACTATATCGTATACACCATCACAATGCTTCAAGTTGCTAATAACCTGTCTAGCTTTCTCGCTGTTGGACATAGTACTAGAAAAAGAAATCTTTCTAGCCAGTAAGCTATTTTTAGGTAATTCTTCTTTAATTAAGGATTTGAGAGTATGGATATGAACTATTCGCTTATATTCTGATTCCGTCATGGAGTCTAAATCAATCGGAGAAAGCATTGCAGATAATACCTCTTGATCTAGCAATCTACGAATATAATTATTGAAATGATAGATTAAGATAGATGGTTCTCTGCCGTATTGCTCTTTAAATGCAGTTATCAAGTGAGGTACTAACTGAGCGAGAATAATAGTCTTTCCACTACCAGCTACACCTCGGAATGTATGTACTCTTCCAAGAGTTAAAGCAGAGTAGCTCGCATTTATATTAACTAACTCACGAAATACTTCTTCTTGAGCAGAAAATAAAATTTTTCCACCTTTGCTAATTCTAGTTTTTAATCTTTCAGCAGTCTTGATTATTTCAGATACTTGATTGACAGATTCTTCTTTCGGCTGTTGATATTGTTTACCTTGATGTGTTGAATTTTGACCAGTTGTTCGAGAATTTGTGTATCTGCTACGAAAATGACTATGGACTAAATTTAGAGCAACTTTAGTCCATTCTTGAACATATGGGATAACTATAATCCCAAGTCCAAAGTTCGGCACAGAATCTCTTACAACATTTGCTAATTGAATCCATGTAAACTGACCAGCTTGCCCCCAAAACATTACTCCAGCAACAGTCAATATATAATTCAGCCCATTTTCATAATTAGAGTCGTAGACTTTAGCTATTGCTAAAGCTCCAGCTATTTGGCATGGGGTATAAACAAATATCCCTGGGAAACCAAACAAGCTCAGTTGTCCTGCTGTTGGTATTAAATCATGAATAACATGATTTTTGATTCTCTCAACTGCTGCTTCTCTCTCTTGTTCTGTCCGATTAGACCAATCTTGACTAAAAATATAACCAAAGGCTTCTTTGCTCTCTGTAATCTTACGTGGCAAGTTAATATCAAGAATATCTTTCCCAGACTCAGCTACTCTACGAAAAATGCCAATAACGCTGTCAATAAAACTCATAGATTAGACTTAGTTTTTTAAATATTAAGATAAGTGGATATTTTTAATCAGACTAGGATCTAGCATAATCTCCTAATGTCTCAAGTGCTGGGAAAAGTAGCGTTTGACGAACTATAAAACCAAATCTCAAATTCCTATTTCTGCAATCTTGCGTAAAACTTGCCATGCCACCTCTAACTCACCCCGATTAACTAAAGGAGCTAAAACCTGAGACATCCCATATTGCTTACCCTCTAACTTCACAAACACAATATCATCACCATTCGTCAACATCGCAAAAGTCGGGCGATCGCCATTTGGACTCGCCATCAAATAAGCCAAAGTTTGCGGTAAAGCAGACCAAACCGACAGCATCGTTTTCTTTGATTCTAAAACGATTATCCACAGGCGATCGCGCAATACCAACACATCAATTCGCCCCTGTAGAGTTTCTTCACTATCAGAAATATTGATCGCAATCGACTCCTCCGCCTTAATCCGAAAAGGAGGATCGTATAAACCAGCGATCGTTAGCAATGGCGAGACGAGTAATAGCATCACCGTACTTTCTAGCAAATGTCCACCAGAACGATGATAAATATAACGCCGCCAGATAATCTCTAGATTTGCGCGATCGCTAGGATTGATCTCTGGTAACTGGTCATACCATTCCGTAAAAAAATCCCTCGATTCACTACGACTCAAGCCAAATTTTCTCTCTGCTTCAGCGATCGTTGTGATAGCTTCAGTAACAGCTAATGTTTGCATAGTGAATACTTGGAGTTGGTTTTCAATACCATAATTCTAATCTCTAGCTCTCAATTCGTAACAAGTCGCCTAAGCCAAAATATTATCCCATATAAAGGATAAACTTGATTTTATAGTCTATAAGGGATAAACTTAGTTTTATACCCTAAAAAGGATAAAAGCATCAGACTATGCTAATCCACTCCTCCAAAGAACTAGCTGAATATCTACGCGATCGCCGCAAAAGACAAAAGTTAAGCCAAGCCGAAATAGGCGATCGGGTAGGCATCAAACAAGCCACCATCTCCGCTTTTGAAAACAACCCCGAAGGCACAAAATTAGAAACTCTATTTAAACTATTCTCCGCCCTAGATCTAGAAATACAGATTATTCCCAAAGAAGAAGCTCGTAAGCCTAAACAAGGATGGAAAGAAGAATGGTAAGAACAAGGCGCATCAATAGCCTCAATATCCTCATGAATGGCTATCTAGTTGGTACTTGGCAAAACTTACCCAGTAGCGCGATGAACTTTCAGTATGCAGAAGAATGGCTAGAAACTGACGGAGCGCGTCCTATCTCTTTATCAATGCCCTTACGCAGACAGCCCTATGAAGGAGATCTTGTCTATAACTTTTTCGATAACTTGCTACCAGATAGTCGAGAAATTCGAGCAAGAATTCAAAAACGCTTTAGTATCTTCACCTCACAGCCATTCGACCTATTAACAGCGATCGGAGGCGACTGCGTTGGAGCAATCCAAATTTGTCAGGAAGGCACTCCCCAAACTATAGAGACAACCCAAGCACAGCCAATGTCAACGGATGAAGTTGCCAGATATTTGAAAGAATATAAAACAACTCCTATAGGAACAGTCAAAAATAACAACGATTTCCGTATATCGATCGCAGGCGCTCAAGAGAAAACTGCCTTACTTTGGCATGAAGGAAAATGGTGTCGTCCTACCGGCACTACGCCCACCAGTCATATCTTCAAGTTTCCCATTGGCATAATTCCTAATGACAATTTAAACATGAGTGATAGCTGCGAGAATGAATGGCTATGTCTCCAAATCGCCAAAGCATTTGGATTACCAACAGCCGAGGCTCAAATTCAGCATTTCGATGATGTCAAAGCATTAGTTGTTGAGCGCTTCGATCGCCGATGGTCTCAAGATCAACGATGGTTGATAAGGATTCCTCAAGAGGATATGTGCCAAGCATTAGGAATGTCGCCAAACTTGAAATATCAAAATCAAGGCGGAGCAGGAATCAGTGAAATCATGAAAATATTACTCGGTTCCGAAGATGCTAATGGCGATCGCGAGAAATTCTTTCGCAGTCAAATTCTATTTTGGCTATTAGCCGCCACTGATGGACATAGTAAAAACTTTAGTATTTACATTAA
>JALQCR010000047.1 GCA_023336205.1 Pseudanabaena sp. Salubria-1
GGGGGGGGGGGGGGGGGCCCGGGGTTTTTTTTTTTTTTTTTTTTTATATATAAAAAAAAAAAAAAAAACACCCCCCCCCCCCCCCCCCCGCCGGCCCCCCCCCCCCCCCCCCCCCATTCTCTTATTGGGGTTTGATTTTGTCCTAACACAAGCGACAACACCTATTAGATTGCTATAATTAGTGCAAGCTCCTCTGTGGCGTGCGTGACTACCGATAATGTGTCTTGATCGATAATTGTTTTCCAGGAGTCTTTGGCAGTCTTCGCCGCAGTATACCAGACACGCATCTGGGAACTTAAGTTAGGCGTTGCGCCTCGGCTCCACCTGGTTTTACCGGGTCAAACAACTGAGGTAAGACGGCGTTGCGGAGGGGTGAACCCTAAAGTTTTTTAAAACTGTCTCTGTGCCTTGCACAGAGACAGTTTTAAAAAACTTTAGGTAAATGCTTGCAATTATATGGAACCATGCTATATTAGCTAAGCGAAACAACGCGGGGTAGAGCAGCCTGGTAGCTCGTCGGGCTCATAACCCGAAGGTCGATGGTTCAAATCCGTCCCCCGCCATTAATGGAAAAGCTGCACTATGTGCAGCTTTTTTTGTTTTAATATTTGTGTTCTAAGAGTTGGTGATACTTCTAAACAGATACCCGACTACGACACCAATCATCAGCGCCCAAATTTGACCAGATTTTACAAAGTTATTCCAACCTTTTCCTAAGTCTCCCATAACATCCTGATTAAACTGTTGAGCAAGTAAATCCATATTTATATGTGAATGCAGATCGGCAATATTGAAATTCATAGGAATATCGATCGCTGAAAGATGAAACGATAAGTCAGCGCTATTCACACTAGTTACAATAGTTGCCAAATGCTGGGCTTGGGCTAAGTCAAACATAATATTTTAGTCTTGGGTTAATTTACTAGAGCTTGATCTTTTATATGCAGAACCACGAGGGTCATGTCATCAGTATGAGTATGCCCTTCTCCAATAAAGTTTTGCACTTCTTGGAATATGTAGTCAAGAATCATCTGTGGGCGAGTTACATCATCAGAAAGGGGGTAACAATTTTGACAAGCCCAGTCTAGAGCTTTGCGAAGGTTTTCTTCGTCAAAGCGATCGCCTTCTGGACTTGCTGCCTCTGTAAAGCCATCAGTGTAATAGATGACGACATCGCCTGAATTGAGATGAGTACTACTTTCTTCATATTTAGAGCCAGCTTCTAAGCCAATCAAAGCTCCCATCGTGTCAAGGGCATGTACAGATCGGGTCTTGGCTCGCCAATGTAATGCAGGTGTATGAGCAGCATTACTAAAAGAAAGAATCTGGGTCTCGGGATCATATTCCGAATAAAACATAGTCACGAAGCGATGGGATTTCTCTAAGTCCTCATACATCACCTCGTTAAGATGCTCCAAAATCTTACTGGGAGAATGGTTATTTAATACTTCTGCTCGCAACATTCCCCTAGTCATAGTCATGATTAAGCCTGCGGGCACACCTTTACCCATGACATCACCGACGACAAAGCTCCAGCGATCGCCTTTTTGCATGGGGATAAAGTCGTAATAGTCACCACCAACTCGGCTAGCAGTGGAACATTTAGCTGAAATCTCAATGCCTTGAATTTTAGGACAATTGCGCGGTAGGAGTTGACGTTGAATTTCTGCGCCGATCTCCATCTCACGATCTTGACGCTCTTTTTTGATTAGTTCGGTTGTGAGTTCATGATTTTCTAGCCCCACTGAAGTTTGATCGGCGACTAGGCGCATCAAAGTGCGCTTATTATCTGTCCAGATATAATCTGGCTTGCGACTGAATATATAAAGACGGCCACGCACTGCATTTTTTACTAAAACTGATGTGCCATACAAATGTACATCTGCTCCTAGATAACGGCTAACCATCTCATCAAGAGCGGTTGGACTGCCTGTTAATACTTGTTGGATAGCTCGTTCGATCGCAGTTCTTACTTGTTGCGCTTTCATGCCGCCTTGATTGCGCTCAGGACAATGCAGAGACTCTAGGCGCATTTGTCCACTTGCTTTAAACAAAATTAGCGCACCACCATCGGAGTCAGTAACACGGCTAGCGATTAGGGGGATTAATTCTAAAAATTGGTTGAGGTTACTAAAGCTGCGAAGAGCATAACCCAAAAAGCTAAGCAGCTCATGGATTTTATTTTGATCCTGACTCATCCGTCTGAGCAGGTCTTTGAGATCTTTCATCACCATCACAGACGTATTGTCTATGTCTTGTGGTGGGAGGGATCTATTTCTAGGTGGCAATGATAGAGACATACCAATGCTGCAACGCTAGGTGGTTTGAACTAAAGCTAATTTAGTCAAACAGTTTAGCCTTAGTTGGACAAAAAATAACAATCGATTTCAGTAATTTTCTAGGTAGTGGTAAATATGTAGTGATAATAAAATTAGGCACTACAACAAGAATTATAATGATGAATAAAATACCAGATAGCACCAATATGATTATCTAACTTTTTAGAAAAGGACAAAGTTTTTCTGACCAAACGAGAAATTCTTTGACGCATTGTATTATTAAAGCGTTCAATATGGTTAGTCTTGCCACTTTCTTTCCCGACTGCCTGATGACGTTTGCTAGGAATAACTTGTGCGTAAGCTGCCCAAAAATCTGTATAGCAAACAGCACATTGACGATAAACTGGTGGTAGAGAATTCCATAATCGCCTAGCGCCATCTTCACTGCGATTGCCTATGTAAACTCCAACTATTTCTCTAGTTTTTTTATCCAAAGCTAACCAAATCCATTGCTTATTGCCCTTATGACCTACAAATGACCAAGCCTCATCACATTCAATAGTCAATTTACCTCTTGGTTTGGCTGAAACATTCACCTGCTGAGGAATCTGGGCATATTTATTATTCACATATTTTTGCAACCAAGTCTCTGAAACAAGAGCAGCACGAGCAATACCGGCTAGAGGTATTTTCTCAAGTAAAAGTCTATCAATCAGTTCTATAGTATCTTTGCTAATAACTTTATTAGTGGGATTTTCTATAAACTGTCTTTTGCAGTTTTGACACTGGTATTTTGGTTTTTGATTATGAATCTTCCCATTTTTAACAGTGTGTTGAGAACCACAATTGGGGCAAGTAGGTCTGGAGATTGACATCAAAGCTGAAATAGTTGAATTTAAAAATACTGGTACTTCACTACATATAACACTTAACACGTTCTAATGAAATCATATATTTGGAAACTTTATACTTTAGATAATTTTCAATTAGTTAGTTAAATATAATTAAAATTTCAACAGCTACAAACGAATAATTTAAGTTGGAAAATATGAGATTTCACTACATATTTACCTTAGTGGTGCAGAAAACTCAGGAGAGTCTCAAGATGAGACAATGGTAATACGAGCAAATTCGATACGAAAATCTAACTTTTCGCGTTTGGCAATAGAAGCACAGGCAGGGGGAGGATTAGTTCTAGGGAAAATCTGCAAAAGAGGAAGAGGTTTTTGTTGGTAAAGAAGGGTGTGAAGCTGACGGAGACCGAGTTGCAGAAAACTCAAGCCGCGATGATCGTGCCAATCAATCGCAGCCCTTTGCCCCAAACGCACCAACATTATGCCAAGAATTACAGCAATCAGGTTAGCCGTGGCAAGGAGCATAAATAAACAGGTAAGAGCTTGAGCATCACGGAGATGAGAGCTAACAACATTAAAAGCCGCCGACTTATAGTCTTTAAAATGGGGTTCGATTCCACCAAAGCGTTTGCCATAGAGAGCAAAAGTCTGTAATGAAGGGGGAATATCGCTAAGGACAGCCCATGAACCGTTAGCCATGTCTAGGTTAGCCGTCGCTAAATGACAATTAACATCACCGAGTACGGTGACATCGGGAACTAGATAAGCTTGCTCTGCGGGAGGTATCAGTTGTTCAACACGCTTGGTTGTACCTGTTGGCAGAGTCACTAGCAGATCGCTCTTTGCGCGAATTGCCCAAGACCAGTGATTTTGCTGTAACCATCGGATTAATTCCCCATGTTCAAAACCTCGGTCGGCAAGCAAGGTCACCGTACTTTGTGGCGGCAATAGAGAGCGTACTTGTTCTAAGACGGGACGATAATGTTCAAAGCCAACTGTAGCGCTGCCATGCTCTAGTACTACTTGAGCTAGAGTAATCGACCTCCCTCCCCAAATCAAGCATACTTCTATAAGACAGAATTTATCCCACAGTATACTTGTGTCTAAGGCTAGTTCCAACGATTCTCCTGCAAATGCTTGGAGAAAGTGCTTCACCAATGGGTTATAGAATCTCTCGGCGATGATATGTGGATTATGCACAAAGTAGCTTAGTCTTTCCATCTGACTTCTGGCTTGGCACTCTCGATGGCTCAAATAGGGCAACCAATGACTCAGACTTGCCCTTCCTGATTGCAATATCGCGGCTACTGCCTCCGCAAATCCTTGGAGATGTCGCTTATCTTTTGGCTTGAGCCATTGACGCAGTTGTTCTTGTAGCTGAAGATATAGGTGGGGCATTTGTATAAGATCTTTTGTTGAGGAACTTGAGTATCTCATCTCTTGCCCCTTTTTGCCTCTTGTCTCATGATGAGATTCTATGCCTAGCAACGCTTTTCAGATTTTTCTGCACCACTAAGCATATTTACCACTACCATTTTCTAAAAGAGTTTTAGTGGCGCTTTGCGCCGCTAAAAAACTCGGCATAATTAAAAGAAAAAAGCAAAAAGCTGTATCGACCGCGCAGCGGTCGATACAGCTTTTTGCTTTTAATTATGCCCAGCTACTTAAAACTAGTTACTTAGTAATGCTTCGACAAATTCGTAGCTAGAGAATGGTCGTAAGTCTTCAATACCTTCGCCAGCGCCGATAAACCTAATGGGCAGACCAAGTTGTTGCACTACTGCGATCGCTACACCACCCTTCGCAGTACCATCTAGTTTCGTCAAGATCACACCCGTAATTCCTGCGGATTGAGCAAAGATTTCCGCCTGTTTGAGTCCATTTTGTCCGAGTGTAGAGTCTAGAACCAGCAAAGATTCGATTTTGGAATCGGCAGATTTTTTATCGATAATGCGGCGAATTTTGCTGAGTTCTTCCATCAAGTTTTTCTTGTTTTGCAGTCTTCCAGCAGTATCAACGAGTAGAAGCTCTGTACCTCTAGCTTGAGCAGAGCTAATCGCATCAAAAACAACTGCGGCGGGATCAGCATTTTGGGCTGGATTACAAATTACATCTACATTAGATCTTTGTCCCCAGCTCTTGACTTGCTCAACGGCGGCAGCGCGGAAAGTGTCAGCAGCGGCAATGAGGGTTTTGTAGCCAGACTTAACACTGAGATGAGAAAGTTTGCCAATGGTCGTGGTTTTACCAGCTCCATTTACACCTGTAATTAGCCAAATATTCAGTTGGTTTTTTTCAGGAATCAGCATTGGAATCGGTTCGCCACCTTTTTGGGCTGATACATCAAGCATCTCGCGCAAGATTTGTTTTAGATAGGCGATCGCTTCCTCGGGTGGTAAAACTTCTTTGCGGAGTTTATCTTGCAGCTTGGCAATAATTTGGTCAGTTGCTTTTACCCCAACATCTGCCTGCAAAAGCAAAGCCTCAATATCATCAACGGAGTCAGCACTGAGGGGACCCTGTCCAACTATTGCCTTAAGCTGATTAACTAGTGATAAACGAGTTTTGTCTAAGCCTTGACGTAGACGGTTGAGCCAAGTGATCTCTTCGACAGAAATTTCTTCGGGGCGGCGACCTTGTGAGGCGAGAACTTCGGCTGACCAGATGAAATCGTCATCAAATTTGATAGTCGCTTTGCGTCTGGATTGAGCAGCGGGTTTAACTTCTGGCTCTGGCTCAATGATTGCAGTAGCTTCAAGAGCCGCGATGCGAGCAAGGCGATCGCTTTCTGACTGCATCCAAAAAGGGACTTCCGCAGTTTCAATTTCAGGAGCAGTTTCTACTGGCGTAACGGGTTCGGGTGCTGAAAATATTAAAGGTGACTCAGCTGCGATCGGTGTAACTGATTCTGTAGGATCTGATATAGTTTCAACGATTGCAGGTTCTACAATCTGAGAGTTGGTGACAATAACGTCAGGAGCATTAATTTCTTGCTCAACTTCTAACTCCGCTATTTCAGTCTGAACAATTTCAGGTTGACCAGCCTCTGGCTCGATAATTTCTGACGTAACTGCAACAATTTCAGTCTCAAAAACTTCTGGCTCAGTAACTTCTGCTTCAGTCGCTTTTTCTTCAGCAACATCTGCCTGCTGTTGGACATTGGCATAGGCTGCCTTAGCCCAATTCAATAAATCTTGAGATGCTGGCGATGCGATTGGGCTAGGCTCGTCAACAGATTCAGGCGTTTTTTCTTCAGTTTGGGCTGGCTCTACAGGTTGATTAGTTGCATCTTTGTCATCATCAAACTTTCGCCGAAACCAGTTAAACACCATACTAATAACCTCGCGCAATGCCTCAATCTACAACAAACTCAATGGTAGTTTTAGAAATCATTAAGCTCTTTTATAAGCTCTCTTAAAAACTAATATTGAGTCTATTATCAGCTTACTAGGATAGTTTACGGTGTATGGGTTATTAGCACTGAATCGGATCTAGACGGTTTTCCGAAGTCCATAAAAAAAGAAGCGACGCAAAGCGTCGCTTCTTTTTTTATAGGTTTACTTCTTTTTGATATCTTTTGCCATGTTTAAGAAGATATCCATGCTCGAATCTACACGATTATTCAGTTTCTTGGGCTCAAATGTAGATTGAGGAATTGGTTCAGAAGGCTGATTATTCATGGGCTCTATTTTAGCATCTTCTATTTTTTCAGTTGCCGTAAAAGCGCTGGTAATGTCAGCACCCTTGACCCCATTAATGGTAGGAAATGTTCTTCTGACAGCTTTGGGTGTCCGCATGTAGTCAATGTCGCCAAGAGTTTTTGCCGAATCTTGATCTAGGAAGAAAGAAGATTCCGTATTTTCAGATTTGTCTTTTTTATCCTTTTTGCCAAATAAGCCGAAGAGCGCCATGTATTTATACCTAAATCTATTAAAATTTGGTCGAATTTGTTTTTATATTGCGTTATGTAACATTTTAGCAATATTCTGGGCATTAGCGATCGCAATGATTTTTAGCAATAAAAAAGCAGCACTTAGTGCTGCTTTTTTATTAACGGCGCAAAAGCGACTGTTTACTTACAACCTGTAGTTAGCATTGTTAATGCGCTCACGTCCCATGGACTCATCAGGCTTCTTGAGGGTGAACTTGTCAGCATTTGCTTTGATCAGATCTTTTTGCGATTCATTTAATCCAGCAATTTTTAAGACATCATCTAGTGAGTTGTAAGGCGAATTTTCGATGATGATCCGCCCCAATGTGGGATACATTCCACGTACTTGACGAAAAGTGTTGATATTAGCGTTGTTTAGGTCGATTTTGCTAAGATCCTGTGTGTAAAAATTAGTAGCAGGTAATTCTTCGGCAAATGCAGCGTTACTGCCAAAAGAACCTAAAAAGCCAGTTGTCAAAATTGACGCGATCGCCACTAATAAAACAGAAAAGCGTATAAGTGCTTTCATGCCTAAAATCTCTCTATTAAAAAAATAATTTATTCACTTTCGAGATTAGCAGAAAATTGGAAACCCAAAGCTTTAGGGCTTGCAAATAGAGAATATGTAAACAATTGTCTCTATTTGTTAACATTTCTTCATGAATTTAGAAATATCTCGAAATTCATTAAACAAGCTTAATACTCCTCACTGTAATGATCCCAGTCGTAATTTTGAAGTTTGTAGCGATCGCCTAGGTTTAAGTAACTATAAACAACTACAGAGTCGGTAAGTGACCATAGGTAAAATGACTGTCTAGAAAATGGGTGGGTAATTACAACGGTTACTTTTGAATATGTTAAGTCTCGAAAACTTCCCTTGGCTCACGTTTATCATTGCCTTTCCCATAGTTATGTCCCTCATGATTGCCTTTGTGCCAGACAAAGGTGACGGCAAAACCATTCGCTGGTTTGCACTTGTAGTTGGACTGATTGACTTTGCGGCGATCGCCTATGCCTTCTGCACAAAGTATGACTACAGCAACCCCAACCTCCAGCTCGCTGAGAGCTATTCATGGGTTCCACAACTGGGGCTAAATTGGTCAGTGGGCGTTGATGGACTCTCGATGCCTTTGGTCTTGCTGACTGGATTTATCACCACATTAGCAATCTTGGCATCCTGGCCCGTCACCCTGAAGCCTCGCTTATTTTACTTTTTGTTGCTATCGATGTACGGCGCACAAATCGCCGTATTCGCGGTACAGGATATGCTGCTGTTTTTCCTAACATGGGAATTAGAGCTAATCCCCGTCTACCTATTGCTATCGATCTGGGGAGGCTATAAGCGACTATATGCCGCTACGAAGTTTATTCTTTACACAGCGATCGGTTCGCTGTTTATCCTTGTAGCTGGGCTTGCTATGGCATTCTATGGTGATACTGTCACCTTTGATATGACAGCCCTCGCCAATAAAGACTATCCGCTCACATTCCAATTGCTAGCCTACGGTGCATTCTTGATTTCCTATGGAGTCAAACTGCCAATTTTTCCTTTGCATACATGGCTACCCGATGCTCACGGTGAAGCAACAGCACCAGTTCACATGCTCCTTGCAGGTATCCTGCTAAAAATGGGTGGTTATGCCCTGATGCGGATGAATGCAGGGATGTTGCCTGAAGCCCATGCTTACTTTGCACCGATCTTGGTAATCTTGGGGATCGTGAATATTATTTACGCGGCGCTTACATCTTTTGCACAGCGCAGCCTCAAACGCAAAATCGCCTATTCATCGATCTCACACATGGGATTTGTATTGATCGGTTTAGCCTCATTCACAGATCTCGGTACTAGCGGCGCAATGTTGCAAATGATCTCCCACGGACTAATTGGCGCAAGTCTGTTCTTCCTTGTAGGTGCAACTTATGATCGCACCCATACTTTAATCCTTGATGAGATGGGCGGTGTTGGTCAACAGATGCCAAAAATCTTTGCGATGTTTACCACTTGCTCCCTCGCGTCTTTGGCTTTGCCAGGGATGAGTGGTTTTGTGGCGGAGGTAATGATTTTTGTCGGTTTTGCCACTAGTGATGCCTATAGCGGCACATTTAAAGTTATTGCTCTATTGCTGATGGCAGTGGGTGTAATTTTAACTCCCGTCTATTTGCTATCAATGTTGCGTGAAATTTTCTACGGTAAAGAAAACGCAGAACTCACATCACATCAAGATCTTGTGGATGCAGAACCTCGCGAAGTGTTTATCATTGCTTGTCTATTGGTTCCGATTATTGGGATTGGCTTCTATCCCAAAATTGTTACTCAAATCTACGATTCAACCACAACTCAACTAGCAGCAACCCTGCGTGAAGCTGTACCTGTCTTAGCCAATAAACGTGATAACAAACGTTTGGCAAGTTTACAGGCTCAGGCATCACCAAGTTTAAGCAAATAAAAAAAGAGGGCTCGCTTAGCGAGCCCTCTTTTTTTATTGAGAGGCGACGAGAAGAGTCGCCTCTCGTCTTTTGGTTTTTGAGAAGCTTTTGTTAAGCATTGCTGAAAATCAAGATAAAATCTTAATCTAGTTGCAGCAATTTATTTATAAATTCCGATCGCATGATTTTCCCTGAGTATTCTGACTTTATTGAACTTGCTAAGCAGGGCAACTTTGTACCTGTTTATATGGAACTGGTTGCAGATCTTGATACACCTGTGTCGGCTTGGTATCGAGTATGTCAAGGTCAGCCCTATAGCTTTTTATTAGAGTCAGTCGAGGGCGGAGAAAGACTTGGGCGCTACAGTTTACTGGGTTGCGATCCTCTATGGGTATTAGAAGCCAGGGGCGATCGCACTACGCAGACATTTCGTAATGGCAATGTGAAAGAGTTTGTGGGCAATCCTTTTCAGCATTTAAATAATTGCCTCGCGTCGATTAAACCTGTGCATTTACCTGAGTTGCCGCCAAGTTTGGGAGGACTATTTGGTTATTGGGGCTACGAATTAATTAATTGGATCGAGCCAAAAGTGCCTGTTTATTCTTGCCATGAGGGGGATACTCCTGACGGTGTATGGATGCAGGTAGATAGTTTGCTGGTATTCGATCAGGTCAAGCGCAAGATTTGGGCGATCGCATATGCGGATTTGAGTAACGGTGAGTCTCCTGAAACTGCTTATAAATCGGCTTGCGATCGCTTGACAGTGTTGGTGGATAAACTGCGATCGCCACTAGATCGCCAAAAAACAGCGATTACTTGGACAAATCCGCGCTTGCAGCCACCCGTAAGTTATACGAGCAATGTCACACGCGAGAAATTTTGCAAAGCGGTCGAACAGGGCAAAGAGCATATTAAGGCTGGAGATATTTTCCAAGTCGTCCTTTCACAACGTTTAACGACAGAGTTTAAGGGAGAACCATTCAGTTTGTATCGCTCTTTGCGCGTGGTCAATCCTTCGCCTTACATGGCTTTCTTCAATTTTAAAGATTGGCAGCTAATTGGTTCTAGTCCTGAAATCATGGTCAAAGCGGAAGTAATTGATGGAGTCTCGCGCACAGTTCTCCGCCCGATCGCAGGAACTCGCCCTAGAGGTGCAACACCTATGGAAGATGCAGAACTAGCCAAGGATTTACTCGCCGATCCGAAGGAAGTTGCCGAACATGTCATGCTCGTGGATTTGGGACGCAATGATCTTGGTCGAGTTTGCAAAAGTGGCACGGTGAAAGTCGATGAATTGATGTCGATTGAGCTTTATTCCCATGTGATGCATATCGTCAGTAATGTCGTTGGCGAAATTCGTCCTGAAAAGACAGCTTGGGATCTACTTCAGGCGTGCTTCCCTGCGGGTACGGTGAGCGGTGCGCCAAAGATTCGAGCCATGGATATCATTCATAACTTGGAAGGCGATCGCCGAGGCACTTATGCGGGAGCCTACGGCTACTATGACTTTGAAGGTCAGCTAAACACAGCCATCACGATTCGGACAATGGTAACGAAGGATGGAAGGGCTAGTGTTCAAGCTGGCGCGGGCGTAGTTGCCGATTCTGATCCTGAGAAGGAATATCAAGAAACCTTGAATAAAGCAAAGGGAATGTTGGAATCATTACGCTGTTTGGGATAGTAAACAATTAAGGAGGTTCGCTAATGCTAGTTCAAACTAAACGCTTCACGATCGCAGAATATCATCGCCTTGATGAAATTGGGCTGTTGCAACAAGGCGATCGCGAGGCTCGCACTGAATTGATTAGAGGAGAAATTGTTTACATGGTAGCTAAGGGGATTCGGCATACATTTTGTTGTCGCAATTTATTAGATGAATTGTCAACGCTGGTAAAGGGGCGGGGAAGATTGCAATGTCAAGATCCGATTTTGTTGCCAATCGACAGCGAACCTGAACCAGATTTTGTGATTTTGCGCGATCGCTCTGATAATTATCTAACTGGGCATCCTACGCCTGAAGATATTTTGTTAGTGATTGAAATTGCTGATTCTTCGCTAAATTACGATCGCGATATCAAAGGGACGCTTTATGCAGAAGCAGGAATTGAGCATTATTGGTTATTTAATTTAATTGATAACCGATTGGAAGCTTACAGCCAACCTTATCGTGATGTGCAGGGAAAGGGTAACTATGCGCAACGCAAGTATGTTCTATCGCATCAAGCGATTGCCCTACCGACTTTTCCTGACCTACAAATTGAACTTATCAAGATTTTACCGAGTATTACAGAATAATGACGAAACCTCTATTGATTGTTGGAAGTGACACGGGTGTGGGTAAGACTGTGTTAACGGCGGCTTTGGCAGCCTATTGGTTGACCTATCGCGATCGCAATGTATCTCCAACCGAACCTAGTAAATCTCTCGGTATTTATAAACCTTTGCAATCGGGAGAAGGCGATCGCGAGTTTTATAATCAGACTTTTAATCTTTCTCAAACCCTTGCAGAAATCACTCCTTTATATTTTGAAACGCCGATCGCACCTGCGATCGCGGCTTATAAAGAAGGGAAACCGATTGATTTGGCTTTGATTTGGCAACAGTTCCAAAAGCTGCAAGAACAAAAAGAATGTTTGCTGGTGGAATCAATGGGCGGATTGGGGTCACCGATTACAGATGAGTATATCGTGGCAGATTTGGCGCGAGATTGGGCTTTGGAGGCAATTTTAGTTGTACCTGTGCGTTTGGGAGCCATCTCTCAGGCGATCGCAAATGTTGCCTTGGCAAATCTGCAAAAGGTGAAGCTCCGAGGAATCGTGCTGAGCTGTTCTCAAGTTTATACGACCGAAGAGATAGAGCAACTTGCACCACCGCAGATGATTTCTCGACTTGCTTCAGTTCCTGTTTTGGGAATTCTGCCTTATGTAAACGATTTAAGTGATATTTCGCAATTGGCTCTTGCGGCTTCAGAGTTAGACATCGAAAGAATTCTGATTTAGTAATCAGCCTCACGTAGTGGCATACATTACTAATGATATAAATGAAGCTATGTATGATCGCCTTACTGCTATAGCTTTTCTCAAGCAAATTTCTGCCGATCACCAAAATGAAGATCGCAGTGAAATTGTCGTGCCTTTAGGCGATCTCCCGATTACTTTGGGGCGCGATCCTATTTGTGAAGTGGCGATTGATATCAATATGTATGGCTCGGTGTCTCGTCGTCATGCCGAGATCCGACCAATCTTTGTAAGACAAAAATTTGAGGGCTGGGAAATTTGCGATCTCGACAGCGCCAATGGCACATTTATCAATGATCGCCGTTTATATAGCTGCTATCCGCTTAAGCATGGCGATCGCCTTAGTGGTGCAGAAAACTCATGGGAGTCTCAAGATGAGACAATGGTAATACGGGCAAATTCGATACGAAAATCTAACTTTTCGCGTTTAGCAATAGAAGCAGAGGCAGGAGGAGGATTAGTTCTAGGCAAAATCTGCAAAATAGGAAGAGATTTTTGTTGGTAAAGAAGAGTGTGAAGCTGACGGAGACCGAGTTGCAGAAAACTCAAGCCGCGATGATCGTGCCAATCAATCGCAGCCCTTTGCCCCAAACGCACCAACATTATGCCAAGAATTACAGCAATCAGGTTAGCCGTGGCAAGGAGCATAAATAAACAGGTAAGAGCTTGAGCATCACGGAGATGAGAGCTAACAACATTAAAAGCCGCCGACTTATAGTCTTTAAAATGGGGTTCGATTCCACCAAAGCGTTTGCCATAGAGAGCAAAAGTCTGTAATGAAGGGGGAATATCGCTAAGGACAGCCCATGAACCGTTAGCCATGTCTAGGTTAGCCGTCGCTAAATGACAATTAACATCACCGAGTACGGTGACATCGGGAACTAGATAAGCTTGCTCTGCGGGAGGTATCAGTTGTTCAACACGCTTGGTTGTACCTGTTGGCAGAGTCACTAGCAGATCGCTCTTTGCGCGAATTGCCCAAGACCAGTGATTTTGCTGTAACCATCGGATTAATTCCCCATGTTCAAAACCTCGGTCGGCAAGCAAGGTCACCGTACTTTGTGGCGGCAATAGAGAGCGTACTTGTTCTAAGACGGGACGATAATGTTCAAAGCCAACTGTAGCGCTGCCATGCTCTAGTACTACTTGAGCTAGAGTAATCGACCTCCCTCCCCAAATCAAGCATACTTCTATAAGACAGAATTTATCCCACAGCATACTTGTGTCTAAGGCTAGTTCCAACGATTCTCCTGCAAATGCTTGGAGAAAGTGCTTCACCAATGGGTTATAGAATCTCTCGGCGATGATATGTGGATTATGCACAAAGTAGCTTAGTCTTTCCATCTGACTTCTGGCTTGGCACTCTCGATGGCTTAAATAGGGCAACCAATGACTCAGACTCGCACTTCCTGATTGCAATATCGCAGCTACAGACTCCGCAAATCCTTGGAGATGTCGCTTATCTTTTGGCTTGAGCCATTGACGCAATTGTTGTTGTAGCTGAAGATATAGGTGGGGCATGGATAAGATCTTTTGTTGAGGAACTTGAGTATCTCATCTCTTGCCCCTTTTTGCCTCTTGTCTCATGATGAGATTCTATGCCTAGCAACGCTTTTCAGATTTTTCTGCACCACTAAGGGCGATCGCATTCAGTTAACTAAAGATGGTCCTCAATTTGTTTTTGAACTAGAGACTAACCCTGAGACAACTTTAGAAACTAATCATAGGCTGCGTCCGCGATCGCAAATTACAAGCATTACACTGACAAAGCTATTACCAATTTTCTCAAAGGGTAATGATCTTTGGAAAAAAGCTTATCTCTTCCCGGGGATTTTAACGGTCGGTTTTGTCGTGATGATGTTTGCTTTTTTAGGGCAACCGCAATTATTTAATCTAACAATTTCGGTATATATCAGCCTAGCAGCTTATTATTTTGTATATCAACTTTGTGGCAAAAATAAGCCTTGGTGGGTGATTTTAGGAGCGGCGGTATTTACGGCTGCGACTCTCAGAAGTCCTATTTTGAATCTTTTCTTATGGTTTTTTTATAAGGTTTTACCAGGTACTGCGCCGACAGGGCAGGTTAGCTTTATCAGTGTATTGATTGCCATGTTTTTTGGAGCAGGCTTAATGGAGGAGCTGCTCAAGGCTCTGCCAATATTTGCACTTTGGTTTATGGGTTTGCGATTTGGAAAGAAATGGCGATCGCGTTTTGGCATTAGTGAGCCATTGGATGGAATTTTGATTGGTGCGGCTTCGGCAGTGGGTTTTACATTAACGGAAACTCTGGGGCTATATGTGCCGAGTATTGTCCAAAGTATCTCTAATCAGGCAGGTAGTTTAGAAATTGCTGAGCTTACGGGTTTGCAATTGTTGATTCCCCGTGTGCTTGGCTCAGTGGCAGGACATATGGCTTATAGCGGTTATTTCGGCTATTTTATCGGTCTCAGCATTATGAAACCTTCTCGACGTTGGCAAATTCTGACGATTGGATATCTCAGTTCGGCTTTGCTTCATGCCCTTTGGAATACAAGCGCATTAGTAAGTTTTTGGCTTTTGGCGATAGTTGGCGGGATTTCCTATGCATTTCTAGTAGCCGCAATTCTCAAAGCCCATAGTTTTTCTTCAAAGGTATAACCTATAGACGGTATTGACGATATACGTCACTGGCAGCACGATGCAAGAGGGAATGTCGATAAACTAGCGATCGCATGTCTTCACAATAACCACCACCGATCACGCAGCCAACAGGAAAACCTTGCGAAATACAAGTACTCAAAACCTGCATGTCGCGCCGAAATATACCCGCATCAGTGAGCGCGAGTTTGCCAAGGCGATCGCCAATGTGCGGATCTACTCCCGCATCGTAAAGCACTAAGTCAGGCTGAAATTCGGTTAATAAATCTGGTAAATAATCAGCAAGAGTGCGTAAATATTCATCATCTTCCATTCCTTCGCGCAGAGGTACATCGCGATCGCTGATTTGTTTGATCGATGGAAAGTTAATCTGACAGTGCATCGAGAAGGTAAACACATTTGGCTCATCCTGAAAAATAAGAGCCGTTCCATCGCCTTGATGGACATCCAGATCGACAATCAGGATTTTTTTGACCAGTTCTTCTTTTAAAAGTACTCGCGAAGCGATCGCAAGATCATTAAATATACAAAATCCTGAACCATAGCTAGGAAAAGCATGATGAGTTCCTCCTGCTGTATTGCAAGCTAAGCCGTGAGCTAAGGCTAGCCGCGCAGTTAATAATGTGCCACCTACTGCGATTCTGGTGCGATAGGCAAGCTCTGGACTCCAAGGTAATCCGATCCTGCGCTGAGCTTTAGGATCAAGATTTCCTGTCCAATATGCGTCAACATATTCGCGATCATGCACTAAGGCGATCGCTTCCAATTCTGGTAACTCTGGCGTAAAAAACTGCTCTGGTCGCGCTACCCCATCGACTATCAGCATCTCATGGAGCAAGCGAAACTTTTCCATTGGGAACCGATTGGTATTAGCGATCGGTGCAACGTAATTGGGATGATAAATAAGAGGCAAATCCATAGTTCTTACCAAAAAAGAACCGTGCATTGCACGGTTCTTTTTTCTAAACTTTTGCTAACTGCTTACTCTTGATCACTTCCGCCGCACACATCTTGCCTGAAAGCGTTGCGCCTTCCATACTATCGATGTAGTCTTGCATCGTGTAGCTGCCTGCAAGGAAGAAATTCTTGACAGGTGTGGCTTGATCAGGACGGAATGGATCTTGTCCTGGAGCCTCACGATAGAGTGACTGGGCAAGTTTGACTACGCTTGACCAAGTGACATTCAGCTTATTGGAAGAAGGGAAAATCTCATGGACTTGAGCAATCATCTTCTCAACGATCGCTTCATTACTGAGCTTAATGTAATCATCCGCAGGCGTGATCACTACTTGCAATAAAGAACCTTCCCCTTCTTTGTAATAGTCAGTCGGGCTGGTAATCGCCAAATCAGCAAAGGTGGAGAAATCTACTTTAATGGCATAAAGTAAATTATCAATATCTGTTACCCAACCATCAAAACGAAGCTGTACAGTAATTACAGGCACTGCATCCAGCTTATAGATATTGTCAAACTGCGACCAGACACGCCATTTCTCAGGGATGATTCTCTTGACTCCAGGTACATCAGTGGCGCAGATATATACATCAGCCGTCACAATTTCTTCGCCATCTTCCTTACCAATGATTAAACCTGTAACGCGAGTATCATCGCCTTCGCCTTCAAAGAGAACTTCGCGCACACCTCGACGCAAATGGATTTTGCCACCTTTGGATTCAATATGTTTGACGATAGGCTTATGCAAGAAGTCATTGGGCGAGCCTTCAAGCATTCTCAAAATCGAAGCTTCGGTTCTCGATGCGAAAAATTGGAAAATGGTGAGCATACATCTTGCAGAAATATTTTCGCAGTCGATGAAGCCTAAACCGTAAGCGATCGCATCCCACATCAAATCGAGACTGGCTTGAGATCCACCCATGCCTAGAAACCAATCTTTAAAGCTGATGTTGTCGAGGGCGCGGATTTCTTTCATTGCGCCAACATGATCAACTAAGCCGCGAATTAATGGACTCCGCCCGATCGCGATCGCGTTTTGGATTTTGTCCTTTAGTGGTAGTTGCCCAGTGGTTATAAAGGCCTTCAGTCCATGAAATGGCGCTCCACCAAAGTTACGAAAATCAAGGGCTGCCTGTTTGCCACCTGGATTTACGAAAATATGGGTATGTTCCTTGAGGCGGAGATGCTCGAATGCGCCTGTTTTTTTCATCAGGGCAAACAGGTTGTAATAGCAGCCAAAAAACACATGCAAGCCCATCTCGATATGGTTGCCGTCTTTGTCCAGCCAACTGCTGACTTTGCCGCCCACAAAGGGGCGGGATTCAAAAAGTTCTACTTCATAGCCCTGCTCGCTGAGTTCGACTGCCGCACTCATACCCGCTAAGCCTGCACCAATAATCGCTGCTTTCATGTCTTGTTTGCTGGATCTTTACTGTCATTATGTTTGCTTAACATATTGTAATCTTGTTTGGCTCTATGGGAGTTGGTCGCGAGACAAACGAATATCTGATGATTGTAATGGACAGCCAATCTTCTAACCTTCTGGTAAACTGCTAGGATAAGTTTGCAGTTTAGGGTTAAGCTCTAGGCGCTAGATGAATTCTGTGAGTGCATGAGACAAAAGGTATGAGCGATCGCATTGATAAATTTCAAGCAGCTTCGCGTAATTTGCAGTTGCAGCCGCTTTTTACGGAAGAGGAGCGCAAAAATTTTTTGGTAGAACATGGTAGTGATTGTATTGATCGCTTAGAGCAGAAAGTTTTAGACTGCAACGAAAGTACTAATCAATTTATGTTTGCGGGGCATCGTGGCTGTGGAAAATCAACGCTACTATTTGAATTTTCGCAGATCATGCAGGATCGTTTTTTTACAGTATTTTTCTCTATTTCTGATCTAATTCAGATGAAAGAGGTTAACCATATCAATATTCTGTTTGTAATCGCCTTGAAGATGATGGAAAAGGCGGAACGGGATAATGTGCAAATAGCTGAAGATAAGAAAAAAGCTTTTTTTGATTGGTTTAAGGAACGCACCACGACCGAGACAGTGGGTGTTTCAGGTCAAATGAGTGTTGGTATAGCTTTGTTTGAGATAATCAAAGGCAAGCTTTCAACCGAACAAAGTACTAAGGAAGAGATTAAGACTAAGTTCACGCAAAATTTCCGTGATTTGATTGATACTTTGAATGCGATCGCTACAGAAATTAAGTTAGCAACTAAGCAAGAAATTCTGGTAATTGTTGATGATTTGGATAAATTCGATCTTGAGGAAGTTGATGAGATCTTTCAACGGAATTTAAAAGCGTTACTAGAACCAAAATTTATCATTATCTATACTTTGCCGATCGCGACAATCCGCGAGGGGGTTTTGAGGAAACATATTGAGGATGAAACTGGCAATGAAATTTTTGTGATGCCCGTCTTAAAACTCTATGCGAAGGGTGCGAGTCATCAGCCTGATGGTAAGCCCGAAGTTGCGGCGATGCAGGTATTGCAATCGGTATTAAATCGGCGTATTGATGCAGAGCTTTTAGAGGATGGCATTGTCGAAAAAATTGCTTTGAGCAGTGGTGGAGTGTTACGCGATGTGATCCGAATTACCCAAAGGTGTTGTAGTGAGGTTTTGGTAAGGCTAAGGCGGATGGCAAGGAAAAATCAAAATATCGATCATGTGCGGATTGATATGGAGATTTTGCAAGAGTCCTTGGATAAGTCACGCAATGATATTCAGTTGGGATTGAGTAAGACCGATCGCGAGATTTTAGTGCAGGTCTATAATAAATATATTCCCGAAAATCCTAAGGAGCAAGCATTTTTGGATTTGTTACATACGGTGGTGGCGATCGAATATCGCAATCATGAGAGTTGGTATGATGTGCATCCGTTGATTGTGGAACAGTTGAAGATTGAGAAGTTGATTCCGTAAGTAATGTTATCTAGCCCCCTAAATCCCCCAATTCTGGGGGACTTGAAGATATTCTTGTTCCCCCAGAATTGGGGGCTAGGGGGCGAAACTCTTAAACGCAGTCAGAGAAAATGTCAAATCTAATCGTTCTCAATGAAAAAAATGAAGATGTGTACGATCGCTTGGTCGTATCTCTTGAGGCTGGCTTGGGAACGTTACAGATTTTGATCGCTGTGTGTGATAACTCTGCTCTGAAACAGGAGGTGATTAGACGCTATGAGTCGGAGTTAGAGGCGGAGGGGGTACGGATCTATCGGTTGGCGCTAAATCCTGATGAGCCGAGTTTGTTGCAGGCTTTGATTGATGGCAAGATTGAGAAGAATCAACAGGCGATCGCTACGGTATTGGGCGCGGAGAAGTTAAATTATTTGGGTGCAAGTAATCGCGAGAAGTTAGATAGTTTTTTGGGCTATTTGCAATGGACGCGGGAGGCTTTGCGGGGGTATCCTTTGCCAATTGTGTTGTGGTTGCCTTCGGCGTTATTAGTTGAGATTGTTAAAAAAGCGCCTGATTTTTGGAGTTGGCGCAGTGGTGGTACGTTTACGTTCCATCAAGAGGCTCAAAACTTTATTTCAATAAATTCTGAGAGAACATTTCCTTTAGAGCAAGCAATATCTGTTAATCGAATAAATTCCGTACTTTCGATTGAGCAATTAGAAAGCTCACTTGCTCAAGCTTTAGCTACATGGGATGAAGATAATCCAAATATTGAACCAATTTACGCACTGTTAGGTAGAGCCTATGTTGAACTTATCTTACACGGAGAGATCAGTGAACATATCAAAGAAGTTAAGCTAGCGGAAACCTATCTTGTCAAAGCAATCTCTCTTCAAAAACGCTATGACCATAAAGTTGATTTAGCTAATTCTCTTGTCAATTTGGGCTATTTATATTCTCTTTTAAAAGAATTTAATTTTAGTGAATCTCTTTATCTACAATCTTTATCAATTTCAGAGATGTTAGGTGATCGCATAGGTATTGCCACTGTTTTGGGATTATTAGGAGATGTTATGCGACAACAAGGTAAATGGCAGATTGCCAAAGATTACTTCAGGAACTCTTTGCAAATATTTGAAGAATTAAGAGATTCCAAAGGTATAGCGACATCTTTAGCATCTTTGGGCGGTCTTGAGTGGAGACAAAATAACTGGGATGCTGCTGAAGCAAATTTCAGAGACTCTCTGCAAATATTTAGAGAGTTGAATGATGATAAAGATATTGCTTCTGTTTTAGGCCTGTTAGGTGGTATCGAGAGAAATCGAGGTAATTTGGATGCTGCCAAATCCCTTTATGGTCAATCTTTAAAACTACATGAGGAATTAGGCGATTCCTACAAAATTGCTATAAATCTCTCTGATTTCGCCTTACTCGAAAAACAACGCGGCAACCTGCCCCTTGCCCAACAATATTACGACCAAGCCAAAACCATCTATCAACAACTCGGCGCAATCAAAGACCTAGAGCGCATTGAAACAAAATGGAACTCGTAAGCCTGATCAACTAAGTCGGTTAGTCTAAGTAAAGTTGAGATCTCCGACTTTTTCTCGAAAAGTATAAGTTACCTTTGACAAGCATACAAAAAGTCGGAGATCTGGGCATTTATAGTTTTCTTTTGCCTAGCGATCGCAATATGCCAGAATTCCCACAAACAAAAAAACAACTTAGACGAGACTTGCTCACCCAACGCCGCCAAATCCCTGAGCAAATTTGGCAACAAAAAAGTCAAGCAATATGCGATCGCATTGCAAATTGGCAAATTTTCCAACAAGCCCAAAATATTTTGGCTTTTACAAGTTTTCGCCAAGAGCCAGATTTAAGTCAGCTTTGGCAAAGATTTCCTGATAAAATTTGGGGGTGTTCGCGCTGTGTGGACAAAGATCTGATTTGGCATCAAGTCGCGATTGCCGATTTTGAGAGCAATATGCGATCGGGAGCCTTTGGCATTCTGGAGCCGTGCCATGACTTGCCACTTATGGACTTAGAAAATATTGATCTAATTTTGATACCTGCGGTAGCTTGCGATCGCCGAGGCTATCGACTTGGCTATGGCGGAGGCTTTTATGATCGCTGGTTGCCTAATTCGACAGGATTTAAAGCAGGAATAATTTTTGATGACTTTTATATAGATGCCATTCCCAGTGATATTTGGGACGTGCCATTGGATGCGATTATTACTGAAAAGCAAGGATGACGCTTTGCGTCACCCTTGTTTTGGGATTCGCGCCGCAAGCAATGTACGGTAAGCCGATCTAGTCCCATACTCATTTCGCAGTATATTAGCACTCAGTGAGACAGAGTGCTAAAGCACGTAATGTGTGATCGAAGTGAGATCAAAATCCACCTTGAGTCATCACTTGCAAAGTCCGCTCTGATTAGATTTTAAGGAGGTATAGCATAGTGGCATCGTTAACCCTAAATACTGGTACATTGCAACCCCTAGGCGATCGCCTATTGGTCAAAGTAGCAACTAAAGAAGAAAAGACCGTAGGCGGTATTTTCTTGCCAGATACAGCGCAAGAAAAACCTCAAGTCGGTGAAGTAACTGCCGTAGGACCTGGCTCACGTAATGACAAAGGTACTCGCGTTGCGCTAGAAGTCAAAGCTGGCGATAAAGTTTTGTACTCCAAGTATGCAGGCACTGAAGTCAAAATTGATAGCGTAGAGTATTTGCTCCTTGCAGAAAGAGATATTCTCGCGATCGTTGAATAGGGCTGAAAGCCTAATTACGAATTACGAATTACCAATTAACCAATAAAAAAACATGGCAAAAATTGTAGTATTTGATGAAGAGTCTCGCCGCGCCCTTGAGCGTGGTGTGAACGCACTAGCTGACGCTGTTCGTGTTACCCTTGGACCAAAAGGTCGTAATGTAGTTCTCGAAAAGAAATATGGCGCTCCTCAAATCATTAATGATGGTGTGAGCATTGCTAAAGAAATTGAATTAGAAGATCCTCTAGAAAATGCAGGCGCTCAACTAATTCGTGAAGTTGCTTCTAAAACAAATGACGTAGCTGGCGATGGAACCACCAGCGCCACCGTTTTGGCTCAAGAAATGATTCGCGAAGGTTTGAAGAACGTTGCCGCAGGTGCAAACCCAGTGGGTGTACGTCGTGGAATCGAAAAGGCAGTTGCTCACCTCGTTGATGTGATTGCTCAAAAAGCAAAGGCTGTTGACTCCAATGCTGAAATCGCTCAAATCGCGACAATTTCATCTGGAAATGATGCTGAAATTGGTGAAATGATTGCTCATGCCATGGACAAAGTTGGCAAAGATGGCGTAATCACCGTTGAAGAATCGAAATCCCTTACAACTGAATTGGAAGTTGTTGAAGGTATGCAACTCGATCGCGGTTATATCTCTCCTTACTTCGTCACTGACAACGAACGTCAGTTGGTGGACTTTGAGAATGCCAGAATCTTGATTACCGATAAGAAAATCAATGTCATTCAAGACCTCGTTCCCATTCTTGAAAAAGCAGCTCGTTCTGGCTCTCCTTTGGTCATCATCTCTGAAGATGTTGAAGGCGAAGCTTTGGCAACTCTAGTTGTGAACAAGCTCAGAGGTTCTCTGAATATTGCAGCAATCAAAGCCCCTGGTTTTGGCGATCGCCGTAAAGCGATGTTGCAAGATATTGCAGTTCTTACTGACGGTCAAGTTATTTCTGAAGATACTGGTTTGGAACTTAGCGCTGCAACCCTTGAAATGCTTGGTACTGCTCGCAAGATCACTATTTCTAAGGACAAAACCACCATCGTCTCTGATATTGCTAATAAGTCCAATATTGACAAACGTGTTGCTCAAATTCGTAAAGAATTGGATCTCAGCGACTCTGACTACGACAAAGAAAAGCTGCAAGAACGCATTGCTAAGCTCTCTGGTGGCGTAGCTGTAATTAAAGTCGGTGCTGCTACTGAAACCGAACTCAAGGATCGCAAACTTCGCATCGAAGATGCTCTCAACTCTACCCGTGCAGCGGTTGAAGAAGGTATCGTTCCTGGTGGTGGTGCAACTCTTGCTCACCTTGCGGTTGAACTTTTAGGTTTCAAAGCAACTTTGAAGAACGAAGAAGCGATCGGTGCTGAAATCGTATCTCGCTCTCTGTCGGCTCCTCTTCGTCAAATCAGCGATAACGCTGGGCTAGAAGGTACTGTCGTCGTTGAAAAGGTCAAGGGCATGAGCTTCAATCATGGCTTTGATGCACTCAAAGGCGAATACGTTGACTTGATTGCGACTGGAATCATCGATCCTGCTAAGGTTGTCCGCTCGGCATTGCAAAATGCGGCTTCTGTTGCTGGCATGGTCTTGACCACCGAAGCTTTAGTCGTTGAGAAGCCAGAGAAGAATGCTGGCGCTGGCGCTGGTGCTGCTGGCGGTATGGGCGGCATGGGTGGCATGGGCGGTATGGGTGGCATGGGCGGCATGATGTAATCATCGTCCAAATTTACTCATTTAAAAAGGCAGGGCTACGCTTCGCGTAGCCCTGCCTTTTTAAGTTAAAATCAAGTGAAGTTATTGCTGAAAATTTGCTATGACTATTGCAAGCGATCGCCTAAATTTTGCGGAGTACCTCAAGTATATCGATGGTACTGAGCAGTGCTATGAGTTGGTAAATGGAGAATTAATTCCGATGAGTTTGGGAACTGGTCAGCATGGTGCGGTGATCAAGTTTTTGGAAAGAAATCTTGAAGTCGATATTGCTGAACAAAATCAAGATTGGGTAGTTTTACCTGCATTAGTTGGTGTGCGTAGTCCCAAGGGTGGTCGATGGGATACTTGTCGGATTCCCGATTTGGTGGTTATGCCAAGAGAGCAATGGCGATCGCTGCAAACTTGCGAAGCAATTATCGAAATCAATCAACCAGCACCAATCTTAGTTATAGAAGTAGTAAGTGAATCAACTAAAAGTACTGACTATCGCGCTAAACGTGCCGAGTATAGCGTATTAGGGATTTTGGAATATTGGGTTGTCGATCCATTAGTGAACAAAATTACTATTTTTAATATTGATGACGGATGGTATGAGTCTTGTGAGTTTACGGATAATGAGATTCTACGATCGCGAACTTTCCCAAATTTGAAATTGACTGCCAATCAAGTTTTTGGCAACCTGCTAAAATAATTCGCAGCTTTCTAATAATTTTAGCGATAATCCAGTTTATGACTCAAGAGCCAATCTTACTGCCTGACAATTTAGAAGATGCTACTGAACAAGCGATCGCAGCTACACATCAAGCGATCGCAGATGGCGCAAATCGTGTAATTGCCGATCTACGTTTTCCTGAACTCAAAGTGATGCCGATCGCCTATGAGTTTGCAGCTAGTTTTAATCAACGCTATGGTAAAGCTTGGCAAGCCATTTTCTCAGATGCAGGGGCTGCGGCTCTTGCTAAGCGCGAATGGGCGGATCTTGATGTATCCGTGCGCGGGGTCAACGAAGGCCGCAGGGCTATTCGCGAAGAAGATCAAGCATTTCTCATGATCGAGCCAACTTCGGTTGAAGTTGAACTGGTGGAAAAGTTAGCTCAACTTGCAGGCGATCGCCCATTTGTAATGCTCAACCCTCGACTAGAAAATAGTGAAGTGGGTTTAGGGCTTGCCGCAAGACAAATGCGCGATCGCTTTTTAAGTACTTTCGAGACAGCCTATTACATTAAACCGCTAGAACTTGGTGCATTATGGCGCTGCTACCCGCAAACATGGCAAGTATGGCAACAAACCGAAGAGGGAATGCAGTCGATGGCTGAGGTAGCCCAACGCCCATCCAGTGAAGACATTGATCGTTTATTTAAGCAAAAGACTGGCAAGCAATCGGGTTCATTCTTAGGACGTTTACAGCAGTTTCTGAGCGCTCTAGCTCGATAATTTTTTGTCTTTTCCCAAAAACGGAGGAATCACAGAAGGATTTAAACGCGCTATTAATTTAGTACAGAGCAAAATAATGAGTGATCGTCTCCCCGTCGTCTCGACTCGCAAACCTCGAAAATTATCACTTAAGTTTATTCTGATCGGTCAATTCGCAATCTTGATCGTTGGTATATCTGGATTAATGGCGTGGTTGTCTTGGCGAAGTGAGCAGGAAACGATCGCGAATTTAGTCGGACAACTGCAAAATGAAATTAGCAATCACATTAAACAGAAGCTCTCTTCACATTTGGAAACTCCGCATTTAATTAATAAAATTAATGCTGATGCAGTGCGGCAAGGAATATTAAAAACCCAAGGTAAAGCTAGTGAGCTCTATCTTTGGCATCAGATACAAAATTTTCCTACAGTTTCTTGGATCTATTATGGAGGCGAAAAAGAAGGAGAATTTGTAGGGATTACTCGATTAGATAAAGCTCAAAATCCATTTCAGTCTCTCCAACTAGCAATTAATATCAATGGCTTTCAGCGTTATTATTACAGCCTCGATTTACAGGGAAATCGGATTGGACTTAAAGGAAAATCCGAATTCTATGATGCTCGCCAACGCCCTTGGTATCAAGCAGCTTTGCAAAGCAATAAACCGATTTGGAGTCCTATTTATCAAGATTCTACTTTGCCTGAACAAGTTATAACTGCTAGTTTACCTGTATATAGTTCTAATGGAGAGAGAATCGGCGTTTTAGGCGCTGATCTGTCTTTAGGGGTGCAATTAAAAGTGAAAGTTCAGCTCAATAAGAAATGGAAGAAAGATTAAGCCAATAAGCATCCCAATCTTGATTAGTACGGCAGATCCTAAGAGCAAGCATAGCCTTAGCATTTTCAATCGTCCACCAAGAGCCAGCAAGCTTTAAACGATTTTGAATAACATAGCGGTGACCACTCTCAATTTCACCAGAGCCAATGGGTAAATTGGAGTCAATCGTGCCCTGATAGTCTAGACGATTAGGACGATTGAAAAGATAGCGATAAGCGGATCTAACCACAGCCAGATTGTCAGGAACAGATTCAGGTTCTTGAAACGGCTTAAGAGCTTCAAGGACAGCCGAAGCATGATTGGATTTGAGTTGTTGCTTCTGCACATCCATCCATGCTTTCGGAGCATCTGGGGAACAAACGCGACTTGCATCGGCTAGATATTCACATACATGATAGAAATCTAGTAAGTAGCGACTAAGTACACCAAAACGCTGCTCGATTTGGCTAGCAATCCAAGGCGCACCGTCGCCAACCCCATGCACAAAGGTTTCTTCTCCCAATCCAGCACGGATAGCACAATCAAGTAATGCTGCTCCTGCATCATCAGTCGAGCCTATCGTTGCTCCGAAAATAGGCTGCTCTTGCTCAGGGGTACGCGCCGAGGTTAGACGCGCTTCTTTCCAGCTAATTTTACGCGTCTTACGACGGTCAACTTCTTCGCCATCAGTTTCGCTTGCCGTTGTTTCCACAATCGGAATCATTGTCCCATCCATCTCCGCTATTAAAAACTCCACACCCTCGATTGCTGGGAATCCTGTTTCCCAACTCTGCGTTTCTAATATACGCTGGGCATGACTTTCTGTGATCTCCTGTCCTGCACTAATTGGGATGCTTATTCCATGATGTTCCATCATTTTTTTTGGGATTTTCCCAAACGCTACATCTGACCCAAAGTCGGTAATCACTCTCTGCAATGGGCGTGAATATCCTCGGCAATGTACTTCGGCGGCTTTTTGAAATGGTCTCACTACCTGTTTGGACTCTCTTCCAAATTCGATGTACCTTTGCTCTAGTACTTCGATGCGTCCATATCGGCTGTACCAATAGAGTTTTTTTTACCACCTCGGTGTGAAGATGGATTCGCGGCGATATATGCTTCGCTTTGCTTGATTTCTTGCCGCGTTGCCCATGTTTGTAGTGCTGTTTGTCCTAACTGACGGATTTCTTCTATCACTCGTTCCTCGGCTGCGTCGGCTTTGATTAGATCACCTTCTGCATTTTCTACAACGGATAATAATCCTTCGATTTTCGCTTTCAATTCAGGATAATCGTTTAGTCTTTCTTCTATGCTTTTACTGGACGATGCTGTTTTTGTTTTTATATTCACGGCTCAATTTTATGACTTCTTTGGATTAGAACTGTTATCCATCATACTTTCTAACCTACTTTATTTCTCCCATTTCACTTTTAATTACACCCTGTCTTTAGAGAATATTAATAAGTTTCTAGGGGAGTTGGAAATTGGGAAATCAGGACAAGCTTTCATCCTCGAACCTTCAGGCTTATTGGTAGCTAGCTCAACTGTGGAAAAGCCCTATGAAATTGATAGCGATCGCAAAAAAATACAGAGATTGCTAGTTAAAGATAGTAGGCAACCTATGCTACGGGCGGCGGCTGGACATATAGAGCAACAAGTTGGTAGCTTGGAGCAAATTAACACAGAGCAGAATTTAAAATTTTCGGTTGAAGGGAAGAATATATTTCTCAAAGTAATGCCCTATCGCGATGAATATAACCTTAACTGGTTGATCGCCGTGATAATGCCTGAGACTGACTTTACAGAACAACTTGATATCAAGCGGAAAACAACGATTTTGCTTGCTTGTCTATCATTAGCTGGAGCGATCGCTTTAGCTGTTTTTACCACTCAATATATCAACAAATCATTGCGACGCTTAACTTTAGCGAGTCAAGCTTTAGCAAATGGTGAGTTAGATCGGGACGTTCCATCAGCAGAAATAGATGAACTGAATATACTCTCCCAATCCTTTAATCGGATGGCGGCTCAATTAAAGCAGTCTTTTAACGAACTAGAGGGGGATAATCAAGCTCTCGAATTGCGAATTCAAGAGCGGATGACAGAACTGCAAATGTCTGAAGAGAAATTTAGCAGTCTAGTTTCTAATCTTCCGGGAATTGTTTATCGATGTTCCTACGATCGCGATTGGAAAATGATATTTATTGGTGGTGCTGTTGACGAGCTAACTGGCTATAAAGCCAAGGACTTTATTTCAAATCAAGTTCGCAGTTGGGCAAGTATTATTCACCCTGAAGATCAAGACATGGTAGAAAGGGTTATTTGGGAAAGCATAGCTTGTCAAGAACCTTTTGTTTTAGAATATCGAATTACTGATGCCCAAGGCAATATTCGTTGGCTGTATGAAAAAGGTCAGGGAGCATTCACTGAAAGCGATCAATTGTTGTGGTTAGATGGAGCAATTTTTGATATTAGCGATCGCAAGCAAGTCGAAGCTGAACTTTTAGAGCGCGTACATATATCAATTTTAATGGCTGAGATTGGCTCTGCATCGACACAGCTACTCACATTAGAAGAGGTTCTACAAGCCTTTGTCGAATCTCTATGGCGACATATGCATGTCTCCTTTGCTCAGATTTGGACCGTCAATGCTTTTGGAAATGATTTGAATTTACAAGTCAGCGCAGGAAATTACAACAAATCAGATAGCGATCGCCTCTGCAATCTAATTACAAAAGACCAAATTTGGTCGATTACCCAAGGACTGTTTCAGCCACTTTTGACTGATCAGATCTTGGCAGATCTGAGTGAATCCGATCAAATGTGGTTGCAGGAAAAAGGAATTGTGTCTCTGGTAGGTCATCCTTTGATGGTTAAAGGTAGGATCATTGGCGTAATCCTGATGGTTTCTCTGTCGCATTTAGATACAGATATTCAGACTATAGATTTGCTCGCAAATGCGATCGCTATCGGCATAGACCACAAACAGGCAGAAGAAAGGCTCAGAGTTACCAATGCCGAAATGAAAGCCTTATTTGCGGCGATGGATGAAGTGATCTTGGTCCGCGATCGCTTAGGACGTATTCTTAAGATTCCTAAAACGCGCAGAAACCCAGTTTGGCATGATCCAAATGAATTAATAGGCAAACTACCTGCGGAGTTATTCTCTCCTGAACAAGCCGAATTATTTACTAGTTATGTGCAACAGGTTTTAGAGACTCAGCAAACTCTAAATCTTGAATATTATCTTGCCTCTACCGAACAAGGATTTTGGTGGAATGCCAGCATCTCTCCTATTGATACTGAGAGCGTGGTTTGGGTCGCCCGTGATATTACAGAAAGCAAACAAGTCGAGCAACAACTCAAACAAGCAAAACAAGCTGCCGAGGCGGCTAGTTTTGCCAAAGGTCAATTTTTGGCAAGTATGAGCCATGAACTGCGGACTCCATTAAATGCAATTTTGGGCTTTGCGCAACTAATGGTTCGTGATAGCTCGCTCAAAGAAAATCATCGCTCCTATCTCAAGATCATCCATGACAGCGGCGAACATTTATTGGAACTTATTAATGATGTTTTAGATATGTCCAAAATTGAGTCGGGACGAATTACCCTAAACATCGCTAGTTTTGATCTGTATCATCTTCTAGAAACATTAGAAAAAATGTTTCGCCTTAAGGTTAGTGATAAGTCATTACAAATGATTTTCAAGCGATCGCCAGCAGTTCCTCAATGGGTTAGTACCGACGAAGGAAAACTTCGCCAAATCTTAATAAATTTATTGAGTAATGCAATCAAATTTACCAATCAAGGCTCAATAGTTCTATCCATTGAGGTAACTAATGAAGTAACTAAATCGATAGAATCAGATTTTCATTTGTCATCTCAGCCTCTAAAGCCATCCCCAACTATCTTAAAATTTACAATAGAAGATACTGGTGCAGGTATTCCAGCCAATTATTTAGAGAAAATATTTGAAGCATTTGAACAGACAGACATAGGTAAGAAGTCTTCGGAAGGAACTGGACTAGGATTACCTATCAGTCTTAAATTTGCTCAATTCATGGGAGGTCAGATTACAGTCAGTAGTCGGTTAGGTGAAGGTAGTATCTTTCAAGTTGATATCCCAGTGGAGGTGTTATCTTCTCCTGTCCCATTAAGGCAAATCAGCGATCGCTATATCATCGGTTTAGCTCCTGACCAGCCAGAATATCGCCTCCTCGTCGTAGAAGATCGATGGGAAAGTCGGCATTTATTAGTCAAAATTCTAGAAGCGGTAGGTTTCCAAGTCCGTGAAGCCGAAAATGGGGCTGAGGCGATCGCTATTTGGAATGACTGGGAGCCTCACCTAATCTGGATGGATATGCGAATGCCTGTTATGGATGGATATGAAGCAACTCGTCAAATTAAATCCCATTTAAAGGGGCAAGCAACCGTGATTATTGCCTTAACGGCAAGTGCTTTGGAAGAAGAACGAACAATTATCCTCTCCGCAGGTTGTGATGATTTTGTGCGTAAGCCTTTTCGGGAAGCACTTATTTTTGACAAATTGGCTGAGTATCTAGGTGTAACTTATTTGTACGAAGATGAAAACAATCGTCGCCTTAATAACAGGGTCTCAGATGATCTAGAAACCTTAGAAGCTAATCTCAAGAACTCTTTGTTACAAATGCCTGATAGTTGGATTAAGGAACTCCATCAAGCGGCAATGCTAGCTGACAATGATTTAATTACTGAATTGATCAAATCAATACCAGAAAACAATACTATTTTAATTCATGCTTTAATCAGTCTTATCGATAATTTTTGCTACAATCAAATCATGGATTCGACTCAGCAGGTTTTTGGCAAATAGTTAAATGATCGCCATATGGATACGAATAAATAATGACTAGAAATTATAGTGGCGATATATTAATAGTTGATGATATGCCAAACAACTTGCGATTTCTATCGACAACGTTGACTGAGCAAGGCTATAAAGTCCGTAGTGTCACCGAAGGATTAATGGCTTTGACTGTAGCCCAAGCTGCCAAGCCAGATTTGATTTTATTAGACATTATGATGCCAAATGTTGATGGCTATGAAGTTTGTCAGAGGCTAAAAGCGAATGAGCAAACCTGTGATATTCCCGTAATTTTCTTAAGTGCTTTAGATGAAGTATTAGATAAAGTGAAGGCTTTTAGTGTTGGGGGGGTGGACTACATCACTAAACCATTTCAATTAGAAGAAGTTTTAGCCCGCATTCAAACCCATTTAAGTTTACGTGCAGCCCAAAAAGAAATTAGCCAACTAAATTCTGAACTAGAACAGCGTGTACGCCAGAGGACTGCTCAACTAGAACAGGAAATTGCTGAACGCTTGCAAGTTCAAGAGCGTTTGTTGCATCTGGCTTTGCATGATGTGCTCACGGGGTTACCAAATCGAACTTGGTTTATGAAACGTTTGGAGCAATTACTCCAACAAGTCAACCAAAAGGCTGGCTATCTTTTTGCGGTTTTGTTTTTAGACTGCGATCGCTTTCAAGCTGTTAATGATTCTTTAGGGCATTTAGTTGGTGATCAGCTATTGGTCTCGATATCTAGAAGAATTGAGCTTTGTGTTCGCCCTGGTACAATGCTTTGCCGTTTAGGGGGAGATGAGTTTGCCATCTTATTACCAGATGTCGAAAAGAACTCTGATGCAGTCAAAATAGCTAACAATATTCTGAGAGAATTAGCCGCCCCATTTCAAATTGGCGACTATCAAGTATTTACGAATGTCAGTATTGGTATTGCTATGGGTAGTGCTATTTATAAACAACCCGAACATATTTTGCGTGATGCTGACACAGCAATGTATCGAGCAAAAGCGAATGGAAAAGCTTGCTATCAGGTATTTGAGCAAACAATGCATAGCCGTGCTCTCCACAACTTTCAGCTAGAATCTGAGCTGAGACATGCTTTAGAGCGTAATGAACTCGTGGCTTATTATCAGCCAATCATTAGCTTAGATACTAACCAAATCAGCTCTTTTGAGGCGCTAGTACGATGGAATCATCCAGGGAAAAATTTAATAGCCCCCAATATGTTTATCCCGATCGCTGAAGAAACTGCTTTGGTAATGGCGATTGATTTATTTGTATTACGCCAAGCTTGTCAGCAATTGCGTGATTGGCAAGATGAGGGTGTTGCCAACGAGTCTTTAACAGTGAGTGTTAATCTCTCAGTTAAACATTTTATGAGCTTTGACTTGCTCAAGAAGATTGATAATATTCTTCAAGAAGTAGGAATTGATGGTAGTTCTTTAATCCTAGAAATTACGGAAAGCGACATTATGGAGAATGCCGAATTTGCAAGCCAAATTATTTCGCAATTACGCGATCGCCACATTCAACTAAGCATTGATGATTTTGGAACTGGTTATTCATCCCTGAGTTACCTGCATCGCCTCCCAATTAACCATCTCAAAATTGATCGCTCCTTTGTAATGAGAATGGGCAAACATGGCAAAAAGAACGAGATTGTTAAGGCTATTATTGCACTCGCCAAAAGTTTGGGCGTGTTGACGATCGCAGAAGGAGTAGAAACACAAGAACAGCTAGATCAGATTCGAGAATTAGAGTGTGAGTTTTGCCAAGGATATTTATTCTCTAGACCCGTTGAGGCTAAAGCAGCTAGAGATATATTAATAAAAGGGTTTCCACAATTTTAGTGTTATCAGCGCCGCAGGCGCTGATAACACTAAAATTGTTTCTAAGGTGCTTGATTTTTTATCCATTTCAACCATTGACTAAGAGAGTTCCATCCGTTGAGATAACGCAACTGGGGAGCACGAGAATCAACTAAACTATCAACTGATCGCAAAGCCGCAAACTGCAACCCCAAAAAGCTATCAACTGCGGCATAGGAGCTACCTAAAGTGGCTGCTCCTGATGCATAAACTTTACCACCGCCATCATTACGTAGTTCGGCAATCTCAAAATCATTAGTCACATTTAATCTGCCCAGAGCATTGACTGGAATGTTGTAACAATCGAGTAGATCAGCATAAAGGGGATTAGTCTCCACTTTGGCATCTAATCCAGTAGCATCAATAATAAAATCTGCTGTTAACTGCAAGATTCCTTCCATTTTGCGGGGACGAATATATGTAGCAGTTCGTCGATCTGGGAGTTGTTCGACCTTTTCGACATCACCAAACGCAATCTGATACCAACCCTCATTCAATCCAGATTGCACAATTTTTTTCCAGTCAGAGCGATCGGCGGTGGTTGTGCCACCCCAATCCTTGAGCAGAGCTTGACGAGTCAGCGGATCAGATTTTTCCAGCTTTGCACGTAAATCTCCACCCCAACAAGCCTTTGGCCAGTTAAAAGGTTGAAATTCATAATGATTCTTGATTGGACGTTGAGCACGACCGTAGCTATTACCTTGAGCTTTTGGCGATCGCATTAGGTGCAAGAGATTAATTTTTTGCCGAGGCGATCGCTGTCTGATTTCCGAAATACGCTGGACAATCCGTGAAGCAACAATGCCACGCCCACGAATTAAGACTGTGCCACCATGATTTTCCAAATGTTGATAAATATGTTCATGTTCCTCATAGCCATTCACTACAGCTAGAAAGTCTTCCGTTTGACTACGGTAGGCTTGTAAGTCTGGCAAGAACTGGATAGCAGCATATCCCATTGCTAAATGCAGATACTTGGCAATTAGAAATGCATGATTTCCTTGCCCAAGAGAATAGGCGATCGCATAGCGTCCATCATTGGTTTTGCGGATTGAACGAACTCGCCCATAACGATAAATTTTGTCCCAACCGATTCGCCTTGCTTCGCGATCAATCGAATCAAATACATTTCCTGACCGAGGCGTGTAGGTTTCTGCTAGATCAGGTTCTGCAAAGACTTTCCAGAGATATTTATAAGCCTGAGCGATCTTTCCTTGAGTTAAGTCATGCCAAGCCTCGCGCCATGCATAGCTAGGAAATCCCCAAATATTATCTGGGCAGGAATCGGAATTAGAACGCAACCTTTCGTGTAAGGGTATCTGCGAATTGAGACATAGGCGTTTATAACGCGCATAGGGTTCAGGTTCTAGCCCCAGTGCTACTATTTGGTCAGCCGCCACACCAAAAATCCGCAAATAGTCCGCCCAAATATAACTTCCCAATCCTCCCCCGATCGCTCCGTAAGTCGTCTCATATACAGGCAGTCCTGTGCGATGCAGAGATTGCACTTCCACTATCGGCAATTGAAAGAAGTCTGGTGGGAAACTAGAAGAACTAGCTAAACTCGGCTGAGTAATATTTGCTTGAGGTAAGCCTGTGTTGGGGTTAAATAAAATCGTAGGCGCTGCGATCGGCTTGACAGAGCTATTTGATGTTCCTGTAATAATTGTTTGCTTTGTAGATGGCAAATCAAAGGCGATCGCAATTTCATAGCGTCCAATCGTGAGCCGATCTCCACTTGATAGAACTTTGCGAAGTTCTCTACTCCGATCAATCAAAACTCCATTGACTAACATTCCATTAGTACTATTTTGATCGATAACTACGACATTTCCTTGCTCAAAAATCAGTAATGCATGATATCGCGATACCGAGCGATCGCTGAATATTACTTGCTCTACTTGATTTCCGTCTAGTCTCTCTGGCAAGGAAGTCGCTTCTTTACCTATAGCGATCGGTAAACTCAGCCGCAATCTTTGCGGCTGATTGGTAGCTATTTCTAGCCAACTTAACTGAACGGAGATTTGCATAGTCTTCTAATTATCAAGCTATTCTAAAGATGAGATGTGGTGCGAATCGCTACATCTCATCTTTTAGACGGTAAAATACTGCTAGCAGCTCCAGCTAGTGAAGTGCCACACCAAGGACATACTAATGTAATTCGTTCGTAGGGTGAAACTTTTGCACATTTTAAATTGGGGCATTGCAATCCATAAACATGATCAGGATTTCTCTGGGGAGAAATGGGTACATCAATATCAATTTTGGTGATTTGTAATATTTGTTGACCTAACGCGATCGCCATATTCACCTTCAATTCGCGTTCTCCATTCGATAAACTTTGACCATTAATCATTGGCGGATTAGACTCACGCATATTTCTTATCCAAAAGCTCTGTTTCTGTGAATCGAAATAAATCACCACATGCAACCCCGATATTGTGGGATGAGCTAAAACTAAATCGCACCTTGCAGGATCACGACCAATACGCGCCATTGTCAGACCGATATGATAACTTTTGGTAATTCCTGCTTCTACCCAAGCCAAGGTTAGTTCTGACATAATTGCTGTTAAAGCTGCTTAATTTCAAATATTATAGATAGCACAAGATAAGATTATGACTCCTACATTAATCGGAAGATGGCAAACTCGGATTTTGCTTTTAGGGACATTGGGGATACTTGTAACTATTCCCTTTAGCCTCAACGGTGAATCAGTCTATTTTCAAGTGCTATTAGCGATCGCAGTTTTAGGCTGCTTGTGGGATATTGTTTACAATCAATTGCAAACTGTCCGTTGGGATCATGATTGGCCAGCAACTTTGCAAGTAGGCGCAGGTATTTGGGAAGCATTTTTCTTTTATGTTCCCTTTAGATATTTGATTAGTAATATCTTGAAAATTGGATGGCTGATTGACATTCCCTTTGATAAATTTTTACTACACTATGCCTGTATTTGGCTAGCAGTTTTTACTGCCTCACAAACACTCATGCGGATCATCTTTCCACGCTGGCGATTTCATGGGGGCGAATGGTTACATAAATAGCCAAAAGCTGTAATTCCCGCAACGCGGGAATTACAGCTTTTGATGTTGGCAAACAAAAAGAAAGGGAATGCTTAGCATTCCCTTTCTTTTTGTTTAAGCTATTTAGCCGATGTGCAAAAAAGGCTTCTTTGAGAAGCTAAAAACAGCAACATAGATGTTTCGTTAAGCCCATTTGTAGCGAGATTTAAACTCACAAGTTTGAATCTCGCTATTTTTATTGCGATATTTTATAGAATTTTTTAGAATAAATATAGCTATTTATTTAAGCTTATTTATTGCAAGTTAGTATAGTAACATAAACTGGAAGATCTGGTCAGAAATTTTTGCCTTTATGGATGCAACCCTTATTCGTCAACTTGTATGGCTAGACTATCGATTAGCTCTGCTGTTTATTGTTTTAATACCCTTCGGCTTATTGGTTTGGGCTTTACGGAGTGGCAGTGAAGCAATCAAGAGATCGCTACTTTTGTATTGGCGTGTTGCTAGTCTGGTATTAATTACTATTTATTTAGCGATCGGAAACTTAGGTATATCTTATATTTCTGGCATTGTGGCGGCAGTTTTAATCGTGCTTGCGCTCTGGTTTTGGCAAGATTTAAATGAAGATATTGGAGCTTCGCGCCAAGGTCTTAAGCAAATTTACTTGGGATGGCGGTGGGCTACAACGGTTTATTGCTCTCTAAGCGTGGTATTTCGGCTAATATTTGCTAACTGTGCCTTTATGAATGCTGAGCAACTGAGTGACATTTGCAAAATTTGGTTTGAGCCACCACTAAGTTTTAGCGCCACATTTCATAATGGAGTTCCTGTCGAGAACTTAGCTTTTGTCGGCGCAGTGGGGGGAATTGTTTATATGTTGTACTTCTTCTCTTTTCTCGCTTTTAGCTTACCGAAAACTGGTCGAATCGCATTTCGTGACTAATACCAAAGCCCAAAATGGCGTAACCATTTTGGGCTTTTAAAACCCTTGCAGGGTTTGTTTCTTTAGGACTTACGCACAAGAACGCATCGTAAGGGCAATTCATGAATTGCCCTTACGATGCAATGCAGGTTTAGAGTTATTTTGCGTAAGTCCTATTTTTAATTCAAAGAAGTGTGGCAATACTTTTTTGAATTGCTATAACTACAGCGCTTTGCGCTTCAATCCTAAAAGAGGTTGCTTCGCAACCTTTTTTTATACTAAAAGAGGGTGCTCTGCGCCCTCTTTTAATTTCTGTATTGATTTGGATAACGTACCCTTGCGCCTGTCCATAGGAGCTTTTGGCGTAGTGCCTGATAGTAGGAATACTCTTCTCGCAAGACAATAAATTGTGCTTGATGCTCTGACATCTGGATGTCCACTCTTTGCCCAGGGAAGATTGATGTAGCCATGACTCCATCTGTCCATAGCTTTAGAGTAAAGTCGTCGGTAGAAAGCGGCCAAATGCTCACCGTTAATTTGGGTGGAATTACGATCGCCCGACTCGATAAACTCAATGGACAAATCGGCGTAATCGCGATCGCGTGCATTCCTGAATGCACAATTGGTCCATTTGCTGCCACGGTGTAAGAGGTCGAGCCAGTCGGTGTCGCTACAATTAACCCATCACCGTGATATTGATCGACCACCTCGCCATCGATTTCTAGTTCTAGCGCCGCAGTGACCATACGATCGGGGGAGGCTGGCTTGACGCACATCTCATTGAGGCATAAAAATAGACCATAGGGTTGACCGAGCCTCGTCCCCAAGCCTTCATCAACTGTAACTACTTTTGCTTCTAACATCATTCGCTGCTCGATCGCAAAGCGATCGGACAAAAGTCGTTCCCAGATTTCGACAGTATTTTCACATTCCTCAATTGAATGGGTAAGAAATCCTAAATGTCCACCGACATTAATTGCTAGTATTGGCACTCCAAGTTTTGCTAGGTATCTAGCTGCCCCCAAAGTTGCCCCATCGCCACCTAGTACAACGGCAAGATCGATTTCTTGATGCATTGATTCAAGAAACACAGGATAAGGGTTATCAGTTGCTCCTGTTGGACCAATTAAGACTTTGACCCCAAGTGCTTCTAACTCATTGCTACATCGCTCAGCCCATATTTTGCCAATTTGACTGCCCGACTTATAGGCGATGATTGCTTTACTAATCTTCACAGATTCCCCTCATGTTGGGATTAATGGTTGTCAAAATCGGCGGTACTTTGCCATACCTAATTCTAAGTCTCGATGTCAACACTTTATTTGTCGCTCAAAGCGATGCTGGCAAAACTGAAAAGAGAGTTGCAGTACGAAGCACCACAACTCTCTTTTCAGTTTTAGAAATGGCAGAATTTGCCTTTTTTTAGGTCGGTTATAGTCGGCATTGTCATAATTGTTATAAATCTTTTTCAATTTATGAAAATTAATGATACAAAAAACAAATTTTTGAGCTAAGATTTGACACTAGGTAAAATTCTTGGTGTGAAGGGTAAGTCATGAGTCAGGCAGGATTTGGCGATTCATCAGCACAAGAGCGCATTAGTCAATTGATGCCAGAGCCGCAAACCCCGCTTCAGAGTGTATCTTCAAACATACACGGTGAGCCGACAACTCTGTTCAACGCCTTGCCCAGACAAGTCTTAGAACAAGAGCTACAGTTTTGCAACGAGCGTAGTCAGCAAGCTCAAGTTTTGTTGCGTCAAGCTCAAGAGCAACTACAACTATCGCAGCTAGTCATCCAAAGACAGGAAACCCTCACACAAACTCTTCAGTCGCGCATCGACCAACTTGAGAGTGAGCTACAAGATGTACATGTTAATTGTGATGAACTGCGCGATCGCCTCAAGCGCCAACAGCATCACACCTCGCAACTAAAAGCCGCCCTCGAACGTTGCCTCGACACTTCAACCCCTGCCCCCAATGACATGGCTCTGTCGGCATTAGAGTCTTGGTCGATCGCCAAGCTTGCCGATGAGAAGATTACTCCTGTTGAAGCGATCAACGATTCACATCTGCAAAATGTGGTCAAAATTGTACCTGCACCTCAACCAATTGAGCTAGATGATTCTCAAGAGCTAAAGCCTTTTACAACTGATTTTCACCAATCTGAAGTAATTTCTGAAGTATCTACTGAAGAGCCTGAACCACTTCAGTTGTCCATGCCTGCAAGAAGCCAACCAATTTCGCCTTTGATTATACGACCTCATAAGGCTTCTCAAGGTTCACCACTTTCTCCTAATATGCCACCTTTGCAGATTGTTGCAGAACCAACAAAGGATGATCAGATTACTAACTGGCGTATTGAGTCAAAACCAGAACAACAGCCGATCACTATGGCAAAAAATACTACTGCTGATATTACCAATGATGATTCATCTGATCCGTCTCTTTCTTCAATCTCAGCCGTAACTAACTCGACCATGTTTTCCCCTGTGGCTATGCCCAAATTTATGAAGGCTTTGTATGGCAGTGTTGCTAATCCAGAGCGAGAAGAAAACTCTCAGCTTGAGATCGCGAATTCTAGCAATCGCAAAGCAGTAACTTCCCTCGCGGCTGTGCAACTTCCTCAGTTTCCGCCATTGCCACGCCGATGATTGGTTTTCTGCGTGGTGCGATCGCTGCTTGCAAAGCTGCCGACAGTTCTCGAAAAAATACACCTTCCTATTGGCTCACCCTAGATGTCCAGGGTGTTGGTTACGATGTTCAAATTACGGCTAGCACTGCGAATAAGTTGCCACTTGTGGGGGAGGAGACGCAAATATTTACGCATCTGATCGTTCGAGAAGATCAAATGACCTTGTTTGGTTTTGCCACTCTTGCAGAACGTGAATTGTTTCGCCAATTAATCAATGTTTCAGGAATTGGGACTCAGGTTGGTTTAGCGCTTCTCAATAGTTTGGGGATTCAAGATTTAGTTAAGGCGATCGTTTCAGGTAATACGCGGGTATTGAGTTTAACTCCTGGGGTCGGCACGAAAACAGCGGAAAGATTAGCTCTAGAGCTAAAGACAAAACTAGCAGATTGGCGCTTGGCTCAAGTTGGCGTAACCAGCTCTGTTGGTAGCGTAGTTAGTGTGGCAGTGCAGGAAGAGGTCGAGATGACTTTGTTAGCTCTAGGTTATACACCAACTGAAATTAGTAATGCGCTGAATGCGATCGCGAGTTTACCGATACTTGCTAAAACTCAAGATATCGAAGCTTGGATTAAAGAAGCGATCGCATGGCTATCCCGATGAGAATATTGTGGTGCAAGACCGTGCCTTGCACCACAATATTCTCATCGGATGTGTTTTTATACCAATTCACAAAAGTGTGACAACACTTCTGTGAATTACAAACCAAACCCTGTAAGGGTTTTAAAAGCACAAAATGGTGTAGCCATTTTGTGCTTTGGTATTAGAGTTTGCTTAGGGCAAAAAAACAAAAGATAAGTAGCGGCGCGAAGCGCCGCTACTTATCTTTTGTTTTTATAGCAGTTGTTCGATGGCATCACATGCTACACCTACTCCATCTTCGGACTGTATGAGATGAGCAGTTTCTCTTGCTCTAGCTGCGTAGTTAGGATTTGCGAACAATTCACTTAATTCTTTGACAATTTGTGGTGTTGAGTATTGCTTGCGAGAAAGGGTGCGTGATGTTCCTAACCGCTCGACTCTTGCCGCATTATCAGGTTGATCGTGGCTGTAGGGAACTATCAGTGTTGGACAACCTGCCCGCAATGCTTGAGCCGTTGTCCCAATTCCACCTTGATGAACAACTACACTAGCCCGTGAAAAAATTTGAGAGTAGGGCGCATAGTTTACAGCAATAATGTTTTTGGAAAGATTCTCTGGCGGTGCATTCTTGCCCATTAGAAGGACAGCACGACGATTTAATCGATTTGCCGCTTGAATGCTTTCTCGATAGAAGTTGCCAGGGGTGATCACTGCGGAAGAACCTAAGGTAAATACAATCGGTGGTTCATCTGCATTCAGAAATTGCATTAGTTCCGAATCTGCTTCCATTTCTTGACTGCCATCGTAAAATGTGAATCCTGTGGCGATCGCATTGGCTACCCAGTCTGGTTGAGGCTTGAGTATTAGAGGAGAAAACAGAGCTAGCACCAAGTAGGGTGAATACTTGTCATCAATCAAAGGATTTCCGAAAAGGGTTGGTAATCCAAGTTCGGCGCGAAGTTGATAGATCGGTTGTGCCCAAGATTGACTTACCAACTTGGCAAATTGGACGACTCCTCGGTTAAATCCAGTTCCTAAAAACCTAAACTTTGCTAGAAAAGGATATTCGGCGCGAACGGGCGGATTGTAAGCTGAGAAGAATGAGGTCGGCTGGAGTACGCCTAAAGCCCAGCGGATTTTCAAAGATTCTGCTACCAGTCGAGCTGCGTAGACGAGTTCACCTGCAAGAATAAAATCTGCGTCCTTAGCGATGCTGACTAAATCGGTATAGGTTTCGCGCAACCTTGCTCCCAGCCAATTGATTACATATTTTGAGCCCGTTCGTAAATCCATCATGCGTGCAGCCATTTGCGGATCGTCGAGCATCAGGTTGTTTGGGCGCATTCGATGAAACTCGAAACCCAATGCTTCTACCCTAGATTGATATTCTTGGTGTGTTGCAAAAACGACATGATGACCACGTTTTCGCAGCTCAAGTGCGATCGCAATTTTGGGATGCAGATCGCCAAGACTACCAATGATAGCGATAACAATTCGACTCACGATTTCAAAACCCATTCAAAATAGGCAATTTCGGGTACTGCTCCAATTCTTATCGGTAATATCGAAACGCCTAACCCACGAGATACATACAAGGAAATTGCATTGCTCTGATACCAACCACTCACATATTTTCCACTACGTGGTGGCAGAATGGGCGCAAAGCCGAAGAAAGATAGTTGCCCACCATGAGTATGTCCTGACAGCATATATTGTGGCTTATATTCTGACAGTATTCGCAACTCATCAGTAGAGAATAAATCTATGTATGCAGGTGAGTGTGCAAGTAATAAATGGTTGGGATTGGGGTTAATATTTTGAAGCGATTTGGCTAGATTTGGCTTGCCAACTAAGTCATCAATTCCTGTTATTAATAGATTGCGATTACCTTGTTGGTACAAAATACTTTCATTAACTAGTAAACGACAATTATAAGCAGCATATATTTGGGTGAGACGCTCTAAATCGACTCTTGCTATATATTCCCAATTTCCCAAAATTGCATACTTAGCTGTTTGGCGATCGAGAAGTGATAAGAAGCGATCGTATCCATCTATCTGTTCAGCTTTATCGACAGAATCTCCAGTAAATACTACGATATCTGGTTGGAGTTTATTAACTTGTTCCGCAATCCTTTGGGCGCGATCGTTAAACTTTTTTAGATGGAGATCGCTAATTTGGACTATCTTTATAATGTCATGATTAGAAGGCATTTCTGGATTGAGCCGATGATTTGTAACCACAAAAAGATTTGGCTCAATGCTAAAAGCATAAATAGGTAGTAATGCTAAAACTGTAATAATGAAAAGTAGAATGTAGCGTTTGTTCTTTATCTTTCTCATTGAAACTTTTGGTGGTTATAAAAACTTTGTTTTTGGTGCAGTGTAATTTTTGTATCGATGTCTGTACTTTTAACTTTAGTGAAAAAAATTGGTGAGCGATCAATTAAAATTTTATGATTACTATTTGGTAGTCCTAAAAAGTAAAGGATTTAAAGAGTTAATGATAGGCGGCGCTTCGCGCCGTCTTTTAGTACTAGCATTATTTGAGATTAGGATAACCTGAAGCGTTGCCCTCAAAATGTTATGTTAATTTAGTCTGATGCTTCTAATTCTAAAATGCAAGTACCCTTTCAGAATTCTCATTCAAACGTAAAATCTTATGTTTGAGCATAATCATCAAGTTTACACGGCTCGTGAGATTGTTCAACACTACAGCCAGTTACGTCAATTACAACCAGCCGAACAAAGCATTTTGGATCTTCTAAGCAATAGATGGTCGCATATGAAAATGCTGGATGTTGGAATAGGAGGAGGACGTACTACCCAATATTTCTCTAGAGTAGTTAAGGAATATGTTGGTATTGATTATTCTGAAGAGATGGTGTCAGTCTGCCAAAAGCGTTTTCCATCATCTTCACAATTAAGAATTGAAGTGGGTGATGCTAGAGATATGAGTCAATTTCCAGATAACTCTTTTGACTTTATTTTATTTAGCTTTAATGGTATTGATGTTATCTCTCATTCAGATCGGTTGCGGGTGTTGAAAGAAGTCAGCCGAGTCGGCAAATCTGGAGGGTATTTCTTCTTTTCAAGTCATAGTCTACAAGGGCTGGAACGAGAATTTAAATGGCAGAATCAGATTAGCCTAAATCCTCTCAAAACCTATGTCAATATGATCATGTTTGCTCTTCTACGTTTCTTCAATCGTTCAATTTCTCTACAGCAAATAAAGCATTCTGAACATGAAATCATTCAAGATGAATCTCATAATTTCCGCTTAAAGCAGTATTACATTCGACCTCAAGAGCAGCTCAATCAATTAAAAGCAGCTTTTGAGAATATCAGAATGTACTCTTGGAAAAGTGGTCTCGAAATCACAACTCAACAGGAGCTAAGCGATAACTCTGATATGTGGATTTATTATCTCTGCAAGATAAAATAAACGATAATTCTTGCTAAAACTCAAGATGTCTAATACCAAAACACAAAATGGCTACGCCATTTTGTGTTTTTAAAACCCTTACTGCGTTTGGTTTTTAATTCTTAGAAGTGTTTCCACACTTTTGTGAATTGGTATAAGCTGAGATTGAAGAGGCGATCGCATGTCTTTAATTTGCGATCAAACGAACTACAAGGAATTTTGTAAGAGTGTTGGATCTCAACACTCTTACAAAATTCCTTAATTACCGATCAGACGAATCACAAGAGAATTTTTGAAAGTGTTGCAAAGCAACACTTTCAAAAATTCTCTTGGTTTAGGTTTGAGAGCAAAGTGTTGTAATTGTAGGTGCGGGGTGTGTACACCCGTAAGCGATCGCCCCATGCCAAAATCTTAGTCTTACTAGATCCCACAATAATCACGGTTTGCATATCCGCAAGGTCAGGAACTAGTTCCGCAAGCGTAATCACCCGCACATTTTCGCCTTTGCGTCCCATTTTGCATCCCAAAATCACAGGTGTATCAGGCGATCGCCATTTTAATAAAATCTCTTTAGCCGCAGGCAGTTGCCATTTGCGTTGAGAGGAAATCGGATTGTAAATCGCGATCGCAAAATCAGCTTGAACGGCGGCAGCTAATCGCTGTTCGATAACTTCCCAAGGTTTGAGAATATCCGAAAGAGATATTGTACAGAAATCATGCCCGATGGGAGCGCCAATCGCAGCAGCAGCAGCTTGAGCAGCAGATATTCCTGGAGCAACATGAATATCGATTTGGTTCCATTTAGAATCGGATTCATGATCTAATACTTCAAATACAGCGGCAGCCATGCCATAAATCCCAGGGTCGCCAGAGGAGACGATCACTACTGATTTACCCTCAGTTGCTAGATTGAGGGCAAGACGAGCACGATCTAGTTCCACTCGATTATCGGAAGCATGGATTGTCTTTCCTTTAGTAAATTCCTTTACCAGATTGATATAGGTTTTGTAACCAACAAAATCCGTTGCATCTTCCAGAATCTTCTTGACTTCGGGAGACATCCATTTGGCATCGCCTGGACCTGTGCCAATGATTGAGAGCTTGCCATTTATTTTCTGGTCTTGGATTTGCTCAGTTTGATAAATTAAATAAGTAGAGCTTAATTTTGAGACGATCTCTTCCAATTGAATTTTATTGGAAATCACTTCAATTTTATGGGTAGCATGATCCGCAAAGGGAAGATTGCTTTCGCTAAGCCAAGGTGCTTCTCCTATTAGTTGCACTGATTTGCCAGCCAACAAATCGGCTAAAAATATCTTTGCTTGGTCATCATCATTTAGCAGTCGATATCCTACTGGAGGTGCTAACAATGAAGTTTGAAACCTTAAGTCGCCTGTAGTAGTTATTGCCGCTTGGATTTGCAATACTTGAGCGATCGCTCTAGCGAGATCATTTGCCCCATTCAAACCACCCAATAGCGGAACTACGGCGCTGCCATCCTCAGCGATCGCAATTACAGGAGGCTCGGCACGCTTATCTGAGAGTAGGGGCGCTAGCGATCGGATTAGGATTCCTGCGGCACAGATGCCAATAATTGGATGTCCTTGGCTAAATAATTCGCTGACGGTTTCGCTGAATTTGTCGTATTGGCAATCGGCAGTTTGGGTACGCGATGTTAGTCCATAAATTACTGCATCAGGAATTACGGTTTGAATTTGTCTTGCGATCGCAATACTTTTCTCTCCTAAAATGATGATGGCAAGAGGTTTCATGGTTTGTGGCGTGCATAGTAGCAACCAATTATAAAGGCAAAGCACATGCTAAGTGGGCGCTTTGCCTTTTTGGGTTAAGTTAGTCACCATTATTCATAAGCAGGCGCATTGCCATAATCGCAAATAACAACGCTGCGATCGCCTTGAGCAATTTTGTTGGCAAAAACACAGAAATGCTGTCACCAAGAAATACTCCTATTGAGCTAGCTACTAATAGGGCGGCAGCTGAGCCAATAAAAACAAATCTTGGAGCTGCTGAGCTACCACTTAAACTCAGAGTTGCTAATTGACTTTTGTCTCCTAGCTCTGACAAAAAAATCGTACCAAAGCTGAGAAATAATAATTGCCAGTCCATATTTTTTAAGCGATCGCTTCCCACAATAAACTAAGTGACAAAATCAGAAAACTCAAGCCAGCTAGGGTGTTTAGCAAACTTGGCGAGAAGGTTTTAGCTAACCATTTACCTGCGATTACGCCTAACAAGCTAGTTGAAACTAAGGCGATCGCGGCTCCAGCAAATACGATCCAAGGCTGATGTGACTGCGCTGAAATCACTAAAACACTTAGTTGGGTTTTGTCTCCAACTTCAGCTAGAAATACGGTGATAAAAGTTGTGGTAACAATTTGCCAGTGTTCAGATTTGCTCTGAGATTTTACTGGTGATGTCGTGATCACTTGAGCTTGCTCAAGCTCTTGGTTTTTCAATTCGGGCTTTGCAGACATCGTTGTTATGAGCGTTATTCAATCTTTTCATAATCCTTTCATAGTCTACGCTATAAAACAAACTAAACTCATATTTTTTGTAAAAGCTTTGCTAGCATTGCTTTTACTGGATTTGATAAGAGAGAGCTGAGCGAAGCTCAGCTCTCTCTTATTTTGCGATTTCGTTGCGATCGCTATCTTGCCAAGGTGTTTCTGCAAAACTAGCAATTGGTAATTTAGGTAAACCCCATTTAGCAACTAAAGTTTGTAATACGCGATCCTGAGATCGGTGAAAAGCATCAATATCGCCTTCACCTCGATTGACGATCGCAAACCAGATTGCGCCATGTTCTTGAGTTTGGACAACCCCTGCTAAGGCACTGACATCGGAAAGTGTGCCAGTTTTGACGATCGTCCATTTGGGCATTTTTCGTCCTTCGATCGTGCCGCAGTTACATTGACTACTTGGGAATAGATCCGCAAGGGTTAAGCCCTCGACTTGGGCGCGATTATGAATAGCCATCAAGATCGCCACTGATGCACGAGGGGAAATTTGATTGGCTTGCCCTAAACCTGAGCCATTGATTAACCTAATTTCTGAAATAGGTATCCCTGTCGCATTAGCTGCAATTGCCGCAACTTGTCTTCCTCCACCCATTTGCAGTGCCAGAGTTTCCGACATCTCATTATTACTAAAGGTATTCATGCGCTTTAGGATTTGCCAAAGCGGTAATGATGCATGGCGAATTAGTAAGTTGGTAGTGGAAATATTTGCTACAGCAAGATTTGGTACAATTCGCACATTGCCAAGAATTACTAGCTGTGGTTTGGGCGTTCCTACGGGCATCGTTGCATATTGTTCGGCAACTTCACCCTGCCATCGGCTGCTATCAAAGGCGAGACGGAGAAAGTTTGCCGATTCTTGCAGATCAGGCTCGAAGTTCATGGAAAACCGACCTGCAATGATCAGATTGCCTTGAATGCGCTTAATACCTAATTGATTAAGTTTATTGCCTAGCCCGATCGCCTCTTCCCACACAAAAAACGGATCGCCACTACCCTCAATAATCAGATCCCCTTTGAGCGTCTCGCCAGTAAGTTTTCCTGTGGTGCTGATCTTAGTAATAAAGCGATGGTTTGATCCCCAAGTTTGTAATGCTGCCAAGGTGGTGACATTTTTAGTAAGCGAAGCTGATGACAATGGGCGGCTCGATAGACGACCAGAGGCGATCGCACCATCGTGGGACTGAATCCATACACCTTGATCAGGGTTATTTACCCCCATTTGCTTAATATCATTGAGCAGGTTTACGATCGCTTGCTTTGCGACAGGATCGGACTGATTATTGGCGAGATCTTCTGAGGCGAGTACTGGGCGATTGGCATAGCTCATCACTGACCGAGGCACTGCGGCAACTTCACGACCATCGAGAGCTTGAGCCGAAACCGATAATAGCAAAGCACCAACGAGACTCCACGTAGTCATAAGGAAAACCGTAACTAGAATGATTGTGCTTTACGTGGCTTTGCCACGTAAAGCACAATCATTCTAGTCCAGCAATCCTGATTATCAAAACCAATTTTTTGAAAGCCCTTCTTCGGCGGGCTTTCAAAAAATTGGTTTTAGTGATTTTAGCTAAACATGGCGCTTTCAAGTTGCTGCAACGCAATTTCTAGATCATCATTAATGATTGTGATATCAAACTCATTTGCCGCAGCTACTTCCAATTTGGCATGGTGTAAGCGCTTGATAATTTGTTCATTACTATCGGTACTGCGATCCCGCAAGCGACTTTCTAAAACTTCCATCGAAGGTGGGGCAATGAAAATTCGTTTAGCGCTAGGAAAAGACTGGGCAACTTGTCGCGCACCTTCTAGTTCGATTTCTAACAAGACTATTTGCCCCAAGGCGATCGCTTCATCGATTGCTTGGCGGGGCGTACCGTAAAGATTTCCCGCATATTCTGCCCATTCCAGAAATTTGCCTGCATCGCGCTTTTGTTCAAATTCAGCCCGATCCCAAAAGAAATATTCGCGACCATGTTCTTCACCTGCACGGGGCGATCGAGTCGTTGCCGAAATTGAAAAGAGAATGCGATCGGGATAGCGCTCCAGTAGCTTCTGCAACAGAGTTCCTTTGCCGACACCGCTTGGTCCCGTTACAACTATTAATTTGCCTTCGCTTAATTTATCTTCGCTCAACGTTTCGTAATTCCCTATAGAGATAGAGTTGGTAGCACTTTGCTCGTTACCCAAACGTCAAATTACATTTAAAAATCCTTGCTTTGCAAGGATTTTTAAATTGGGTTAATCTGTAGCGCCTTCTTTACTGATGACAAAACGATTAGCGACAGTTTCAGGTTGAATCGCAGATAGAACTACATGGCTAGAGTCGGTAACAATTACGGCTCTTGTGCGTCTACCATAGGTAGCATCAACCAACTTACCATGTTCACGCGCATCACTAATGATACGCTTGATTGGAGCAGATTCGGGGCTAACGATCGCTACAACTCGGTTTGCCGAAACAATATTACCAAAGCCGATGTTGATGAGCTTAATATCCATAATTTTATCGATCTAAAATCGATTTAGAGTTGATGTAGCTTCATTTTTGTAGGTATTATCACATTATCCTACAAAAATCCACTAGATGCGATATATTTTGTCACGTATAGCGAAACCTATCTTAATTAAGCAGATATACTCAGTTGTCATACTTTCGTGAATTGGGATAAAAGAAAGCTAACAGCCAACAAGGCAAATAATTATGTCAGATATTAGAAACGTAGTGATTATTGGCTCAGGACCAGCAGGTTATACTGCCGCCATTTATGCTGGACGTGCTAGCCTTAATCCACTTGTATTAGAAGGATTTCAAAAGGGAGGCAGCCCTGGTGGACAATTAATGACAACGACGGAAGTTGAGAATTTCCCTGGGTTTCCCACAGGAGTAATGGGACCACAGTTGATGAGCTATATCAAGGAACAAGCTATCAATTGTGGTGCAGAATTGATAATGGAAGATGTAACTTCTGTTGATTTCCGCGATCGCCCTTTTAAAGTTAAATATTCATCTCATGAAGTCCAAACCCACAGTGTGATCATCGCCACAGGTGCAACTGCGAAAAGGCTCCATTTACCCAGTGAACCGAAGTATTGGAATCGTGGAATTTCGGCATGTGCAGTATGTGATGGAGCTGCACCCATCTTTCGTGGTGTAGAGTTAGCGGTAGTTGGTGGTGGTGATACGGCTGCGGAAGAATCGATTTTCTTGACTAAATATGGTACAAAAGTCCATCTGCTTGTGCGTGGCGATCGCATGAGAGCTAGTAAAATTATGCAAGAGCGCGTATTAGCGCATCCCAAAATTACGGTGCATTGGCAATCTATTCCGATTGATGTTTATGGGGAAGAGATTGTGAAAGGAGTAAAGATTCGCCATGCTATCACTAATGAGGAGAGTGATTTAGCTGTGGGCGGACTATTTTATGCGATCGGGCATAGTCCGAATACAGATTTATTTGCAGGACAGATAGAACTCGATGCGACTGGTTATATCATCACGAAAGGAAAGTCAACAGCTACTAACATCGAAGGTGTCTATGCCTGTGGTGATGTGCAAGACCACGAATATCGCCAAGCAATTACTGCGGCAGGAACTGGATGCATGGCAGCACTAGAAGCAGAGCGGTGGCTGTCCGCACAAACCTAAAAGATAAAGGCGGCACTTCGTGCCGCCTTTATCTTTTAGAGATGTAAATGCTGAATTACAGTGTTTACATCTTTGTCACCACGACCAGAGCAGTTGATGATAATGCGCTGATCGGCGGTTAGTTGTGGGCAGAGAGTTTCTAGATAGGCGATCGCATGGGATGTCTCCAATGCAGGAATGATGCCCTCCAAACGTGAGAGTCTTTGAAATGCATCGAGAGCTTCTTGATCCGTGACGCTGTAATATTCAGCACGACCTAGATCCTTGAGGTAGCTGTGCTCTGGTCCAACTCCAGGGTAATCTAAGCCAGCACTGATGGAATGTGCTTCTTGGACTTGTCCTTCTGAATCTTGCAATAGATAGCTCATTGCGCCATGTAATACACCAACGCGCCCAAGCGTTAAAGTTGCGGCATGGAACTCAGTATTTGTGCCTTTACCTGCTGCTTCCACACCGATCAAACGAACGCTCGGCTCATCGACGAACTCATGGAATAGACCCATCGCATTGGAGCCACCACCAACACAAGCAAGCAAAATATCTGGTAAACCGCCCCATTTCTCTTGACTCTGGCGACGGCTCTCCTTACCAATCACGGCATGAAAATCTCTCACAATCATTGGGTAAGGATGGGGGCCAGCGACGGAGCCGAGAATGTAATGGGTATCGACGACATTAGTTACCCAGTCACGAATTGCTTCAGATGTGGCATCTTTGAGCGTACCAGTACCAGCCTCAACGGGACGCACTTCCGCACCCATAAGCTTCATCCGAAATACATTCAGCGATTGGCGCTCCATGTCCTGTACGCCCATGTAAATCACACAATCTAGACCAAAGCGAGCGCAAACAGTTGCCGTAGCCACACCATGCTGTCCTGCACCTGTTTCGGCAATTACGCGCTTTTTGCCCATGCGGATCGCGAGGAGAACTTGAGCTAGGGCATTATTGATTTTGTGAGCACCCGTATGGTTGAGGTCTTCGCGCTTTAGATAAATCTGAGCTGTCCCATAGTGCTGCGTCAATCTCTCCGCAAAATATAGAGGGCTGGGTCTACCCACATAGTCTCGTAAATAGCCGTCTAACTCGTTGTTAAAATCTGGATCATTTTTGTAATGATAAAAGGCAGTTTCTAGCTCAGTAAGAGCGCTCATAAGAGTTTCGGGTACATATTTGCCCCCGAAAATACCAAACCGTCCTAATGAGTCGGGACGATTGACGAGTGTGGGTTGTGTAGTTGTTTTGGGTGCGATCGGCGTTGTGGTCATTGCGGTGGGTCTTGACTGATGAGTTAGCTACTATTAAAACTTGCTTGTGGTGCTTGTGGCACTGTATTTAGGATAACAAATTTTGAAAGTGCCGCTTCGCGGCACTTTCAAAATTTTCACTGGTTTTTAAGTCAGTACTTTGCGCTGTAACATATAGCTATAGCCACCTGTATCAGAACAAATCAAAACCCAAATAGTGTGAGGGGGGGGGGGGGGGGGGGGGGGGGGCGGGGGGGGGGGGGGGTTTGTGG
>JALQCR010000048.1 GCA_023336205.1 Pseudanabaena sp. Salubria-1
AAAAAAAAAAACAAAAAAAAAAAAAAAAAAAAACACCGGCGCCCCCCCCCCCCCCCCGCCCCCCAAAACTCCAAAATCAGTTTTGATACAAATCTGCCGTCGGCAGACTTGTATCAAAACCGATTTTTATAATGAGAATTGCTGGAAGTAATGCTTTGTACTACTTTTTCTTTTAACAATAATTACTGCAAAAAATGTCAAAGCCATATCAAGGAATTGCGATCGCTGAGTGCAATGAGCCTCTGGTGGCAATTCCAGAGCACTTCTTTAAAATCAATCCTCATCCATATATGACATTGGGTGCGCCCTACGGCGATCGCTCTCCTTTTTTTGTGCGTCAAGGCGTTTTAGAAAAATTACTAAAATCTCAAGCCTATTTACAAACAATTTGCCCCAATTATCAAATCGCAATTTTTGATGCCTATCGCCCAATTCCTGTGCAGCAATTCATGGTGGATTATAGTTTCGCGCAGTTAGCCAAAAGTAAGGATTTGGAAGTAAAAAATCTCACTGAGGAGCAACAAAATTCACTTATGGCAGAAGTGATGAAATTTTGGGCAATTCCCAGTCATGATCCAAAAATGCCGCCGCCTCATAGCACTGGTGCGGCGATCGACGTAACTTTATTTGATGTCGATCTTCAAGAAGTTGATATGGGATCGCCAATTGATGAGATTAGCGATCGCTCTGAGCCCAATTATTTTGCCAGTTTTCGTAATGCTCAATCAGTGGGGTTTAATCGCGATCGGGAATTGTTAAATCAAGTAATGACTTATAGCGGATTTCGTCGGCATCCAAATGAATGGTGGCACTTTTCCTATGGCGATCAACTTTGGGCATGGATTAGCGATGAGAAACTTGCGATTTACGGAGGAGTCATATAGCCTTTATTTTTTGAGGTTTCAGATTGATATAAATTGTCTTTATGGCTACCACAGAATTTTATACTATCAGAATAAATTTTATACTTTCACATAAACATCTCGCGACTAACTCGTTATTTATTAAGCTAGTTAATTTAGATATAGATGATAGTTAGCAGTAAAAAAATAGGTTGTATATGTTCGCGAAAAAGTTTGACTATTAGTACAATTATCTTAGATACTAATCTACAGATATTAAATATTAAACTGTTAAAAACAAATGGCAAAAGTTAAACAACCAGTTCAACTCTCTGGTGATGCATTGCTACAGAAAGTCAAAGAACTTGAACATCTGTCAAAAGAAGAAAAAGCTAAAGCTTGTGGATATGCCACTGTTACTAAAAACAATCAAGCTCGTGTTAACTTGATGAAGTTTTATAATGCTTTGATGGAAGCTGATGGCGTGGAGCTTGAAGCGAAAGGTAGTGGTAAAGGCGGACGTAGTGCCAGTTATCGTGTTAGTGTCCAAAAAAATGGCAACCTACTAATCGGCTCAGCATACACACAATTGATGGGTTTACAAGCTGGTGATGAATTAGAAATTCGCCTTGGTCGTAAACATATTCATTTGCGTCAAGTTGGTGCAGACGACGAAGAATAATATTTAAAACACAAAAAATACAAGCTTGCTTTGCAAGCTTGTATTTTTTGTGTTTTAAAATAAAATTTTGCCGCTTTCTACTTGAAAAATTCGTGCGGAATTTAGCCACTGAGCATCAAACGAACCAAGATGAGTAGTTGTAATAATTGTCTGAACACGATCGCCGATCGCATTCAATAAATGATCTTGCCTTTGGAGATCAAGTTCAGCAAGCACATCATCTAATAGCAATAACGGTGGTTCTCCGACTACCGATTCTAGCAATTCTAACTCGGCAAGTTTTAGCGCCAGTACTAAAGTGCGCTGTTGTCCTTGAGAGCCATATTCCCGTGCAGGCGTAGCATTAATTGTCAGAGAGACCTCATCACGATGGGGACCAACTAAGCTTGTGCCTTGATGTTGCTCAATCACTGCTTTCTGCAAAATCGCCTCAAAAAAAGATTGATGAATATTCTCGACTGTATCTGTTGGTGAGAAGGCAAATTTGGGCAAGTAATTAATTTCCAAATGTTCACTGCCACCACTAATCGATTGATGCCATGTATGTGCGATCGGCGTTAATCTCTCCAATAAACGCGATCGCCTTCTGATTAATCTTGTGCCCGCAGTTACTAGTTGAGCATCCCAAAGCGACATTTGTTGGGGTTCATATTGGATTTGCCCTTGTTTGATGGACTTTAATAAAGCATTGCGCTGCCGCAAAACTTGATTATATTGTTGCAAAAGATTGATATAAATCGGCTCTAATTGAATTAATACTGTATCCAACCAATTACGCCGACTCTCTGGACTACCCCGTACCAAATCTAGATCTAAACTCGAAAACATGACTGCATTCAGATTCCCCAAAAAGTCCAAATGCCTTGCTTGATTTACCCCATTCACATTTAAAGTCCGCTTGCCACTAGCCCGCATTCGCATCAATAGTTCTACGGGATAGCTTTCAGGCGATCGCGATCGCTGACAAGTTGCGATAATCTCACCGATCGCCTCACCATTTCGCACTAAATCACGATCTTTACTCACACGATGCGATCTTAGGGTTGCCAAGAGTAATACTGCTTCAAGCAAATTAGATTTACCCTGAGCATTGTTGCCCACGATCACGGTCTTGGGGGCAGTGAAGTTAACTTCTTGATCGATATAGTTGCGAAACTGCTTGATGTGGAGAGATTTAAGATACATGCAGGCAGATGATCCAATTGGCAGACTTTCTAGAATAAACCAAGAACTCAAGTTCTTGGCTGAAAGCTTCAGTCGGTTTCAACCGACTGAAGAAATTTAACCCATTTCAAAAGGTTTTAGATTTTAGCCCGTACTTGAGTGCAGGGCTATGGCTAAGCAGATTGCAAAAATTTTAAGCAGTCCTCTAAAGTTTGTTTGAAATCTGAGAGAGAAAGTTTTAAAATTAGCTCGGCTTCGCTAAACTCATTCCAAATCATCGCTCGGTCTGCTGTGAGTTCCAGTCCACATCCATTCCCGACTCCTTCCAATGAAGTGCGATCGCCTATTTCAATCTCTGCGATCGCAACTAAAAGATCTTCACATACAGCTGCTACACCTTGCACTTCTGATTGAAAATATTGACTAAGGAGTTGATATTTAGGCTCAGTGTCAGCTTTAAAATAGCCTTCCGCATCTCGGTAAAATTTGATATTGATCATTTTATGCTCTGGAGGAAATATTATGAATGGGAAGGTGACTTGTTTGGTATTTCTACTAGATTTACTGTAGGGTGCGTTAGCGAAGCGTAACGCACTCTCTATCTTTGACGGTGCGTTACGCTGCGCTAACTCACCCTACTATTAAAATGTCCCAGTCCACGCATTGAGCGGGACAGAATCTAGCTACTTACCTGCGATAAATGGGATAAGCGGTGGTAATTGTATTTGTGGCTTTATTGTAATAACCTTCGATTTTTAGGTAGTGGTAAATATGTAGTGATAATAAAATTAGGCACTACAACAAGAATTATAATGATGAATAAAATACCAGATAGCACCAATATGATTATCTAACTTTTTAGAAAAGGACAAAGTTTTTCTGACCAAACGAGAAATTCTTTGACGCATTGTATTATTAAAGCGTTCAATATGGTTAGTCTTGCCACTTTCTTTCCCGACTGCCTGATGACGTTTGCTAGGAATAACTTGTGCGTAAGCTGCCCAAAAATCTGTATAGCAAACAGCACATTGACGATAAACTGGTGGTAGAGAATTCCATAATCGCCTAGCGCCATCTTCACTGCGATTGCCTATGTAAACTCCAACTATTTCTCTAGTTTTTTTATCCAAAGCTAACCAAATCCATTGCTTATTGCCCTTATGACCTACAAATGACCAAGCCTCATCACATTCAATAGTCAATTTACCTCTTGGTTTGGCTGAAACATTCACCTGCTGAGGAATCTGGGCATATTTATTATTCACATATTTTTGCAACCAAGTCTCTGAAACAAGAGCAGCACGAGCAATACCGGCTAGAGGTATTTTCTCAAGTAAAAGTCCTTAGTGGTGCAGAAAACTCATGGGAGTCTCAAGATGAGACAATGGTAATACGGGCAAATTCGATACGAAAATCTAACTTTTCGCGTTTAGCAATAGAAGCAGAGGCAGGAGGAGGATTAGTTCTAGGCAAAATCTGCAAAATAGGAAGAGATTTTTGTTGGTAAAGAAGAGTGTGAAGCTGACGGAGACCGAGTTGCAGAAAACTCAAGCCGCGATGATCGTGCCAATCAATCGCAGCCCTTTGCCCCAAACGCACCAACATTATGCCAAGAATTACAGCAATCAGGTTAGCCGTGGCAAGGAGCATAAATAAACAGGTAAGAGCTTGAGCATCACGGAGATGAGAGCTAACCACATTAAAAGCCGCCGACTTGTAATCCTTAAAATGAGGTTCAATACCGCCAAAGCGTTTGCCATAGAGAGCAAAAGTCTGTAATGAAGGGGGAATATCGGTAAGGACAGCCCATGAACCGTTAGCCATGTCTAGGTTAGCCGTCGCTAAGTGACAATTAACATCACCGAGTACGGTGACATTGGGAACTAGATAAGCTTGCTCTGTGGGAGGTATCAGTTGTTCGACGCGCTTGGTTGTACCTGTCGGCAAAGTCACTAGCAGATCCGACTTTGCGCGAATTGCCCAAGACCATTGATTTTGCTGTAACCATCGAATTAATTCCCCATGTTCAAAGCCTCGGTCGGCAAGTAAGGTCACTTTGCTTTCTGGCGGCAATAGGGTGAGTACTTGTTCTAATACGGGACGGTAATGCTCAAAGCCAACAGTAGCGCTTCCATGCTCTAATACCACTTGCGCTAAAGTAATCGACCTTCCACCCCAAATCAAGCATATTTCGATCAGACAGAATTTATCCCACAGCATACTCGTATCGAGAGCTAGTTCCAACGATGCTCCTGCAAATGCTTGGAGAAAGTGCTTCACCAATGGGTTATAGAATGTCTCGGCGATGATATGTGGATTATGCACAAAGTAGCTTAGTCTTTCCATCTGACTTCTGGCTTGGCACTCTCGATGGCTTAAATAGGGCAACCAATGACTCAGACTCGCACTTCCTGATTGCAATATCGCAGCTACAGACTCCGCAAATCCTTGGAGATGTCGCTTATCTTTTGGCTTGAGCCATTGACGCAATTGTTGTTGTAGCTGAAGATATAGGTGGGGCATGGATAAGATCTTTTGTTGAGGAACTTGAGTATCTCATCTCTTGCCCCTTTTTGCCTCTTGTCTCATGATGAGATTCTATGCCTAGCAACGCTTTTCAGATTTTTCTGCACCACTAAGGTAAAAGTCTATCAATCAGTTCTATAGTATCTTTGCTAATAACTTTATTAGTGGGATTTTCTATAAACTGTCTTTTGCAGTTTTGACACTGGTATTTTGGTTTTTGATTATGAATCTTCCCATTTTTAACAGTGTGTTGAGAACCACAATTGGGGCAAGTAGGTCTGGAGATTGACATCAAAGCTGAAATAGTTGAATTTAAAAATACTGGTACTTCACTACATATAACACTTAACACGTTCTAATGAAATCATATATTTGGAAACTTTATACTTTAGATAATTTTCAATTAGTTAGTTAAATATAATTAAAATTTCAACAGCTACAAACGAATAATTTAAGTTGGAAAATATGAGATTTCACTACATATTTACCACTACCAAATATAAATACTATAGAATACAGCGGCAAATAAAGCTGCTACATCACCAGTTATGTTGTTAATAGAATAGGAGAAGTCTGTAATACTAATAGTAATTACTCCTAGTAGGGCGATCGCCATTCCAATTAAGAAGGTGATGTCAAATGATTGTTTTAAGAATAACCATCCGAATAGCGTGGTAAAAACTGGGGTAAGATTTCTTAGTAATGTGGAGTTAGCAACACTAGTTTGTGTTAGTGACCACGCCCATAAAATAACAGAGATAGATGAAACTATACCCATCAAAAGTATAAGTCCTAAATTCTGTTGCCAACTAGAATTATGAGAATCAACTGCTGTGATATTTGAATCTTTTAATCGGTGAAATTGTATTTGTTTAAAACTATTCCAAACTCCAAAACAGATTGTAGCTATCCACATACGATTAAAAATCGTAGCATTAGAACCAAGTTCTACCTCGCTCAATCTAATAAAGATAGCAGCCAGAGATAGAGCGAATAATGCAATAAATAGTGACAGGATTGCCGCTGTTATCGGTAATTGTCTTTCCTCTTTAATAACTGTTTTTTCTAGCTTGACCTCATTAGATAAATTTTCTGTATGTGTCATAAAAACTCGCGGTAAGTGGGAAACTCAGTGGCTTTAGCCCTGAGAGGGAAGCGACACGGGCGGTTTTAACCGCTTTGAATCTTTTTTCATTACCGCCTTGGAGTTAAGAAATTCGGGGTACTTTTGTGGTGTACTTTCAACGGGACAATTACCGATTCAAATTTCCCAACTCTGTACGCATAATGTGTTGCTCCGAAGAGCCTCCCTTTCGGGGTAATGTTAGCTTCGTCAATGTTTTAAGAGCTTTTTAGACTTGCAACACTGTTTCAGGGACTTTAAAACTGTTTAATTGCAAATGACAGAGCAGGGAACTAGCTTCGCATTCCAGGGTGTCGTGACTCAAAAAACGTAGTCAGTGAAGACTTAGACTGGTCAGTACAGCTTGCAACTTCTTACAAGCTCAGTCCCTTTAGGGCTGAGTTACTGACATTCTAATGATGAACTATAAGGGGTAGCTCGTAGATATTGGGCATGGTTCTAGTTTTCTGTCTCTTCAGATAAACCAGTCCATCCAGTATCTTCTAACTCATTAATCTGACGATAAAACTTTTGTAAATAACTGAGATCACTAGCAAATAAATTTTCGATTACCGTCGAACTAATCTCTTCAAGTCCTCCTAATTTAGTAATTACCCTAGCTAAAATAATTACAGTTGCATAAGCAGGATTACTCCTTACTCGCGGATCACGCATTGGGACAATCTCATCGATCGCTCTAGACAAACGCATTACACCTTTGCGATGCAGATTTCCATCTCCATCAACATAGCCCTTGGGTAGAGTAAATTCAAACTCTGTTTGAATCATATTTGAACCATATGTTAATCATAAGCGTTTAAAAAATCTATTAATTAATCCGTAAAAAGTCGCTAACGCATAACTCTACTTCAGTAATCGCAAATTCGCTAGCATCAGCTTTAAATTCGGAAACTTTGTAACGCATCGGCCAAGCGCCATTAAATCGAAACCTTGCTTTTTCTGTAGCAGATTGGTCATAAACAGTGATGTCACCATCTCGGAGTTGTTGTGCCCAGTTACCGTCTTCTACTGCTTTTAACCATTTCCACATGGTCATGGAAATATTCAGCCCTTGTTTGAGCGTAATATTCTCACTTTTGACATTTCCAGGAAGCTTTGTGCGGATAACCCGTCCTTTTGTCGAACCACTCCTCCCCCATACTTGCGGAGTAACTTCAACAATTTCAATTGCTTCTTGACTTCGAGACAATCCGCTACATTCCATAAAGTAGCCATCAATTTTTTCTAGACTACCTTGTAAAGTAATTTCTACATAAAATCTAGACTTAGCTAAAAATTCTATTTGCTGTTCGTCTGCCATCAAATCACCTTCTTGCAAATTTTAGTATGAGTGGTGCTGAGCACCACTCACAACTGTTCTTAAGTTTTGCGGTGCAAAGTCTCATATACAAATTCAATTGTCTCAGTGGCTAGTCCTTCAGAACCAGCTTCTAGCTTAATTGATTTATAGCTAGAAGGCATTACCCCAGTCACTTCCCAAGTAGCAGCAGCTTCGCCGCCCTGATTGTATAGAGTGATTGTGCCAGTTTTGCGCTCGCCTTTGGTTTGAGTTCCACCCCCTGCGAATGGTTCGGAATGCGAGGAACTGTACCATTTGATTAAGCGATCATCTCCAACAGTACAGACAAACTCAACAGTAAGCTTACTGTTAGTTGCACCTGTAACAGTAGCTTGAATTACTGATGCACCCTTTTTTGTTACTCCATAGGACTTGCTATCTCCAGCTGTTTGGAGAGTGGAGCCAATACCACTGACTTTTTTTACAACCAAGTCCTCCAGCCCCGTTAAGCTAAAGTAATATTTAGAAGAGGCTAAAATTTCACCTGCTGCCATATTTTTGTGCCCTCAAAATTTTGATAATGCGATAAACATGTGAGCGAATCTACTTCACTCGATTGATTTGCTCAGCGATAATTTCATAGGTTTCAACAGCCAAATCTTTACTTTCAGAGCTGAAATCGCCTACTTTATAAGATTTCGGCCAGCAGTTGATAAGATCCCAACGAATTACCTCATTATCACCACTATCATATGCAGTGATTGAACCATTCTTACGATTTGCTGCCCATTCCCCTTTGCCTCCTTCGCTTTTAGGCATAACAGCTAGGAACCAATTATAAAATGCCATGTCTCCTTCGGCGACATAGACTTCAATGGTGACATTAGGGTTTTCTTCAAAACCTGCCGATGTACTTTGCCAAATAGTTTTGCCGCCTTTGGTGGATGCTAGTGGCTTTTCATGTCCTGCGGTTTGACCCGTAAAAGTAACTTCAGAGACACTTTTAATTAGTTTTTCTTCCAACCCAGCAAATTCTACATAGTATCGACTAGTAGGAATTGGTTTAAGTTCTGCCATTCTCCCTCCTTGAAAGCTGATTTACAGGTTTGCGGTGATAAATAACTATTTTAAAATCTAAAGCTATCAATCGGTAAGATTCACAGCATAAATCTTAAAATAGGGATGAATAATTTTAGGGATTTATATAAGAAGAACACCCTATGGGTGTTCTTCTTAATAAATAGTTAACTGTTAGGTGACCATTGGCTGACGCGGAAGATCACAAATTCAGCAGGACGGACAGGGCAAATACCGACCTCGATGTATAAGCGACCCATCATCATGGTTTCGTGGGTATTGAGGGTGGCATCACATTTGACATAAAACGCTTCTGAGGAAGCGCCGCCAAATAATGCGCCATTCCGCCAAAGCCCTTCTAGGAAGTTATTGACAGTTCGAGATACTCTTGCCCATAGATCTGTGTCGTTGGGTTCAAAGACAACCCATTGAGTACCAATTTCAATCGATTTCTCGATATAGCTAATCAAACGGCGGACACTGATGTAGCGCCATTGAATATTGTCTGGTTCGACCAAAGTACGTGCGCCCCATACTTTGAAGCCACGATTATAGCTGGCAAAGTTGCGGATGCAATTGATGCCGATGGGGTTCAGCATTTCTTGTTCACGCATATTGGTTTCATAGGCTAGACCAAGCACGCCTCTGGGGGTGTCGTTAGCAGGAGCTTTGAAAATACCGCGTGATTGGTCGGTGCGACACCAAAGACCCATGACATGACCACAGGGTGGAACATAGGATGGCTTGCCGCCCTTGCGAGGATTGGCAACCTTGATCCAAGGATAATAGAGTGCGCCAAACATGGAGCGACGGTTGAACATGCTCAACCATTGGGCTACATCTTGGGGTTTTTGACGATCAGGTGGTACGGCTTCCATGCCTTTGGAGGGCTTGATCGGTGGGGGATCGATTACAGCCATGCGGAATGCGGGACCTGGGAAAGCGTTTTCGCACATGCTGAGCATCATTTCCATGACACCATGTACTTGATCGATATCGATGAGTCCTGCTTCATAGACGCGCATTAGGTCTGGGCAAGCAATCATCGCTGTTTCATCAATTTCAAACATGCCTTGAATGCCAGTGCGATCGTCTCTTTGTCCTAGCAGGTCACGAGCAAAGCGATCAACGCTGGAAATGTAAGGTGGTGGTGCAATTTCATAAGCACCATTGGCGGGACGACGGGAGAGAGGCTGTCCGCTCGTGGAGATGTCAGCGATGGTGACATATTCTGAATCAGCGATCGCGGTTACAACATAGTCAGCGACTGCTGTCTCCACCTGTGGATTCATCGAGACATGCTCGTATTTTTCCAACTCTTGTCCACCTTGGACAACGACTACGTTGAAAAATTCACCAGTATTTAGTGGTGGCTCGGCATCGGCAGGAGCGTCTTCAGGCAAGGGTTTGGGAGTGCTTTCTTGAATGACGACCTTGATGCGATCGCCTGTTGAAGGTAACGCTAACTGGCTCTCAGAAGCTGCGGCTGGCTTGATGTTAAACATCAAGGTAGGCTTGTTGTTCGATGTGCCAATGCGAAGTGCGGTTGCCTCAGGAGCTGGAGGCTCAGATCCAGGAAGTCTAGTGCCAATGCTTGTTACCCAGCAGCGTCCCCCGCCATTAACAAACCAACCATTAACTGCGAAGGGCAAGTAAGCATCAAAGTCAGTGTATCCATCAGAGCCAGGGGCTGCAAAATATTCGCGATATTGATCCCAAGATGTAACCATCATTGGTTTGAAAAGATCAGCATCACCGCGTACGTCTTCGGTGAATCCGATAAAACCTGCCACACTTAGGCTGATGCCTTCAATGGGACGACTGCCTTTATCAACCTCTTCGACGTATACGCCCGGGGCGAAGTAGTCTAGTGCCATATGCCACCCGTAATAACTATGTCAATAGACATATACATTAGGGATGATCAAAATTTAGGGTTATTAGACTTTAGTCTATACTTCTAAATAAGTACCTCAGCATAATTAAAAAATTAAGCCAAAACTTGTATTGCTCGCATAGAGCATATTACAGAATTTGGAAGTTCTTAGCTACTTATTTCTAGACAAAGATCTATAGCAAATGATCTATGGCAACAACTGCTCAGATAGTATCGGTTTTATTGGTAGAGGATGACTCTAATTTTCGGCGGGGTTTACATACACTACTAAGTTTTTATAGTGACGATTGTTATCTCCAGTTTAAAATTGTCGGGGAAGCAACCTCTTGTGAGCAAGTAATTAAACTTGTAGTCGAGCAGAAGCCTTCTTTAATTCTTTTAGATGTCAAACTGGATTTAAAATCTCCCGAAGATAGTGGACTAAAAGTGCTAATGGATCTCAAAAAATTAGATTATCATGGCAAAGTTTTAATTTTGTCGGCACATCGTGAAGATGAATTAGTATTTAGAGCAATGCAATTGGGTGCAAGAGGATATGTGGCAAAAGATCGCATTGGCAGTCAACTTTATGAGGCAATTTCAACGGTTATGAATGATGAAATTTTCTTGCCGCCTGATATTGCCACCAGCTTCTTTCGGATTTTTCATTTTTATGCAGGGAGATCGCTACAAGGGCATTCCACGATCCATCTTACCGATCGCGAACAGGAGGTATTGAACTGGCTAATTAAAGGAGCATCAAACGAAGATATTTCTCGCTATCTCCATGTGACGATCGCTACCGTCAAAGCGCATCTCACTAGTGTATTTGAGAAGTTAGGTGTGGCTAGCCGCACACAAGCAATCGTCAGAGCATTGAAATTAGGTTTGGTGAGTGGAGATGAGTAATTATTTAGCGATCGCGACGGTAACGGCTACATTGCAGAGGGTCTTGCAGTCAGTCATTCAACAGGATATCGAAGGAGCACGAGCCACTACCTTAGCGCCTGGAAGTATCTCTACTGGTGCGCCAGAGGTGGGAGTCAATATCTTTTTATACCAAGTAACCAGCAATCCTTCATTGGCGAACTATGACTCTACTCCTAATCGCACAAAGGGGAATCCTCTCAATCGTCAAGTAGCGGTGGATCTTTGCTACATGATGAGTTGTTATGGGAATGATGCGGAACTGCAACCCCAAAGAGTATTGGGAAGCGTAGTAAGCACCCTTGCAGACAAAAGAATTCTTACGACAGAAATGATTCGTTCGACATGTAATGACTCAACATTTCCATTCCTATTAGATTCCGATCTAGCCGATCAGATTCAACAGATCAATATTGTGCCCATAGATATCTCGTTGGAAGATCTATCTAAGGCTTGGTCAGTATTTTATCAAGTTCCCTATGTGTTATCGGTTGCCTATCGAGCTTGCCTTGTAGTTGTCGAAGGTCGAGAAAACTTCCAGAGAGCTTTGCCGATTCGCGATGCTTCACCCGTAGGATTGGTTCCATTTCCAGCATCTCCCTATATTGAGAAAGTTGTGGCTCAGGGTAGCCAATTTGAGCCGATTGTAATCGGTAGTTTGATGATCATTCGTGGGCGATCTCTCCAGAGCAAGACTGTAGAAATCCATGTCGGGGATTTGGTAATTACGCCAACTTCAGTACAAGATCGCGAAATCACTTTTTCTCTTGCGGATATGGCTTTACCCCAAATCCAAGCTGGTGTGCAGAGTTTGCAAGTCATTCATCGCATTAATAGTACTTCGCCGTTGATCACCAATACGATCGCCTCGAATGTGATGCCATTTGTCCTATGTCCGACGGTTGTGAATGTGACTGTAACTCAACTAGAAGCGATCGAGGAAGATTTGCGATCGGCGGTGGTTGTCATTCAGTTAGATGTGCTGGTGCGGGAGAAGCAGAAAGTAGTTTTAGCTTTGAATGAATGGACGACTAATAGCCCTTCTGTCTATCTGTTTGACCGTCCACCACTACCTCATACTAGTTCCACAATCGAGATTCCAATTGCGAATGTCAAGGCGGGTGAGTATTTGGTGCGAATGCGAATTGATGGTGCTGAGAGTAAGTTGGGTGTGGATGATGATCCTGATAGTCCTACTTACAATTGGTATAACAGTCCTAAAATCACGATTGCGTAACGCAATCTCAAAACCCCAAAAAAGAAAAGCATCCGCGTAGCGGATGCTTTTCTTTTTTGGGGTTTAAGCTCTCTCGTGCTAAATTTATACTGCGAAGTTTTTTAGGCAGTATGTCTCACCCTATTTATCTAACGAAATCCGATCTTAAGACTGCCCGCAGTTGTACAACCAAACTTTATTACAAGAAGTTGGGCTATCCTACTGTCGATCGCGTTGATGGGTATACCAGAATATTAGCCGATGGAAATTTTATTGTTAGTAAGATAGCTCACCTGCTTTATCCAGACGGGATCTATATTTCTGCAAACCTCAAAACTGAGGAAAACCTAGTCAATGCTGCCCAAGAAACGATCGCCTATTTACAACAAGACCATGTAATTCTCTTTGAGCCTGTTCTTTATCACAATCATAAGCTTGCCCGTGCCGATATTCTTGTAAAGCAGGGCGATCGTATTGAGATTATTGAAATTAGATCTAAGGGATTTGATAGTAAGACCCACGAAGACTTAATCAAATATCGCAAGCTTTCTCTCTTTCGCAATAAACGTACTGGCAAAGTTGGCGGTGAATGGCGACACATCATTGAAGATGTTGCATACCAAGTTGGGATTTTGCAAGAAATGCTAGCTCAGTATCTACCAGATCTCAACGCTGAGATAGCTCCTTACTTGCTTGTACCCGATCGCACAAAAACTACCACAATTGACAATCTTGCATCCTATTTCCAGATTCAACGCCTATCTACACATCGCAATTCCTTCTCTAAATTCAATGGTATTGCCGTTAATTTTACTGGAGATGTCCAAGAAATAGAGAAAGATCAATTTCTCACCAAGGTTAGCGTCACAACTGAAGTTGCTGAATTAATCGAGCCAACCCTCACCTCAGCACAAAAATATCTAGACTATCTGATCGAGCAATCTCCTGAAATCTTTGCACCGATTAGTAAGGGCTGCAAAAGCTGCGAATATCGGGCTAGCGATCGCGATGATCGAGATGGATTTAGGCAATGTTGGGGCGATCTTGCGGATGTAGAACATCATGTCCTAGAACTCTATCAAATGGGTAGAATTGGCAGCCATGAAGAGCCTCTAGTCAATGAGTTGATTTTACAAGGGAAGGCAAGTATGTTTGACGTTCCCTTAGAAGCACTCGATGATTATACTTATAGCTATCGTCAATTGATTCAGATTGAATATACCCAAAAGAATAAGGAATGGATTTCTGAGCAACTCCCGACAATTATCAAACAGGTTGAATATCCGATTCATTTTATTGACTTTGAAACCTCCCGCATGGCGATTCCCTATCGCGCAGGAATGCAGACATACGAGCAGGTGGCTTTTCAGTGGAGTTGTCACACGATCGCAGAGCCAGATGCGCTCCCTGTCCAAACTGAATGGCTTGATTTAGAAAATACTTTTCCAAATTTCCAGTTTGCGGAATCATTAATGGAAGTCCTTGGCGATCGCGGTACTATTTTGACATGGGCAACCCATGAGAATAGTGTGTTGCGTGATATCTACTATCAAATGCAAGCCTATGGATATCACAATCCTCAGTTGCAAACATGGCTTGCCAATACTGCCAAATTAGGAACTAAGGGCAAATCCAATTTAGTCGATATGAATGCTCTCACCCTTAAGCATTACTTCCATCCATTGATGAAGGGGCGGACTTCTCTCAAATGTGTGTTGCCTGCAATCTGGAAAACGAATCCCTATCTGCATGAAATTCCCGATTTTCAGCAATACTATCGAGAAGTAGATGGCGAAATCCTCAGTCCCTATGATGTGTTACCGCAATTGCAAATAGGCGATCGCATTCAAGTTGTGAATGAGGGTGCTGGCGCAATGCTTGCCTATCAAGACTTAATGTTTGGCGAAAATCGTAATCTGGGGATTGATAATCAAGCTATGCGATCGCAATGGGAAGAATTGCTCTATCAATATTGTCGCCTCGACACGATGGCAATGGTGATCATTTGGAAGCATTGGCAAAAATTATGTGCTGCTGTGCTTTAGGAACCAAACAAGCCAAGAACTTGAGTTCTTGGCTAAAAGTCTTCTGTAGTCCACTGAAGTGGACTACAGAAGACTTTTAAGTGCCTTGTGAAACCCTTGTCAACGGGTTTTATCTTTGAGCATCGCACTTGAAAGCAGGGCTTTTGCGCAACCCGTTTCAACGGGTTTTAGCTCTTAGCCCGCACTTGAGTGCAGGGCTTGAGTGCAGGGCTTCTATCTAAATTTCCCGTAGCGGATGGAATTAATTAAGCGTTTTGGAAAACTGATTAATCCTTTCCATAGCTTAATAATTAAGTTTTCGATTTTGGCTACGATCGCATCAATCCAAATGAGCAATCTCATCACAGGATTATTTGAGTAACCCCAAAGCGTTGCTTTTGCTTCAATCCATGCACGTAAAGGGCGATCGCTCTCGTATTCAGGACTTTGTGATTGATACATCTGTAATTCTTCTTCAAAAACTAGGCTGCCATCAAGTTGATCTTGGGAGAGTTGGGTGGTGGTGGTTTCAAAATTTTGTAACTCACTGGATGAATGGATTGCTGTCCGATCTGGTGATTTGCTGAATGCGATGGATTCATATTCCAATGGAAGCGGCCAGGGCCCGTTATCATCGCCAAATAGATCTTCCATCGTTAACCAAGCCTCAGCACTAGGCGTTATGTCTGAGGTTTCATCTAGGGTTGGTTGCGATCGCTGTTTACTAAAGAAATAGGCGATCGCATCTTCGATTAACTTTTGTAGTCGTTCAAGTTGATTGTCGAGTTTGAGCGCATCAGAAAATTCTAACTCAATATTTGGAGCGTTACTGGGGTAACTATTCGCTCTGGGCTGAAGGGTATCATTTGTTTTTGCTTTCAGGAGGTCGGGCTGGGTTCCGCTGATACCATCGGAATTGCTGTCAGGATTACCATCTAGCGATCGCTTGCCAATGAAATAATCAATGGCGGCGGCGATGAGATCGCGTAGCCGATCAAGATTGTTAGTCTCGGCTAGTGGGGCTTGTTCTTTGATACTTCCAGATTTTGCGGCATTCACCCGTCTCCTTCTTAACTTGGGGCTATCGGGTAATGCTTCTGCCTCTGAGGATTCTGTTCCGAATGTTTCTGCAACTTCTTCGTTGCTGTCTAAGCTCTGATCTTGAGGCTGAGTTTGGTTGCCAAAGAAGTAGGCGATCGCAGCTTCGATCAAGCGGCGTAATTGCTCTAGTCTTTTGTTTTTGCCTAGAGCGACGTTTTCGGATAGTCCGTTGTTTTCTTTTAATGAGTTTTGTTCTGCTTGGGCTTGGTCTATCTGTTGCCGCCAGATTTCGGCAAAGAGACGATTGGCGATTAGTTTTGGTTCTAGTTCTGAGGTTTCGGTGGTTGAGAGGTTTTCTGGCTGACGTTTGACGATCGCAGATATTTTGCGATCTAGTTGTGTTTTGGTGCGATCGATCCAGTCTAAGAATTTGGCTAATGGACGAAAAAATAATGGGATTTCTGGCTTGGGTAGGTCATTAGTTGGCTCTAGTTTTTGCTCTGTTGTTTGATCTAGTTCTTGGTTTGCAGACTTTGGTAATAGCCCTGTTGTTTCTGGTTGCGATCGCAGTTTTTCTTTGGGATCAATTTTGCTGCGATCGAGGGTGGGGAAAATGCGTTTGGTGGTCGAGGTGAGGAGGTATACGGGATATAGCGCTGCTTTGGCTACTTGATAGGCGAGCAAGCGCGGTAATTCTTGGATGGGGAGTCCTGAGAGTTGGCGAATTTTTTGATCGAGCGATCGCCTTACGCTGCGTCCGAGTTGGGCGGGTAAGGAGGTATCAATCCAATTAAAAAGTCGGCTTTGAAATCTTGGCATGACTACCATCATAAAAAAGAAAGGTGCGATCGCGCTTTTCTTTTTTTTGGTAAAGCTGGAAAACCTTGAGCTATTGCAGAAAAGAAACCTGTATATGACCAGATCCCCGACTTTTTTTGTGCCTGACAAAATCAACCTGTGATTGCAAAGAAAAAGTCGGGGATCTCAATCTCTGCTTCTTTAGTTTTTTATAAAGCGCAGCCTCTCTTCTTTTATTTCAGGACTAGTCCTATGCCTAATTTATTGCCGATGTCCATGACGTTGTTGGCGAAGTCGGTCATGCCTGCGATCGGGGTGGCGACAAAGGTAACGGCGGCAAGCATGGCTAGTAGGCGTTTTTTGAGTTTGGGTAAGTTGCGTTCTGGTTCTGGTTTTTGAATTTCGATTTCTACGTCATCGATGTCGATGGTGACATCTTCGCGGATTTCCTGTGGAAATTGGGCGGCGGTTTGGCGCAGGTTGCTGATGATTTGCAGGAGTTCTGCTACGCTTGCGCCGCTGGTTTGGGTGAAGTTTGAGGCTTGTTGACGGGCGTTGTCTTTGACTTCGTTGGCAAGGTTTCCGATGTTTGGGTTGCCGTTAATTTGTGTGCCAATTTTATCGCGCATTACTTTGTCACCGAGTACTTTATCCCCTGCGATGTTGTCTCCTGAGCCGTATTGATGAATGTTGTTTGGCATGGGTTTGTAATGGAGTTTTAGGAGTTGATGGGCGGGTAAGGCTTGAGTGGCATAAGTTTGACCGTCATCATCGCTAAATTCGATTTCATAGACTTCAGGGGCAAGGATTTCGACGATGGTTCCGACTTGTCCTGATTGTAAGCGATGTTGGGGTAGGTCGTTTTTCAGGGCAACGATATCGAATAGATTGAGTTTGGTTAGGGTGAGCATTGGCTTTACCTCAAGATATAACAACTAACGAGACGAGGGAAATCTTCATCGGGACGGATGATCCAAGTGGTGCGGACGTTGGCGGTGTTTTGGTTGCGGGTGATGGGGAAATCGACGATGTAGCGTTGACCATATTGATCGGACTGGCTGGGGATGGCTTCATAGTTCTGAATTGCTTCTATGATAAGAGTTTGCAGAATTTCGACATCGTTTTCATTTCTACCTAAATCTAGGATAGCGGCAAATAATCTTGCTTTGTGTTTTCCGCGATCGTGTTGGGTGTTGAGACTGTAGTTCCAGAGTTTGTTGCGATCAATAAACGCTAAATCAAGGTTTGGTAGCTTCATCCTATTTTGTCATGTCTGACAAGATCACCTGCAACATTATCATTGTTTCCATTTTGATTAATAGTTTTAGAATGCCTATTATCATTAATTTTAACGGAAATATTGTAAGGACTATCTTCTGTAACTTCGACATCTAAGCCAGTCTGAGTTCTTTGCCGTATGCTGATGTCTTCATAGCCATCTAGAAGTTGCCGCAAATCAATCTTTTTTCTTAGTTGTGGAATGGGTACAGTAGATTCACCCATACCTTCCAAGCTCAAAAGCTCTTGATAGCTTAACGGCTTAAGGTCAGGATAATTTGGGACAGGAACCCATTCAGAGACTTCGGCGTTAACTGACTTATGGATTTTTTTGAAGGTATCACGGATAGTTTTTAAGAAAGAGCGACGGGTTTTCTCTCTGCCACTAATAGTAATAAAGATTTTTTTATCTTTAAGTTCAACTCTAATACGGGCAATATTTAAGACTTCGCCATTTTCTTTATCTTCTAGCATTACACCACTACGCCAGTATGTGTGGTTATGGATATAGTCGCTGGTAAGAGAGATAAAGTGGGAAATGAGACTATCAGGTAAAACGTGGTAATGGTATTGAAATTCGAGAGTACCGCCTTGGAGTCTCATATCTTCTGGCTCATCTTTTGGCAAAATAGCAGGTATAAGAAATTGCGGCGGGTGACAATCGATTGCAAAGCAGAATCCAAATTCTTTCATTAAATCAATTAGTGCAGTATATCTATCTCTAGGATAACTTAATGGATCTAGGAGGCGACTGAGATCTTCAAAAGTAAAAATTGCTTTTGCGTTGATGCTTTCATCATTAAGTAGGGATTCTCGAGCTTCACTAATCCAGTTTTGATTACGGAGATAATTAAAGATTCTTTTGGCATCTTTAGAGTCAAGAATATCTGGTGGAATTTTTGCAGTCTGATTTTCAGATAGATCAAGATAGGAGAGTTTCTTCAATTCAAAAAGTGCTTCAGGGATATCCTTTATTTGGTTAGAATGAAGATCAAGCCTCGTCAACTCTTCTAAACTAGCAAGGGGAATGATACTAATTTGATTTTTTGATAGATTAAGTATTTGTAGTTTTTTAAGTTTTGAGATAGTATCTGGAATATTTACAATCTGGTTATTACTCAGATCAAGCTCTTGTAAGCTAGAAAGTTTACCAATCTCATCAGGAATCTCACTAATTTGATTGAGAGAGAGCCAGAGCCTTTTAAGCGTCTCTAGCTGAGAGATAGATTTAGGAATCTTACGAATATGATTACTAAAAAGGGTAAGGTCTTCAAGCTTCGGTATATGACAAACTGCTTCTGGAATTTCGCGAATCTGGTTACAGTACAACGATAGTGTCTTAAGGTCTTTCATTTGAGAGATTGAGCTTGGAATTTCACGAATCTCGTTGCTATGAAGAGAAAGATGACAAAGGTTTTTAAGTAGACCAATTTCACAGGGAATCTCGCGAATTTGATTGTTCTCCAGACGTAATCTCTTTAAACTCGATATTTTCATAATTGAAATTGGTATTATAATAATTTGATTTCCTGACAAATCAATTTCTTCAAGATTTTCTAACTGTGAAATTGCATCAGAAATCTTAGATATTTTATTACTCCATAACGAAAGTTCCTTAAGATTGACAAGTTGAGAGATAGTATCAGGAATTTCGCTGATTTGATTATTTGATAGAGAGAGATCTTCAATGCTAAAGAGTTTAGTAACTGCTTCTGGAAATTCCGTTATCTGATTGTTAGATAGGAAAAGCCTTTTCAGATTGGTGAGTTGAGATATCTCTGGTGGAACTACTTTAATACCTTTGTCTGAGAGATTAAGTACAGTTACCTTTTCTCGCTTTGCCTTTTCGATTTCTACCAATAATTCTGTATCTGTCATAAGTTCAAAGAAAAAGTAGAAAGAACAAAGGAAAAAAATTTATTTTAGGATAAAGCTAATTTTTGCGAATTGGTAAAATTCTTACCTTTGATCGCTGCATATCAATAGAAACTAGCGCACCAGTTTCAAGTTCTTCACGAAACTGCGCGATACCTGCCATTACCACATCTCCAATTACACCAGCAAAAGTTTCCTGAGTCCGAATTTGTAACACACTAGGCGCATCAGCCTGAGTCGCCGCCAAAATTGCCCCAAAATCAAGATCATGTGTAAACACAACAAAACCATTGGCTAGAGCATATTCCATAATCTCTCGATCCTTTACCGATGCGTTACCCACTTTCGACCAATGTATTGCCTCTATTCCTGAAGCTGCAAAATAACTTACCCAATCAGGCGACAAATTCATATCAATCAAAATCTTCATGCCGACACCAAAGCAACCTCGACCTCCTCAGACCTCCAAGCCGCATAGGACAACGCCGCCATAATATCCTCTTTCTCTAAATAAGGATAAGCATTTAAAATTTCTTCAAACGAATGTCCAACTGCCAATAGTCCAACCAATGTACCCACAGTCACCCGCATTCCACGAATGCAAGGCTTACCACCCATCACTTGAGAATCCCATGTAATTCGTGCTAGATATTTCATTCACAAGACCTCACTAAATCACTGTAAAGATTGTACATTTGTTGTTTCATTATCCAACTTTCCTAAGATCAATTTTCCAGACTTTGCGATCGTCCAATTTCACTAGGCAATCCTTCCAGAGCGTTCCCCGACAGATCGAGTTCTGTCCAGCCCTCACGTTCGGCTTGTGCGATTATTGCCAATAACTCTGCATCGTTCATAAGGAAAAATTAAAAAGGAAAAAGGAAAAAAAGAACCTAAACTCGCACTACTCATTCAAGTTCTTTTGCCAAGACTGAGGATGGCGATGTAAATGCATAACTGAGACAATTATGATTGCATCTTGTGCGATCGCTTAAACAATTCCATAAGGAAACCTCTGCAATCTACATCTACGAATTTTGTCATCCAAAAGACCCCATGCTTGCGGATTTTTGACAATTCGCAAGCATGGGGTCTTTTACCTCATTCAAGAATCGAGAACCCAATCCTACAGAACTTTTCTCATAAAACGCGATCGCTAGCTTCAATTCATCTCTAGCTGGAGATAAAAACTTGACATTCACGATTTAAAGTAAAGCCTCAATCTCATCAAAAACCTTTTGTCCATCAATTGCCTCTATCTGACCAGACTGATAGGCTGTTAGGCGACTTTGAGACTCACGCAACCAAGCCAAATCGATTTCTTCTCGATCTGACGAATCAAGGCTGTGCCACAAAACATCAATCAAATAGACCTCTTGCAGAACCAAAAACATGTTAGATTTATAAGCTTTTTATCAGAACTCAAATTAAGCGATGAAATACGAAGCCAGTCAAAATCTATCAGCGACAGAATTTAAACGGTTATTTGGAGTAAGAAGAGAAACATTTGCTCAAATGACGGAACTAATGCAACAAGCAGCCCAAAGCAAAGGACAAGGTGGTGTAGAACCAAAGCTAAGTCTAGAAGACCAAATATTGGTTACTTTGCAGTATTGGCGTGAATATCGCACCTATTTTCATATTGCTAGCGACTGGGAAGTGTCAGAATCGACGATTTGCCGCATCGTCAAAAAAGTAGAAAATGTCTTAATTAAATCGAAAAAGTTTCGGTTAGCAGGAAAAAAGTCATTATGGCAGGAGAAGGCTCCAGCCATAATTGCCATTGATGTAACTGAGACAAAGGTTGAGCGCCCTAAATATCACCAGAAACATTTTTATAGCGGTAAGAAAAAGCATCATGCCCTCAAAGCCCAATTGGTGGTCGATCTGACTAATTTCAAGATAGTTTGTACCGCTTACGGTAAGGGCAAGCAGCATGATTTCTCATTATTCAAGGCAAGTGGAGTTCATTTTCACGCACAGACACAAGGTTTGGCAGACAAGGGTTATCAAGGCTTACAAAAGTTGCATCCTAACTCGCAAATTCCTATCAAAAAGCCTCAAAATAGCTCATTATCCAAGGAGGATAAGCGTTTTAATCGCCAACTTGCACGTCAACGTATTGCGATTGAGCATGTTAATCGTCGCTTGAAGATTTTTAAGATTCTCTCTTTACCTTATCGTAATCGTCGTCGTCGTTTTGGTTTGCGTTGTAATTTGATTGCCGCCATTTATAACTTTGAAGTCGCTCTTGTTGCTTCTAAAACTTTCTCTGCTCTGGATTAATTTTCAGTTCTGCAAGAGGTCTAATGAATCCTTTCTGTAAAGTCAAGCTGCAAAGCTTGTTGAATTAAAATAGCGCCATCCATAAATTTATTTTTTTAATAAGGTGACATTACCCAATAATATCCTACAACTTTCAAAATCTTCATGCCGACACCAACGCGACCTCTACCTCCTCAGATTTTGTATGGTTTAAGAGATTGCCCCTCCTAAACCATACAAAAAATGCTACAGGTTAACTGCGATCGCAATCTCATCACTCGCATAAAGCGCAAGATCAATGAAGTTTCCTTCCATAACTTGACCATTAACAGTCATCTGTTTAACCTCACTATGATTAACCACAGTTAGCGACAGAACCTTGCCGCGAAACTTGCGTTTAGCCTTAAACCCAGACCATTCAGCAGGAATTTTCGGATCGATGATCATGCCAGTAAAAGTAGGCTGAAATCCTAAAATATAATCAAGTCCAATGCGTAACATCCACACCGCAGTTCCAGTCAGCCAAGAATGACTTGCCTGTCCTTGAGTTTCGTGATCAGGGCTAGTCACATATTCAGGATAAACATAAGGCTCGGTTTCAAAGCGATCGCATTTTGCATCCGTCGCCTGTGAAGAATTAATTGGCATCATCCGACGATAGATTTCCCAACCAAATTCTGTATCTCCATTGAGCAGAGAAGCCAACACAAACCAAGCCGAAGCATGATTAAATACTGCACCATTCTCTTTCTTCCCTGGAACACAACGACTGATTAAACCAACCGTATCATCGATTTCCGTAAAGGATGGAGCAACAATCTGCATCCCAAAAGGTGTAGCCAAATGTTCTCGACTACTTGCCATCGCTTTGTCTGCGCGATCCTTCGGCGCGAGTTCCGAAATCACCGCCCATGATTGCGCGTTCAAAAAGATTTTGCCCTGTGTTGCTGTCGATACACCAATCGGTTCGCCATTATCACGAAAAGCCCGAAGATACCAGTCTCCATCCCAACAGATATCATTAGTAACTTGGCGCAGATGCTCATAGAAGTTTTGGAATTTCTCTAAGGACTTGCGATCGCCTTGATGTTCGCATACTGGCAAAGACTTATTCAACACATAGCCCAAAAAGAACGCGCCCCAAGTAGTTTCGCCTTTACCCTGTGAGCCAACATGATCGAGCGTATCATTCCAATCGCCTGTAAAAATGCGCGGCATTCCCTTCTCGCCTGTATTTGCGATCGCAAAGTCTAACGCTCTGACCAAATGTTCATAGACAGTGCCTGAACTATCATCATGATAGGGAACAACTTCATCGAGAATCGAGAAATCACCTGTTTCCTTGAGATATTCGACAATCCCGAAGGGAATCCACAGCGGTGTATCGGAATGGTTAGTGCGTTCGCCAGTATTGGTCAGCACAAAATAATTATGTAAAGTGGAACCATCCTTAAACTGGAAGTTGAGCGCCTTGATTAATCTTTCGCGCACTCGCGCTGGATCAACCATCACCACACCGAGAATATCTTGGAAGCGATCGCGCATTCCCGTCCCAAACAACAATCCGCCATGATAATAGCCTGAATTTCGCGCCATATCAAAGGTGACAGCCGCCTGATACTGATTCCACACATTGAGCATCGCGTTAAATGCTTCATCGGGTGTTTGCACTTGTACACAGGATAAATGCTGATCCCATTTCTGTTTGAGTTGTAGGAATTTACTGTCAGCAACCTTCACAATCTCGCCCCCCTTAACAAGTGAGGTAGAGGGAATCTCTTTGGGCACAATCTCCAAAACCACCGCAAAATCAACAGAACCATTAGCCGCCAAAGCAATCTTCGACTGCAAAGCCACAACAGGATCGCCAGCCGTAATTTCCGTATTCTGCATCACTCCCGTTTCTACTGCCACAGGATTCGCTTCCGATCGCCATCTGCCAATGAAAGTATCAAGACTACTATCAAAACCAGCGATCGGCAAACTTTGTGAGAAATAAATTTGATATTTCCAATCAATATTTGGCTGCTTAACGGAAACGCCTTTATTCAGCACCCAATAGCGACGTGTGGCAACCAATGCTTGCAAGTCTTTGTCGAAATGGATATCCGTAAAATGCTTGTCATTAGGTTGATTGATCTGATCATTGAGAGCATTCCCCATCAACAATTCCAAAAAAGAATAAACTTCTAAATCTCGCGCCTGTCCTGAAAGTTCCGTTAACTTCACGCGCCAAATTTCGGCATTGGTATCTGTCGGAACGAAGTACGTGATTTCCCCACGAATTCCATTGATCTCAGTTGTGATTTTGGTGTATCCCTGTCCATGACGACATTCATAGAAGTCATAATCAAGATTGATCGTCGGCGACCAGCTTAATGACCAATACTTCCCCGTTGCAGTATCTTTGACCATCACGTAACGTCCAGGACGATCCCAAGGGAGACAGTTATAGCGCATCCGACTGATGCGGTTATCGCGTGGCGATTCCAAAAAGCTGAAGCCTCCGCCTGTATGGGAAATTAGCCCTGCATATTGGCTATTCCACATATAGTTAAACCAAGGGCGCGGGGTGCGCGGATCTGTAATCACAAATTCCCGATTATCTTCGGTGTAATAGCCGTATTGGTTTGCGATCGCCACAGTTTAAAATATCCTTTCTTTGTATAATGAGGTTTATGCGATTTAATAAAGAACCAATTTTTTTATGGCGCGGCTGAGCTACACCATAAAAAAATTGGTTCTTTATTCTACTGATTGCGACATAGATTATCTCAATTTTTTATCTCAATTTTTAGGATAACTTCAAATAAAACTATGACAAATGCAATGATTTCTAAGTTAGTAATTGGATTTGCTTCATTGGGGGCGATATTTGGCACTGTTTTCCTGAGTCCACAAGCAACCACACCTCAAACTCAGCATTCAGCGACTATCGCCCAAAACTCAACCTATACAACAACAATAGCTAAAGCTCCTGTTGCTAAAGCGCTGACGATTAATAAAGTTCATATCTTTCAGGGAGAAATTAATCGCCGAGGCTTAGCAGTTGGTTATCATCATCGTCCTAATGGCAAAGACAGCAATAATGCCAGAATGGTCAAGCTGACAGGATTGCCCAATAGACAAGGTATTTATATTGGTCGAGTCGAAATCCGTAACCCTGCCAATGGTCAATGGGTTAGCAAGTTGTCCAGTTCTACTTTCTTTCCAGATCAGTGGTCTCAGGTTAAAGTCTTGTCAGAAATCCAAAGTGCTTTCGCCTCATCTAACAAATCTAAAGAACCTTGGCAAGGCACTTCCCCAAGTGGTTTAAAAATCGGTAGTGGTAAATATGTAGTGAAATCTCATATTTTCCAACTTAAATTATTCGTTTGTAGCTGTTGAAATTTTAATTATATTTAACTAACTAATTGAAAATTATCTAAAGTATAAAGTTTCCAAATATATGATTTCATTAGAACGTGTTAAGTGTTATATGTAGTGAAGTACCAGTATTTTTAAATTCAACTATTTCAGCTTTGATGTCAATCTCCAGACCTACTTGCCCCAATTGTGGTTCTCAACACACTGTTAAAAATGGGAAGATTCATAATCAAAAACCAAAATACCAGTGTCAAAACTGCAAAAGACAGTTTATAGAAAATCCCACTAATAAAGTTATTAGCAAAGATACTATAGAACTGATTGATAGACTTTTACTTGAGAAAATACCTCTAGCCGGTATTGCTCGTGCTGCTCTTGTTTCAGAGACTTGGTTGCAAAAATATGTGAATAATAAATATGCCCAGATTCCTCAGCAGGTGAATGTTTCAGCCAAACCAAGAGGTAAATTGACTATTGAATGTGATGAGGCTTGGTCATTTGTAGGTCATAAGGGCAATAAGCAATGGATTTGGTTAGCTTTGGATAAAAAAACTAGAGAAATAGTTGGAGTTTACATAGGCAATCGCAGTGAAGATGGCGCTAGGCGATTATGGAATTCTCTACCACCAGTTTATCGTCAATGTGCTGTTTGCTATACAGATTTTTGGGCAGCTTACGCACAAGTTATTCCTAGCAAACGTCATCAGGCAGTCGGGAAAGAAAGTGGCAAGACTAACCATATTGAACGCTTTAATAATACAATGCGTCAAAGAATTTCTCGTTTGGTCAGAAAAACTTTGTCCTTTTCTAAAAAGTTAGATAATCATATTGGTGCTATCTGGTATTTTATTCATCATTATAATTCTTGTTGTAGTGCCTAATTTTATTATCACTACATATTTACCACTACCTATATTTTAATTGTCAAACAACTTCGGACTAGATTATCTTCTTCCACGATTCTCCTGTGGCGCTGCTTCATCGGCACAGTATTCACCTTACCTATTGTATTTTTAACTAAACAGCAAGTTTTTCCTCATTCTTATTCAGGTTGGTTAGCAGTAATTTCCCTCGCACTGGTTTGCCAAGTTTTAGGACAAGGACTTGTAGCACAATCTCTTAACCAACTATCTCCTGGTTTTGTGACTACAACTCTTTTATTTGAACCAGCAATCACGGCAATTATAGCTTGGGTTATTTTTTCTGAACAGTTAAGTCTATTAAATTGGTTGGCATTTTGTGTTATTTTAATCGGTATATATTTAGCTAAACCAAATCGAACTACAGTCAAAACAAATAAAGGGCAATGATTAATCATCTCTCCAACAATATATATCTTGATTGGGATTCTAGTTTTTTAAGAACTTCCTTAAACAAATTATATCCAAAATTACGGATTGCTGTAATTCATGGAGGTAACAGCAGCAAAGAAGGTTCAGTTATCTACAAAACTCATAATCCCCGCTCAACAAAAACCTATGAACCCGTAGCCCAAGATATCGCTAATGCACTAGTGAAAATTGGATTTCATCATGTTTTTGTTATGACAGATGATATGACGCTTCCACAAAAACTCAAACAAGAGAATATTCATATTGCATGGCTCAATACTGGTGGTGTTCAGGGATATAACCAAATCTGTCACACACCTGCACTTTTGGAAATGCTGGGAATTCCTTATATAGGACATAACCCTTTAAATAGTTCTAAACTAGATCAAAAACATATCTTTAAACTAGAACTTCAAGCGCTTGGAATTAAGACAGCCCCATTTATTACTTGGCATCCTGCCCAGGGAATTTTTAATCCTCACCTTGATGAACGCTTTGCTAGAACTTTTCAAGAATATAGCGGTCCATTTATTGTTAAACCTGTCTCTGGTCGTGCCTCATTAAATATTCATTATGTAGAAACTATTGATGGTTTATCCGAAGCAGTGACGAATCTCCATAAAATCACCCATGATACTGCTTTAATTGAAACTTATTGTTCAGGGCGTGAATTTTGCGTTTCTGTATGTGGTTATATTACTCATGGGAATCAGACGTTTTATCGGCAGAATAAACCTTTTGCTTTTTCTACAATCGAACGTTTTTTAGAGCATGGAGAATATATTTTTACATCAATGGATAAGAAAGCAATTACCATAGAAGGAATTCGCTTACTTAACGATGAAGAACAAGAATTGAAGCAAAACTTAATTGCAATTGCCCAGAAGATTTATCAAGATTTTCATCTCAATACTTTAGTAAGAATTGATTTGAGGCATGATGAAAATGGTGTACTTCATGTACTAGAAGCCAATCCTAAGCCAGACCTAAAGCAACCCACTGATAATATAACTAGTTTAGTAGTGCAAGGGTTAAATGAATACGGCATGACTTACGAAGATATCATTTTAAGTTTGCTAAGTGATCGTCTAGACTATTTGTTAACTTATCATCGGGCAAATATTAAGCATATAGATGAGATGATCAATTAAACTCGTAGTTTGTCCAAAATCGGCAATGGTTAATGATTGGAAAAAAGTTCTATTCTGCCTCTGGGTTATAAAAATTCAATTTTTCTCCAAGACAGACCAACCCAAATTTGTAGATTGTTCATAAACCCGTTTCAAAGTATTCACATCTCTGACAGAAATCAACGGCGGTTTGCGAACTTGAGAAAAATACATCGTATCAGTTTCTAGAAGACTATGACCCCAAACACCCAAAGCATGACCAAGTTCGTGACGGGCTGCTGATAGTACATAATCACCAGTTTGACTAGGACTCAGCAGAATCGTAAACCGGTGAGATAAAATATTCTTTTCAGTATATAAATCAAAAGTCGTTAAAGCCGAACGCGATCGCAGTATCTTACCATTAGGTTCACGTTGTAAGGGTGGTGCTTTGCGAGAGATTGTAATATCAGCAATAGCCGATTTTTCCACTATCTGCAAAGGTAAATAAATACTCCATTCTTGAACTGCTTGAGAAACACTATTAACCCATATTTGCGATTGTTTTTCATTAATATCAGTTGGTGTTTCTATCTTCACTTTCACCGGAAACCGTGACCAAATTAAATAACCAACTTTCGTAGATTTAATTTGATCAAAATAATCTCCACTATTCGTTTTATCTTGCCATTGTGCCAGAGTCGGTGGTAAAGGATAGTTTTTTTGGATAAATTGGGAGTTTCTTTCCTGTTCCCTCACACCAGCATTTACTTGAAAGTTAGTCAAAACAACCAGCAGTCCTGTACTTATTGCTAAAGTCAGAACTGCTGCTTGTAGTGAGCGAAGTCGAACTATTAATCTTCGCCAAAAGTTTTGATTTTGGGTGATTTTTCCCATTTTCAGTTTCAATTATTTGGGCAACCAATTAGCACTTAAAACCACAGTTAAACCCATAAAAACTACAACTAATGCCCAAGTAACTCGATTTAAAGTATTTTCGGCACTTTTGGTACTGCTAAGAGTTAGAAGATACTGGATGGACTGGTTTATCTGAAGAGACAGAAAACTAGAACCATGCCCAATATCTACGAGCTACCCCTAGGCATAAATCAAGCAGAGCAATTTGAGCCAATAGAAACTGGTCAAAATATTCGTATTGAGAGGATTATCTCCACTGGACAAACTACTCCCGAAGGGCAATGGTACGATCAGGATGGTGATGAATGGGTGGTTTTGTTGCAAGGTGAAGCAGAGATATCCTACGAAGATGGAGCTTTGGCAAGGCTTAAAGCAGGAGATTATCTGATGATCTCGGCTCACCAAAAACATCGGGTTGAATATACCAGCATTGAGCCACCTTGTATCTGGTTAGCGGTTCACAGTCAATTGCGATCGCTATAGTTAGCAATGAAAGTTTTGCTTAGGACATAAAACCCAAATAAATTAAGGCGGCGCGAAGCGCCGCCTTAATTTATTTGGGTTTCTCGCGCCAAAGGAGATGGAACCACCAAAATCGTTTTTTTGAAAGCCCACCTTCGGTGGGCTTTCAAAAAAACGATTTTTATAATGAGGCTTTTTAACTAAACCTTAACTATTTTTAGTCTCAGGAAATATAATGTGACTAATTTAACAAAAACTTTTACTCTCGGAGTCCAAATGATTAGACATACCCTTGCGGATAATCTGGCAGAGGATTTTCACAACGCGGACATTACTCCTGTTCCGACGCTGGCAAATATTTGGGCAAAGAAGTATATTCAAAATCTGCAAGCGGATTCCACTAAGCAGAATATTCAATCTAATAATTTAGAAGAAATCCTATCATCAGAGAGACGTGAAGCTACAGCTAAAAACCTACTACAATCTCTACGTTTCTCTAGTGCTCAAGCTTGGGCTAAGACTGAAAATTTATTAATGGGTCAGTTGCAATCCCATGGTATTTCCGCAGACTTAATCGATCCTTGGGAAATCGCCACTGATTCACGTTTTATGTTAGAGCAGACTCTAAAAGTCTATACAGAAAGTTCTGACAATCGGCTTGTAGAGATTGACTTGAACACAGATGGGCAAACGTTGAGTCTAGCGAGTCAGACTCAACTGCCAACCATTGGACAGCTCTCAGTAGCGATCGCACAAAGCGTCGGAAAGATTCGCAAAAAATACACATCGATTGATGCGCGGGCGATCGGTTTTGTGAGTATGCAATTTCATTACAGTGGGCAATTACTTCTCGACTCGCTTCCACCACTCGAAAAATTGATGGTCAACTCCTACTTCAAAGTTATAGACGATCACCTCTACATGCCCTTGCAAAGATGCTATGAAGCAGCTGGGAATCTTGACTACAATGAAATTGAGCTAGAATCCGTGCGTCATTTGCTCACACTAACTAGTGAAATTGCACGACGAGTTTCTCAAAAAACACTGATTATGCACTCTGACTATCAATGCTATAACGGCGTGCTGAGTTCGCCTCAAATTCGCATTTCCAGCTTGCGCGATATTGAGATGTTTCAGGTTTATCTCTGTCTATGTGTTCTCGAAAAAAGCGTTGCCTCAATTCAGCAAGAGCTTTTCCCCCTCTGTATCATGCTCTATCCGCCTTTAAAAGTTAGTTGGGAACTAGTGCGAACTTTGTTAAGACTGCTTTCACAGGAAATGCAAAATTATCTTGGCGAAGAACATGTTCATCAGTTTGAGCCATATCTCACCACCTTGAATGAAATGTTTGGTGATGATGTGCTGCCCGAAGCCCGATAATAATAAAGCTTGGAATATTAAACCTAAGTACCTCGGCATAATTAAAGAAACAAAAACAAGATCTATACCGCCCGCGTAGCAGGCGCTATAGATCTTGGGATTTTATATTTAATTGCACCTAGATACTTATAAAGTCGGTAAAAAATTACGTAACCTGTAACTTTTGTACCAGATTTGAGGTTGCCATCCGAAGCGCAGAACAGCTACGAACAGAAAAAATTAAGCATGACCTGTATTTGTACGATAAGCCAAGCGATCGCCATTACTTCGGCAACGGTTGCCAATATTGACGAAAACGCGCAAAACAACATAGAGATAAGGGGCGTTATTTCCGATAGCCGCAAACTCAAAGGTGGAGAGTTATTTGTAGCTTTAACTGGCGAGAACTTTGATGGTCATATGTTTGTGGCAAGAGCGATCGCCCAAGGCGCAGTAGCCGCACTCGTCAGCCGTGAATGGGCTAGCTCGGTTGCCGCAGTCGGTTTACCAGTCTTAGCAGTGGACGATATAATCACGGCTTATCAAGATCTAGCCCGTTGGTGGCGATCTCAGTTTTTGCACCCAGTTGTATCAATTACTGGCTCAGTAGGCAAAACAACTACCAAAGAAATTATTGCCAGTATGTTGGCATGTTATGTCGCTCCCGATCAGCGAGTTCACAAGAGTCAGGCTAATCATAATAATGATATTGGTGTGGCGCAAACTTTGTTGTCGATTAATCCTGAGAGGGATAGTTTTGTAGTTGTAGAAATGGGGATGCGTGGTCTAGGCGAAATCGAACGCCTCGCCAAAACGGCGTTGCCGACAGTGAGCGTAGTAACTAATGTGGGAACTGCGCATATTGGTCGATTGGGTTCGCGAGAAGCGATAGCTCAAGCTAAATGTGAACTTTTAGCTGAGACTTCTCCTACTGGCACGGCAGTTTTAAATGCTAGTAATCCCCTTTTACTAGAAAGTGCTAGCAAGGTTTGGCAAGGTAAAACAATCACCTATGGCTTAGGGATTGGGGATGTCAACGGTGAACTAATTGATACTCACTTACATGTGGAAGGTCTAACTTGGGAATTACCCTTACCAGGTCGCCATAATGCTTTAAATTTTTTGGCGGGTTTAGCGGTTCTCAAAGCCTTAAATCTCGATTGGACCCAGACAATTCAAGGTATTGGGAAACTCGATCTTCCATTTGGTAGAGCGCAGGTATACGAGCTGCCGCAAGATGTGATGATCCTTGATGAGACCTATAATGCTTCCCCTGAAGGGATGTTGGCGGCTCTACGCCAGCTAGCTGATATGCCCGCAAAGCGTCATTGGGCTGTTTTGGGAACAATGAAGGAATTGGGGGATATGTCTACTCAATTGCATCGGCAAGTAGGTGAAGCAATCAGTAAATTGGGAATTGAAGGTGCGATTATCTTGACCGACGGCGAAGCGGATGCGATTTTGGCAGGAGCTAATGGTTCATTGAAATATGCGATCGCCTGTCAGTCCTATGACGACATCACGCAGACGCTTTTAGAAAAAGTTAAAAGTGGCGATCGCATTCTTTTCAAAGCTTCACGATCGGTTGGGATGGATCAAGTTGTTAAGGCTTTTTGCCAAACTTGGCAATAGTTTGTTCTTGCCGCAACTACTGATCAAACGAATCTCCTTAGTGGTGCAGAAAACTCATGGGAGTCTCAAGATGAGACAATGGTAATACGGGCAAATTCGATACGAAAATCTAACTTTTCGCGTTTAGCAATAGAAGCAGAGGCAGGAGGAGGATTAGTTCTAGGCAAAATCTGCAAAATAGGAAGAGATTTTTGTTGGTAAAGAAGAGTGTGAAGCTGACGGAGACCGAGTTGCAGAAAACTCAAGCCGCGATGATCGTGCCAATCAATCGCAGCCCTTTGCCCCAAACGCACCAACATTATGCCAAGAATTACAGCAATCAGGTTAGCCGTGGCAAGGAGCATAAATAAACAGGTAAGAGCTTGAGCATCACGGAGATGAGAGCTAACAACATTAAAAGCCGCCGACTTATAGTCTTTAAAATGGGGTTCGATTCCACCAAAGCGTTTGCCATAGAGAGCAAAAGTCTGTAATGAAGGGGGAATATCGCTAAGGACAGCCCATGAACCGTTAGCCATGTCTAGGTTAGCCGTCGCTAAATGACAATTAACATCACCGAGTACGGTGACATCGGGAACTAGATAAGCTTGCTCTGCGGGAGGTATCAGTTGTTCAACACGCTTGGTTGTACCTGTTGGCAGAGTCACTAGCAGATCGCTCTTTGCGCGAATTGCCCAAGACCAGTGATTTTGCTGTAACCATCGGATTAATTCCCCATGTTCAAAACCTCGGTCGGCAAGCAAGGTCACCGTACTTTGTGGCGGCAATAGAGAGCGTACTTGTTCTAAGACGGGACGATAATGTTCAAAGCCAACTGTAGCGCTGCCATGCTCTAGTACTACTTGAGCTAGAGTAATCGACCTCCCTCCCCAAATCAAGCATACTTCTATAAGACAGAATTTATCCCACAGCATACTTGTGTCTAAGGCTAGTTCCAACGATTCTCCTGCAAATGCTTGGAGAAAGTGCTTCACCAATGGGTTATAGAATCTCTCGGCGATGATATGTGGATTATGCACAAAGTAGCTTAGTCTTTCCATCTGACTTCTGGCTTGGCACTCTCGATGGCTTAAATAGGGCAACCAATGACTCAGACTCGCACTTCCTGATTGCAATATCGCAGCTACAGACTCCGCAAATCCTTGGAGATGTCGCTTATCTTTTGGCTTGAGCCATTGACGCAATTGTTGTTGTAGCTGAAGATATAGGTGGGGCATGGATAAGATCTTTTGTTGAGGAACTTGAGTATCTCATCTCTTGCCCCTTTTTGCCTCTTGTCTCATGATGAGATTCTATGCCTAGCAACGCTTTTCAGATTTTTCTGCACCACTAAGACGAATCTCTAGAAAATTTTTGAAAGTGTTGCTTTGCAACACTTTCAAAAATTTTCTGAGTTTGGGTTTGAGAGCAAAGCACCGCCATTTATACCAATTCACAAAAGTGTGGCTACACTTCTGTGAATTAAAAACCAAACCCTGTAAGGGTTTTAAAAACACAAAATGGCTTAGCCATTTTGTGTTTTGGTATTATGTAGTCTTTAGGAGCTGTTTCTGAATAACTGTAACTAAATGAGATAGTTGCACAGGTTTGGCAAGATATTCATTCGCCCCAACAGCTAGACATTTTTCGCGATCGCCAATCATCGCTAAAGCAGTTAGCGCCACAATAGGAATATTATTTATATCTGGATTTGCTCGGATACTTTCAATTGCGCTGATTCCGTCTAGCACTGGCATTTGAATATCCATCAGAATCAGATCAGGGTTTTGGGCGATCGTCATATTGATTGCTTCCTGACCATCAGATGCAAAAATCAGGCGATATCCTCGACTCGTTAAATAATTAGAGAAAGTCTCAATATTAATGGGATTATCATCTGCCATCAAGATCAAAGGATTAACAGCTAAATTATTCTCTAAATTACTTACTTGGTTATAACCCTCACCAAAGGAATTTGATGGAGGCTCTGCTTTATCTGATTTATCTAATTCAATCGATTCTCTATAAGGCAAAACTATCGAAAAACTACTACCCTCTCCAACTTGACTCGCTACACTCACACAGCCTCCATGCATTTCCACAAGTTGTTTGACGAGAGTAAGTCCTAAACCTGTACCTGCATATTGTCGATTTAGGCTGCTATCAATCTGGACAAAAGCTTGAAATAGATTACTGATATCTTCTGGAGAAATACCAATCCCTGTATCAATAATTGAGAAGATCATTGCATAGGAGCATTCGGAGGTTAGCTCTGTAGCTTCTCTTTCTTGAAGCTTAACTTCTAGGCAAATTTTTCCACCTTTAGGAGTAAACTTGACCGCATTGCTGAGTAAGTTGATTAGAGCTTGTCTCATCCGCCGTTCATCAACTGTGATCATTTTGATGCTGTGATTGATAGACAACTTGAGTTGAATATTTTTCTGATTAGCAATTTGCTTGACAAAATTCAGGCTGGATTTGCAGAGATATTCGATCCCTACGGAACTAAGCTCTAGCTCTAATTTACCTGCGCCAATTTTGGCTACATCCAAAATGTCATTAATTAATTCCAACAAATGCCGACCACTAGTTTCGATTAGGGATAGCGATCGCATCTGTCGCTCATTTAAATCGCCAAATACTCCCGTCATTAAACCTTCAGACATTCCCAACACAGCATTGAGCGGAGTCCGAAGTTCATGGCTCATGTTGGCAAGAAATTCATCCTTAAGTCTAGTCGCTCTGGCAAGCTCGCTATTAGCCACACTCAGTTGCTGATTGGTATACTGAAGCTCTTGTGTACGTTGTTCAACTCTTGTCTCTAATTGTTGATTGAGTTGATACAGATCATCGATCGCTTGTTGTCGTTCTATCTCTGCACTAGCTAAAGATTTTTCAGCTTGTTTGCGATCGCTAATATCTTCGATGACCCCGACAAAAAGAGGTGGCTGACCAACTTCATCCAATATTTTAGAACTAGTTGTTCGTACCCAAATCATTTTCCCATTTCGGTGAAAAAGCCGTTTTTCCATTTGATAGCTTTCACTTTCATCAGACAAGACTTGACTACGCAATCGCAAATTATCTTCTATATCTTCAGGCAGCATGTTGTCTGTAAACCGCATTAATTGCAATTCATTTTCAGAATAGCCAACCATTTGTTGATAGAAAGGATTCGTCCTAATAAATTTACCATCAGCATCCGTAATTGCCATCCCTACAACTGAACGTTCAAACATGGCGCTTAAGAGAGATTCACTTGCTCTTAAGCGTTGTTCACTCTCCTTTAAGGCTATTTCTGCAATCTTGCGATCGCTTATATCTTCGGCAATAGCAGCCATTTGCTCAATTTTCCCACTAGCATTTTTCAAGGGAAAGCAGCGTCCCCATATCCATCGAATAGTGCCATCAGGACGAATAATTCGATACTCCTCACTAAAGAATCCACTATTAACTGTTAATTTATAAAGCTGAAGCACTTTATCAATATCTTCAGGATGGATAGATTGTATCCAAACTTCTGGGTTTTGATATAAATACTCACTTGAGTGTCCCCAAATTTCAGAATATCGAGGACTTACATACACTACCTTCCCAGAGCTAAATTCACGAAGAATAATTGCTCCACGATTATTCTCAGCAAATTGACGAAACATATTATTACTGTCTGCTAGGGCAAATGTGCTTGCTTGCACTTGGCTCTCTAACAGTTTATTTCGACTTTGGAGTAGTTCTAGTTTCTCTTGCTCTAGTCGAGACATCTTTGTTTCTAGTGTCGAGACTAATTTATAAATCTCGGTAGGCTGAAGGGTATTGAGCAAATCACTTTGGCTAATGATACCTTCCATTATTCCATCCGTATTAGTCACGATTAAGTGATTAATCATCCGTTCTTGCATTAGCTCTCTCACTGTCCAAAGTGTCTCATCTGATCTAACCGTAGCAACTGGAAAGCTCATTACTAGTTGGACAGATGTTGTCGCCAGAGCTAACTCTAAAGCAAGATATTGAACGATATCGCCCTCAGTAACAATTCCCATAGGCCGTAAGCCATTATCACCCTCTTCTATGATCACTACTGAGCTAACTTTTTGCTCCAGCATTAAGTTAGCAATCTGTGCGACCGAAGCTGTAGAATCTGCATAAATTACATCGGTAATCATGACCTCCTTCACCTGACGCAAACGCAACATATCAATAGGACGGAGTAATTGCCGTAAACTCTCATGGGTGAGCAATCCAACGATTTCACCGCGATCATTTACTAGTGGCAAATGTCGGATTCGATAGCGATGGAAGCGATTAATCGCCACAAGTATATCGGTAAATTCCCACTCTAACAGTGCTTGTACTGGATATACCATTACCTCGGCGATCGCAGTTTCGAGCAGATTTTGCGTCGAATTTTGGTCTGAAGTTTCAGGATTTGCGTTTTGTCCACAGAGCTTAACTAAGTCACGTTCAGTCAAAATGCCAATTAGTTTTTTCCCTTCGGTGACTAAAATGCAACTGTTTTGGGCATGGGCTAATTGCAAATTTGTTTCTGAGTCAATATCACATAATAAATTGCAAGTTTGTCGGCCTACACTCATCAGGGTGAGCGCGTCGGCAACAGTTGCACTTGCAGCGATCGTTAAGGGAGAGCGAATGATCGCTTGTTCTAGTGGTACTTCCTGACTATTCGTATACATAGCTGAACCCACAAAATTTTATAAAATTTCTATACAAACATCCCTTGGCTAAATTCTACTTTAAGTTATTGATTTTTACTTGACAATCACAAATTTGCCAGCAATTCTCATTATAAAAATCGGGTTTTTGAAAGCCACCTTGGGCGGGCTTTCAAAAACCCGATTTTGGTATTTACAGAGCCAAAGGCTCTGTAAATACCAAAATCGGGTTCATAAGCACCTGTGCAGAATAAATCCCAAACTCTTAAGGTTGCGCCTCTGCGGGGGGCAACCTTAAGGGTTTGGGTGTTGTCTAATGGATTAAGTGTGTCTAATTAAAGATAATTCCTGCGAATTTGCTAGCGATTGTCATTATGAAACTGAATTTGAATTTTGTTAACCTAGATGCTGAGTACAACAGTTCTAAATATGAAAACAATTTTGGATTGTGTGTGTTAATGCTGCTGGAAGACGATCTCAATAGTATTGAAATTTGCTAAATATTTGCTAAATATTTGCTTAACACAGAAAAAAAGAATAATTCATATAGTATAGTAATCCTGAAACCAGTCTTCCAAGATAGACTCAGGCAAAAAGTTTGTTTAATAGTTTTTTAACTGTATCTAAAGCTACTTAGTGAGATTCTTATGATTACTTTGTAAACAGATACTTTATATCAGCAGGTGGTAAAGATATATGTCTATATTCTAGTTGCCTATGATTTTCAGTATTGCTTATCCATGCTACTTACCAGACTTGCTCTTGTGGACACATCAATTCAGTTACAACCTAAGTTTATTCAAGATTTGAAACAGTTACATGTTCTGTTTCAACAAGCTACTGGTGAATTGTTGGTAACTGGAGACCAAGAGACAGATCCTGCTTGGAATATATATTTTTATCTAGGACGTTTGGTATATGCAACTGGAGGCAAACATCGTGTCCGCAGGTTGGCTAGAGCAATTCGGCAACATTCACCCAATGTAAATATCCAAGAATTACTAGAACAGGCTAAGCCTAACGCCGAAGCTTGGGAGCTAAAAATCATTGAACAGGCTATCCACGAAAATTTGCTGACTACTGAGCAAGCTCGATCAATTATTCAGTCAAGTATCCATGAAGTCTTTTATAGTCTTAGTGATCAAAAAAATCCCAAATCATCTTGGAAACCACTAGAAGCCTTAGCCTTTAAGCCAATCGTTGCCCTGCCTACGACCCAGACCTTAGATAGCATTGTTGCAGCCCAATCAAGGTGGCAACAGGCGGGACTATCTCATGTTCAGAATATGATCCAAGGATTTTCCTTTGATTTAGCTCCCTATCTGGCTAATCCAGAGCAATTAGATGTGATGTTAAATGCTGATGCCATCACGAGCAAAACCTATAAGACTCTCAAGAAAATTGTTAATGGCAAAAATACTCTATGGGATATGTCAATCATCATGCACTGCTCGATGATTGCCGTGATGCGATCGCTATTACCTCTTGTCGTAGATGGGATTGTAGCTTTTCGCGAAGTTCCTGATTGGATATCACCAAATTGGAAACTGCCTAGTAAGCCAATTAATGTCCCACTTCGAGGTTTGATTGCTTGTATTGATGACAGCCCTCAAGTAGCAGTTGAAATGAAGCGAATACTCGAACCATTGGGCTATGAAGTTCTCGGCATTACAGAGCCTTTACAAAGTGTTAGTACTTTATTGCAACGTAAGCCCGACTTGATTTTTCTTGATTTGGTGATGCCAAACACTAATGGTTATGAATTGTGTACTTTTTTAAGGAAAACTACGACATTTCAGGAAATCCCGATTGTGATTTTGACTGGACGAGATGGGATGATTGATCGGGTAAGAGCGAAGATGGCTGGCTCATCGGACTTTTTGAGCAAACCACCAGATCCTGCGAAAGTTTTGCAAATATTGCGCAAGTTTTTGCAGATTCCTGAGCCTAATTAGTTTAGAGAAGCCAATAATTCAACGCATTTACATTAAAAAATAATCAATAAATAAAACAGTAAAGGGAAAAATTTTATATGAGTACGATTTTAGTGGTTGAGGACACAATGACTCAAGCTGAGATTATTACAGGCAGTCTGAAAAATGCTGGTTTCAATACGATCTTGGCTATGAACGGCGATGAAGCTAGGACTAAAATTAGCCAACAAAAGCCTAGTGCTATTGTTCTTGATGTGGTTTTACCCAATGAAAGTGGGTTTGAGTTGTGTCGAGATCTTAAGGACAAACCTGAGACTAAAGATATTCCGATCATTCTTTGTTCTACCAAGAGTGGTGAGATGGATAAATTTTGGGGTATGAAACAAGGGGCTTCAGCATATCTGACCAAGCCTGTAGATGTGGCTGAATTGATCCGCACAATTAAGTTACTAGTAAAAGATTAGGAAAGCGATCGCAATGACAAATCAGATGATTAGCAGTCAGAAAAAATCAACTCAGCTAGCTAAGTCTCACGCTGCGATTGAGCAGTTTCTGTCATTTTATTTAGAGGCGGATCAGCAAGCTTTACTGACTACTCAGCAATTACTCGAAATTATCAAAGCTAGTCTGACAGAAATAACGGCGATCGCGGGGCTAGCTCCCAGCGTTATGGGCATATATAACTGGCGTGGAGATGTGATCTGGGTCATTGATTTGGCTAGTCTTTTGGGATATAAACCACTCTATGCACAGCAATATGAACAGGAGAAACTTCGGGACAAGTGTCACATTGTATTTCTGCGTAATCAAGATAATGTAATTGGTTTGGCAGTACCGCGTGTGGGGCAGATCGTGAAGTGTGATATTTCCACAATTCAAGCTTCAGCTCTCACATTTGCAAATCCAGCAATGATGAAGGCTTGTCAAGGTTATTGGTTAAGCGGGTAGGGCAACCGCACACGTTCATGAATAAATAATGAAGACTAAGGTGAGACTATGTTTAAGGCGTTAAGTATAAGCTTGAGATAGTTGTCATCCCATCCAGCTTTAAGTCGTTTAGTCTTGACTCCGACCTTAGTTTTTTTGTCACGGGAAAGTAAATTTAAGCCAACATGACGAATAACAGCTAAGTTTTCAGCAGTATAGCCTCGACAAGATTGAGAAGCATCTTCATCAAACCCAACATCAAGAATCCAATGCAGTTGATTTTCAATACTCCAATGACTTCTAACAGATTGAGAGAACCTGTGAACATCACTCTCAATACTCAGAATATAATATCGCTGTTGGATAGAAACTACGCCATTGACACTACGTTCTGATTCAACCATGCCAATACTTTTTAACCCTGTCCATTTCTCTGCGCCAATGAGAAATTCTGTATTACCCATAGTCCAATAGGATCTCTTCTCAATGCGCCCATGTCCTTTTTCTACTGTTGAATGGAATTGATGTTCGATATTATGGAATTTTTGCGAGCGAGCAGATGTGAATAATTGACTTACATCATCATGGAGATTACCTTGATTTCCTTTTAGCGCTAATACATAATCTGCACCTTGTTCAATGATTGTTTTGGCGATTTCGGTCTGACATCCCATTGCGTCTATGCTGACCAAACAACCTCGAATTGCCAACATTTCCAGCAATGGTGGGATAGCGGTTATTTCATTTGATTTCTCACTAACTTTTTTCTGTCCCAGAACCAAATGCTGCGTTGCCGACCAAACACTCACCATATGAATTAGGCTACGGGAGTTGCCTGCTTCCTTTGCTCCTCTCAACGTTTTGCCATCAATATTAATCAATTCTCCGTCTGTTGTTTTATGGACTGCTTCCATCCATCCTATAAAACATTTTTGCAATTCTGATGGGTTCAGTCGAGCAAATATTCTCTCAAATGTATCTGCTGATGGTATTCCATTTTCTAATTCTAAAAATGTCTTTAACCATTTTTCCTTTGATTTTCCATATTCTGCTATTGCTGTAAAATCATTTGCTCCGCTTATTGTTCCACATATGCTGATTACCAATATGTCTAATAGCTTATGTTCGATACTATGTGCTGCTCTGGGGTCTCGCAAGTTGCCAAAATGTGTCTCAATTAATGCGACTGGGCTGATTGTAGAAGACATGTCACTTTTTTACTTTTAATTTATATTGGTCATTTTACTTTGCCTTCTTTGTTTCGTTGTTTATTCATGAACGTGTGCGGTTGCCCTAGTTAAGCGGGGCAGAGGAAACTTTTTTAGTGCTTGATGGTGATGCGATCGCCCAGATTATCTAGACATAGACTAAGTTTTTTTAATATTTTTTTAATATTTTTTGATTACTACGGAGAATTAGCAATGTTGACACAAGATAACCAACCCAAAAATCAACCTCAAGCATCAAGCAATAAGGGGCATAACAATGCTGAACCTATCAACCAGACCGAGGTAATTTCTCTAGAAAACTTACTTGAAGATGATACTTCGACCAATCCTCAAGATGAAAAGCCAAAGAAATGGGGATGGCGATCGCTATCTTTGCGATCTAAATCTACAATTCTGGCGATTATGATTGGCTCATTTCCCGTTTTGCTGGTCGGAATTGCAGGATATTTAATTGCTGACAATACTGTGACAACAAAGGTGAGGACTAGTCACACACAGGCTTCTAGTTCAACGGCAGACAAAATATCTAGATTTATGTTTGAACGGTATGGTGACGCACAGGTGTTGGCAAACCTTCCAATTTTTACTGACCCTAGGGTGCGAAAAATTTATAGTACGGCTGAGCGCTCAGAAATTTTAACAAAATATGCCGAGAATTATGGGGTTTACGACAGTATTGCCGTTTTTGATTTGCAGGGTAATACTCTTGTACAGATGCGTGGTGGAACCCCTATTAGTAACTACAGCGATCGTCCATACTTCCAAGAAGCTCTTAAGACTGGAAAAGCCGTTCTTAATCCACCCGCAAAATCTAAGTCTTCAGGCAAAGTCTCCATCGAAATTGCTGCACCAATTAGAGATACTGAAACTAATCAAATAATCGGTGCTTTGCGAACTCGTATTCCTGTTAAAGTCATTGAGGATCTAGTTTCTACCACAGATAAGGGTGGAAGTTATCATGTTGTCGATGCCAAAGGCGTAATTTTCGTCTCTCAAGATAAAGATAAGATTGGCAAACCATTAACAGAAGTATTTCAGGGACTGGGAAATTTAATAGCCAGTAACAAAGCGGATTCTGACACAGCAAAAGAGATTGGCAAAGCAGATTCTCAATTAGTTGGCTATTCTCCTACTACTGAATTAACTGGATTACCTAATCTAAATTGGAAATTTGTATTAACTGTTGATGAGGATGTTGCCTTTCAAGCAGTATCAGAGTTGGCTTTGGTGTTTTTACTTGGTGGTCTAATCTCGGCTGTAGTTGTAGGTGTAATCGCTGCTTGGTTAGCTAATCGCGCCGTGAAACCAATTCAAAATGCGGTAGTCCTAAAAAGGAAAGGATGTAGGAAAATATCCAGATAGTTGATACAAAGTAAAGTAATGTCAGAAGCAAGGCCATCCTGTCCATCCTGCCAGTCCGTATCCGTTGTAAAAAACGGCAGTACACGACATGGAAAACAAAATTATAAATGTCGGGACTGTGGTCGTCAATTTGTAGAAAATCCACAGTGGCAGAGAGTTTCAGAGCGTACCCAAGACACTTATGACCTTCTTGAGAAACTACTACTAGAAAAAATCCCACTAGCTGGAATTGCCAGAGTCCTCAAGGTCTCAGAGAGATGGTTGCAAAGTTACGTCAATCATAAATATGAAAACGTTCCTCAGCAGGTGGAGGTAGAACCAAAACCAAAACGCCGTTTGACCATACAGATGGATGAATTGTGGTCTTTTGTGGACGACAAAGGCAATAAACAGTGGGTATGGCTTGCCATTGATGCCGAGACTCGTGAAATTGTCGGTTGTTATATAGGCGATCTCACTGGTGAATCAGCTCAGAAGTTATGGGAATCGTTGCCTAGCGTCTATCGCCAATGTGCGGTTATTTATACTGACTTCTATTCGTCTTATCCAGTTGTCCTGCCCAGCAAACGTCATAGGGCTGTCGGGAAAGAAACGGGAAAGACCAACTATATTGAGAGATTCAACTGTACGTTACGTCAACGAGTATCAAGACTAGTTAGAAAGACCTTATCTTTTTCTAAGAAATTGGAAAATCACATTGGAGCCATTTGGAATTTTATTCATCATTACAACGATTCTTTACCTCCGTGTGCGTCCTTTCCTTTTTAGGACTACCCAAAATGCTGCTGGTGTCGTAGCTAGAATCGGTCAAGGGGATCTAGATACTCGCATGGAAGTTGTCAGCGAAGATGAGCTAGGTATCTTGTCTTTAAGTATTAACTCGATGGCGGAACAACTTAAGTATCTTAGTGAAGTCCAGCAACAAGAAGCAGGAAGATTGGAAAATGCCCGTCAAGAGGCGAGAGCAGAAGCCGATGAACGGGCGGAACAACAAAAACAAGAAAAAGAATTTTTGCAACGTCGTGCATTAGAGCTGCTTATGGAAGTAGACCCTGTTAGTCGCGGTGACTTGACGATTCGGGCAAACGTAACTGCCGATGAAGTAGGAACGATCGCTGACTCTTACAATGCAATTATTCGCAACTTGCGGAAACTAGTAGTTGAAGTACAAGGAGCTTCGCAATCTGTAACCCACAACGCAGCAAACAATGAAATATCGGTGCGGTCAGTTTCTAATGAAGCATTGAAGCAATCAGAATCGATTAACTCAGCGCTACAAGAGATTAAAGTCATGGCTGAGTCCAGTCGAGGCGTTGAGAATAAAGCCAAACAAGCCGAACAAGGAATGCAAGTAGCAGTATCGGCTCTAAGAGAAGGAGACGAAGCGATGAACCGCACGGTTGAAGGGATTTCAGAAATCCGTGAAACTGTTTCGGAAACTGCGAAAAAGGTCAAGCGATTGGGAGAAACTTCGCAAAAGATTTCGCGGATTGTTAACTTGATTAGTAACTTCGCGGCTCAGACTAACTTGCTAGCTCTGAATGCTGCGATCGAAGCGGCTCGTGCTGGTGAAGAAGGTCGCGGGTTTAGTGTGGTTGCTGAGGAAGTGCGAGATCTTGCGGAACAGTCAGCATCGTCAACGGCGGAAATCGAACAACTAGTAGAAGAGATTCAATCTCAAACCAATGAAGTAGTTGCCGCGATGGAAACTGGTACAGAACAGGTAGTCACAGGTACAAAACTTGTCCAGAATGCTCGCGAAAAACTAAACCAAATTGCGATGGTTAGTAAACAGGTAAACTCGATTGTGCGGGAGATTGCGATCGCTGCGAATACCCAGACTAAAACCTCAGATCACATGGGTGAGACAATGCAAGGTATTGCCGCGATTGCGACAGATACCTCTAAGCAGTCTGAAGATGTGGCGCGATCGTTCTCTGAGCTTTTGCAAGTTGCTCAAGATTTACAGGTGAGTGTATCTCAGTTCAAGGTTGCTTAAGTCTCTCAGATAGTCGTTGCTTAGCAACGACTATCTGAATTCAATATTGATATAAATTTAGAGAAAATTATGTTACTTAAAGACAAGCCAGAGTTGCCATCACCTGAGGATGCAAAGCAAATCTCACTTGAAAAATCATCAGAAGACAAACCAATTTCCATAACAAAGACGAAATTGCCGCCGTTGTCTAAACCTAAAATTCCTTTTTGGAAGTTGCCCTCACAAGTATGGAACAACATCGGGGTACGCTGGAAACTGTCGATTGTACTATTGGTGGCTTCGGGGCTGCCAGTATTAATCGTCACTCAGACCCTAGTTAAATCTTCAGAACAGGCTACTCTCAAAGAATTACGCACTTCCGTACAAGAGAAAGGTTCATTTTTTGTCTCGGAATACGTGCTTTGGACAAACAATGAAAGTAAGCAGAGTGCCGAGGCGATCGCCAAAAGCATTGAAGAGGCAAATTTAGATTTAAGCGATGCAACTGCCTTAGCAGCAAAACGCTCGATTCTACAACCATTGCTTCAAATGAGCGGGGAAGGTGTCGATCCTGAATCGATTAAGAATATAAAGTTGATCACAGATAGCAATGGTCGAAGCATTGAAGGAAATGCACTTGTTCTAAGTGATGATTTTTCTAAGTTTCCGCTATTGGCTCCCAAAGACCAAAAGGAATTAGTTCCTCAGGCTTACAAGCAGGAGATAGTCCCAACCAATAGTAATTTATCAAATCTGCCAATTGTCAAAAATGCGATCGCGACTGGCAAGCCAATGTATGGGATTGAATTGGTGAAATCAGCCGATCTACAAGCTCTTGGCTTAGAGAAGCAAGCCAATATTGGCATCCGCCCCCAAATCACACAGGGGCTCAAAGAATCAAAGCAACCAGCTCCAATAGGAACTTATGACATTGAGCAAGGTAAGTCAGGCTTAATAAGTATGGCGGTATATCCAATCAAGGTCAAAGGGCGAGTAGTCGGAACTGCTGTGGTTGGAGCCTTGCTCAATCGAAATTATGGCATCGTTGATAAGTTCTCAAAAAGATACAATATGCCCACGGCAACAATCTTCGCTCAAGATTGGCGCGTCGCTACTAATGTTCCCCATGTTGATCCAAATACTAAAAGTGCTGATAATACCAGAGCGATCGGCACTCGTGCAGCGAGTGAAGTATCGAATACCGTACTTCAAAAAGGTCAAGAATATGTTGGCGAAACAAACATTATAGGTGTCAATTACTTAACATTTTATGCCCCTCTTTACGATCACCGCAAGCTGATTGATGATACTGCTAAGCCTGTCGGCATTGCTTATGTGGGTCGTTCTCTATCCGAAGTTCAAGAACTTTTAAGCGGCTTGTCTAATGCTGGCTATGCAATCGCCTTAATCTCGATTGTGGTTGCTAGTGCGATCAGTTTAATCATTGCTGGCTCTTTTTCCAGCCCCTTGCGCCGTTTGTCAAGTTTTACCCAAAAAGTGGGTCGTGGCGAAATGGCCGAAAGATTAACTGATAGCGATCGCCGTGATGAAATTGGCACTCTGTCACAAGAGCTAAATAATATGGCTGAACAGTTAGAAGTGCTAATTGCAGAGAAGCAGCTAGAAGCTGAACGTATTGCCTTAGCTAGACAGGAGGTTGCTCAAACCGAGGCAGAATCACGCATTCAAGAACAACGTCAAGCAAAGGAGTTCCTACAAAAACGAGCCTTGGAATTGCTGATCCAAGTCGATCCAATTAGCCGTGGGGACTTAACAGTTCGCGCTCAGGTTACAGAAGATGAAATTGGTACGATTGCCGACTCCTATAATGCCACTATTAGAAACCTCCGTAAGCTCGTACAAGAAGTTCAATCTGCTGCTCAGTCAGTATCTCAAACCGTTTTGAAGAATCAGCCAACCATGGAAAATGTATCCAATGGAGCTTCTGAACAAGTACAAGCGATCAAGCAGACTCTTGAGAAAATTCATGCACTCACCGAATTAATTGCAGGCGTAGAAATGCGTGCAACACAAGCGGAAGCACAGGTGGAATCGACCAACCAAGTATTGATCGAAGGTGATGCAGCAATGAATAGCACCGTTGAAGGCTTTACCGCAATTCGTGAAACTGTAGCTGAAACTTCCGAAAAAGTGCAGCAATTAGGAGAAGCTTCACAGAAAATCTCGAAGGTCGTCAAGCTGATTAGTGGTTTTGCCAATCAGACCAATATGCTAGCGCTGAATGCTTCGATTGAAGCCGCAAGAGCTGGAGAGGAAGGTCAGGGTTTTGGTGTAGTTGCTAACGAAGTGCGAGCACTTGCTCAACGTTCGGCAAAAGCTACCACCGAAATTCGACAGTTAATTGAGGAAATTCAATCTCAAGTTAGCGACCTCGTTAAAGTAATGGCAATGGGCACAAAACAAGTCAACAGTGGAGCGCAATTGGTTGAAGAAACCCGCCAAAAGTTAACTGATATTTCAGTATCTAGCAAACAAGTTAACCAATTAGTGAGAGAAATTGCCCAATCAGCTTCGTTGCAATCACAGACTTCAGATCAGGCTAGCCAAACGATTCAAAACGTCGCTGAGATCGCCACTTCTAACTCTAGCTATGCCCAAAACCTGAATAATTCCTTTAGCGAGTTGCAGAAAGTTGCCGAAGAATTGCAGGTTAGTGTAGCTCAGTTTAAAGTCAACACTTAGAATCCATAGAGAGAGAATCAGGCAAAAAAGCAGGATAGCAGCCATGTACAGCACAGAAACAGAAATTCATGATCAGGCATATCAATTTTTTAAGCAAGAAGCACCTGAATTTTTGCAAACGATTGAGACAGGCTTACTCTGTTTGCGTGAAGATCGTAGCACCAATAATATCCACTCGATCATGCGAGCTGCTCACTCGATCAAAGGCGGTTCCGCTAGCCTCAATCTGGAAGGAATCAAAACGATCGCTCATCAATTAGAAGATGTCTTTAGATCGTTATACCGTTTTGAAGGTGAGATTGATGCCGATGTAGAAGGGCTGATGTTTCAGGCTTATGATTGCTTGCGTTTGCCATTAATGGATCAACTGCAATCAGGACAATATGACTCTGCTGCTGCGATCGCGGCGGCAGAGCCAGTATTTGAAGTGCTAAAGCTGTATTTGGGTGATACAGATGAAGATGTTGAACTACCAACAGCTGCTGAGTTAGGCGTTGATATTGTCCAGATCGTCTTTGAAGGCGATGTGCAACAGGGGCTTGCCCGCTTACAAAATGTCCTAGCTAATCCCGAAGGTGTACCTGTGGCTGGGGAGATCCGAGCGCAAATAGAAGTATTTAGCGGGATAGGTGAATTACTAAATCTGTCTGGGTTTAAGGCTATCGCCAATGCCACCTTACAAGCGCTTGAGCATAATGCTAATAATCCCATTTTGGTAGGTCAAGTTGCTGTTGCTAATTTTGAGTCAGCCCGTGCTGAGGTTTTGGCAGGCGATCGCGTTCAAGGAGGACAACCAAGTCCAGAGTTAATTGCCCTAACAAAATCTCATTCTCAAGTTGATCAATCTCCATTGAGTCAGACTGCAACAATTTCTCCATTAACAATTTCAGAGTTGACGGAGGAAGCCCCTTTTGAGGTGGATTTTGACAATGCTGATTATTGGTTTCAGTCTTTAGAGGATGAACTAAATGAAATTAGACTTCCAGATCCTAACTCACAGTTAGAACTAGAAGCACAGACAGATTTAACTTCGCCAATTCAAGGATGAAATGCAACACCTAGAGATCTTTGCGTAAAGGGACTCATAAGGATATTCTGATATTAATCACAATAATTAGGATACCCTCATGAGCTTTGTCCATCTTACCACCACAGAAAGAAGTGAACTGTATAAACTAAGAGTAATTGAGCAATTATCTGTATCAGAGATAGGTCGTCGCTTGAAGCGAAACAAAAGTACGATTTCAAGAGAGTTATCGCGCAATACAGACGAGCGACAGATTGGCTATTTGCCAGATACTGCGGTTGCCCTGATGAAAGCAAGACGGAAACAAGCAAAGGTAAGATTTCAGAGCATCAGTGCTGAGACGATCGCCGAAGTCAAACAACGGTTAGAGCAACACCACAGCCCAGAGCAACTAGCAGGGAGAATGGAAAGGGAGGGGCTAGGTAAAATCAGCTATGAGACGATTTATCTGATGATCTATGCAAACCATCAAGAGATGGGAATATATCAACAATATCTGAGGCAGAAGCAAAAGCAACGAAGGCGCAAAGGTCGCCATCAGAAGCGAGGTGGCATTCCCAATAGGGTAGGGATAGAGAATCGACCGAAGATTGCAGATTTAAAAACAGAGATTGGACATTGGGAAAGTGATACGGTAATCGGGTGCAACCACACAGGTATCGTAGTTACGCATGTTGATAAAGCATCGAAGTATTTACTTGCTGGACTAGCTAAGAACAAGACGATGGATGAGATAAACAGAGTGACATTCAATCTATTTGAGCCTATAGAATCAACATCTCGAAAGACAATGACCTTTGATAATGGAAGAGAATTCTGTGGGCATGAGAAGCTATCTGAAAGATTGAAACTAGAGACCTTCTTTGCGAATCCATATCATTCATGGGAACGTGGATTGAATGAACACACCAATGGATTAATTAGAGAGTTCTATCCCAAAAGTACAAACTTTAAAATCGTGAAAGAAGAGGACTTTCAGAAGGCAGTGAATTTGATCAATCACAGACCCAGAAAATCACTTGACTATCGTACTCCTTACGAAGTATTCTTTGCTTCATCAGAACCCGTTGCATTTCATCCTTGAATTGGCGCTTTAAATAATTTCTTTGATTATTCTCCAGATGCAGAATTAGATTTATTTACCGATAATCAAGAATTTGATGGTTTTGACGATATTGAATTAGTTAGCACCGAAATCAATTTAGAGTCGTCAGAAACGACATCAGAGTTTGAGGAATTTGATGGTCTAATTGATAATCTCGATCAAGGTTTTGATGTTTTCTCTGGAAGCTTGGAAGAGACTGATCAAGGATTTGATATTTTTGCTAAAGCTCAAGATGATGAAGATAGTAATAAACTTGTAAAAACAGATATTTTTAATGATTTTGATGAAGTAGAAGATATCTCTGAACTCTCTGATTTCTTTGAGCCCCAAGAATCCTCATTAACTAATACATCTTCTTCCAAATTAGCTGAAACTACACCACAGCCTCCCAAGACAATATCAGCTAATTATGTTACCCAAGAAGCGGTTAATGCCCCTAAAAATGTTATTCCTTCTATTGCTGAAACTATTCGCGTCGCTATCCCTAGATTAGATCGATTAAATAATTATTCTAGTGAATTAGTCACTCAAGAGAATGCTTCGATTTTGCAAAATCAGCAGCTTCAAGCGAAAATTGAACGCATTCAAAAGCAATTTAAAAGTTTTGATCAACTCTCTAAAAACTTACAAACTTGGCTTGACAAGGCACAGCGATCGCAAGTTAGAACCCAAGAGCTGACTATAGATTCTCCTTCTCCCGATGCTAATGAGATCTCCAGCAACTTTTCTCCTTCTACAAATCTACTTGCAGATTTTGACCCATTATTAATGGATTCCTATAGCCATCTGCATAGTTTTATCCAAGAAGCACTCGAAGATATTGCGCAAATGGATGAAGGGATGCGCGACATGACCATTTTAATGCAACAGACGCAGCAAACTCAAAGGCGCAAGCAGCAAATTCTTAAACAAGTACGTTATGACTTACTGTGGTCGAGGATGTTGCCACTCGGAGATATTCTCAGCAGTTTACCTCGCATGGTGCGGGAGATGTCAAACAAATATAACAAGCAGG
>JALQCR010000049.1 GCA_023336205.1 Pseudanabaena sp. Salubria-1
ACCCGGTGGGGGGTTTTTAAAAAAAACCGATTTTGGTGTTTCCAGCGCCTTTGGCGCTGGAAACACCAAAATCGGTTTCATAATGAGAATTGCTGTTTCTAATCTATGAAAATATTTATGAAAACTGTCACTATCATTGGCTGCGGTATAATTGGGGCAATGCTTGCCTATGAATTAAGTAAAACCGAGCTAAAGGTGACGGTACTTGAATCAAATCCTCTACCAGCTATGGTGGCAACTGGTTCAGCGCTAGGGGTGTTGATGGCGGCTTCTAGCTCCAAAGCTAAAGGCCCTTTGGTTAGGTTACGTTTGGCAAGTTTAAGCTTATACGATCGCCTAATCGATGACTTAACCGCCCAAACTAACTGCAATATTCTTTATAACCGCAACGGGATCTTAAGTTTATTGCGATCCCCTGAGGAAAAAATTAAAGCGCGATCTCTAATCGAAATTCGCAAAGAACAGGGATTTGAGTTGCAGTGGTTAGAGGGTGAGGCAATTTCTCAGCAATATTCGCAATGGCTAACGGACGATGGCTTGTTTAGTCCATGCGATCGCGCAGTGCATCCAACTCAGTTAGTCGATGCACTAGTTGAAGCCGCAACTCAAAATGGGGTGAAGTTTCATTGGAATACACCTGTTAAAAATTTAAAAGATGTGACGAGCGATCGCATCGTAGTTACATCAGGCTTAGGCAGCAATTCCCTACTTGCGTCACTTTTAAAAAACTGTTCTCAAAATAGAGAGCAAGACCTTTTGTTACCAGTTGGAGGTCAAGCCTTACTTCTACATATCCCCAATCTAAATTTGCAAACCATAGTTAATGCTGAAAATGAGGATCATTCCGACATTAATATAGTGCCGTTAGGCAATGATCAATATTGGCTCGGCGCAACCCTAGAATTTGAGCCAGTTGAATTACCCCGCGAAGCTAATATCTCGTTATTGCTAGAACAGGCGATCTCATGGTGTCCTACTTTTAAGGAGGCTAAAGTTTTAAAAACATGGGCAGGCGATCGACCAAGACCCGATGGATTCCAATCCCCTATTTTAGGTTTTGCACCAGACCATCCGCATATTTTGATTGCTACAGGGCATTATCGCAATGGCGTAATGATGGCTCCTGTGACTGCTCAAATTACCAGAGATTTACTACTTACTGGCGCAAGTGATCTACCTTGGAAACCCTTTTCTCTCTAGTTGCTGCTCTATTTGTCTCACTACGGTCATTGCTGAATAGCTGACTCCTGCGGTTCCCTCTCCTGGGTGGGTGGAGTCGCCGACTAGCCAGATGTTTTTGAGTGGAGTGCGATTGGCAAACCCAAAGGGACCAAAGGTAGAAACCCGCATTCCTACACCACCAACGATACCGCGATCGCGACCTGTATAGCGTGCAAAAGTCTGTGGTGTAGCGGCTTCGATATGAATGATTGTCTCTTCGTTGAGATGGAAATATGTGCTTAACTGGGCGATCGCCCTTTCTGTAAATCTCTTTTTAAGTTCCTGATAATCTTCATCGCCATACCAAACAGCCGCATCAGTAAACTCTGACGCAATAATCGTTGCTTTTCCTTCTGGAGCGCGTCCATCACCTTCCTTACTAACAGAAATAAATAGAGAATGAGGTTTATCACCCGCTTCCAAAAACTGTAAATGCGGCGGACAGTTATCAGGAATCGCAGCACGATCTACTCCCAAATAAACCACAAAAGCAACTGAAGCAGGCTTGAGATTAGCAACTCGATTAGAGTATCTAGTAGGCGCAGCATCACCCAAAAGCGTCACAAAGTTATTCACCGTCACATTCGCCACAACATGATCCGCCTCATCCCACGAAGTTTCACCCGTCCTCAGATTTCTTACTTTTACCTTTTTCCTTTTTCCTTTTTCCGCGATCGCAGTTACTTCATGCTGCATCAAAATCTTCCCTCCATCCCGTTCAATACTTTCTATCAAGCGATCGCTTAAAACTTGCATACTTCCCTGAAGATGGAACAAACCTAAAGGTGCTTGCGAAACTGCTAAAGCAGTTGCTGCATAGAGTAAAGCTGTTTCCTCAGCATTAACCTGTGAATAGAGTTTTAGTTGCAAATCGAGAAAGGTTCGTAATCTTCTATCATTTGCTAACCCAAAACCGCGCAGGGCATCGCCCACAGTTGAGAAGGTATAGGGAATAGTTGCCAAAGTATCGATTCTCAAAGCTTTAACTAATTGCCATATATCCCAAATATTACGGGGCGGCAAAATCGGATCGCGTGACTGAAAGCGCCAACTGCGCCAAAATAAGTCTTCTAAGAAATCCCAAAATGGTTCGCTGTTAGGAAATTGTCTTTGGCGTTCTAGTTTCCACTTATGGCGATCGCGCCAAACATTAATCGGCTCACTCTCATTTGGCAAAAAAACCGCACAGGCAGGATCACAATATGTCGCTTCAGGAATTTCAATTTCTAATTCCTTAAAAATGCGATCGTGAATCCCGCCAGATTCTAAACCTGCCACCTGTGTCGCACCGACATCAAAGGTAAATCCGCGCCGTTTAAATGTCGATGCACAGCCACCCGCAACAATGGCAAGATCATAAACAATGACTACATAGCCACGCTTTGCCAACAAAGCCGCCGCCGTTAAGCCCCCAATTCCTGCCCCAACTACTATAATTTCCTGTTTGGTTTTACTTGGCACTTAAAGCAGATTCTGTAATGGTATATGAATTAGTTTAAGCGATCGTCTATGGAAATGCTTACGGCTAGACTGTTTCCCTATTTGGCGATCACAACAGAGAGATGCTTAGAGGCTTATTTCATGTGTCGGATTACATATCATCAGTCAAGCAAAGAAATTTTAGTTTAAAACCCTTCGCCAATTCAAGGATGAAATGCAACACCTAGAGATCTTTGCGTAAAGGGACTCATAAGGATATTCTGATATTAATCACAATAATTAGGATACCCTCATGAGCTTTGTCCATCTTACCACCACAGAAAGAAGTGAACTGTATAAACTAAGAGTAATTGAGCAATTATCTGTATCAGAGATAGGTCGTCGCTTGAAGCGAAACAAAAGTACGATTTCAAGAGAGTTATCGCGCAATACAGACGAGCGACAGATTGGCTATTTGCCAGATACTGCGGTTGCCCTGATGAAAGCAAGACGGAAACAAGCAAAGGTAAGATTTCAGAGCATCAGTGCTGAGACGATCGCCGAAGTCAAACAACGGTTAGAGCAACACCACAGCCCAGAGCAACTAGCAGGGAGAATGGAAAGGGAGGGGCTAGGTAAAATCAGCTATGAGACGATTTATCTGATGATCTATGCAAACCATCAAGAGATGGGAATATATCAACAATATCTGAGGCAGAAGCAAAAGCAACGAAGGCGCAAAGGTCGCCATCAGAAGCGAGGTGGCATTCCCAATAGGGTAGGGATAGAGAATCGACCGAAGATTGCAGATTTAAAAACAGAGATTGGACATTGGGAAAGTGATACGGTAATCGGGTGCAACCACACAGGTATCGTAGTTACGCATGTTGATAAAGCATCGAAGTATTTACTTGCTGGACTAGCTAAGAACAAGACGATGGATGAGATAAACAGAGTGACATTCAATCTATTTGAGCCTATAGAATCAACATCTCGAAAGACAATGACCTTTGATAATGGAAGAGAATTCTGTGGGCATGAGAAGCTATCTGAAAGATTGAAACTAGAGACCTTCTTTGCGAATCCATATCATTCATGGGAACGTGGATTGAATGAACACACCAATGGATTAATTAGAGAGTTCTATCCCAAAAGTACAAACTTTAAAATCGTGAAAGAAGAGGACTTTCAGAAGGCAGTGAATTTGATCAATCACAGACCCAGAAAATCACTTGACTATCGTACTCCTTACGAAGTATTCTTTGCTTCATCAGAACCCGTTGCATTTCATCCTTGAATTGGCGATTCAAGTATTGAATTATTTTCAATAACTTCATTACTCTCATTATCTTGTATTAATTGATGAAAGACATCACGATCAACTTGAGTCGGTTGTAATTTGAAATAATCCATTCCATCTTCATGGAGATTGGTTAAAATAGCATCAATCTTTGCTGACAGTCTTTTATCTTCAATTTGTCTAGCATGATTTCTTAAAGCACAAAGCAAAATAAAAATTGTTGTTAATCTTTGCTGTCCATCAATCAATAAATATTTACTTACCCCTTCAGGAATAGAATTTGTGGGCATCGTCACAATCGATCCCATAAAGTGAGTACGAGGGGTTTCCAACTCACATAAATCTAGCAAGTCATCCCAAAGCATTTGCCATTCAGATTTTTTCCAGCTATAGGGGCGTTGAAATAGGGGGACAACATACTGCTTTGTCCCTTCAATAATCTGCTGTAGTTTAGTTTCTGATGCCTGCATATAAAGACTCCCCCCTCTAAAAATTACTTTTGACTGCTAATTATTAACCTTTTATAAATTATAAAGCGCCAATTCAAGGATGAAATGCAACGGGTTCTGATGAAGCAAAGAATACTTCGTAAGGAGTACGATAGTCAAGTGATTTTCTGGGTCTGTGATTGATCAAATTCACTGCCTTCTGAAAGTCCTCTTCTTTCACGATTTTAAAGTTTGTACTTTTGGGATAGAACTCTCTAATTAATCCATTGGTGTGTTCATTCAATCCACGTTCCCATGAATGATATGGATTCGCAAAGAAGGTCTCTAGTTTCAATCTTTCAGATAGCTTCTCATGCCCACAGAATTCTCTTCCATTATCAAAGGTCATTGTCTTTCGAGATGTTGATTCTATAGGCTCAAATAGATTGAATGTCACTCTGTTTATCTCATCCATCGTCTTGTTCTTAGCTAGTCCAGCAAGTAAATACTTCGATGCTTTATCAACATGCGTAACTACGATACCTGTGTGGTTGCACCCGATTACCGTATCACTTTCCCAATGTCCAATCTCTGTTTTTAAATCTGCAATCTTCGGTCGATTCTCTATCCCTACCCTATTGGGAATGCCACCTCGCTTCTGATGGCGACCTTTGCGCCTTCGTTGCTTTTGCTTCTGCCTCAGATATTGTTGATATATTCCCATCTCTTGATGGTTTGCATAGATCATCAGATAAATCGTCTCATAGCTGATTTTACCTAGCCCCTCCCTTTCCATTCTCCCTGCTAGTTGCTCTGGGCTGTGGTGTTGCTCTAACCGTTGTTTGACTTCGGCGATCGTCTCAGCACTGATGCTCTGAAATCTTACCTTTGCTTGTTTCCGTCTTGCTTTCATCAGGGCAACCGCAGTATCTGGCAAATAGCCAATCTGTCGCTCGTCTGTATTGCGCGATAACTCTCTTGAAATCGTACTTTTGTTTCGCTTCAAGCGACGACCTATCTCTGATACAGATAATTGCTCAATTACTCTTAGTTTATACAGTTCACTTCTTTCTGTGGTGGTAAGATGGACAAAGCTCATGAGGGTATCCTAATTATTGTGATTAATATCAGAATATCCTTATGAGTCCCTTTACGCAAAGATCTCTAGGTGTTGCATTTCATCCTTGAATTGGCGCTCTCTTGAAATCGTACTTTTGTTTCGCTTCAAGCGACGACCTATCTCTGATACAGATAATTGCTCAATTACTCTTAGTTTATACAGTTCACTTCTTTCTGTGGTGGTAAGATGGACAAAGCTCATGAGGGTATCCTAATTATTGTGATTAATATCAGAATATCCTTATGAGTCCCTTTACGCAAAGATCTCTAGGTGTTGCATTTCATCCTTGAATTGGCGCATGATTATCCAGAGTTTATGGATTTACCAACTCTGGAAATCTCCTTGTTTCAAGACTTGCGAGACACAATAGACGACGATTTAGTCTTTTCAGATTTAGTGACAATTTATCTTAATTCCGCCGAAAATTTAATAGATGAAATTCAGGCTGCTTTTACTAACCAAGATGCTAATAAATTTGCAATTTCTGCACATTCTCTAAAATCGACTAGTGCCAGTATTGGGGCAACTAGACTGTCTCAAATCAGTAAGTATTTAGAAAAAGTTGGCAAAACAGGAGAAATTACAGTTTCAACTGATATTTTAAATCTCCTTAATAATGAATATACCGAGGTAATTAAGGCAATTCAAACCCTTATCCTTGAGTTTATGGCACAATGATCACATATTAACTAGATTGCTAATCTATGCAAGTTACTGCGATCGCTACCACACCATTTTCTCAAAAACTAAAAGCTCCATTTCTAAAACAACAGATCTCCATATTGCAGATCAATTTGGGTAAAATTTGTAATCTCGCTTGTACTCACTGTCATGTCGAAGCTAGCCCAACTCGTACCGAAGAATTAACACCAGAAATTTGCCAACAGTTAATCGAAATCATTCATCGGTTTCCACAAATTCAGACAGTAGATCTGACTGGGGGTGCGCCAGAGATGCTGTATGGATTTCATGCATTAGTTAAAGCGGCGCGAGAACTTGGCAAAGAAGCGATCGTTCGTTCTAATCTGACGATTTATTTTGAAAATGGATATACCGATATACCCGAATTCTTTGCTCAAAACCAAGTGCGAGTTGTTGCTTCTATGCCTTGCTATCTGGAAGACAATGTGGATAAGATGCGTGGTAAGGGTGTATTTGATAAATCAATTCAAGCTTTACAATGGCTAAATAGGCTTGGCTATGGTTCTAATCCTGATTTGATTTTAGATTTGGTATACAACCCACCACTTCCCAATTCCAATAAATTTTCCCTTGCTCCTAATCAACAAGGTTTAGAAATAGCTTATAAAACCCATCTGCAAGAGCATTTTGGGATTGTGTTTAATAACCTATTTACAATTACCAATCTTCCCATTGGCAGAAGTAAATTCCATCTCCGCCATCGCAAGTTAGAAGAAGAATATTCGCAGTTTTTAGAATCTCATTTTAATTCTGACACTCTCGATCGCTTAATGTGTCGAAACCAGCTTTCAATTGATTATCAAGGCAATATCTATGATTGTGACTTTAATCAAATGGAGAATTTGCCAGCGCGATCGCATAATGGGGAGACTCTGACCATAGCAAAAATTTTAGAGCTAGGTTCATTAGATATTATTCAAAATATTCAAACCGAAGACTATTGCTATGGTTGCACGGCAGGAAGTGGCTCTAGTTGCGGTGGTGCGTTGTTATGACTATCTTTCCCAAAAAGCAGTTCTCCGAACGGGATATTTGTACTAAATACATTACTCCTGCCTTAGAAAGGGCTGGCTGGGATATTGCTACGCAGATTCGCGAAGAATTTGCCTTGACTAATGGGCGTGTCCTTGTGCGCGGGCAGTTGCATACCCGTGCTAAAAACAAGCGTGCTGATTATGTGCTGTTTTATAAGCCCAATATCCCGATCGCAGTAATCGAAGCCAAGGATAATAATCATTCTTTGGGTGATGGAATGCAGCAAGGGCTTGGTTATGGGGAAATGCTTGAGGTTCCCTTTATATTTAGCTCCAATGGTGATGGCTTTTTATTCCATAACAAGATTGCCCTTGATGGCATTATTGAGCGAGAAATCAGTCTAGAAGAATTTCCTTCTCCCAATTTGCTCTGGCTATGGTGGTCTGCTCATCGAGGACTGACGGAAAATCAGGAAAGCCTTGTGACTCAGGATTACTATAGCGATGGGTCAAATAAGACTCCGCGATACTATCAACTATTGGCGATTAACAAGACGATTGAGGCGATCGCTAAGGGACAAAATCGCATTTTGCTAGTCATGGCTACAGGTACTGGTAAGACATTTACGGCTTTTCAGATTATTTGGCGGCTGTGGAAATCGAAGACGAAGAAGCGAATTTTGTTCTTAGCCGATCGAGATGTATTAGTCAAACAAGCTATGAATAATGATTTTCAGCCTTTTGAGGGGGCGATGACTAGGATTCAGAAGCGACAGGTGGATAAGTCCTATGAGATTTATTTGTCGTTGTATCAGGCAGTAACTGGCACTGAGGATATCCAGAATATTTATAAGCAATTTAGTCGTGATTTCTTTGATTTGATTGTGATCGATGAATGTCATCGGGGGAGTGCGGCTGAGGATTCGGCATGGCGACAAATTCTCGAATATTTTTCGTCAGCGACACAAATCGGACTAACGGCTACGCCCAAAGAAACCAAACAAGTTTCTAACATTGATTATTTTGGTGAGCCACTCTATACCTATTCACTACGACAAGGGATTAATGATGGCTTTCTTGCACCTTATAAAGTGGTACGGATTGATATTGATAAGGACTTAACGGGATGGCGACCCGATCGTGGTATGGTCGATAAAAATGGCTATGAGATTGAGGATCGGGTTTATAACCAGAAGGATTTTGATAAAAATTTGGTATTGGAACAGCGCACTAAGTTAGTGGCTAAGAAGGTAAGCGAGTTTCTGAAAGCTACTAATCGCTTTGATAAGACAATTGTGTTTTGTGAAAATATCGATCATGCGGAGCGGATGCGTCAGGCGCTGGTGAATGAAAATGCCGATCTTGCCGCTGATTCGCGCTATGTGATGCGGATTACAGGTGATAACGAAGAGGGCAAGGCGGAGCTTGATAATTTTATTTTTCCAGAATCAAAATATCCTGTGATTGCGACGACCTCAAAGCTTATGACTACTGGGGTTGATGCTCAAACTTGTAAATTGATTGTGTTGGATCAAAGGATTCAGTCGATGACTGAGTTTAAGCAGATTATTGGGCGCGGTACTCGCATTAATGAGGACTATGACAAGTTTTATTTCACGATCATTGATTTTAAAAAAGCGACGGAGCTGTTTGCCGATCCTGATTTTGACGGCGATCCAGTGCAAATCTATGAGCCAAAATCGGATGAATCGCCAGTGCCGCCAGAACTGCCAGAGGAAGACGAACTCACTAGCCGCTATCCATTACCAGACAAAGGCTTGGGATGGACTGCTGAACCCGATGGTTCTGAATATGAGACTGGGGTTAGACGCTATGTGGTGGCAAATGTTGAGGTGAAGGTTGCGTCTGAACGAGTTCAGTATTTCGATGCTAACGGCAAACTGATTACTGAATCGCTCAAAGACTATACGCGCAAGGCGGTAACTAAGGAATTTGCCTCGTTGGATGACTTTCTCAGACGTTGGAGCGATGCTGATAAGAAACAGGCGATCGTTGATGAACTAGCTACTGAGGGTGTATTCTTTGAGGCTCTAGCCCAAGAGATCGGTAAAGATTGCGACCCCTTCGATCTGCTTTGTCATGTTGCTTGGGATATGCCACCACTGACCCGCAAAGAACGCGCCGATCAAGTGAAAAAGCGCAATTACTTTACCAAGTATGGAGAGCAAGCTAGACGGGTGCTAGAAGCACTACTACAAAAGTATGCTGATGAGGGGGTAGCCCCGATTGAGGAAACACAAATTCTCACGGTTGCGCCTTTCCCGCAATTTGGCACACCGATGGAGATTGTCCGCGCTTTTGGTGGGCTGGATGCCTACCGCTCAGCTTTGCACGAGTTGAAGCGATCGCTTTACAGTGCTTAGAGAATCACCTGAAAATATTCTTTATTAGTCGATAGATCTGATGCGGCTTCTAAACAGCCAACTAAATCTCCTGCTAGTTCCAAGGCACTTATTTCACGCTCTTTCTCGATTTCACCTATTTGATTTGCAGGATTTCTAATAGATTCTTGTGTGAGAAGATAAAAGAGAAAGTCATTAACAAATTTCAGGCTTTCGGGTGATAGTGCGTCAATGTATTGTTTAGCTTGATTTCTAATTTGGATACTATTCATCTTTGTATTCTCCCTGATGCGCTTCACCATAGCTTTATAATCTCATAGGTATTCTAGTTAGACAATTATGGCGATCGCAACTTTAGGGCAACCGCACACGTTCATGAATAAACAACGAAACAAAGAAGGCAAAGTAAAATGACCAATATAAATTAAAAGTAAAAAAGTGACATGTCTTCTACAATCAGCCCAGTCGCATTAATTGAGACACATTTTGGCAACTTGCGAGACCCCAGAGCAGCACATAGTATCGAACATAAGCTATTAGACATATTGGTAATCAGCATATGTGGAACAATAAGCGGAGCAAATGATTTTACAGCAATAGCAGAATATGGAAAATCAAAGGAAAAATGGTTAAAGACATTTTTAGAATTAGAAAATGGAATACCATCAGCAGATACATTTGAGAGAATATTTGCTCGACTGAACCCATCAGAATTGCAAAAATGTTTTATAGGATGGATGGAAGCAGTCCATAAAACAACAGACGGAGAATTGATTAATATTGATGGCAAAACGTTGAGAGGAGCAAAGGAAGCAGGCAACTCCCGTAGCCTAATTCATATGGTGAGTGTTTGGTCGGCAACGCAGCATTTGGTTCTGGGACAGAAAAAAGTTAGTGAGAAATCAAATGAAATAACCGCTATCCCACCATTGCTGGAAATGTTGGCAATTCGAGGTTGTTTGGTCAGCATAGACGCAATGGGATGTCAGACCGAAATCGCCAAAACAATCATTGAACAAGGTGCAGATTATGTATTAGCGCTAAAAGGAAATCAAGGTAATCTCCATGATGATGTAAGTCAATTATTCACATCTGCTCGCTCGCAAAAATTCCATAATATCGAACATCAATTCCATTCAACAGTAGAAAAAGGACATGGGCGCATTGAGAAGAGATCCTATTGGACTATGGGTAATACAGAATTTCTCATTGGCGCAGAGAAATGGACAGGGTTAAAAAGTATTGGCATGGTTGAATCAGAACGTAGTGTCAATGGCGTAGTTTCTATCCAACAGCGATATTATATTCTGAGTATTGAGAGTGATGTTCACAGGTTCTCTCAATCTGTTAGAAGTCATTGGAGTATTGAAAATCAACTGCATTGGATTCTTGATGTTGGGTTTGATGAAGATGCTTCTCAATCTTGTCGAGGCTATACTGCTGAAAACTTAGCTGTTATTCGTCATGTTGGCTTAAATTTACTTTCCCGTGACAAAAAAACTAAGGTCGGAGTCAAGACTAAACGACTTAAAGCTGGATGGGATGACAACTATCTCAAGCTTATACTTAACGCCTTAAACATAGTCTCACCTTAGTCTTCATTATTTATTCATGAACGTGTGCGGTTGCCCTAATCGCAACTTTAATCAAAAGTATTCAGGACATCATGCGTAAGGATGTGGGTGTCGATGGTGACGCTCAGCGCATTAGCCAGATTGTGTGGTTGCTGTTTCTGAAGATTTTTGATGATAAGGAACAGGAGTGGGAATTTACGATTTCTGGCTATAAGTCACCATTGCCTGAGCGTTTGCGGTGGTCTAACTGGGCAAAAAATCCTGAAGGGATAACGGGGGAAGAGTTACTGGATTTTGTGAACAATGAGCTTTTTCCTGAGTTGAAAAGGTTGGCGACGGCTGCTGGTGTGTCGCCGCACGGCAGGGTTGTGGGTGCGGTGTTTGAGGATGCCTATAACTATATGAAGTCGGGGACTTTGTTGCGACAGGTGATTAACTGCATTCAGAGTGATGTGGACTTTAACTCATCGGGCGATCGCCATTTGTTTAATGACATCTACGAAAAGATTTTGGCGGATCTGCAATCGGCGGGAAATGCGGGGGAATATTACACACCTCGCGCCGTCACGCAGTTTATGGTGGATATTCTCAATCCAAAATTAGGAGAAAAGTTGCTTGACCCTGCCTGTGGTACGGCGGGATTTTTGGTGAATGCGATCGAGCATCTTAAAGCGCAAGCAAAGACGGCTGAGGATTTACAAAATTTGCAAAAAAATATTAATGGGGTAGAGAAAAAGCCTTTGCCGCATATGCTAGCGATGACGAATGTGATGCTGCATGGGATTGATGTGCCGACTAATATTCGCCATGACAATACCTTGAAGCGTCCATTACGGGACTACACACCCAAGGATCGGGTGGATATTGTGATTACAAATCCGCCTTTTGGGGGCATGGAGGAGGATGGTATTGAGAGCAATTTTCCGAAAAAGTATCAAACTCGCGAAACTGCTGATTTGTTCATGGCTTTGATTATGCATTTACTCAAGCCTGATACTGGACGCGCTGCGGTGGTGTTGCCCGATGGTTTCTTATTTGGGGAGGGAACGAAAACTAATCTGAAGCGGGAGCTTCTGGAAGAATTTAATCTGCATACAATTGTGCGTTTGCCGAAGGGAGTGTTTAGTCCCTATACGGGCATTAATACGAATATTCTCTTTTTTGAGAAGGGTGAGCCGACTAAGGATGTCTGGTTTTTTGCCCATCCATATCCTGAGGGCTACAAGTCCTATTCGCGTTCTAAGCCGCTGACGATCGCAGAGTTCGATCGCGAGAAAAAGTGGTGGGGCGGGGCTACCAGAAAGGGGCGCAAGGTGAATGAATATGCTTGGAAGGTTTCTGCGGCGGAGATTGCAGCACGGAATTATAATCTTGATTGTAAAAATCCCCATGAGGTGATGGTCAATCATGGCGATCCTGAGGATTTGATGTTGGAATATTTGGAGATTGCTCGTGAGATGGAGAAGGCGCAAAATGCGTTGAAGCAGGAGTTGATCAATGCTTTGCAACAAACAAGTGGGGGCATTTAATGGAGTCTAATCGGGTTGAGTATAAAAGGGAATTGACCGATGGTTTCGAGCGAGAGGCGATCGCTTTTCTCAACTATCGAGATGGTGGGGTGATCTATATCGGTATTGAGCGAGATGGTGCTGTGGTGGGTGTTGCTGACTGTGATGCGGTGCAACTGGCGATTAAAGATCGGTTAAAAAATAATATTTTGCCGTCCTGTTTAGGGCTTTTTGATGTGATTCATCAAGTCCGCGAGTCTCAGGACATTATCAAAGTCACTCTAGCCAGTGGCTCAGAAAAGCCCTATTACTTACGAAAGTATGGGATGTCTGAGAAGGGTTGCTTTGTCAGGATTGGCAGTGCGTCTGAGCCGATGTCGGGGCGGATGATTGAGGAGCTTTTTGCTAAGCGGACTCGTAACTCACTGGGGCGGAGGCGATCGCTTCAGCAAAGTCTCAATTTTGAGCAGCTTAGAATTTATTATGAGGAGGCGGGGTTTTCGTTAGGCGATCGCTTTGCGGCGAATCTGGAATTGCTGACTGAGGATGGTGCTTATAACTATGCTGCCTATTTGCTAAGCGATCGCAATGGGAATTCGGTGCAGGTGGCAAAATATCGAGGTTTGGATCGCTATGATTTGATTGATACTAATGAGTATGGGTATTGCTCGTTGATTAAGACTTGCAAGCAGGTGCTCGATCGCTTAGATGTAGAAAATCGCACGGCTACAAAAATTACAGGCAAAGAGAGAATCGAGCGGCGGTTGTGGAATGTAGTGGCGCTGCGTGAGGCGGTGATCAATGCAATTATTCACAATGATTACACAAATGAGGCTGTGCCTAAGTTTGAGATTTTTGATGATCGCCTTGAAATTACGTCTGCGGGGTCGATTCCTGAAGGGGTGGCGCGTGAGGAGTTTTTTGCTGGTTATTCGATTCCGCGCAATAAGATTTTGATGCGGGTTTTCAAAGATCTCGATATTGTGGAATATCTGGGTTCTGGGATGCCTCGTATCTTGAGAGCCTATCCAAAGGAGTCTTTTATTTTTACGGCTAATTTTATTAGGACTATGTTTCCGATTTCGCTAGAGGCTCTAGAGCTAGAACGGGGAGCAACGTTACCGTCGTCTGAGGCACAAGTCGAGGCACAAGTCGAGGCACAAGTCGATTTAGATATTCTCTTTGCTTGTTCTGTGCAGCCGCTCTCATCAGGAGAAATCGCCACTGCTCTAGGACACAAAAAGCTGAGCGGGAATATTCGGAAGGCGTTACCCCGTCTAAAAGATGCTGGGCTTTTGGCATATACCGTTCCTGATAAGCCTAATAGCCGCTTACAAAAATATCGCCTGACTCCAACGGGGCAAGCCTTGCTTGCTAAGGAAAAAAATCGCCATGAATAATGAAACAATCTTGCTTTTAGAAAAATATTTTGATGTGGCTTTTGCTGCGCCTGATGGGGTGAAGAAGCTGCGCGAGTTGATCTTGTCGCTGGCGATGCAGGGGAAGTTAGTGCCACAAGATCCAAGCGATCAGTCTGCTAGGGAGTTGTTGAAGGAGATTGAGGCGGAGAAAAGTAGATTGGTGAAGGATGGCAAGATCAAAGCTTCTAAAGCTTTGCCAGAGATTAAACCTGATGAAGTTCCCTATGATTTACCAAAGAGTTGGGAGTGGGTTAGATTAGGCGAAATAGGAGAAACAAATATTGGTTTAACTTATGCTCCATCTGATATTTCTGATATAGGCACTCCAGTTTTGAGATCAAATAATGTACAAAATGGAAAACTTGATTTAACTGATTTGAAGCGGGTTAACAAGGATGTAAAAGAAAATGTTTTAGTTCAGCAAGGGGATCTTTTAATTTGTGCAAGAAATGGAAGTAAAGCACTTGTAGGCAAAACAGCACTAATTACAGGTTTGACTGAGAATATGGCGTTTGGTGCTTTTATGGCTATTTTTAGAAGTCGAGTTAATGAATATTTGCTGTATTTTATCAATTCTCCGCTATTCAGGACAATGATTGATGAAGTCAACACAATGACAATCAATCAAATAACTCAAAATAATCTTAAATCGACCATTTTTCCTCTTCCCCCGATCGCAGAACAACGCCGTATTGTTGCCAAAATTGATGAACTAATGGCGAGATGTGATGAACTGGAAAAACTGCGCCAAGTCCATGCTCAAAAACAAATCACCGTCCACAATGCAGCGCTGAATCAATTACTGACAGGCAAAGATCACAACGACTTCAAAACCTCATGGCATTTCATCACCCAACATTTCGGTGAACTTTATTCTGTTAAAGCAAATGTAACAGAACTACGCAAAGCTATCCTCCAACTCGCCGTCATGGGTAAGCTAGTGCCACAAGATCCTAATGACCAGCCTGCTAGCGAGTTGTTGAATGCGATCGAGGTAGAGAAGGAAACATTAGCAAAAGCAGAAAAATTTAAGTCTCAAAAGTTAATTCCTCCCATTAGTTCTGAAGAAATAACCTATGAACTTCCCAAAACATGGAAATGGGTACGAATGGATGATTTATGCCTTGGTATTACCTCAGGTTCAACCCCGCCAAATCATATTTTTTCAGACACGGAAGGAATCCCATTTTTAAAGGTTTATAATATTAGAAATCAGAAGGTTGACTTTCAATATAAACCTCAATTTATAAACGAAGAATATCATTCAAAATCAAAACGTTCCTGTCTAAAAGCAGGAGATGTAATCATGAATATCGTTGGTCCACCGCTAGGAAAAGTAGCTATCATTCCAGATGAATTTCCTGAATACAACTGCAATCAAGCAATAGTATTTTTTAGACCCATAATCAAATCCTTAAACAAGTATCTGTACTTATACTTACTTTCAGGAAAGTTTTTAGACAAGATTGATTTGATTGGAACAGCAGGGCAAGATAATATCTCGGTTACTAAAAGTCGTACAATTCCCATCCCACTTCCTCCTCTTGCTGAACAACATCGCATTGTTGCCAAAATCGACCAATTCATGACTCTTTGCGACGAGCTAGAAAAGCAGATAGATATCGCTAATAGCAAAAAGACCAACCTACTCAACTCAGTGATGACAAAGATTTGTCAAGTAAAGAGTGATTTATAGGGAAATGATTTGGTTGCGATCGCACCGTAGATCTAGTGAAATGCGATCGCAGCCAAATCACAATTTACAAATAGCTTTCAGAACCTTTAGAATCAAAATAGAAGGCTCAGACTCAATCAAAGATAGAGATGGAAATAGCTGATAGACAGGTGCTTCTCCTGCACAGATACGGATAAATTGAAAATGCAAACCATTTGTTGCTAAACCCCAAACCGAAGACTGAGAACTCAAAGACTCATGAGCATAAGTCAGCAACTGCGGAATACCCGTAAAAGGTTCTATTCCTGCTCTCTTTGCCTCAACTATCAGCACCCAAAGCTTAGTTAAATTTGGAAATCCAGATTTTTTAACCGCCAAAATATCATATCTACCCGTGATACTTATATCCGATTCGATAATATCAATACGCTGAATATTTTCTTCTAAAAGTAATTCGATTTCTTGATTATAGTAACCTGCTAAATTCATCAAAGGCGCAAGCGCAAGAAACTTAATTTGTCCTTCAGAAACTCTACCTGACAAGAGATATCGACGGAAATTAGTGCAAATCTCAGTTAGTTCTGTTTGCTCAAGATCTGACACGGATTGCAGATCAAGATAATCAGAAAAAACACCCATACTTCCAGATTCATGAAAGCCTAATAGATGCTCAACATCCTCAAAATTCAAATTTTTTGCGGCAAGGTTAACCATCTTGACCTCAGAGTTAATCAGCAGACTTTGTTGATCTTAACATTTCGCGATCGCACCGTAGATCTAGTGAAATGTGATCGCAACCAAACCTCAAAATATAAGAAACTATTTAAGAATTACTTCTTGCATTCAAAATCCCTAAGAGATCCCCCTCAATCCCCCTTAAAAAGGGGGAAGAATTTAATTCTTCCCCCTTTTTAAGCTACCGTGTACACACAAGTCAGTTTGTGTGTGAAATCAAAGAAATTACCCCACCCTAACCCTCCCCTTGCAAAGGGGAGGGAACAAGATTTCTGGTCTTCCCCCTTTGCAAGGGGGAATTAAAGGGGGTAAGTCCGACTTGTGTGTACACGGTAGCTTTTTAAGGGGGGCTGGGGAGATCTAGACAATCTTAAATGGTTTCTAAATTAAGGCACAGGAACAGCATCAAGCAATCGCTGAATGATCTTCTTTGGCGATCGCCTTCCTGCCGCCATAATTCGATGACCTAAAACATAGGGAGCAAGGAACTTCACATCATCAGGCAAAACATAATCAGACTTGCGATCGCGATCGAGCATTTGTTGAATAAAAGCGTAACTCTGAACCGATCGCAACAACGCCGTCGTACCTCTAGGACTTACACCAAGAGTGATCTCTTCATCATCACGAGTAGCACGGACAATATTAACGATATATTGGCTAGTCGCATCACTGACAGGAACTTTAGCGCAAAGTTGCCGAACTTCTAGTACTTCCTCAGGAGTAATGCATGGTTCCAATTGAGCCGAACCAATTTTCCCAACCTGCATCCGTTTCAGCATTTCCAACTCTTCTGGCTCGTTGGGATAACCAATGCTAAAAGACAAGGCAAAGCGATCTAATTGAGCTTCAGGTAATGGGAAAGTCCCTTGATATTCGATGGGGTTTTGAGTGGCGATCGCAAAAAACGGTGAGGGAACCTTGCGTGATATCCCATCAACAGTGACTTGACTCTCTTCCATTACCTCTAGCAATGCAGACTGAGTTCGTGGAGTCGCCCGATTAATTTCATCAGCCAGCAACACATTTGCAAATACTGGCCCTGGCAAAAACTGAAATTCACCTTTTTGGGGATTCCAAATATTTGTGCCCGTAATGTCAGTGGGCAATAGATCGGGAGTACATTGCACTCGCTGAAATTTTCCAGATATAGAAGCAGCCAGAGATTTGGCGAGTAAAGTCTTGCCCACCCCAGGCACATCTTCTAATAAGGCATGACCGCCCGAAAATAGTGCTACTAAGACCAGTTGAATGGCTTCATCTTTGCCAACGATTGCCTTCGCCAGATTGTCAACTAATTGTTGTACTTTGAGTTGCTTTTCCATGTTCCCCATCAAGCTTGTGAAGATCGAATTTTGCAATACTTGTCATACTAGCCTATTGCGGCTCGCTTGCCCATGAAAGCAGCAGAGGCAACAGTAATTCTCAATTTTTGGTTGTGCTGCGCCTTCGGCGCAGCACAACCAATTATAGTAGAGGCAATTCATGAATTGCCTCTACTGCTTTCATGAGCGTGGATCTGCTAAAATCAACAGCGTGAGGACTCAGGAGTTACATGGCTGGATATACGCTGATTTTAGCGATTTTGATCTTAGGAGGCATAATCGCGACGCTAGGCGATCGCATCGGCACTAAGGTTGGAAAAGCGCGGCTTAGCATATTCAAATTGAGACCGCGTGACACCGCCACAGTCGTCACGATCGCTACAGGCGGAATGATCTCTGCATCCACCTTAGGGATTTTATTATTGCTAAGTAGTCAGCTAAGGGATGGATTATTTCGTCTTGAAAGTATTCGCTCAGAGTTATCTAGTAGCCAAGAACAAAAGCAAAAAATTGAAACAGAGCTAAATGCTGCAAAAAACGAACAGGAAAAAGCACAACAACGTTTAGGTGAAATTAATAAGTCGTTAGTCCAAGCTGTGCGGAAACAGTCAGAAACTCAGGCTTTATTACAGTCAGTCGAGAGCAAATTTGAAAAAGCTGACGAACAGCTCCAAAAAGCCTCGCAGCAGGAAGCAGATCTCCGCGATCGCATCCAAAGTTTAAGCGCCGAGCAAGAAAGTCTCCAAGCCGAAAGTAATCAACTGCGCGGTGAAAAAGAGCGGATTTCTACAGAGCTAGCCAGTATTTCCCGCGATCGTGAAACCCTAAAACAAAGAGTCGATGAATCCGAGCAACGCTTGGCAGAAATTGAAAAACAACGGGTAGCTCTTGGCTCAGAAGTAGCCTCCCTAGAATCTGCCCGTGAGCAATTGCTGATCAGTCTTGAAGCTCTACGCAAAGGTAACGTCGCTATTTTCGCCGACCAAATTTTATCGATTGGGGTTGTGCGTCCAAATTTGAGCCAAGCTGAGTTACGCCAAGCCAGTACCCAGCTCCTACAGCAAGCCGAGCGAAATGCCCGTGAACTTCTGGATTTTCTTCCTGATCAAGCGCCTAAAGAACCAGTCATTAGGATTACAGAAGCACAGATCGAAGGATTGCTCAATCGGATCAAAGACGGAAAAAGCTACGTGATCCGCATTCTATCTGCGGGTAATTTTCTAAAACGCGAAACCAGAGTTGCGATCGCTGCTGATGTCACCCTAAATCGCCAAATATTTGCCGCAGGTGCTGAAATTGCCTCCTTACAATTTACTCCAGACCTATCCCCGCAGGCTCTTGCATCGAGGGTTGAGCAACTATTTTTGTTAGTCAGTTTTCGTGCTCGTCGTGAAGGCGTTTTAGCTAACCCACTTACAGGCAAAGTCGGCAATTTCCCCCCTGATGCTTTGACTGAGCTATTTAAAGTAGTGAGCGAACTTAAATCTCCCTACGAAATTAGGGCTGTAGCCAAGGAAGCCATTTTCCCTGCAAGTTCCCTGATTTTAGAGCTAGTAATTCGTCAAAATGGCATTGAAATTGGGCGATTTAGTTAGCAATTTGCGGTGTAGTTAGATTATGACAAGCTTTACTTTCTTTCAAAGTCTACGAAATACTGCTTTTGCAAGACTCTATGCTGCTCAAACAATCAGTTTATTTGGTGATGCCTTTTAGTAACTCATGGTATGACGGATAACTTGTGTGTGAGGGTTCCACCTCATACAGGTTATTTAACTAAGTAGTTAGGCATAAGTAAACTTAAAACCCAGATTGCCGAGTTACTTAATACCTGAGAACGCTCATCTACCTCAATTTCTTCCTCAAGCTTGGTCGCTTGTTGTTTAGGAATCATGAACTTACCAAACTTGGCATAGATAGCAGGAATTACCAACAAGGTCAGGGCTGTAGAGGTAAACAAACCACCCAAAACCACGATCGCTAAAGGCTGGAGAATCTCATTCCCAGAACCACCAGCTAACACGAGAGGTAATGTCCCCAATGCTGAGGTCAGAGCGGTCATCAAAATGGCATCAATTCTTTCTAGGGAACCTTTGACAATTGTTTCTTTGAGAGGGATACCTTGGGCAAATTTGTTGTTGTAATTGTCTACAAGCAGTAAGCCATTACGGACAGCCACACCAAAAAGGGTAATGAAGCCCACAAGAGAAGCAACGGACATGACCCCGCCACTGAGGATGATCGAGACTATCCCTCCCACCAAAGCTAAAGGCAGATTGAGCATAATCGCGATCGTGGCAGGGAGAGATTTCACCGAGAAGAACATCAACATAGAAATGATGATCGCTGCCAAGATACTAAACAATAGCAAGTTATTTGTGGCTCGTTGTTCCGATTCAAACTGACCGCCATACTGGATGAAATAACCATTAGGCAACTTCACTTGTTGATTAATTTGAGCTTGAATATCACCGACCACACTGCCCAGATCACGCTCAGCAACATTGGCAGAGACGACAATCAGCCGTGAGACATTTTCTCGGTTTACAACGTTAGCGCCCATACCATAATCAACCTTAGCTACATCCCGAAGAGCGATAGTTTGACCAGTGGGAGTAATTAGGGGAATTGCCCGAATATCATCAAGGTTATTCCGAGCTTGTTCAGTTAGGGAGACAGTGATATCGATCAACTGCTGATTTTGTGCCAGTTGTGATACCACACGACCATTGAGAGCCGTTTCTATCACCTCTGACACCTGTGCCATTGTTAATCCGTAGGTAGATGCTGCCGTGCGATCGTATTGAATTTGGACTTGGCGAATTGGCAGTTGCGGTTCTAGCTGTAGATCGACAACTCCTTTAATCGGCTGAATCACATCCCGCACTTGTTCGCCAATCTTCCGCAATTCGGCTAGATCGGGACCAAAGATTTTGACAGCGATCGCACTTCTAACACCTGATAGAACTTCATCCATACGGTGCGAAATAAATCCACCAATATTTGAAGCTACCCCTGGCAATTTATTAAAAGCCTCTCGGAGTTGTTTAATGCTGGATTCTCGGTCTTCCAAAGCGCGATCGCTCAGTTCTACATCAACGTGAGCCATACTCACTCCCGCACCATCAGCATCACCAGGAGTGCGCCCAGCCCGAACTTGAACCCATTCGTAGAGGGGATTATCTTTGAGAGATGTGTACAAAGTCATCCCTGCTCGGTTGGTCATATCGAGAGAAACTCCAGGAAATAAAACCATAGAGTTCACCATAGATTTTTCCTGAAATTCTGGCAGAAATACCCGTCCTAGGGAAGGAACGATCGCAAAGGCTGCCACAAGGGAGGCTAGAGCCACTCCAAGAATGATTTGAGGCGATCGAATCGACAGATTAAGTAAGGGACGATAGAGATTTTGCGCCCAACGGGAGACAAAGGTGTTTTCTTGAGGTAAGGTTTGACCTGCCAACAAAATGGCACATAAAGCTGGGGTGAGGGTCATGGCAACAATCAAGGAAGCGGCGATCGACAGCAAATAAGCCCAACCCATCGGCGCAAAAATATTTCCTTCTACCCCTGTTAAGCTAAAAATCGGCGCGAAGACCACAATAATAATTACGGTGGAAAAAACTACCGCTAAGCGCACTTCGACAAAGGCATCAAATACTACCTTAAAAGCAGGTTTCGGATGGTCTTGGGTTTGATTTTCTCGAAGTTTACGGTAACAGTTTTCCATATACACGATCGAGTCGTCTACAAAACCGCCTAATGCAACCACCAAACCGCCTAGGGTCATAGTGTTGATCCCTAAACCAAAAGAGTTCATCATCATGATCCCAATCAACAAAGACAGGGGAATAGCACTCAAGGTAATCAGAGCTGTGCGCCAATTCATCAAAAACAGCAGCATAATCACCGAAACAATGATAATCCCTTCAATCAGAGAGCCGCTTACATTTTTAATCGCCGCATCAATAAAATTAGCTTGGCGAAATGTCCGCGCTAACTGGACATCCGCAGGAAAAGTCTTTTGCAAAGATGCCATCACAGCTTCTACTGATCGCGTCACCTTGGGCGTATCGATTTCGGGCTGCTTATTGATCATCATCACGATCGCAGGTTGACCATTAAAACTGCCATCGCCACGCTTTAGGGCAGCACCCGTTTTCACTTGGGCAACATCACGCAACAGGATCGGCTTGCCATCACTGACCTTCACTACGGACTGTTGCAGATCGCTAATGGAATTAACCTTACCGCTCCCTTTAATCAGTAACTCTTGACCACCACCAATCAGGAAACCCGCAGGAGCGCTAGAGTTTGCGCCCTTAGCGGCTTCGGCAACTTCGTTGAGAGATACATTTAGCGATCGCAGTTTCGCAGGATCGACTAGCACCTGTTCTTGACGCTCATCACCACCATAGACAGTTACCTGAGTTACCCCAGCCACTGACAAGATTTGATTTTTGAGTGTGCTATCAACGAGACGGCGCAAATCCATCAACGAGGTTTTGCCCTGTCCATTCACCGTAAAGGCATATTGCAAAATCGTACCTAGCGGCGAAGCGAGGGGCGAAATTTCTGGCGGATGCACATTTTCAGGTAGTTGGTTAGTGACCTGTTGCAATCGCTCTGTCACCGATTGACGCGCCTTGTAAATATCAGCGTCCTGATCGAAGACCACATTCACCATCGACAGCCCCACCTTGGAGGACGATCTCACAATCGTCACCCCTGGCAAGCCATTGACTGCGCTCTCAATGGGGATCGTGATTTGCGATTCCACTTCTTCGGGCGCAAGTCCCGTTGCTTCGGTGTGAATATCGACTTGAGGCGGCGCAAATTCGGGGAACACATCTAGGGGCATTTGTGTAACCGTGAAAACGCCCCAAAATGTGATAAGAACTGAGCAAATGACTATCAACCAACGCTGAATGATCGATCCTTTCAATATTTGGTCTAAAAGAGAATTAAACATTGTAGATTAGCCCTTCTTACCATTGCCACGAGTCACCGCAAAAACAAGCACACCTGCGGCGATTAATAATGCACCACCACCTGCGATTGAGGCTTGCATGATCGGAAATTCGCCTTCGTGGCTATGGGGTTTACCCTCTGCATGGGCTTGAGCATGGGCTGGATCTGTGCTGGTTTTAGCTGCATCGGTTGCGGTCGCATCGGTTTTAGCAATAGGAGCTTTCGATGGATTCGCAGCAGTAGTATTGGGTTTAGTTTTACGAGACTCGGCATAGAGGGAGAGACTGCCTTGAGTAACCAGCTTTTCGCCAACGGACAAACCATCGGTAATCTCGATTAAATCGCCCTTAGATGAGCCAGTTTTCACAGGTACTGGCTCATAGAAATTTTCGTACTGCACAAATACTAATTGCTTCCCATCGGCATCCACTAGCGCTGTCACAGGAATCAGCACCGCTTTACCACCACCCTTTTCAGGGGCGATCTCCTTAACCTCAATGCCTAACTGTTTATCGGTAGTGGCATTTACCTTTACTCTCTCGATGCCGCCCGTTGCCTGAAATTCATCACCATGTCCAACATGGGCGAATCCACCGCTAGACATACTCAGAGTCAAAACAGCCGCCAGTAATGGACTGACTAAAGAAAACTTTTTCATCGGAATTACCTCACAATCACAAGGAACTTAATAAATTTGATAAATTCTCAATTAGTCTGCCAGAGGTGCGATGAAATCGGGGTGAAAAGCAAATTGTTTCGCTACAATCAAGCTCGTGGTTGATTTGCCTAATGCAATGCGAATTTTGCTTGTAGAAGATGAAATAGACTTGGGGACAGCAATTAAACAGGTCTTAGTTTGTGAAAAATATGTCGTGGATTGGGTAACTGATGGCGCTCAAGCTTGGTACTATCTCGAAAATCAATGGACAGATTATTCAGTAGCGATTTTTGATTTGCTACTACCAAAACTGTCAGGGCTAGAACTCTGCCAAAAATTGCGATCGCATCAAAATCCTTTACCCGTCCTAATGCTCACTGCCCTCGGTCAGCCTGAAAATCGCATCGCAGGGTTAGATGCAGGAGCCGATGACTATTTAGTAAAGCCCTTTGTGATGGAAGAGCTTTTAGCAAGGTTACGCGCATTACAAAGGCGATCGCCCCAATTACAGCCTCAAGCGCTTACAGTTGGCAAATTTTCCCTAGATTACGCAAATAATGCTTTATTAGTGGCGATAGAGGCTCAAGAGCAAGTACCACAGGTGATTCCCTTAACAACAAAAGAATTTCAAATTCTCACCTATCTCATGCAAAATTGCGATCGCATTATTTCGGGGAGCAAAACCCGTAATCAACTCTGGGATCTTGATGAAGAACCTGTTAGCAATGTGGTCGCCGCCCAAATGCGTCTATTGCGACGAAAATTAGCTAACTATGGCTGTGATTGCCCGATTGAAACAATTCCCAGTCAAGGCTATCGATTTAATACCCATTAATGAGTGGCGCAAAGCGCCACCCATCACGATCAATTATGAACACCCATCTATTATTTCGTCGTAGCCGAACTCGTCTCGCCTTTTGGTATGCGGGAGTGATGGCTGTAATCTTGAGTTTATCGGGATTTAGTATGTATCGCTTTCTGATTCAATCCAATTGGGAAGCAATGGAACGGGAAATGGAATCGATCGCAGGAACTTTACATGACAGTTTAGAACCGATGTTACCTGCTTCCGAAGCGCCAACTTCTATTTTACGGCGGATTTTGCCAGAACTCTGTTTAGTAGATCAGCCTTGTAATATCAGTCCCACGCTGATCCAACGTCATACCACAGGCATTAGCGATCGCAGTACCTATTACATTCGCCTCTTCAATCATCAAGGGAAATTACTAGCTTTTTCCCCTAGCCAAATTATTCCCGAACTGCCTCAGCATTTAATAACTACACCTTGGCAAACCTTCGAGAGTTCTCAGGGTATCCGCTATCACCAGTTCACGATTATCTTGCATAGCCATGATGTAAAGAATCAAACCCATCGACACAGTAATCAACCATCTTGGGGATACTTGCAACTCGGTCGGAATTTAGAACCATTTGATGCGGAAGTAAAGCGCATCAAAATAATTTTGGCGATCGGCTTTCCGATCGCTTTGTTATTAATTGCTCTCTCTAGTTGGTGGCTATCTAAATTAGCAATGCAGCCTATTTATCAGTCCTATCAACAGCAGCAACAGTTCACAGCCAATGCTGCCCATGAATTGCGTTCGCCTCTAGCCAGCCTTCTCGCCACCGTCGAAGCGATCTTACGAGTACCGCAAGTTAATCCCGAAGATACGCAAACAATGCTTTACAAAGTAGAAAAGCAGGGAAGGCGTTTGAGTAATTTAATTGCTGATTTACTATTTCTATCTAGCCTTGAGCAAAACTCATCCCCAAAGCCTTGGCAACGCTGTTGCTTAAATGATTTGATTAGCGACTTGACCGAAGAATTTTTAGAACTTGCCGCAGCATCTAATATTGATTTAACTAATCAAATGCCCGATCACGAGATTTATGTTTTGGGAAATGAATCTGAACTTTATCGCCTTGTTTCTAACTTAATTGCCAATGCAATTCAGTATACGCCTAGTAATGGTCTTGTTGAAATCAGCCTATTTGAAGAAGATCGCAAAGCAGTAATTACTGTGAAAGATACGGGAATCGGGATTGCTCCAACCGAACAAACGCGCATTTTTGATCGCTTTTATCGTATCGATAGCGATCGCTCTAGTAAAACAGGCGGAACAGGTTTGGGCTTAGCAATTGTGCAGGCGATCGCCAAAAGACATAACTCAAATCTCATGGTTACCAGCCAAGTGGGGAAAGGAAGCATTTTCAATCTAGAATTGCCGATAGATTGCACTGTATAGAAAATAGAAATTTGACGATAATCTAAATCCTTGTACTAATACTCCTGCACATTTGAGTTATCCCAATTCACAAAAGTGTGACAACAGTTTTGTGAATTAAAAAATAAAACCACCAAGGGTTTTAAAAATATAAGATGGCTACGCCATTTTGGGTTTTGGCTTAACAAGACCAGCGAAAGCTATAAAATACATCTATGGCAAAAATATCTCTGTGCGATCGCTGTAATTTTTACTCTCACAGCCAACTTTTGGTCTGTGCAGTACATCCTTATGGGCCAGAGTGGGGACTTTGCTCAGATTTTGTCTCGGCGGAGCTATGGGAACCCGACGATCCCCATAGTTATGATCCCGCTATGGAAGCAGAATGTGGCTGGCATCCCATCTTTACAGGTAAATGCCCAGAATGCCGCACTGCCTTTTCAAGAATGCGAATTCCGCCAGAGCAATGGCGCTGTAAGTGCTGTGGCTGGGAAGATGATCTGTAATCAAAAGTTGCGAAGCAACTTTTGATTACTCTTTGCGATCAATCCCATACACATCACGCCCTCTGACATTGTTAATCGTATTCAACACCGCCTCCGAAGCCGCCATAATATCTCGCTCTTCGCCACCAAGATATAAACGCCCAAAGCTACCTACAGCGACAATTTCCAAAATATTAATCGAGGCAGCTTTTTCAGCCTCATTTGCGGCAAGAGCCGCATAGGCAGCAGGTTCTACTTCCATAATGTACAGGGTTTGCCCAGACAACAACATCTGCCCCCGCCGAAAGCGATTAATTAACTGGGTTTGATGCGCATCAATATTACGAATTATTTGACTAGATAGCAATCTTGGCTTAATCCGATCTTCTTCGGTTACGCCCAGCATCTCCAAAATGGCTCGACCTGCGGCTTGGGTTTCCCCTTGACTTGCCGAATGAATTTCTAGTAGTCCATACAACCGTTCAACAATTTGCACACCTGGACGTACTGAAGTTGATTTCAGGGCTACATCAGTAATGCGATTAATTTCAACACCTGGGGAAATTTCGATCCAGAGGGAGGTGTCACCTGGTAAGGGCAAAAAACCTTGTGCGACCGTTCCTAAATAAGCAGCATGTTGTTTTTGAAGATTGTCTAAGTAGACGTAGCTGCGTAAATCGATACCCAAAAAATTTTTCTCCCACGAGGCTTTTACTTGGTTTTTCTAGCTGCCTGAATCAAAAAATTAGTTAGCTACCCAATAAGTAATTTTATAGCAATAGCAACAAAAAAGAGAGAGGACGCTTCGCACCCTCTCTCTTTTTTGTTGCTACGCAAAATTAAACCCAAAACCAAGATATTTACCGCCCGCTACGCGGGCGGTAAATATCTTGGTTTTGTTATAAGCCAGCTTGAGCTTTAGCCACTACTTGACCATCTTTAAACTCAATGATCGCATTACTGCCTTCAGGGTTTTTCCAAGAATAAACCTGCCCGATACTATTGTTTGAGTTATTCTCAGCAATAACTTTGCCAGATGTCCCAAAAACTTTTTCTACCTGCTCAATAGTCATTCCTTTTTGGATACGATTAAACTTTTCTAAAGTTATCACTTGCCCTTGTTCTAGCTCATTTGGCGCTGATGCGATCAGCTCAACCGAAGAAGGATTGGCTTTGGGGGTAACTTGAGTCGGAGCGACAGATGGTTGAATAGTCTCGCTAGGAGAGCTTTTTGGAGTAGTGATTGTACTTTTTGTTTCTTTATTTTCAACTAATGGAGTTGCTAATGATGAGGAAGAACTTGATTCAACGGCTGTTTTTGATGTGAGTGCTCTCACTGAGGCTCCAATGCCCAATCCTAGTGCGACAATCGATATGCCTACAAACAATAACTGCCAATAATTACTATCCGATGTCGGAATCTGGGGTTTATTAACTTTGACAAGATCGCTTGATTTAACTGTTATGCCATTGGTAAAGGATTGCTGCTCTAGATCAGTAGCTAAAAGGTTTTTTCTAGCTTGAGAATTGCTTGGGGCAATTTTTTTAATCGCATTTTGCAAGACAGACTGCTTAGAAAGTTGTGGTTCAGGCGATCGCGTTTCAAATTGCTGACTATCCGATTCTGGATCTATGTCTGGAATTGCTTTCATGGATGATTTTGGGAGATCTAGCATAAATTGCTCCGTCCATAGCATGCGCTGTTCGTGCGTTTCTTCATCATTGCGCCAACAGTGAATTCTAAATTTAGCTACTGATTCTATATGCAAATTTTGAAGTTTGCTATGGACTAATGCCAGCAGTTTTTCCTTTTCAATGGCAGAATCTGCCCGAATTTGTATCTCTAAACTACTATCGACAATATCTACAGCAACATCAAGCTGCTCTAAGTCAAGTGGCTGTAATTCCTGACAAAGCATTTTGGCGATCGCCTCTGGATATCTTTTATGGGCAAGTTCGGCAATCGAAAGCATACTTGACTAAATCATCCTAGTCGAACTAATGAATAGTTTTACAACTACTCTTGGTTATCTTAATTTCAATACATTACACTTGCCGACTGAAAGCAGCGATCGGCTAAATCGCGTGATCGTACCAAATATCAATATTATATAGACTATTCTCGAAAAGTCGAGTGGGGCGCGAAACGCGCAGCAATTCTCATTATAAAAATTGGTTTTGTTGAAAGTCCGCCTTTGGCGGACTTTCAACAAAACCAATTTTTTGGGTTGCGGCGAAACGTGTCACTCGGCTTTTCGAGAATATCCTTCAAGCCCCAAACCCTTCATGTATTGCTCAACACATACAACTTAAGAAATTTCAGTCTTGTCCATCACAAACGAGATAAATCCTGATAGGGTTAATTTGGAAACTGTAACTCAAATTTTTTGTAACCCACAGAATTCATGAAAGTACTGGTAATTGGTGGCGACGGTTATTGCGGATGGGCGACAGCTTTACATCTTGCCAATAAAGGATATGAAGTTGGTGTGCTGGATAGCTTAGTTCGTCGGCATTGGGACAATGAGTTAGGTGTTGCGACGCTCACACCGATCGCCTCTATTCAAGAGCGCATATATAAATGGCAAGCTGTTTCAGGTCAAAAAATTGACTTGTTTATTGGTGATATCACCAATTATGAATTTCTACAGAATACATTCCGTTGTTTTGAACCTGATGCGCTTGTCCATTTTGGTGAACAACGCTCAGCACCATTCTCGATGATCGATCGCGAACATGCCGTGCTGACCCAAGTTAATAACGTAGTTGGAACGCTTAATTTACTCTATGCAATTAAAGAGCATAATCCCAACTGCCACCTAGTTAAGCTGGGGACGATGGGTGAGTATGGCACTCCGAATATCGATATCGAAGAAGGCTACATCACCATTGAGCATAATGGACGCAAAGACACGCTTCCTTATCCAAAGCAACCTGGAAGTTTTTACCATCTCAGCAAGGTTCATGACAGCCATAACATTCACTTTGCTTGTAAGACATGGGGCTTAAGAGCAACTGATCTGAACCAAGGTGTTGTCTATGGAGTACTTACTGAAGAAACTGGTACTGATGAGCTACTGATTAATCGCCTTGATTACGATGGCGTATTTGGCACTGCTCTTAACCGTTTTTGCATCCAAGCGGCGATTGGACATCCTTTGACTGTCTATGGTTCTGGCGGACAAACTCGTAGTTTCCTTGATATTCGGGACACTGTGAGATGTGTTGAACTAGCGATCGCTACGCCTGCGGAGGCTGGCAAAATGCGTGTATTCAACCAATTTACTGAGCTTTTCTCGATTCGAGATCTTGCCTTTATGGTGCAAAAAGCTGGTCAAACTCTCGGCATCAAAGTCGAAGTCCAAAATATTGACAATCCACGGGTTGAGCTAGAAGAGCATTATTTCAATGCTAAAAACACCAATCTTCTCGATCTGGGCTTACAACCTCATTTTCTATCCGATGCCTTAATCGACTCCTTACTCAACTTTGCAGTTAAATATCGCGATCGCATTGACCAAAAGCAAATTTTGCCAAAAGTAAAATGGCGCAATTAAGCAAATAAAAAAGTACGCCATCGGCGTACTTTTTTATTTGCTACCACATAAATAGGATTGTAATTGCTAAAAAAAACAAAAGAATTGACCAAGATTCTCACCGCCTCTGCTTTTGGGCTTTGATGTTTAGTCCCTGCGGTAGAAGATTTAACTTAAAAAAAGAAGTATCTTGAGTTACATAACAGAGTTATTGTCAAGCCTTTCTTACCGAACCTACCATGACAGCTTTTACAAAAACCTTGCGCGTTTTGGTGGTGGATGACCACGAACTGACACGATGCACTTTACAGCTAGCGCTTTCACTACAATCTTGTATTGGCGCTGTAGAAGTCGCAATTAATGGCAAAGAAGCGATCGCCAAAGTACAAAATCACGAGCCAGATGTTGTGGTAATGGATTTGCATATGCCCGTGATGGATGGATGGACAGCCTCCAATGCCATCAAAACCGAATATCCTCATATTAAGATTGTTGCTTACTCAGCCGCCGATGGTGGAAAGGATCGAGCTTTGTCCAACGGAGCTAACATTGATGCTTTTTGTGACAAAGGAGCATGTACTCGTAGTTTGCTAGAAGCAATCAGAAGTGTTGCTTAAATCTAATAGATAACAATAAAAAAGAGTCGGCATTTTACGCCGACTCTTTTTTATTGAGCAGTTTTGCTTGGAGACAATAGTTTTGCCGCAATAATGCCGCCAATAAAGCCAAATAAATGCATCTCCCACGAAATATAAGATCTGGTTGGTAGTACACCCCAGATCATTCCTCCATAAGCAATGGCGATCGCGATCGAAATTGCGATCGCAACAAAGCTTTTTTCAAAATATCCGCGAAATAATAAATAGCCAAAATAGCCAAAAATTACGCCACTTGCACCTACATGAACTGAACAGGGTCTACCAACTAACCATGTTCCTAAACCACCTACTAGCGCTGACATTACCGACACAAAATAAAAATCTTTAATGTTTCGCAGCATCACAAACCATCCCAGAATAATAAATGGGACAGTATTTGCCATAACGTGATAGAAGCCTCCATGCAGAAATGGAGCAAACAAAATGCCGCGCAATCCAATAAAACTATGGGGCACAAGTCCCAGAGCATTAAGTCCTCGACGCAAGCCGCATCCAGTGGAAATTACTAAGATATTCTCAAGGAGTACTTCATTTAAGATGACGATAATCCAAAAAGTTGCTACCAAAGCCGCCAATATTTTAACTTGAGTTTTTAACTCTCCACTAATGGCTTGCAGATTTTGCTTCATGATTTTTAACCCACGAAAATGTTTGTACTAGGATGCTTTATGGGTATAGCCTAACGCATCCTAAGGATGGTACAAAATCTATCGGTCTATAGTTTCTCAATAATGCGTACATTTATATATTGATCGTTTTTTAGCTTTTCTTTGATCCGCTTTTCTACATCCTGTTCTTGCTTCTTTTGGGCATCATTAAGAGCCTGACCAATCCACAAACAGTAACCAATAATAAAAACCCCAAAAAATTCCATGTAAATCCCATGTAAATTTATAGAGACGGATATTACATAGATAAACTTGATTCGTCAAGCAATTAACCATAAAAAACATCAAAACTTAATATTTAAATCATGACTGTCGTCACGGCAAAAACAAAAGAGATTTGCGGAGCAAATCTCTTTTTTTTTTGCCGTGGCTCGAATTTTGATACTTTCATTACATTTTATTTTTAAGACAAGCATTTTGTATGTTATGTTGGTACATGGCAGAAGAATGTCATTTCAATTTGATTAATCGCAGGTAGCACGTAATCAATAGCTCCAATTTAAGCTAACAAGTAGCAAACAAGTTTTTTAAACAAGTTTTTTGTAGCGGCTGCTCTAGTCACCTGCTGAAGATTTTATAGCGTAGAGGTTTTCTATTATCATGTCCATTCGCCTTTATGTTGGCAACTTGCCAGCAGAATTAGATCGCCAAGCTCTAGAAAAAATTTTCAATGAATCAGGTGATTCAGTATCGTTGAAAGTTATAACTGACCGCAAAACAGGCAAATGCCGTGGTTTTGGTTTTGTGACCGTGGGCTCTGATGAAGTTGCTGACGTAGTCATTGAAAAATTCAATGGTTATGATTTTAACGGTGCTGTATTAAAGCTAGAAAAAGCTTTGCCTCGTACCAAAGGTAAAGCCGAAGATGGTTCTGATTTGGAAGATGGTTCTTCAGATGACTCCACCCAGTCAGAGAGTGAATCTCCAGCAACAAGTACTGTTGCTGCACCAGTTAAAGCAGCGGCAAAACGCAAAAAGCGTAGTAACAACAACAAGAAAACTACTGGAACTGTATCTAGTTCTAGTACTTCCTCAGAAGCCCATCAACCTGACCCACGTTGGGCTTCTGATCTTGAGCGATTAAAACAGATTCTAGAAGCTCAGGGCGCAGCCAAGTAACAAATAAAAAGCCTTGGTAAGTGCAGCTTTTTCATAAGACAAAAATAAGATTGCGGCGCAAAGCGTCGCAATCTTATTTTTTTAAACTGGTTATACCAAAACACAAAATGGCGTAGCCATTTTGTGTTTTTAAAACCCTTACAGGGTTAGGTTTTTAATTCACAGAAGTGTAGCCACACTTTTGTGAATTGGTATTACTTGGGATAGTAAGAACGTTCATCTGTTAATGGTGGACGCAGCCAAAATCTGAGGGTATAGAATACTAATTCTTTAATTTCTGTCCACACTCGTTCAGATTTTACAAAAGCTTCGGCATTAAACAGAAAATATTGTGGCTTGAGTTTAAACTGTTTACCGATTGGCCAAGGACATTGCTCACCAAGGTTACTGTGGCTATCAGATGGATAGCTAGCAGTGGTTAATGATGCATTAAGATCTTGATTTCTAAAAGACAAAAAGGCGCGAGTTGCTTCGATGGGAGACGTGATCAGCAATATCCTTCTACTGTTACGAGCATCTTCAGCTATTAGCTTATTTTTTTCTAGAGATTTGATCAGCTTGCTAATTTCATCGCCGCTACTCCGCACCGTCATCCCTGATGGCTCAATAATTACAAACGGACGAATCAAAGATATATTTGGGAAACTTGTTAAAGCACTACACATTTGATCGGCTTCGGTTAGATCTACTTGAGGAATGCCTTCACTAGGAGTAGCTAGATTGGTAAAGAACCCCTCATAGCGTGGGTCATATCTCAAGCCAATATTGGGTATACCTGCACGACTAGCGATCGCATCTCTGACATTTTCTTTAGTGCGCGTTGGCAGAGATTCTGGTGCGGTAAGACAGGCATATCCTTTTGTGGATGGGTAAGAGGTTCGCCTACCACCACTTAAGATGATGTATGGTTTTTTGGAGATTTCAGCCTCATTCCATAATCTGATGGCTTCTTGGAGCCGTGGTTCATAGGGAGGATTTTCCGCAAGTACAACAATGAGATCGTAAACTCCGCGCCTAAAATCCAGTAGTTCTTGTTCTGTTAAATTACGAACTGGGCGGCGATAAGACTGCTCGATCGCATTTGAGCCTTGTTGTTCTAAATAACAGGTAAATAGTTCTGAGGTAGCGTTGTTAGTGGCGATCGCAAAGATTAGTAAAACTATTAATATTTCTTTCCTAACTGTAGCAATTTTCTCAGTAGCGGCTTTATTGTCAACTTTATCACCGCTTTTAATACTGACTTTTTTGAGCCTGAGCCAATAGTTAAAAAATAGCAATAGCAGTAAAAGTCCAACTAGCGTAAATGGGAACGTGAGAAACTCAACAACAGTTTTGGGGATCGGCTCTTCCACAAATCTGAAGTTCGCAAAAATGATCGCAATTAACGCTGTAAATATTACTAATCCAAAGAGACGAAACCAGTCCTTGGGAATAGCCCTAAACAGAATTACAAAAATTGGGATTGCAATAATCCAAATCAGAATATTGGTTAATAGATCAAACACTACCCCTCCAAAATTCTTTACTGTTGCTTGTTCAGTAAAAAACAAGAAAGAATAGGGCGCGTCGCGCCCTATTCTTTCTTGTTTTTTACTTGTGTCCCATACATCATGACGGCTATTAAAATGTGTCAGTGCAATATGCTAGTCAATAGGGTTACATCTGTAAAGGGTTTTAATCAGGTTTTATGAGACTTTTTCTGACAAACCTACAAATTAGAGGTGGGACAAAGCGTTGTCTCTCATTTATAAGTTTTAAATAGGTTTTAATAGGAGAGGTACTTTGTGCCTCTCCTATTTTTTATATCAACGATATGCCCGCCAAAGAAGAGTTACGTTTACCAAGTTGGTTGCGCCCACAAATCGGCAAAGCTAGTGAAATCTCTGAAGTTCAGCAAATTATTAAGCAGCGAGGGATTCATACTATTTGTGAAGAGGGGCGCTGTCCTAATCGAGCGGAATGCTACGCCCAAAAGACAGCAACTTTTTTGTTGATGGGGCCAACTTGTACTCGTGCTTGTGGTTTTTGCCAAGTCGATAAAGGTCATCAACCGATGCCACTCGATCCTGATGAGGCGAGAAAAGTGGCGGAGGCAGTATGTTTATTGGGTTTAGATTATGTAGTTCTGACTTCGGTAGCAAGAGACGATTTGGCGGATCAAGGAGCTAGCTGTTTTGTGGAAACGATGCAGGAGATTAGGCGATCGCGTCCAAATGCAAAAATCGAGGTATTAACTCCCGACTTTCGGGGCGATCGCCGTTGCATTGAGACGGTGGCTTTGGCTGAGCCTGTTTGCTATAACCATAATATTGAGACAGTAAGACGTTTGCAGGGTAAAGTGCGGCGTGGTGCGAAGTATGAGCGATCGCTGTCGGTTTTGGCAATGGTGAAAGAGATCGATAATCGCATTATTACAAAGTCAGGACTCATGGTGGGGCATGGTGAGACCTTGGAGGAGCTAACTGAGACAATGCAAGATTTATATGATATTGGTTGTAGTTCCCTGACAATTGGACAATATTTACGTCCTTCTCTAGAGCATTTGCCTGTGCAGAAATATTGGACTCCTGATGAGTTTGAAGAGTTAGGAGCGATCGCAAAACAGATTGGGTTTGCCCATGTGCGATCGGGAGCTTTGGTACGGAGTTCTTATCATGCCAGCCAAACTGTATAAAAGGTGGTGCGAAGCATCACCTTTTATACGAAATTACGCGAAAAAAAAGCGGGTAAATGGCAACGTCAGTAAATCCATTTCCCGCTAACTCTTGTTCAATGAAACAATTGAGACGCATATATAACTTCCCACGAAGCTAAAAGGGTTTTCATCGGCTAAAGCGCTTATTTGAAATGCTTTCTATATAAGCATTTTGGCTTGATTCACCAAATCAAGTCTGCAAATGTGTGAAGTTGCGCTCCTGCGGGGAACAACTTCACTTATACCAAATACTCTCGATGCGATCGCTAATAGCTATAGCAATATCGTGAGTTTCTGCCAAAATCGTAACGTGACCAAGCTTGCGCCCAATAGCCGATCGCGTTTTGTTATACCAATGTATGTGTGTATTCGGGAAGCTTGCGATCGCAGCGCGTTTGTCTAAATAATCAGCATCTATACCTGTAGCATTCTCAAAACCCAGCAAATTGACCATTACAGCCACAGGTGCAAGCATCGACACATTACCGAGTTGCCTTCCACTGACGACGCGAAGTAGCTGCTCAAATTGCGAAGTTTGACAGCCTTCAATGGTGTAATGTCCTGAATTATGGGTGCGCGGTGCAATTTCGTTAACGCTGACTTCCCCCTCGGCGGTCAAAAAGAATTCGATCCCAAATACGCCGATCGCATCTAGTGTTGTCACAATTTGCTTGGCAATAGTTTCTATTTTTTTGCCAGTTGTTTCATCGATACGAGCAGGAGCGATCGTGCGGCGACAGACTTGATTCGTTTGCAGAGTCTCGACAACGGGATAAATGACGATCTCTCCTGATTCCGATCGCGCCACAATCACAGCAAGTTCGCGTTCAAAGGGAATGAAAGCTTCTGCGATCGCAGGTAATTTATGCATACTTTCCCAAGCTGCTCGTAATTCCATTTCATTGGTAATTACCCAAGTTCCTTTGCCGTCATAGCCATGTCGTCGAGCTTTGAGAACTAAGGGATAGCCGAGATGATCGGCAGATGCTAAAAGTTCTAATTCTGTTTCAACATTATAAAATTCTGGTGTGGGAATCTGATGATCGCGGAAATGTTGGCGTTGATTGAGCTTATCGACGGAAATCGCCAAAGTTTCTAGCTTTGGCAAAAATAACAAGCCGCCATCGCCAGCTTGATTAACTAGATCTTGCAGAGCCGCGAGATCGACAAATTCATTCTCAAAGGTAATCACTTGGCAATTTTCTGCGAGCTTGGCTGTGGCATTAGCGTCAGCAACTTTTCCATAAATTACGCGATCGGCTACAGGTACGGCTGAGTCTTCAGGGCTTGCTGCTTGAACAGCTATCTCAAGACCAAGATCTTTGGATGCGATCGCCATCATCCACGCAAGTTGTCCGCCACCAATCACCCCGATTTTTTGCCGAGTAGCCACTACAAAATCCCTAAATCAATCTAAACCACAATTCTAGGTTACCGTGAGATTGGTGCTAATGAGTCCCTAGCCCATTGCTGTAGATCTCAATCTGTTAAGTCATTGCTTTCCGTTTCTATCATTTCGACTGTTGCCAATTCTGCTTCTAATTGTTCGATGCTTGGTAAGACATTCTGCAAAGATGCTGGTAACTCGTGCTTGTATTGAGAAACTGCAATGGGTTTGTTTACATCTCGTAGCGCATATTCCGCGACTGTTTGATTTCGTGACTTGCACAAGATGATGCCAATTGTCGGTTTATCGTCAGGATGCCGCAGCAAATCATCGACTACGGATACATAAAAGCTCATTTTGCCTGAATATTCAGGTTTAAAATTTGTCGTCTTTAGGTCAATGACAATGTAGCAGCGTAGTTTCAGATGGTAAAACAAGAGGTCAATATAAAAATCTTCGCCGCCTACTTCCAAATGGTACTGACTACCAACAAAAGCAAATCCTGTCCCAAGTTCCAATAAGAAGGTACGAATGCGCTCAAGTAAGGCTTTCTCTAGATCTCGCTCCTGAGCATTTTGCGCCAAACTTAAGAAATCAAATGTGTAGGGATCTTTAATCAGTTGTTGGGCTAAATCAGATTGTGGTTGGGGCAAGGTTAAATCAAAATTGGTAATTGCTTTACCTTGTCTTTGGTAGAGTTTCGTTTCAATCTGGTGTTCTAATACGGCACGACTCCAACCATTAGCGATCGCCTGTCGAGCATACCAAAGCCTTTCTTTGTAACCAGTTGCTTTGTCCAACAACCGTAGATTGTGTCCCCAAGGAATTTGTCCAACAACCTGTTGGACTATTTGCTCGTCCACCCAAGCTTCAGCAAAAGCTCTCATATAAAGCAAGTTTGTACGAGAAAAGCCCTTCATTTCGGGAAATTCTTGTTTGAGGTCTTTGGCTATGCGATCGATTACCTTGGTTCCCCAACCTTCTTGTCCCTGTCGCTGCAAAATTTCGCGCCCGATTTGCCAATAGAGTAATACCAATTCTCGGTTTACGGCTAAGGCGGCGTTAATTTGTGCTGAACGTATGCGACTTTTTAGATCTCGCAATAGTTGCTCGTAGTCTGCGGGGACAATTTGATTAGGCATAAATCTGAGAATGGAATATTACAAGTCGCGATGCTACTTTCATATTTTGCCATCTAGCGATCGTTACAAAATCTCTAGGTATTGTCTTATTACTTGACGAATCTGGGTACAGTCAGAAAAAGCATCATTAGCAATTGTTTGGTCGGCAGATATGCCAGGGTATCGGAACTCAACAGCATAAACTGTTAGCTCATCAAGGTTATTTCGTAGATCTTCCCAACTTGGTTCCATTGTCAAGAATGCATCTAACAATTTCGTTAGGTCATGAGTTCTACCAAAGGCAATATTGTTTTCTTGCAGACAGGCTTTTAAGTATTTCTCTATGCATTACTGACTATGGAAGCAGACGGCATCATAGTTTGGGTTGTTTTCAACATCGATTTCTCTTTGGGCAGTTGCGAAGTCACCTTCTGCTTTATCAACCCACTCTTGTGTGATTGGTTTCATAGAGAATACGACCTCTTTGGAGAATGTCTTGAATAAAAAAATCACCCATCTCTAAACGCTGTTGAATTTGTTTGGAAGTTCGAGCGATTAAATCCAGTGAGAAGGTAGGTCTGAGCTTTTTACGGATTTCGATCACTTTATAAACTGGTAGTCCTTCAAAAGGCAATATCACCAGTAAATCAACGTCGGAGTCTTGATTTGGTTGACCATAGGCATAGGAACCAAACAGAATAATCTGATCGGGCTGAAACTGCTCGACAATCTGTTGGCTAAATGCTTGGATTTGGCTATGGCTAATCATTTTGACTAAAGATTAATAGCTTAATTCGTTTTTATAATAACATTAGGGCGATCGCTACTTTCATATTTTGCCATAGGTTAGCAAACATTCAGGTTGACTTCTCTCTGACCCAGTGATCGCTTAATGGCATTTCAAATTTGTACTGGTTATTGACTTTCTCGATATTGCGCTATCCTAAATAAAGTTTCTTAGAAAGATACGAGGTGAGAAATGATTAGCCAAGTAATGGTGCAGCCATCGTCACTTATACCTGTAGGGATGAATATTGTTCCTTTAGGTAATGTCTTTCTATTTCATCTGACTGATGACTTGCAAGATCGCCTAGAAAATCTTTTAGATCGAAAGAAAGCAGATGCTCTTACCAATGAGCAAATTGCTGAACTTGAAGGTATTACTGAACTATCTCGCATCTTTACTCTGATTAATGCCCAAATAGCTGAAAAAGCCGCATGGTGTCCCCTCAAGCCAGAAAATTTGTTCGAGAACGCGCCAGAAGTCTCTGTGAATAATGCCATTCGCCAGAATATCTAAATAGCGATCGCTTTACAATGGAACATCTTCTACCACAATCTTTGGGTGGTACTGATGATGTGGAAAATCTTGCATTAGCTCTTTTCATTCCGCCAGTTCTGAATTTGCAGATTTGGGATTCTTTCAAATTCGCGAACGTTAGCAGTTACAAGAATTAGATTATGTGTTATTGCTGTTGCCCCAATGAGGACATCATAAGCACCTATTGGTGTTCCAGCCTGTTTTAGGAAATTCCTAATTTGAGCAGTTTGCTTTGCTTCTTCTTCGCCAAAAGTCAAAATGGTAACTGAACTAAGAAATGAGTCTATCAGTGGCTGAATTTTGACTGCACGCTGTGGATTATTGGCTAATCCATATTTCAGTTCCATGGACGTTATCGCTGAAACGGCAATGTCTTCAGGAGAAATTGACTTTAATCTCTGTGATGTATCTGCGTCACCTTTTACAAAGTCACTGACTACACAAGTATCTAGTAAATATCGCATAAATAAAAATTTACAAATTCAAACAAATTTAAAGCGTTATTTCTTGGGGAGGTAGTAGCTCCTCTCGATAGGACTCAAAGGTAATACTTTCGGCAAAACCCTGATGTTGCAAAATGAGATCTGACCAAGTAGTAATCTTATTTTCTAGAAAGGTAACAAATACAGTGCTTTCGAGAATACCTTGTGGCACTTCAGTAAGACGAATTTGCCCATTTTTATAAATTCCCTGTACGGTTTTGAGCATGGGTTAACCTCCAAAATTGCGCGATCGCTACTCTCCCATTCTGCCATATTCAGAAAAAGATGGTTGAGGATGAAGAGATTGAGATCCCCGACTTTTTCTACACCTTACAAAATCGATATGCGACTCAAAAAAGTCGGGGATCTGGACAGGGAGAATTTTTTGTTCTATGGGAATGGGTTGCTGAATGCTCTGAAGAATGTGGCTGTGATGAAGGTGAATAAGGTGACGCTGGAGTTGGGGATTAAGGTTGGTGGAAAGATGGGTATTTCTTTTGTGACGGAGTGAACGGCGGAGAGTAATCTGAAGGTTACGGTGGAATGTTCGTTTTCAGTAAAGAAAGAAGTGGGTGAAAGGAAATCAGGGCAATTTAGATTTATTCCATAGATCGTTACAGTTTGGTCTGACCATCTCCTTACCTGTTAGGCTTCGTGGTGGTGGTGGATCAGGTGATTTTTTAATCTGCTCTCTCAATATCTCACTCATATTAGATTCTTGCCAATTACAAGCTGTCTTGATTCTTTCAGGATTTGATTGGAATAAATCTATGAGATTAGCTTCTTTGAGATTGGCAAATTCAAGATTAGTACTTACAATGTCGGCTCCTGTAAGATTTGCTCCTGTGAGGTTTGTAGCTCCTAGGTTAGCTTCCCTGAGATTAGTTACGCTTAGATTAGCTCCAACAAGTTTGCTTCCTAAGAGACTAGAGCCGAAGAGATTAGCCCTAAATAATTTAGCTCCACTCAAATCCGCCAAAAATAATCTTGTCAGAGTAAGATCCGATTCACTAAGGTCGGCTTGGGAAAAATTCACTTTGGTTAAATCGGCTTCTGCGAGATTAGCTCTACTAAGGTTTGCTTTACTGAGGTTTGCTTCACTGAGATTAGCTTTTTCAAGCTTCGCTCCACTTAAATCTGCTCCACTTAGATTTGCCTTAGTGAGATCGATTGATTGAAGACTCACGTTTGAATCAATCAATATTCTTAAAGCCTCTAATCTTCCTTCACACTGACCTTTTTCAGTTTGTATACGTTGACATTGGCGCAAAATAGCCCATTTTGTTTCTAGATACCATGATCGAAGCGCTAATCCTAGAGCTACGCTAAGTATTAGGTAAACTGTAAGCATGAGAGTTAAGTTTTTTAACCTTTGGTGCATACTTGTTTTGAGTAGCTGTTGTGCTAATTCTGACAAAGAGAATTTATAGGACTGCTTCTCTTCAAATTTTTGAACCTCACTTAATTTGTTTCCCGATAGCAAAAACTCCTTCGCTTTCCCAGATCCTTGCCACTCGATCGCCCGATCTTCAATCCATCGCTGTTGACGCAAATTCTGGCGATCTTCATCCAACCAGCCGCGCAACAACTTCCAACCCCGAATTAACGCCTCATGTGCCACATCCACGATCGCATCACCACTCACCTTTCCCTTTTCGCGATCATCAGTCACCACCAACTTCTCATCCGCCAACTTCCGCACTACCCGCTCGATCGCCTCTAGCGACAACGTAGCCGTTACCAAATTCGACATCACCACACGGCGGCGCGTATCTTCTGTACCCTCACCCAACTGCGTCAGCGACAAAAAGATATGCTTCACTGCCCTCTTGTCCAACTCATCCGTAAACTGAGCATAGACCGCATTTGCCCTCTTCTCTAATGCCCCCGTAATCCCTCCCAACTCCTGCTTATAGGCTTGCAAATTCAAGCGATTCCCATCCCGTAGCTGCCACAACTCCGAGAGCGCAAACTGCATCAAAGGTAAATTCGCAGGCGCACCCGCCACATCCCGCACAATCTCCTCTATCAAAATTGGCTCTACTTCACAACCAACAATCTCCGCAGGTTTAGCGATCGCCTCTCGCAACTCATCATCATTCATCGGTGTCACCGCCACCAAATGCGCTGCAATCCGTTTCGATATTCCTCCATATTCCCGTTCCACACATTTCCCAAAGAAATCTGCACGCATAGCGATCGCCAGACAAAACTTATCCGCCGCAATCCCTAACGCCCCAATCAAACAAGCAAAAAACTGTTCTCTCTCTTCCAGATTTTGACAGAGCGTAAAGGATTCCTCAAACTGATCGATTACCAACACCATGCGGGTTGTTTTCGCCGTCGCTTCCACTAAACGCCGCAAACCATCTTTGCCATCAGCAAGTAGCTTTTCGGCTGTTGCCAACTGTGCAGCGCGATCAATATTCCCTAACTTTTGATCGACAAACTCATTAGCCAAACTTTTGAGTGGATGCTCTGTTGGTAACATAATCCGCAATTCCCAGTGATCGCTACCCGATAGTCGTCCTAGACGCAATTGGTTCAGCAGTCCCGCCCGTAATACCGAAGATTTGCCACTGCCCGAAGACCCTAATAGTGCTAGAAAATTACTTTGCTGTAGGCGATCGAGCAATAAATCCGTTAGTGCTGTCCGCCCAAAAAAGAACCGTGCATCGTCATCTTTAAAATAGGCAAGTCCCTTATAAGGAGTGTTGAGAACGGGAAAATACTCAAAAACAGTCGCGATCGGAATCCCACCGCCACCTAAAGGGAAATTGCGATCTTCAGTATATTTGACAACACCACACACCTTGCCCGTAGAAGGATTGAGCAACGGCGCACCACTTAACCCAAGTCGCGCAGTGCCATCACTAAACTTGATTTTCGGCGGCACATCGCCATTCAGCCCATCGCATCGGAACACTACACCTGTACCATTCGGGTCACGCTCAGGATAGCCATAGGCAAAAAGATTATCAAAAGCAGCGATCACCCCATCCAACTCCACACAGGCTAGAGCTTCCACGGTCTCAAATTGCAATAAAGCCAGATCCACAGGATCGGGAAAAGACTGCAAAACCGTCGCCACTGCAAAATTCTCTTGGTTTTGCCATCTCACCTTAATCGGGCGATCGCCAGCATTTTTAACAACATGATGACAGGTCAAAATCAACCCAGCCGCCACAAAGAAACCAGTACCGTGAGTATTATCAATACTTAGCTTCACAGTACAAGTCTTGAGATTGTCTGGACTGAGACTAGCCAATGGTCTTCACCGTCCCAGATTCCTTTGTCCATTCCAGAGAAATTTCGAGATTCGCCTTACCACTGCCTTTGACCAGCACGGCTGTTAATTGACCAGCTTCAACCGCTAACTCCATGCCAAACTTCACCGTTGCCTTGTTCGGTCTTGCGCGATTAATCGGTTCAGCGATCGCTTGGACAATGCCGCCGAGCGCATCAGTTACCGCTTTAAACTTACTAGCTTCATTCGCCACATCTTCACGTCCAGTTTGCGTTACCTCAACCAGAATTGTCGTGCCATCTTCAAGCTTGACGGGAATATTCTGAGTGCGAGTTTCTGAGTCATTCATTCTAGTTACAAGCTCGTTAACATCAAAATTTTAGTTTAGTTGATTTTCCAAATAAAAAAGCACAAAAATGTCATATACATTTTTGCAGAAAAGCACAATAGACTTCATTTACAAAAACAACGCGAGAAGCTTATAATTATTTCATCTAGTTATTGTGGTGAGAATAGCATGGGAACAATGAAGGCTAAGGCGGCAACAAAACTGAAAGTGCGTCCAGTGGATTCAGCACAACTCACAAAACCTAACGAAACTATAGATGTCCCTGTTGGTAAAACCTATGGGTTTGATAAATTTGAACCTGCTGACAATGGACATTTCAAAGTCATTTTAGCGGCTGGTAGTGGAACTTACTTTGTTTTTCCACCACATTGGGAAGGACTAGTACCTGACGTTCCTCAAATTGTCAGTGAAAAACAAACCGAATCATTCTTTGGTAGACAAATTACTGACACTCAACTTCAAGACTTGAATTCTTGTTTAGTTCTTTACAAGATTACTACTACGCCTAGATTGCGACATTTTCTTAGTCAGATTGCCCACGAGTCGGGAGGCTTACAATACATGCAAGAAATTGCTAGTGGCAAGGATTATGAAGGTCGCGAAGATTTGGGGAATGTCAATCCAGGTGATGGGCCCAAATATAAAGGAGCTGGTGTGATTCAGCTTACAGGTCGAGCTAATTATCAGGCTTTTAGTAAGGCGATCGCCGATCCTAAAGTGATGGATGGAGTAGCCTATGTTGCATCAAAATATCCATTTACTAGTGCTGGATTTTGGTGGTCTAACAACAATATGAATGCCCTATGCGATCGCGGTGCAAGTGTCGAAGAAGTAACCTTACGTGTGAATGGCGGCTATAACGGTCTTGATGATCGCAAATCTTATTTTGACAAAGCTCGCGGCATCTTTGCCTAACAAAAAAACAAAAGACGGTGCTAAGCACCCTTTTTTGTTTTTTTGTTGTTATTGTTGATTTTTCAGTAGTATACCAAAACATAAAATAGCTACGCTTAGCCACTTTTATCAAGACAAATCAAAAGCCAAATAGTGAGAGGCGGGGGGGGGGGGGGGGGCCGCGTGTTTTTTTTTTTTTTTTTAAAAAAAAAAAAAAAAAAAAATAGGGGGGGGGGGG
>JALQCR010000050.1 GCA_023336205.1 Pseudanabaena sp. Salubria-1
GCCTCCCCAAAAAAATTTTAAAAAAAAAATTTTTTTGGGGCGCGCCCCCCCCCCCCCCCCCAAAACTCCAAAATCAGTTTCATGATTATAATTGCTACATTAATTTTGACTAAATTGCCATATAAGGCTGAATCATTAATAATGAGTAAATACACTTAGCGTACAAAAGTTAACAGTTTATCGGATATACTCCGCTAAACTTTTGGCTACGTTATTTTTGATGTGAGGAGGACAAGGCGATCGTTTACACAAACACTTCAACCAATACAACTACAACCAACAATTTACAGCCTATGCAATCGACGATGGATCTCGGTAATGCTTCACAAATTGCTTCACAAATCATTGAGCCTATCGACTTAACCACGCTCGAATCTTCTGAAATGGCACAAATAGAACCCAACGCCCCTGTCCTCCGTATCATTGGCAAATCGAAATTGTCTGGGCATGTCCCCATTAGTGGCGCAAAAAATTCCATCCTTGCCCTCATGGCAGGTACACTTTTATCGTCAGAAGGATGCCGTATTCGTAATGTCCCTAACCTCGCTGATGTGCAGCGCATGAGCGACATTCTAGAAACTCTTGGAGTAAAAATTTCCCGCAATGGCGAAGTTCTTGATCTCGATACCAGCAACTTGACGACAAACTCTGCACCTTACGAATTGGTAAGTAAGATGAGAGCGAGTTTCTTTGCAGTTGGTTCACTATTAGCAAGACTTGGATCAGCGAAAATTCCTCTCCCAGGTGGCTGTGCGATCGGTGCACGTCCTGTAGAACTACATGTGCGCGGTTTGCAATCTCTAGGAGCTTATGTGCAGATCGATCATGGCATCGTTCATGCCCATGCGATGAGTCCCAATGGACGTTTGCAAGGCGCAAAGATTTATCTTGATTACCCAAGCGTCGGTGCAACTGAAACCTTGATGATGGCAGCGACACTTGCTGAAGGGCAAACCATTATTGAGAATGCAGCTCTGGAGCCTGAAGTAGTCGATCTAGCCGATCTTTGCATGGCGATGGGCGCAAAGATTCGTGGTGCTGGCACAAGTACGATCATCATTGACGGTGTCGAAAAGCTGCATTTTGCTGATTTCACTGCGATTCCCGATCGCGTTGAAGCGGCAACTTTCATGGTGGCTGCTGCGATTACGCGATCGACTTTATCGATGTCGCCTGTAATTCCTGCGCACCTTACTGCCGCAATTTCTAAACTGCAAGATATCGGTGTCACCGTGCGTCAAGATTCAGACAATATGATCACAGTTATTGGTGGCGATAACTATCGTGCTGTCGATATCGAAACTCTGCCTTACCCTGGGTTTCCTACCGATATGCAGGCGCAGTTTATGGCTTTACTGACCATCTGCGAAGGTAATGGCGTAGTTACCGAAACTGTATTTGAAAACCGCTTGCAACATGTTGCTGAACTCAATCGCATGGGTGCAAATATTCGCCTCAAAAATAATGTTGCCGTGGTGACTGGTGTGCCCCAATTGTCGGGTGCGCCTGTCATGGCAACCGATTTACGCGCTTCAGCCGCATTGGTAATCGCAGGATTAGCGGCTGATGGTGAAACCACCGTTATGGGCTTACATCACCTCGATCGCGGTTACGATCGCATCGAAGAAAAGTTACGTAATGTTGGCGCGAAGCTTTATCGCACAACTGAAGCGATTCCCGTATAATTCAATAAAGACGCTGCATAGCAGCGTCTTTATTATTTTTTGACATTAAATTGCATGACTGAGCTTTGCGCGATCGCCCTAGGTAGTAACCTGAGCAGTGAAATAGGTGACTCCGAAAAAATTGTCCGTTCTGCGATCGTGCAACTTTCAAGCTTTCCCGAAATTGAGATAATTTGTGTTTCCCGCTGGTATCGCACTAAAGCGATCACTCTGCCAAACTCTGCCCCACAGCCTGACTATATAAATGGTTGTGCAATTTTAAAAACCAGTTTTCAGCCGCTTCAACTTTTACAAGCACTTTTCTATACTGAGCAAATGTTTGGTCGCGAACGCCGCGAACGTTGGGGTGCAAGAACTCTCGATTTAGATTTATTGCTTTATGGCGATCGCCAAATTGATACTCCTGAATTAGTGATTCCACATCCCCGTATGTGCGATCGCGCTTTTGTGTTATTACCTCTAGCTGAGATTGCTGCTGATTGGATTCATCCGATCGCTGGTATTGCGATCGCTAGCCTTGCCCAAAAGCATACCGTCTTAGATTTATAGTAGAAGTACTAGATAAGTAGGTAGGCAAAAGAAAACTATAAATGCCCAGATCTCCGACTTTTTGTATGCTTGTCAAAGGTAACTTATACTTTCCGAGAAAAAGTCGGAGATCTTAACTTTTAACTTTGATTTAGAAGTCTACTCAGAATATAGGAACAAAGGGTTTATCAAAAACATCTATTTCCATAGTGTCCAAGTTATTGCTTTACTATGCGCCACAAATACTCAGATTGGAGAATTAATGCTTGGGGAATGAGCATTGGTTTGCTATTTGCCTTAACCCCTAGCGCATTTGCCGTAACACCTGCATCAGTTAGCCAAGATGCTGATGTACCTTGGTCAAGTGTTGTTGAAAATCCTTTCGACGGTAAACTTGTTTACGATAAGCACTTTACCGATAATTTTGCCTTTGTTTCCAGTTGGTCAAAGCTAGGAATTAAAGCAACCTATACTGAATATTGGTCAGATGTGGTCGGTTATCGCCGTTCTTGGAAAAGTCGTCGCGTCTGGCGACACGATCGCTACATTGATGAGCGCTATAGCGATCCAGAGCCTATTTATGAAAAAAGATCGCGGCTGCGATCGCCAAAAGCCCTCTTATTTAGCGCCCAAGGCAAAATTTACACCTACACAGGTGGCGTGATGATGAGCTATCTGCTGCTTTAGCGAGTTTACCCGCAGGCAGTACAACTATTCGGGCGGTTTGGAGTAACGATCAGACTACAGACTTTCCTGTTGGAGCAGGTACGGTGGAAGCATGGAAGACCATCTTTAAAGTTGCGCCACCACCTTCTCGTTTTGGAAATTAGGAATAAGAAAGCACCCTTTGGGTGCTTTCTTATTAGAGAGTTTGATCGCTGTTAGGGCGTGGGCGGACACGGCTCGGAGTCGTATCTGGCTCAGGTAGAGGCGTATATTGATTGCCTGTAAAATCTTTGCTAACGCGCAAACGCTGGCTTGTGATCGTAATGCCCGACTCGCGTACCAACACTACCGATATCCAGCGATCACCTGAAGAAAAAGGAGCTTGACCAATTTTGAACAACCCACCTGCACGCAAGGGACGCAGATCGATCATATTTTCATTCAAATAATTTTTAGCTTCTACAGGTTCTTCGATCGCAGCACCTAGTAATAAACTTGTGCCAAGTGGCTCCGTAACGATCGCATCAAGGACATATTGACGGCCCACACCAATCAGTTCAGGGATTTTGAGCTTAACAGGAGGAGGTGCATCACCAGTACTCAGCGAAGAATTTTCGGCTAACACTTGTTGAGAAACAACTTGTAATTGACCATTGACACTTTTGTACGTCTGAGTGGAAATCAGTCTGGCATCCAATTTGAAGTTATCATTCTCGGCTCCCCGCACTCCTTGAATCATCGTTACTGTTTCCGCAGTAATTAAATCACCTTGTTTTTCCCATTTTGAAATTTCAGTGCGATAGGAAATACTTTTATATCGTTGCCAGAGTTGGCTCAATAACTGCTTGTAGCGATCGCGGTTTAGCCCATCGGAATGATTGAAAGTCGGAGCATAATATTTCATCACTGTTTCGATATCTTGCTTACTGGCAGCTTTGTCCAGAGCAAATATGACATTCTCCAGTTCGGCTGGAGCAGGCTTAGATGATTGGGCTGCAAATGTAGGATCGACGATCGGCGCGAGCGTGGCAGCTGCCGCAGCAACAAGTAACAAACTAATTCTTTTGAACATGCGTAACTCTAATCAATAACCTGTAAGGATGAGCTTGCGAGTATAAATTTGTCTACGACAAATTTATACTCGCGATATTTAAGGATGGGATTGTGAGTATGAGTTGGTCGTAGACAAATTTATACTCACGGTATTTAAGAATGCGACAAAGCAACAAATTGTTTCTCAGTTATACGCCCTGCTTGGTATAGTGTCTCATTTATTTCAGAGATTTTTAACACCGCGTGGGGTGAATATCCACTTGCTTGGATGCGATCGCATACTCCCGACTCATGATCGATAAATACGACGATATCACGCACCTTTAATCCACAGCTTTCGATTTTTTGCGCCCCCTCGATCGCACTCTTTCCAGAAATCAAAATATCATCAACCACGACAATGGTTTCTCCTGCTTCATAATTACCCTCGATCAAGCGTCTGGCTCCATAGGCTTTCACCTCCTTACGCGGAAAAATCAATGGGAAATTTAAACGCAATGCTAAGCCTGAAGCCGTGGGTAACGAGCCATAGGGAATCCCTGCAATGCGATCGAATTTAAGATTTTGCAAGATCTCCGCATAAGTACCAATTACTGCCTCAAATACTTGAGGATTGGAGATAATCCGCCGTAAATCGATGTAGTAGGGGAAAATTTGACCAGATGCTTGCACTGTTTCTTCAAAGGTAATACAGCCAATGTCAAACAACTGCAAGATGAGATTTGCCTTGGGATGTCCTGCTTGATCGAGCAAACAAACATTTGGCATCCACAAATCGCAAGCAGGACGATGATGAGGGGTTACCGCGATCGCCTGATTGACTTCATCTCGTAGCGATCGCACTAATTGGGCTGGTTCACCGATCGCTAGTGCATCCTGATTGACAGGCAAAATCAAACCGCCACCATTGGCATCTAACCCCGCATTGAGAATTGCGGCTAAATTTTCGATGCTCTGATGATTATCTTGACCACCACCTTGGCTACTTGCCCAAATACTTCTTGCTAAGATTAAGCGCTCAGGGGCTAGCGATCGCACCTTTGTCAGCGCATCAGGATTTGCCGCACCAATCTCTAGCGCTAAACTCTCTATTCCCGCCCAAGCTTGGCAATTTTGCACCACATTGAGATACAAAGGCTTCTCGGAATTGGGATATTCTTGAAAAGTTTGTGCGGTTGTATTTGATGAATAGCAGCTCACAAAAATCGCCTTGTCGGGATACATCAAAAACCGCGCCGCCAAATCTTGTCCAATATAGGGACTTAAGGTAATCGCATCCACGCCCCACTGCTCAAAGGCTGTCTTAGCCATGACACTGCTGCTATTGAGATCTGCGTGCTTAGCATCGAGAATGATCGGAATTTCTGGTGGAATCGCCGCTAAGGTCTTGGCTAATAGCTCCAACCCGCTCGCACCCAAAGCCGTATAAAAGCCCAAAGTTGGTTTATAAGCACAGACCAGATCGGCAGTGGACTCAATAATAAAATTCATCCATTCCCATAAATAAGCCACAGTGCGATCGGGATATGCTCCAGCATTCATCTCCGAGTCATATTTGGCTTTGTACTTGGCAGGCATCACTTCAGGATTGGGGTCAAGTCCCAAACACAAAATGCTCTGATTAGTCGCGATCGCAGTCCTGAGTTTTGAGGCAAAGCTCATAATTTAACGGCTTAGATGCAAGCGGATTTTTTGAGGTTGCAACAAATATACCGCTTAGATCTTCATTATTTTTGGTTCTGCAATATTTTGGGTGGTGCGGCTTTGCCACCCAAAATATTGCAGAACCAAAAACTGGTTTTCTTGATCGATACCTGCTATAAATATCGGCTTTTGCAGACAATCATTTATCTGCAAAAAACAACTTTTTATCTGACTAATAATCGCAAGTTGCCATATTTGATCGAAATTTCATCAAAATTGATGTAGAATCTCCCTCGTTCCTGTTACACAAATCTTCAGAGCATTATCCCTAGCCTTCTACAAGTCTTATCACAAGACTTTTTGTGCATTTTTGTACGGCTTGTAGCTTGCTCTCAACCGTCCTACAGCGCAACGTTCCTATGCAAAACTTTATGTCTCGCTCCCACCAATTTAATTTATTGACCAATCGCAAATTAGCCAATAAATCCAAATCCCTGAACCTGCGTCTGCTATCATTGAGTCTGTGTGGCTTGACTAGTAGTTTAGCGATCGCAACACCCACAGCTCATGCAAACCGTCTCGAAACCTTTGTCTATGATTTAACTGATAGCAGAATTGAGTTTTCTGTCAAAAATGACATTGAGCCAAGGGGAACTGTCATTAGCAACCCTACCCGCATCGTGATTGACTTGCCTGGTATTGTCTATCAGGGACCAACGGTAAGACGGCGCGTTGGAAAAGGCGTGCAAGCAGTAAGGGTCGGACAGGTTGATGCGAATACCACCAGAATGGTCGTGGAGTTTTCGCCTGAAGTTAAGCTTAATCCCCAAGATTTACGCCTCAAATCTAGACAGCCAGGACGCTGGACAATGCAGCTTCCGCAAAATATTTCGGCGATCGACCTTAATAGTATTTCTAACTTTACTTTGCCTATCACAGGGGCTGCCATCAGTTCTGGATTTGGATGGCGAGTACATCCCATCACGGGTGAGAGGAAATTGCATAAAGGTGTGGATTTTGCTGCGCCCACAGGCACACCAATTTTTGCAGCAGCTGAGGGTGAGGTCACCTATGCAGGATGGACGGATGATGGCTATGGCAATGTTGTCGAGTTGCGCCATGACAATGGCGAGCTGACGCTTTATGCTCATACAAATAGAGTATATGTATCCAAAGGACAAATTGTGAGCAAGGGACAGGCGATCGCAGAAGTAGGGTCAACGGGACGGAGTACGGGGTCACATCTGCATTTTGAGATCCAACCCGATGGCAGAACTGCTGTCGATCCGATGGATTATTTACAGCTTCGCCAAGTAACTCTTGATTTAGCTTCTAATAGTTTTAAAGATTAAAGAAGAGATGATGTGCTATGCGCAGCATACCATCTCTTTTTGAGAAAGAGAAAGCACTCCTTTGGAGTGCTTTCTCTTTAATTACTCATGTTACGCAGAAAGTTATAAGACCCTCACCCCTAGCCCCTCTCCCAAAAAGGGAGAGGGAAACAAGGGAAAAACTAAAAACGGCTCTTGCTCCCCTTCTCCCGCTCTGGGAGAAGGGGCTGGGGGATGAGGGCAGATTTTCTATCTGCGTAAGGTGAGTTAATTAGTCTGCGTCTAGCTTCTGAATGTATTTGCCTAATTCAGTAAAAGTACCAGCATAGGTAACCGTGGGAGTCGTGTAGCCTTTAAGATCCACAGAATATTGTTTGAGGGGTAGTAAAACCGCAGCATATGGTGTATGACCATAAGTCATAGAGCCGATCGCGACATCTAGCCCCAATTGCTTAGTTGATGACTCCAATCGAAAGGCGGCATTAACCGTATCCCCAAGGGCGGTGTAGTCTGGATGCTCACTAGTTCCCATTTGTCCAACCATCGCATATCCCGTATTTACACCTGCACCAACACGCAATTGAAATGGTAATTCAAACTGTTGATTAAGTTGATTGCTCATTTCATAAAGCTCATGGAGAGCGCGGTAGACCTTGAGCATGTCTTGAGTTGCCACAGTCTCTGAGCCGCTTCCAGCGTCATGAATCCAGACGGTCATGACCGCATCGCCAATATATTTGTCTACCCAACTGCCGTAGCGATCGATAATCTCTCCAGCACGACGGAACCATGTGCCGATCGCTTCTGAAAGAATCTGCTCATCCATTTGTTGAGTTAGTTTCGTAAAGTCCCGAATATCTACTACTAACACCGTAATTAGTTGTCGCTTGTGAAGCATGGCAGTCGCGGCTGCATCGGTATTCTCGTCATTATTTGGACGTGCGTTGGTGTCAGGGGATGTGATCGTCTCTGGGCAGTAAAACTCTAGCTCTGTTTCGCCAAGGATAATGCGATCGCCATTTTTTAAGCTCACAGGAATGGTCACTCGCTTGCCATTCACGAATGAACCATTGCGACTACCAAGATCGATTAGAAAATAACTGCTTTCGCCAACAATTTGAAACATGGCGTGGTTGCGCGATGCACATTTATCAGACAAAGGAATATCATTTTCTGAGCCTCGTCCTAATGTCCAAGAATAAGCATTCACAAGAGGAATCTGCATCGTATCATCAGATCTGTGAAGTACGATATGTGGTTTTTCATCCCAAATTGTGGCAGGCTGACTCACAAGGTTATTAACCCTCAAATATAAATTTACGAGTGGATCTCAGAATATTTTGCGTCTCTTTGAGTCTTTGCTTTTGCTAATATACCGTTTTTTTGATGGTTGCAATTAATCGGTCAAAAAAACAGCAATTCTCATTATAAGAATCAGTTTTTTGAAAGCCAGCCGTAGTCGGGCTTTCAAAAAACTGATTTAGTTGTTTCCAGCACCTTTGGCGCTGGAAACAACTAAATCAGTTTTTCAATAAAAATTGCTATCAAAACCCAAATAATAACGGTAGCGCTTAGCGCTACCGTTATTATTTGGGTTTTGGTAGCGATAATCGGTAGTGTTTCAGATTTGTTGGAAGGCATGATGGGATTGGATAGAAAATTCGTATCTATTGATAAATAGCCCAATGACAATATCGTGCATCAAAATAGATTTAGAAAAGCAAATAGTCTTTCTGGCTAAACGCTTAATCCGCGTTCGCAAAGTTAAATGCTTACGTTCAATTCTTTGAGTATTTTTCTTGCCTATAAGATGAGTGTCAGGGTCAAGAATTCTCTCATATGCTCCCCAAGCATCCGTAAAAAATCGCTTGATGCCAAATGGTTTAAGGAGATTAACCAGTTTAACTAAGGCTTGATCTTGATGGGGTGCTAATACATAAGCTAAAACTACTCCACTTGCATGATCAATGGCGTGCCATAACCATCTTTGCTGTTTTTTACGGGCAACAAAACTCCACATCTCATCCATCTCTGCGGATTCAACTTGATACAGATCGACATCTACTGTCTCTACATCCAGTTGCTCTAGTAATGGATAGTTGACAGTTTCTATATCTTCCTGCTTTTTTTTAATTCGTTGATCACTGTGGTGGGACTGATACCTAATACTCTACCTGTATCTCTGATACCACTGCCATTGATTGCCATCTCTGTGATTTGTTGTTTTACTGTTGCTAGATGACCTTTGTAGGTGTAATCGAGGATAAAAGTCTTGCGGGTACAGTTTTCGTTACGACAAATGTATCTTTTTTTGCCTGTAGCACTTTGTCCATGTCTATGAATATCTACTCCTCCACAGGTTGGACATTCAACTGCTTCTAATACCATGCTTTTTTCTTGGTCTATTGCAAATTTCAGTCTTTTATCTTACAACAAATCTGAAACACTACCCGATAATCTTGTGGCAATGATGCTGAGGGGTGATGCAAAATAAACGCTAATACCATAACTTATTTATAAGTACCTCGGCATAATTCAAAAAATAGAGTCAAGATCTATACTGCTCGCTATGCGAGCAGTATAGATCTTTGGGATTCTGCCCAGCTGCTTATAAAATTAATTTCTCATATTGTCAGCTTTGATCAAGCTTAATCTCGATGCAAACTACTGTTACCCCAAAACAAGAAAATAATAAACTCAAAAGTCTTTGGAAAAAGCCTTGGTTAGTCGTAGTTTTAATCGTTGTTCTGCTAGGTGGTGGATTTATTGTCTTTCGCGCCTTAGCTAGTAGAGATCAAAGCTCAACTACAGTTAATGATAAAACTGAACAAGTTGAATCAAAGTCTCTAGCGATCAAAATTAAATCTAGTGGCTCTGTTGTCCCGATTGAAACCGTGAATCTCAGTCCGAAGCAAGCTGGAAAACTAATTGAGCTATTAGTTGAGCAAGGGGCAAGAGTAAATCGGGGGCAGGTGATTGCCAGAATGGACAATGCTAACTTGCTACCGCAACTTTATCAAGCTCAAGCTAGTGCCGCTGCCAGTGAGGCTAATTTAGTCAAATTACGCAATGGTAGTCGTCCTGAAGATATTGCGGCGGCTCAGGCTAGGGTAGAAGCTGCTCGTGGTCGTTTAGATGCCGCCCGATCGCGTTTAGCCTTAACCAATATGAAAACGAATCGCTTTCGGAGCTTACAAACTGAGGGCGCAATTTCTAGCGATCGCTTTGATGAAGTTGTAACTGATGATCGCAGCGCTCAGGCTGATTTGCAAACGGCTCAAGCTAATCTGGTTGAGGCTACTCGTCTATTAGAAGAATCACGTAATGGAAGTCGTGCTGAAGATATTGCTCAAGCGGAAGCACAACTTGCTCAAGCGATCGCAGGTATCAGAATCATCGAAGTCCAAATCGAAGACACGATTATTCGCGCTCCGTTTGCGGGGATTATCACCCAAAAATATGCCAATGCAGGAGCCTTTGTCACGCCAACGACGACAGCTTCGGCAAGTAATTCTTCATCATCGACTTCAATTGTGGCGATCGCGAATGGCTTAGAGATTATTGCTAAGGTTCCTGAAGTGGATATTTCCCAAATTAAGATCGGTCAAGAAGTGGAAATTGTTGCCGATGCTTTTCCGACTGAGGTTTTTAAGGGAAAAGTCCGTTTGATAGCGCCTGAAGCAATCATTGAGCAGAATGTTACGTCATTTCAAGTGCGGGTAACTTTAGAAACTGGCAAAGACAAGTTGCAATCGGGAATGAATACGGATTTGCGCTTTATTGGTCAAAGAATTGATAGTGCGCTGGTTGTACCGACGGTGGCGATCGTCACGCAAGAAGGCAAAACAGGTTTATTAATTGCTGATGAAAAGGGTAAGCCCCAGTTTCAACCTGTGACGATTGGTTCAACTGTAGACAATCAGACTCAAATTTTAAGCGGTGCAAAAGTAGGTGATCGCGTATTTGTGAAACAACCAGATAAAAAGCCATAAAAAAAGGGAGTCTCTTTGAGACTCCCTTTTTTGTCTAATATGTTGGGGAACAAAAGCGATCGCAAAATTTTTACATCTAGCGATCGCTTCAGTTACAATTTAGTCAAGGTCGTTAATAGCGAGGTATTGATTGGATAGGCAGTCTAGCTTCTCAACTTGTGAGGCTGGGCTATCTGGAATATGAGGTGATGAGGGTAGGTTAACTGAGATCTTGCACCATTCCTGAAAGAGTTAAGTAGGAATGGGTTTGAGAATAATTTCAAACCCATGACGAGCAGCAATATCGGCACTAATTTGGAGATACCTAAGAAGTTTCAACCAAAGGACAGAAGGAAATAAAACGGAAAGTGTCAAATCACAGGTAGCTTTCCAGTCCAAGACAGGAGGACTCGACCATTGATCAATCCAATGGGCCAAAAGATAAGCAAGCAGAGAGAGGATAAGCCAACGATAAACACCAAGTTTTGTAGATTGCCCAAAACAATGCAAACCAAAGCGATGTTTGATGGTTTTGAAGAATCCCTCAATCGCCCAACGCTTACGACCTAACATCACCAGATAAGCACCAGAATAAGGATGAGAAGAGACAACAAAGCGTAACTCCCGTTTACTATCAGCTCTTTTGAGCCAAAACCAAGAGATCGTCAAAGGCTGAGTTAGCCCTTCTAGCAAAATTTGTTGTCCACGTTTGCCATGACGATAAAGTTGTTTGACTGTACGGCCATCTTGAAGTTTACGATTGTTGCGTACACCGACAACGATGCGCCAAGTCTTGGCGCGGACAGTATTGAAAAACTTCACCGTACTAAACTCAGTATCAGCAAGGACAATCACAGTCTTGCCTTGGGTTAGTTGCTTGGGTACTGTCCCCAATAACTTACAAGCTAAGTCAGAGGGACTGGGGTATCCTTTGCCGCGCCATACTCTAAAACTCCATGGTACGCGCCACTCTCCATAGACCAGATACAGTACAACCAGATGTAGTCCTCGCTTTCCGTTTAGTATTCTCACCCATGGGTCTGGTTCGTTTTGGGTGGGATTGCTCAAATGTAAAAACTTGCCGCTTTTTTCTAGGGTAGTCAAGTCTATCAGTATCTTTAATGGCACTTGTTTCGATGGGCGATGCTTGGCGATTTGTCCCAAAATAGCCTGCCGTGTTGACCGAATTACTGCTCTCGTTGACCAGTTATAGTGATTGAGAAATCGGCTGAGTGCACTCGCTGATTTTATCTGTGTATGTTCTGGATAAGGATGCCTTTGTGCTTCGAGAAATAGTCCTAGTATTGCATTGAGACTTGCTGTTTGATACACACTTGGCATCAAACACAGAAGACTATACACTAGCCCTTGGGCGTGCTTAACGATGCTTTCCATGCTCGTTATTTAATTTACTACTACGCCCTTTTTTTCACATTTCTGCTCTTTCTGCAACCCCTTTTCTTGAATGGTGCAAGATCTCAGTTAATGAGGGTTACACCAATTGTCATGAGATGTGATAGCACAAATCCGCTAATTTTGGCGATGAGCGGTAAGCGCTTCCAAGGGATTTCTAGCTCTAGGTGCAGTCCTTGCTCGTTAGCGGAGATTTCCAACTGGGTGTCGTTAATTGCTTGGTTATCTTTGTTGTTATCGATATTGTTAGCCATGTCCTTTTGTTCCTTTTGTATAATTTTTGGACTGAGACTATTGTTATGGATGTAAGAAAGGTGTCTGAGGATAATCAATGCGGATAATCAGCAACTTTAGAAAAGATTTTTCAAATCCTGAAAACCATTATTTACAAAAGCTTTTGGGGGTTTGGACAAAAAATGCGGATTTTCAGCAGTGGTTTGTTGATTTTCAGCAGGTGGAGGTGAGTTTTGGCTAATTGGAGATTGAGTGATGAGGGATATAAACTTTTTAACGAACGACTAAAAGCTAACGGCTGGGATTTGCTTAACAAAACTGAATTAGCGAAACTGCTAAAAGTTTATCGCTCTAATATGGTGGCGAATCTACTTAATAGGACTCATGAAGGACAGAAAGCTAAACTGGAATTTGTCATGATCCGTCTGGGATTGGAAGAAGATGAGGTTGAGTCAGATAGTTTTGCAAGGAAGTATTTTCAAGAGATTAAGAATTCTCCTAAGTCTTTATCTGTCAAGAGCTTGGTGGATAGACTAGATGAGCAGATGGAGATACAGGAATTAGAACAAATTGATGTAAAAAATCCTTTTCAGCCGCTTTATTTACCAGTTGACAAGGCGGAGCAGTTTTTTGATCGAGAAGGGGAGTTGCGGGAGATTTTTGATTTATTGAACTCTGGAAGTGGTGGTGTGAATTTGTTGGGCGATCGCCAGATGGGTAAGACTTCGATGTTAAGAAGGATTAGTCAACTTGCGGCTTCAGAGCTTAGAGACAAGTGGGAGCCGATATATCTGAGTTTGCATAACATTCACTCGGAAACAGATTTTTATCAGGCTTTTTGTGATGAGTTGGATGTGGAAAACTGCACTGGTTATGCTTTAACTCGAATAATGAAGTCGCGGCATGTATTGTTGCTTTTGGATGAAGTAGAAAATTTACAGGGTGATGGTTTTACAAAGGCGATTCGTGATGTCTTACGGGGCTTTGTGGGTGATAGATTTCTTCGTTTAGTTGTTGCATCTTGTACGCTACTCGATCAACTTTTTCCAGATAGTAATGATAAAAAATTGACTTCACCTTTGCATCATATTTGTCTACCAGTAACCCTCAAGCCTTGGCAGAAACCAATGGTGGAAAAATTTGTTAAGGCTAGGCTGGAGACGACTGGAATTAGCTTTAGTGAGAAGGAAATGGAAAAATTGTGGCTAGAGAGCCAAGGGCATCCACAAAAACTGATGAAATCTTGTTTTGATCTTTATCGTCAATATCGCTAAAACCTATGACCGAAGAAACATCCACAGCACAAGTCCCACTCCTTGACCTCGCGCCAAAACTCAAGCGTCCACTATCACTCCTGAATCCGCTTGATTATTTGCGACTGCTCTATTGGGTGTTCTATTTCCCTCAAGCAATTACTTGGTATGTCGAAACATATTGCGAATCTAAAACTGAGTCAAATAAATTGGGTCTTCTGGGTTTAAGGGGATAAGTAAATCTAATGAGAAAGACAAGCTAATAATCTAGAACGAAAATTTAAAAAATTTAAAAAACCATAAGCCTGTCGTTTAATTAATTTAATACGATTATTAAGTCCCTCCATCACACCACTAGATGTACGATTTAAAAAGTAGTTACAAATATTATCAAGATGATTACGAATGGTTTCCAAAACTGCGCCATAAACAGCTTTAGCTTTTTGAAGCCATTCTTTTAATTGTTTCTGACCCTCTTCAGGAGTTTTACAAGTCTCAAAAATACTTCTAAAGTCTTCTTTGAGATTATAAGCTAGTCGCAAGCGTTTAGAACATTTCAAGACATTTTCTAACTTCACTTTTTCTTCTTCTGTTAAGTCTACCTTGTTCTTTAGTAGAATAAATCGACTACCTTTAATCTTGATTTTAGCTTTTTGACGCAGTTGATTTAACTCTTTGATTAGTGGCTGCATAACATGAAATCTGTCGATGACAATTTTCGCATTTGGAAATACTTCTTTGACAACTTTGGGAAAGCCTCCCCACATATCAATGCTAACCTCCTCTACTTTTTCCCTTATCTCAATCGGTTGCTGCTTCAGGACTTCAATGATGTCATCTTGTTTATGACTATCAATTACTTCTAGTAATGCTCCTGCGTCAATACTTGATACGACTGTCACAAAGTCTTTATGTCCTTTGCGTTTACTCACTTCATCAATACTCACTCGTTTTACTTCTTTCCAATCATCTTTTTTTTTAGAGAAAATTGGTGATTGAAAATCCCTTGTATTTGATCCCAACTCAAATATTCATCTCGACTTACTTGCTCCACACTCGCACTTTGTACTCGTTGATAAACATACTCCTCATACCTTTGTGTGTATCGTCTTTCCCAGTCTACAAAGGGTAACTTTTCCGTAAAATGTCTTTGACAATGTTGACAATAAAATTGGCGGCGCGGCGTATTTAAATAAACTATTTTCCCAAATACTGACAAATCTCGAATCAATATCGGTCGATTTTGTTTTAATTTTCCACCATGCGTATTACAATGCGGACAAGTAATTTCATCCTGTAAAAATCTCAACTTTAGGGTGATTTTATTTTCTTCTTCCGTAAAACTTTCAACGGTTGTGTTGGGTAAATTTAGCAACCTATCTAGATACAAGTCCATACCTGTCACCACTTATCTTTGTGCTTCATTATACATTAATCCCCTCAAACCCAGAAGAGCCAATAAATTGAGTTTGCGACAACGATGGGAACTGGTGCAAAAAATTCCACTAAAAAGACAATTGGCACTCATGGGGATATTTCTTGCCATCTTTTTTCCTGTCTTATACTCCCTGCTTTTGGAAAGTATAGGAATTCCGATGTTATGGAATGATTTGTTTGTTAACTTATATGTTAGTTTGCTTTTTGGTTGGCTTTTTGTTGAGTTTCGTGGTGTGGCATTTGGTGTGGCATTTGGTGTAGTACTTAGTCTGACATTCACTCTGACATTTACTACAATGAAATTATTTTTGAGTGGCATAACGTTCTTCTTGTTCCGATCTCTATTAGGTGGTGTTTTGTTGGGTGTACCAATTGGATTAGCAGTTGGTGTAACACAGGATGGATGGCGTAGTGTAATAGGTAGTGTTACTGGTTGTATAGCAACCGTTCCGATACTTGGCTTATTATTAGGAATTTGGATTAGTATGACGGATAGCATTCCTATTGGTGTGTTGTCTAGTTTGCTGCTGGGAATAGCGTTTAGCGTTGCGTTTGTTTTAGCAATCTTTAGGATAGATAATAAGTGGGTTTCACTTAAAAGCATTCCACGAATTACACCTTTAATGATTCCTAGGATTTATCGTCAGCTTAGCATTTGGTTGGAGGCTGACTGGGAGAGAGGTCTTATGAATGCGAACCAACTCTTAAAGTATTCTTTGCAATTCGTAACTGTCAATGCCGCTATAAATAATGTACTGGGTAATACACCTAATGAGAAAATTTTTCTGCGAATTGCAACACTTACTGATCTTATAGGGGATTGGGATATTCTTTCTTTCTCGTCGGCATCTTTCTCTGCTTCTCTAAAATCTAAATTTATCGAAGGGATTTTTTGGTTACCTTACAGATCGTGGATTTCTGATCGTTGGGGGGCAAATTATAATCTTCGTTTTGAAAAGCCATATCAAACAGTTGCTGCAAGTTTCTTCTTTCTAAGGCAAGCATCAGAGACAGTAGCTACAAAAGTTGATTCATCAACGCTTTTAAAAATGAGCTACGCATATGCGGAAAAACAAGAGAACTGTTCTTTGAGCCTCAAAAATGCTGCCGAAATCCTCCAAAGATTGAGAAACATTAAATATGGAGAAGAAATATATCAGCTTGTCTGTACACTACGAGATTTTATAGACATTAGAAGTATTGAAGATCTTCTCAAGCTAAAGCCAATCTGTTTTCCTAATTCGCCTGAGCTTCGCCCTACAACTTGGGTTTTTCTTAAGAAACTAGAATCAGTTGTTAAGGATGTTCATGTTTTAAGTCAGGCTGCATCTCGTACTGCCCGTTCTTATGCCCTCAATCGATGCTTTGGTCAAATTTCTGAGATTTTAAATGCTCTTGAAGAATTGGTAGTCCTAAAAAGGAAAGGATGTAGGAAAATATCCAGATAGTTGATACAAAGTAAAGTAATGTCAGAAGCAAGGCCATCCTGTCCATCCTGCCAGTCCGTATCCGTTGTAAAAAACGGCAGTACACGACATGGAAAACAAAATTATAAATGTCGGGACTGTGGTCGTCAATTTGTAGAAAATCCACAGTGGCAGAGAGTTTCAGAGCGTACCCAAGACACTTATGACCTTCTTGAGAAACTACTACTAGAAAAAATCCCACTAGCTGGAATTGCCAGAGTCCTCAAGGTCTCAGAGAGATGGTTGCAAAGTTACGTCAATCATAAATATGAAAACGTTCCTCAGCAGGTGGAGGTAGAACCAAAACCAAAACGCCGTTTGACCATACAGATGGATGAATTGTGGTCTTTTGTGGACGACAAAGGCAATAAACAGTGGGTATGGCTTGCCATTGATGCCGAGACTCGTGAAATTGTCGGTTGTTATATAGGCGATCGCACTGGTGAATCAGCTCAGAAGTTATGGGAATCGTTGCCTAGCGTCTATCGCCAATGTGCGGTTATTTATACTGACTTCTATTCGTCTTATCCAGTTGTCCTGCCCAGCAAACGTCATAGGGCTGTCGGGAAAGAAACGGGAAAGACCAACTATATTGAGAGATTCAACTGTACGTTACGTCAACGAGTATCAAGACTAGTTAGAAAGACCTTATCTTTTTCTAAGAAATTGGAAAATCACATTGGAGCCATTTGGAATTTTATTCATCATTACAACGATTCTTTACCTCCGTGTGCGTCCTTTCCTTTTTAGGACTACCGAAGAATTACCTATTGATGTTTCTCGTATAGAGCGCCCAATTCTTTATGAAATTGCTGAAACATGGAAAATCTTTTTCGTTCTTAGCGCTCGTAAACTTGGGCAAGTAGAAATTGATAAACCTATTCTTAATCCTTATACTATTGGCGATCCTGTCTTAGGTTATCGTTTTATTGGTCGGGAAGATATTCTTCGCAAACTTGAAGAACTATGGATTGTTGATGCTCTACCCCAATCTGTTCTCCTATATGGTCATCGCCGTATGGGTAAGACCTCTATACTTCGGAACATTTCTATGCGGCTTGGCTCTGAAGTCAGCGTTGCCTACGTCAATCTTTTTAGTGTCGGTAATGCCCCTAATGGTATAACTGACATTCTTATGGCAATTTGTGACGCAATCCAAGAAGTCACCGAAATACTACCACCAAACAATAACGACCTTTTCCAATTTCCCGAAACAACCTTTCGCCGACATCTTCAACACATTGAAAAAACCTTCACAGGCACGGGACTAATCATCGCTCTTGATGAATTTGAGAAAATCGAAGAATTGATCGATACAGGTAAACTCAGCAAAGAATTTCTCGGCTTCCTACGTGGCATGGTTCAAATGAGCAGCAAACTCGCATTCGCCTTTGCAGGACTGCACAAACTCCAAGAAATGAACGCTGACTACTTCCAGCCCTTCTTCTCTAGTTTTATTTCCATCTCCGTTACCTTCCTCACCCGTGACGCAACCCACCAAGTCCTCGCCAACCCCGATCCCGAATTCCTGCTCGAATACGAACCCGCCGCCCTTGACCATATCTACGACCTTACCAACGGACAGCCCTACCTCACCCAACTGATCGGCTTCCAACTCGTGAGACTATTTAACGACTATGTATTCGAGCAAGGCAAACCCCGCGATCGCACCTTCACCATTGATGATGTCCGCACCATCTGCTCAGGCGAAAACTTTTTCACCACAGGCATTAACTACTTCAATGGAGTCTGGCAACAAGCCTCTGAGGGGGCAACCCATCAACAAGACATTCTCAAAGCCCTAGCCCCCCATCCCCAAGGACTGACCGAATCAGAACTAATCTCGCAAACTAATCTACCTAGCGAAACTCTACAAGCTGCCCTCAAAACCCTCAAAGATCACGACGTAATCCGCAGTCAAAAAACTAACGAGATGGTTAATTATGCGATCGCAGTCGAACTCTTCCGCACTTGGGTCGTTAGATACAAGCTGAGTAATACTTAGCCTATCGCTCTGCCACTCCTTTACCATCCCTCTTCACGCATGCGCGATCGAATTTTTTTCGCGATTTTCAAAACTTCACCCTAACTCATTGTTGGTAACCAAGAACAACTTACAAGATTTTGATCGACAGTTGCTAAAGTTAGTTCATAGAAAATAGCTGAAGCAGCGATGAAGCGATCGGCAGGGTCTTGATGCGGTAACTCGATCTGGCGGCTTAAAAGTGCAATATCATGATTTAAGGTTGCTTCACGAGTTTCTAAGTTATTTAACGCTAATCCTATCCAGATTCTTGCTTCAGGTTTCAAAGAAATACGTTTTTTTTCAGCAAGTAGTAAGGTTTCCCAAATGCTAATTGGACTAAGCCAAAGCTCAGTGGATGAATCGGCGATCGCGGATTGTAGCTGTAGCGATAGGCGATCGTCACCAAGTTGATACCAAAGCCAAATATGAGTATCCAGCAGTAGTTTCACTGAAGTACTTCCCATACATTTTCAGGCAATGCTGGCATAACAATATCTCCCACAATCTCTCCGCTTCCTTTCATGCTCCCAAAAGCTGGGCGTTGTTTTTGAGGCGTGGCAGGATAGATAATTACCCAAGGCTTGCCATTATGAAACACTGTTAGGGGTGTTTTGGTCTGCTGAATTTCTGTGAATAGATTCAATAGGGCTTGGGGTAGTTCGGCGGTACTCAGTTGTCCCATAAGATTTTGTTGTATTGATAAGGGCAATATATCACAAACATTTTTTATGATTTTTCTAACAACTGTTCCAGAGTCTCAGGAAAATCGCCATGCCTTAGCACCATTTTTTAATTTAGTCTCATCAATCGGTGTTTCATCCGCATCAAAAGCAAAAAAAGGAGTCGCTTCGCGACTCCTTTTTTTGCTAAGCAGCAACTGCTTGTTTGAGTGGTTGCCAAGTCACTTGGCGATCGCTACCTGTTTCAATCACAATTTTTACTCTTGGATCGCGATCGGGAATTTGGCTTAAAGTCTCAAGTTCTTCCTTGGATAGGTATTTACCCTCGATCAGCCAAACAACTAAACCCTTAGCTTTAGGCGGTAAAGCATTGAGACGAAACTGAATCGCGGGTGGGATGAAATATGTACGAATCTCGGTTTTGCCAAGGTGAGAAGGACGCACACCATGAACTCCAGTGAGATAGCTATTCACATCGCCTAAACCACGCGCAGAAATGAACAAAATGTCATAGCCTGCATTCTTCAGTCTGAGTTGGTAGCGACCTTCATAACCGCCTTCTGGGGGAACGCGCATTGCTAAAGCGCCTGCCTTTTCTAGGTCTTTGACAATTTTATCGGTTGCAATCAAGGGCATGGTGACATCCTATGCTAAACGCTAAATATAGAGCTAACAGTATTTTATACCTAGAAAGGAAAAGGATGCGCTTCGCGCATCCTTTTCCTTTCTAAAAATCCAGAACAAGGGGATAGACTCATTCGACAACTTGGACATCAACATCGATTGTGCCTGGTGGGGTAAGCCGTACAAATTTATTTTGCTGCTCTTGCAAAGGTTCGCCGCAGTTAGGACATTGAAACTGACTTGCCCTTGAGGCATTAAAAGTTGTATCGCATATAGGGCAATCTGCCGTCACAATGCTGCGTTTAATCCACCATTGCAAACCAAAAAAGGCGACGACAGGGACTACTGTAATGAAACCAATCAAGATAAAAAACGAGTTAACTAGCCAACCTAGCCCGATCGCACTAAAAGCCCAAAAAACAAGCATAGTAGTTAGCCAAAAACGCACACCTGACCAGCGATCGCCACCGCCGTCGCCATTGGGAAAATTATTGCCAAATGTGTAGTATTTCATTAGTTTCAGTCCCTGTATTTACCCTGTATTTGCATAATAGCGATCGTAACACTCTTATCTAATGTTGCCCTTCTGTCATTGGGTATGGTTAACCACAAATAAAGATTAGAGGCGGCGCTTTGCGCCGCCTCTAATCTTTATTTGTCAAGATAGTAAGTCGGGCTTACCCCCTTTAATTCCCCCTTGCAAAGGGGGAAAACTAGAAATCTTGTTCCCTCCCCTTTGCAAGGGGAGGGCTAGGGTGGGGTAAATTTTTGATGACAAAAATTTGAGTCGTCTCTATTCCAATGATCGCTATAGAATTAATTTTGTAACTCACGGATATATTTGCGGAATCAACGTGAACCCTGCTAGAACAATTTGTCTTGGCTTCGTGGCTGTCATATCAATTGGGACATTTTTACTAATGCTGCCCATATCATCTAGTAACGGTACATGGTCAGATCTGATCACCGCTTTATTTACCTCTACTTCTGCTGTATGCGTAACAGGTTTATCTGTAGTTGATGTCGGTAAATTTTATTCATTCTGGGGACAACTGTTCCTGACATTGTTAGTTCAAGTAGGCGGCTTGGGCTATATGACTGCGACCACTATCCTCTTATTGCTGATTGGACGTAGATTTAGCCTGAGGGACAAAGTGACTTTGCAGTCCGCCTTGGATACAAATGGTATTCGGAGTGGGCTGCAATTAGTTAAGTCAATCATCGCCGTGACCATGTTATTTGAATTGACTGGGGTATTTGCCCTAATGCCCATCTTTAGCCAAAAAATGAGCTTTACTGAAAGTGTTTGGCAATCAATCTTTCATAGCGTTAATGCTTTTAATAATGCTGGTTTTAGCCTATTCACCGATAATTTGATGGGCTATGTGAATTCACCGATGGTGAGTATCATTATTGGCTTACTGATTATTTTTGGTGGCATTGGCTATCAGGTAATTTTGGAAGGCTATCTATGGTTAAGGACAAAATTTTCACGCGATCGCGATTACATCTCCTTTAGCCTAACCTTCTGCGTAGCCACAAGCACAACCATTGCCTTACTCCTATTTGGAACTATATTTTTCTGGTTTACAGAGTTTAGTAATAGCGAAACATTGGGTAAATTGCCACTGTTTGATCAGATCGTCGGTGCATGGTTTCAGTCCGTCACCACGCGCACGGCTGGCTTCAATACGATTGATAATGGCAAAATGACTGTGACTGGGATATTTATCACGATCGCCCTAATGTTTATTGGTGCAAGTCCTGGAGGCACAGGCGGTGGGATTAAAACCACAACTGCTAGAATTTTGGCTAGTTGTACAGGCGCAGCATTACAGGGGCGAGATCAAATCAATCTTTATAAACTGCAAGTACCAAATGGTCTGATCTTAAAAGCAGTTGGTGTCGCAGTGGGTTCTTTATTTACAGTAATTTGTTCGACGGGGTTACTATCCTTAACCGATCGCAATATGGGCTTTATAAATATCCTGTTTGAAGCAACTTCAGCTTTTGCCACAGTCGGCTTATCGACTGGAATTACTGCGTCGCTCTCGTCAGCAGGTCGCCTTGTAATCATTGCCACTATGTATATCGGTCGGGTTGGCGTATTACTATTGATGGCAGCAATCTTTACTGATACCCGTCCTAGTCTGATTAAATACCCTCAAGAGTCGATGCTGGTAGGTTGAACCACTAAAGACAGCGCTTCGCTCAGCATTTAGCAATGTGTAAAATTAAATCACCGTAAGGAATACAGGAAAATTCTGTGGATATATCTTCTTTAAGCTTTTTTCGCAGTCTGCGCCACGAGAATAAGCAATTTGCCGTGATTGGCTTAGGGCGATTTGGGCGATCGGTATGCTCGACCCTTGATCGCTTAGGGCATGAGGTCTTAGCTGCTGACAAAGATGAAGAGAGTGTCAGTCATGTACGAGCCAATAATCTAGCAGCGCATTGTATTCAATTAGATTCAACTAATCCACTCGCACTCAAAGAATCTGGCATTCTCGAAATTGATACAGTGATTGTTGCGATCGGCAATTTTTTAGAAGAGAGTATTATTACTACACTTAATGTGAAGGAAGCTGGAGTGAAGCATGTTGTTGCGAAGGCTTCGTCAGAAGTACATGGTACTTTGCTCAAAAAAGTTGGTGCGGATCTAGTCGTTTATCCTGAAGCAGAAATGGGAAAAGCTTTAGCGCGATCGCTTACTCAACGAGGCATTTTAGAACGCTTTGAACTCGATCCAGATAATAGTATTGTCGAAGTGATGGTTCCTGAAGAGTTTGATGGTAAAACAATTCTAGAACTAAAGCTGCGTGGTCACTATGGTGTAAATGTGATTGCCGTTAGCCACGATCAAAAGTTTGAAATCAACCCTGATCCAAACCAAAAGCTGTTCAAAGGATCAGCGATCGTCGTAATTGGCAGCAACAAAAATATTAGTCGTCTTCCAATCTCCTGTGATTTGTTCAATAACGATGGAACCTTTGTAACAACCCAGTTACCATTGCATCAATCTTCAGAAGTCAAACTTAAATAGAAAATCTAAGAGGCGACGGATGCCGCCTCTTAACCTTATGGGATTAGATCGAGGAACATCCCTGCGATCGCTGTTTCCGCAGCATCACAAATACCGCGTTCAGTAATTAGCCCAGTAACCAGTCTGGCAGGAGTAATGTCAAATCCATAATTTAAAGCCGTAGTTTCCAAAGGAGCGACTCGCACTTTGCCAATATTGCCATCATCTTGTAGCCCTTGCATATAGAGCACCTCATCCGCGCTACGAGTCTCGATCGCAATCTCTTTGACTCCATCAACAATTTGCATATCAAAAGTGGAACTTGGCAAGGCTACATAAAAAGGAACATTATTGTCAAAGGCTGCGAGAGCTTTGAGATATGTACCAATTTTATTTGCAACATCACCACTACGAGTAGTGCGATCGGTTCCCACAATACAAAGATCGACTTTGCCATATTGCATTAAAAGTCCGCCAGTATTGTCAGCAATCAGCGTATGCGGAATATTCGATTGTCCTAGTTCCCATGCCGTCAAATTTGCGCCTTGATTGCGTGGACGAGTTTCATCAACCCACACATGAATATTTAGCCCGCGATCGCTAGCTTCATAAATTGGCGCTAAGGCACTGCCGCGATCGACGATCGCTAACCATCCCGCATTGCAATGGGTCAGAATATTTACAGGTTCGCCTTTGGGTTTAGTTTTAGCGATCGCCTCAATTAGTTCGCAGCCAAATTTGCCAATATTGCGTGTACCAATTACATCTTCATCGGCAATAGCGATCGCTTCTTTAAGGGCAATTTCTACCAAATCTTGGTTTGCGGGTGCTTTTTCTAATACCGCAATCATGCGATCGACCGCCCACATCAGATTTACTGCGGTCGGACGAGCGCGACGGATGACCGATGAGAGGGTCTTAATCTTTTCGCGATCGCCTTTACTTTCTCTAGCGGCTAAATACACACCAAAAGCGGCGACATTACCAATTACCCCTGCACCGCGCACGGTCATATCCTGAATTGCTAGGGTAGCATCGGCACTAGTTTTCAGGGTCTTAGTCACTGAACGAAATGGAAGTTGGGTCTGGTCAATCACCACCAGATCACCAGCTTCTAACCAAAATGCTTTATAGGTAGAGTTCATAATTTCTTCTCGGCTATCCTCGGACAATAGCGCTATCTTTCCTCAATCATGCTCTAAGTCTATCCCCAGAGCAAATTTATTCTGTTACAAAAAATGGCAACGCCATTTTGAAAATTGGTATTACATGGTTTTAGATAGTGTGCCCCAACGCACGCTCTCTGAAATCATTGGGGATTGCTTATACTAAATCACCTGAAATCTAGGATTGTTTTTTAGAGAAGTCGCATCAAAACATAGCGCCCAATTTAGAAATTGTTCATTAATAATTTCGCTTTGAGCATCGAGTAACAAAGCGAAATAATTTCCTTGCTGTTTGACTACAACCGCTGTATATTCCTTGCCGCGAATTACTGCATAGGTAAAATTTTCTACAGGTAAAGAAGCTGCCAACAATGACTTGAGCCCTAAAGCTTGGAAAATTGGTTGTACCCAAATAATGCTTTTACTGCCATCTACAAGCGTGTAATATTCCTTGGGAAGTCCGCTTAAATCAAAAGTTGCGGCTCCTAGCGTATTAGCTTCAAATTTAGTTTCTTCTAGGGCTGTCATAGTTCTTAAAGCGCGTGATTCGCAAGAAATGATTTTGTGTGGTGCGGTTTTGCCGCACCACACAAAATCATTTCTTGATCTTATTAATTAAAAAGTATGTTTGCATTTCTCCCTTACCTTTAATCATAATCTTGCCACGATCAGTAAAGTTATATTTGTTTTTTAAAATTGCGTAGGTCGAGTCAGAGACTTGTATATGGTCAGGCATTCCATGCGACTCCATCCTGCTCGCGACATTAACAGCATCGCCCCACAGATCATAAATAAACTTCTTGATGCCGATTACTCCAGCCACAACTGGCCCCGTATTTATTCCAACTCGAATTTTGAAAGGCTCACCAAGATCACTAGCAAATTTACCAATCACATTTTGCATATCCAAAGCCATATCGGCGATCGCCTCTGCGTGATTGGGACGATACATGGGTAGTCCTCCTACCACCATATAGGCATCACCAATGGTTTTGATTTTTTCGAGACCATATTTTTCAGCTAAACCATCAAACTCAGAAAAAATTTCGTTCAGCAAGCATACCAACTTAACTGGCGGAACCTTAGCAGATAGCTCCGTAAAACTCACAATATCCGCAAATAAAACTGTAGCTTCGCTAAAGCCATCGGCAATGATCTTTTCTCCCAGTTTGAGGCGATCGGCGATAGCATAGGGCAGAATGTTTAACAGCAGATTTTCAGAAGTATCTTTTTCCTGTTGAATCAGGGCTTCAGCACGTTTGCGTTCTGATATTTCTTTGATAATCCGTACATACATTTGATTAAAAGCTGCCATGACATCGCCCACTTCATCAGTCCGCAATGTCGCCATTGAATGAAATTGCAAATTCATTTGATCTTGACTGATCGAGTCGGCAACTAGTTCTAGATCCTCCCGCAATTTCAAGATGGGTAGAATGACGATCACCCCCAAGATCGCCAAGGTACTTGCCGTTACAAATAGAGAAATAATGGCAACTAAACCAATAATCCGCCATACATAACTAACTAGTTCATGCTGAATAAACTCGACATTGTGACGAACTATAAATACGTAGTCACTGCCAAGTTGCTTCCCATTCCATGCAACATCGTATCGATTGCCACTGCGAAGCCTTGCGATCGGCTGATCGCGGACATCCGCAGCAGCAAGATTTGGGATTTCACCCATTTGATAAAGGCGCTGACCTTTGGCATTTTCTACAGCCCACCCTGCGACATTGGTTTCTCGCTTGATCGATTTTGCTAAATCTGCGAATTCAGCATCTGTTTGCTCTGTTTTCATTGATTTAGTGGTGTGCAAAAAAAATCTCGCTTGGATAGCTGAGACATTTTCCACCTGATCGATCAATTCTTGTTCGCGTCGAAAATATGACGGAACCAAAATAATTGCTTCAATGACAACAATACTGACGAAAATCCAAAAGGCAATCCGTCGTGATAGTTTTGCTTTTGCTAAGCTCAGCAGCGCTTGCGATCGCTCTTCCATGAGTGCTCCATGCTACTGACTTTAATTCAATCGTAGCAATGTCATCATAACAACCGTCATAGTGCTTAAGATAAACAAAAGGGGCGCTTTGCGCCCCTTTTGTTTATCTTAATGCTGAGTTTTTCGATTTTTCGACTTCGCGATCTTTTTTGCCGCGCCAGATGAACCGTAATGGTGTCCCATCAAAGCCGAGAGTTTTGCGGAACTGATTTTCGATGTAACGCTTGTAGTTATCGTTGAAACGATGGGGATCGTTGACGAATAGAATTATCGTTGGTGGACTATCAGAAATTTGGGTACAGTAATATACTTTGCCCTGCTTACCGCCGCGACTGGTGGGTGGCGCGTGCCATGTAACGGCTTCATTGAGAGCTTCATTTAAAATCGCCGTGGGGACGCGGCGCTTATGTTGTTCATATGCTATATCTACGCGCTCAAGAATTTGCTCGACTCGCTGCCCAGTCACCGCACTGACAAAGATAATCGGTGCATATTCCACAAACATCAGGCGGCTTTTTACATCGGCGGTGTAGTCGTAAATGGTGTAGGAATCCTTTTCGATCGCATCCCATTTATTAACCACAATTACGCAAGCTTTGCCTTCGTCATTAATCCGACCTGCTAGCTTTTGATCTTGATCGGTAACGCCGTCAAGAGCATCGATGATTAGCAGAACTACATCAGAACGTCCGATCGCTTTGAACGCACGGTTAATGCTAAAAAATTCAATACCGTAATCAATATTCTTTTTACGGCGTACACCCGCAGTATCAATTAAGCGATATTTTTTACCATCGCGCTCGACCGACATATCGATCGCATCGCGAGTTGTGCCAGATATGGGGCTAACAATGCTGCGGTTCTCACCGATGAATGCATTCAGTAAGCTGGATTTACCAACGTTGGGACGACCGATAATCGCTACTTTGATTTCGTCGCTTTCTTTAACTACTTCTTCGGGTGCGGGTAGATGCTTAACTAACTCATCTAATAATTCGCCCGTACCGTTGCCATGAATTCCCGACATTGGGATTGGTTCGCCTAAGCCTAGGTTCCAAAATTCAGCGGCTAGTGATAGACCAAATTTAGAGCCTTCGCATTTATTTACAGCCAGTAGCACAGGAATATTCTGCCGACGCAACCAGCCACCTAGTTGCTCGTCAGCATCGGTAATCCCTGCCATTCCATCAACAACAAAAATCACAGCAGCAGATTCACGAATGGCAATCTCCGCCTGTTCGCGAATCATTGGTAAAAATTCAGTCTCGTCGTCAAATACTAATCCACCTGTATCAACGACTTGAAATTCATGTGCGCCCCAAAAACATTCGCGATAAACGCGATCGCGGGTTACACCAGGTTGATCGAAGACGATCGCATATTGCTCTCCCGACAGACGGTTTACGAGCGTAGATTTGCCCACATTGGGGCGACCGACAACGGCAACAATCGGTAGCGGCATGGCTTTACAGTTTTGGAATTCCGAACTCACTATAGTAACTTTAAATTGGTGCGATCGTCAATACAAAACCAATTATTTGTGGCGCGGCTTCGCCATGCCACAACAAAACCAAAAAGAGAGTTGGGGCTTCACACACCCCCCCCCCCCCCCCCCCCCCCCCCCCCACACCCCCCCCCCCCCCCCCCCCCCCCCCCCCCCCCCCCCCCCAACTCTCTTTTTGGTTTTGTGTCAGTCACAAAAAAAGTCGGAAATCTCAATCTTTGCGGAACTGTGAAGGCTCAGATCTCCGACTTTTTCTTTGCAATCACAGATCAATTTTGTTAGTCACAAAAAAAGTCGGAGATCTCAATCTCTGCGGTGTTATTGTACGAGAGTTAATCGATAGATAATCACATCAATCTATAAGCGTGACACGTAAGCAGAAGATCGGTATTTTTCTGGGAATATTGCTAGGGATTTTTATCGCGATCACCAGTTATTTTTTCTATTGTCCTAGCCCAACTGCGGGACTATTTCCTGCGGCGACAAATGTTAAAACTCGCACGATTTATTTTGTGCATCATGATTGGCATTCGGGTTTAGCATGGGCACAACAAAAGCCAGAAAACTTCGGTGCTGAAGAATGGAAAGATGCTCCCTATGTGGAAGTGGGTTGGGGCGATCGCCAGTTTTATTTTGCGGGTGATCAGTCTATTCCCTCAATGCTAAGGGCGGTATTTATTCCATCGGATAGTGTCATGCATGTGGTAAGTTTTGCGGAATCTCCTACGCAGTTTTTTAAATTTCCTGTATTGCCGATAGAGCTATCCGAAGCGGGATTTCAAAATTTATTTGCTTATGTGAAGCAGACTTTTGCGGTTAATGAGAAAGGCGATCGCAAAGCGACAATTGGAAAAGGTCAATATGGGGTTAGTAGTTTTTATGCGGCTGTGCCAAGATATTTTTCTTTGTTTAACTGCAATACATGGGCGGCTGAGGCTCTACGCAATGCAGGTTTATCCGTTTGTCCTAATCGCGCATTGTTAGCTAAAAATCTTGCCGAACAGATTAAATACTTGCAGAATTCAGGTAAGGGCAATTCATGAATTGCCCTTACCTGAATTCTTGTAGAGCCGATCGCAATATTTCCGCAGTTTCATAATTCTGTTGCTGCTCATGGAGTTGGATTGCCCTTGTGAATGAGGCGATCGCCTCCTGAAAATGGCCTACTTTCATCAGCACGACACCTAGATTTTGGTGTGCTTCGGCATAGTTCGGTTCGAGAGCGATTGCTTGTTGGTAAGCGGCGATCGCATCGGTAAAGAGTCCTGCGGTTTTGAGCGCAATTCCGTAATTAAAATGTCCTTGGGCGAAATTGGGAGCGATTTGAGTTGCCTTTTCAAAATATGCGATCGCTTCTTTTTGGTTGAGTTCTTGATAGATATTCCCTAAATTGAGATAAGCGGAAAGTTTGACAAGGTTAGGAACATCTAGGGCAATTACTTTCTCATAGGCATTTTTGGCTAGTTCCCAATCTGCATTTTGGTGATAGGCAAGCCCTAAATGGTAATGTAACTCACAGCGAATTAAACTTTGTTGTTCGGCATCGTCAAGTAAGGCTAATCCCTTTTGTAATAGCGCAATCCCCAAATTGCGATCGCGATCTTGAGGACTACTAATGTACAAAGCGCCTAATTTGTTGAGCATATAACTATCATCGGGAAATACTTCCAAATGCTTGTGCATCAACTGTTTAGCAAACTCATACTTATGCTTAAGTTGAATTTCGCTATCCGTATAACCGTAATGTAGTAAAACTGGAACTTCTACATTTAGCACTTGCCAATGAGGTTCTTGCGCTTGTAAAGCTACCACCGATTGATCGATGGATTCATGATATAGCCCTGTAAATTTAATCGCAGGATGATTGCGAAATAGACGTAGTACGAGGGAATAAGGAGATTGCTTTGCATCTATTTCCGATCGCAAAAGATTTACTGCTAGACAGTCTTCTCGTTGTAACACCTCTTGCAAAGTAGCGATCGCACTTTGCTCCAAAACTTCATCGGCATCAATAACCAAGATCCATTTACCTTTTGCCTGTGCGATCACATAGTTCCGCGCCTGTGAGAAGTCATCACACCAGTCAAAATGAAAGACTCGCGCTTCATATTTTTTGGCAATAGTTATGGTGCGATCGCTCGATCCTGTATCGACGACAATGATTTCATCGGCAAGCGATCGCAGACTCTCTAAGCATTGTGGTAAGCGTTGTTCTTCGTTTTTGACAATTAAACAAGCGCTTAAAATGATCGGAGATGGTGATTTGGCAAATCCTTTTTTGATGGGTTTAGTTGTTTTGGCGCGGGACATTGAGAATCTCTATGGTTATTTAAGTAGCAAGGCATAAGAAAACTTAAAAAGCACAGGTTAAGATCTCCGACTTTTTCTAAGCGGGCAGAGACAATTTGCGAATTCACAAAAAAAGTCGGAGATCTATGCATTTACAGGTTTATTTTGATGACTGAGATCTTGCACCATTCAAGAAAAGGGGTTGCAGAAAGAGCAGAAATGTGAAAAAAAGGGCGTAGTAGTAAATTAAATAACGAGCATGGAAAGCATCGTTAAGCACGCCCAAGGGCTAGTGTATAGTCTTCTGTGTTTGATGCCAAGTGTGTATCAAACAGCAAGTCTCAATGCAATACTACGCCAATTCAAGGATGAAATGCAACGGGTTCTGATGAAGCAAAGAATACTTCGTAAGGAGTACGATAGTCAAGTGATTTTCTGGGTCTGTGATTGATCAAATTCACTGCCTTCTGAAAGTCCTCTTCTTTCACGATTTTAAAGTTTGTACTTTTGGGATAGAACTCTCTAATTAATCCATTGGTGTGTTCATTCAATCCACGTTCCCATGAATGATATGGATTCGCAAAGAAGGTCTCTAGTTTCAATCTTTCAGATAGCTTCTCATGCCCACAGAATTCTCTTCCATTATCAAAGGTCATTGTCTTTCGAGATGTTGATTCTATAGGCTCAAATAGATTGAATGTCACTCTGTTTATCTCATCCATCGTCTTGTTCTTAGCTAGTCCAGCAAGTAAATACTTCGATGCTTTATCAACATGCGTAACTACGATACCTGTGTGGTTGCACCCGATTACCGTATCACTTTCCCAATGTCCAATCTCTGTTTTTAAATCTGCAATCTTCGGTCGATTCTCTATCCCTACCCTATTGGGAATGCCACCTCGCTTCTGATGGCGACCTTTGCGCCTTCGTTGCTTTTGCTTCTGCCTCAGATATTGTTGATATATTCCCATCTCTTGATGGTTTGCATAGATCATCAGATAAATCGTCTCATAGCTGATTTTACCTAGCCCCTCCCTTTCCATTCTCCCTGCTAGTTGCTCTGGGCTGTGGTGTTGCTCTAACCGTTGTTTGACTTCGGCGATCGTCTCAGCACTGATGCTCTGAAATCTTACCTTTGCTTGTTTCCGTCTTGCTTTCATCAGGGCAACCGCAGTATCTGGCAAATAGCCAATCTGTCGCTCGTCTGTATTGCGCGATAACTCTCTTGAAATCGTACTTTTGTTTCGCTTCAAGCGACGACCTATCTCTGATACAGATAATTGCTCAATTACTCTTAGTTTATACAGTTCACTTCTTTCTGTGGTGGTAAGATGGACAAAGCTCATGAGGGTATCCTAATTATTGTGATTAATATCAGAATATCCTTATGAGTCCCTTTACGCAAAGATCTCTAGGTGTTGCATTTCATCCTTGAATTGGCGCTAGGACTATTTCTCGAAGCACAAAGGCATCCTTATCCAGAACATACACAGATAAAATCAGCGAGTGCACTCAGCCGATTTCTCAATCACTATAACTGGTCAACGAGAGCAGTAATTCGGTCAACACGGCAGGCTATTTTGGGACAAATCGCCAAGCATCGCCCATCGAAACAAGTGCCATTAAAGATACTGATAGACTTGACTACCCTAGAAAAAAGCGGCAAGTTTTTACATTTGAGCAATCCCACCCAAAACGAACCAGACCCATGGGTGAGAATACTAAACGGAAAGCGAGGACTACATCTGGTTGTACTGTATCTGGTCTATGGAGAGTGGCGCGTACCATGGAGTTTTAGAGTATGGCGCGGCAAAGGATACCCCAGTCCCTCTGACTTAGCTTGTAAGTTATTGGGGACAGTACCCAAGCAACTAACCCAAGGCAAGACTGTGATTGTCCTTGCTGATACTGAGTTTAGTACGGTGAAGTTTTTCAATACTGTCCGCGCCAAGACTTGGCGCATCGTTGTCGGTGTACGCAACAATCGTAAACTTCAAGATGGCCGTACAGTCAAACAACTTTATCGTCATGGCAAACGTGGACAACAAATTTTGCTAGAAGGGCTAACTCAGCCTTTGACGATCTCTTGGTTTTGGCTCAAAAGAGCTGATAGTAAACGGGAGTTACGCTTTGTTGTCTCTTCTCATCCTTATTCTGGTGCTTATCTGGTGATGTTAGGTCGTAAGCGTTGGGCGATTGAGGGATTCTTCAAAACCATCAAACATCGCTTTGGTTTGCATTGTTTTGGGCAATCTACAAAACTTGGTGTTTATCGTTGGCTTATCCTCTCTCTGCTTGCTTATCTTTTGGCCCATTGGATTGATCAATGGTCGAGTCCTCCTGTCTTGGACTGGAAAGCTACCTGTGATTTGACACTTTCCGTTTTATTTCCTTCTGTCCTTTGGTTGAAACTTCTTAGGTATCTCCAAATTAGTGCCGATATTGCTGCTCGTCATGGGTTTGAAATTATTCTCAAACCCATTCCTACTTAACTCTTTCAGGAATGGTGCAAGATCTCAGATGACCTACTTAGTAATGTCATTCCGTTCTATACCAAATCGATAGGCTTGGAATCCAGTAAAATTGGCGCGTTTTTCGGAATTAGGAAGGGCACTTGCTACATGTTCAAAGGGTGATAGGTGAGCGGGTTTAGAAGTTAATAGGCGATCGTGCAGTTTCACATCATCGGCGAGACTCCGCACACCATCATGATTGAGATAACTAACTCTCGCACAGCGTCCTACTGCCACTTTGACCAATTCGTTAATATCGCTAATTTCGTCAATATCTTCTTGTTTAATTAATGGTAAATGCCATTCACCTGCGGCTAATTGCTGCGGTTGACTCGCATCATAGGCAGCTTTCATTTTATTAGCGAGAACTTGGATTTCAGGCTGAGCGTCGGGATGACAGCGCTGTTCAAAAAAGTTTTGAAATTCGGTTCCTGAACAAATTACGGTAATCGTGGAGAATGGTTCCAACAGGCGATTGACTACTTGTTTATGGATGCCAATTTCTACCAATCTCCGCGCATGACGGATCGCATCAAGTCTAGCTTCTTGCCATACTGCTGATGCTGCTTGCATCTCGTCTTCAGTTACTTCTGTTTGAGCAGACATTCCCTTTTGATTTTTGCCCCAATGTAATGGATAGACTTCTTGACTCTCGACGAGTTTGATCATTTTCTCGACGGGAATGGCGCGACTGCTGCTGCTGTTTTTGCTGAGCATTCGATGGGTCATGAATTCTGAGTGAATCATGCGGTGGTAGGTCAGCACAAAGGTGGTCAGGCGATCGCCTGTTAAGTTAATGCTGTCAGCGATGATTGCGGCTTGGGGTTGAAACATTGTTTTTAAATTCTAGTAAGTATCTAATTTAATAAATTTGGTAATGTAAATCAGTTGAGCGATCGCTAAATCATCCCTTAGCGATCGCCTTATCTTGTTTGCCCTCTACAATCGCTATCTCTTCTTCAGTCAAACCGTAGAGCCGATAGACGATCGCATCAATTAGTTTGTCACAGCGGACTAGTTGATGCTTAATTGGCAGTAGTGTGTTTAGGCTATCTTGGTATTCTTTTTCTAAGGATTGCTGTTCTTTCCTTGCAACAGGATCAATTTTGATTTTTTTACTATTTTTCTTTAGAACTTCAATTAGTTCATCAAAGCTAAGATGGGGAGTGTCTTTGTAATAGTCACCTAGATAGTTTTGGATTTTAGATTTATTAGTAAGTGTGTCAATTTCGCATCCGATAAAGCGCTCTAGCCATTTTAAGAAACTTTTGATTTCAGTTTGTTTTTGCTTATTGAGTTCGATCATTTGTTCAGCTAGATATGCTAGTAAATCATGAATAACATCTGCTTCTTCTATCTCTTGATTAATATGATGGTTAACTTGATTTAATAGCGGTTCAATTTGGTGATCTGTTTGATACTGTTTATAAAGTGTGATCGCATTTTGAAATAACTGCTGATGGCGATCAGGTGGAGTTGTTAAGGGAAATACTGGAATAGGTAAAGCATCGATTTCTGAGGTGCTTACATGATTATTTGTACTAGTCAGATTAAATCGCCATTCTAGAAGATGGGAATTCAATAGCGCTAATAACGCAAAAGAACGGATATTATCCTCAATCAAGAAATATGAAACACTATCAAAACAGTAAGAAGGTGTTGGTAAGGGCGAAAAAATCAAACGTTTCCAATTATTAAGAGCAGCGTTTCTCTGATAACCAATTCTGGGCTGAATTGTATGTACTATTCTTTCTCCTCCAATTTGCTGATTGTAATCCGAAAGATTTATATATTTCTCAACACCTTGTCTAGGCTCAGGTATAAATTCGTATCTCTGAACATTTCCACCTCTTAATATTCTAGAACCATCATTTGAATTAGTACTAATCAAATCGTCCATATTTGTTTCATTAATTTCCCCTTGATATGTTTGGCAAATATCTCTCATTTTTTGCATTTTATTTTGGCGAGAGAACCTCTTTAAAACTTTGACTTCTTCATTAGATGAAAGTAATGGTATTGAAAAATTATTGTCATCCAATGCTTCAATTTCATCTAGAGAGCAAGAAAATGTCCCTGAAATCTCTTCTAATAAGTTATTAGGATGTACTGTAACTTTAATTGATTGGCTATTAAAAATTGTACCCAGAATAACGATACAGGTTGGAAGTTTAGCCTCTTTAAATATCCTACGATTGGGATCATCTTTTTGTGGGAAAGCATTAATTTGATAGATCTTACCAGATTGTAATAAAGATTTTCTTAGTTTGATTACCTGTTGATCAGCTAAAAAAGACATTGGAACAATTAAGCCAATAGATCCAGAAGAACAAATTAGATAATCTGATAAAGAAATAAACATTCTAAATAAATCTAATTTACCTCCAAGACTATTTCTAAAATTCGGATTAGATTTAAAGTAATTGATTAAATCTTTAAGACTTTCTTTTCTTTCTTTCTCTGCTAAAACATCATATGGTGGATTTCCGACAATAGCATCAAAACCTGAATCTTCCTTCCAACTAGCAGTATCCAGATCAATAAACACCTCTGGGAACTCTAGATCCCAGTGAAAAAAGCGTTTTTCTTTGCTAAGCTTTTGTGCTTCTTCATAAACCTCTCTATCTAATTTTTGCATCTTATGTGGTTTGTCCGTAATTGCGTTCGCCCCATTTATTCGCAAAAAAGTTTTAGCTTGTTTTAATCCAAAAAACTGTGCAATATGGCTCATCTGGGTTTGAGGGGTAAATGGTACAGTATCGATACAATTATTGGCGACATGGTAGGGCTGTAACTGTTGCTCCGAGAGGATTCTGATTACTATTAGCTGTGCTTATCCCCATGAACCCAGAAGAGCCTGCAATATAAATATCTAATAAACGCTTATAAGGTTTAGCGGCTTCATCAAAAGAATGAAATAACTTTTCACTTTGTTCAACCTCAGCTAAAGTAGCATCACTCAGGATACTAACACCACGCATGATCTCAGCCGCCCTCAATAATCCTACGAATGGGCTTGTTAGTAGCTGAAGTTGTACACGGTCAAATTGATCTTTATCCTCATTTTTCATATTAGCTTCCGCTTCTTTAGCAGTTGTCCCAATAAGTGAGTTGCCACAGCGTAGATGATGGTCTAAGAAGCTTAATGGAGCGCCAACGGTAAAAGAATGTAACCATAAGCTTACTTTTGCTAATTCCACAGCCATCTGGTTTAAATCCACACCATAAATACAACGCTTCATCACCACACGCTGTAAAAGTTGAGTTGGCTCTAACCGATCTGGACTAATTCTAATTCCTTGTTTTGCTAAATTATCTAAAATGCTTTCACGAGTCTGATTGAGCATTTCTAAAATCGGATTATGCTCAGGATATTGATTCAAAATTAAAATTAATTCGTCTGTCAAATAATCCACAGCTTCGACTAAGAAATGACCACTTCCCATCGATGGATCGCATACTTTAATATCTAGTAATGTCGTTTGAGCTTCACGTCCTAAGCGTTGTAATTCCTTTTGAATTCCATTGCGACTTTGTACACCTAAACGTTTATCTTGTAACTGTTGATGCAAATCATCAATTTCTGTCATTAGCTCAGAAAACCTTTGTGATCGCTTTTCCAATATTGGCTTCAAAGTATGGCTAACAATGTATTTAACAATGTAATCAGGAGTGTAATAGGAACCCGTAGACTTACGTTCACCTTTGTCATTTTCTAAATGGACTTCTCCCTTTTCCGCATTATCAATTACTACGCGATATTCTAGTAATCCCTCATAGATAGAACCTAATTGACGCACACCTAAAAAGCTGTAATCAATGGGTTCTCCTTCAATCCTAAATAGTTTATCTAATGCAGGAGCTAATATTTCATCTGTGATTTTAAATCGAGATAGAAAATAATTAGCAATGTACTTAAGCTGATCGTTGGTTTCCCTAAAGTCAAAGTGAAATAGTCCACCGTTATAACGCGGTAGTTTAAGACTATCATCACCCTGATCAATCACATTAAATGTGCTGAGTATTCGATCATATAAAAATGTTGCTACCTGACTAAACTTTCTTTGTTGAGAAATTCGTTTAGCAACATCTCTCGAAATTTCTATTAAACTTAGTTCGCAATAATCACCATTAACAGGTAAGAGACCTCTCGACTCAGCATAAAGTAAGAATAGAAGCTTGTAGAGAAACGATAAAGTTGCTTCATAAAGCTCTTCAGGCGTTACTTGATGCTGCAATCGGAAAGCATTTGCCGCAAATCCTCCCGCCACACTTGGAAACACCTGCTCAAACACCAAAGTTTTTAGTTCTTTACCCACCTGTGTTGCATAGGTATTACTGCCTTCGCGTACCCGTTCTAAAAAATTACGCCCCTGTGGATCTTTAACAAAACTATCTCCACAAAAGAATAACCAAAAATATTTAAACTTTTCTAATTTATCCTCATCTTGCGATTCTAATAATTCCACCAAATCCAATTGATAGAACTCAGTCGCAGTCGAAGAAGCTAATCGATAATAGAGCCTCCACTCGCGCCCATTCGTCAAAATCCCCCAATCAACACCAGTTCCCGTCAAATAGTTGGTAATCTGAAACGATGGATTAGCATTTTTATAAATATCTCGCTGATCATTTGCCGAAGCTTTACTGAGTGCGCGTTCCCAATACTTTGCCTCTGCGATCGCACTCACCCGCGTATAAAAAGCAGTCTCATTACTCTGCAATGGATAAGCACTATCGCGATCGCTCTCACTTGTAAATAATGCATAATCTGGACGCTCAGCCCGTCCTTTACCACGAGTCGTTACTTGAGGAATATTACTAAATCCCAAGATGTCTAATACAGGTTTAATAAACTCTGCCTCTGTTTGGGCTTCACTTAGTTTTGGCAATAAATCTTTTTTAGACAAATAAAGTTTTTTCAGTGCCTCAAACTTAGCCACCACATCAAGCTGCCATTCCGAGCATTCCTGAATTCGATGATCCAGATAATGTTGTGAAAATAGCGGTTTGTTTGTCTTCTGCACATCAGTCATGCTCAGGTTTCCTTGTGGTTCAGTGATAGCGCTAAGCTCTCTAGTCAGCCATCTGATTATATCTCAATCCACAACTCATGATTATTTCATTTTAACTTTCCAAGAGATTTTAGAATTTGGAGAGCAGGATAGAGTTCATTGTGCAATTATCCTTATTTTTGCGTTGCTACTCTCAAATCACAGTTAAGCTTCAAACTGCTGCCAAACCTATGACCTAAGTAAAGTAATTGCAGAAATATCTTTAATTTTCCATTATTAACTTGTAATTTTATTCTTTTATGACTTATCTTTTCTCTGATCACTATTTAGTGATTTTTTAACCGCCTTGTCAAAGTCAGATATATATTCTCGATCTTGAATCACTCGATATTTTTCATACTCTGATGCAGCTAGATTTTTAGCAACTTCAGCAGATATTGAACCAGCATTAGTTAAAACGTCGTAATCGTTAAAGCGCAAAAAAGCATCCAATTTATCAATCCAATCCTGCATTTTCATAGAGATTTGCCGAGCCGCTTGATTTTCTGCATAGTCTAAATACATGGTGACAATGCGTTCTAACTCTTTAATTTCTTTTTCAATAAGATAGTTTTTTGCTACTGTGACATCCGATTTGATGATTTTCCCTTCAGGAGCATTTTTCCATGTTTGCAACCCCATTTTGGGCTGATCCGCGCTAGCTCGACTTGCGATAATCTCTGCCGCAGTTTTCCCTGTAATAGCCCACTCCAACTTATTTTGGACTGTCTTAAAAAAAGTCTGAGTAGTTGGAGATTTTGAGTCATAGTCAATACTGCATTGCTCGTAAATATCAGTAATTTTTTGATAAAAACGCCTTTCGCTGGCGCGAATCTCCCGAACACGCTCTATTAACTCGTTGAAATAGTCTTTGCCAAAATGTTTACCTTGCTTGAGGCGTTCATCATCCATCACAAAGCCCTTGATAATGAACTCTTTTAAGGTATTAGTTGCCCAGATCCGAAATTGGGTTGCTTGATAGCTATTGACTCGATAACCCACAGCAATAACAACATCAAGGTTATAAAAATCTATTTGCCTCGTCACATCTCGGCTACCTTCACGTTGAACTATTCGGAAATTCCTAATAGTTGAAACCTGCTCTAGCTCTCCTGTTTGAAAAATATTTTGCAAATGCTCATTAATTGTGGGGACACTGACATTAAAAAGTTGAGAGATTTTCTTTTGACTCAGCCAAAAAGTTTCACCTTCATAGATCACCTCAATTTTTACTGCTCCATCAGGAGAGGTATACAGCAAAATATCGTTGAACTGCGGATCTGTACTCATTTGTAAACTTAGGCAATAATTTCTACAAAATTATAACCTCTCTCCAAAAGGCAAACTTCGATGGGATGTTTACTATTTCCGAAGGAGCGATCGCTGTTAATATTTCAGCGCGATCGCCAACCAATCGAAATCAATAGTGAAATAAATTCTGCTCAGAAGTTACTTGTACCTAATTTTTTGGAAACAGAATTAAATTTGACTGTAGATCAGGTATTTGGCTGGTTAAAAGTGGGAAAGTAGAATGAACTTATCCATTAGTTTAACTTTCCAAGAGATTTTAGGATTTGGAGAACAGGATAGAGTTCATTCCATCGTGTAGTAGAGAGAACCTTTGCTTGGACAGGCACATATCGCATATTCAGCAAGGACTATGAATTTCATGAGAATACCTCGGAGACCTTTATTTACCTCGCTTTGATCTGCAAAATGCTTGGAAACCATACAGCTGTCAATTCTTAAATGCTTTTTAACACCAAAACACAAAAATGGCTACGCCATTTTGTGTTTTTAAAACCCTTATAGGGTTTGGTTTTAATTCATAGAAGTGTTGCCACACTTTTGTGAATTGGTATTAATTAAAATCCAAAAGAGAAATGAGGCGCAAAGCGCCTCATTTCTCTTTTGGATTTTAAGACAGCTATATACTTACAAAAAGACTATAAAAAAATTATGAAAAATTTTGATTATGACTTATTTGTGATTGGGGCGGGTAGTGGCGGACTCGCCGCATCCAAACGAGCCGCCGCATTTGGGGCAAAAGTAGCGATCGCAGAAGGTGACCTCGTAGGTGGCACTTGTGTGATTCGTGGTTGCGTACCCAAAAAGCTGATGGTCTATGCATCACATTTTTCGCATTTCCCTCAAGAATCGGCTGGTTATGGCTGGGATATCCCCGCAGGTAAGCTCGACTGGGGCAAACTCCGCAATGCCATTCAAACTGAAGTATTTCGCTTAAATAAACTGCATATTAGTTTCTTAGAAAAAAGTAATGTTGAGCTAATTTCAGGATTTGCCAAATTTGTTGACGCTCATACTGTGTCCGTGGGCGATCGCCAATTCACAGCCGAACGCATCCTCATTGCTGTCGGAGGTGAAGCTGCTAAGCCAAACTTAGCGGGTATGGAATATGCTATTACTTCCAAAGAAATGTTTTTATTACCGCAGTTTCCACAGCGGTTTGCAGTGATTGGTGGGGGCTATATCGGTACTGAGTTTGCAGGAATTATGCGTGGACTAGGAGCCGAAGTGACGCAAATAATTCGCGATCATTCAATTTTAAAAGGCTTTGACAAGGACGTGCGAGACAATGTCCAAGAAGGTATGGTTAGCCATGGAATTCACTTTCATATTGGCGTTGACAGCAAGTCCCTCACGATTTCTAAACTTGAGAATGATGAACTCACAATTTCCTTTAATGGTGAGGATGGTAACACTCAGCAAATTACCGTTGATACTGTTTTAGCAGCGACAGGACGAAAACCAAATCTCGCGCCTTTAAGTTTGGAACAAGCAGAAATTGAAGTTGTTAATGGAGCGATCGCTGTCAAAGAAGATAGCTGCACTAATCAACCAAATATCTATGCGATCGGGGATTGTACCAATCGGGTGAATCTAACACCTGTTGCGATCGCAGAAGGTCGCGCCTTTGCTGATACGGTCTATGGTCATACGCCCAGATTCATTAGTCATACCAATATTCCCTCAGCGGTATTCTCCCAGCCCGAAGCCGCTACCGTTGGCCTATCTGAAGAAAAAGCACGAGATATGTATGGCGATCGCATAAAAGTCTATAAAACTAAATTCCGTCCGATGTTTTATAGCCTTGCAGGTGGAGAAGCAAAAACGATGATGAAACTAATCGTAGTTGGCGAAGAAGAGAGGGTTTTGGGTAGGGCAACCGCACACGTTCATGAATAAATAATGAAGACTAAGGTGAGACTATGTTTAAGGCGTTAAGTATAAGCTTGAGATAGTTGTCATCCCATCCAGCTTTAAGTCGTTTAGTCTTGACTCCGACCTTAGTTTTTTTGTCACGGGAAAGTAAATTTAAGCCAACATGACGAATAACAGCTAAGTTTTCAGCAGTATAGCCTCGACAAGATTGAGAAGCATCTTCATCAAACCCAACATCAAGAATCCAATGCAGTTGATTTTCAATACTCCAATGACTTCTAACAGATTGAGAGAACCTGTGAACATCACTCTCAATACTCAGAATATAATATCGCTGTTGGATAGAAACTACGCCATTGACACTACGTTCTGATTCAACCATGCCAATACTTTTTAACCCTGTCCATTTCTCTGCGCCAATGAGAAATTCTGTATTACCCATAGTCCAATAGGATCTCTTCTCAATGCGCCCATGTCCTTTTTCTACTGTTGAATGGAATTGATGTTCGATATTATGGAATTTTTGCGAGCGAGCAGATGTGAATAATTGACTTACATCATCATGGAGATTACCTTGATTTCCTTTTAGCGCTAATACATAATCTGCACCTTGTTCAATGATTGTTTTGGCGATTTCGGTCTGACATCCCATTGCGTCTATGCTGACCAAACAACCTCGAATTGCCAACATTTCCAGCAATGGTGGGATAGCGGTTATTTCATTTGATTTCTCACTAACTTTTTTCTGTCCCAGAACCAAATGCTGCGTTGCCGACCAAACACTCACCATATGAATTAGGCTACGGGAGTTGCCTGCTTCCTTTGCTCCTCTCAACGTTTTGCCATCAATATTAATCAATTCTCCGTCTGTTGTTTTATGGACTGCTTCCATCCATCCTATAAAACATTTTTGCAATTCTGATGGGTTCAGTCGAGCAAATATTCTCTCAAATGTATCTGCTGATGGTATTCCATTTTCTAATTCTAAAAATGTCTTTAACCATTTTTCCTTTGATTTTCCATATTCTGCTATTGCTGTAAAATCATTTGCTCCGCTTATTGTTCCACATATGCTGATTACCAATATGTCTAATAGCTTATGTTCGATACTATGTGCTGCTCTGGGGTCTCGCAAGTTGCCAAAATGTGTCTCAATTAATGCGACTGGGCTGATTGTAGAAGACATGTCACTTTTTTACTTTTAATTTATATTGGTCATTTTACTTTGCCTTCTTTGTTTCGTTGTTTATTCATGAACGTGTGCGGTTGCCCTAGGGTTTTGGGGCTGCAAATGGTGGGTAAAGATGCCGCAGAGATCATTCAAGGTATGTCTTTAGTTGTAACGATGGGTGGTTGTAAAAAAGATCTCGACAACACCATGGCAATGCATCCCACTGCCGCCGAAGAATTCATGGCAATGAGTTAATTTCGTGGATAGGCAAGATGACTTTTATCAAATTGCTGACTAATTTTTTGCTGTCGCATCGTAAATCTTGCTCAGGAAATAAAACCTAAAAGATAAGTTGTGGCGCAAAGCGCCGCAACTTATCTTTTAGGTTTTAACTTGTCCTAGCCATCTCTTGCATTGCTATACAAGGGGGACTGGGGGAGCTAAACCTTGAAACGTAGACAACAGATAGACTTGTGTATACACCGTCCGTCATGCTCAAAATATTTTTCTTGACTCTCCCCTATGGGGATACTGTGTAATCACAGTTATACCAAAGTACAAAATGACTTAGCCATTTTGTGTTTTTAAAACCCTTACAGGGTTTGATTTTTAATTCATAGAAGTGTCGTCACACTTCTGTGAATTGGTATTAGAGGTTTATGAGGTCAACGAAATGCTCAAAATTGGAGATTTTTCTAAACTCAGTCAGGTGTCCATTAAGGCTCTGCGCCTCTACGACGAAATGGGATTACTCAAACCAATCTCAGTCGATCGCTCTTCGGGATATCGGTTTTACTCTGCTAGCCAATTGCCCCGACTCAATCGCATTATTGCTTTCAAGGATTTAGGATTCTCTTTAGAGCAAATTACTCAATTACTCAATGAAGAAGTTTCTCCAGAGCAGATACGTGGAATGTTGCGGCTGAAGCAAGCTGATTTGCAACAACAGATTGAGGAAGAACAAGAGAGATTGATGAGAGTAGCAGCCCGACTCAAACAAATTGGACAGGAGAATGTAATGTCTGACTATGAAGTTGTAATTAAGAAGATAGAACCGATCACGGTTGCTTCAATTCGCGAGATTTTGCCTAATTATTTTGCGATCGCAAAGCTTTTTCAAGAGCTATATCAATATCTCGCTCAGCATGGGCTTACTAAGTTCGATTACGATGCTGGTATCTGGCATGACAATGGCTACAAGGAGAGCGATGTTGATGGTGAGGCGGTTGTGTCTGTGCCTGCTTCGGTAAAAGGGAACGATCGCATTAAAGTCTATGAACTTCAAGGACATGATGCGATCGCCTGTGTTGTTCATCATGGCAGCTACAGCACGCTTAATAATGGTTATCAACATCTGCTAACTTGGATTGAGAATAATGGCTATAGCAGCATTGGCGCAAACCGTGAGTTTTACATTGAAGGTGGCGCGGAACTTGATAATGAGTCTTATATTACGGAGATTCAGTTTCCAGTCAAAAAAGTATAATTCAAAATCGAAAAGATAAGTGGGGGGGGGGGGGGGGGGGGGGGGGGGGGGGGGGGGGGGGGGGTTGTTTTTTTTTGTTTTTTTTTTTTGGAAGAACAAAAAA
>JALQCR010000051.1 GCA_023336205.1 Pseudanabaena sp. Salubria-1
ACAAAAAAAAAAAAAAAAAAAAAAAAATTTGGGGGGGGGGCCCCCCCCCCGCCCCAACAAATTTTGGTTTTAATAGCACAAGTTAATTAATTTTCATTCCTAACCGTTCAGCCAGTTATCCAATCTTGCGGTTGAGGTCAACTTTGTTTTTGGATGGAGAAATATGCGATCACTTAATCAATTTGGCGAAAATGCTGGAGTAATGTCTTAATTCAACAAATGTGGAACATTACAATTTTTTTTTGATTGATCAAATAAATTTAATTTTCTTAGCTGCATGAAAACACATTTTTAGCAGTATTAGCCCCCCTTGAATATGACTAATATTAGATTTACCATAGGTACGGGGGAAATAGCGAACAGGAATATCCATAATCTTTAAGCCTAACTTAGCAGCCCCAAAGAGTAGATCGAAGTCTCCAAAAGGATCAAAGTCTCCAAAGAAGTCTCGATTTGCTGTCAACTTTTGGTAGTTTTGCCGTGAGATTGCTTTTGTACCGCAGAGTGAATCTTTGATTTGAATATTGAGCAAATAAGAGAGTAGAAAAGCAAAGATGCGATTAGCAATGCGATTGAGCCAAGGCATAGAAGCTTTGCTAAGTGGATAAATCAGACGACAGCCATTGGCAAATTCGCAAGCCCCTGACGCGATCGCATCAAAAAAATAGACCAAATCTCTAGGTTGCACAGTTAAATCTGCGTCCAAAATCATCAACACATCACCTGTAGCAATCTCAAATCCTTGCCATACGGCATCCTTCTTGCCCTGCCCGGATTGTCGGTATGCCTTAATATTAAAGCGATCGCTATATTTTTGCTGAACTAGCAAAATTTCCTCCCAAGTTCCATCTGTTGACCCTCCTTCGACAAAAATAATCTCTGTATTGTCTCCAAGCCTTGGCATATCAGCAATACAAGATTCAATGTTTCCAGCTTCATTTCGCGCAGGAATGATTATTGAACAATGGAGAGTAGTAGAAATATAGATGATCGGACGCGCAATAATATATTCATTCAAACAGAATTGATTCAATAGAGGTAATGGAGCTAGTACATGATTAAAAAACCATGCTAATAATGGAACCTGTTTTGGGAATAGTAAGCGTTTACTATGATAGACAACCTCAAATTGGCAAAGATATAAGAGATTCTCAACATCACCATAGCTAAGCCAGTTGAGTTGCGGTAGAGGCATCCTTTGCCCAATTAAAGAAGCCAATTTGAGAATGATTTCCCAACTAGGGTTGTGAAAGGTTAAGATTAGGCGGGTTGATGGTTGGCATAATTGGTATAGGTTGTTTAAAGCTTGAGGGATATCTGTAATATAGCTAATAGTATTAGCAAGCAAAATATAGTCGAATATCTCTGACGAACAAAAAGATTCTACATCCGAGACTATAAAATCTAATTGGGGAAAGTGAATTTGAGCTTGCTCTACTGCATCTGGATTTTGCTCAATTCCCAATCCATAGCTTGGTTGCAAAGAATTAAGTAAATATCCAAGATTAGAGCCAACTTCTAAAACTTTTGTATCTTTCTGAATAAAAGTTTTATAAAATCTTTCGATATCTCGATAATAATAAATATTAAGATCGCGCCATTTCTGTAAATTATTTCGAGAAGAAGCATTCATGAATCAACAGTCTCCCACAATCTCAACGATTTCTGATATTGATACTTCCAAAATATTTATATTCAAAGATATTGGGATCATCTTAGTTGCAGTGATAGCACAATGTTGGTGGACAAGTATTTTTGTTTCTACAAAAGTAGGACTATTAAATCTTTTGCCAACCTTAGTTTTTCTAGGATTGTGGTACTGGTTTACCAAATCATCACTTAATATTCAATATTCTAGATGGTACTTCCTATTAGGTTTCTTAATAACCTTAAGATTGCCAATTACGATCGCACCTCAGTTAGAGATTTTGAATTGGACTCTCTATCTTAGTATGGTTGGCTTAATAGGATATAGGGTTTTTGAGTATTTTCGGCAGCGGAAGCAATTAATAGTTGTAGGTTTCGCAATTACAATTATTCTTTTTAATTCTTTTACACATTTATTCCTAGATTCTCCCTTCACATATTCTTTCCGACTTCTAAGCCAATTACCTTCTAACTACATAGCGGGGAAAGATAACAACCTTACTTGGGAATGTTCTTACGAAGATTCTGACTTTCCAGTGCATTGTGATATGCGTCATTTTATTCCATCTGAAAAGATATTTACCGAGACAAATTATGATGCTAGCTTTTCTGTCTTTTTAAATCGTTTCTTTTATGGCTACATCAATTCATTGGTGGGTATGGCAGGGCATCGTTGGTTTATGAGTATTAGCGTCAATATTTTTCTTTGGATAAGCTCATGTGTAGCCATATATCGGATTGGAGAAATTACTAATCTCAATGAAAGAATGAGGAATATCGCGATGCTATGCTGTGCATCAAGTTGGGGATTTGTGCATTTTATTGCCCAGCCTTCACCACATATGACAGCTTTTGCTTTCGCCTCAATTGTCCTATGGGCAACTCTCGAATTAACTCGCGATGAATTTCTTAATGATCCATTGCTAATACTACTAATTGTATCTGGTTCGTTAATTTATGATATTTATCCACTAATCCTCATCAGTTCGATTTTATTATTTATCTATAAACGTCCATTGCTTGGTGTTTTAATTCCGTTATTATCGATCGCATTAAACGTATGTTGGAAATATATTTCGCTTCAACAAATACTAGGCACATTAGGAAATATTCAAAGTCTTAGTAGTCCCTCTAGTAATCTTACCTATAGTTTTCAAAATTGGACTAAAGCAATTTTAAGTCTAGATTTTAGTCGAATTTGGCAGTTTTTATCCAATGGATTTATGTCTTATCTATATGGTGGTATGATCTTTGGTGCGATCGCCTCCACAGGTTTATTAATTTATCTAGCAATCCAGAAAAAAAATGCCGTAAATCCTGACGAGAATCAACTGCTTTTTCCACTTTTATTTACAATTACAGCTTGCTTTTGTACTGTGATGTTAATTGCTATGTTTTTTGTGGCAGCCCAGTCAGAGATTTGGAGTCCGACCAAGTTTTTGCCTCGATTTGCATTTTATATTTATCCTGCTAATACTCTAGCGATCGCATTTTTGGCTGGCAAGTTTCTAAATCGTGGAGGCTATTTCGCGCCAATTTTAACTTTTATAGTTGCGAATTCAACCCTTATCAAACTTGCTTCGATGTCTGCATTTTTTGAATATGGTTTAGTTGGACTGTATTGGCAGTAAAGTAAGAAAGTCCCCGCTTTGCGCTGTCTTTCTTACTTTTTATAATAATTGGACAGGTTTAGTTGTGATAAATATAATAGCCCTAACCGCAAAGCCGATCGCTAGACTGGCAATAGTCACACCACCAAATAACTGCCAAATCATTTTTTGAGGTAGATCGATATAGACAAATTGCCTACCAACGAGGGTAATTGCAGCCGCGATCGCACCGATAGCTGCGCTGGTTAACCAACTTGATGGATTCTGTAAAATTAGCAATGACATCTGCACCATAAATCCAATGGTGATCACTGTGGCAATAATTTCAAGGATAGATAGCTTTTTTTCTGGTGCTGGATCGTAACGGACATCTTGAAAACCGAGTAAATACAAAGCTAGGCAAACACCCGCAGTTATCAAACTGTAGTTAATATCTGAGGTTTGCCAATAGACAGTAATCACCGCCGCGATCGCTGCCAACAAACCGCCCACACTCTGAGGGATGGCAAATGTGCCAGCTAACGCAAGTATAAACAAAAAAACTAAGCCTAAATAGTCGCCAAAATAAAATAAAGTGCTTAATTGAGAGCCTACCCATCCATAGGCGATCGCGATCGCGGTTAGGGAAATTAACAAGCGATATCCAATCTCAAGTCTGCCAATTTTGAGCGCCATAAGATGCCACCAGTTTTTTAGTCGCTACGAATGTAAAAATTGCGAAGTTAACGCGATATCAAAAAGTATAGCAATCGTTAGCCAGTCTTATACCAAAACACAAAATGGCGTATCCATTTTGTGTTTTGAAAACCCTTATAGGGTTTGGTTTCTAATTCAAATACTTGTTGTCAAACTTTTAAAATTTTTCCTTGTTCTGGTTTGAGCGTAAAGTGCTGGAAAGCCCAAAATTGTGACGACGGGCGAAGCCCGTCGTCACAATTTTAGGCTTTGTCAAGCTAAAGCGTTAGATATTCTTGAAGTTGCGAACGCAAAGATTTATAACTTAAATCTTCAGCATCTAAGATTGTTTCAATCGTTAAGCCTAGCGATCGCTGATTTGGAACCGATACTTTGGATTGTCCTGATGATTGCCACAGCACCCAGCGACTCCCAAAAGGCAAGTAGGCAATGCTATCGTTGCGGTGGGATAGCCATACCACAGGAATATCTGGCAAATCTTTAAGGATATCTGCGGGGATTTCGGCAATATTCACCGCTGCTAAGGTTTCTAATACGGCGCGATCGCTCTGGACAATACCTGTATCATTTGTCCAAAGTCTGACACTTAGCTTGGATTTTTGTGCATAAAAATAGAGAGAAGCCGCAGCCACAACTGCTTCTTCAAAGGCTTCTGGCTCCCATCCGATAGAATTGTCAAGAGCGATCGCTACTTCTTGACCGCCAATGGTAACTTCCAATTCCCGTACTCGCAATTCGCCAAACTTAGCACTAGTCCGCCAATGGATTAATCTGGTCGGATCACCCCAACGATAGGGGCGCAAAGTTTTAGTTAAACCTTCCGTTGCATTGCTGTAGTTATGCTCATCGCTATATTGTCGAGGACTTGTATCACTTCCTAATTGATCAACTAAGGGACAGCGATCAAGTGGTAGCACCGTTGGATACACGATCGCCTTCTGTCCTGCTGGACAAGCACGGCGACTGCGAAACAAGCCTAAAGGACTAGAGGTCGCAATCTCAGTAGATCGGAACAAGAATACACCGCGCTTTGTGGTTTTAGCTTCATATGTCCAGTGATATTCTTGAAGCGGCGCAATCAGTTCGATCACCAAGTCTTGCTGCAAAATATTCGAGAGATTTTCTGGCAAAATATCCCGAACTTCCAGCAATCTTTTTTCAGTTCGCCCTGTATTTTGAATCATCAAATCTACCCATAGATCGTCGCCTACACTAACTGGATCAATTTGCGATCGCGTCACTACCATTTCTGCTAGTAAGCGCTTTGGCATCACCGCACCCACAATTAATAGAGCCAAACTCACGCCGCTAATTACATAAAGCCAGCCCGCAAGGGTATTGGTCGCGGCCATAAAGAAGAACAGCGTTAAGGCGCTATACATTCCCCCAATAAATTCTGGTGTCGCAAATCGCGATTCTAACCATTTAAAAAAACGTTTAATCTTAGAAATCTTTTTAGGTTTAGAGGTTCGTTGTTTGCGATCGCTTGAACTATTTGACATATAGTTTTTTGAAATATTTTAGTGCATTACAAACTTAAAAAGCAAACCCTGTAAGGGTTTTAAAAACACAAAATGGTGTAGCCATTTTGTGTTTTGGTATTATTGCTATATCAATCCCAGTAAGGCTTTTGAGCTTTTATCTGGCTGTAGGTAAAATAAAAACCACCATAAGGAATAAAAATTAATTAACTTGTGCAATTAAAACCAAAATTTGTTGGAGCGGGATTCACCCGCCCCAACAAATTTTTATTTTAATTAATTTTCATTCCTAACCAAGTAGACGGGCACAATTAATTTCAAACCCAAATCCATAAGGTTGTGCTCAGTAGGAGCGCAACCTTATGACTTAAGTAGTCCCCAAACTCCATTGAAGATGAGCACCATTAGCACCAAACTGGCTATTGCCAAGGCAGCCCCGATTAAGTTTGTTTTGAGTGATACTGGTCGATAGGCAGGTTGCAGCCAAAAGCTTAAACATTTTGAGACAAAAGGCATTACATATAAGCTCAGGATGGTGGAAGTAATTAGATTATTCACAATCATTGAGCTAGCTAGTGACCAAGATTGCATAAGCCCTAAGATAGAAAATGCGATCGCCTGCATCATCACTACTGGATAAAGTCCTAATATCACAGCGAGGATTTGTTTCCAGCGCGGGGGACCAAGCCCTTTATATTCTAAATTACCTGACAGCGCAGAGAACCAGCCCTCTAAGCCTGTAGTAAAAGACTTAAATCTATAGGCGGAAAATATTTCTTGACCAGATTCTAATAGTTGCTTGCGATCGCTTGACTCCATCCATTGATTGAGATGTTCTGGCGAATCAAAATGGAATATGTAATACCATTTCACAACTGGATCTTTGCATCTGAGTGGTGGGCATAGATCGCAACGTAGAAAGCCGTCATATTGCTTTGAGGTTTCTACTAAGGTATGGTGCCATCGTTTAAAAGCGAAGTCTCGACCTTTAGGGACTATGTGCTCTGTAACCAGACTGGAATAAAAAAGTTCTTCTAAAGGCGGATTTGGCATATTTTTTGAATAGTTGCTTTTCCGCACTCATCAATCATTAACTGATACCAAATCAAGAAATGGCTTAGCTATTTCTTGATTTTAAAACCCTTGCTGGATCTAGCTTTTAACTCACGAAAGTGTAACAACACTTTTGTGCATTGGTATGACTAGTGACAACATTTTATAGTTGCTTATTTTCCGTAGAGATTCAATTTCTCTACAAAGCTCCACAAGTAATGTTTATATTTCTTGTCTGCTCATCAGTTTTACAAAAGGTTAAAGAAAGCCGAATCTATCTCGTAGCCTAAACTTTGAGTCATTTGCTGTAACTTGGCGGTGCTATCAATACCGCGTGACTTGAGCCATATAGAAATGGTGAATACCTTCTGCATCACAAAAAGCTCCAAGGACTCAGGATTGTATTGCAACACATAGCCATCACCTTCGCGCTTAAACTGGTGGGGAACTAGCATCGCTGCATAGCGGCTGAGTTCTGCACGCCAATCCAGGAGATAGCTAAACCAAGGATAGGTCGCATCGAGACGCACAAACCAAAGACGAACTTCCGAGATCTCTGATAATTCGCGAGGGTCTCCATCTTCTTTGTTCCATACTAGCTCGATTTGAAATTGGCGATCGCCTTCAGGAGTTACATCCCAATTTGCTAACAGCTTTTCGATCGCAATTTTGGCAGGAGTAATATCCAGTGACTCAATACAGGCTTGGTTGACGTAGATGATAGTAGACATAGGGCTTTTAGAGCTAATTTGGATGAGCGCTTTGCGACCATTAAAGAATAAATATTTATTTTTTTGGTAAGTTTTCGCGAAGAATAAGTTTAGTGGGCGCTTTGCGCCCATTAAAGCCTATTAAATATTTATTTTTTCGGTAAGTTTTCGCGAGGATCGAAGGATTGGATTTCTAGCAACTGCTCGTATAACTCGCGTTCCCGCTTGCTGGGAGTTTTTGGAACCACGATCTGGACTTCTACATACTGATCGCCAAAGGTTCTTGCGTCTTTAGGGAAACCTTTGCCAGAGAGGCGCAACTGTTGTCCAGACTTCACCGCAGGCGGAATAGTTAGCTTCACCAGCCCGCTTAAAGTTGGCACTTCCACTTGGATACCAAGAACAGACTCGCTCGGTGAAATTGGTAATTGACAGCGAATATCGGAACCTTCGAGCGTAAAAAATGTATGGGGCTTGAGCGTGATTTTAAGATAAAGATCACCACCCGATGCACCTTGCCCCTTGAGCCTGATTCTTTGACCTGAAAGCACACCTGCTGGCATATTTACTTCCAGCGATCGCCCATCTTCGAGGCGAATACGTTCGCGTCCACCAACATAGGCTCGTTCGAGAGGCAGCTCTAATAAAGCCTCAGAATCACGGCGTGGGGTAGGGCGTGGAGGAGCTTGTGTAGTAGTGCGATAGGACGACGCGCCGCCTGTATCTTGAGCCCGTTCATTAGTGCGGAATTTGCCTAATAATTGATCAACGAATTCTTGGAAGTCATTGTATTGGCTAAAGTCAACATCGCCAGTGTAGCCACCGCGCTCAAAGTCTGGCGTATATTGCTCTCGTGATGCAGGTGGTCGGCTACCTGCACCTTGAAATCCGCCTTGCTTCCAATATTGTCCAAAACGATCATATTGCTGACGTTTGGTGGTATCAGACAAGACTTCGTAGGCTTCGCCAATATCTTTGAACCGCTCTTCAGCAGCCTTGTCATTTGGATTCAGGTCGGGATGATATTTCCGCGCTAACCTACGATAGGAGCGCTTAATTTCGTCAGCCGTGGCTGTCTTCGGTACACCGAGGATTTCATAATAGTTGCGAAAGTTTTGCATATTTCCCGAACTGCAAACAAGGAGATAACTTAGCTTACCTTATCGTTGCTTTTGGAAACGCCGTGGGGGGCAGCCCTAAGAACTTAGATCCAGCTAGGTAACCACATTAGCACGGGCAAATAACCTGAGGAGATCGGTAAACCGATATAAATTGGCAACCAAAATATAAAAGCGATCGTAATAGTTGCCACAATCCCAGAACCCAGCGTCTTTAATTCGGGTAATGGCGATCGCCACATTAACGACACCAACAAGGCAAGAGTTGCAAAAGCAAAAACTGAAGCAGGCATATAGTGATACAAAAATATGCAGCGTTTGCTTAGGCTCCAAGGTAACCAATGGGCAAGGAAACTCGTGATTACATAGAAGGTTAACCAGAATAATGTTGATGGTGACTTAGAGCTGTATTCAAAATTTATTTGCGTGATTAGCTTGGGCGGGAACCTTAACTTTGAAGCAACTAAAAATGATAGACCGAGTAGTAATGCGATCGCACTGAGCCAATATAACAATGGGTTACCCATTGCATGAACAAATTGCACCATGCTATTGGGACGCATCTCAAAAAAATAGGCAACGGGACGAATTAATAAAACCCAACTCCACCAAGGTGAACAATAGGGATGGATCGGTTCGGTTTTGCCAACACCTAAGTTTTGATGAAAGCCAAGGATCTGGCGATGAAGCTCCCAAATATCGCGTTCGGGATTAATCATTAAATGCGGAATCCACTCCACAAAATAAAAGGCGATCGGCAAAATGATTAATCCAATTACTATCTGTGGGGCATTTAAAGTTTGGCGATAACGTGACCATGCATACCCCATGAGCGTTATTAGCCCGACCACATAAGCCAAGCCTGTCCACTTTACGCTGATTGATGCACCTAACATTAAGCCCGTAGCAATTACCCAAAACCATCTTTGTCGCGATCGCTTCAGTGCTAGTACTATACATAGGTGACTTAGCATCCCGAAAAGCAAAATATAAATATTGATCAAGCCAAACCTTGACTCCACCAATAACAATCCATCCATAGCAATAAACCATCCCGCTAGCCAGGCCCAACCTCGGCGATCGCTCAACTGCCAGAACAACTCATAGGTAATTAAGGGCAGTAATGAACCAGCCAGTGCTGTCATACAGCGATAACCAAAAGGCGCATAACCAAAAATCTTGATACCTATAGCAATGATGTATTTGGCTAAGGGAGGATGTGCGTCGAAGAGCGTCTCGCCGCGCAAATAGTTTTGAGCAAACTTAGGGTAATAAACCTCGTCAAAAACGACATCCGCCGTGCCATCCAAATTCCAAAAGCGCGTGGCAAAAGCAACCAAAGCGATCGCCATTACACCGAAGACTGGATGTTCTGATAGCCAAATAATACGATCGGACAAACGAGCAACTGGAGTACTGATTATTTTATCCCTCCAATTGCCTATGTACTGTTCTCATCTAAAAACACTGAATATATAAACAGTAATTTTAATAAAGCCTTGTTTGGCAGGGCTTTATTAAAATTATTTACCCGCTTTAATTTGGGCAACTAAAGATTCTAAATCCTTAATTTCAGGCACACCAGAGAAAAATACTCCATTTACCACAAATGAAGGTGTACCACGTACTCCCAAAGACTTACCAAGTTCAAAATCTTTCTTGATAGCTGCTTTCGCTTCTTCGCTCTTGCGATCGCGATTAAAGCGATCAACATCAAGTTTCAAAGTATTTGCAAGTTCTAGATAAAACTCTTCACCAAGTTTGCCCTGCTGCTCAAATAAAGCATCATGGTATTCCCAAAACTTGCCCTGCTGGAAAGCAGCCCAAGCCGCGATAGCTGCAGGTTCAGCCTGTTGATGAATCTCCTTCAGGGGAAAATGCTTAAACACTAAAGTGACATCATTCTGATTTTTTGCCATGAATTCCTTCACCACAGCATACCCTCTTGCACAGAAAGGACATTCAAAATCTGAGAACTCCGCCATAATAATTTTTTGGCTTGCCGAACCTGCAACTGGAGAATTGCGGAGTAGCAAGCGAGGTTCTTGGCGAATTTGTGATAACACCTTATCGCGCAACTGCTCTTCTTGTTGAGCCTGAGATCTCTGATAGGACTGCACTGAGTCTAAAATCACCTGCGGATTTTTACGGATGATTTCTAAGACTTTAGTCTCAAATTGAGCATCAGATAGTTGAGCGTTTGCTGATTGTCCAGTAGAAGCACAACTAGTAATTATCAGTAAGAGTGCAACTAAAACTGAGAGCAGGTATGGTTGGAGTCGCATTACAAAAACATCCCAAATTGAAGGCAGAATTCTTTTCGTATTAAGTCTACACGATCTCTAATCAAAACCGATTTTGGTATTTCTAGCGTCTTTGGCACTGGCAACACTAAAATCGGTTTTGATTTAGAATTACTACATTTTTTATAATTTAATGGCTATGCGATTTACAATACTTCGGACATTTTTGAAGCTTGTATTGGTTGCCCTGTATAGAATATCATTCCGCTTGTTATTTAAATGGTTGTGAGCGGTTAGGCTCGAAGCCATTTAATACCGTAATTCTCAGAAAGACTGTCCTGTGATGCTTATAACCTCGTTAAAAAAATGTCCGAAGTATTAAATGTCAGAGGGCACTGGTCAGTTAATTAGTAAGGGAACTAAAACTCTTTGAGGATAGTAATTCCAGCATAGAAACGGGACGATGAAAAAGTCCGATTGCCATAGAAGGATGCTCAGGCTTGACCCATTCGACCCGACGATTTCCCTGTGACCCTTTAATTTTTATGGCAACTTCCAATCCATATCTCCATACCTTGCGATGTCCATATTCACGAGTGACTTCTGATAATTTGAGATAAACACTTGCCATTTTCCATAGTTGGTGAGCGTAGCGTCTTTCTCCATCGGTAAACCATCGAATATATTGACTAGTTTTTGCCGATGACCATGCGGTGCTGGTGGCTTGCTTAAATAAGTCTGTTGTTTTCATTCCTGCTTTTGCTTCAATCCAGTAGCGACTCCCACGCTCAATAAATGTGATTGTCACCCTTTTGACTCTGAGCGGGGGAAGGTTCTCGCCTACGCGAGTGTAAACTTCATCTCCTTCGATGGTCACATCTGAACCTGCGGGGGCAGATGGATTCCATTGCGGGGCTTGATCTGCCATTTTTTGCTCCCATTTCATGATGCTAACGTGTGATTTTTCTAGGACTCGTCCACTGGCTCTCATCCCCATTCCTTCACTCCTCATCTTAAGTACTAAGGAATGAAAATTAATTAACTTGTGCAATTAAAACCAAAATTTGTTGGGGCGGGCTTCGCCCGCCCCAACAAATTTTGGTTTTAATTAATTTTCATTCCTTAGTACCAAAACATAAAATGGCTACGCCATTTTATGTTTTGGTATTAGTCGCCAGAATATGGTTCGACCTTGACTTCGGGTTCGTCGATCGCAGTCATTACAAAAAGGCGATCTTTGTAACGGAAGATAAATGATGTTGGGCTTAACCAACGCATAAACCTAAACCCTGAGATTTCGCCTATGAGACCAAATTTTGCCGAGAAAGTTTTTATATCAAACCGTCTTACGCTTGATACTTTTTTGCAGCAACCTTCTATACCAAAGGTGACCTGCTCAATAAATACACTGTTATATATATCTTCAAGAAGAATCACTACACGGTATGCTCGACCCTGAACCTTTGCATTGACATCGCTCTCAAACCAATCAATTGGACTTTGGGAGAGTTGTACGATCCAAGGATAGTAATTTGTATTTGCAGCAGGTGCTGTTTTGATAACAATGGGCTCTGCAAATGCAGCACTGGGAATTAATGCTAAAAACAGAACTGCTACAAGGTGAAAAGTTGATTTCATTTTGCGGCGTTGGCTAAGGAATTAAAATGAGGCGTAATGACATTGCTTGAAGAAACGCTATCTTTAAAATATATAGCGATCGCAATCTCAATATAACCCTATGAATCAAAACACTTACGAAATCCTGAGTCAAACCCAACGGCAGCGTGTTGGCGATGGCGCGATCGCCTCAATTCTTGAGGGTTGTGAATCTGCACAACGTAAACTAATTTTAGTACTACCCCAATTAGGCGATTTTGACAGCCTTGAATATATTTGGTGGATACAAAGAGAAATCGATCGCATTAAATCAGAGGGAATTACCGTTCGCGCTATTGGTATTGGTGATCGCCAGTCGGGAGAATATTTTTGTAAATTTACAGGCTTCGATAAAAATTGGTTGTTTGTCGATCCTACAGGTGAATTACATCGTCAATTAAATCTCTATTCAGGGTTAACCACTAAATTCCCTCTCCTTTCATCAGGACAGAGAGCTTGGGTGAATCTGATGTTGATGTGCGCAGGGATTGGCAGCCAAGGGACATTAGCTGAAGTATTTCGCGGCTACCGAGGCGATCGCAATGCACCACAACTAATCGGTGATGAAGAAATTATCAAAGCCGCACCATTACCACCATTAAAGGGTTCTTTCTTTAAATGGGCTGGTGGTAGCGGATTTCAACGTCCTTTTGAACTCGCAACATTGCGACTGCGAAATATGGCTGAGGTTTTAGGCAATTGGACAGCCTATGTTCCTGATGCATCGCACATGACACAGCGCGGCGGCACTTTTCTGTTTGATGCTGAGAAAAAATTAACCTACGAACATCGCGATCGCGGCATCTTAGGATTTTCTGCTAATCCCAGCTATCCATTGTCGTTTTTATTTGCAGATCAATTTTCTGAACAATCATCTACGCAAAAAGTAACCTCTCCTTAAACTTTTTCCTCAAAGTCAGGGGCATAAGCTTGAAGTAGGTTGCTGAGCTGCGAAAGGACAGAATCTTTGTTAACAGAGCCAAAACTAGAGCGATCGGGGAAGAATTCTGGACGATCTAGATTGCGATCGATTGCTTCCTTAACCTGCTGCGCAATCAAATGCTGTAAATCGGCAATCGCTCTGTCACGTTGATAATTTGCCCCTTGCTCAGTGGTGGCATACAAAGGCGGCAAACGGTTGAGCGCATAAGCCGCAATATCCCCCAGATCCAAAACTTTGTTAGTATTGGCTTCGATCTCAGCGACTCTTGCCACAGCTTCACTCAAAACCAATTCTTCCATGACGTTGATAAATTGCTTGCGAGGTACAGCTACGACTTCCCCAGTAAGCAATGCACCCATCAGACGATCAAGAGCAATATACTCTTCAACTGATAGCTCAAACGCGCTATCGCAAATCCGCCCCACTTCGGCTTCCATCGCAGGAGTTAGGTAGCCATCTTGTAAAGCCTGTTCGACAATAGACTCAATGCTGGTTTTTACTATCTTTTCCACTGTTATCTCTTTAATAACGCAACATTAACGCAACACTAGGGTACTTCAATAGGAATAATCGTATACTCAGGCAGAGACATCTGGAAATGCTCTTTTTGGCTGAGCAAGATCACCAGTCGTGCTACAGACTGGGGCTTAACTGCCAAATCGCTCCAAGGTATAGCAACTTCTAGACATTGCTCAAAGCCTATTTTCGTATGAGTTGCGATAGTTTCCCACTGAAATTGTTCTGTAGATTCTTGAAGCTGGACTGACTTATCAGCAAAATTGATCGTTAGGTGATGGCGAAACAAATAATTTAGCGGCGACACATCAGGCATGTCAAGAAGTTGCACAGGACTGTTGGGATGAATCCGACTTGGATAAAACCACAACAAATGTAGTTTACTTTGAGCGACGCTCTCTAGATTACTAAATTCTAGGCGCAAGTAGCAATAAAAATGATCGTAACCGTACCATAGTCGCTTGACGGGCGTATTTTGATGCATTGCCCCCCTTGCCCCACTAACTTCAATTTTGCCAGCCCCTTGCCAATCATCATTTTCAAATCGGCCATTAATCATTGGCTCAATGAGGCTAGTAGGTCGATCGCTAGTGGAGACATCATGAGGCTCAAGAGGATATAGCAATGCATGGGGTACTGGCTCATTGAGAGCACGATAAATCACCTGCAAATGCTCACGAAATAGACGATCAAACATCGCGTCGTCATTAGAGCTATGGCCTTCACCAAACCACCAAAACCAATCCGAGCCTTCGGCTGCCATTAGACTTTCCCATGCTTCAGGATTATTTTCTGGTGTAGCTTCGGCGTGCATAGCCAATACTTGACGTGCTTCTGCAAGTAACTCCCAAGCGCGGTTTTTAACTGGATCGCCGATCCATGTGGTAAAGCTAGAGTCAATCCATGAGCCACTATGCAACTGGTGAGGTGGGATTTTTTCAGTGGGTGAGAATTTCTCTAGATATTCAGAGGGTGTAACCAGTTTTAGATTTTCATTGTTGGAAAGGTTTTCGTAAAGCGTTTGCAAGAATGGGTTGCCATCTTGAGGATAAAATTCCCAGCAGTTTTCACCATCAAGGGCGATTGTTACTAACCAAGGCTTTCCTTCAGGATGCTCTGCTAGATATTCATTTTGTTGTTTTTGAATAGTCATCAAACGATCGCATAAATCATCGCTAGCAGCTTGAGGCAAAAGTGCACCATAGCTAAAGCCGATCAGATCCGAAAGTAGGCGATCGCGGAAAATAATTGCTAAGTCCCCATGAATAGTTTCGAGACGATAGGGTTGATAGAGCAAATGTGGTGCATCGATCGCCCCGCGCTCATCTCGTCGGAAATAATGTCCAAGACTCCAGCCTAATACTCCTTCGTCAGAACATAACCAAGAAAATCCCTGCTTAGAAACATGCGGCAAAATGGCGGGGCTAACAGACTGCTCTGAGGGCCATAAACCTCTGGGATCGCAGCTAAAGTGCTGGCGGTAAACTTCTTTTGCTTTTTCTAGGTGGAGTGTAATATCTGGCTCATGGCGGAAGCGATGATTAGGCAGATACATCTGTGGCACAGCGATCCTACCTGCTTGCGTATCGGCTAAAAGCGGCATGATCGGATGCGTGTAGGGCGTGGTGGTAATTTCTAGTTGCCCATTTTTTTGCATTTTTCGATGCTGTGGCAAAATTTGAGAAATAATATCTCGCTGCTTGCTATAGATTCTTTGTCGATCGGCTAAGGTAAAATCCTTGCCGCGATCGTACCATTCGGCAATTTCGGGATCGGCATCTCGGAATAGAGGATCAATCCATGCCAAGTTATGCCATGCAAGTAAATCGCTAAAATCTGGTGCTAGCCAATTATTGACACACCACTCAATCCCACAGGCTTGTCTCTGAGCTAATAGATCGGCATAGCGATGATATGGCTCGATCATCGTCTGATGATTAGCATCAAAGAAATGCTCGACAATGAAATGTTTTTGCGATCGCGTTAAGGTATCGACAGGTGTTAAAGTCAAAGCCAAGTAAGGATCAAATGCATTTCCTTCAACATAATCCTGCAATTGCAGGATCAGCGATGGCACAAGATTGATCGTTTGATGTAGCTTAGGATATCTTGACAACATCAACGCTAAATCCAAATAATCTTTTACGCCATGCAACCTCACCCAAGGCAAATGATACTTACCTGCGATCGCGCTTTTGTAGAGAGGTTGATGTTGGTGCCAGATAAATGCGATATGTAGAGGATATGACATAGGATGACTGGCAATATGACTGGCGATACTTCTAGAAATTGTGACACACCTAATCATAGTTCGATCCAAACACTTTGTATAAAGCTATGTACGGTTAGCCTCAGTCTTTGTTTGATGGGCTGTGCACCTGTATCTAGTGATACAGCTAAGAACCCCACAGCACCAGAGATACCCGCGACATCATCACCACAAACGATCTCTCCTCAAGCTAAACCCAAACCAGTCTCAGAACTGGCTCAATATTTGCCAATTACTGCCATAGCGACAATTTCAGGACGCGAAATTCAGCTTGAGGTAGCCAGTACTTTCAAGGAACAAGAAAAAGGACTAATGTTTCGTCCCCCATTGGCTGACGATCGCGGGATGTTGTTTGTTTTTACGCCTGCGCGTCCCGTGGCTTTTTGGATGAAAAATACCCCTTCCCCGCTTGATATTATTTTCTTGCTGGATGGGGAAGTTAAGGCGATCGCCCGCAATGCGACAACTTGCAAGAGTGATCCCTGTCCTGTTTATCCTGTGGGAGGTGTAGTTGCGGATAATGTGATTGAAGTAAGAGCGTGGCTAACCCAAGAAATTGGTTTGAAAGAAGGCGATCGGATTTCTGTTAAATTCTTGTTGCCAAAAAATCAATGACCACTATAATTCTATAGTCTGAAATTGTTTGCCAATCCAAAGATATTGCACGGCAATATTGAACAAAAGTAAATAAATTTCAAAATGTTCAAAACTACTTAGTAATTTCTCCCTGAAAGTGCTAAAAGTAGCAGTGGTGAATCTTGAGTGAAAGAAGAGTAAAAAAAATGACAGCTAGCAGAGCAAGAAGCCCTGAGCCACAGAGATACCCACAGCCTCTTGATCGCAAGAATAAACTTCGGCAGGCAAGTCCCAAACCGAACAAAAATCGCAATGTAAAGCGGTTGCCTCGTACTAACTCATTTCCTCTGCCTCTGTGGTTGCGGGTCTTGATGACCACTCAAAAGCTGTCTATAGCTGCGACTGTAATCCTCACTATTTCAGTATTCGCGATCTACGGTTGGACTGTATATGCCCAAGAGCAGTGGAATCAGCAATTTAAAAAGCTCGAACAACTCCAGCGTCAAGAACGGCAATTAACTAATGCCGCTGGTTCATTTGATAATGAGATGCTGCAATCAATTCAAAAGAAGCCGGGGGATTTGGTTCGCGAAAGTCCCGAGAAATCAATTTTTTTGCAAGCTGCTCCTCTCCGCCCAAAGCGTGAAGTCCCGTCTACTGTGTCTGAGCTTCCTAAGAAAAAGCAAAATGAAAGCCTAGGATATTAATGTAGGAACTTCACATGGTTAAATACGATCATGATTCCTTGCGCGATGCGCAAGGAATCATGATCGTATTTATTTCAACTTGACATTATGTGTGGAATTGTTGGCTACATCGGACATCGTTCGGCAAATGAAGTTTTAATTTCTGGGCTACGCAAACTAGAATATCGCGGCTATGACTCCGCAGGCGTTGCCACAATTCCATTTTTTGATGATCCTGCCGATCGCCAAATTGATCGTTATTTGCATCGGGTCAGAGCCAAGGGCAAGCTCATCCAACTAGAGGAAAAGTTAAAGGCTGATACCGCTCCTCAAGCATCGATTGGTATTGGTCACACTCGTTGGGCAACTCATGGCAAGCCTGAGGAGCATAATGCTCATCCCCACACCAATACGATGGGAAATCTTGCGGTTGTGCAGAATGGGATTGTTGAGAACTACCATATTCTTCGCACTGAGTTAAAACAGCTTGGTCATATTTTTGTCAGCGAAACTGATACAGAAGTAATTCCCCATATGATTGCCGAATTTCTAACTCAGTTGGAAAAGCAAGGCAATATGATTCCTGACAAGTCGCCTTCAGTGCTGTTTGAAGCAGTACGACTGACGATCGCAAAATTGCAAGGAGCCTATGCGATCGCGGTTATCCATGCTGATTATCCCGATGAAATAGTTGTTGTACGTCAGCAAGCGCCGCTAGTCATTGGTATTGGTAAAGATGAGAATTTTTGTGCTTCGGATACGCCTGCGTTAGTTGCATATACGCGCACCGTGATTTCTTTGGAAAATGGGGAAATTGCGCGACTGACTAGAGAATCTGTGCAAGTTTATAACGCTAAAGGCGATCGCCTCCGCCGTGCACCCCAAACTCTCAACTGGAATCCCACCATGGTCGAGAAACAAGGCTTTAAGCACTATATGCTCAAGGAAATTTATGAGCAACCTGGGGTGTTTCGGACGGGATTAGCAAGTTATGTGAGTGAGGCTAATAAGGTTGATCTAGGACTACCCACAGGTTTCATCGAGCAGATTGAGCGAGTGGAGATTATTGCCTGTGGAACAAGTTGGCACGCCTCTCTCGTAGGCAAATATTTACTAGAGCAGCTTGCAGGTGTACCAACTAGCGTTCAATACGCTTCTGAATATCGCTATTCGCCACCACCTTCTTTAAAAAACACCCTTGTGATTGGTGTAACTCAGTCGGGCGAAACGGCGGATACTCTGGCTGCTTTGGAGCTTGCAAAGTCAAGAGGCGATCTCTGTCTGGGTATTACCAATCGTGTTGAAAGCTCCATAGGTCGAATTTCGGATGCCGTGATTGATACACAAGCAGGAATTGAGATCGGAGTAGCGGCGACGAAAACCTTTGTAGCTCAATTGCTGATGTTCTATTTACTAGCTTTAGAGTTTGGCGCAGCTAAAGACACATTAACCGAAGCAAGAAGTCAAGAATTAATCGTAGGATTGCGACAGCTCCCTGCTTATATGGAACGGATTCTCGAAAGCCAAGAGCGTTATATCGAAGATCTTTCGCGTCAATTTACCCATACCAAAGATTTTATCTTCTTAGGGCGCGGCATCAACTTCCCGATCGCTCTCGAAGGTGCACTTAAGCTTAAAGAGATCAGCTACATTCATGCTGAAGGCTATCCTGCTGGCGAAATGAAGCATGGACCGATCGCATTGCTTGATCAAGATGTTCCTGTAGTTGCGATCGCCACCCCTGGGGCTGTGTACGAAAAGGTTCTATCTAATTCTCAAGAAGCGAAGGCGAGGGATGCGAAATTGATTGGTGTTGCCCCTCTTGATGACCCTGCGGCGCATGAGGTGTTTGATTACATTCTGCCAATTCCTGTGGTTGATGAGATTTTCTCACCAATTCTCACCGTGATTCCGTTGCAATTGCTGTCTTATCATGTGGCAGCACATCGTGGTTTAGATGTCGATCAACCCCGAAATCTCGCGAAATCTGTCACAGTCGAATAGACCAAAAAGGTGGCGCAGTGGGATGCGTTAATGGAACGTAACGCATCCATTGGCAAAAATAGAGAGAGAAGCCAACAGGATCACTATAATAGGACTTACACAGTAGCCCTGCACTCAAGTGCGGGCTAAAAACTCAAACCCGTTGAAACGGGTTACTTAGAAATATTTTTTAGTCTGCTTCAGCAGATTTGAGCTTTTAGCAAAGAACTTGAGTTCTTGGTGTATTTACGTAAGTCCTATATAAATAAATCACCCCTCAAGTTTTAAGCTCAAACTGCGATCGCCTATGGGAGAAAATGGCTATAATTGACGAGTTACGCTGTGTAAGAGAAATTACAATGTCAACTGTTGCTGTGATTAAAGAACACATTGAGATGACTCTGTGAGTGTGCGGTGGGAAACCTCGTATTGCTGGACATCGGATTACGGTGCAAAATATAGCAGTGTGGCATGAGCAAATGGGAATGTCTCCTGATGAGATTTTGCTGCACTATCCTAGTATCAATTTGTCAGATATTTACGCGGCTTTGGCATATTACTATGACCATAGAGAAGAAATTAGAAAGCAAATTGAGGATGATGAATCTTTTGCTCTAGAAATGAAGAAAACGACTATTTCTCTTGTACAACAAAAGTTGAGAAATCAGCGTGAAGGATAGAATTAGGTTTCATTTGGATGAAAATATCAGTCAGGCGATCGCCAATGGTTTGAGAAAAAGATTGACCTTCAAGTTCTAAACTCGAAGAGCGATCGCAATCTAATCTCAAATCATTTAGTTGTAGCGTGTGTTAGCGAAGCGTAACGCACAAATAATGTGACAATCGACAAATTGCGTAGGGGCATAGCATTACCACAGCCATCTATCAATTTTAAGATTCCCTTGATTTGGGAATGCTTTGCCCACAACCTCACAACACAGGGACAATTTATCGGTGAAAGCGAAGAGGGTTCTGCATTTGCGAATAAATATGGTCATGGTGTGTTGAGAAATTGTTGCGCAAATGCAAAACCCCTACATCCGTGAAATCCATTAATCCGTTTAATCCGTGTTCAAACGGCGAGAGGGAAAAAGAGAAAGAAGGGTAAAGTGAAAGTTGTCCTCACGACAAGATAGAGACAACCACCCGAAAACCTATGTAGTAGTACCTGTCAACTGCGACCCACCTGTAACGATCCGCAGAACGGCAATTGATAGCACTGACGTCCCAAGAACCACCACGGAGCAGACGTTTACCTTGTTCACCGCCATCTAGCCACGCAGAGCCATCTTGGGGTATTCCATTGTAGTTTTCATGCCATACGTCTTCACACCATTCCCACACATTGCCATGCATTTGATATAAACCCCATGCATTCGGTGAGAAGCTATCAACATTAACTGGTTTGTCGCGATATTCTCCTTTTGGTGCGTCACCATAAGGATTATTCCCATTATAGTTAACTAGATCGGGTGTAATTGTTTCGCCAAAATGGAAAGCATTAATTGTGCCAGCGCGACAGGCATATTCCCATTCAGTTTCACTAGGTAATCTAATCGACTTGCCTGTTTTTTGCGAAGCTTTCTGACAAAACTCTTTAACATCACCCCACGAAACGCCAACCACTGGCTGATTTTCACCTTGAAACTTAATATCATACTGCTCTGATGGCTTCGTTCCCATTACTGCTTGCCATTGGGCATTAGTAACAGAATATTTTCCCATCCAAAATTCTCGCAAAGTTGCTTCATGAACGGGCTGCTCCTCAGTACGTTCATTGCTTCCCATCATGAATTTACCCGCAGGTATCCGCACCAGATCGAGAGTAGCGCCATTGCCTAGATTTTCACGAATATACTGTGCTTTGGTAGTCCTAAAAAGGAAAGGACGCACACGGAGGTAAAGAATCGTTGTAATGATGAATAAAATTCCAAATGGCTCCAATGTGATTTTCCAATTTCTTAGAAAAAGATAAGGTCTTTCTAACTAGTCTTGATACTCGTTGACGTAACGTACAGTTGAATCTCTCAATATAGTTGGTCTTTCCCGTTTCTTTCCCGACAGCCCTATGACGTTTGCTGGGCAGGACAACTGGATAAGACGAATAGAAGTCAGTATAAATAACCGCACATTGGCGATAGACGCTAGGCAACGATTCCCATAACTTCTGAGCTGATTCACCAGTGCGATCGCCTATATAACAACCGACAATTTCACGAGTCTCGGCATCAATGGCAAGCCATACCCACTGTTTATTGCCTTTGTCGTCCACAAAAGACCACAATTCATCCATCTGTATGGTCAAACGGCGTTTTGGTTTTGGTTCTACCTCCACCTGCTGAGGAACGTTTTCATATTTATGATTGACGTAACTTTGCAACCATCTCTCTGACACCTTGAGGACTCTGGCAATTCCAGCTAGTGGGATTTTTTCTAGTAGTAGTTTCTCAAGAAGGTCATAAGTGTCTTGGGTACGCTCTGAAACTCTCTGCCACTGTGGATTTTCTACAAATTGACGACCACAGTCCCGACATTTATAATTTTGTTTTCCATGTCGTGTACTGCCGTTTTTTACAACGGATACGGACTGGCAGGATGGACAGGATGGCCTTGCTTCTGACATTACTTTACTTTGTATCAACTATCTGGATATTTTCCTACATCCTTTCCTTTTTAGGACTACCTGTGCTTTTCTTTTTTTGCGATCTAGCTCAACTTTTGTCTTAGTGCCAAGTCCCAGAAAACCACTACTTCCCTTAACCAAACGAACTTTAAAAGACTCAAATTCAAACTCGCTTTGAGCAGGTTTACTATGCCGTCTGAGCCTTTCTTCCTCTTCTTGCTGACGTTTTAAGCGTTCTTCCTCTTCCGACTGTTTTCTCAACTGCTCCAATAGAGACAGCCGATCATTTTCCTGCTTTTGCCTCTCTGCTTCAGCGACTTGTTGCAGTCTCAATTGTTCTGCTTTGGCAACTTCGTTTTGTTGATCCGCAAATTGACGATCATATTCAGCCTGCCTCGGTGCAATGATTCGCGCTTTAACTACTTTGATATCATCTTCACGCAGTCCTAGATACTGCTCATAGTCTTGTAAATCTGTCGTAGTTGCAGGACTAAATGGAAACTCAATCTTAATCGCATCCGTCAAAGCTTGTTCAAATTCGTTTAACTTTTTGTCGTACTCTCGATAGGGCAACAACACCTCAATTTCGATCGCTTCTGCCTCAGTAACAGTTAGTCCCCATTCAGTACGCTTGCTCATCAGCATATTTCGCGCAAACAATGAAAACTTACCATTGCTTAGCTTAGCGCGACTTTCAACCTCTTTGCGATATTTCAACTTTGGATCATCTTGAGGAGACTTTGCAAGGATGATCTTATGCCCTCCTTTGACAGGATAGAACTCAGGAGACATCGCATCATTAGTGTTTTTCACCTTCTCCTTAACATATTCATACAACTCATCAACCGAAATTTCCCCGTCGCCATCTTGATCCGCCGCTCCTTTTTCTAGTCCTTCCACCAAAAAATGTGTATAGAGCGATAGATCGAATCCCTCTTGCTCAAAAGCATACTTTGTCGAGTCGGAAGCAGTTAGAATTGCCCGACCTTCACCACCAAGTTTTGGCAATACATTCACCGTACCGCCATCTTTTGCCGTCATCCCCTTCGAGAACGCGCCACTATGACAGCAATCAAGAATCACAACTTGACGCTGCGACCTACTTTTATTCATTTGGATGTGGATATTAGCCGCAGGAACTGCCGTAATGTCTAATTCTTTTTTGTTGGCATTTTTGCTAGCCAAATAAAAATCGCTGCGATTGTCCGTTACTCCATGTCCAGAGAAATAAAACAACAGTAAGTCATCAGGTTTACGATCATTAAACAGACGAAAAACTGCTCGTTCGATCGCCTGCCGATCGCAATCTACCAAAACCGTTACATCTGAGTCAAAAAAACCACCAATCTCAGGATTTAGCAAAACACGCTGCATTGCTTTTACATCCTTTACCGCACTGGGTAAAGCTGTAAAATCTGCGTCATAATTACTAACCCCAACCAGTAATGCGTATCTTCCCATTATGCAGCCTCAATAAATTCTCTAGCTTTTTGCATCGCAAACTCCAACTCTTCTCGGCTATTGGCACTCACCTTCAGCTTTTTGCCATTACCCTCCACCTCAAACGAGATCGGCTTATTACCAAGGCGATCGCCCAAAAAGCCCAAGACCTTCTTCGCATTCGCCACACTCACTTCTGCCATCAGCATTCCCACCAAAAAAGCACCACCGCTCTTATTACCATCTGGTGGATTGGGGTCGCGCACGCGGTCTACTGCATCAATATCACTGCGATCGTTTAAGTCACTTAACAACCTGACCACCTCATCATTAAGTTCTTCTGCATTCAGATCTGGATCGGTAAACGTAATCATCAAGGCGATCGCGTCAGGGGTTTTCTCAGAGTTCATAACTTCAGTAGATTTTTATTGATTCGTGATTATTCTATAATATTTCATAAAATCCACAAAGAAACATGAAATGGCTCGATCGCATAACAAACACGATCTCTGACGCGCTCTGGCAAGCAAACTGTCCATTGTGCAAACGTCCTAGCGATCGCATTTTATGCAAAGACTGCGATCGCCAAATAGCCGCTTATCAATCACCAGATTTTTTGCAAAAAGATTACCCAATTACACCAGAGATTCCGCTTTATAGTTGGGGCATTTATGACGGCGCATTAAAACGGGCGATCGCGGCTTGCAAATATGAAAATCATCCTGAAATTATGGAAGCGATCGCTGAAAAAATTGCCGACACATGGAAGCGATCGGCAAATACAAAACGAACAAACTTAAAAAAAATTTCCGTAATTCCCATTCCCCTTCATGCAAGCAAATTAAAATCGCGAGGATTTAACCAAGCGGAACTGATGGCACGTCGTTTTTGTGATTTGACCGCAATCCCATGCAAACCGCAATTATTGCGACGAGAAAAGGATACTAAGGCGCAAATGCAAACCAAGAGCAAACAAGAGCGTGAAGAGAATTTATCTAAAGCTTTTACAGTTCCGTTAAACCAACAGTCCAAGCCCCAAGATGTGATTCTATTTGATGATATTTATACGACTGGTGCAACTATCCGCGAAGCGATCGCTACTCTCGCCGCCAATAATATCAAAGTAAAAGGAGTTATCGTCCTAGCTCGTCCCCAATTCAAAAGCTAACAGCCAATAGATAAAAGCTTTTAGCTAATTATGAGGTTCAAGTTCAGATTTCATTTTTTCAAGCGTAATATTCATCTGATCAAACATTTGCTGTGGCGTGATCCCAAAATTACCTAACTGATTTTCCAATTGCTTTAGGGTCATCTGCGCCATAAAATCATCGGACAGCTCAAACCGTTTCATAAAAATCTTATAACGATCCATCATCTCTTCCATTTTTTCGATAAAGAGAATTTTACCCTCGCGATCAAACTTGCCATAACTACCGCCAAGCTGAGTTAGAGCTTGATAGTCTTGAAATAGATTACGAGCCTCGTGTTGAACGATTTCAGAATCAAAAAATGCCATTTTATTGCTCTGCTTTCTTTACATCTATTCTAATTTTACAATCTAGGTCAACTTTACAGAAATTAACTGAAGTGGAGATATCCACCCTTACAAAAAAGTCGCGCTGTGCGCGACTTTTTTGGTTTAAGTCATGATTGGAACAGCGCGATCGCGTTTTCGCGGCAAAAATCTAACTGAAACTCGCTTTAGCCCAACCTGAGATTCAAGCTCATGAATGTAGTCTACTGCTTCACCTTTATGTTCACGGTCATCAAGAGTTTCGAGTAAACTCAAAATCTCGGTATCCAAGCCTGGCTGACCTATGAATAAATGCATTAGGGTTTCGCAATTATCATCGTCAGGATAGATCGGAATATAGTAAATGTAAGGGGTTTCCATAATCTCCATAGTACTGCGTAGATTTAGACACACTTTAAATAATCTAAATTTTTGTAAATCTTAGATCGAAGTTATAGCAGTTAAGCCAACTGCAACAAACATACAACATTGCATTAAAGCGTAAACTAGGAAACTACAATAGATATACAAACACACGCCAAATTAGCAAAGGCGATCGCTATACAGCAATTTACGATCACCAGAATCACAATAAATGCTTTGAAAGCTTTGCTTAGCAACACTTTTAAAAAAATTATTGATTCGGGTTTGCCATCAAAGTGCTGTCGGTTGCCTAAGCAAACAAAGTGCGATTCATTTAATCATGCTCAACCCAGACCCAAATTCCATTCAACTCACCCAAGATGACTACGAGCGCTACTCCCGTCATCTGATCTTGCCTGAGGTTGGCGTAGAGGGGCAAAAAAGACTCAAGGCTGCCAGCGTACTCTGTATCGGCACGGGTGGCTTGGGTTCCCCTTTACTGTTATATCTTGCAGCCGCAGGTGTCGGACGCATTGGCATCGTGGACTTCGATGTGGTGGACACATCTAACCTCCAGCGTCAAGTCATTCATAGCACTAGCTCAGTCGGCAAACCGAAGATCGAATCTGCAAAGGCGCGAATCTTAGAAATCAACCCCTATTGCCAGATTGATCTATATAACACCCATTTATCTTCAGCCAATGCTCTGGAGATCATGGCTCCCTACGACATCGTTGTCGATGGTACGGATAACTTCCCCACGCGCTACCTTGTCAATGATGCCTGTGTATTGCTAAATAAGCCTAATGTCTACGGCTCTATTTTCCGCTTTGAAGGACAGGCAACTGTCTTTAATTATGAAGGTGGCCCCAACTATCGCGATCTTTATCCAGAGCCACCACCTCCAGGATTAGTCCCCTCCTGCGCCGAAGGCGGCGTTTTAGGTATTCTGCCTGGAATCATTGGTGTAATCCAAGCTACTGAGACTGTCAAAATCATTCTTGGACAGGGAAATACTTTGAGCGGACGTTTGTTACTTTACGATGCCCTCAAGATGACCTTCCGAGAGCTAAAGCTCCGTCCAAATCCAATCCGTCCTGTAATCGAAGAATTGATCGATTACCAGATGTTCTGCGGTATTCCCCAACAAAAAGCAAACGAAATGGAAGCACAACAGGCGATCGCCGAAATTACTGTTACCGAACTTAAAGCAATCATTGACGCTGGCGCTGAAGACTATGTGATCATTGATGTTCGTAATCCCAATGAGTGGGAAATTGGCAAAATTCCTAACACAGTTCTAGTACCTTTGCCAGAAATTGAAAATGGCAATGGTGTCGAGAAAGTTAAAGCTTTGCTAAATGGGCACAAGTTAATCGCACATTGCAAAATGGGTGGGCGATCGATGAAGGCTTTGGGCATTCTCAAGCAAGCTGGCATTGACGGGATCAATGTACAGGGCGGTATTAATGCTTGGAGCGATCAAATCGATCCTTCGATTCCCAAATATTAAACCGATAAAAAAGAAAGGGCGCTCAGCGCCCTTTCTTTTTTATCGGTTTAAAGTTAATTCTTTTTTATTACCTAAAATCCCCTGTGGTCGCCAGACCATTAGCAAAATTAAAGTAACACCAATCAGCATTAGCTGAATTGCCTCAAACCTGCCACCATCAGCACGAATTTGTTCGGGCAGAAAACGAGGAAGAGCATTGTAAACCTGAAAAATTACCGCGCCAAGAATTACGCCAAGATTATTGCCCGCGCCACCAATGGTAACAATTGTCCATGCTTGGAACGTAATCAGGGGAATAAAATTATCGGGATAAACTGTGGTTAATTGCCAAGCGTAAAATGCTCCCGCCAAACCACCGATCGCACCACCGATCGCAAAGGCTTGGAGTTTATACCAAAATACATTTTTGCCCAGCGCCTTGGCAACTTCCTCATCTTCACGAATTGCCTTTAGCACTCGTCCCCAAGGCGATCGCACGAGCCACTCTAAACGCCAGTACACTACAGCCACGACCACCAATAACAGCGCCGCTAACACAAAAGAATAATATTGCCGTGAGACGAGATTAACTAACGGAAGCGGGAAGTCCTGCACGCCCCTTGTCCCTTTGGTCAGCCATTCTTCATTGTTTACGAACAGACGCACCATTTCGGACACGCCGATAGTAACGATACCTAGATAGTCTTCGCGCAATTTTAAGGCGGTGCTGCCGATAATTATGCCGAGCAACCCTGCGATCGCTGCTGCGATCAGAAAAGCAAGGAACCAAGGCACACCATTGAGACTGAGCAACACCGTTGTATATGCCCCAACCGTCATAAACGCCACATGACCAAAGTTAACTAACCCTGCAAATCCCCATTGCAGATTTAGCCCCAGACTAAACAAAGCAAAGATTGCCGCGTTAATGAAAAGTGTTGAGATGTATTCGATCATAGATAAATTTACCCAGCCATAGAATTAGGGGATGTAAAACATCCCCTAATTCTATGGGTTTGCTATAAATTGACTGCGCTAGCGATATAGTAAGTTTAGACTGGTACGCTTGAAAACACCATGAGTCTATGCATTAATCCCACTTGCCCTAATCCAGATCACCCTGATAATGACAAATACCCAACCTGTCAAGGATGTGGCTCCGAATTATTGATTGATGGTTGTTATACAGTCACTAAACTATTAAGTGATTCTGGTGGCTTCGGCATGATCTATGAAGCTGCCGATCGCGCAGGCAAGCCCAAAATCTTAAAAGTCCTTAAACAGGAGTTGAATGAAGATAGTAAAGCTGTGTCGCTGTTTCAGCAAGAAGCTTTTGTCCTAGGACAGATAGAACATGCAGGCATACCCAAAATTGAGACCTATGTGCATCATAATCTCGAAAACGGGACAATGCTGCATGGCATTATCATGCAAAAAATTGAAGGGCTCAACCTCGAACAGTGGATCAAACAACGCGATCGCAAACCGATCGCACAAAAGCGGGCGATCACTTGGCTAAAGCAATTGGTGGATATTCTCGCCGTAGTTCATCGCAACAAATATTTTCATCGCGATATTAAGCCCGCAAACATTATGTTGTCCCCGTCAGGGCAGCTAGTTTTAATTGATTTCGGCACAGCTCGCGAAGCCACGCATACCTATCTTGCCAAGATTGGTGGTGTGCAGGGTATTACGAGCATTAGCTCAGTGGGATATACTGCGCCCGAGCAGGAAAAAGGATTTGCTGTCCCACAGTCCGATTTTTATGCGCTCGGCTGCACGATGATCCATTTGGTGACAGGAAAATATCCCCTTGATACTTACAATCCCGATCGCGATGTCTTTGAGTGGCGATCGCACGCACCTGAAATTTCGGACGAGTTTGCCGATTTAATTGATGCGCTGATTGCGCGTAAGCCCAGCGATCGCCCAATTAATTGTGAAGCGATTTTAAAAGTTATCAAGGAAATTGAACTAATCGATAAGCTTGCGCCAAACGATAAGAACAAAGCCAAGCGGAAATCAATTAAACAATCGATTAAAGGCTCAACCCGCAAACCGACTTCACCGATTTTATTGACTATATCGGTAATGATTGCCGCTTTGGTCGGACTGAGCATCGGTACATTAATTAAGGTTTCGGCGATCGGCAATTTTGATGATTTTAGTATTCAAATGCCAGTTTTCCAGAAAAAGCGTCTGACTCCGACAAAATTTTTGCAAAAACATACTGATGCGGTTCAAAGCGTGGCGCTTAGTCCCGATGGCAAAATAATTGCTAGTGCTAGTGATGACGGAACCGTCAAGCTGTGGGAATTAGAAGGAGATAATCTTATTCCCATTAAGGAAATAAAAGATCAAGGCGGATGGGTGCGAGCAGTAGTCTTTTTATCCGATCGCCAAATTATCACCGCTGGTCAAGATAAAAACATCAAAATCATTGATATAGCGACTGGGAAAGTAGTCAAAACCCTGAGTGGTCATACAAACCTGATCAATAATTTGGCGATCTCACCTGCTAGTGATCTACTAGTTAGTGGTAGCTATGACAGTAAAGTGAATCTTTGGCAAATCTCTACAGGCAAACTGCTGCGATCGCTAACGGATCATACTGATAGAATTTGGGGATTAGCTATTTCTCCCGATGGTAAGCAAGTTGTCAGCGCCAGTCGCGACAAGACAGTACGTATTTGGGATGTTAAGACTGGCAAAAGCTTAAAAATCCTCGACCATCCATCAGGAGTTACCTGTGTATTAGTAACTCCTGATGGTAAGCGCGTAATTAGTGGCAGTAGTGACAACTTAATTAGAGTATGGGATCTCGCTTCAGGTAAAAAACTATTTGAATTAAGCGAACATCAAGATGCGATCGGTGCGATCTCGATTACTAGCGACGGTAAATATCTCTTTAGTGGCGGCAAAGATATCCAGAATTCTATCCATTTATGGAATCTGCAAACTAAATCTTCAATCTGGAATTTGATTGGTCACACAGATTTGGTAACTTCTTTAGTGATTACTCCTGATCAGCTCAAACTAATTAGCAGCAGCCAAGATAAAAATATTAATATTTGGGAAATACCTAAGGGACTTACACAAAATAATTGATCCCAAAAATGTTGTGGCGGGCGTAGCTCGCCACAACATTTTTGGGTTTTATATGGATCATTTTTTCCTTGGAGATCCCTAAGCCTTAAGAAATGGTAACTTACTATACTTTAGTTTGGACTAATGGGCAGGTATGAGAGAGGAACCAAAAGACACGAGAAAATTGAGCAGGAGCTTGCAATAGCAAAATCCAGCTCAAAATTGAGAAGAGAAGCAGAACCTAAATGGCAATTGGATGGGTTGGCGCAGGAGTCTTTTCAGTTTTCTTTCTTTTTGAGGCGTGTTTTTTAACAGTCGGATAGCGAATACGAGGAGGAAGGCGATCGCCTAAGGAGCGTCCGGGCGATTTACCGCGTAGTTTAGGAGGGATTGCAGGAGTACCAATCGCGGCAATAATTACCGCAAATGATTGAGCGACACGACCAGGAGCAAGATTATCCTGAGGAGACTGCCAAGGTAAAGGAGCATCAACACAATCGAGACGAGCGAACCAAAGTTGCCAAGTCATTAAAGGCATCAAAGCACTCCAACGCTCAGCCGCCTGAGTAGAGGTAATCTGGGGCAGAGTCCAATGTAACCGTTGCTTGGCAAAACGATACCAATGCTCTATGGCAAAGCGACGCAAGTATTTTAACCAAAGAGTTTCCAAAGCAGGCATAGTTTTACCCAACCAAGCCAACCACATGGGCTGAAACTTACGGTTGCGCCCCAAGGGTTCAATCACCTCAATTCTAAAAATCTGCATCGGTCTTTCTGGAGAAGTACGGAAATGAAAGTCACGCCAATAAGTTACCCGTACCCGACCTATTTTTGGGTCTGTAATTTCTATAGTGGTGTCGGCAACAGCCCAAGTTTCTGGGGCATTCAGTTTGAATTTATGCCCATGTTTACAAGGTGCACCACGACCGCTATAGGCAGACGGAACTCCCCAAACACAGCGATTAGATGCCAAACGTAGTAATAAATCCGCCTCAATATTCGCTGTTGCTTTCACAAAACTTGCATTCCCATATCCTCGGTCATAGACAGCTAGGGGGCGTACGCTTAACTGCTTTGTGACTTGTTTGAGTTGGAAGGCAGCTTTACTCACAGGAGTCTCGAAACTGGTGATCCGCTCATGTTTTATCGGTAGCGCCCAACTCCCACTTGCTTCGGGAATCCACGCCAACGTGCTGTAGCTTTGTCCTACGCCGATACTTTCGTCTTTGCCATGATGGAATCCTCTTTCCTTCAGCGTTTCCGCATCTGGTCGCAACCACACGCTATTATCTCCAGCCAGACAAGGTTGCTCTTCGGTTGGGATCTCTTGCACCATTAGTTTCATCAACTTTCCTCTTGCTGGTCGGCTATCGCGCAGTCCCTCATAAATACTTGACCATTTTCGCCGAAATAATGGATTCATTGACAGACTCACATACGAGCTAATGCTCGGACTTGTCAGGACGGCATCCATTAATTCAAATACTGCATCTTTTCCTGTTCCTAGGTATTCATATATCGACTTGCGAAATTCTTGTAATTTTTGGAAAATCATAGTAGTCAATGTCAATTTGGTTTATTGATCATTGCTCTTTTGGCAGTTTGTGACATTCACTTCCTGCCTTTCTTTTCTTCTTTTTAGTCTAAAGTCCAGTACTATAAATACGCGATGAAAGCACTCACCTGTAAACGAGAATCGTCAGCATATTTCAGCGCTTTGCGTTCAAACTAGAACCAATAATTTTTTTTAAAGTGTTGCTTTGTGGCACTTTTAAAAAATTTATTTTGGTTCGTTTGATTGAAAATTGCTGCAAGAAAGCAAGGACTAACTTCACGATTTTTCACACTTGATAGAATCAGCGCTTATTAAGTGAGTGAAGCCCAAGGTTTGTGTTTTTGCCAAAGGCAAAAATACAAACCTGTACTTTGGTAGACTAGAAAATGCTACAGCACAAATTTTTAGTAAATAGCAAAATGCATACAAAATGCTGCAAAAACGAAAGGAACTAAATCTAATTTTTATTGCTTGTTTGGGACTTCTAATTAATGTCTCAGCAACAATCTTACTACCTCAAGAGCAGCAAAAAATTGAAGCTCAAAGAGCTATTCAGGTTCGGACTGACCAATGGTTAAAAGTTGAACAAATGTCGGGGAATGTCACCTATCGAAATTTATACAATTACGCGAATCGACCAGCAAGAGTTGGCGATCGCTTACAAGCGGCCAGTGACGAAATTTCTACAGGCGCAAATAGCTCGGCTGTTTTGAGTGTAGATACGGGCATTGGTTCAATCTATGTGACAGAAAATACAACTATCCAAATCCGTTCTTTTCGGGTTGCCTCAGATAATGGACGGATCACTAATTTGTTTGTACCTCGTGGTAAGGCAAGACTACAGATTCGTAAATTTACGAATCGTGGATCTCAACTCAATATTCAGACTCCTGCGGGCATAAGTGGGGTACGGGGTACTAAGTATATTGTGAACGCCAAACCAAACGGCAATATGGTGCTGACAACGATTACGGGGATTGTGGCAACGACCGCTCAGAACCAGACAAAACTGGTCAATGGGGGATTTCAGAATTTGACGGTTGTTGGTGAACCGCCATCAGATGCAGTACCAATTCGCAACGATGCAAGTTTGAACTATGTAATTAATAAAAAAACAGCAGGTTCAGGACGTTCTATTGTTTTATCTGGTTACACTGATCCTTTTAATACTGTTAAGGTAGACGGGTTGGAACAGTCTTTAGATCGCAGCGGAAGGTTTTCCCTACAATTGCCTGCTACTTCAAATCTAAAAGTGAATATAACAGTGGAAACTTCTTTGGGGAAAGTACAAGTCTATGAGATTCCGATTCTCTGAATTTATTTCTCAACTTTTTTCTAAAAAACATATAAATCCAAACATAATTGTTTTTGCTTTTCTAATGTTGCTTATCGATGTATCTGGGATTTCTTTATTATCTCAAGAACATCAAAAAGTTGAGGCTCAAAAAGATATTCAGATTCGGACTGATCAATGGTTAAAAGTTGAAGAAATAATAGGAAATGTCACATATCGTAATTTTTATAATTATGACAATCGCCCAGCAAAAGTGGGCGATCTTTTACAAACTACTAGTGATGAAATTTCAACGGGAGCAAACGGCTCGGCAATTTTGACCGTAGACACAGCCGTAGGCTCGATCTATATTGCCGAAAACACAACTATCCAAATTCGTTCTTTTCGGATAGCCTCAGACAATGGGCGAATTACCAATTTATTTGTCCCACGAGGAAAGGTAAGACTACAGATTCGTAAATTTACCCATCGAGGATCTCAGATTAATATCCAAACTCCTGCTGGTATTAGTGGGGTTCGGGGCACACAATATATTGCACTCGTCAAGCCAAATGGGAATATGTTGATTACCACAATTGAGGGGAGTGTGGCGACGACTGCTCAAAATCATACTGAAATAGTTGATGCTGGATTTCAAAACATCACAGTTGTTGGTGAACCGCCTTCGATACCTATTCCTTTTACCGATGACGCAAGTTTGAGATATATAATTGATAGACAAGTATCAGGTTTAAGCCGTTCTATAGTTGTGTCGGGTTACACTAGTCCTTCTAACACCGTTAAGGTAGATAAATTGGAACAATCTTTAGATGGCAATGGAGAGTTTTCCCTAAAATTTCCTGCAACTTCAAGCCTAAAAGTTAAAGTAACAGTGGAAACTCCTACGGGAAAGATACAAGTCTATGAGATCCCCATTCTCTGAGTTTATTTCTCGGTTATTTCCTAAATTATTAACAAATTACCAAACTAAACGCTGGCGATCTCGTTTAGTTAGTTTGGTCTGTCGAGCATTACCCACGATATTTGCCATAATTGTCATAATTCCCATGGTTTACCTAGGGTTTTTGCAAACAATTGAATTTTGCGCATACAACAGTTTTACTAGCTGGCGAGGCGATAGACCTTGGGATGAGCGCGTCATAATTATTGCCATTGATGATAAGAGCCTTAGTAAAATTGGCAGATTTCCATGGACTCGTAATCTATATGTGCAGCTTATCCAAAAACTTGAGCTAACTGAAGCCAGTATTGTGGGCTTTGATATCTTATGGTCTGAATCGACCTCAGCTGATCAGCAATTAGCCGCCGCAATTTCTAGATATCAGAAAGTCGTTCTGGCTATGGCTTGGGATAAGTCTGGACAACCACTACTACCGATCGCACCTATCAATAACGTTGGTGTGGCAGTTGGACATATTCTTAAGCGTGAAGATGTTGATGGAGTTGTGCGTCAAGTTGATTTGCAAATCAGAAATATCCCGACTTTTGCTGTGTCTATATTGCAAGCCTATGACTTGATAACCGCTTCCAATACTTTATTACCAGATCTAGATCAAACATTAACTATTAATTGGACAAAAAGAGTTAAGGATATACCGCAAGTCTCATTTAGTGATGTCATTGATGGCAAAATTCCTGCTTCAACCTTCCGAAACAAAATTGTCTTAGTTGGAGTAACAGCTTCAGGAATAGATGATTTAGTAACTCCTCTTGATCGAAATCCTCCAGCGAGTGGAGTCCATTTACATGCAATGGTTTTGCAAAATCTTCTGCAAAAAAATTCTTTTACAGTTGCTAAATCCATCGATATTTGGAGCATTGCTCTATTAGGGAGTCTGTTTATTGGCTTAATCTTACCTAGACAAAATTTATGGACTGGAAGTATAAGTGGTTTTGTTCTATCTGGGCTATGGCTAGTCGTCGCTTTTATAGCTTTTAAAGCTAACTACTTAATTGAGATAGCTACTCCCATTTTGATGTTTCTGTTAACAGGTTTTGCGATCGCTTTGCAGGAGCGTTGGCAAATGCAGCGATCGCTAAAGATTGCTGATTCTCAACTTCAATACGAATCTACCCATGATCATTTAACAGGATTGTATAATCGCGCCCTGATCGAAACTAGTTTGCAAAGCCTGCTTCATCCCCACAATGCAACTCTTCAAATCGGCGATCGCCAAAATCTTCTAGCTATTTTTTGGATTAATTTAGATCGATTTAAAACTATTAACGATACCTTTGGTCATCCAGTTGGCAATCTGCTACTAATTGCAGTCAGCGAATGTTTGAGCAGTTCTATCCCTCCTAACGCATCAATTGCTCGTTTTGGCGGTGCTGAGTTTGTCATCCTATTAGAAAACCTTGGCGATCAACAAGAGGCGATCGCTATAGCCGATCACATTCAAATCAAGTTGCAAAATCCTTTTACGATCAATGACCATGAGATTAAGATTGAAGCTAATATTGGCATCAAGTTTCATCAGATTAATAGCATTGACGAGCCTGATTCTCCTGAGATGATTTCTGCTGAGATTCTCCTCAGAGATGCTGATACAGCCATGTTTTATGCGAAAAAGCTGGGTAACTCATGCAATAAGGTTTTCGATATTTCTATGCGAGAACGTGTGCTCAAACGCTTAAAGCTCGAAAAGGATCTCCGTAAAGCTGTCTCTCTCTGTCAAGATTCTAGTAATCAAGATGAACAAGAATTTCTGATCTACTATCAACCAATTCTATCTCTTAGTGATATGGAGATAGTTGGTTTAGAAGCATTAATTAGATGGAAACATCCTGAACGCGGATTAATATCACCGATCCAATTTATACCTTTAGCCGAAGAGACAGGACTAATCATTCCTATTGGTGATTGGATTATGCGGAATGCTTGCTTACAGGTAAAATCATGGCAACAACGCTTCCCTAGAGCTAAAGATATTACAATTAGTGTCAATCTATCTCCCAAACAATTGGCACAGGATGATGTGCTAGTAAAATGCCTTAGTATTCTCCAAGAGACAAACCTATCATCTGAGTATCTCAAAATCGAATTGACGGAAAGCTCGATCATGGAAAATCCTGATTTTGCAGTAAGCATCCTCAGTCAGATGCGGCAAGTAGGGATTAAGATTTATATTGATGATTTCGGTACAGGCTATTCATCGCTTGCCTATTTACATGAGTTTCCTTTCGATGGTTTAAAAATTGATCGTTCCTTTGTCAACAATATCCATAAAAATTCAAATGGAATGGAAATTCTTCAGGCGATTATATCCTTGGCGCATAGTGTCAAGGCGCACATTGTCGCAGAAGGGATTGAAAACTTAGCCCAGTTAAATTATTTGCAAGATTTACTTAGCGAAGAAGGTGATGGTCAGGGGTTCTTTCTATTCCGTCCTCTTGATGTTGCAGCGATCGAAGCAATTTTTCAAACGACATGATTATCATCTTGTAGGCTGTGCTTACCACAAATCAGAATCATCATAGAACGCCAATTCAAGGATGAAATGCAACGGGTTCTGATGAAGCAAAGAATACTTCGTAAGGAGTACGATAGTCAAGTGATTTTCTGGGTCTGTGATTGATCAAATTCACTGCCTTCTGAAAGTCCTCTTCTTTCACGATTTTAAAGTTTGTACTTTTGGGATAGAACTCTCTAATTAATCCATTGGTGTGTTCATTCAATCCACGTTCCCATGAATGATATGGATTCGCAAAGAAGGTCTCTAGTTTCAATCTTTCAGATAGCTTCTCATGCCCACAGAATTCTCTTCCATTATCAAAGGTCATTGTCTTTCGAGATGTTGATTCTATAGGCTCAAATAGATTGAATGTCACTCTGTTTATCTCATCCATCGTCTTGTTCTTAGCTAGTCCAGCAAGTAAATACTTCGATGCTTTATCAACATGCGTAACTACGATACCTGTGTGGTTGCACCCGATTACCGTATCACTTTCCCAATGTCCAATCTCTGTTTTTAAATCTGCAATCTTCGGTCGATTCTCTATCCCTACCCTATTGGGAATGCCACCTCGCTTCTGATGGCGACCTTTGCGCCTTCGTTGCTTTTGCTTCTGCCTCAGATATTGTTGATATATTCCCATCTCTTGATGGTTTGCATAGATCATCAGATAAATCGTCTCATAGCTGATTTTACCTAGCCCCTCCCTTTCCATTCTCCCTGCTAGTTGCTCTGGGCTGTGGTGTTGCTCTAACCGTTGTTTGACTTCGGCGATCGTCTCAGCACTGATGCTCTGAAATCTTACCTTTGCTTGTTTCCGTCTTGCTTTCATCAGGGCAACCGCAGTATCTGGCAAATAGCCAATCTGTCGCTCGTCTGTATTGCGCGATAACTCTCTTGAAATCGTACTTTTGTTTCGCTTCAAGCGACGACCTATCTCTGATACAGATAATTGCTCAATTACTCTTAGTTTATACAGTTCACTTCTTTCTGTGGTGGTAAGATGGACAAAGCTCATGAGGGTATCCTAATTATTGTGATTAATATCAGAATATCCTTATGAGTCCCTTTACGCAAAGATCTCTAGGTGTTGCATTTCATCCTTGAATTGGCGGAACCTTATACGCAAGTAATACCAAAACACAAAATGGCTACGCCATTTTGTGTTTTTAAAGCCCTTACAGGGTTTGGGGTTTAATTCACGAAAGTGTTGCCACACTTTCGTGAATTGGTATAAAGACTAATTTTGGAATCCATATAGCGACCCTACAGCAATTGCCGAAAACGAGCCATAAGATAAATTTTGAAAGCGTTGCTTCACAACGCTTTCAAAATTTATCGGCTCTTCTGGGTTTGAGGGGATTAATGTATAATGAAGCACAAAGATAAGTGGTGACAGGTATGGACTTGTATCTAGATAGGTTGCTAAATTTACCCAACACAACCGTTGAAAGTTTTACGGAAGAAGAAAATAAAATCACCCTAAAGTTGAGATTTTTACAGGATGAAATTACTTGTCCGCATTGTAATACGCATGGTGGAAAATTAAAACAAAATCGACCGATATTGATTCGAGATTTGTCAGTATTTGGGAAAATAGTTTATTTAAATACGCCGCGCCGCCAATTTTATTGTCAACATTGTCAAAGACATTTTACGGAAAAGTTACCCTTTGTAGACTGGGAAAGACGATACACACAAAGGTATGAGGAGTATGTTTATCAACGAGTACAAAGTGCGAGTGTGGAGCAAGTAAGTCGAGATGAATATTTGAGTTGGGATCAAATACAAGGGATTTTCAATCACCAATTTTCTCTAAAAAAAAAGATGATTGGAAAGAAGTAAAACGAGTGAGTATTGATGAAGTGAGTAAACGCAAAGGACATAAAGACTTTGTGACAGTCGTATCAAGTATTGACGCAGGAGCATTACTAGAAGTAATTGATAGTCATAAACAAGATGACATCATTGAAGTCCTGAAGCAGCAACCGATTGAGATAAGGGAAAAAGTAGAGGAGGTTAGCATTGATATGTGGGGAGGCTTTCCCAAAGTTGTCAAAGAAGTATTTCCAAATGCGAAAATTGTCATCGACAGATTTCATGTTATGCAGCCACTAATCAAAGAGTTAAATCAACTGCGTCAAAAAGCTAAAATCAAGATTAAAGGTAGTCGATTTATTCTACTAAAGAACAAGGTAGACTTAACAGAAGAAGAAAAAGTGAAGTTAGAAAATGTCTTGAAATGTTCTAAACGCTTGCGACTAGCTTATAATCTCAAAGAAGACTTTAGAAGTATTTTTGAGACTTGTAAAACTCCTGAAGAGGGTCAGAAACAATTAAAAGAATGGCTTCAAAAAGCTAAAGCTGTTTATGGCGCAGTTTTGGAAACCATTCGTAATCATCTTGATAATATTTGTAACTACTTTTTAAATCGTACATCTAGTGGTGTGATGGAGGGACTTAATAATCGTATTAAATTAATTAAACGACAGGCTTATGGTTTTTTAAATTTTTTAAATTTTCGTTCTAGATTATTAGCTTGTCTTTCTCATTAGATTTACTTATCCCCTTAAACCCAGAAGACCCAATTTATCTTAGTTTGGATTTGAGCGCAGAGCGTTGTAAATGAGATGCGAGAGAGTATCTAGACTAAAATACCAAATCAAGAAATGGCTACGCCATTTCTTGATTTAAAAACCCTTACCGAATTTAGTTTTTGATTCGTAAAAGTGTTGACATACTTTCATGAATTGGTATAAAGGCTTGTTTTTAAGAAATTTTAGGAATTAAATTGTTATAAATTATTTGGAATTACTGTAAAAACCTAAATGAGTTGCGGATTTTTAAGTGGGTATGAGAGCCTAATCCTTACTGGAAACTAAATAATTAGGTGTGCGCCGAAAAGCTGCGCACACCTAATTATTCACTGGGAAGGGAGTAACGATCTTTGGGATTGCTATATGTTGATTAAAATGCCACAAACTTATCCAGTAGTTGGTATATTTGATCTAGGATTCTCAGTTTTACACTTCATCGCTACATTTAATTCTTTGCATTTACAAATGATCAACAATATCTCTTGCCAAAACTTATGGAATAAAAAGTTTTTTGGCATTCTTAACTATGGTAGTGCAGCTTTCATTTTGGTGCTATCGGGGAATGTTGACCTTAGTGATGCCCAATCTCAACTACAAGTAAAAACAAGCCGATATTTGCAAGTAGAACAAGTTAGAGGCAAAGTTTTTTTTCGTAACCAAAATACTAATCGTCCTGCGCGTAAAGGAGATCGCCTTTCAACAATTGGTGATGAAATCTCCACAGATGGAAAATCCTCAGCAGTATTAAGTGTTGATACAGGCATAGGCTTTGTCAATGTAAGCGAGAAAACAGTAGTTCGCATCGATAAGCTGCAAATTACTAGCGATGATGGAAGAATTACGATCTTGAAAGTACCCAAAGGACAAGTACGCTTGCAAATTAGACGATTCTCTAATCCTAGTTCACGATTTAATATTCATACTCCTGCTGTCGTTACGGGAGTTAGAGGCACAGAATATGTATTAAATGTGAAAGATGATGGTCGCACGATCCTTTCTACCTTTGATGGTGCAGTTATGACTGAAGCCCAAAACTCAGAGGTTTTAGTGGATAAAGGATTTCAAAATCAGACTATATTAGGAGAACCACCTTCTCAGCCAGTTCCTATTCAGGACAATAATGATCTGGAGTATCAAGTTCTCAAGCAATTTGAAGAAGGCGATCGCAAAGTGATCCTAATTGGAAATGTAGATTTTGCAAACACAGTATCAATTGATGGAGTTGAGCAAAGTGTTGATCGAAATGGTCAATTTAGGGCTGTATTAACAACCAATTCAATATATAGAGCTGAGATTAAAGTCATCGTCTCCAACCCTTTGGGCAAACAACGTATCTATGAACTGGTTATTTTCTAAACGAATAATAAAAAAATCTATTCCTTGGACAGTCTCAACGGTAATTTCCGCCATTTTATTCAACTTGGGCGCGTTTCAACCCCTTGAATACTTTGTCTATAATCGATTTACCAACTGGCGATTTGATCGCAATTGGGATGAACGTCTAGTAATTATTGCGATCGATGATGCCAGTATCGAGAAATTAGGACGCTTTCCATGGACACGCGATCGCTATGTACCATTACTCCACAAACTCACAAAAGCTAATGCGAGTACGGTTGCCATTAACTTAATTTGGTCAGAGCCTAGTTCTGCTGATGTATTGCTAGCCAAAGTAATGTCTGACAATAGACATGTTGTTTTATCTCAAGCTTGGGACGCTCAGGGCAAAAAATTACTGCCAGTTCCACGACTAGCAGAAGAAGCGATCGGGATAGGACATATCCTTGAACCGAAAAGCAGTGACGGGATCGTCCGCTCGACAGAGTTATACAAAGATGATGTCCCCTCGCTAGCCATGGCGACTATACAAGCCTATAACCTAGTTTGGGGAAATGTAGCAATGCCAAACCCAGATTTAGAATTCGGCATAAATTGGACATATCGCTCCTCACAAATGCGCCAATATTCTTTTGTTGATGTGATTGAAGAGCGTATCCCTCTAGATATTTTCCAAAATAAGATTGTTCTTGTAGGCGTAACTGCTACAGGGAATGATGCATTGGTTACGCCTTTTGATGGAAATGATTCAGCTCACAATGTCCATTTACATGCCAACATTCTCCAAAATCTATTACAGCAAAATCAGTTACGAGTTCCTGAAATACATTGGACTTGGGGATTACTGCTATTAGTTGGGATGGCGTTAGCTTGGATACTTGGGCAAAGTAAAATTTTTCAACAAATAGTAATAGTGGTAGTCCTTTCTGGTGGTTGGGGAATCTGTACTTTTGGATTCTTCATACTTGGCTATTGGTTGCCAGTAGCTATGCCTATCACCTTAATCATGTCTATTGGATTATTAAGTATTGTTCAAAATCAAATTGAATCAAGGCAGCATCTGCAACAAATGAACTCTAAGCTTTCCTATGAAGCTTTTCATGACCATCTTACTGGTTTAGCCAATCGCATTTTACTTACCGATCGCATTAATCATGCGCTTTCTCTTTACCAAAGACATGGTTATCTATTTGCAGTTATTTTGGTGGATTTGGATGGATTCAAGGCTATTAACGATAATCTAGGTCATTTGAATGGCGATCGCCTACTGATCGAGGTGGCAAAACGCTTAAGTGCATCAATTCGCACGGGTGATACTGCTGCTAGGCTCGGAGGCGACGAGTTTGTGGTTTTGCTAGATAATCTTAAGGAAAAGCAAGATGCAATCATTACGATTGAAAGAATTCAAGCAGCCATGGCTCCAACTTGTTGTCTTGATGGCAAAAAGATCAACATTTCCATGAGTATGGGCATGGCTTTTAGTATTGATTCCTATCAAAGTCCAAAAGATATCCTCGCTGACGCTGATATAGCTATGTATCAAGCTAAATCTCTTGGTAAATCATGCTATCAAGTTTTTGGCACTCTAATCTAAAGTGTAGCAATACAAACTTGAAGTTGCTATGTTACCTGATAGCAGCTTCAAGTTTGTGCTGATTCCAGAGCTTTTGATAAAGCTGAGACTCAGCAAGTAGCTCAGCATGAGTGCCAGCTTGGACGATTTTACCAGCATCCATAAGGATAATCCGATCGCAAGTTGATGCAGCAGATAGATTGTGGGTAATAAATATAACCGTTTTATTACGAGGAAGATTCCCCAAAATTCCTGTAGCAGTTTGATTGTCTACACTGGAGAGCGCGTCATCTAACACCAAAATTGGAGTGTCAACTAATAAGGCTCTTGCAAGTGCTGTACGCTGTCTTTGGCCACCTGACAGAGTAATTCCTCGCTCACCGACTAGTGTGTCATATTGCTGCGGGAACTTGAGAATCTCTTGCTCGATGCGAGCTTGATTGGCAAAGTTTTCCACTTCATGATCGTAGGCTTGGGGCTTGCCGTAACGAATGTTGTCACGCATCGTTGCACTAAACAAGAAACTATCCTGCGGTACGAATGAGATAATCTCGCGCAAGTCTGCGATCCGCATTTTGGTGATATCTACACCATCAATAAAAATTTGATCTGATGGAACTTCCACTAAACGCATTAAGGCGCTCGCAAAAGTAGATTTACCAGAACCAACAGTTCCTAAAATAGCGACTGTTTCAGATGGATAAATTGTGAAACTAACGTGATTAAGAGCAGGTTGACTAGAGCCTACATAGGAGAAAGTGAGATCGCGTGCTTCAATTTTGCCTGTAACTTGATCTTTGGTGAGTGCGATCGCATTGTCTCTATCAACAATTGCTGGGGGCATATCGAGAATGCCCTGAATCCGTCCAATACTGACTAGTCCCCGTTGATAAGTGACCATCACAAATCCCAAAATCGCAGTGGGGAAAATTAATCGTTCTACATAAATAATCAGTGTCAGCAAATCACCAATTTTAAAGGTCGTATTCGCTGGATTAGCTAACTTTTCGCCGCCAAACCAAATTAATACTAGGAAGCTAATACTAGCAATTCCGCCCAATAGTGGAAATAGAATATTACGGCTACGCGCCATTCTAAGATTGGCATCGAGTAAGCGATCGTTTAATTTACCAAAAGCTTCCCTCTCATTATCCTCCTGAGCATAGGTTTTTATCAGTGCCATGCCATTGAGGTCTTCTTGCAAGAGCGAACTGACATTAGATAGTTCTTCTTGAACTTCTAACTGTTCGTCTCGCAATTGACCGCTAAATCTTTGCACTATCAACAACATGATCGGATATACAGAAACCGATAGCAAAGTTAGCATCGGATCGATCGCTAGCATCGCGGGGAGTGTCAGGCTATACACAAATACTGAGTTGATAATGCTGAGCAGCGCAAATCCCATTAAGCGACGGATATTCTCCACATCGCTAGTAACGATGCTAATCGTTTCGCCTGCGGAATTGTTGGCAAAATAGCTTGGCGGCAATTTGAGTAAATGTTCAAAAATTTGTTGCTTAAGGCTGTATTCAATTTTGCGACCGATTCCAAAAATCCAGACGCGAGAGGTCATACGGATGATCCACATCAGCGACGACAAGCCGATAATCATCCACACATATTGCATTAATGTATGAAGATCGCCAGATGAAATCTTGTTAAGATCGTCAACTGCGGATCTAATCAGCCAAGGGATATATGTACCAAGACAGTTTGCCGCTAGTAGGGCAATTGTCCCAACGGCTAGGTCACTCCAGTAAGGACGGAGATAGTTTTTGAGGTTTTGAAATTGCGATCGCGCCATAATATATCCATACTACTTTATTTTGTTAAAAGCTTTCTTAGTAAGCTTTTATAGCCATAGTCAGAGAAGTTAGGACAAAAATTAAACCCCAAAGAAGAGTTGGGGGGGGGGGGGG